>NZ_KE386904.1:0-476980 GCF_000429445.1 Algoriphagus terrigena DSM 22685
TCGCCAGCTTCGGAGTAGGTTGCCACATCGGCAACTTTGTCCACGGTCAGGCCTGGATCATCCGTACCCGGAACCACATTGGTATCCGTGCCGTCGGTCTCTCCGCCGTCAGGATCGGTGCCGGTGGCGGTTGCGATGTTGGTCACCTCGCCGTTGTCCACATCCTGCTGGGTCACGGTGTAGGAAGTTGTTACCGTAGCTGTTTCGCTTGGGGCAAGTGTTCCTACATTTTCCTCAAAGCCTGTCAACGGATCTTCTACCGTCACATTGCTCAAAGTCACGTTGCCGGTGTTGGTTACCACGATAGTATATGGAATCACATCACCAGCTTCAACATAAGTATCCACATCAGCGACTTTATCAACAGATAAGCCAGGGTTATTAATGCCATTCACCGGAACTTCATCTAGATCATCCACTTCCTCACCTTCAGGGTCAGTACCAACCACAGTAGCAATATTTACAAAGCTTCCATTGTCAATGTCAGCTTGAGTCACTGTGTAGCTTGTGGTTGTTGTAAAGGATGCCTCAGGTGCCAAAGGCCCGAAGTTTTCAGAGTATCCTGTCAATGGATCTGACACAGTCACGGAAGTCAAAGTCACATTTCCTGTATTTGTAACTACCAACGTAAATGGAACAACATCTCCCGGCTCGGCATAAGAAGTGACATTCGTTGATTTTTCAATATCAATTTCAGGATTTTGAACTCCGTCGATGGTCGTACCATCCCCGCCGTCGGTCGTTCCGCCGTCAGGATCTGTGCCGGTGGCTGAGGCAAGGTTGGTGATGCTGCCGTTGTCAAGGTCTGCTTGGGTGACGGTGTAGTCAGTGGTTATTGTCACGGATTCTCCCGGTTCCAGCGTTCCCTCATTGTTGGTGTAGCCTGTCAGGTTATCGTCCACGGTCACGTCGGTGAGCGTCACGTTGCCTGTGTTGGTCACCACAATGGTGTATGGGATCACCTCGCCGACTTCATCGTACGTGGTTTCATTCGCAGTTTTCACCACTTCCAGACTAGGTGCTTTGATTCCCTCAACCAGCGCGTCGTCTGTATCTGTCACTAAGCGGTTGATCGGGGTTCTGCCTGCTGCGGTCACGGTGTTCATGACCTCGCCGCTGTCCACATCTGCCTGCGTCACGGTGTAATAGGCCGTGAAGCTTTGGCTTTCGCCTGGAGCCAGCATGTCGATCTCCTCTTCCATGCCTGTCAGTGGGTCTTCCACCCTCACATCGGTCAGCGTCACATTGCCCGTATTGGTCACCACGATGCTGTAGCTCAATACATCCCCGGCGCTGTTGTAGTCTGTGTCATTTGCAGTTTTCTCCACACTGATCTCTCCGCTTCTTCTGCCAAGTACCACGGCCCGGTCATTGTCGGTCAGGATTCTGCCCGCAGGGGTGGTTCCTTCGGCTGTCGCATTGTTGACAATCCTACCCGCATCCATCTGCTCCTGGGTCACTGTCAGTACGGTCGTTCTGTCCAGGCTTTGACCCGGTACCAAGGTAGGTATCACCGCATCCAGACCCGTCAGCGGATCTACCACATGCACATCGGTCAAAGTCACATTGCCCGTATTGGTCAGGGTCAGCGTATAGGTGATCACATCACCCGCCTCATCAAACAGGTTAGGCGAAGCCGACTTGGTAATCTCCAGGCCTCCTGCCCTTCTGGCCACCACAATCGCATTGTCTGTATCTGTGACATCTTTGTCATTGATGTCATGCGCGGTCACCGAAGCGGTATTGGTAAAGAAGCCGTTGTCTATATCGGCCTGGGTCACATCTCTTGTAAGCGTATAGGTAGCCGATTCTCCCACCGCAAGGGTAGCCAGTGTGATCGGCGTATCTATTACCTGCGGATCGGTGATCTCCACCTCGTAAAGTTCCAGGTTGCCCACATTGCTCACGATAAGCTCATAGCTGATCGTTTCTCCCGCTACATCATAGGTCAGCGGTGTGGCGGTTTTCAGGATTTCAATGCCCGGCTCGCCATCGGCAAACACCCGTACATCGTCGTCGTCTTCCACCGTGGAGTTGTCCGGTGCTGTACCTTCCACCATCACGGTGTTTAATACATTGCCGTTTTCCAGGTCTTGCTGCGCAATGGTATAGGCTGTCGTGAAGGTCAATACCTGATTCGGTGCCATCGTACCGATGTTCTCCGAATAGCCGGTCAACGGATCTTCCAGCGTTACCCCTGTCAGGGTCACATTGCCGGTATTGGTCACCACAAGGGTATAGCTGATCACGTCTCCGGCTGTGTCGTAGATTCTCGGAACGGCTGTTTTCCTCACTTCTATGGCTCCTGCCTGTAGGGCAAGCACGGTCACATCATCTTCGTCTGTTACGGTCTCATCTGTCGGAGTGAGTCCTTCTGCCGTGGCAGTATTTTCCACCTGCCCTGCATCGATCTGCGTCTGGGTCACCGTATAGCTTTCGGTCAGCGTGACTGTCTCTGCCGGTGCCAGGGTGCCTATATTCTGATCCAGTCCTGTCAACGGATCTTCCACCGTCACATCTGAGAGGGTCACATTGCCGGTGTTGGTCACAAGGATGGCATAGGTGATCACATCGCCAGGAGTATCGTACCCTGTCACGTCCGCAGACTTGTCAATGGCAATCTCTCCGCGCTGGTCGGCTGTGATGATCACTTCATCCTCATCGCTTACCTCGCTGTCATTGGTATCCGTCCCGGTCGCAGTGGCAGTATTGACCACTTCGCCAGCATCCACATCCTGTTGGGTAATGGTGTAAGGCGTGGTGACTGTCGCGGATTCACCCGGTGCAAGTGTGCCTGTGCCGACGGACTCATCCAATCCGGTCAGCGGATCCTCGACGGTCACCTCTGTCAGGGTCACATTACCGGTATTGGTCACCACCAGGGTGTAATTGATCACTGTGCCTGCCTCATCGTAAGTCGTTTGGTCGGCGGTTTTCACCACTTCTATCTCCGGAGTCTGGGTGGCATCCACATCGGCACCGTCTCCGCCGTCTGTTTCTCCGCCGTCAGGATCTGTGCCGGTCGCTGTCGCAAAGTTGCTGATCGTGCCGTTGTCCACATCTTCCTGGGTCACGGTATAGGTCGTGATAATGGTGGCGCTTTCTCCCGGCGCCAGTGTGCCCACGTCCTCTGTCAGTCCGGTCAACGGATCTTCCACCGTCACATCGGTCAAAGTCACGTTACCGGTGTTGGTCACCACAATGCCGTACTTGATCTCTTCCCCTGCCTCGGTATAGGTGGTCGCGTTGGTGGCTTTCATCACATCCAGCGAAGGATCTTTGATGCCGTCCACTTCTGCTCCGTCTCCGCCGTCTGTAGGGTTGCCGTCAGGATCTGTGCCGGTCGCTGTCGCAAAGTTTACAATCGTTCCGCTGTCCACGTCTGCCTGGGTCACCGTGTAGTGGGTGGTCACAGTGATGGATTCTCCCGGTGCCATCGTGCCGAAGTTTCGGGTCAGACCGGTCAGGTCATCCCTGCCGTTCACGTTGGTCAGAGTCACATTGCCGGTATTGGTCACAATGATGGTGTATGGGATCACGTCTCCCGCGGCGGCGTATTCGTCCACGTTTGCTTCTTTGTCCACACTCAAGCCCGGGGTCTGTGTCGCAGGGGTTACCGTGCCGTCTGTGCCCTCGGTCTCGCCGCCGTCTGGATCGGTGCCGGTCGCTGTGGCTATGTTTTCAACCGCTCCGCTGTCCACATCAGCCTGGGTGACGGTGTAAGCGGTCGTCACGGTCACTGTTTCGCCAGGAGCTAGCGTGCCTACATTCTCTGAGTAACCGGTCAGCGGATCTTCTACCGTCACATCGGTCAAGGTTACGTTACCCGTGTTGGTTACGATCAAAGTGTATGGAATCACATCCCCTGCTTCCGCATACGTCGCCGCTGTTGTGGTCTTCTCAATCGCGATCGATGGGTTCTTGATGCCGTCGATAATCAACTCGTCTTCATCCTCGACCTCACCGCCGTCTGGATCTGTTCCGGTTGCGGAAGCGATATTTTCAAGTGAACCTCTATCGACATCGGCTTGAGTCACGGTGTAGCTAACCGTAATAGTGGCTGTTTCTTCCGGAGCGAGTGTTCCAAAGTCTCTACTTGATCCAGTTTTAGGGTCAGTAACAGTCACATTATCCAAGGACACGTTTCCATCATTGGTCACGACCACCCTATATTCGATCACATCGCCTGCTTCGTCGAAGGTGTCCACATCGGCAGTTTTCTCCAATACAATGGATGGTTCCTGAATAGCGTCGATCTGAACTGTGTCCAAATCCACCACGTTTTCATTTTGTGGTGTGGTACCTCGTGTTCCAGCTATGTTTTCGTAGAATCCATTATCCAGATCCTCTTGGGTAATGACATGTGTTGTAGTATAAGTAACTGACGCACCCGGAGCCATGGTAGGCACTACTTCGTCCAAACCTGTTTTTGGATCTTTCACCAACACATTGGTCAAAGTCAAATTACCCGTATTGGTCACGGTAATGGTATAAGTCGCCGTCTGTCCTACTGCATCGTAAGTGCTGATATCCGAAACTTTCTCTATATCAATGTCCCCATTCAGGATGGCTGTCACTTCCTCGTCGTCCATTGCCTCCACAGTTCTGTCTGCCGGAGTAATGCCTGCCGCAGTAGCAATATTGTCAAATGCCGCAGCATCCACATCGGCTTGAGTGATGGTATAAGTGGTCGAGACGGTAGCACTTTCGCCCGGTGCCAAAGTACCGGCATTCTGATTCAGCGAAGTCTGAGGATCGGTCACCGTAACATCTGTCAAGGTCACATTGCCGGTGTTGGTCACCACGATGGTGTATGGAATCACATCGCCTGCCGCATCGTAAGTGGAAACATCAGCGGTTTTTTGGATCGCGATATCTCCATTTCTCAAGGCTACCACCACTGCATTGTCATTCACTTCCAGGTCACGGCCTTTTGGTGTGGTGCCGGTAGCTGTGGCAATATTTCTCACCAAACCCGCATCCACATCGCCTTGCTCTATGGTGTAAACTTCGGTGTAAGTCCTGCTAGCGCCCAGAGCCAAATCCCCAACAGCCACATCCATTCCCGTGAGCGGATCGGTCACGACCACATTGCTCAAAGTCACATTGCCACGGTTCTGGATCACAATCGTATAGGTAATCTGATCACCGGCTTCACGGTACAATCTTGGACTTGGGGTTTTGCTGATTGTCAACAAGCCGGCAGTCAAAGCCGTCACTTTTTCATCATCCTCATCGCTCACCACTTCAGCGTTAGAAGCGGTGCCTTGGACAGTTGCAATATTGGAAATACTGCCGCTGTCCATATCCGCCTGAGTGACGGTGTAAGTCGTGTTTCTGATCAAAATACTTCCCGGAGCCAAGGTTCCCACATTTTCGGAGAAGCCTGTTAAATCATCCGTGATGACCACATTATCAATAGTGAGATTACCCACATTGGTCACGGTCAAGTTGTAATTGATCACTTGACCAGCGCGCTCGTAGACTTTTGGCGAAGCCGTCTTCTGAATCTCAATTCCCGGAGTACCTCTACGGAATACCGTAACATTATCCGTGTCGGTCAGGCCGTCTTCCACGGAAGTATTCCCTGTGACAGTGGCAGTATTCACAATTCTTCCACCATCCACATCTACTTGGGTAATGGTATAAGTAGGCGTAAACGTTGCTGATTCACCCGGAGCCAAAGGACCGAAGTCTTCATCCAAGGCAAGTTTGCTATCCACCAGATTGAGATCAGTCAAAGTCAGGTTACCTGTATTGGTCACCACTAGAGTGTAGGAAATCACATCGCCAGGAGCATCGAAGATTCTAGGCGAGGCGGTTTTCGCAAGGTCAATTGAACCGCTTTGCAAAGCTACCACCTCAACCGCTGCTTCATCTGTCACGTCCGGACCTGTAGGAGGAGTGCCAATGACATTTGCATCATTGATCACTGAGCCACCGTCCACATCAGACTGGAGGATCGTGTAGGTAGTCATGAAGGTCACCACTTCGTCCGGTGCCAAGGTTGGAATGGTCTCATCCATGCCTGTCAATGGATCGGTGACCATCACATTGGTTAAGGTCACATTTCCGGTATTGGTCACAGTGACGGTGTAAGTAATCACATCGCCTGCGGTATCGTAAGTTGCCACATTCGCCACTTTTTCAAGGAGAATAGCCGGGCTTTGCTCTGCAATTACCGTCACATCATCTTCGTCAGATACAGTGGCGGGATTTGGAGAATTACCGGTTACACTTGCTGTATTGTCAATTTGGCCATTGTCGACGTCAGCTTGAGTCACCGTGTATCGGCTGGTCAAGGTATAGCTCTGACCCGGAGCCATGGATGGATAGGTTTGATCCAAATTCACCAATGGATCTGTCACATTCACATCTGTCAGCGTCACATTTCCGGTGTTCGTGATCACCACGGTATATCTGATCACATCCCCTGCTTCATCGTAGGTGGAGACATTTGCTGATTTGGTCAACTCGATCTCTCCCTGCTGGATCGCATCCACGGTCACATTATCACTGTCTTCTACTGTGTCATCATTAGGATCCAAAGCCGTCACACTTGCCGTGTTATCGATCTGTCCATTGTCCACATCCGCCTGAGTGACGGTGTATGGAAAATCTTTGGACAGACTTGCGCCCGGCGACAAGGTATTGATCGGCTCATCGGCACCTGTCAGTGGATCTGTGACTTCCAAGGTATTCAGGGTCACATTTCCGGTATTAGTGATAGTCACTGTGTAGATGATCACCTCACCGGCAGTGGAATAAGTAGCCTTGTCAGCTTCTTTGACCAGATCGATTTCTGGTGTTTGCGTAGCTTCCACTACCACAGAATCCTCGTCTTCCACGGTTTCGCCAGCTGGAGTTTCGCCAGTGCCTGAGGCAGTATTTTCTACCTGACCCGCATCGATATCATCCTGATCTACCGCATAGACGGCAGTGTAAGTTCTGCTTTCTCCAGGTGCCAAAGTCTGAACAGTCTCGGTCAAACCTGTCAATGGATCTGCCACTTCCACATTGGACAAAGTCACATTACCTGTATTTTGAACCACAATGGTGTAGGTAATTTCGTCACCCACCGCCTCGTAAGTACTTACATCGGCAGATTTGGTCACCGTGATTTCACCGTTTTGGATGGCTGTCACCAATTCATCATCTGTGTCAGCTACCGTTCTGTCGGCCGGTGTTGTACCGGTTACGGTTGCAGTATTTGGCAATTCTCCATTGTCCAAATCCTCTTGAGTGATGCTGTATGTGGTTGTGAAAATCTGCACATCTGCAGGAGTCAAACTTGGAACTACGGTGCTAAATGCCGTCAGCGGATCGGTCACCTCGACATTTGTCAAGGTTACATTTCCGGTATTGGTCACTGTCAGCGTATAAGTGATCAGGTCATCTACCGCTTCGTAGGTATCCACATCTGCCTCTTTCGTCAGCTCGATAGCAGCAGCTCTTCTGGACAATACCACTGCATTGTCGTTATCAGTCACAGTTCTGCCCGGAGGTGTAACTCCGGTAGCAGTGGCCTGATTCACGATCAATCCAGCGTCCACATCAGCCTGAGTGGCAGTGTAGGAAACGGTGTAAGTTTCAGAAGCTCCAGGCGCCAAAGTAAGCGCTCCTCCATTGTCAAACCCAGTCAGCGGATCGGTCACTTGCACGTTTGCCAAGGTCACATTTCCTGTATTCGTCACGGTCAAGGTGTATTCAATGACTTCGTCAGTTTCATCAAATGTTCTCTGAAGCGGCACTTTTTCAACGGAAATAGAACCTGATCTTCTGGAAAGCACTCTCGCATCATCGGAATCGGTCACTTCATTTCCGGAAGGAGTTTCCCCGGTTGCGGTAGCTTCATTCAGTACCAAAGCTGCATCTACATCATTCTGATCCACTGTATAGGAAGTCACTGTAGAAACCTGTTCTCCCGGTGCCATTTCCCCTACAGCCCATGTCAAACCTGTCAATGGATCGGTCACTTCGACATTTGTCAAAGTCACGTTGCCCTCATTGGTCACCGTGATCGTGTAGGTGAGCTCTTCTCCAGCTTGGTCGAAGATCAATTGGTTTGCTTTCTTATCGATGCCGATTGCTCCGGATCTCAATCCCTGAACTCTGGCATTGTCGGTGTCCTCTACCGGATCACTGTCAGGATCTATTCCAGTTACTGTAGCGGTATTGGAGATGAATCCTTCATCCAAGTCATCCTGCGTGGCGATGTATGTCACCGTAATGGAGGTGCTTTCGGCAGGTGCCAAAGTGCCAACATTTTCATCGGTATCAGTAAGTGGATCTGTGATTGTTACATCGGTCAAAGTCTCATTTCCGATGTTGGTTACTGTAAGCGTATAGGAAATCTCATCACCAGCCTCGTCAAAAGTCTGAGGTGAAGCTGATTTGACAATCTCTATTGCCGGAGCTCCTACCACATATACTCTTGCATTATCTGTGTCCTCCACTACTTCTCCGTCAGGAGTTACGCCTGAGGCACTGGCTGTATTCACCAGATTAGTGTTGTCGACATCTTCCTGAGTCAGGGTATATGTGGTCGTGAATACCTGGCTTTCACCCGGCAACAAAGTACCGACCGTCTCGTCAAACGCGGTCAACGGATCGGATACTTCCACATCATCCAGGGTCACATTACCAACATTGGTTACCACAATGGTGTAAGTGATTACCTCACCTGCTGCATTGAAGAATTTAGGATTCGAAGTTTTGGTTACTTCGATTGCTCCGTTTTGGACGGCCACAATCTGCTCGTTGTCGGTATCTTCTACCTCTTCGTCATAAGGAGTAGTACCGGTAGCTGTCGCAATATTGGTTACAGAGCCCGCGTCCACTTCTACCTGACTTACGGTGTAAGTGGTCTGGAATTGCTGTGATTCATCCGGCGATAAAGTTGGAACTGTCTCCGTCAAACCGGTCAACGGATCGGTCACTTCCACATCTGTCAGGGTCACATTTCCGACGTTGGTCACTTCCAGCGTATAGGTGATGACCTGATCGGCAGCGAAATAGATTTTTGGCGAAGCCAATTTCGTGATTTCAATTCCGCCGATTTGGTTTGCTTTAGAAACCACCTCATCGTCATCGCTGACTTCCTCCTCATTCGGATCTGTTCCTACCACCGTAGCGGTGTTCAGAATTTCCCCGCTGTCCATGTCCGCCTGAGTGACGGTGTAGGTGGTTTGTCCCTGCTTAGTTTCATTTGGAGCAAAAGAACCTGCATTGTAAACCAATTCAGTCAATGGGTCAGTGACGACCACATCTGTGAGGGTCACGTTTCCTGTATTGGTCACTGTCAAGGTGTAGAAGATCACATTTCCAGCCTGATCGTAGGTGGTTTGGGTGGTCTCCTTCACGATCTCAATGGATGACAACTGAATCGCTTCAATAGTCAAATCATCCTGATCCGTGACTTGCGTGTTCTGCGGAGTATCCCCAACGGCAGTAGCCTGATTATAGATCGAGCCGTTATTGATGTCCGCTTGAGTGACGGTATAGTTTTCCCTGACATTGGTGGATTCTCCCGGAGCCAAGGTGCCCACATTGGTAGTCAATCCGGTCAGAGGATCATTGACAGAAACATCCGTCAAGGTTACATTGCCGGTATTGGTCACTGCCAAAGTATATCGGATCACGTCACCCGGAGCATCGTAATCAGAGACATTGGAAGATTTCTCGATGCTGATCTCAGGATCAAGCAATGCCGTCACCGATTCATCATCAGAGTCTTCGGCCCGGCTGTTATCCGGAGCCACTCCTGTCACTTCTGCAATATTGTCAACTTTACCAGCGTCCACATTTGCCTGAGAAATCGTGTAGTTGACGGTAACCGTACTGGATTGAGCAGGTGCCAAGCTTCCAATATTTCGAGTCAAGCCTGTTTTTGGATCTTTCAGAGTTACCTCATCCAGCGTCACGTTGCCGGTATTTTCCACCACCAAGGTATAGGTAATTACCTCACCCGGCGCAGCGTAGGTTTTAGGATTAGCAGTCTTGGTGATGGATATATCAGGATTTTGAAGTCCCAGAACAGTCACATCGTCAGAATCTCCAACCTGACTGCCATCAGGAGCATAGCCATTTGCATCTACCAGGTTATAGACGAAGCCACTATCCATGTCTTCCTGAGTCACTTCATAAGCTTCGGTGAAGGTTCTGGATTCACCTGGCTGAAGGGTAAGGATAAATCCACTTAGCCCGGTATTGTTGTCCACACCGTAGATTCTGCTGAGCGTCACGTTTCCAGTATTGGTGACCACAATAGTATAGGTGATGACCTCTCCTGTTTCTGAGAAAGTGGCTTTATCAGCAGTTTTCACTACCTCAATTTCGCCGTCTTGGATGGCATCAACTATGACAGAATCGTCATCCTCCACAAGCTCACCGTCCGGAGTACTTCCGGCTCCTGTCACAGTATTTTCAATCTGTCCGGCATTCAGATCAGCCTGATTTACGGCATAAACTTCCGTAAAGGTGACGCTTTCTCCCGGTGCCAAAGAGTCAATGTCTTCCGTCATACCGGTAAGTGGATCGATCACTTCCACATCGGACAAGGTCACATTGCCGGTGTTTTCGACCACTATGGTATAAGTGATCTGGTCTCCTACGGCTTCGTAAGTGTTGACATCAGAAGTTTTGGAAACTGTGATTTCACCATTCTGAATGGCTGTCACCAGCTCATCGTCTGTGTCCCTTACAGTAAGACCAGCTGGGGTAGTTCCTGTTACACTTGCTGTATTTGGCAGCTCACCATTATCCACATCTTCCTGTGTGATCACATAAGAAGTGCTGAGTTCCTCACTTTCACCAGGTGCCAAAGTCGCGATAGTGCTGCTGTATTGGGTAAGCGGATCAGTCACCTCGACATTGGTCAGGGTCACATTGCCGGTGTTAGTCACCACCAAGGTGTAATCGATTACGTCACCTACCTCGTCGTAAGTCTGCACATCCGCATCCTTGGTGATGGAGATGGACGCTGATCTTCTTGCCAGCACAATGGCGTTGTCTGTATCGGTAACCGTTCTATCAGCAGGAGTCAAACCTGATACAGAAGCTACATTGACAATAGTGCCCCGATCTACATCGGCTTGAGTGACTGTGTAGGAAACAGTATAAGTTTCCGAATCCGCCGGAGCCATGCTGCCAATTGTTGTTTCAAAGCCGGTCAGCGGATCAGATACTTCAACATCTGTGAGCGTTACATTTCCTGTATTGGTGACGACAATTTCATAGTCAATCACTTCTCCCGCTTGGTTGTAAGTCCTCTGAAGTGGAGTTTTCTCGATGACAATGGAACCGGATCTTCTAGCAAGTACTCTGGCGTCATCCTGATCAGTCACAACATTTCCTGATGGGGTATTCCCGGTGGCAGTGGCCTCATTCACTACCAAACCAGCATTGACGTCATCCTGATCAGCTGTATAGCTAGTAACTGTGGAAACACTTGCTCCAGGAGCCATTTCTCCAATATCCCAAGTCAATCCAGTCAATGGATCTGTCACTTCCACATCAGTCAAAGTCACATTTCCTTCGTTGGTCACCGTAATTGTGTAGCCCAAGTCATCCCCTGCTTCATCGAAGGTCGGTTGATTCGCTGTTTTCTCTATACCAATAGCACCGGAACGGAGACCCTGGACTCTTGCATCATCTGAATCTTCAACTGTTTCGTCATCCGGATCAACTCCAGTAGCTGTTGCAATGTTGGTAATGAATCCCTGATCCAGATCATCTTGGGTAGCGTCGTAGGTTAAAGTAACGGTTTTGCTTTCCGTAGGGTCCAAGACTCCATCATCCACCAACTCGTCAGTTCCTGTGAGTGGATCGACCACGGTCACATCTGTCAAGGTCACATTACCGATATTGGTGACTACCAAGGTGTAAGTGATCGTCTCACCTGCCTCATCGAAGGTCAGCGGATCTGCGGTTTTCTCAATTTCTATGGCCGGAGTGCCAAATACATAAATCCGTGCATTGTCAGTATCCGATACTTCCTCATCCGAAGGCGACAAACCGGTTGCTGTGGCAGTATTTACCAAATTGGTATTGTCCACATCTGCCTGAGTCAATGTGTATGTGGTGGTAAATGTCTGGGTTTCTCCGGGCGCCATGGTACCCACCAACTTGACGAAGTTGGTCAATGGATCGACTAACTCCACCTCATCCAAGGTCACGTTTCCGGTATTAGTTACCTCGATGGTGTAAGTGATCACTTCACCCGCGGCATTGAAGAATTTCGGACTGGAGGTCTTCACCACTTCAATCGAAGCACTTTGCTGGCCTGTGACCAGTTCATTGTCCGAATCAGAGACATCTTCGCCTTGGGTAGTCTGACCTGCAGCACTTGCAGTGTTTGGAATGCTTCCGGCATCAAGGTCGGCCTGAGTAGTTGTATAGGTAGTGGTATAAACTTCCACTTGGCCTGGAATCAGCACATCAATGGTCTCATCCAGCCCGGTCAGTGGATCGGTTACCGCGACATTTTCCAAAGTAAGGTTACCTGTATTTTCTACCGTAATCGTATAGGTGATTTCTGTATCCGGCGCGCTGAAGGCATTCGGATCGGCAGTTTTGGTGATTTCAATGTCTCCATTTTGAAGCGCATTGATCAGTTCATCATCCGTGTCAGTTACCTGATCACCATTCGGATCAACTCCATTTGTTGCTGCTGTATTTGAAATAGAGCCATTGTCAATGTCCGCTTGCGTGATGGTGATTGTCGTGGTGTAAGTCGCACTTTCATCCGGTGCCAAAGTACCCACGGCTTCATCCAAACCTGTTAACGGATCTGTCACCACGACCTCAGTCAGGGTCACATTTCCGGTGTTGGTCACGACGATGGTATAAGTCACCACTTCACCCGGAGTCTCGTAAGTAGCTTTATCCGCAGATTTGGTCACCTCAATACTTGGAGTTTGAATTGCCTCTACCAGTTCATCGTCAGCATCTGACACTTCCGGAATCCCGCTGGAAGCAGGAGGCGCAGCAGTCACGGAAGCCGTATTTGGCACCGAGCCATTGTCCACATCTGCTTGATCCACGGTATAAGTGGTCGTGAAAATCTGAGTGGCACCGGGTGCGAAAGTCGCGATGCTTTCGTCCATTTCAGTCAATGGATCAGTCACCTGGACATCAGTCAAGGTCACATTTCCAGTGTTTGTCACCGTGACCTGGTAGGAAATTATATCCCCATCCTCAGAATAGCTTGTCGTAATTGCGGTCTTGTCGATGGAAATCGAAGGACTTTCAATCGCCGGAACAGTCACCTCATTGGTCTCAGTATCCACATCACCGCCATTGGTATCCTGTCCGGTCGCAGTGGCCTGATTGGTATAGGAACCCACATCAATATCAGCCTGCACGACCACATGCTCGGCAGTGACTGTAGCATTCTGCTGAGGTGCCAAAGTGGCGATTGGACTTCCTGAAGTGATCGTCGCTTTTGGATCTGTGACCACAATATTCGTGAGAGTCACATTCCCGGTATTTCTGATGACAATGTCGTATTTGATCACCTCACCGACGGCGGAATAGCTGCTGGTTCTGGATCTTTTCGCAGAAATCAAAGAAGGAGATTGTATAGCCGGAACTATGACTTGATTAGTCGTGGCATCCACGTTGTTGTTTTTCGGATCCTGACCTCTTGCAGTGGCTTGATTGGCATATTCGCCAGCGTCAAGGTCTGCCTGAGCCACGACATGTTCAGCTGTAATGGTGGCAGTTTGGTTTGGTGCCAAAGTCAAAACTGGATTACCTCCTGTGATTACCGCCTTCGGCTCATTCACAGTGACATTTGTCAGCGTTACGTTACCTGTATTCTCAACGACGATCGTGTACTCAATCACGTCCCCCACTTGATCGTAATTCGCCGTGGAAGTAGCCTTTGTCGCGACCAAAGAAGGAGTCTGGATGGCCTGAAGCGTCACCTGATTGGTGGTGGTGGAGATAGGGACACCCGTTTTCAAGGCTCCGTTAGCAGTAGCCTGATTGGTGTAAGAGCCCGCATCCAAATCAGCCTGAGTTACCGTGTGCACCGCAGTCACCGTGGCTGTCGTGTGGGCAGGGATGATCGCGACGGGATTTTCACTGGTTATCTCTGCCTTAGGGTCATTGATCTCCATGTTGTAGAAGGAGACGTTACCTGTGTTATTGATCAGAATTTCATAATTGATCACTTCGCCTACGAAAGAGTAGGTAGTCTGAGGAGAAGACTTGGAAGAAGAAATAAATGGATTCTGAACACCCGTGATTCTTTCCAGATCGTCGTCAGAAACTGGCAACCCATTGAAGTCAGTACCTTCTGCAGTCGCAGTATTGTCGATCTTGGAATTGTCCACATCGTCCTGAGTGACGGTGTAGGCCTCAGTAAAGGTCACACTTTCCCCAGGAGAGAAGGTGGCTACAGTCGTAGAAAGTCCCGTCAGATCATCGGAAACTTCCATGTCGAATACCGTGATATTTCCGGTATTGGTGACAGTAATGGTGTAATTCAGCGTTTCACCAGCATTGATGTAGCTATTTTGCTGCACCGACTTGTCCACCGTGATTTGTGGACTTTGGGCTCCATTCAGGATTTCAGTGTCATCGTCTTGGACTACATTTCCCAAAAAGTCTACGCCTGTCGCATCGGCGGTGTTGGTAATCGTGCCACGATCCACATCCTCTTGAGTCACTGTGTAGGTCTCTTGGAAAGTCTGGCTGTCGCCCGGCTCCATGGTGGCTATTTGGGTGCTAAGCAAGGTTTTGGAGTCGGAAGCGGTGATATCATACACCGTCACATTACCGACGTTTTCCAAAACGATGGTGTAATGAAGCACTTCGCCTACAGCGGTGTAGCCGCTTTCCTCCACTGATTTGGTTACTTCCAGTCTTGGATTTTGGATGGCATTTACGATTTCCTCTCCGAGCGCATCAGGCAAATTTCCTCCTGCAGGAATACCTGCAGCCGTAGCCGTGTTGGTGAAAGAACCTGCATTGACATCTTGCTGGTTTACGGTGTACTTGGCGGAATACTCCCAAGTCTCCCCTACGTCCAGGATATCATCTCCGTCTTTGTCACCAGTTCTATAGGTCGGACCTTCGGCAACAAATGGATCAGTGACATTTACATTGCTGATCGAAATATTCCCGGTGTTTTCGAGCTCAAGCTGATAGGTCAATATATTGCCCGGTGCCGAATAGGAATTCGGCAGTGTGGTGCTGGTTTTGGTCAGTGTCCAAGCTGGGTTTTGGATGGCATTGATGGTTTCGCTGTCCGTCAGGTCAGGGATGGAACCTCCAGCCGGTCTGCCTTTAGCGGTAGCTATATTCACAAACTGACCAGTGTCGATATCCTGCTGGGTAATGACATGAGTGGCAGTATAAGTCCAGCTTTCGCCTACATCCAAGACATCGTCGTCGTCACTGTCACCTGCCAGATAATCCGGTCCGGTGGTGGCGTTCGGATCTTGTAGATTGATGTTGCTGATGGAAATATTTCCGGTATTGGCGAGGACGATGCTATAGTTGAGCGTCTGCCCGACTTGAGTATAAACCCTTGGATTGTCGATGCCCGCTTTATCCAATGTCCAGCTTGGGTTTTGAATCCCGACAACCGTTTCATTCGCACTTCCCTGAGTGGAGCCGCCCCCTGCTAAATCTCCATCCGCATTGACGGTATTATCAAATTTTCCATTATCCACATCAGCCTGAGTGGTAACATAGGAAGCCGTGTACGTCCAAGTTTCATCGACATTCAATAAACCATCTCCATCATCACCACTGACATATTCCGGACCGGAGTTGACTTTCTGATCCACTACGTCCAGATCCGTGACTGTGATATTTCCGGAATTGGTAACCGTGATGACATAGTTGATCTCCGTCCCCGGAGCATCGAATTGGGCAATGTCAGCTTCCTTGGTTACCGTCAGTTCAGGCTGTCTGTTGGCAGGGACATTTACCGCGTCTTCATCTGAAACTATGGCACCACGGAAATCCCTTCCGGTAGCATTTGCGGTATTGAGGATATTTCCCCGATCTATATCCTCTTGGGTGACCTCGTAGGTGAAGGTAAAAGTAGCCGACTCAGTTGGTGCCAGTTCCGAAACTGTCTCCTCAAATCCTGTGAAAGGATCTGTGACATCGGTCTCAAAGACGGTAAGATTTCCGGTATTGGTTGCAACCAAAGTATAGTCGAGCTCATCACCTGGATTGGTATAAGAAGTTTCCGCGACTGTCTTCGTAAGGCTGAGTTTAGGATTTCTGGCACCGGTTACGTCTTCCGTAGCGTCGTCGGATACAGGCACATCATAGAAGTCCTCACCTGTGGCAGTCGCTGTATTCGTCACCACTCCGACATCCAAATCCCCCTGAGTGACGGTGTAGCTTTCTGTAATGGTCACGATTTGACCCGGGGCCATAGTGGGTTCGGTCTGGCTCAAACCTGTCAATGGATCCGTAATTTCCACATCGAAAAGAGTGACGTTTCCGGTATTGGCGACTAGTATGGTATAGTTGATTACATCACCTTCCGACTTATATCCACCTTGAGCAGCCTCTTTCTCCACCTTGATCTGTGGCGTCTGCACACCGTTGATGCGCTCGGAGTCAGTATCGGTGAGCGTTTCATTGGAGGTATTTTGACCGGTCGCAGTAGCTGTATTTGTGATGAACCCGATATCTACATTCTCTTGGCTGACGGTGTAGGTTTCGTTGAAGGTCTGGCTTTGCCCCGGTTCCAGATC
Source organism: Algoriphagus terrigena DSM 22685 (assembly GCF_000429445.1). Lineage (GTDB taxonomy): Bacteria > Bacteroidota > Bacteroidia > Cytophagales > Cyclobacteriaceae > Algoriphagus > Algoriphagus terrigena. The sequence goes on from NZ_KE386904.1 coordinate 16,728, forward strand.
TATGGTCTCACTCAGTCCGGTCAATGGATCTGTGACCACTACATTGGTCAGTGCATCATTCCCCCGATTGGATACTACGATAGTATAGTTCAGCACTTCACCGGCTTCCGTATAGCCGTTTTCCTGAACCGTTTTGGTTATCCTCAACTCGCTATATGGCCCATCTCCACCATCCGTGGTACTATCTGAATCACTGGTGTCATTCCCATCCGGGTCCTCTCCGGTTGCTGTGGCGGAATTGGTAAAGCTCCCCGCTGCAACATCCTCAGCAGTCACTGTGTGAGAGGTAGTCAAGGTATAGGACTCGCCCGGAGCCAAGTCGCCTATGTTTACATCCAGACCCGTGCTTGGATCGGTCACTTCAATGTCAGAGATCGTGACGTTTCCGGTATTGGTCACCACAATCGTATATTCCAACACATCACCCTCTACCAGATCCCCTGATGTTTGGGTTTTGTTGACATTCAATTCCGGATTTTTTGCTCCGTTTATGTCTTCCGAATCATCATCCTGCACATCCTCCCCATCTGAATTTGTTCCCGAAGCAGTGGCGGTATTGCTGATGTTACCATTGTCCACGTCGGCCTGGGTTACTGTGTAAGTAGTAGTATAAAGCACCGTCTGTCCCGGAGCAAGAGTCCCAATATCTTCCGTCAAGCCAGTCAATGGATCGACCACCGTTGCATCACTGATGGTCGAGTTGCCGGTATTGGAAACCACAATTGTATAAGTCACCACCTCTCCCGCTTCAAAATAACCTGATTTATCAGCGTTTTTGAGCACGGTGATTTCGTCTGATTCGGCTCCGTTGGTCGTTTGCGAATCATCATCGGTGATATCTTCCCCGTTTGGATCCTGGCCTGAGGCTGTGGCTGTATTCGTGACGGAACCATTGTCGACGTCCGCAACGGTTACCGTATAGGTGGTGGTAAACACCAAAGTTTCACCCGGAGCAAAACTTGGTATATTCTCGCTCATGCCTGTGAGCGGGTCCACTACATCGACATCACTGAGAGTGACATTCCCGGTATTGGTGACAGTAATGGTATATTCCAAGACATCACCGGCCTCCACGTAGCCGTCGCTGGTCAGGGTTTTATCTACATTGATGGAAGGCTTCTGATCCGCATCGGATTCGGTGGAATCTGAGTCGTCGACGTCTTCACCGTTTGGATCGGTGCCTGATGTTGTCGCAGTATTGGTAATGGAGCCACTGTCCAGATCTTCCTGAGATACTGTGACCGAGCCTGTATAAGTCAATTCCTGACCTGGCTCCAAGGTGATTCCACTTTCATCCAGATCAATCAAGTCATCAACGACTGTAACATCGCTGAGCGTGAGATTTCCGGTGTTTCTCACGACGATAGTATAATTTAAAACTATTCCCGTATCGTCGTAGGTGACCTTGTCGACTGATTTCTCAAGGGAGATATCAGGGTTTAGGATTGCATCTATGGTGGAAGAATCTTCAGCATCCGGAAGGTCATCCCCATTGGCGGGAGTGCCGTCGGCTGTAGCAGTATTGGTAACACTGCCATTATTAATATCTTCTTGGGTAATGGTGTATTCAGCGGTAAAGATCCAAACCTCGTCCGGATCGAGTTTTCCGTTGTTGTTCGAATCACCCGAGACATAGGTAGGCTCAGAAGTCAGCGGGTCTGTAACGGTGATCTCAGAGATGGAAACGTTGCCGGTATTCTCTACTTCGAACGTATAGGTGATCACTTCGCCAGCGTTGGTGTAGGTATCGCTGGATGGAGTTTTGGTGATCTCCCAATCGACTACCTGATTCGCAGGGACGGTTTCATCGTCGTTGATATTTGGCAGATTTCCCCCAAACGAAATCCCGTTTGCTTCGGCAGTATTGGAATAGCTGCCGTTGTCAATGTCATCCTGGGTCACCACATAGCTGGCGGTGTAAGTCCAGGTTTCACCCACATCCAACACATCATCGTCGTTGTTGTCTCCACTTTCATAAACCGGTGGATTGGTAGCCCCGGTATCGAACACTTCTACACTTTTGATAGAGACGTTTCCGGTATTGGCGATTACTATGTCATACTCGATCACATCACCGGCTGAGGCATATTCTTTGGGATTATTGGTGGTAGTTTTGGTCATCTCCCAATCTGGGTTCTGAATAGCCGGAACCGTCACTTCATCCGTTTCATCAGGTAAGGTTCCCGCTGCAGGATCACCACTCGCAGTGACCTCATTGGTAAAACTTCCATTGTCAATGTCCTCCTGGGTCACTACGTGGGTAGCTGTATAAGTCCAGGTTTCCCCTACATCCAACACTCCGTCGGAATCCTCATCGCCCGTTTCGTAGGTAGGGCCGGAAGTTGCCAGCGGATCTTCCACTACAGGATTATTGATGGTAATATTCCCGGTATTTTCCAGGATAATGGTATAGTTCAACACCTCACCAACTGCGATATAATCCGGTTCTCCCGCTGACTTGCTCACCTCCATCCTCGGAGTTTGGGATGCCTTGATGTCTTCAGAGTCATCGAGGGTGAAAGTCGTTCCGTTAGGGGTAGTTGCTGTGGCAGAGGCTGTGTTTTGCAAAGAGCCCCGATCTACGTCTTCCTGGGTGACAGTATAGGTCAAGGGGATGGTGATGGTCTGACTTGGCTGGAATTCTGGATAGACATCTGAAGTCCCTACTTTCGGGTCCGTGATGACCAGATCAGTCAGGGTAACGTTGCCGGTATTGACCACCGTGACATTATAATGCAGTTCCTCACCGGCCTCGGAATAGCCGCTTTCCTCCACAGATTTGCTGATGGAAAGCTTGGGATTCTGAGAACCTACCAGCGTCTCATCATCGGTAGTGTCGTCAAGATCTCCACCCGCAGGGTCTCCGGAAGCTGTCACTTCATTGGTAAAGCTGCCGGCGTTTAGATCATCCTGATTGACGACGTGCTCGGCGGTGTAAGTCCAGGTTTCTCCTACACTCAGTTCATTGTCAGAATTGGTATCTCCGGAGACATAGGTCGGACCCGAAGTCGCCTGTGGATCAGACACGACGACATTGCTGATCGAGACGTTCCCGGTGTTTGAAAGAATGATTTCATAGGTAAGTACATCCCCGATTTCTCCATACCCATCCTCATTGACTGATTTGGAAATGGTCCATTTAGGCGTTTGGATAGCCGGTACGGATTCTTCATCTGTGACATCGTCCAAGTCTCCTCCGGCAGGATCTCCGGTGGCTGACGCGGTGTTATCGAACGAACCGTTATCCACATCTTCCTGGGTGACGGTGTATTCTGCGGTAAAAATCCAGGTCTCATTTACATCAAGTTCCTGATCGTTGTCCTGATCTCCTGATTGGTATGCAGGAGCACTATTAGTCAATGGATCTGAAACGACCACATTGCTGATGGATACGTTTCCTGTGTTTTGGACAGCAATGGTGTAAGAAATGACATCACCCGGCTTGGAGTAAGACGCAGTATTGCTGGTCTTGGAGATTGTCCATTCTGGATTTTGAATGGCAGGGACGATAGCTTCGTCGCTTTCGGGATCCAACGTGCCTCCGGCTGGATCACCATCCACAGTCGCTGTATTCGCATAACTTCCATTGTCCACATCATCTTGAGTGACCGTATAGGAAGCCGTGTAAGACCAGGATTCACCGGGGCTAAGTCTGCTGTCGCCATTGGCATCCCCAGAAGAATAAGTCGGGCCTGAAATGGCCTGACTATCCGTCACATTCACATTATTGATAGATACGTTGCCTGTATTTTCTACTACAATAGTATAGTCCAGCACATCGCCTGCATTGGTGTATTCGCTTTGGTTGGCAGTCTTAGATAAAGTCCAGGAAGGGTTTGGAATGGAAGGCACAGTTGCCTGACCGGAAGCATCCGGAATGGACCCTGAAATCAAATCCCCCGAGGCCGTGGCTGTATTGGTATATCCTCCGCTGTCGATGTCTTCTTGGGTGACCACGTGTGTCGCTGTGAATTCCCAAGTTTCGCCGACTTCCAAAACCCCGTCCCCGTCGTCACCTGATTCATAAGTAGGAGGAGAACTCGCGCCTGGGTCGGTAACGACAGGATTTTGAATCGAAACATTCCCTGTATTTTCCAGTGTGATCGTGTAATTAATCACATCTCCGACGGCGTCAAAATCACTTTGAGCGGCGGATTTGCTAAGCGTCCAGGAAGGATTCAGGATGGCATTGACGGTCGTTTGTCCGGTGGCTTCATCCAGATCACCGGCTGTAGGATCTCCTGTGGCAGTGGCTGAGTTGGTAAAGCTTCCGTTGTCGATATCCTCCTGCGTCACTTCATAGGAAACATTGAAAATCCAGGTTTCACCGACTTCCAGAATATCATTTGTATTGGTATCACCAGAGCTATACTCAGGGCCGGAGGTGGCCTGTGGATCTAAAACCACCACATTCGAAATGGAAACATTCCCGGTGTTTTGTACAGTAATGGTGTAATCAATGACATCGCCGGGATTTTCATAGCTATCCGAACTGCTTTTTGTCAAAGTCCAGCTCGGATTGGAAACAGGAGCAGTTATTTCGCTTTCAGAGTTATTGGAAGGATTCGGATCATTCTCATTGCTTGAAGTGATGGAAGTCTGATTTTCAAAGTCAGCACCTGAGACAGGCTCCAATACTCTGGCTGTAATAGTCAAAGTTGCAGAAGCTCCTGAGGCCAGATTTCCCACGGTCCATGTTCCCGATCCCTCAACGTAGTTGCCCTGCGAAGGACTATCAGAAACATACTCATAGCCATCAGGAAGTTGATCGGAGACGACAATCCCCGTCGACGGAGAAGGTCCGTTGTTGGTGACAGTAATGGTAAAATTGACCGTACTTCCCACATCCGGCGTTCCGTTGTTCACAGACTTGGCAATGCTCAGGTCCGTTTGAGGAACGGGAGTTAAGGTGATGGAACTTTGGTTGTTGGAATTATTTGGATCGAACTGATCCGAACTGGCAGTTGCCGTATTCTGGTAGTTTCCGGTTCCATTGACCAGGGCAGTGATTTCAATGCTCGCGGTGGCACCGTCCGCCAAGTCACCCACGTTCCAATTTCCGGTTGCGGGATTGTAGTCTCCCCCACTGTTGTCACTTACGTAGGTGTAGCCTGACCTGAGCTGATCAATGACCACGACATTGGTTGCGTGATAATTACCATTGTTTGTCACCGAAACTGTGAAAACAACTTGGTCACCGGCATTTGGAGTGTTAGTACTCGCTGATTTGGAAGTAGCTAAATCCGCTATAAGAATCGGGTCCACTGAGATGCTTGACTGGTCATTTTCCCCATCCGTATCAATCTCGTCATGCGTGACAGCAGCAGAAAATCCATAATCCTCTGTAGCAGTAACTGTGGCCGTAATCTCGATACTTACAGCGTCTCCAGAGGCCAGTGACCCAACATTCCAAATTCCGGTCAGGGCGATGTATGCTGCCCCGCCAATGCTGTTACCCTGGTAATCATAGCCAGCCGGAAGCGGTGCTGAAACTTCCACCCCCGAAGCATCCGCTGGACCATTATTGGTGACTGTGATGGTAAAGACGACATCATTGCCAAGGACCGGGTTGGAGTTATTGACAGAGAGCGTAAGGGCTAAATCTGTGGGAGCATCATATCCTACCCTAGCTGGAGAATAGCTGCCTGAGCTATTGTTTGAAAGATGTTCGGCAACCAAGCCATTTGATGAACCTTCTTTATAGCCGGTGCTCAGATAAGAAGCTGTAGGCTCCAGCGAAGCATTTCCTGAAAAGGAAAACGATCTGCCAAATGAGAAAAACAGCGCAAAAAGTAGCAGAGAGGTAGATTTCCATTGCATACCAAAATTGATTTAGCGTGAATGCAACTAGTTAAAAAGATACGAAAATCCTAACATTCAATTAGTTACATATATTTAACAATATTTAGGCTCTCTTACATATTGAACCTCTAAGTAAGATCGTTGCTAAAACCCAATTCGGCAAAAATTCCGGGTTATTTTTGAATCACCCAATGTGATTTTTTAAACAATTGTTAGCACATTATCTTTTCCAAGCTTTGCTATATTCAAGTAACCGTCATTTTCTATGATATATCGACTAGCGCGCACGTAGGCGTTTCAGCTGTCAGGCGTTCGGCTGCGCTGTTGTCATTTTCTCCAAATGCCGGATGACGGTGTTGCTATGTTATGGACTTGTCGCGTTGTCTGTTGCAGGAGGTGTGGCACCTGAAAGACAAACCACGGTGGGAGAGACAAATCTCTAAGGGTAGTCCTGCTTGGGGCGAAGCAGGACAATAGGAAAAGTTACCGCGGAATGAAAAGTAAATCTCGTATGGACGGGCCCTGAAGCAGCTATTTACTCACTTCGAGTGATACTTCCCTACCAGTTCCATCACCTTGTCAAACACTTCCGAATTCTCAAAAATCCCTCTAAAATCATCTGAATGGGGTCCATAAGCGAATATCGGCACTAAAATTCCCGTATGATCATCGCTGTGGAAGGCAAGTTCGACCTCCCCGGTTTCCAGATTTCCCTGGGGAATGGACACTCCGCCGGTTTCATGATCAGCGGTAATGATCAGCAGGGTTCCGGGATTCTCATCAGCATATCGCATCATTTCCCCGATGGTCCGATCAAAGTCAAGCATCTCTTCCACAATCGTTGCGGTACTGTTGCCATGACCGCCCGAATCAATCATTGCGGATTCTATCATTAGAAAAAGGGGCTGGTTTTTACGCTGAAGAAAAGTCGTTGCGGCCAAAGCGCTTTGGCTCAGGAAGTCTCCCCTGCCCTTTTCCATCGATGGATTGGAACCCGGAGCAGAGAAAAATCCAACACGATCGGCATTTGATTTTGCCACTTGATCCAGTTGCTCCACGAGTTCAAACCCGACGGATTTCAGATTGGAGAGCTGGGGTTCAAAGGCTTTTCCGCCTCCGCCTATAAACAAATCCAGTTCGCTCTTTGGCAAATAGGCCGCAATCTGATCCGACTCGTCGCGCTCGGGATGATGGGCATAGAAGGAAGCTGGCGTCGCTCCTGTCAGTTGATCTGTCGTAATGATGCCGGAAACAAATTGATACTCTGCCAAGATATCCGGCAGATTTGAAAGAACTGGCCCGTCAGGAGCTACACCTAGGGCCCGGTTGTTGGTTTTCGTCCCAGTGGCCAAAGCAGTAGCGCCTGCGGCCGAGTCGGTGGTAAAGTCATCTGCCGCCTGGGTTTTGATCAAGCCCATGTTTTTCAATTGGGCCAGATTCAGATCTCCTCCGTTGGCAAAAAGCCCTGCGGAAATCTGCGCCAGTCCATTGCCGTCGCCGATCAGGAGAATGATGTTTTTGACAGGCATAGCAACTCCATCTGATTCGAAGGTCGGCTGATAAACTGCGTGCCGGGTGGAAGTGGAATAGACATTCTGGCTCAGTGTGCTCAGGTAAGCCTGTGCGGCACCCGGTTGATCGGTGTTGATGTAGTCCACGCCCATATCGTAAAAGGCCTTCCAGGCGGACTTACCGTCCGGTGAGGCCCAAAATCTGACCGGCTTTTGGAAGGAATGAACCAGAGCAATAAACTCCTCCAGTTTTGCCTTTTGTGCTTCGACTATTCTGCCTTTTCCATTCCAAACAGAAAATTGACTGAAGCTCAAGCTCACCATTCCGATCTTTTCCCAAGGCAAATCGGCAGTCAAAGTTTTACTTTGGTAGTCAAAAAACACCCATTCCGGATACTTGGAATAGTCTTCCGGTTTAGGCCTGTTGCCGGAGATGATAAGTTTCAATCCCGTGGGATTTTGGGGAGAAAAAAGCATTTCCTCAAAATCAGCCGCATCTTTCACGATTGCCTCAAGCGTGGCGTATCCTTCTGTCTTGGAATCGATGAGCAGATGAAAGCCAAAATCATCGATCATCCCCAGATCAACAGCCTTTTGGATAGGTTCCAGATAAAGTGAGCGAAGCGTCAGTTCGGGCTGGATACTTTCCTTCTCATGCGCCACCATCAGGCCGCCATCTTGCAGTATGACATCGACCTCGATGCTGGCGGCTCCTGCCCCAAATGCCTCCCAAAAAGGCACATTTCTTAAGTAATCATTGTGCGAATGGAGCTTGAAATCCTGTTGGGCAAAGAGCCAAACGGGAGCTAAAAACAACAGGACGAAAAGGCCTTTTTTGAGATTTTCCATTTTCAAAAGTATCGCGTAAAAACCTAAATATTCGCTGATTTTAGGGCTTTTCCAGTGAAATAACAAAAAGGTAAACCAAGGGAAACATCTCAAAAAACGATAACATAAACTTGACTTTGAATTAAATGATCACGGATTTGAATGCCCCATCTTTCGGATTGATCCATCAAACCTATGAATTCTCCTAAAACCCTTTTGTTCGCAGTTTCGCTTTTCCTTTTGATCAGCGGAAGTTTTGGCCAAAAACTCAATGAAACTCAGGTCATCGGCAGCCACAACAGCTATAAAAGCGCCATGCCTTCCCCGATTTTGGACTATCTGAATAAGGTCAACCCGGCAGCGGCACAAAGCTTGGAGTACGAGCATCTGCCGCTTTCGGAGCAACTTAACTTGGGACTGCGAAATCTGGAACTCGATGTCTTTCATGATCCCATGGGAGGAAGATTTGCCAACCCCAAGTCCTTGGCAATGCTGCCGGAAGGGACTGTTTTTGACCCGAAAAAGGAGCTTTCCGAGCCGGGTCTGAAGCTTTTCCATGTGCAGGATTTGGATGTGCAATCCCACCACCTGCTTTTCAAAAACGCACTTTTAGAGCTAAAATCCTGGAGCGATCAGCATCCCGATCACCATCCGGTGTTCATCCTGATCAATGCCAAAGACGGAAAAGTTCCGATGACGGTCAACCCACTTCCCTTTACCGGAACCGCGCTGGACAGCATCGACTTGGAAGTTCGCACTTACCTGGGAATTGATAAACTGATCACGCCGGATCAGGTTCGTGGAGACTATGAATCGTTGGAAAAGGCTGTCTTGGCTGGTAACTGGCCTGAACTGGAGGCTGTCAGAGGCAAGTTTCTTTTTGTGCTGGATGAGAGTGAGGAGAAAATCCGCCGCTACCTGACCGAAAAACCGGAACTGAGAAACGGGGTACTTTTTGTCAATCTGAAAGAAGGAAATCCTGAAGCCGGTTTCCGGATCATCAACGATCCCGTGTCCAACGAAACCTACATTCAGGAGCTTGTAAGAAAAGGCTACATCATCCGAACCCGCGCAGATTCCGATACCAAAGAGGCCCGAACCGGTAACTACAGCAAGTTTGAAAAGGCGAAGGCTTCCGGTGCACAGGTGATCTCCACGGACTACTACATTCCTTCCAGGCTCTTTCCATCCGACTACTCGGTAAGCTTTGAGAACCACACCTTTGAGCGGCCCAACCCTATTCTAAACCAAAGTGAAATACTCTAAACTGATTCCTGCACATGAAACTTGAATCCAAAACTTTGATTAAAGCTAAAACCGAGCTATTGCATCAAGTCGATCACTTCGACGAGTTTTCTGATCTCTATAAGATAGAGCACCGATGGCTCAGCCAAAAATTCCATTCCAAGATGTTTGAGAATGTTGGATGTGGAATACTGGCTGGATTTCGTACAACTTCATCTTCAGGAATCAGTCAGGCTACGTATATTGAATTTGGACTGGCTCCAGGAGCTTAGCCTTTTGGAAGATGGAGTTTCCCTGAAGCAAACCACCTCGGCGTAGTCTATTGCTTTGTTCGAGAGGACGCTGGCTGGGATTTGCCCTTTTATTTTTTTGGAATTTGTAATTTCAATATCAATAAGTTCAACCCCATTCGGGGTTGTTGTTGACGTGGTTGACATTCCTACCCCCGGTTTCACCGAGGGCTATTGAAAGGTTCGACCACTTGGTGGTCATTATCCCAAATCATCGTAATTCAATTCCCGACCCTGACAAGGGATCAAACTTCTCAATAACCGCGGATGAAACCCGTGGAAAAAACGATAGCGATAGGATTCCCACAACCCCGAAGGGTGTCGAACTAATTTTAAAGCCAATTGCCAGATCCATCCAAATTCACAAAAAAAGCCGAACGGAGTCCGCTCGGCTTTTGGATTTATTACCTCTTGAGAAATTTTAATAACCGGGATTTTGCACCAAGAATCCGGCAATGTTTGAAGCTCCATCAATCGCCCTTTGCGGAATCGGGAACAGTCGCTTGTTGACATCGCTATCGGTCTTCTCAGTCCAACTGTCTTCGTATTTTCCAAAACGGATTTGGTAAACTCTTCTCAGGCCTTCCCAATACAGCTCGAAGCCAGACTCCCGGAACAGGATATCCAGATCGATGGAAGTCAAGGGAGCGGGTGTCTGTGCAGGACGGGCATTTCTGGAGGTTCTCAGCGTATTGATATCGGCAAGTGCGCCGGCATTGTCGCCCTTTCTCAGCTTGGCTTCAGCGCGCATCAAGTACACTTCACCCAATCGAACCAAAACTATATCCACGCTGCTTCTGCTGCAGCAGTCGGTTGCAGTTCGGCTAAACTGGTATTTGGAGAATCGGTGTCCGGTGTTGTGAAGACTTCCTTCGTTGGTGAAATCCACCTCGTAGGTATGATCCACGTAGCGGATATTTGCACCGCTGCTTCTTCTGTTGATCACCGGATAGACTCTGATCTTCCCATCCGGACATTTGATGATGTTTCCGCTGCCGTCCTTTCTTGGGCCCCAGATGATATTACGGAGGATTCCACGGTCCATTTCAAATTCAGTAGCGTCCACACAGTAGTAATGCTCTGAGTCGTTCGTGGGATTTATTCCGGTGAGGTCTCTGAGATTTTCCGGGATGACCGTATTCTCCTGATAGAAACGGGCATCTGCATCAGCCGGGTCGACATCGCCATAGGCATCATACCAAGTCTGAACAAAATCCGGGGTAGCCGCTACGGCGTCCGTGCCCCTTGTGCTGGGGAATTCAGGTCTTGGTACCTGATCTCCGGATATAGACCAATATTGCCATCTGCTGTGTTCGGTCTGAAGTACTCCTCGCTGATCGAGGGAAAAGATGATCTCTGGATTGGTGTTGTTGTTGTCATTGAAGAGGTCAAAGTACTCCGGTGACAGGGAATAACCCGCGCTGATGATGTTGTTGGTGTATTCGATCACCTTGTCCATGTCTTCGGCTCTAAAGTCCGGAGTTCCGTAAGGATCGCGATAGACCGCTGCGTTCAGATACAGACGCGCGAGCAAAGCCTCCACGGCATGCTTGTTCATCCGACCCGGACCGCTGCTGCTCTCGCTGATCAGATTCACCACTGCCAGCAATTCTGCCTCGAGGTAATCGACGGCTTCCTGCCCTCTCAGGATCTCTGACTGTTGGTCAGAACGCTCCTTTTTGAATACCAGTCCCCAGTTGTCCAAGGCCAACATGTTCAGGTAAGCCTTCATTGCGAGCATTTCGTAAAGTGGGTTTTGGGCACTTGCATTCCCAGCTTCCACTTCCAGCCCGAGCTGCTCTTCCGCTGCCACTGCTCTGGACAATGCCAGGGTTATGAAAGTCCAAGAATCCCCTACCAAGGCATTGCTTGGAGTCATCAGGTGCTGGTGGATGGCGATAAATTTCCCGCCGTCAAACCAGTCCGTACCCCCACGGTAGGGAAGAATTCCTTCATCTGAAGCGACTTCCTGAAGCCCAAAATTATTCGTATGCAGCCACACTTGGCGCAGCATCCCATAGACCGGGGCGATGGACCCGCTGACAATTTCCGCTTGGCCTGTCCCGGTCAGTGACTCATCGAGCACTTCTTCCTCTAAGGTGGTACAACTCAGAAATGCCAGGAAAAAGGCTGCTGCTGGAATTAATTTTCTAAAACTTATAGTCTTCATATAATTGCGATTTTCTGGGAGATGGATACGCATCTGCCTGTTTTTCTTAAAAGGTTAGATTCAGATTGACCATGAAAGTCCTAGCTCTTGGATAGGTGAAGCGGTCGATACCGAAGGTTTGGATTCCCCCAGAAGTTGTTCCGGTGTTGATCTCCGGGTCAAATCCGGAATAGTCTGTGATCACAAACAGGTTTTGGCCAGTGACGGAAAGGCGGATAGCTTGGAAGGCATTACCAATTCCGATCTCAGTCGGGTTCAGGTTGTAACCCAAAGAGGCGTTATTTAACCTAAAGTACGAGCCGCTCTCCAGGTATCTTGTCGAAACCGTATTGGAGTTGTTGAAGGACTCCTCGGGATATTGGACTGCGAAATCCGTGGTGTTATTGGATCTGGAAAGCTGGGCCTTCGTGAAGAGCGACATGGTCGTGTGATTGAAGATCTTATTTCCGGACACACCGTTGAAGTTGAGTCCCAAGTCAAAATTCTTGTATCTGAAGTTGGCGTTGAAGCCATAGATCACTTTAGGGATGGCACTTCCCACCACCGTTCGGTCATTGTCCAGGATTTGGCCGTCTCCGTTGACATCCACAAACCGGTTGAGTCCGTCCTCTCCGATTCCGTCAAACTGCAGCATGTAGAATGCGCCAATCGGCTGGTTGTTGATGTAGCCATTGATCGTCGCACCGGTTTGACCGGCACCCTGTGCTGCGCCGGTAGTCAAGACCGAATAAGGGGAATCCCGTACCTCGTTTTGGATAAACGTGACATTTCCTCCAATCTCATAGGAAAAGGCCTTTTGCGCGTTGTTGCTGTAATTCAGCGCCAATTCGATCCCACTATTGTGGATCTTCATGTTCTCAATATTATCCCAGTAGGTCGAGGTCGGCTGAACCGGGTCGGCCGGAACCACTTCCAGCAGGATGTTCGAGGATACTTTGTTGAAATAATCCAAGGTACCGGTCAAACGGTAGTCGAAGAAGGCGAAGTCAACTCCCACGTCAAATTGGGTAGATACCTCCCACTGCAGATCCGGGTTCGCCAGTCGGGTAAAAACGATCCCATACGGGTAGCTGTCCAGCGTGGTCCCATCGGTATCGATCGGATAGGTATTCAAACTCCCCGACCCTGTAGCCAGGCGATCTTCTGAGAAGCTTGCCTTGGTGATCTTGGAAGGGATTTCCTGATTTCCGGTTTGTCCCCAGCTGGTACGGAGTTTCAGGTTGTCAAAACCGGAGTTGGCCATGAAGGCTTCCTTGCTCAGGTTCCAACCCAGCGCAAAGGAGGGGAAGTAGCCGTACTTGTTGTTATCACCAAACTTGGAGGAACCGTCCGCCCGGATGGTCGCCGTAAACAGGTACTTCTCGTCGTAGACGTAGTTTAACCGGCCAAAGAAGGACTGCAGCTCATTTTTGACAGCAGAGGAACTTACGGTCGTCGGGAATTCGGTGGTACTGTTGTGGTCCTGATATCTTGGCTCGATGTTGTTATCCGCAAAGCCTCTGGCGGAAGTACCTCTGAACTCATCCAGGAATGTCTGATATGAGTGACCGGCCAATATCGTGACATTATGCTTGTAATTGTTCCAGTTGTAGGTCAGGGTATTTTCCACCAAGCTATTGGTATTGGCAGAGATCAACTCATCCAAGGTTCCATCCGACACATTGGATTCGTTTACGACCTCTGAATAGGGTTTGTACTGAACGTATCGGCTGGTATTGGAAAAATCCACCCCAAGATTCAGCTTATAAGTAAGTCCGTCGATGATCTCGAAAGAAGGGGAAATCGTCCCTAAGATCCGGTTGTTTGCGGCATCATCACTGTAGAGTTCATTTCGCTTGAGTGGGTTGAGGGCATTGGTGTTGAGCAACGTAGGTTCGCCATTGGTGTAGGCAGGGATCGTCGGATTCAGGTAAAGCATATCACTGATGATAGATCCAATACTTGGGCGCAGATTTTCGGTGTAAGATGCCGTCAAGTTGTAATCGACAATCAGCCGGCCCTCAAACGCTTTCTGGTTCATATTCAGTTTGCCTGAATAGCGCGTCAGGTTGCTGTTATTCAAGATCCCTTCCTGGTCCTGATAGCCAAGTGAAGCGAAATAGGAAAACTTCTCGGAGTTGGCTCCGCTCATGGACAAGCTGTAATCTTGGGAAAAGCCAACCTGAGTCAGTTCATCCTGCCAGTTGGTATTTCCTTCGAAATCCTCCAGTGAGCCACCTACTGCGACTACCTGACGGCGAAACTCGTCTGCTCCAAAGACGTCGATTTGCTTGGACATGGAAGACCATGCAGTAGATGCCGATAAGTTTATCTGGGAGGCTCCTGATTTTCCTTTCTTGGTCGTGATGACGATGACTCCATTGGATGCTCTGGAACCGTACAAAGCTGTAGCACTGGCATCCTTCAACACATCGATGCTTTCAATATCGTTGGGATTGAGAAAGTTAAGTGGATTGGAGGCGATTCCTGTATCGGAGTTATCCAGCAGAAAGCCATCCAGTACATAGAGCGGTTGGGTACCAGAGCGTAAGCTACCGATTCCCCGGATGATCACATTTTGGTTGGCACCGGGCTCGCCGCTGGCGGAAGTGATGTTTACACCGGCCACTTTGCCCTGCAACAGATCGACGGGATTGGTAATTACTCCTTTGTTGAAATTTTCGCTTTTCACAGAACCGATGGCGCCCGTGACATCAGACCGCTTTTGGGTACCATAGCCCACTACGACCAATTCGTCCAATTGCCTTGCATCCGGCTCCAATTGTACGGAGAGTGTGGATAGTCCCGCCACTGCCACTTCCTTTGGAGTATATCCCAAATAGGAAACCACCAGGATCGCATCACCAGCCACATCGATGGAGAAGTTACCATCCAGATCTGTGATGGTACCATTTGTAGTACCCTTTACAAGGATCGCAGCTCCAGGCAAAGGCGCCCCTGTCTCATCCGTGACCGTACCGGTCACTACTTCAAAAGCGCTTTCTGATGCAAGTGAGGCCTCAGCCGCTGCTGCCGTTAGCCCCAGCGACCAAAAGAGTAAGCTGAATAACAAGCCCAACCGGAGCGATCTGCCTGTTTTGGAGATTGTAAAATTTCCCATGCGTTATAGGTTTAAGTGGATAATTAGACCGCAAAACTAGCCGCCGGAAACTCGGCGTTGAGGAACTTAAGATGAACTTTTCGTGAAGTTCACTTGACCTACCTTAAAACAAATTGATAGGTATAAGATAATAAATATTGAGTCCGGGACTGAATTTATTTCCCGGTTTTTTAGGGCCTATTACTTTTTAAATACTTGAATACTATGACTATACAACGGTCTAGTCTAAGAAAAAAGGCGATCAGGGTGGTGGTGAGGAGAAGGTGATTGACCGGGAAAAAGTCCAACTCATGGCATTAATGAGGATGGTGACCAGTCAAAAAACCGGTTTTCGGATTACCCGGGTGTTAAGGAAAGATGCGATGCTGGATGACCGATTCTGGTTGTAGCGCGGAAGGTTTTCCGTTAGGCTGCTGACGTTTTTCGCCATTGTTCGACGTACCGTAGGTACGCATCATGGGTAGCACGGAGTCTTAACCCCGTGCAGAATCAGGTATGCAACCATAGGTTATGGTTGCATACCGGGAACTACAGCCAGGTCAACCGGGAATCGGCTGGTTTTGCTATATAGAGTATTCAGTCATCATACCAACTTCATCCCTACCGGGTCCCAAAGGATGGGTTTCTCCTGTGCAATGCTCAGATTGCAGGCGAGTGACGGTGCTGCCGCCCGAAGACCAAATTCCGCATCTTCGAGGATTGGCGAACCGTTCCGAACGCCGTTGAAAAAGGTAATCATGTGATCCACCCGATCGTCATATCCCTCGGGCGCTTCGAATTTGGTGGGCTCATTTTGAGTGAAGTTCCCGCCCTTTTCAGATCCGTAGGTTGCCACGTACCACTTTTGAAATTCCTTTTTTTGCTCCGCTGAAAAACTCGTGTAGGAATCATAGCCACCAAACCCCGGCGCGGCTTCTCTTTTGAGCGTCTGAACGGTAAAGTCGTTCCATCCGATGGTGATCACGCCATTGGTACCGACTAGCTTCAGGCCAAATTCGCCTTTGCCCTCTCCGTCACAAAGGTTGACGCGTGTGGTCACCTGAAAGGAATCGTGCTGCTCGGTTTTGGGATAAGTCATCAGGGCATTGATCACATCATAGGCGTCCCGTCCGTCTTTCCAATACTTCAGATCGCCAGCGCTGAAGATCTTGTTTGGGCCTTTGGAGTCCGTTAGGGTATGAACGGTTGTCAGCAGATGGACGATCAGGTCTCCAGCTGCGCCGGTGCCATAATCACTGTAATTTCTCCATCGGAAAAACCTGGTCGCATCGAATGGGATCTTTGGCGCGTAGCCCAAAAACGAATCGAAATCCACCGTCTCAGGGCTGGCATCCGTT
The DNA here is from genome assembly GCF_000429445.1 of Algoriphagus terrigena DSM 22685. GTDB lineage: Bacteria > Bacteroidota > Bacteroidia > Cytophagales > Cyclobacteriaceae > Algoriphagus > Algoriphagus terrigena. The sequence continues at coordinate 33,011 of NZ_KE386904.1, forward strand.
GGAATCGAATAATCCCACGCGCCCATGGCAGTGGATCTGTCGCAATAGGCAGACACGAAGGTCAGATCACCAATCACTCCGGACTGCAGTACCTTTTTAGCCTCCAGGACTGCGACCGAACTTGCCCGCTGACTGCCTACCTGCAGCACCTTCCCAGTAGACTTTTGCGTGTCGATGATCGCCTGCCCGTCTTCGATGCGTTGCACCATGGGTTTTTCACAATAGACATGCTTGCCGGCTTTCATTGCATCGATGGCAATCCGCTGATGCCAGTGATCCGGCGTACACACCAAGACCGCGTCGATGTCCGGTCGGGCCAAAACCTCCCGGTAATCTCTCGTCGTGAAGATGTCTTTGCCGTATTTTTCCCTCGCATACTCCAGCCTTCCGGTGTACAGATCACAGACCGCCACCAGCTCTACTCCATCTATAGTCAACGCGGCATCGGTGTCGTAGTGGCCGATGATTCCGCCGCCGATCAGTCCGATTCGTACTTTGTCATTGGCTTGGGATTTTAACCCACGTTTCAATAAGACACTTTTTGCAGAGGCCGAGCCGGCGAAGCTTGTTCCAACAGAGGCCAAGGCGAGAGTTCCTCCTGCTTTTTTCAGAAATTCCCTGCGTTGATTTTTCATGGTTAATGGGTTTAAGAGTTCCTTGTCTATCTAAACACTTAAAAAATCACGAATTATCAAAACCCAGACTTTCCCCCTTGAGCGCATTGCCTCCTGCTGTGCTCACAGTGATGTAAAAATCAACGAGCTAAAAGCTAACAATCCATCCTTGACTTAAAGCGAAAATGGGATTTGCTCAAAGAACAAACCCCATCCCATTAAGAAAACCAATAATCGAAAATTACATAGCCAACCGGAGGGTTGCTTTGTCCCCGGAGGCGTTTAGATGTTGATTGAGTGTCCCGACCCATTTTTCAGCGATGAAAGGCTCGTCCGACAGTCTTCGGATCTGTCTTTCATCGAATATTGTAATGCTCTTGGCTGGTTTGCTGTGGTCTTTGAAATGCAGCAGGATATCGAGGTATCCTAACTTTTTCAATCTTGACTTACCGACACTCACCTCTTCGTAGTGCGCGTCGACCGAGGCATGATCGACCTGATTGAGATTGATCGTCATCTGTACTGGATAGTGGCCAAACCGGCAATATACGAGCACATTCTGCTTTAGATCCAAGCCCAGCATGTAGTGGTTTCTCCACTTTTGAACCTTGTCAAGAACCAGCTCTCTGCTCAAGGCAAATTCCTGAAATGACTCTTTGTTGACTTTTTGACCTTTTCTATAGCTGAGTAGATGGTATATGTAGGGCAAGCTGATCAGCAGCATGCCTATAAGGGAGACCCATAGAATCCCTGAGAAATTCATTTCCATTTGATTGGTTGTTAGTAGTGAAAATTTTGAATGATTTAAGATTTGCTCCGAAATCCGTTCAAACTACCAAGTGAAGAAGAAGTGAATAAAGGTTTGCTTTACGTCAAAAAATGGAACCGTACTGTAAGCGGAATAAAGACCGGTGGCTACTGCCGCCTTTGAATGCACCAACAGACCTTTGAAAGCTGCAGAGGGGAGCGCTACTTTAAGATCAAGCTCAAGAGGAGGTTTTTCGGCGAGGTCGCCGATTTCTGATAGGAATCCCTGAGAAGTCTGGAGATAAGATTTGCCATCAACCGAAGAAACTACATCGACCGATAGTGGAGTCAGCAAAACGAAAAATAAGCCTACAATCCAGTTGGCCAAAAGAATACCTAAGGGAATCTGCTTGCTCATAATCAGAAATAGGCTTGAATATTACAAAAAACAAAACAACTTCAATCCGGGTTCAGGAATAAAAATGTTAAATGCTTTTAAAAATCCGAATCGGCCAGGGTTGTTTTTTTGAGAAAAGCTTAAGTCTGAAAGTACAATCCACGTCAATTCTTTAGGCTACTCATGTAGTCCTCTGCCTTTTTTGCCAGATATCTGTTTTCGGAATTAGTCAACTCCTTAATTGTCGAGAGGGTTTCTCGGTCATCTATCCCCTGTTCTCTGTACACGTCCAGGATACCCGCGATGATTGGAACTTCCATCCCGGATAATTGGCCGTTGAGTTTTACCACTACTTCGGGGGAGATTTGCGGTGCATCCTTGAGGAGTTCCACGGCTCTGCTCCTCATTCCAAAATCAAAGGATTGAAAATTATCCATCAGCTTGTTTTGGACATCCGTGTAGAACAAATCCTTCGGAACCAAACTGTTTAGGCATTTTTCTGCCAAGCTGTAGTCTGCAGAGCCCATCAAATCAAGAACAATTTCCCTGGATTTGGGAAAATCAGAAAGCCTACCGTGCATCAGATCGATCGCCCAAAGTTTATCTTGATAAGGTGCCTCGGTGATCATGGTCCTTAGAAACTCATCGTTCATCATGTCATTGGTCCACGCTTCTACCTCTGTCTGCGAAGTCCCGTACACCAACTCATAGATCGTGTAGGTAGTATAGGCAGAGCCTTTGATGACGTATTCCAGTACATCTTTCGACGTAGCACCGCTCACACCGTCGACATTGTAGAGGGAGGCTTTACTTTTTGCGGCGATCTGATTGTAAGTAAATTGACCCAAGGGAAGACTAGGGTCAGAAAGGAGTTGATTGAGCCTGACGTATTCCTCTTCGGTAAATGGCACATGGTCATCTTTGCTCAAAAATTCATTCTCCGGCAGCTCAAACCCCAAATACCTACCGGTTGGATTCCAATAAAGTGTGATGTCGAGCAGCTTGCATTGGTTGTCATAGCATACCCCCGTGTGTACGCTCCTGGAGTAGTAGACCGGAAATCCGTCTTCAGAGATATATTGATATAAAGTGACGTTTCTTTTTTCCACCTCATCGTAGATCTTTTTTTCGTTGATCTTGGCGACGGGGAAATTCAGGGTCAGCTCATTTTGATATTTTACATTCTTTAATTCTCTGACAGCATCTGACACCACACCGGAAGATCCGACTAGGACAATCATCAACATAGAAGCAAATACGGTCAGCTTATGCATCATCGGTTTGTTAGCCTTTGGAAGTTTTCACGCTCGGAGGCACGATTCCTCCGTGCATCTCTATCAGCCTTTTCAGTTCGCCGATGGGCAAGTCGGCCGGAGTTAGATTCTTTTCGATTGCCAGTGCCGCTGCTGCCCCAGCTGCCTGTCCCATTGCCATACACGAAGCCTGCACTCTCAGTCCTGAATTTGCCAACTGGTCGCTGCAGATACTTCTCCCCGCCACGATAAAATTTTTGCTCTTCTTGGGTATCAATGCCCTGAACGGAATCGCGGGGACGATCCCTTCAGCCAGTTGTTCAGGCACGACGCCTTCTGTATTGTGAAGATCGACTGGATAGTAAGAATACGCGATGGAATCCGGATATCCCTTGCCGGTGATGTAATCCTCATAGCTTATCCGATACAATCCATCGATTCGATAAGTTTCCCGTATGCCGGCTTCCGTTCTCATGGATTCGATCCTTATATTACCCAGTCCTGGCTGTTTTTTCAAAAACCGGAGATGCTTTAGCAGGGATTCCCGTCCTTTGATATTCGCCGAGGTGTGAGTCTCTGAGGTAGTGGAGTCTGCTCCCTCGATGTGCTGGACATTGTCGCCTTTTTCCTTCAGCAGAGCAATGATATCTCCCCGAAACTCTCCCCGTATCAGCTCTCCCCGATCGATTGCCATCTCATAAGCGACCTTGAGCCGCTCCAGGTCCAAGCTTTCAAAGTCATACCCGCCGATGGTAAACATCAAGGTGCCGGGCTGGGTCACTTTTTCTTTAAAAAGATCATAACCCGCAATGGAAGCGGCGATGGCATTGCCAGAGCAGTCAATGATCTGCTTACACTTGATCTCAGCGCGCACCCCCTTGCCCACGGTCTCCACGTACCAGTGATTATCCTTAAAATCAAGTGAAGTGGGAGTCTCATAATAGCGGATTTCAACACCTGCTTCCAGGCACTTCTCTTCGAGCAGCATGGCGTACAGAGACGGATTTATCCGTATCTGGTGCTTCCAATGCTCCCTTCCGTGGGGAATTGAAAAGTTTGGCAGTGAGTCTCCGTTCAGTTGCACGGCACTTTGAATCAACTCCCATCCTACCCCACTGATGACCTGCTTCCCCCATGCAAAAAATAATCCCGGAAAGGCTACACCCGCGGTAGTAATCGTCCCTCCCAGCTGACTCTGACATTCAATCAATGTCACCTGATGCCCGGTTCTTCCCGCCTGGATCGCAGCAATGGACCCGGCCGTTCCTCCTCCTATCACCAAGATGTCCGTCTCCAGTTTCCGCTGAATGGTTTCATAGGGCTTCGTCAGTACATCGGCCTTCACCAGTCCGCCGCCGGTAAGACCGACCGAAAGTGCGCCGATTGTCGAAAGAACATCTCGTCTGTTCATAGGTTTACAATTTGCTTTTCTAAGGTCATAGGAATGCCCTGAATAGTCATCCGTCCCCTTTGGTGAGAAAGGCCTTCAAATGGGCATTCGATCTTCTACTTGTTGGGTTGAAAAATAGCTATGATTATCCGCTTTCATGCCATTAACCATCCAATCTGCTTCTGTTGGATTAAACCCGCACCACGCCTCAGTCTCACGATATACCCATAGGGCAAAATGTCCCTACATGGACAAAATGAGGTCTATACTACCCAAAATGGAGCATCCTTAGACGCTGCCGTCAGTTCCGTGACTTGCGACCATCTACCAATTTTAAAGCCAAAATCTTCCAAAACGGGGTGAATTGACGCATTTGAGCTGCGCAGGCCACCCACTGGAATAGTAGTTGATCAAAAAAAGAAGACAAAAAACCCTCATTGTTTCATTTTGACCAAACCAACTATGAAAAAGCTTTCAGCACTTATTTTTCTTGCCGGTATGTCTCTGGGCGCTGCCTCGGAGACTTTGGCAGAAAACAATCCGCCAAATTTCCTCCAGGACACGGTGCCGTCGCGGGACACCGTCCCTCCGCCTTCCGTCTCCACGGAAGAGCTAACAATCACCGGAACAGTCAAGGATCCAGACGGTAATCCTCTGCCCGGCGCAACCATCCAGATCAAAGGAACCGAGACTGGAACTATCTCCGACGATTCTGGAAAATACACCATCCAAATACCAGCAGACCAATCAGATGTCGTGCTGGTATTTTCTTTTTTGGGCTTTCAGCCAAAGGAAATCAACGTGGACAACCAGACGACGATAGACGTGAGTCTGTCAAGTGATGATCAGGAACTGGAGGAAGTGGTGGTAATCGGCTATGGTTCCACGCGAAGGGCAGACCTCACCGGTGCGGTCGCGCAGGTGAACTCAGACGAACTGAATGCTTTCCCAACTTCCAACGTACTCCAGTCCCTCAACGGGCGGGCTCCAGGGGTCCAGGTGATCCAGAACAACGGTGCACCCGGCGGCGGGGTTTCGGTCAGGATCCGAGGTGCAAATTCCATCCAGGGAGACAATGATCCGCTCTATGTGATCGACGGCTTCCCCTTTTCGGGCAATCCCACCAACCTCAACAATTCCGATATCGCAAGTATCGAAATCCTTAAAGATGCATCAGCCACCGCGATCTACGGTTCGAGAGGTGCAAATGGAGTGGTTCTGATCACGACCAAAAACGGCAGCGGCGCAGGGACCGTGGTGGAGTTTGACGCTGCATACAGCGTACAAAGTCTCAGGAAAAAGCTGGACCTGATGAATGGGAACCAATATGCCCAGCTGATGAATATCCAGGCGGTAAATGACGGAGTCGACCCGTATTTCACAGACGCCGAGGTCAACAGTTTCGGTGAAGGGACCGACTGGCAGGATGAGATTTTTCAAAATGCTCCGATCAAAAACACGTCTCTGAGTGTCTCAGGTGGCGGAGAAAACACCCAGTTTCTCGTCGGAGGAAGTATCTATCAGCAGGACGGAATCATCAAGGGCTCCGACTATGACAGATACTCGATCAGAACCAATGTCAATCATAAGATCAGCGAAAAGTTCAAGTTGGACTTCAACAGTACTTTGACCAAACTGGTGACGTCCCGGAGAGACAGCGAGGGTGGATCAAGAGGCGCGAGTATGATCGGGGCAGCGTTGGTGGCTTCACCGCTTTCAAATCCCTATGATGCCGACGGTTCGATCAACAATCTGGCAGACGACTTCCCTTTTATCTCGCCCGACATCGTCAATCCACTCTATTTCATCAACGAGCAATCGAACGTCATCAACGCAAACGTAACGCTCGTCAACGCTGCCATGAGCTATAATCCCATTCCGGAACTGACCATCAAAGTAAGCGGAGGCATTGAAAACAGGGACGACAGGACCGACAGCTACCGAAGCACCAAATTCCTCAACAGCGACGGAAATGCAAGTGTCACCACCAGCCAGTATCTCAGCCGTCTGAACGAGAATACAATTACTTATGCAAAGGTGTTTAATGAAAAGCACGATTTGAACGTGTTGGCAGGCTTTACCTATCAGGATTTTACCACGAAATATCTCGCCGGAAGTGGTGCGGGATTTTTGAGTGACCTCTATGAAACAGACAACCTGGGAGCTGCGGAAACGCCCGGAATCCCAACCTCAGGCTATTCGAATTCAGTCTTGCTCTCCTATCTGGGCAGAGTCAACTACGGCTTTGACAACAGGTATCTTTTCACAGCTTCATTCCGCGCGGATGGCTCATCGCGCTACAGCGAAGGAAATAAATGGGGATACTTTCCCTCGGGAGCTATCGCCTGGAAAGTCTCGGAAGAGAATTTCATGAAGTCACAGGAGTCCATCTCCACCTTGAAGATCCGCAGCAGTTGGGGACTGACAGGCTCTCAGGCGATTGATCCTTATGCTACGCTGAACAGACTTTTCCCCGGCTACACCGTCTTCGGGGATGAATTGTACAATTTCCTTGCGCCGGGCTCCACCCTTCCCGGAGACTTGAAGTGGGAAACCACCGAGCAATTTGACTTGGGGTTTGATCTCGGTCTCTGGAAGGATCGTATTGTAGTGGGCTTTGACTACTACATCAAGACCACCGACGATCTGCTCAGCACGGTTCGCCTGCCAAGTTCTTTTGGCTACACGACCACGATAGACAATGTGGGGTCAATAGAGAACAAAGGCGTAGAATTGAGCCTTTTTGCACAGGTTTTCTCATCGGACTTCCGATGGAGCTTAGACGGAAATCTATCGTTCAACCGCAACCAAGTCCTGAGCTTGAATGACGGCCAACCTATCCTTACCAATTTCATCAACGTGATCACGGTAGCGGATAATTTCTCCATTATGGAAGAAGGAAGACCTCTGGGACAGTTTTGGGGGTATCAGGAGGATGGCTACACCGAGACGGGCGCGATCAAATACAGGGATTTGAACAGCGACGGTGAAATCTCCGAAGCGGACAAAACCTATATCGGAGATCCAAACCCGGATTTTTTCTACGGGTTCAACTCCAACATGGGTTACAAAGGCTTCCAACTTGATCTTTTCTTCCAAGGAAGTAAAGGAAACGACCTAATGAACGTCAGCGCAATCTCCAGCACGATGGACTATGGGCAGGGATTAAACATGCCGGAAGAGGTGCTTTTGGATCACTGGACGCCTCAAAATACCGATGCGAAGTATCCGAAAATCAGCAGAAACTCCAATACCCGGGTGTCAGATCGCTTCGTGGAAGACGGCTCATATCTGAGGTTAAAAAACATCCTGTTGGCCTATAATTTCCCTCTCAAAAATTCCCAGGAAAAATTCCTCCAAAGCCTTCGAATCTATGCGAGTGGACAGAATCTGCTCACATTCACGAATTACTCCTGGTGGGATCCCGAGGTGAACAGCAAAGGCGCGGACAACAGCATGGGGATTGATCACTTCAGCTATCCGATTCCGAAGTCTTACACGATTGGTCTAAACGCAACTTTTTAACCCGAAAAGAACCACACCATGAAAACGTCTAACAACAGTCAATCAATAAAACACAAACTCCTGATAGCCGGATTTTTAGCTCTGGGAGGTATCGTAAGTTCTTGTGAAAATGTACTTGAGGAAGAACCAAAAACAATCGTCTCGGAGAACTTCTATCAAAGCAAATCAGACTTTGAAGCAGCGACGAATGCGATCTATTTCCCCCTGCGAATGGTAAGATCGGAGCAGGTAGCCGTGCTCAGCGCCCACACAGACTGGGGATATGGACGCGGCAGCCGTGCGCAGTACAACGACTTTGAGGGATTCAATCCCACCAACATCAACGCTGCAGCAGCCCGGTGGAACAGCTTCTATCAGGGAATCCGGAATGCAAATATTGTCATCGAAAAAGCACCGCTCAGTGAGGAGTTGACGGAGGAAGAACGGAATCTTTTCCTGGCGGAAGCCAAATTCCTGAGAGCGCTCACCTACTTTGATCTGGTGAGAAACTGGGGAGGAGTTCCGCTCCGCACCGAGCTCAATATCGCCGAAAAGGATGTACCCAAAAGCAGTCCTGAAGAAGTCTATGAGCTCATCCTTGCGGATCTGGCTGAAGCGGAGATGAATCTTCCGCTCACGGCGGCGGAACCCGGAAGACCAACCCAATGGGCGGCAAAAACCTTGTTGGCCGACGTGTACCTACAGCTGGCGGACTATCCGATGGCGAAGATGAAAGCTCAAGACGTGCTGGATGCAGCCGAATTCCAATTGGTGAAGATCACCTCTGTGAATGATATCCGGGAGAAGATCTTCGGAGCAGCCTTGATCACCTCTACGGAGGAAATTTTCTCCTTCAAGTTTGCAAGGCAGACAGGTCAAGGCAATGGTCTTCCTTGGATCATGAACCATCCCAGTACTGGATTGTACAATTTCGGCGGGGCCTATGCGCACTACGGAGATGCTACCAATCCCTTTCACAAGGAGTGGGCAGACGGAGATCTGAGAAAAGGCCTTTGGCAGATTGTCAACTTCGGGCTGGGCGATTCTACGATCGTGAACGGCAAATACGCAGAGTCACAGGCGGTGGACAATACAGGTGCAGGGAATGATCTGCCGGTGTACCGGTACCCGGAACTGCTGCTAATCTACGCCGAGGCGTCGGCTCGTGTCGATGGCGTGACGGAGGCAAATCTTGAAGCGGTAAATCAAGTTAGACGCCGGGCTTATGGGCTGGATCCGATGATTCCATCTGAGACGGATTTTGTGATGACAGACCTGACAGTTGAAGCCTTTTTGGATCTGATTCTCCAGGAAAAAGCCTACGAAACCCAGTTTGAAGGGAAGCGCTGGCTAGATCTGAAAAGAACGGGACGGGCAGAAGAATTTGTCATGAAAAACAAAGGGATTACCATCTCAGAAATACACTATCTATGGCCTATTCCTCTGGAAGAGTTGAACTTCAACGAAGCGATGGATCAAAGCGATCAGAATCCGGGGTACTAAGTTATCCTGATCTTTGTGGTCCCTGACCTACCTGGGCAAAGTCTTTTCCGAAGGGCTTTGCCTTTTTTTATCGGTAAGGACAGAGCGGGCAGATTTTGCTGTCATTCAAAAAATAAAAAAGTGATTCTACCCAAAATTCTCATTAACCACCTTCCAAAAAGCCTCCGAGGTCAAAGGTTTATTTACAAATTCCTTCACCACGGGTATCTGGGCTGCTCTTTCTATATCATCGGGATTATTGCTAGTCGACAGCATCACCACAATGGACCGATCAAGAATTTCCTGAGAGAGTTCATCGTATTTGACCAGAAAATCCCAGCCGTTCATTCCCGGCATATGGATATCCAGAAAGATAATACCCGGCTGAGGGAGCTCCGCATAATCTCCCTTGCTAAGCAAAAAGTCAAGCCCCTCTTCGGCTGATTTCACGGATTGAATATGCACTCCAGTGGACTCTTCCTCCAAGATTATCGTGTGATAGAAGTTAGTGGCTTCATCATCGTCAATAAGCAAAACACACTCTAACTGTTGGATTTTCTCTCTCATAGGATTATAATTTTCTTTCGATGGCCATAGGAAATCTCGCCAGACTCACAGTCAAGCGATTGTATGACGCTTGAGTCCTGCTCGATTTCATTTGATTTTCGTCAAGGTAAAGTAAAATGCACTGCCCTGGTTTTTTTTGGAGTCGATCCAGATTTTCCCTCCGTGTAGTTCCACGATCTTACGACAATATGCCAAGCCCAACCCCATCCCTTCGTATTGCTCAGTTGGATGAAGGCGCTGGAAAATAAAGAATATTTTCTCGTAGTCGGTTTGATCTATTCCTATTCCATTGTCTCTGACGCAAAATTCAATATGCGACCCAATGTCCTTTGCAGACAATTCAATCACGGGTAAGACACTTTTGTCACTGAATTTCAACCCGTTGCTGATCAAATTTTGAAAAAGCATGCGCAACTCTACCGGATTTCCCAACACGACCGGTAGCTCATTTACTTTAATGGTGCCCTTGGAAGCTTTCAGACTTGAATCAAAATCCAATACAATGTTATTTACCAACTCATGGCAATTCACGGGTTGGGTCTCCCGCTTAATGCCTATTCTGCTAAATTCCAGCAACCCTCTGATCAAAGTTGTCATCCTGCTGGTGGCAGATGTTACATAGTCCAGCATTCGCTTTCCCTGATCGTCAAAGTTTGGATAGTACTTTTTGGCGATCAGTTGAGTCATGTTGCCGATCGTGCGAAGCGGCTCTTGCAGGTCATGGCTGGCGATGCTCGTAAACCGTTCCAGTTCCCGGTTTTTGACCACCAAGTCCGCATTCAACTTTTCAAGCTGGACTTTCTTTTCGGACAGTTCATCCTGCTTGGCGTCCAACTCTTTCAACTTTTCCAGCAGAGTATTTGAACGCTCTGAAAGCTGCGCATTGATGCCTTCCAAACTCGAAAAACTACTTTTTGCTAGAAAAACAAGCGTCACGCAAGTCCAGATAACCACAAGCGCTATCACGGCATTTATTCCTGATAGATTGTCGGCCGTGGTGGTGAATACGTTGGTCCGTATTGCCGCTACAATCGTCAGAACCGTGCAAACTGCCGCGGTATAGATACTCGCAAATTTGCCTGGCAGAAGCCAACTATATAAGATCACTACCGAATACATTCCGGCTACCGCCACCGTACTGCTCGTATTCAGATCCACGATGAACACCACGCTGGTGATCAAGGTCGCCATGAAAACCAAGACGGCATTCTGAAAAAGTAGCATTGATCTTCCCCGGGTATCCATTAGTCAGTTTTAGCGCTCAGCTGTTTTTTTAGCGCTTCAATCTCCAATTCATAGCTTCTCAGTTGCTTTTCCAGCTGATAAGTTTTTAGCTCATCCTCAGTCTTCACTACAATCAGCTTGGGCAGATCCCGAATGAGCGCAAAAGCTGTGGCTAAACTCACTAGCGCCGTAAATACCCGCAGAAGCGCACTCAAGCGGTATCCTGGCCACCAAAACATAACTGCATCCATCAGATGAGTGCTTCCGCAAAGGATAATGAAAGCTCCAAAGAGCCAAAAGACAGGTAGAAATGGAATGTTTTGCCGCTTTTGTATAAAATAAATGATGATCGCCGGAATGACGAAATAAGCCAGCCAGATTGCAATATCGCTGGTAATATACAGCCAGCCATGAAACGGCGACCAATTGCCACAGAACCAACGTGGCGGCCAATCATCAGATGAAAATAGATTGGCGAAAAAGTCGATCACTTGCTCCATAACGTTTTTCGGGTTTTGTTTTAACTCAATCTAGGTGATTGAAAGCACAACTAAAAGATTTTTGGCATTTCGTTCTACCCAGGGAAATTCCTCATGCATTTGGTTGAATTCGAGGAGCGCCTCAACTCAACGATTTGTGCAGCAGTAGGAAACCCATTCCACGAAAAGTGGGAAAGCTTCCACTCGGAAAAACGACTACCCCCCGCTATTTCCCTTTAATGGGCGATTTGCCGGCTGGCACAAATCTGGGATAAGGAGAGTCAAATAATTTACTCACTTAACCAACTAACAAGATGACCATCTCATATCATTCTCAGATCAGTGCATCGACTGCCATGTCCTGCACAGTCAAAACAGCCAGAGCGGAATCCGTAGGATCGATCAAAGAATTCATGATCAACACCGTCACCGGTCAGGTGGATTATGTCGTACTGAAGGTCGACGAAGGATTTCTAAATCTGGGGTCTAAGCTTCTCGCTTTGCCATTTGAATCCTTCGAGTTTAACACCGCGCAGGACGATGTCGTAGTGGTCAAGGAGACCAAGGAGACGCTGGAAAATGCACCCGGATTTGACAGCGACAACTGGCCATCCGGTCCACAAGCTGAGTTTCTGCACACGATGCGCACCTACTACAGCGAGGAGCCACGCAGCCTGTATGGCCGATACGACCATACCAACAGGTCATACTACGAGGACGAGGATCGATTCGATTTCGACGCCGATCAGATTCGCGACCAGGAATTCGGCCACGGATTCGCAGAAAGAGATCGTCGGGGAGACCGGCCGTCAGATTTACGCAGAGGTGGAGATCCGCTTCTGTAATCCCTGATACATGCAAAGTTCAAAAAGGCTAATCCAGTTTGGGTTAGCCTTTTCTCTTTAAAATAAGAATTACAGTTGTCGATACCTCTCGGATACCGTTCTCCCTGCCGAGATCCTGAAGATAAGCTGAGATCTACCCTCGATGACTCGCGGGGTTCTTCTCCTTCTGAAAGCTATAAATCAAATATCCCAGCGAGGGCAGGATAAAAATACTTCCAAGGAGCAGCGCCCAAGCCAAAGTTTCGATGGGTTTTCCGACAGCGGCTGCGTTGAAGACGGTGAGGTTCTCACCAGCGCTCGTGATCACTATATCCGGGAAATAATGGTAGCCAAAAGCCAAAAGAACAGCTGTGACAACGAATCCAGCCAAGGCTCTCGACAGTAAGCGTCCAGCCTTGGGCAGCTGGATCCAAAGGACAATCATTGCCACCGTCGCCAAAAGCAAGATTCCCACCGTGACTATTTCGCCCAGCAGCAGCCCGACGAGTGGAACGTCCTGGAGTTCCGCAGCCAAGAACACTACTCCTCCCGCCAAGACCGTCGCCAGGATGAATAGCCGCGATCTCGTGACAAGGAATCTTTTCTCCGCTTCGTTACCCGCCTCTCCCACCAAGAAAACTGCCGCCAGAAATCCGCAGATGGCCACGGTAAATACACCCACCGATACACTGAATCCATTCAGCCAAGGCCAGACGTATGCACCAAGAAAGTCAACCGCGCCCGGGTCGATCTTTCCCCCGATCGAAGCCGCGAAGATCAAGCCCAGAAAAAACGGTGTCACAAAACTGGAAACGGTAAAAATCAGATTGTAAACCCGCTGCATCTCGTCCTGCACCGCATCGTAATGTCGGAACACGAAAGCGGTCCCTCTGCCGATAATCCCAAACAGCATCAAAAGCAAAGGAATGTGCAGATGGATGGACAATAGTGAGTAGACAGCCGGAAATCCGACAAACAGGATCACAATCGTGATGATCAGCCACATGTGATTTGCTTCCCAGATCGGGCCGATGGTCTCGTAAGTCCTAGCGCGGATCTTGTTTTTCATCCGCTCCGGGGTCACGAGTTCGATGATCCCAGCACCAAAATCCGCTCCGCCGAGCAGGACATATAGCAAGATCGAAAAGGCTAGAAAGACAATGACGACGTAGAGCATGAGCGAAAGATCAGGAGTTTGATGGGAACGGATTTTCTTTAGGATCTGAAGCTTTTCGAAGCGAGTCCGGAACAGCCTTGATCTGTCGGATCAACAAAAATGTCACCACGACGGCCAGAGAGACGTAGATACCGACAAACAAAAACAGGGAATACACGATCCCGGGAATCGGGCTTACGGCATCTTCGGTGCGGAGCACTCCATAGATAATCCAAGGCTGTCGGCCCACCTCGGTCACCGTCCAGCCGGCTTCCAGCGCGATAAATCCAAGAGGTGTGCCCAGCACAAACAGCCAGAGAAACCAGCGGGCGTCGAGCCATTCTTTCTTTTTCCATCGGGAAAAGAAAAACAGCAGACTCAGCCCAACCAGCGCCATCCCCAAGCCAACCATGATCTGAAAAGCGATATGCGTCACCATCACCGGGGGATGATCTTCCTCCGGAAACTGATCCAACCCGATCACCTCGGCGTCAAAGTCTCCATGCGCCAGAAAACTCAAAGCTCCGGGGATCTCGATCGCGTAATCCACTTTCTTGTTTTTCACATCGGGAAGGCCGCCGATAATCAGCGGGACGGACTTTCCGGTTTCGAAATGCGCTTCCATAGCCGCCAATTTTGCAGGCTGCCTTACTGCAATGTCTTTGGCAGAGATATCTCCCGAAATCGGCTGCAAAATCGCCGCCACCCCTCCAAAGAGCAATGCAATCACAAATGCCATGCGGTGAAATTCGACGTTCTTGCCCTTGAGCATCATGTAGGCGTGGATCCCCGCCACCGCAAAGCCGGTGGACACAAACGCCGCCAGCGTCATGTGCAAAGCCTGTGAAAACCATGCGTCGTTAAACATCGCCGCGATGGGGTCGACATTCAGATACTGTCCATCCACGAAATCAAATCCTGCCGGACTGTTCATCCAGGCGTTAGCGGCCACCACCAAGATCCCGGATGCGAGCCCGCTGATGCCAACCACGACGCCCGTGAACCAGTGAAACCAGGGGGAAAACCGATCCCATCCGTACAGGAAAAATCCCAGCGCAATCGCCTCGATGAAGAAGGCCGTGCCCTCGAGGGAAAACGGCATCCCAAAGATCGGTCCGGCGTGCAGCATAAACTTCGGCCAGAGCAGACCCAGCTCGAAGGAGAGAACCGTCCCTGAGACAGCTCCCGTCACGAAAAAAATCGCCACCCCTTTGCTCCAGGCTTTAGTCAGATCTTTGTAAAGTGGCTTTTTGGTTTTGAGATATTGGTAGTGGGAGGTAGCCATGAAGAAGGGCATTACCATCCCGATACAGGCAAAAATGATATGAAAGCCCAGCGATACTGCCATCTGCCATCGGGCAGCGAGAAGATCCTCCATTGGTGTTAAAATAAGGTGAGCGAAACAAAAAACTGACTATTTCATTGACGCTTTTTAAGACGTCTTGGTTCCCTGGATCTGGAGTATTTTCCAAATGAATATCTACTATGTTGCCAAATTGGGGTCGACTTCCAAAGAGCTTTCAAGAAGCTGTTTTCTTCCGGTATTACACAACAGACATCCAAGCCGTCCTCCTGCTTCTCTCTCTGAAGCAAAAATCTCTTCCACCCAGATTCGCAATTTATCCAAACCTTTTTTTAGCTTAATGGAAAGCAAAAAAGTATGTACGTAAACAGGCACTACCATATATGGAGCACCGTCCGCTGGTCCAAAAAACCCCTCACCAACGCCTTGCTTTATTCAGCGGCAATCATCGTGCTCTACGAAATCACCGGAATTCCTTTCTCGCTCCCCTGGCAACCGATCTCAGTCATCGGTATTGCGGTGGCCTTTTACCTGGGTTTCAAAAACAACAGCTCTTACGACCGTGCCTGGGAGGCGAGAAAAATCTGGGGCGCCATCGTCAATGATAGCCGCTCGCTGGCAATCGGTATCCTGAGTTTGCCCGCTGCGCAGGTTCCTTTTGAGTGGAAAAAGCAGTTTATATTCCGTCAAATCGCCTGGGTGATGGCACTGAAGCACACCATGCGCAAAGGAAAATCCTGGGAGCACAACTCAAAATTTGAGAACCTGATTTTCACTCCCTATTTCAGAGAAGAAGGCATGAAAGGCATGGACGTGGAGCTCGAAAAATACCTGAACTCTGAGGAAATCAAAACGCTAAAAGCCTACACGAACATCCCGATCCAGATCCTGAAGGCGCACAGTCTCGATCTGAAGGACCTTGAAGAAAACGGACACATCACCGAGTACAAACAGGTGTGGCTACAGCAGTTGATCGCCCGACTGGTGGACAATCAGGGCGCATCTGAGCGGATCAAAAACTTCCCTTTCCCCCGCCAGTATGCCTCCACGGGCCTTTTCATCAATTACATCTTTTGTGCCTTGATCCCCTTTGGCTTGCTCGATATTTTCTCGCAGTCCGAGCTTCTGCACTATTGGTTGACGGTTCCATTTTCGACGATCATCATCTGGATTTTCTTTTTGGTGGACCGGATCGGAGACTATTCCGAAAACCCCTTCGAAGCCGCCTACAATGACGTACCGATTTCCTCTATTTCGAGGGTGGTCGAGATTGATTTGTTGGAGATGTTGGGTGAAAAAGAAGTACCTGATCCCTACCCGGTGGAAAATGGATTTTTGATGTAAAAGGAAGCGGACGAGCTGGCCTTCAGCTCCCGTGACTTTGGACTTTAGCCCGCTGCTTATTTGCGAGACGAAATTTCGATATTGAAAATACAATGGACAATTACACCTTTCCCGATCTTACTTTTACCCATGAAAAACCTGCTGATTCTGCTCTTTTTTCTGAGCTCCCTCTCCTCATTTTCGCAGACCAACCCTGAAAACTACCCAGTCGATCCCGCATCAGTGGAGCAAGCCGGAGTGCCGAAGGGCGAGATACTGAAATTCACCTTTGACCAATCTAAATTTTTTCCCGGCACAGTACGTGAGATAAGCGTGTACATCCCTGCCCAATACGCCGGCGAACCAGCATGCGTGTATGTCAATCAGGACGGAATCCAATGGAAAGCACCAACAGTTTTTGATAACCTGATCGCCAGCAAGCAGATGCCTATCACCATCGGCGTCTTTGTCACACCAGGTAAAGTGCCCGCCTCAAATGCGGATACCGAAATGGATCGCTTCAACCGGAGCTTTGAGTACGATGGCTTAGGCGAAACGTACGCCCGATTTCTTCTGGAAGAAGTCTTCCCATTTGTCGAGTCACAAAAAGCAAGTGACGGGCGATCAATCAAGCTCTCCAAGAACGGAAACGATCGCGCCATTGGCGGCGGCAGTAGCGGAGCGGTTTGCGCCTTTACGGCGGCATGGGAGCGGCCGGAAGAGTTCTCCAAAGTCTTCAGCGCGATAGGAACTTACGTCGGACTTCGAGGCGCCGACAGCTATACCACGCTCGTCCGCAAGCACGAACCGAAACCGATTCGAATCTTCCTTCAGGACGGCAGCAATGACCTAAACATTTACGCCGGTGATTGGTGGAAAGCCAATGAATCCATGGAGCGATCGCTGGTGTTTGCTGGCTATGACGTCAAGCATGTCTGGGGTGATGGTGCCCACAACGGGCAGCACGGCACGGCGGTTTTCCCCGAAGCAATGCGCTGGCTGTGGAGAGATCATCCTACGCCGATAATAGCTGGGCCAACCAAGAATCCATTTCTCAACGACATCCTGATTCCCGGTGAAGAATGGGAGTTGGTCGGTGAAGGCTACGGCTTCACTGAAGGAACGGCGGTGAATGCGAAGGGCGAAGTCTTTTTCCAGGACATTCCCAACGCCAAAACCTACAAGGTCGGACTGGACGGAAAAGTGGAACTCTATCTTGCCGATTCCAAAAAGGCAAGCGGTACGACCTTTTCGCCGGCAGGAGATATGCTCAGCATCACTGGCGCTTGGTCTGATCCGCCAACCCGTCAGGCACACCGATATACGTCGCCAGATCATTATGAGGTGCTGGCAGACTCCACTCCAGGCAATGACATCACGGTTTCATACAAGGGGAATACCTACATCACCTCGCCAGATGGCCGAGAGCGTCCCAGCAAACTGTACCTGATCAAACCCAGTGGAGAGCGGTTGGTAGTGGATGAGGGAATTCGCTTTGCCAACGGCCTGTGCCTGTCACCTGATCAGACACAGCTCTATGTGACCGAGTCCACTTCGCATTGGGTCTGGGTCTTTCAAATACTAGCCGATGGTACGCTGGCGCACAAACAAAAGTATGGCTGGCTGCATGTGCGGGATAGCGACAACAATGCTTGGAGCGACGGGTTGAAGACCGACCGCGAGGGAAGGATCTACGTGACCTCGCTCAGCGGGATCCAGGTAATGGATCAATTGGGACGTGTGAACGCCATCATACCGACCCCGAAGACCAAAGGTCAGGTCTCCAATCTCTGCTTTGGCGGAGCCAACTTTGACATCTTGTATGCATCGGTACACGACAAGGTTTTTCGAAGAAAAGTAAAAGTGCAGGGAGCCAACAATTTTGAACAACCGGTGAAGCCGCCAGTGCCGAGGCTTTAAGTTAGAAGAGCTGGCCTGGCAAAGGTGTTCCGTTTGATGTCTTGATCCTCCCGCTTCAAAGCTTCCGATACATCACATAGACATTGGTCAGCCCTAGCCTTGAATGCAAAAATGCATCGGGAATCTCCCCAACGATCCCGAATCCCATCTTCTTCCAAAGGCTAACAGCGGCCTCATTACTCTTGACTACGTAATTGAACTGCATGGCCTGAAAGCCCAGGCGCTTGGCTTCCGCAAAAGAAAAATTGGCCATCGCCTTGCCTATTCCTTTTCCGGCTGACTTTTGAATTACCATATATCCTGCATTGACCACATGTGAACCGCTGTCCGGTTGATTGGCTTTGAGAAAAAATGTCCCAACCAGCTCCCCGTCAGACTCACAGACATAGGTCTCCTTATCCGGTGCAAGCCAATATCCCATGATCTTTTCGCTGGAAGAATCGGGAGCAAAAACATAGGTCTCTCCCGCTTGGATGATCGGCTCGATGATCTCCCAAAGTTTGGAGGAGTCTTCAGGCTTGGCTTTTCTAAGAATTAGGTTTTCCATGGCATTTTCAAAAATCCGGTTGACAAAAATAGTCGCTAAAAATCATTTTGAGCATACCCAAAGTACCCCTACCCTTTTCTTAGATTTCTATCCCAAATGCCATTTGGAAACATAGGAAGAGTTCGTTACAATTGCTGAACTGTCTTAATTCTTAAATCTAGCGTCTAGAATCTGAATTCTTGGATCTTGACTCTTGACTCTTGACTCTTGATTCTCAAAAAAAAGCCCAGACTGAAAATTCAGTCCGGGCGGGCAATTAAGCAACCATTTGCTCTCTACGATCAGGAAACAAACTCCTCGATCAAACTGACCGGTCTGAGTTCGAGCTCCTTAAAGTCCTTGTCCAGATATTTATTGGACGCATATTCCAATTCGAAGATCAATCCGTTGATGAAGACCTCATCCATGTGCAGGTCATTCTTCAGGTGAAGCTTTCCCTGTCTTCCATTCAGGCTAATTCCGTACGATTCAAAAACCCTTGACAGGTTTTTTGCTAGTTTATGTCCTTTTATCATAACTCTATTAATGTTCTTTTTCATTTTCAACCCCTTTCCAATACATCTCTATAAGCGCCCCTGAACCAGTCAGAAAATACGCCAACAGGATAAACTCCCTGGTTTCCCAGTTTCCGATCACCAACTCCGGCAAATTCCCCAACAGTGGGAGAATGCCTACCGCTACACAACCCATGGCTACCCGGATGCGGATTTGGGCAGCATCAGCCCCCGATCCAATCCAAAGCAGGTAAGTCAAAAAGAGGAGCCCCAATGCTCCGGTAGCTTTCATCGAAAAATCCAGCGTCTCAAGCTCAGCCCCCGCTCCTGTCATCAGGAAATACACGAGGTAAAGCTGAAACAAGGCCAGGGCCCGAATTCCCAACTTGAAGAAATCAGGCCCTTGCTTCGTCTTCATCATCAACCAATTCGGATCAGACGTAAGCGGCGGCCTCAGATTCAAATTCCTCCACAGGAGTGTCATCCAGCTCGATTTGCTTCTTCTCTGCCTTGCCGACTTTTACCAGCATGCGATCAAAGAGGTAATAAATCACCGGCACCACGATCAGAGTCAGGAACATGGAGGAAAGCAAACCGCCGATGATCACCCAGGCGAGCCCGTTTTTCCACTCCGCTCCGGCTCCGCCTGCCAATGCAATCGGAAGCATACCGATCACCATTGCAAGCGTAGTCATCAGGATCGGACGGAAACGGATCTTCACTGCTTTCAGCAAGGCTGTCTTCACCTCCACTCCAGCTGCTTTGAGCTGGTTGGTAAAGTCGACCAAGAGGATCGCGTTCTTCGCTACCAGACCCATCAGCATGATCAGACCCATGATACTGAAGATACTCAGCGTGCCTTTGGTCAGTGCCAAAGCCAACAGAGATCCGATCAGCGCCATCGGAAGTGAAAACATCACCACCAGCGGATACACATACGAATCATAAAGGGCCACCATGATCAGGTAGATCAAGATGATCGAGGCAAGCAGGGCAAGGCCTAAACTTCCAAAGCCTTCGCTTTGGTTTTTCATATCTCCGTCATAGTTGATTTGGACTTGCTGTGGAAGATCCATCTGGTTAATCGCGGCTGTCAATTCAGCACCGACCGTACCGGAAGGAATACCCGCCACCTGAGACGTAATCTTCACAGAACCTACCCGGTCGCGTCGCTCCAACTTGGTCGGCCCTTCGGACTGATTCACCGCAGCAAACTGCTCCAGCTTGATCAGCTGACCTCTGCTGTTGAGGAAAGTAATATTTTGAACATCAGAGATGGATTGACGATCAAACTCATTTAGACGGATCTGAATATCATACTCATAGTCACCATCGGTGTATTTGGAGTCTTCGTTTCCGTTGAAAGCAACCTGTAAGGTTCCACCCACTTGATCCATCGACAGTCCCAATTCATTCATCTTGTAGCGATCTACTTCGACTCTGATCTCAGGGTTCCCTGCTTCCAGCGAACTTTCGATCTTTCTAGATCCGCGGATTCCTGCAAGGATGTCCATGATTTTTTCGGCAGTCACCTGCACCGAATCCCGATCTGGACCGGATACGATCACCTGAATCGGCGCGTCGTTGGCCGTACCCATAATGGAGATTGGCACCGCGGTATATTCTGCTCCAGTGATTTTCTCCTCGAGGTCATTTTCCACAGTTCTTGCGAAATCAGGTCCTGAAAGCGCTCTTTGCTCCTTTGGAACCAACTTCACAGAGATCTCTGAAGTGAACGGAGACGACTGTGAACCGGTAAACTGTCCACTCGCCATACCCACTGTGGTAAACACCTCAGTGACTTCCGGCAAGGATCGCAGATACGCTTCGACTTCCTGGGTTTTGAAATTGGTCTGCTCCAGCGTCGCGTCTTTTGGCAGCTCCATTCTCAAGATAAACTCCCCGCGATCACCCTCAGACACGAATTCACTTCCAATCAATCCCATGCCTACCAAGAAGAACGAAGAGACAAATAGCCCAAAGGTCAAGATCAAAAGGACAGCTTTGTGCGCAAATCCCCATTTCAATATCCCAAGTAACCAATCCACAAAGGCATCCAAAGCGCTTTCAAATCCATAAACGAACTTGCCGAAGAAAGAATCCTTGCTCAGATGCTCCAGCTTAGAAAAGCGCGAGGTCAGCAGCGGAATCAGCGTAAATGCTACCAACAAACTGAAAACCGTAGCCATCGCCACCGTGATACTGAATTGCTTCAAAATCCCCCCAATCAAACCTCCGGTCAAAGCAAGCGGCACGAATACCACCACGATCACAAGGGTAATAGACACAACCGTCGCGCCGATCTCGCGGATACCGTCGTAGGAAGCCTGAGCGATCGTCTTGCCCATTTCCAGGTGACGGTAGATGTTTTCAATGACCACGATCGCATCATCCACCAGGATACCTACCACCAGCGAAAGCGCCAGCAGGGACATCAGGTTCAGCGTGAAGCCCATCAGGAACATTACCGTAAACGTCGCAATAATAGAAGCTGGCACAGCGATCATTACGATGATCGCATTTCGGATACTGTGTAGGAAAAGCAGCATGATCAAAGCCACCAACACAATCGCAATCACCAAATCCTTGATTACGTCATTGGCTGCCTCCAGCGTAAACTCAGAAGCGTTTTGGGAAATCTGGAACGAAATTCCCTCTGCCTGATAGGTATCTTCCAGCAGCTGGAGCTCGTGCTCGATGAGCGCAGATACCTCCACCGCATTGGCGTCAGACTGCTTTTGGATGCTCAATCCGATCGCGTCATTGTTGTCCAGTCGGGCAAGGATAGAAGCATCCTTGAAGTCATCGGTCACCTCGGCTACTTCTTTGAGCTGAATCGGAGATTCGTCAGGTCGGTATGCGATTACCAATTTTTCCAAATCAGAGACATCCTTGAATTTCCCCGCCAAGCGGATCAGGACCTGGCCGTCATTGTTTTTCAAGCGGCCGGTCGGGAAGTCCAGGTTGCTGGAGTTGATCTTCTGCACCACCATCAGGGGAGAAATCCCATAGGCTTCCAGCTGATTTCTGTCCAGATTGACTTTGATCTCACGCTCGGTTCCGCCCATCATGTTGACCTGCGCCACGCCGTTGATCTTGGCGAGCGAAGGCTGGATTTTGTTTTTGATCAAGTCAAAAAACTGCGCCGGATCGAGATTGGAATAGACCGCCATCTGCATGATCGGCAAGTCGTCCAAGTCAAATTTTCCCAAGCTCGGAGGATCTGCGTCATCCGGCAGATCACCCAATATTGCATTGATCTTTCGCTGGGCGTCCTGCATGGAAATGTCCACGTCAGTGCCAGCCTCCAGCTCAATGGTAATGATCGAGATACTCTCCTGAGAGATGGAATTCATGGATTTGATCCCTTCCAGAGAGGCGACTGCGTCTTCTATCTTTTTGGTCACGGAGGTCTCAACTTCAGAGGGCGCGGCACCGGGATACACCGTGGAGATGGTCACCACGTTGGTTTCCATCTTGGGCAGCAACTCGTACGACAACTGACTGTAGGAAAACAAGCCCATCAGCGTCAGCACGGTGAAGAGAACGACGACCATCGTCGATCTCTGTATGGATAGTTTGGTGATATTCATGCTTACTGGACTTTTACCTTAGTACCTTCTTTCACATTGATCAAGCCTGAAGCAATCACTTCGTCACCTGCTTTCAAGCCTTCCAGGACTTCCACCATTCCATCATCCAGCGGATTGATTTTCACCGAGCGATAGACAGCTTGACCGTTTTCGATCAGGTAAACTCCCGGATCTTTCAGGCTTCCGGCGATGGATTTGCGGCTGATCTTCAACACTTCTTCATCTTGCGAAAAATTGAAATGAGCCGTTCCAAACATCCCTGGCTTGATTTGCTCCGGATTGCCATTCATGAGAAGGACGACTTCGTATTTGAATGCTCCGTTGGCTTTGTCGGAGATGAAGTCCACTTTTCCGGTAAAATCCTGTCCGGTGATCGCATTGACTCCGACTGTGATCTGCTCACCCTTTTTCACTTTGGCGATCTCGCCTTCGGTCACACCGACAGACAGCTTCAGCGGATTCTTATTGATGATGTCTACCAATGCCATTCCCGGGCTTACCAAAGTGCCCAGCTCGAAGTAGTCTTCATTGATGAAACCTGAGATCGGAGCCTTCACCTGGGTATCGTCCAGTCTTTTTTGCAAAGCAGAAAACTGAGCTTCGGCAATCTTGTAGGCCTTCTGGTTATCCTCCAATTGTTTCTTGGTGATCGCGTCGGTGTTGGCTAGGTTTTCATAGCGCTTCACATCCTTTTCGGCCTGCTCCAAGTTTAGCTGGGCGATGGTGTAGTCAGAGCGAATCAGACGGTCATCGACCTGGACGATCAGATCGCCTTTTTTGACGTAGTCCCCTTTTCTCTTGAGGATCTTGGTGATCGCACCTGAGGTCTCAGACATGAGCTTGAGCTCTTGAGACGGCTCAAACACGCCGTTGGCTTCGAAGTTTCTGTTGACGGTTTGATTCTCGACCTTTTCCACAGTCACAGAGATAAAATCACTCGACTTCATGGCCGACTCAGCAGCTTCATTCAGTTCCGTTTTGTTGTTGTAGAGCGTAAAAGCGATGGCGCTGACGCCAATGAGCAAAAATCCGATGATAATTAATTTTTTCATGATAGGTAGGAGTTGGCGTTACTGAATGAGGTTTTTGATCTTTCCGGTAGAGTTGAGGATATCCAACTGGGCAAGGCGCACTTGGATAATCTGATTGTTGTAGTTCCCTTGAGCTTGTCTGCCGCTGGCTTCCGCTGCCAAAAGATCGGTCAGAGGACTCAACGACTCTTTGTAGAGCAACTGTGTCTCAGAGAGGACATCATTAGCCAGCGCCAGGTTATCCTCCAGCGACTTCAGCGTGCTCAGGGAGTTGTAGTACGTGTTGAGTGCGTTTTGATATTCAAGTTCGGCAGCATCAGTCGCCTGGGATTTGTCCAGTTGAAGTTGCTGGGCAGAGACTTTGGATTGTGCGGCTTTGTACTTGGTCTGTCCGCCGTTGAAGATGGGGATCTCCAACTTCAGCCCGATCAGGAAGCCTTGGTACCAACTGTGGCTGGTGCTGACGAAATCAAAGTCCTGAGCGAAAGCACTTTTGTTGAAGTCTGCAAATCCGACCAGCTGAGGCATGTGCTCCGACTTGATGTTTTTATATTCGTATTCATACAGCTGCTCCTGCACACCCAGGATTTGGATGTCCTTACGGTCCTCGACATTCAAATCCGCAATCTGAAACTCCCGCACCATGTGATTCATATCCGTCACCTTGTGGTCAAGGGTAATCTCAGTGTCCACAGGAATACCCATTACCAGTTTCAGATAGCCCTCGCGCTGAAAGAGCGCAATCTCCAAGTTCTCCAGCTCGGCGCGAACTGAGGTCAGGTTTACTTTGACCCGGTTGAGATCGACCTTTCGGGCGAGGTCATTGTCATACTGCGCCTGCAGGATTTTTTCCAACCCTTCAAACTGGCTGATAGTAGCCAGGAGATTTTCCTTCTGAAGCTCCAGCTGGATCGCTCCGAGGAAGTTCATCGCGATCTCGTGGATCACATCTTCCTCAGACTGCTGAGCCAGGAGGTTGTAAAACTCCTCCCCTGTCTTGGCGGCTTTCAAGCCGATCAGGTAGGAGTTGCTGTAGATCAGCTGATTCAGCTGAACACCGGCTTTCAGCGACTGGGGCACACCGAGGGCGATCACCTGGATATCCTCAGGACTGCCTCCAAAAATCCCCCCAGGGACTGCCTGTGGAAACACATCGATGAAATTGTTGTAATCCCCGTAGGCGGAAATCTGAGGAAGTCCAGCCCCTCGGATCTCGTTTCGCTGATACTTGGCCTTGTCTTCATCGAGCAAAGCCTTCTTGTAATTCCTGTTGTTCTCCAATCCAATCTGGATGGTTTCCTTCAAGGTCAGCGGATCCGGAAAAGTAAATTCCGGAGCGGAATTTTGTGCTGACAATACCCCTGGTATCAATAGGGTAACTGCGTAAATCAGGTATTTTCGAAACATTGTGCTAGTTGGTAGTAGATTTTGATAATTATAGTTTGTTCTGTTAAAACAGAACTTAATATTCAAATTTTTTTTAGCCTTGGCTTTTTCTGAATTCATTGAAAAGTGAAGGGATTCGGGTTTTCAAGAAATCCATGAACTTACAGATGTCTTTGATGTTGTGGTTAAATTCCGGCTTTGTCTCGCCCCTTGCCTCCAGTACTTCCTGCATAAATGAACTCATCTCAGAGATATCACAAAGCTTCTTTTCCATATCACCCTGCCAATTTTCCAGAGTCAGATGGAAAAATCTTTTCCGATCTCCCGGCTTGGTTTTGTAGGCTACATGGCCTTTAAGCTGAAGTACATTCAAGGCATTACTCACTGCACTTTTGCTTACGTTTAGATAATCGACGATTTCTTCAAAGGTCGCTTCCGCCTCTTCCAAGACTAAAAGCAAGCCCATAATTCGGCCCATCAACGGCTGCACTCCACGCATTTCGTGGAATACTCCAATCCGTTCAATGAGTTCTAATTTTTTTTCGCTTAACATTTTTAGTAAGGGTTTATACTCTCTAAACGTCACAAAGATAATTTGGTTCAGTTAGTTCTCCAAATAAAGAACAAACTTTATTTTTGACAATTATCGGCAGTGGTCTTGCCGCGAAAGAAGTATCGTCAGAGCTTTCGGTAATAGCAAAAGACCTTTGGTCCTATCCAGTCAACTTACGCGATTTCGCAATATCTTCGCAGCGAAAATCAATCAAGCTATTGAACTTACCGATTCATCTTCGAAAATTTCCGGGTCTCATCATGGCGCTGTCGTCCGCCGTTTTTTGGGGAGTTTCCGGCACCTGCGCACAGTTTCTTTTTGAGAAAAAAGGATTCGATCCTGCGAAGCTCGTGTGCTGGAGGATGCTGCTGGCGGGATTTATCTTGGTCTGCTATTCACTGACCGAAGAGCGAAAAGACACTTTTAAAATCTGGAGAAACCCAAGCGCCGCTGTCCAGTTACTTTTGTTTGCCATCGTCGGAATGGTCGGTGTGCAGTACACCTATTTCTATAGCATCTCCCTGTCCAATGCTGCGACCGCTACGATCTTGCAATACATTGGCCCTTTGTTCGTCGTGGCATTTTACGCGATAAAACACCGCAGATGGCCCGTGTTGGCAGAGTATGCATCATTGATCCTGGCATTGGTCGGTATCTTCCTGCTAGTGACTCACGGATCATTTGACCAATTGGTCATCTCTGATGCTGCACTTTTCTGGGGGATATTTTCAGCTTTTTCTCTGGCATTCTACACGATTCAGCCGGTTGTCTTACTCAAAACCTACTCGCCTGCCACCGTGACAGGATGGGGAATGCTGGTGGGAGGTTTGGCATTTTCTCTTTTCAGTGAGCCTTGGGACTTTCAGGGAACTTGGGATCTGGAAGCCTGGAGCGCTTTTGTCTACATCATTCTATTTGGAAGTGTACTGGCCTTTTATTTTTTCCTAAAGGCGGTAACCATCATCGGAGCCTCGACGGCCAGCCTTCTTTGCAGCGTGGAGCCATTGGCAGCAGCAGGAGTAGCTGTGTATTGGCTCGGAATCTACTTTGGGCCGATGGACTGGCTGGGCACAGGCTTTATCCTGATGACCGTGATACTGCTGTCTCTTGCCACCAATGAAAAAAAATCCCTACCCCCTCGGTCGGGTTCACTAGACAACTAGCCCTTCGATCCTGAAGTTGCTGATTTCAGGCTTGAGATTTTCCCGTTGCTCGGCTTCAGTCAAGATGGTGTATCCCAAGTCCGTCGGCGAAGGTCCAATCCACTGAGATTGTCGTCCCTCTACAGACACCTTTCCTGATTCCGGGTCTATTGTAAGCAAGGCAAATAGGCAATCCGAATAAGGGCAGGTGAACTTTAGCGCGGGATATTTCTCGTGTACTTCCTGAGGCAGACTTTCATGCGCCAGTTTTTCCCCCACCCAATAATAGGAAGCGGAATTGATGTGCAGGTAATTGACCCCGCCGACTAGAACGTGCTGATCCACATGGGCGTGGCCATTGATCGCTAGCAGAATCTTGGATGAAAAACGGCTCAGGATCCCCTGGATTTCTTGTGAATTGTCAATCGTATAGATCCCAGCGATCGGCTGGTGGCAGACGACCAAGACCGGTTTACTGGACTTCTCCAGTTCGGCGATCAGCCAAGCTTGCTGGGACGGATCGATGTAGGAAGGATAGCCACCTTTGTTGCTGGGAGAACCTGGATCGTTGCCGTCCAGCACGATCAAGTGGATTGAACCCAGATCCGCCGAATAATAGCGCGCAGTCATTCCAAAGGCTTCGCATACAGCTTCACGCGAAAAGCCTCCGTCCATATCATGATTTCCCAGCACATGAAAAACCTGCGGATGGGCTTCGTTGAAAGTGCGAATCGTCATGGCATTTTCAGGGATTGGAATCGCAAAATCGCCCATTTGGATCAATGCGTCTGGCTTTTCTCTGGCCATATGATCCAGAAAATTCTGGAGTCTGGCCTCACCATCATGGATGATGTCAACATGCAGATCGGAGATAAGACCGATTTTGAGGACTTTTTTCTTCGAAAAAAGTTGAAGGACGGAATCTGGAAGGGCTAAACTGAGAAGCGAAACAGAGCTGGTTTTTAGAAAATCTCTTCTGGAATTGGTAGACACGGGTAGAAACTATTAAACAGTGTACTAAGGTGAAAATATAAAATTAAGAGCGGACTATCGGATCCGGGAGTTGAGTTTCAGGATTCTTATCCAGGCCCTGTTTTTACTCAATAGTGCTGCAAAACTTATCAAACACCTTAATAAAATCAAAGTACTGATCTGCCTCAGAAGGCTTGACGATGTAGCAGCTCGCCTGCTCCTGATAGCTGGTCAAGATATCCTCCTGAGTGGACGAGGTCGTGAGCATGATCACAGGAATCTCCCGAGTGGCAACGTTGGCTTTGATTTCCTGCAGGACTTGATGGCCGGTTTTCAGCGGTAAGTTGATATCGAGCAGTACCAGATCCGGGCGATCAACCTCTTCGAATTTTTCCCGTCGAAAAAGATAATCTACCCCGTCCTTGCCGTTGTGAACCACTTCGATGTCGACTACATATTTGCTCTCTTGAAGCGCCTCCGAGGTCAGCAAGACGTCACCGGGATTATCCTCAATCATCAAAACTCTAAACCTCTTCATACAGATCAATCAAACTATACCGCTATTTTATTTAAAGCTATCAAAAAACCGGAGTCGAAATCCCGCCAGGCCACCTCAGATATTCATCTTTTCCATCAGTTCTCGGTACAATCCGCGTCGGATCGGGACGTTGGTTTCTCCAAGATTGATTTTTTTGGCGTTGAATGACGCGATGTAATCCATGTTGACCAAGAAAGACTTGTGAACTCTTAGAAACTTGTCAGCTGGCAGTTTTTCCTCGAATCCCTTCAGGATATCCCGCACCAGATAGGATTTGGCTTTGGTGAATACTTTCGTGTACAAACCGTCCGCCTTCAGATAAACAATCTCTGTATAAGGCACGGGCACCAGATAGCCTTTGTCCATGATCTTCAGAGAACCCTTTCCTTTGCTGTCTTTGCTGGATTTTTCCTCGTGCCTCTTTAGCCCAAAAAAAACGGCGGTTTTCAAGCTATCAAGTGTAAAAGGCTTCAGCAGATAGCCTTCGTGAATGTCGGAAGAGATCCGCTCGAGATACTCTGTCCCGGAGTACGCGGTACTGAAGACGATCGGGAGATTGAATTTCTCCCGGATCTTGTAGGCCAGATCAATCCCGTCCAGATCGCCACGGATCAAGATGTCCATCAGGACCAAATCCACTTCGTTCTCATCCAAAAAATCGAGTGCGCTACCGGCATTGTCTACGACGGCTGCCACTTTGTAATCCATGTTCGAAAGGATTTCACTGATGTTGTTGGCCAGCTCGACTTCGTCTTCGACAATGAGGATCTTTTTCATATATTCAATTTATAAAACATCGGCTTATTTCCCCCTATCGCCCTTGAGTTGTACGATGTATTTAATCAAGATGTCACGAATTGTAAACGTACTGACGGTAAACAACTTTGAACAACTGTCACGCGGCCCTAAATTTGCGCAGCGATTAGTGCGAAGTCACCCTGTTTTCGCCTGACAGAAACCCGCAGCAGCACCTTAAGTGTCGAAATCAGGCTGGCTCTCCCGAAAAACCCAATCGGTCAAAGCTGCTTTTTTTCAGCCATTGCCACCAGCACTATTCCCACTGGTAAATGATGAAAATCCTGCCTGTACCTCCAATTTAAGGGTGGGTGGTAGGAGCAAAGGATTTTGGTAAAGAAGCGGATAAACATAGTATATTATATTTCCAATTGCACAAGATATTGACTCCTTCAGACCAAGACGCCAGCAATTCGATACTCCCTACCGGATTTTCGGAAAAAGAGCTCCTTCAGTTAGTTATCGACCAGTCTGAGGACATTCTGGTATTGACCAATGCCGCTATGGAGATTGAATTTATCTCCCAGTCACTGGAGACTTCTCTGGAAATATCGGTTGCCCGCTCCACTGGAAAGAAGATCAACGAAGTCCTGGAGAATTTCCCCTCGCTGCCGCTGATGAAGCCGAATCAGAAGATGGTCATCCCGGTGACCACTCCGAAGACAAAAAAGAAATTTTTGATCGAATTCGAGTTCAAGCCGCTTTTTACGCCAAAGGGCAAGATCAGGGCGATTTTTGCAATCGGCAGAAACGTCACCGAGCGGGAAAACTCCCTCAAGAAATTCAAGGACACTGCATTTAAAGAGAAGGAGTTAAACCAGCTGAAGTCGCGTTTCGTCTCCATGGCTTCTCATGAGTTTAGAACTCCCCTTTCAACGATCTTGAGCAGTGCGCTGCTGATCGAGATGCTATTGAAAAAGGACTTTAGCCCGGAAATCGAATCGAAAATCCTCAACCATGTCGGCAAGATAGTCGCACAGACCAACAGGCTGACAGACATCACGAGCGACGTGCTGCTCCTTGAAAAAAGCATTCAACAGGAGATGAAGATCTCAGTGAAAAAGGTCCAAATCGGCCGGTTTGTCAAAGATTTGGTGGATACGATCAACCATGAGAATTTTGACCGGAGGCAAGTCCGGTGCTTTGCCCCTGAGACCGAAGTGACGGTGCAGACGGATCCGAGTCTGTTGGTTCATATTTTCAGAAATCTGATCTCGAACGCGCTGAAATACTCTCAGGGATCGCTGGATCCCGAGGTGCATCTCCAGTTTCGGGGCTCGTATTTCGAAGTGATGGTCAAAGACTACGGTCTGGGCGTTCCCAAAGAGGATCAGGATCATATTTTCGGATCTTTCTACCGCGCCAAAAATGTCGGAAACATCAAGGGAACCGGCTTGGGACTAAACATTGTGAAGGAACTGACCAAAAAATTAAACGGCGAAATCTGGTTTACCAGTAAGCAAGGCATGGGATCGGAGTTTTATGTATCCTTCCCGTTTAAGTAAAGGATTCACTTTTTTATCCTCGACGCAGGCAGCAGATCTTCTCTCACCTCCGACCCGGCGCCGATCTCGGTTTCCCGTCCGATTCGCACTCCCTGCGAAATGACTGCTTCCTTCCCGATAGTTCCGGCATCTTCGAGATAGCTGTATCCACCGATACTCACCGCTTCCTCGAGATAGCTGTAGCTGCTGATCACCGTCTCATGCCCGATGGAACAGCGCTGGTCAATCGTGTTGAAATTGCCGATCTGGGTACCAAAGTTTATTAGACTACCCTCCAAGATGAGATTTCCCCTCCCAAAAATGCAATCTCTCGAAACCCAGGCATTGCTGGAGAACAGATTGGGGAAGACCAGAGATGGGTGGTACAACAATCTTCTGACGATGTCGGCTTTTTCGCTGGGGCTGCTCACAGTGATCACCAGTGCGACTTTATCCATGGCAAGCACCGCATCATAGGTACCGATGACCGGAAGTCCCGCAAACGTCTTCCCAACCAGCTTGGGATTGTCATCCACAAACCCAATCAAGTCATAGCGCAGCCGAAACTGTGAGTAGTTACTCACAAGATACTCCCCTAATTTTGTAGCTCCGGCTATGATCAGATTCATGGATATTTCATCCGTTTGTGTTTTTTTTTTTCAGAGGTCAGATAGCCCGTCCCGATTCGCCGCGGCGGATCGGGAAAATCTCGTCTGGATTGTAATTATTCCTCTGTATGCCGCCTCCGACATGCTCGATTTTAAGCTTGACGCGATTAATCCTCTGATAAAATAACACTACAAAATTTAATAATCACATATAACTCAAATTTTCTCACCGATCCGAGGAAAAAACAGACGCCTCCAAATCAGATCCTAGCTTGATAGGTATAGAGCTGGTAATACCTTCCCTCCTGCGCGATGAGCTCATCGTGTTTGCCGCGTTCTACGATCTTACCCTGCTCGATCACCAAGATTTGATCTGCTTGCCGGATGGTACTCAAGCGGTGAGCGATGACAAAGGTTGTCCGACCTTTCATCAGTTCTTTCAGACTCGCCTGGATCAGCGATTCCGATTCCGTGTCGAGATTGGAAGTCGCTTCATCCAAGATTAGAATCCTTGGATCTGCCAATATGGCCCTGGCAATCGCAATCCGCTGTCGCTGACCGCCGGACAACTTCACCCCGCGCTCGCCGATCAGCGTATCCAAGCCCATCTCGAACCGGTCGGTAAACTCGTGCACATGAGCTGCTCGCGCGGCCTGTTGTACCTGTGATTCGTTGGCATCGGGTCTTGGGAAAAGAATGTTTTCACGGATGGTTCCCTCGAAAAGAAAATCATCTTGCAGCACCACCCCCAGCTGGGATCTAAACGACTCCAGGGTCACCGTCTGTAGATCCTTGCCATCCAGTGTAATCTGGCCGGAATCCGGATTCAAGAACGTGGCCGCCAAACCTGCGATGGTGGTTTTGCCTGAACCAGAGGTCCCCACCAAAGCAGTCACCGAACCGGCCGGAGCGCTAAAGCTGACTCCCTTGATGACCTCCTTGCCTGACTCGTAGGCGAAGGACACATCGCGAAATTCCATGTCACCTTGGATCTGATTGAGAGACAAAGTCCGGGTACGGTCGTCTGCCTCCAGGGGAGTGTTCATGATCTCCTCAGTACGGTCCAAGCCAGCAAAGGCTTCCGTAAGCTGACTTCCGATGTTGGACATCTGCACTATCGGGGCGATCATAAATCCCAGATAGAGCGTGAACGCCAGGAAGTCTCCGAAAGTCATCTCGCCCTCCATGATCATGTAGCCGCCGATGCCCATGATACCGGCTGATGCCAAACCCAGCAAAAGAGCTCCTGCAGAAGTCACAAAACTGGTCGCAGTCAAGCTGGCTTTCACATTTTGGAACAATTCATCCACCCCTTTTTCGAACGTCTTGATCTCCTGATTCTCAGCATTGAAGCCTTTGATAACTCGGATGCCGCCGAGAGTTTCGGTCAGCCTGCCCGTGACTTGAGCGTTGATCTTGCCCCGCTCACGGAATATCGGGCGGATTTTTGCAAAAGCTTTAAGAGAAACCAAGCCGAAGATTACCACCGGTAAAAGCACATACAGTGTCATCATCGGACTGATCGAAATCAGCAAAACGAGGGAGATGATAGCTGTCAGAATCCCGCCCACCATTTGGGCAAATCCCGTTCCGACAAGATTCCTCACCCCTTCCACATCAGTCATGATCCGCGATACCAGCTCCCCCGTCTTCGCGTTGTCAAAGTACCGGATCGGCAGCTTGATGATGTGCCTTTGCACCTGGGAGCGGAGCTTAGCAATCAGATTTTGCGCCTCAACGCTCAGAATCTGCGTCAGCGAATAGGAAGTCACGGACTGAACCACAATCGAGGCAACAACCGCCAAAATAAGCCATTTCAGCATGTTCAGGTCGTTGCTTGGAATCACATCGTCTACCAGATATTTACTGGCCCCGGGCAAAACCAAACTTGCCAGCCTGCTGATGACGATCAAAAAAAGGCCTAAAAAGAGATGTTTCCTTCTCGGCCAGATGATATTTTTGAAAACCTGCCGGATAGTCACCCGACGCTCTGTTGCTTTTGCCATATGTGGATTTAAAAACTAAGATGATCAACCGCGGAATTACTGACGAGGTTCATTTTCGCTTTTTCTTCTTTTACAGAGTAGAAAAATGAACAACCCGGCGCCTCCGGCAGTCAAAGCCCCAGCCTCAGAAGTTTTGGATATCAGGCAAAAAAAAGCCTGTCCAAATCGGACAGGCTAAAGGTTTTTCTAACTAAACCGATTACTTGGTCTTTGGTAGTACGTTTGAGACAAGAGATACTTTTTCGATCGGCTCAGATGCATTGGAATAGATCCTCACCACCGAATTTTGCTGGCCCATCTTTCCCGCAGAGTTGAAGGAGACTTTGATTTCAGCAGATTTGCCCGGAGCGACCGGCTCTTTTGGCCAGCTAGGCACAGTACATCCGCATGTCGCAGCAACGTTGGAAATCACGAGAGGTACAGTTCCTGAATTGGTCAATACGAAGGTGTGTTCCACTTTTGCACCCTGTACGATGTCACCGAAATCGACAGATTTCTCCTTGAACGAAATGACAGCGCCAGATGCCTGCTCTTGGGCAGATGCCTGGAATACCAGTGCAAATGCAAACAGGCTCAATAGAATTCCTAGTTTTTTCATAGTTGTATCAGAATTGATCTTCAAATATTTCGATTTTTTACGAAGCAACAAAGCAACAAGTTATTTTATATCGCACCCATTTAGGTCTAAAAAGCATGCCAAAACCGATGATTGCTGCCGTTCATTTTTCGGGATTGTCTTATTCCTCTTCTTTGATTCCAGGTGCTTTCACAAAAAAAGAAGGCGCAAAATTCACCAAATATAACTCCTCCGTTGCACGGGTGATTGCGGTGTAGAGCCATCTGACAAAGTCGCGATCCACCTGCTCTTCATTGAGGTATCCCTGATCCACAAACACCGCCTTCCACTGTCCTCCCTGCGCCTTATGGCAGGTCAGCGCATAGGCAAACTTAACCTGCAGGGCATTCAGATAGGGATCTTTTCGGATATGTTCCATTCGCTCGGTCTTGTTTGCCAAGTCGGCGTAATCTTCCGATACCTGATCGTATAGACTTCGGTACTGCTCTCTGGTCAGCGAGGGACTGGGGGAATAAAGGGTATCTAAGACGACTTTCGCTTCAAAAAACGGCTCCTCCGGGTAGTCCAGCAATCTCAGCTCCAGCGTCGCAAACCTCAGCCCATACATCTCTTCAAAGCTGCGAATCTTCATCACCTCCACCATGTCACCGTTGGCCAGGAAGTTTACCTTTTCCGACTCCGCCATGTACGTATAGTTGTTTTTGACGATCATCAGCAGGTCTCCGGTGCTCATCTCGTCTTCGAAGAAGTGGATTACCCGACGGATGTATAGATTGTATTGGACGGCGGACTTGTTTGATCTGGTGACAATCGTCGAGTTTTCGGTTCCATACTTTCCATAGGCATAGCGAAGCCCGTCCTCCAGCCTTTCGGAAGTCATCTTAAACACGTCCTTGAACGTACTCGTCTGGATCTTCACTTTGGGCTCCTGCTGCAAGAGTTGATCCCTCAGCGCCGTCGCATTAAACAAGATGCCTGATTCCAGCCGCTGACGCATCACCTCCGAGA
Source organism: Algoriphagus terrigena DSM 22685 (assembly GCF_000429445.1). Lineage (GTDB taxonomy): Bacteria > Bacteroidota > Bacteroidia > Cytophagales > Cyclobacteriaceae > Algoriphagus > Algoriphagus terrigena. Next base: position 67,928 of record NZ_KE386904.1, read on the forward strand.
GCTCGATCTGATCAGCCTCGAGACGGTAATGACGCAATAGATAGCCCGCGTCCAGCGCCGGACTGTACTCACTCCCTACCGGCGGCAACTGTGCCGTGTCGCCGATCAGCAGCAGCCGGTTGTCTTTTCCGGAAAAAACATATTGAATTAAATCCCAGAGCAAATTGCCGGACATGCCGCCGTCATCAGCGAGCATCGACGACTCATCCACGATGAAGACCGTGTCTTTGTAGTAGTTCTTTTGAAGGGTAAAACCGCCTCCCATGGTACCGGGATCACCTTTGGGCTTGTAGATGATCTTATGGATGGTGTAGGCGCCCCGGCTTGCATAGTTGCTCATCACCTTGGCAGCCCGTCCCGTCGGCGCGAGCAAAAGCGCACGCATATCGAGCTTGGGTAAGACCTTTACAAGTGCAGACACCAAAGATGTCTTCCCGGTTCCGGCATATCCTTTTAGGACAAAGACCGGCTTCTCCTCGGGCTTTTTGAGCAAAAAGTCATCCATCCTCGTAAAAAAAACCGCCTGTCCTGAAGTAGGAGAAAACGGAAAATAGTTACTTAGAAGTCTCGATGGCCTGAGTTCACCCTGATTATCTATCCCCATAGAGACGAATGTAAATGGCAATGGACAACATCAGCAAGGAAATCGAAGCAAAATTCGGCAATCAGCTGAGAACCAGAGTCAATGGGATTTTGATTGACGGGGATCGGTTGCTGATGGTCAAGCATCGGATGGGCAACGGTCGGATTCTCTGGTCGGTACCGGGCGGCGGGATGCATTTTGGCAGCACCGCAGCGGAAAATCTTAAGCGGGAATTTATGGAGGAGACACACCTGGACATCGCTGTGGGTGATTACCTGTTTGTCCATGAGTACCTCAATCCGCCGCTTCATGCAATGGAGCATTTTTTTGCCGTAAAAAGGATAAACGGCAACGTCAAATTGGGAAAAGACCCCGAGCTTTCAGGAGAAAATCAGATTCTCCTCGAAATCTCCTGGAAATCTATTTTTGACATACAAAGTATTCCTGACGACTCCCTTCATCAGATCTTTTGGGGAATTAAATCCCTTTCTGAGCTGGGATTGTGGAAAGGATATTTTAATTTTGGAAATAATTCTATAAAATAGCAGCGTTTAAAAACCTTCCACCTTAACCAGATTTCTAAATCACTATCAAAATGAATCTCACAAAAGTTCTCTCATTAGTATTCTTTGCGGTTGCTGCGTTTCTCGGATACCTTCTTTGGAAGGGTGTAGACGACGTAGTGGAAGAAGAAAAAAGAATTGCCCGTCTGGAGGCTGCGACGATCGAAAAGCTGGAAATGCTTCGTGATGCGCAACTGGCATACCAGGCATCCAATGGAAAATACGCAAGCACTTGGGATTCATTGAAGATGTTCATCGAAGACGGTACGATCTGGATGGTTCAGCGTACAGAGACCACCAAATTGCTAGACTACGGTGCAGAAGAAATTAACGTATCGTATGACACATTGGGATCAGTAGGTGTAATGGACTCCCTTTTCAACGACCGGAAATACCCTGATTTCAACATTGAACTTCTTCCAGTAGTACCTGGGTCCGGAGGAAAGCAGTTTGAGTTCTTCGCAGACAAGGTCGAAAAAACAGGTGGTTATCTTGTAAACGTGTTCGAGATCAGAGATCCATCTCCGATCAATCCAGATAGAAGACTAAACAACAACGAAAAAGCATTGAAGGTTGGATCCAGAACTGACGCTTCTACGGAAGGCAACTGGAAATAATCCACTTGGATTTTGGAAAACAACCTAAAGGTCTATAAAAGTGATAAGTTTGATGTGGAAGACACAGCAAGCTTATCACTTTTTCTTTACCCCCACTCGCTGTTTATTTTTGCCAAAGATCAAAATCAGGCAAACATCGGGATTCACCACTACCGGGATTTTAAGCTGGAGAACCTCGAAGGGCTATTCAGCACCGATCCACTATTGAGAAACGACGTACCCGTCAAGTTTTACTTTCATCAGGCGGCATTCAGTCTGGTGCCGGGAGTGCTCTATCAGCCCGGCAAAGAACAAGAATACCTTCAGTTTGCCGAGAACTTGCCAGAGGAATCTACCTTCTTCTCTTCTGCGTTGGACAGCAATAATCTCCAGGTTATCAGTCATATATCTTCAAAACTGAAGAAAAATCTTGACGCCAGGTTTTCAGAGATCACCCTGTATCACGGCTGCTGTTCTTTCCTTTCTTATTTATTCAAAGAACGGTTTAATCTAATAGGCCAGGAGATTCTGGTCAATTATTTTGAGACGCATATTTACATCGCGGCATTTACAGATCAGGACCTGAGCGTGTTCAACTTTTTTGAAATTTCAGAAAAAGAGGACGTTCTAAAATATGTACTGATCATGATTGATCAGCTCAACTACGATCGAAATCACGTCCGAATCAGTCTCTTTGGGGCGACGGAAGACAGCGGAATTACTGAAGCTTGGGGAAAAGAATACTTCCAAAATTTCAGATTGCTGAATCCCCATGTCAACCAGAGCTATTCGCACGGATTCAAACATCTGAAATCAGAAAACGTATTGGAAGCTTACTGGCAATACGAATAGGGGATGAAAAAGACCGCCATTTTTCCGGGATCGTTTGATCCATACACCATGGGGCATCACGACATTGTGCTGCGTAGTCTCAATCTTTTTGACGAAGTCATAGTCAGTATTGGATACAACTCCACCAAGCAAAATCGCTACTTCGACATCGACCTGATGGTGTCAAAAATCCAAGGTGTGTATGAGGGGGAAAGCCGCGTAAAAGTGGTCGTATACAATGAGCTGACCTCTACGTTGGCCAAGTCTTACAACGCCCAATTTCTGGTCCGGGGGTTGAGAAATACAACGGACTTCGAATACGAAAACACGATAAGTCAGATGAACCGCTACCTCAATGAGGAGCTGGAAACTGTATTTTTGATCACTTCACCGCAATATGCTGCGATCAGCTCCACGGTCATCCGCGAGGTACACCGTTACGGCGGCAACGTGAGCGAGTTTCTCCCCTACCCGGTTTAAGATTTGATGTGATTCTTGAGGTACTGCTTAAACATGTACCTCATGGACGGATACGAATTGATCAAAGCCGTCTTGGCGTCCGCTTCGGACAGCCAGGCGATATCCTCAATCCCCTCTTCCTCCTGTGGCTTCATCCCGGAGTCGTTGACCGAATCCATCGCATACCAATAGGTCTTTTTGAGGATGCTCTTGCGGTTTTGTGTATAGGTGTGCCACGTGTTGCATATATGTGGCCCAAGCTTCACTTTGACATTGGTCTCCTCTTCCACTTCGCGTTTGGCGCATTCTTCCGGGGTTTCGCCTTTTTCGAACTTTCCCTTCGGGAAATCCCACTTACCAAGTCTAAAAATCATCAGGACTTTCTCCTTTTTGGACACCACACCACCGGCAGCTTTTACAATTAGAAACCGGCTTTTGATAAAATCTTTCAGTGCCTTTTTCTCTTTGGTCACCAAGGTGATGGAGTCCAACTCCTTCATCTTCCTGCTTCGGAGCAGATACAGCAAGCGAATAATCATGTCATGGCTCGGCTCGTGAAACAGAATATCCTCTTCCCATTGGATATCGGCAGGCAATTCTTCCAGATTGGAAAAAGTGCTATCATAAGACTTTGCTGGATCGAACTCTTCGTAGCTCAACAATTCTACCGGCTTGTCGTTGATAAAGATTTTCATGATCGAAATCCTAGGATAATGGTGTTCGGTCAAAAATGCATAAAAAAATCAGGCAGTACAATCTTCAGGCAAATGATTCTACTAATTTTGGAACTATGGAAATTTTAGACCAAAGCATTGCGGCCGAAGTAGCCGACAGACTCCTGGAGATCCAGGCAATTCGTCTTCAACCTGCTAAGCCTTTTACCTGGGCATCCGGTTGGAAATCCCCCATTTATTGCGACAACAGGCTCTCGCTTTCCTTTCCTGAGGTCCGAAATATCATCCGCGACAACCTTGTGAGATGTGTCAGTCATTGCTTCCAGGAAGCTGAGGCGATCGCCGGTGTAGCTACCGCCGGAATACCACAGGGAGCCCTGATCGCAAACGACCTTGCACTGCCCTTTGTCTATGTCAGATCCAAACCAAAAGGCCACGGCATGGAAAATATGATCGAAGGAAAAGTAGTTCCCGGTCAAAAGGTCGTAGTAGTCGAAGACTTGGTCTCCACGGGCGGAAGCTCTCTGAAAGCTGTTGAAGATCTGAAAAACGCAGGATTTGAAGTTTTGGGAATGGTTGCCATCTTCACCTACGGATTCGATGTCGCTGACAAAAACTTCGCAGACGCGGGTGTCCGACTGGTTTGCCTGAGTCATTACGACGCGCTGCTACCTATGGCTGTCAAAAGAAAATATGTCACTCCCGAGACGCTCGATTCGCTTGCCGAATGGCGAAAAGATCCAGGAAGCTGGATGCAGGAATAACAAAAAAGCCGGTCTCCCGGCTTTTTTACTTTTCAGAGATTTCAATCGATCTGGATGAGCTTCTTTCCATCTAGGCATGCAAGTTCTCCATTTCCAGAACCTTTGGCTGGAATGGCAGAACCGAGCGGCTAGTAGTCGCTTTTCTCAAGCCTACCAAGCCTTCTGCATCACAACTCCTACTTCAGGTTCTTTTCGAGAAAGGAAAAAACCGCTGTCCTGATCTCCGGCGCGTCAAATTCCACTCCGAAGTGTGGAGCGCCTTTGACGACGATCAGCTCGGTTGGCACGCCCTTCACCTGAAGCCAGGAATTCAATAGGTGAGACTGTGTCGGGGAAACCAAATCGTCTTTTTCGCCATGGATGATCAAAAAGGGAGGGTCTTTTTCATCTACATAAGAAACCGGGCTGGCAACTTTTGCCAAGTCAGGTCGGTCTAAGGGAGCTGCTCCGATCAATAACGCTTCCGGCGACTTCGAATCTATCGCTCCGGGGAAAAGCGTCAGATCGGCCGGGCCATAGAAGTCCACGACAGCTTTGAAAGAAAACTTACGGTTGGTGCCAGGGTTATAAAATTCCTCCACATCGTTATTATTCGACAGTCCGACCATGGAAGCTAAATGCCCACCTGCAGAGAATCCCATCAGCGCCATACGATCTGTAGCCAGTCCATATTTCTCAGCATTATCCACCAAATAGGAAATGGCCGCGTTGCAGTCCAGCATCTGCGCAGGGAAAGTCGCTTGGGTGCTGAATCGATAATCGATGGAGGCCAAGGCATAGCCTTTATTCATCAATTCTTTGATAGTTTCCTTCATGTAGCCCATATCGGCATACTTGTCGTTGCTGAGCCAGCCACCGCCATGCACCCAGATCACCAGCGGAAGCTTTCCTGTTGCGTTAGCAGGCAGATAGATGTCCAGGAGGTGTTTTTTGAGTGTGTCACCTTGATAGGAAATATTTCCATGCAGCGTAGTTCCTTCCGGAAAGAGGTTCATCACACGGTTGGTTTGGGAAAAACACAGTTGCAAACCGACAAATAAAAGGAACGCGGCACTGAGTGAGATTTTTTTCATTTGGCTTGATTTCGGGATTAAGGTTAATTCTCAATAAGATAGGTCGTTCCGTTCAATTTTCTCCTTCAAAATAAAAACTGTTGAGCCTGTAATCCATAATTCATGGAGAACAAGCCCAACAGAATCGGTTTCAATTTCCGGCGGACTGGATGCTTGGGAAGCGTTAAAACAACTTTTCCTGAGGAGGAGTAGCCCCAGCCAATCGGATGTAAACAGTCGCCTGTCCACGGTGGTGAGTCTGATGCTCAAAGCACTTCTCAAGCGCTTGGCCTTTGGTCATTTCAAATCTTCCAAACAGCGTGGTAGTTCCCGCCAATTGCTCAGGCGTCATTGTCTTGATGCTGCTAATCACAAAGTCATAGCCGGCCATTACTAGTTTGGTAACGTTTTCTTTGGATTGGTCCTCAGTTTTTTCGGAGGCACCCATGCCTACCGGACTGGCTACGCCGGTAGCTGCTGACGCAAAGCCATAGTTGCCATCCGTCAGGTGGAGCATCTGCTGAGCAAAGCTGCGCATCTCAGGAGTAGGCTTTAGGTCGTATTTGTCCGCGGGCATGGCGTCCAGATATTCCTGTGTGTAGGCTTTGGCGCGTTCCCAGTCTTTGACCATGTTGTCTATGCTGGTTTGGGCAAAAGTGAGGGAGCTAAATCCCAAGACAAAGAAGAATGTGATCAGGGTTTTCATAAGTAAAAGAGTTAGTTTGAATTAGTATAAAAATACAATATGATTATCTGGAAAGATACCAATAGCCAAATTATATTTTGACCAAACCCAAGTAAGACCCAATTCCCGGATCGAACCCCTGTGAACCTGGTTAAATATTGATCCCAAACCCGTGCATCAACACGAGTCTCAGGCCTACATAAATCACCAAAACAGCCGTAAGGCCCCCAAGTATCCGCAGGTTAAATTTCACGCTGGAGAGATAGGATCCGAGGCTTCCCCCCAGCACGACGGCAAGTATCAACTTCCAAATCAAATCCGGGTCGAGGTGAAATGTATCAGCGACTGTCAGCCCGACTAGCCCACTGATCGAGTTGACGAGGATAAAAACCGAAGCCAACGCCGCCACCGATCTCGGATTGGCCCAGTTGAGAAGATTCAGCGTCGGGCTCAGAAAAATCCCTCCTCCTATCCCGGAAACACCCGCCAAGAAACCTACACTTCCGCCCAAACCCAACTTTTTCACCAAGCTAAATTCATGAGACTCCAGCTTGGACTGGATGTAGCGGAGCATCATTGCGGCGCCCGAAAGAATAAGAGAAGCGCCGAGAATAAGGAAGAACACCTGCTGTGAAAGCCTGAGCTGTGCCCCGAAATATGCCAGCGGAATGCTGGAAACCAGAAACGGCCAAAAGAGCTTGAGATCAAAGACCTTGTTTCGAATGAAAATAAGCGTTCCGATCGTGACCACGCAGACATTCAGAACCAATGCCGTCGCGCGTATTTCATAGAAATCAGTCAGGAAAAGACTCAAGATGGCCAAGTAGCTCGATCCGCCACCGAATCCAACCGAACTATAAAACAAAGCGATTATAAAAAAGATAAAGGGAAGGTATTCTATTGAAATCATTCAACTTCAGATTTACTCCCCTTTTCAAATAAGCCAATCGAACCGCCGACCCAGTCCTTGTCGCGGTTGAATTTCACGCCGATCATCTCTCCCCTGCTGAGACGGGCCAAGTTGCCGACTATCGTCGGACTTTCATCTTCCTCCGGCCACAGGCAAAAGACACGCACCTCCACTTTCACTTTGCCATCGGGAGACTGGATGACAGGAGCGTAGTGGACTTTCTTCTGAAGGATAAAAAGACCCTTGTCCTTCACCTCCTCTACGTCTTTTTTCGTGACATTGAAGATCACGCCTGCGCCTGAAAAGGAGAAAAGCGGCTTGAGCACATAGTTTTCCAAGTCCTCAGGAATAGACTCCAAGTCACTCAGCAGCGTGGTCTCGATGAAATACGGCCCGTGCAGGTATGGCAGGATAAACTTCGAAATCCGCGTGTACCAATTAGGATGTCCGGCCCATTCTACATCAAGCTCCTCCTCAAAGCTGAAATCCAGCTTTAGGTCTGTTCTGGCGTTCAACTCATCAAAGATCACCCGATTGTAGATTCGTTGGATCCTGATTTTCTCGCCGGTTGAGTTCTTGTAGAAAAGCTTTTTATCCTCCTTGATCACGTCCGTGACGCATATCACGGGAATCTCCAGATCCCGGTGAGCATAGTAAAAGTCAATCTTGGTATTTTGCTTCTCAGGCTCGATCTCCAGCAGGACGACCTCCACGGGAGAATATTTTCCAAAAATCACCTTTTTCAAAAGATCCAAGTAGTCCGCCTCATCCATTCCGGCAGGATAGGGAGACAGTTCGGCTAGGAAGGGATAACTCTCCACAATCTTCCGATAGAGATTGTATTGGAAATTGAAGATAGTCGGGAAGCCCTGCACCTCGATCAGTTTAGGGACGATTTGCCCGTCTTCTTCGCATATCCCAAAGTCTATTGCCAAAAACTGCGTGTGATTGTCCTCATTGGGAACGGCGGTGTTCAGCTCAATCGATCGCTGGGTAAGCTGCTTGAAGTCCGGCCGCTTGATGAAATCGATCACCTCATGGCATCCTTCCAGGATCTGGTTTTCGAGATCTTTGGGGATAAAAAAAGGTGTCTCGGCTATTCGAAAAGTCGGTGCGAAATCAAAATCCGACGCGATGCTATGGAGAAAAGCCTGATACTTTTCGGGTGAGAAAGCAGTGTTAAACTGCTTTCTGATTTTATCGATCATGGCATATCAAGTCAATGTCGGAGTACTCGCCACTTTTTGTTTGCGGATTGCCTGCTCCAGGAAATTAGGAATCAAGGTCTCGTTGGTTTTGTAAATCTTGTTTTCGTCTACCAAATCCTCCAGCATCGTTCGGAATCGCGCTTTGCCTTTCAGTTCGATGATCTTTTCCCGCACCATCGGCTTCTTCAAATGCTCGAGGAAGCTCACCGGATCGGCTTCTGGATGAAACTGGGTGCCGACGATTTCGTCAGAAAATCGGATCGCCATCAGCGCACGCTCGTACTCTACGTGGTTCCTGACCTTTTCCAGCGCGATAATCTTTGCCCCCAATGCTTTAAACTTTCTATGGCTAGGCTGCACGACTTGGTAATCTCTGGAATCCACCGCCCAAAATGGATTGCCCAAGTCCCCAAAAAGAGGATCGTTCATGCCCTCTGGAGTCTTATGGATGGTAGTCACCCCAAATGACGTCGATTTTCTCATGGTAATCTGCCCCAGCCCAAAGTGCTTGCATGCAATCTGAAAGGAATGACAAATGAGCAATAGCTGTTTTTTCTGGGAGTGGTTTTGGTTCCAAATCCAGATTTCATCCAAAAAATCATTGTACCGCAAATCCCAGTTCCCATCGCCTTCCAGTGGATTTCCAGGCCCGCCTGTCGAAATATAAATGTCAAAATTCCGGATATCGGGAAGTTGTGCCTTGCCCCTCACGTCAAATTCACGGTAGCTGATCACGTCCGAAAACCTAGAAAGGATGTCATGAATACAACGCATGCCCTGATTGGGCTCGCCATCATACATGTCCAAAATCGCCAGATTTACTTTTTTCTTTCCCACTTCAATTGCATGTTAATCCCGCATCAAAGGTAAGCATTCGCTCAAATCCCTTCAGTAAACTTCCCTGTTATAAAATCAACCACCGCTTCCAAGCTGCCGGTTTTTTCAAAAACATCCAGCTGCTGATCGGCTCCGGTGCCCCTTTCGAGAATCTGGTGAACATACTCGATGTCTGCTCTGCTGCCCAGCTCGTCCACGACATCATCGATAAATTCAAGCAGTTCCATGATCAGTTCCTTGGTCGGTACCTCGATTTTCTTTCCAAAATCAATCAGCAACCCGTCGACCCCATTTCTTGCTGCCCGAAATTTGTTTTCCCGGATCAGCGCAATTCGATAGATATTAAAGCTGGTGTTGCTCATCAAGAGCTTGTAGAGCTTCGCCACCACGGCCTGAATCAGCGCGACGATGCAGATCGTCTCATCGACGGTTAGGCACATGTCGCAGATTCGAAATTCGATTGTGCTGAAAAACGGGTGCATCCGTAGATCCCACCAGATTTTTTTGGGGTTGTCAATGCAATTGGTCTTTACCAGCGTTTCCAGATAGTTGTCGTAAGACTGAACTGAGTCGAAGTATTCAGGAAGGCCCGTTCGCGGGAATTTTGCAAAAACCTTGGCTCTGAAAGCCTTGAAGCCGGTATTCCTTCCTTCCCAAAACGGCGAGTTGGCTGTCAGGGCGTACAGGTGCGGCAGGAAATAGCAGGCCTGATTCATCAGCTGGAGCGCGATTTCCCGGCTTTCTATGCCCACGTGGACATGCAGCCCAAAGATCAGATTCGACCTGGCGATGTCTTTTAGTTCGTTTACAATACTGTGGTAGCGTGGATCGTCGGTGATCTCCTGATCTTGCCATTTGGCAAAGGGATGTGTGCTGGAAGCACCCACCGCCAGACCTTGAGCAGCTGCCAGCTCATGGATCTTTCTCCGGAGAAAAGACACCTCTCTGCGGGCATCTGAGACGTTCTGACAGATATTGGTTCCCACCTCGACCACTGCCTGGTGCATCTCAGCCTTGACCTGCTCGTGTAGGACGATCTTGCCACCCTCCACGATCTTGGACATATGGGAACGCAGATCCCTCGTTTGGGGATCGATAATCATGTATTCTTCCTCTACTCCCAGGGTGAATTGGGGGAGTTTCTTTACCACAGTTGCCATAGTGTCTTTGCCTAAAATCTCTTTGCCGTTTCGACTGAATTTTTCACAAATGTTCCCCAGGTCAGATTCATTTGCCCCGGTTTTTGGGCTTTGGCGTAGGCTATCGCCATCTTCGCAGCTTCCTCCACCACCCACTCGAAATTCTCCTGCCCCACCGAGTTGACGTCGGCATCCGGCGCGGGATTGCCAAAATCGATCGCATACGGCACGCCGTCTCTGACTGCAAATTCCACGGTATTAAAGTCGTATCCCAATCCAGTACACAGCCGCTGGGTGTAGTCTTTCACCGTGCTGAGCAGCTTCTTAGACGAAGGCGCTTTATCCACCACATAGCGTAGATGATGGGGGTTTCGTGGTTCATACTCCATAATCCTCACAGCTTTGCCTCCCAGGCAATAGACTCTGAAATATTCATCAAAGACAATTTCCTCCTGAAGCAGCATCACCAACTGACCTGTTTCCGGATGTTTCTGAAAAAACTCTTCCTTGTTTTCCAATCGGTAGACATTTTTCCAGCCGCCTCCCGCATATGGTTTCATGTAAGCTGGAAATCCCGTATAGTTGAAAATCCCCTCCCAATCCAAGGGCGCAACCAGGTTTCGAAACGACTTGGCTGTGGTGTCGTCAGGATGCTTCGCCGAGGGCAAAATCACTGTTTTGGGCAAGGGAACGCCCAATTGATCGGCAAGTGCGTTGTTGAAAAACTTGTCATCTGCACTCCACCAAAATGGATTGTTGATGACGGCAGTGCCTGTCAGCGCGGCATTTTTCAAATATGCCCGATAAAAAGGCACGTCTTGAGAAATCCGGTCGATGATCACCGCGTATTCTGTCAGTTCATTTTGAACAACTTTATCGATACGGACGGCTTCGGCGATGATTCCTTTCTCCGCTTTCTGATTGACCCGCTCGATGAAGGCCTGAGGAAAGGTGTCCTCCATGCCGAAAAGTATCCCGATTTTTTTCATAGTAATTGAGTGTTGCTATTTTGAATTTCTTTTAGTCAAACTTGATGGTGGACAGGTAATGCGGAAACATCTCTTTCCAAAGCTCCCAGTCGTGAAGGCGGTTTTGCCGGACATCAAACCAGTGCCCCACTCCTTTTTGCTCGAGCACAGCATGAAGCTTCAGATTGGCGTCGAAACAAATATCCCAATTGGAGGTCCCCAAAGCGATCTTCATATTCCAAAGCTCATGATCCTGAAGATCCCTCAAATATTCGAGGGGACTGTTATAGAAAATGTCGTCGTGCTGATATCCTTCCATGAAGCTTCGGATATCAAAGGCTCCGCTCATACTGAATAGGTGGCTCACGTATCCAGGATGCCGAAAAGCGAAGTTGGCAGCATGGTACCCCCCAAAACTGCAGCCGGCCATTGCGACCTTGGCTGTGCCGGTATTCAGCCTGACTCGCTCCACCAGCTCATGGCAGATCATCTTGTCGTAAGCCATGTGTTGTGCGATCCGCTGATGTGGATGGATTCCTTTGTTATAGAAACTCTGCCTGTCGTTGCTTTCCGGACAAAATATCTGCACCAGTCCCTGCTCGATAAACCAGTGCGCCGATCCTATCAGACCCATGTCACGGTTTTCATGAAACGAGCCCATGGACGTGGGGAAAAGTATCACAGGATACCCTGAATGACCAAAAACCAGCATTTCTACATCCCTGTTTAGGTGTGGGGAATGCCACTTCAAATACTCTTCTTTCATCTGTTTGCAATTGATTTTTTATGGTCAGTTGGAATACCCTGAATAATCATTTTCCTCTGTGAAAACTTTTCTCGTGGGCATTTCATCTGTTTATAATTTGTCTCGATGGCCACATGGAATCTCGCATGGAATACAATCATCCCATTATATGTCACTTAAGACATGCTCGATTTCATTAGCTGAATTTTGACCGAAAAAACTGGATTCGGTTCTGTTACCAAATACTAGTCAAAATTCAATAAAAAGAAAAGAATCAAAGGAAAGCGAAGGTCAAGGAATGGTTAAATTCTGACTTCAGCGGATTTAGAAGCTAAATATTTCCTCGAAAACGAATTTGAGAGAAGGCCAAAGACTAGCACAACCAGCAAAACTACAACCAACACCCACTTGGATGTGGTGAAAAGGGAAGCGACCGAAGCCATCGACATATTCTGCACCGGGTAAAGTGCCAAAATCTTCAACACCGAAAGGTTTTCAAATAGGTCCATGACCAAAACCCCAAAAGGCAACCAAGCCACTTTGGTGTTTTTCAAAAGTCTGATCAGGAGTCCCGAAAAAAGAAGAAAGTACACCGCCATGTAAGGCATATCCAATGCCCAAATTCCGATTCGATACGTCTCCCGCTGGCTCAGATCCATCTTTGCCAGCGCCCCATACGCATCATCAGCCGAATAGGCAAACATCAAGTCCAGGGCATGTTCCTTGGGCATCGTGGAGCTCAAGAGAAAGTTGAACAACAGAAAAAGACCTGCCAGCAAACACAGGCTTCCCGGTTTGCTGAGCGATTGAAAAAATTGTTTCATAGTTAAAAATTTGAACTGTCCAAAAACAACAAGCAGTATAGCAACTACGCTACATCTGGCAATTTGGACTATCGGGAGTGCAACTTTTTTTTTTGCAATCAGATTTCAGGATCAGAAAACCACTGCGAATACATCGGGTAATTTCTCGCCGTTCTCAGGATCACCTCCCGCATCTCCGGCCCGATTTCTTTCAGCTTTCTTGCCGGCGTGCCACCGTAGATCGAATTTGATTCCACCACCGTTCCTGCCAATACCACAGCTCCAGCGGCTACGACCGAATCCGAGTGGATCACAGCCCCATCCATCACGATTGCGCCCATGCCAATTAAAACGCGGTCATGAATTGTACAACCATGGACGATGGCATTGTGCGCAATGGAAACCTGGCTACCGATATAGGTCGGAGCACGTTGGTAAGTGCAATGAATCACCACGCCGTCCTGAATATTGGTATCGTCACCGATGCGGATTTCATGCACATCCCCTCGCACGACGGCGTTGAACCAGACCGTGCAGTTCCTGCCCATGACCACGTCACCTACGATCGTCGCGTTGGGAGCCAACCAGCAATTCTCGCCGATTTCGGGTGACTTTCCTCTTACTTTCATGATCAGGGTCATGGCTTGCTGTGTTTTGGTTTCTGAAAAATTCCGGACGAAAATTAGAAATTTTAATCCTCACCCGAACCTTTTTAACTGGAATCAGTTTACGTGTATATACATACAAACTTTTATCTCAATCAAATCAACATTAGAATGAAACCAACCAATCAAATCGGCTTGTTCATCGCTACCGCAATGATCGCAGTCGCCTGTGGCGGCCCAAGCAACACTGTCGAAACATCTGAAGCGCAGGAAGTAGCTGTGGCAGAGGGCAAAACCCTCTCAATCGATCCTGCAGCGACTTCAATCTCCTGGAGAGGCTACAAGCCCGGCGGAGAGCATTTTGGCAAAATCCCTGCTACCCAGGGAGAAGTTACGGTAACGGGTGACCAGGTCACTGCCGGGACTTTCACGTTTGACATCCCGGGACTAAAGATCGAAGACATGCCTGCTGAAGACGAAAACTACGGCAAACTCTACGGACACCTTCAGTCTGCAGACTTCTTTGATGCAGCAAATCATCCAACCGCCACATTCGAAATCACCGCAGTGGAGCCGTTCAATTCAGGTGATGTGATCGCTGACAAGGAAGAGAGAGCTTCAGAACACGCACCAAAACACGACACTGAACTCACTCCTGCCAATCCAACCCACTGGATCAGCGGAAACCTGACCATGAGAGGCACAACCAAAAACATTAAATTCCCCGCTGCTGTAAGCGTAACAAACGGTGCTGTAACAGCAAAAGCAGGTTTTAACATTGATCGCACCAACTGGGGACTTGCCTACGGTACGGAATCAGATCCAGCCAACATCGCAAAAGACCAGTTCATCTACGACAACGTATCTCTGACATTGGACGTGAGCGCCAAATAAAAACCAAAACCACAATGATTAAAGAGGGATTCTGCGGAATTCCTCTTTTTTTTGCCCTGCGATGAATGCCTTTACCCATTTTTATCCTTTTCCCAAGAGCGAGTTCATTCCTATTCTGCTCCATTGGGCGAGTCAAAAGTTTAATTTCTTAGCCTATTTCGAAGGAAACGGCCACTCCTATCCGCAAGCCCCCTTTCAGAATTTGTTTTTTGCAGGAGATAGAGAACTATCTGAGGCGGAATTGTTTGACAAGGCGATTGGCGGCCAGAAAGTTGGCATCCTTGGCTATGATTTCAAAAATCAGGTTGAGGCCCTGAAAAGCGAAAACCCTGAATTTTTCCAACTGCCCGATCTTTGTTTTTTTGAACCGGAATTATCGTTCGCAGTCACGGAAGATGGTTTCTATTCCAGAGAACGGCTGCCCGAATCTTGGATCAACGAGCTAAAGGCTTTCATCCTGCCGGAAGCCGGAAACCTCTCTTGCATCGTCACACCCCAGATTTCCAGAGAAACTTACCTTGACAAGATCCAAATCATCCAAGATGAGATCCGCGAAGGCAACACTTACGAGGCCAACTTCTGCCAGGCTTTCTCTGGAGAATTCAAATCTTGGGACCCGATCACTGCCTACCTCACACTCAATGAGCTCTCGAAAATGCCGTTTTCAGGGCTTTTTAAAGCAAGAAACCAATGGCTGATATCCGCCTCGCCGGAGCGCTTTCTGAAGAAAGAGGGCAGCCGACTCATTGCTCAGCCAATCAAAGGAACCATCCATCGCGGTACCAACGACCGTGAAGACGCCGCAAACCGACAAGCGCTTTTGGCCAGCGAAAAAGAACGAGCTGAAAACCTGATGATCACGGATTTGACCAGAAATGATCTGGCGAGAGTTTCAAAGACTGGATCAGTTCGGGTCGAGGAGCTTTTTGGAATCTATGCGTTTCCGCGTGTTTTTCAGATGATCAGCACGGTCAGTTCGGAGATAAGACCGGATACGACTTTCCAAGATGTCATCCATGCCACCTTCCCGATGGGAAGCATGACCGGAGCGCCCAAGATCAACACGATGAAGATCATCGAGCGGGACGAAAGCTTCCGTCGAGGATGGTTTTCAGGTGCATTTGGATGGATTGATGAAGATGGCGATTTTGACTTTTCTGTGGTCATCCGGTCGATCATTGCTGATTTGGAGGTGAAAAAGCTCTATTTTGGAGTGGGCAGTGCGATTACCATTGATGCTTCTGCGATGCAGGAATACGAAGAGTGTGCGCTGAAAGCCCAAGCCATCTTGGAACTGCTACGTGGAAACTGATATTGAATCTCCCGCCCCCGTCCGCAAGATCATCCATGTGGACATGGATGCATTTTATGCATCTGTGGAGCAACTGGACCGTCCTGAATGGCGGGGAAAGCCCTTGGTCGTCGGCGGAAATGTAACGCGTGGCGTGGTAGCGGCTGCAAGCTATGAGGCCAGAAAGTATGGAATCTTTTCGGCGATGTCTTCCGCTTTGGCTGCGAAGAAATGCCCCCATCTCATCTTTGCGCGGCCGAGGTTTTATCGATACAAAGAGATCTCGCTCCAGATCCGGGACATCTTCTACGAATACACCGATTTGGTCGAGCCACTTTCACTGGACGAGGCGTTTCTGGACGTCACGGAAAACAAGATGGGACTAAAGTCAGCCATCCTCATCGCCAAGCAAATCCGAGCCAAGATCAAAGAGAAAACGGGGCTGAACGCGTCAGCTGGCGTCTCTTACAATAAGTTTCTGGCCAAGATCGCCTCTGATCTTAACAAACCAAACGGACAGGCGGTGATTCTCCCACAGGACGCGGAGGCTTTTCTGGAAAAGTTACCGATCGGCAAGTTCTTCGGGATCGGCAAAGTCACCGCCGAGAAGATGCAGAAACTCGGAATTCACAACGGACTGGACTTGAAGCAATTTTCGCTTCAGTTTCTGACTAAGAAATTTGGCAAGTCTGGACTCCACTACTTCAATATCGTGCGCGGGATTCACCTTTCGCAAGTGCATCCACATCGCACACGGAAGTCATTGAGCGCGGAAAGCACCTTTGACAAAGATCTCATCGCATTCCAGGAAATGGAGTCCAAGCTTCGCTATGTATTTGAGGAAGTGATCAGCAGAATCGAGCGGAGCGGCATCAAAGGAAGAACCGTGACGCTGAAGATCAAGTATTCGGATTTCACCCTACAAACGCGCAGCAAAACGCTGGAACAATATCCGGATCAGGAAATGATCTGGACCACGGCGCTCGAACTTTTGAATCAGGAGGAGATTGCAAAACCTGTCCGTCTTTTGGGTTTGGGACTATCCAACCTGAACATCACCGAGGAGCAGGTGCATTTTGGGCAACAGTTGAAGATCCCGTTTTCAGAATAAATAACACGCGCGCCCTGCCATTTTGTCCGCATTTTCGTAATTTCGCAACCTGAAAGAAACTTTCCCGGTTTGATTGTCTTCCAACCCGGCGGTTTTTTACCCAACAAAAGTAAACTCCATTCATGGATCTGATTAAAGACATCGACATCATCACTGCGGAAGAGGCTCAGGCCTGCGATTACAAAACCACCACAGACGAAAATACCGGCAAAACCAAGAAACTTTACATCGAAAGCTATGGCTGCCAGATGAATTTTGCGGACTCGGAGATCGTCGCTTCCATCATGAAAGAGAATGGTTTTGACACCACTTCTGACTTTCTGCAAGCCGATGTGATCTTTTTGAATACCTGTTCGATTCGTGAAAAAGCCGAGCTGACTGTAAGAAAGCGTCTCACTGATTTTCAAAGAGCAAAAAAGGCTAAACCTGAATTGACCATCGGTGTACTCGGCTGCATGGCAGAGAGATTGAAAGAAAACCTCCTTCAGGAGGAAAAAATCGTGGACGTGGTCGTCGGCCCAGACGCCTATCGGGATCTCCCCAATCTGGTTTCCGCCGCTGAGGATGGACAGAAGGGTGTCAACACCTTCCTTTCCCGCGAGGAAACCTACGCAGACATCGCTCCAGTCCGGTTGAATTCCAACGGAGTTACAGCCTTCATCTCCATCATGAGAGGTTGTGATAACATGTGTTCGTTTTGCGTGGTGCCATTTACCAGAGGAAGAGAGCGCAGCCGCGATCCGCATTCGATCGTGGCGGAAGCACAGGACTTGTTCTCAAAAGGATACAAAGAAGTGACCCTGCTCGGCCAAAACGTGGACAGCTACAAATGGTCGCCTGAAGAAAACAACAAAGCACGGCTGAATAAGAAAGAGGAGGAAGTTACCCAAGTGGTGAACTTTGCCCACCTGCTCGAGATGGTAGCTCAGGTGAGCCCATACCTGCGGGTGCGCTTCTCGACTTCCCATCCCAAAGACATCACCGATGAGGTCCTTCACACGATGAAGAAGTACGACAACATCTGCAAATACATCCACCTGCCGGTACAAAGTGGAAACAGTCGCATGCTGGATTTGATGAACCGAACCTATGACCGGGAATGGTATCTCAATCGAGTCACCGCCATCCGGGAAATTCTGGGCGAAGAATGCGGCATTTCTTCCGATATGATCACGGGATTTTGCACAGAGACGGAAGAAGAACATCAGGACACCCTGTCACTCATGGACATCGTGAAGTTTGATTTCTCTTACATGTTTTTCTATTCCGAGCGTCCGGGCACTTTGGCCGCCAAGAAATTTGAAGACGACATCCCGCTGGAAATCAAAAAAAGAAGATTGGCAGAGGTCATCACCAAGCAGGCTGAACTTTCATCAGAGCGAAACAAACTTGACTTTGGCCAAGAACAGCTGATCTTAATCGAAGGAACTGCCAAGAAATCCGACCAACAATTGCGAGGAAGAAACTCGGCCAACAAAGTCGTGATCATCCCAGCCGACCATGCTAAAAAAGGAGATTACGTCCGGGTGAAAATAATCGAAGTATCACAAGCAACGTTGTTTGGGGAGGTTTTGGAAGTAAATCCGATCCTTCTATGATCACACCCTCAGAAATTCAAAGCGTCAAGCAACGCTTCGGCATCATCGGCAACAGCCCCCTACTCAATCAGGCAATCCTGGTCGCGATGCAGGCGTCCCCGACCGACATGACCGTCCTGATTACTGGGGAAAGCGGAAGCGGGAAAGAAAGCTTCTCCAAGATCATCCATTCGCTTTCACTGCGAAAGCATGGCAAATTCATCGCCATCAACTGTGGAGCAATCCCTGAAGGAACGATTGATTCGGAGCTTTTCGGTCACGAAAAAGGCTCCTTCACCGGCGCTCACGAGGCCAGAAAGGGCTATTTCGAAGTCACCGACGGAGGCTCCATCTTCCTCGATGAGATCGGCGAGATGCCCCTCGGCACCCAAGCGAGACTGCTCCGCGTACTGGAAAACGGCGAGTTCATCAAAGTGGGCTCGTCCAAAGTCCAGAAAACCAACGTCCGCGTCATCACCGCTACCAACGTCAACTTGCTCAAGGCAGTGGAGAAAGGTAAGTTCCGCGAGGACCTCTATTACCGTCTGAACACGGTTCCGATCTATGTTCCGCCATTGCGGGAGCGCGGTGAGGACGTGGTGCTGCTTTTCCGCAAGTTCACGGGGGATTTTTCTGAAAAATACCACGTCAAACCCATCAGTTTGGATGCAGAAGCGCAAGTTTTATTGATGCGTTACGCATTCCCCGGCAACATCCGACAGCTGAAAAACATTGCCGAGCAAATCTCTCTTTTGGAGGAAAACAGGGAGGTCAATGCACAGACCTTGTCGAGATACCTGCCTGCGGACGCAAGTCGCCTTCCGATGGCCTTGGGCTCTGGTGGCAAGGGAGAGCAAAGCGACTTTTCGGAACGGGATCTTCTGTACAAAGTCCTTTTCGACATGAAAAAAGACATGAACGACCTCAAAAAACTCGTTTTGGAGTCCTTTCAAAATGGCGGAATGAACTCCTCGATCATGCAAAAGCATCAAGGCCTTTTCGAAGATCTCGATGCTGGTTTTTCGCAGAAAGAAAACATGGACAGCGGAAGTTCCTTTCCTTTGGTCTTGGAATCACAGAAAAACGCGTCGATCAACAACGAAGATTACGAGGAGGACGCCATCGAGGACATCATCCATGAGGAAGACGACAATTCGCTTTCCTTGGAAAAAAAGGAGAAAGAAATGATCCTGAAAGCGCTTCGAAAGCACAACAACAAGAGAAAGTACGCCGCGGGCGATTTGGGGATTTCCGAACGCACGCTTTACCGTAAGATCAAACAGTATGAGATTGAGTAAGCGTTTGTTCCCATTGCTGGTTTTGGCTTTGTTCGGACTTCAGGCCTGTGCGGTGAAGTACAGCTTCACGGGAACGAACATTAACTACGAATTGGTGAAGACTTTCTCCGTCGAAAACTTCTTCAACGATTCCGGCGGAGGCCCAGCAAATATGGAGCAGCGCTTTACCGAAGCGTTCAAAGAATACTATCAGCGAAACACGCAACTGGAACTGGCGCGTACCAATGGAGATCTGCAGTTTTCCGGCGCGATCACTAGATACTCCCTGACCCCTCAGGCGGCAGTGTCCAGCGGAGACCCCAATCTCCCAGACCGCGCGGGCCAGATGAGATTGACGATCACGGTCGAGGTGGAATACATCAACCTGAGCAACGAGGAAGAAAGTAAAACGCAACCTTTTACGTTCTTCAAGGATTACGATCCTAGAAATGTCACCTTGCTGGACGTCGAAAACATTCTCGTAGAGGAAATTTTCGAGGTAATCATCCAGGATATCTTCACAGCCACGGTGGCCAACTGGTAATTTTGCTATCTTGAATCCAAAACCCGGACAGTGAACGCTTCTCAATTCCTTGATTTAATTCAAAAAGCCGATCATCTGGAAAAGGCCGATTTGCTCCAGCTCAAGAAAGTGCAGGAGAATTTCCCCTATTTCCAAATTCCCCATGTGCTGGCGGCCCGGTATGATTTTCTGAAAAGCGGAGGAAAAAAGACTAAGACTCTTGCTCAGGCTGCGATCACCAGTCCCGATCGGATTTGGTTAAAAACACTGATCGAAAAGCCGGTTCCGGCAGATTTCAAACCTTTCGAAGATCAGGAAGACCTGCTTCCTGAAGATCGCGAAATCACGCAAGATCCTGCCAAAAGAACCGAATCGCTTAAAAACCTTGGCCTACAACTCAAGGGGATAAGTCCTGAGACGGAAGAGCAGGAGGTCGAAAAGCCCAAACGCCAAAGAAGACCCCCTCCCAAAGATGACCTTATAGAGACTATCAAACGGAAGGAAAAAAGGGAAATCGTCGATGCCAAGACCAAAGAGCAGATCGACCTGATCAAAGCCTTCAGCAAAAAGGACATCAAACTGGCCACGATCAAGGAAATTGAGGCCAACCAGAACACTGAAAACCTCGCTGATTCCAGCACCAAACTTCACGACAACCTGATGTCTGAGTCATTTGCGAGGATTTTGATCAATCAGGGAAAAAAAGGGATGGCGAAGGAAATTTATGAGAAGCTGATTTTGAAGTTTCCCGAGAAAAGGGCTTACTTTGCGGACTTGATTGAAAAACTGAAAGAATAATTTAACTCATATGTTTATTGCATTAATTAGTATCATTTTGATTTTGGCGGTATTGCTGATCTTAGTAATCCTCGGCCAAAACTCAAAAGGTGGAGCCGGAGCGGCTTTCGGAGGCAGTGCTTCCCAAATCATGGGCGTGACCAGAACTGGTAACGTATTGGAAAAAGCCACTTGGATCCTTGCGGTTTCAATCTTGGCTTTGTCTTTGGCGTCATCGGCGTTCTACACCAACAGCCAGCCAAACCAATTCTCATCTCCAAACATCGAAAGTGCCAAGCAGCAAGTAGTAGCTCCTGCATTTGGCGACGAGAGTCTCCTTCCAGCGGCAGACACCGCAGCAGCTCCTACAACAGATACTACAGGAAATTAATCTCTACGAGATCTCATCAAAATCCCGCTTTTGGCGGGATTTTTTTGCTCTGATGATTCGTTTGAGTTGCTTTTGCTAGACCTACAGACTTGGATTCCAAAAGGATCCATCAGCTAAACCGCCGAGTCCGGTCCAAAGCTGAAGGCTTGAAAGTGCTGCGACCCTCGCCTTATTTCACTTCAAACGTGGCATATTCTTCCTTCACTTTTCCGGAAGAATCGCGGGTTTTGACTTTGACTTGAAATACGCCTTTTACCAAAGGAGCTGTCACAGACCAGGAATTGTCTTGGGTGAGACTCTCCGAAGCCGGTGACCAATACAAAATAGTCCTCCAGTCCATGATCCCGCTCTCCTGAGTAGCTGGACCAAA
Source organism: Algoriphagus terrigena DSM 22685 (assembly GCF_000429445.1). Lineage (GTDB taxonomy): Bacteria > Bacteroidota > Bacteroidia > Cytophagales > Cyclobacteriaceae > Algoriphagus > Algoriphagus terrigena. The sequence goes on from NZ_KE386904.1 coordinate 89,561, forward strand.
CAGCGTGTTGTGCTCAGTCACCGGCGGCTGTATCCCGGGATACGGCACATAGACCGCATTGGTAGGAAGCGGAAAGCCTCCAAAATCGTTTTGAAACGAGCTGAAGCTGACCACACCGGGATAGATTTCTTCGTTGAGAAAAAACGGCCGGCTGAGGATTTCCATTTTCTCGAATTTCGCAGGATTGAATCCCAGCAAAAAACCCGCGTCAAATACCGGCATTGCGTCTACCAGCAGGAGCGGATTTTCGGTAAATGACCTGTTCTGTAGCACATTCAGCACCCGCAGCTCCTTATTTTTTTCTCTCGTTCTCACCGAGACTTCCGGCACATATTCCTTGATATGCGTCTCCACATCCTCGAAACGGTTATAGTCATCCAGGATAAAAGTACGGTCTTCCACAAACCCAGTGACGACGGGTATCGGCTCGTTCTGAAATTCCTGCACGAAATACTCCTCAATCTCACCTCCCCGCAGCAATTCCTTGAGCAGTGGCTCGTCACTTGGACTGATCTGAAGTTTGGGAAACTGAAATCCCGTCCTGAATCTAGTTTGAGGGCTTGGAGAGATAATTTCGAAATCGTTCATGGGCTGGTTTTCCCGTCCCTGGGCAATGAGATAATCCCAGTGCCTGAGTCCCCCTGCATCAAAAAAGAGACTTCCATCTCCATCCGGCCGATCCGTAAACAAGGCGGATTTTTCTCCATGAAGTGAAAGATAGTAAAGTCCTGATATCGTAGAATCCTGGGCGTCACTCCTGATTTTAGCCTCGATGATATGGCCATAAAACTCCGGAACGACCTTTCTGGTTTCGATGCTTTCATAAATCTCCTTGGACGAAATCTTTCCCCCTTCGCTCAGAAAAGGGTTTGCAACCGCAACAGCCAGCTCCAACAAGCTGTCGGATCCACTGTAAGTTATTTCGAGTTGCCCGCCCGGTTGAACGCTTTTTGAAGAAACAGAAAGCAACGGCGAGTCAGGTTCTTGATCTGGATTTTCGTTCCGATCCGCGACCACTTCCGGGGGGATTCTCGGATTGAAGACCGTGACAAACTCCTGCACCAGCCCCTCCTCCAAGTTTTGAAATGGACTGACCCGGGTAAAAACGCGAAGCAGATACTGGTCAGACGGCAAGTCATCCGGTAGTTGCAAGAAGTTGAAAGCCAGTCCAGATTCAAGAGGGACTTTAGCCAAGGCGACAGATTCTCCGTATCGATTCCAAAGCTCCGCATAGCCGATCCGGGAATTCGCGGCACCAGCTAGGCTCTCAACTTGGATAGACAGCCAGATTTTTTCTCCGGTAAAATAGATGGTCTTCGGAATGGCAAAGCCAACCCGTTCTTCATACTCAGGATTGGTCTGACCAAAGCCTTCTCCAACGAATGAAAGCAGAACCAAGACGAACGCTAGTTTTAGATGCTTCATAGTCAATCTCACCAGAAATCAGGTCTTACATTGGTTCCTCTGAGCGTACAGTCCACGCATCGTCTCAGAGCCGAGCGGTATCCGATGATCACGCTGTTCGCAAAGACTGCCATCGCGGGGAATTTAATCCCAGTCGCAAACCGCTCTTCAAAACCTGCTGCGGAAACTGTATCCGCATCCAGTTCACAATCAAAATAGGCGCTGAGATCATTGGTCCAGGGACTGACCTCCTGTACACCGATAAACAACCTGCGCTGCGAGATCACACCCAAGCTCACATGTCCGATGACAGCCCTTTCGGGATCCTGATCATTGGTAATATTACCGGAAATATTGGAAGGCATCGGGCTGAAAATCGTCCCGATGTCGTCTGTGTTTTGCCGCATGATCTCCCAAAACTCGGCCGCCTCCGGTGAAAGCGCCATCTGAGAAACCAAGATGCTGTACCGGGTCGAGAGCCGCTCGTCTCCCGGTACGATCCGGGTGATCGGCTTCTTGAAGATTACATTTTCATCAAAATTTGATGAAGTCTCCAAGATGAGATCCGGACTCACCAGGGTCCGGTAGCAAAGGTAGATTGTCTCCTCAGGGATGCGCGTATCGACCTCATTGGTCTCTGCCCGATAGATATAAGGGGAGACAAATTTTGGTGAGAAGGAATAAGTCTCAGAGAACGTCCAGATGAAATCGTCTATTTCGCGAGAGCCCCTCGTGGTAATGTATATCTCCACTCCGCGCGCATCTTTCTCAAAATTGATATCCTCAATCTCAGTGGAAACCAGGGGACGCAGGAGGTCGGAAGTGTAGCTTTCAGCCCCTCCAAAAGCTATCTTGAGCTGATAGGTATCATCTTCGGCAACATCCTGCTCAAAAAGGTAATAACCATTCCCCTGATCCAGTAAGTCATATTGCTGACCCGAAGAGCTCTCCAGATAGACATCTGCTCCCACTGCCGGAGTCGATCCCGGGCCGAGATTGTCTCCATAGATTCTTCGTGTATATCCAAGGTACAACTCGCTGGGCTTGCCTTCGGTATCCAAATAGCCCTCCACCGTCAAAACACGCAGATTTTCCTGGGATAGATCCGGTTCAAAAGGTTCTTTGCAAGCAAAGACCGCAAAGCCAAGAAGGATGAAAATGGCTCCCTTTTTCATCGGTTTAAAATTTGATTTGCAACAGTCAGATAGCCTGTCCCGTCCGCCGCGGCGGATCGGGAGAATCTCGCATGGTTGATTATCATCCTAGGTTGTGACTTTTTAGTCATGCTCGATTTCATTAAAATCTGAAATTATAAGTGATAAAAGGAATCGGTCGCGCAAAGATGGAAAGCTGGTAGCCCCGCAACTGACCGGCCTCAGGAATGAAATAAACCGAATAGGGGTTGGTCCTGCCCAACAGATTGTACACGCCAAGAGACCAAGAGGAATGCGCCAGTTTCTTGACCTTATGGCTTCCCTCCAGGTTTAGGCTAAAATCTATCCGGAAATAGTCCGGAATCCGGTAGGAATTGCGATCAGTGTAATAGACCCGCTCCGAGCCACCGTAGTCAAACTCCGCCGCCGGCAAAGTAATCGGTCTTCCCGTGCTGTAGTTCAGGTTTAGCGTGGTGTTGATTCGCTTCGAAAACTCATAGTTGGTCACCAACACCAGGTTATGTGGCTGGTCATAATTACTGGAGTACTCCTTGCCTTTGTTGATCTTCTCGACGCTCGGCTGATCCGAGGTCTTGAGCAGTGACCTGCTGTAGGTGTACGCCAGTGAACCCTTGAATTGCCCTTCGCTTTTCTTGAGCAAAATCTCAGCGCCATAGGCCCTGCCGTCTGTGTTGAGCGCATCTTGCTCTAGGTCCTCATTGAGAATGATTGACGCGCCGGACCGATAGTCCAGCAGGTTTTCCATCTTTCGATAGAACAATTCGGTGGAAAACTCCACGGCACCTTTGAAGATCGTACGGAAATACCCAACAGAAGCCTGTTGCCCCAGTTGCGGAGCAAGGTACAAGTCACTGAGCTTCCAGCTGTCCGTCGGAGTGATCACCGAACTGTTGGACAGCAGGTGGATATTTTGGCGCATGGTGTTGATGCCAAATTTGAGCGAGGAAGTCTTGCTCAGATTATAGCGTCCGCCCAGGCGAAACTCTGGACCCTGATAGGTCTTTACAACTTCGCCTTTCTCAAAATTTACTTCCCCGGTAACGTTACCCGGCGTGTATGGAAGACCTTCTGTGTAGGTTTTGAACTGGGCAGGACCCAAAAGCTGGTAAACCATATACCGCATCCCAAACGTAAAAGCCAAGTTGTCATTGACTTGGAACTCGTCTCCGACAAAAAGCGAAAACTCCCGTCCCACTTCCTCATCGAGTTGTCTGTCCGTCACGATGGATTCTGCTCCAAATGGACTCATGTGGCCGGGATTGAGCGTGTATTGGATTCCCTGAAAGCCAAAGTCAAAGATGTGTTCTCCTTTTCGGTATTCGAAGTCAGTTCTCAGTTGGAGCTGCTCGATGTCAAAACCGTAATTGAAAGAATTGAGCGGATTGTCCAGTCCTTCGATGTTGAACTTATAAGTGTCCCGCCCCACGGTGATTTTTCCCTCCAGCTGTTCGTTGAAATACCGTTTCCAGCTAAGCGCCAAGTTTACATTTTGATAGGAATAGGACGTATCCGGATCGAAGCGAAACTTATCCGAACTCATGTAGCTGGTGAATTCCAGGGTATTTTTCTCATTTACCCGGTGCTGAATATTCGCATTCCAATCGTAGAACGAAACTTGGCTACCGGATAGCTCGGCGTTTTCCTCGAGCAGATCCAAAGCCCAATTGGAATACGTCGTCCGTCCTCCGACGATGAAAGTGGTATTTTTGCCAATCGGTCCATCCAGACTCAGCCGACTCGTCAAGATACCGATTCCTCCGGATCCCCCGATCTTTTCAGCTCTTCCAAACTTCGGTTCGATTGCTAAGACTGACGAAAGTCGTCCTCCATATTTCACCGGCACGGTACCTTTGTGAAGCTCCACTCCTGACACCATATCGGCGTTGAAGGCAGAGAAAAAGCCAAACACGTGTGACGGGTTGAAGACCGTAGATTGGCCGTAGAGAATCAAGTTTTGGTCTGCCGAACCTCCACGTACGTTGAATCCGACCGTGGCTTCTCCTGCGGTGTTGACACCCGGCACGGTCAGAATACCTCTCAGCACATCGACTTCACCCATGACAGAGGGCAGGCGCTTTACTTCCGCGATGCTGAGCGACTGGACGCCCATCTCGAGTTTGTTGACATTCGACAAGGCGCCAGAGCTCACCACCACTTCGTCGAGAGACAGGATACTTTCCTGGATTTCGATATTCAGCGTCCCGTCTCCGCGCAACTCAATATGCCGTCGCTCCTGATACCCACCGATATTTTGGACGTAGATGGTATGGCGTCCCTTGTCTAGCGTGATCGCATATCTGCCTTGCGAATCTGTGACCACCTGCGTATAGTTGACCCGCTCGACGATCACGGCTCCTCCCATTGGCTTGCCGGATTCCACGCTGGTGACCACTCCGCTGAGCGTGGCTTGCTTGGAAACCGTACTGTCCGAGGACCTTCCGATCACAAAGCGCTGATTTTTTGCAAATTCTCCCAGACCTTCTTGATTCTTGGCCGCGTCGGCATTTGGAAGGACATCGAAGTAAGTATCCGTGAAATCCAATGTCATCGGCTTTTCCTTGGTGACCCAAATCCTTTTCTCAGGGTCAATGGTGTAGAACAATCCCGATCCTGAAAAGACTTGGTTGAGCAAGGTCCGCAACTCGACATTTTGAGCCTGGAGATTGACTGTGAAGTTTTCGACATCTGCATCCCGATAGATAAAGCGGTAGCTCGTCTCTGATTCGATGGACTTTGCAAAACGCGCAAAAGGCATCTCCATAAACATCCCGGAGATCTTGGCAGCTTCGTCCTGCGCCATCACGGGAAGGCTCACTAGAAAAAATAGCAGAAGTCCCAGCAATCGATTCATCTTTCTGGAAATCCTTTAAAATCGCCACCTGTACTTTCTTTCAACTGAAGAAGTTCCAAAAGAAACCTTTCCGGATCCTTTTTGAAAACGATCCCTTTTCCACTGAAATGACTGTTTACCTCCTTATTGGATAGGCTAAGGGCAAGAGCACTTTCCTTTTTGCTGCCCGCTTTCCAAAACTCTCCTTTAAACCAAAAAAAGTAGTCCTGCCCGACTTGGAATTCCCGGGTGATGAGCCCGGTTTCATTGACGGATTCGACATTACGGTAGTGCTTTTTGAGCAGCTTTGGCTCTCCGTCCGCGATCAGCTGATAAAATCCGTGATGATGCTTGCCATAGCCGGGATTGGAATCGATTCTAATGAACGTAGCACCATCGCTAAACACAAACTTTTCGATTTTTTCCGCCTTGATCAGGATTTTTTGATTGTAGATGGGATGAAAAGTCACCACTTCATCAGCCCACGCATCATAAAGTAACTGGACCTTGGAGTACCGCAGGCCATTGACCCAAATCTCACCAAAGTCAAATTGCCGGGACTCATAAAAAGGCGTACCAAGGTAATTGGCAGGTGCATCCGCATATTGGCCTCCAGTTACCACCTCCTGAAACAAAGGCAGCGTCTGCTGATACCAAGCCAAAAGCTCGGGACTCAATTCTGTCCGTTGTCCAAGGGATTCATTGGAGTAAAAACAAATCAGAATCAGGACAAAAAAAAGGACTCGAATCATCGGTTATTGTGGGCAGAACACCAATTACCGGGAAAAATGGCTCTTTTTCAACAGCTTGGTCGGCATTCTGGATAAGCGGCAGATATTGGAAATGAATGGATTACGGGCTCAAATGCGATTTGCCTTCCAAAATAACGGACTTCCATCCTACGTAACTGAAAGTCAATGTCTGGAATTTATTGTAAAAACGGCTGTCGTTCAAGATTTAACAGGTCCGGCTTTGGTTTCTCATTTTGCTCAGTTCCAGTCGGAAAATGCACAAAACAGCCTGCAAATTTTGGTGGAGAAATTCTGTATTTTGGTCACCAAACCACCCTTGCTATGAAATTTTGTGCCACGATTGTCAGCGTATTTTGGATAAGCCTTGGCTCGAGTTTAGCCCAAAGCCAAGCCTTGCCCGATGCAATCACCGAAATCATAAAAGAAGCGGAGATTCCGGGGATTTCCTACACATCTCTTGAGGCGGGAAAGCTAACGAACAGCGTTGCATTGGGTCAAGCAAACAAAAGCGGCAAATTGCTGGATAAAGAAACGGTCTTCTCTGCGGCTTCCCTGAGCAAACCGATTTTTGCCTACTTGGTCATGCAATTGGTGGACGAAGGCATTTTGACACTGGACGCGCCCCTGTCCAGCTACTACACTTATGCTGATATCGAGGACGAGCCACATTCTAAACTGGTCACTGCAAAAATGGTTCTCAGCCACACCAGCGGACTTCCCAATTGGAGATCGGGTAAACTCAGATTCAAATACGCCCCAGGTGAGCGGTTCAGCTATTCGGGTGAGGGCTATGTTTGGCTTCAGCGAGTAGTCGAGCATCTGAAAGGCAGGTCGCTGGAAGAATTGGCGCAAGAATACGTCTTTGTTCCTTTGGGAATGACGCGCTCCAGCTACGTGTTTCTGGAGGAATTTGAGGAAAATCACAGTCTATCTTTCAAAAAGGACGGAAAGCAGCAATCCAAAAACAAGATCCAAACCGGAAATGCCGCCGCCTCTTTGCAGACGACCTCCTATGATTTCGGACTGTTTCTGGAGGCACTTCTTGCAGGAAGGCGTATCAGCCCCAAACTACAGGAGTTGATGTTCAGTCCTTTTGTCCCAGTTGAACCTAAGGAAGGAATAAAGCAGGAACTTTATTGGGGGTTGGGAGTTGGAATCCAGCAAACGACTGCTGGGAAGCAAATCTTCCAATGGGGCGACAACTATACATTCAGAGGCTTTTTCGCCGCCAACCTGGAGACCGGAAATCCGGTGGTCTACTTGACAAACAGCGAAAACGGGCTGAAACCAGTCCGGGAACTCGTGGCCTTAGCGCTATCCGATCCACAACCCGCCTGCGACTGGTTGGACTACAAGTGACTATTTGTATTCATATCTTGGCAGTCATCCAAAGATGAGAAGCCTTACAACAAAAGAAGGAACACCAATGATGCTCCTTCTTTTTTTTTTCTTAGAGGATGCACAGCAATCGGCAGGCGTTTGCAGGCATGCCAGCTCCTTTACTTCGCCAGCTTCAGTTCCAGTTTGTTAGCATACACGTACGACACCGCCAAGACTCCCAAGAGTAAAACAGGCACTGCTGTCGCTGACAGCGTATCGTTTATGGAAATGTGAGCCAACGTAGCGGATACAAACGTCAGCGCAAATCCGAAATAAGCAAACTCTCTAACTAACCGGGGGAAAATCGGAATGATCAGGACGAGAGCTCCGACGATCTTAGCCACACCGAGTTCGACTCGAAAGAATTCCGGGAAACCCAGCGTGCTGATTGCGGCTTTGATCTCTTCACTAGTGAGGTAGAGGAATCCGCTGAACAGCATCATAGCTGCAACGATTCCGGTGGTAGTCCAGTAGATAATTCGATTGGTCTTCATAATTGAAAGCGTCTAGGTTTGTTTTCGGGTCAAAACTAGCTAAGTTTGCTATACATAAGTAAGTACTATACCCATGTATAGTACTATACTCCGATATAGTAACTCTGAATTTATCATGCTGGAAACTCACACAGAAGAAAGAACCCACGGCTCTTGCAACAAAATGCTGCTGCCGGTGTCGGACGCTTTGTATGTACTCAGTGGGAAATGGAAAATACCGATCATCATCGCCCTGACCTTCGGAAACAAGCGATTTGGGCAGATTTCAAAAGAAATCCCCAAGATCACTGACCGGATGCTCGCCAAAGAACTGAGAGAATTGGAACTGAATCAACTGGTCAGCCGGAAGGTTTATGACACGATTCCGGTGACGGTGGAATACACACTCACAGACTATGGGGCCACGCTGCAGCCGGTCATCGAAGAGTTGGCGAAATGGGGATTCCATCACCGGGAAAGGATGTTTGGCGAAACGCAGAAGTAATCATCTAGCTAGTTGATCGACTTCTCTTGATTCATCGGTCATGGCCTCTGAAAACGCCTTTCTATGATTTATTCGCGAACATGCCTAACTTCAAGGGAAGAAAACAGCTTTCGCTCAATTCAAAATCCAGCCCTGCACCCCATGAAGACCAAATCCGCATCTCTAATCCTGTTTGCTGTATTGACGTTGTCCGCTTGCACGGCCAATTTTTCCTCTAAAGAATCCGACAATCGGGTCTCGGAGGAGCGTGATTTGGACAAGGTAACTCAGCTGTCAGTCAGTGGGGTTTTCAATCTGTACCTTTCGCAGGGCGACAAGCCGTCGCTAAAAATTGAAGGTGAAGAAGATCAAATCAAGAAGTTAAAAGTCACCCAAACCGGCGAAATGTTGGAATTGAAATTTGACGAAATCAACAATAATTTTTTCGGAGATTCCAAGCCGGACGTGTATCTGACCCTGAGCGAATTGGAAATGATGGAATTTGACGGGGTGGGCAATCTCAAATCCGAAGGATCTTTCAGAGTAGAGGATCTCCAGCTGAATGGCAATGGCGTGGGCAATATTTCCTTGGACTTTGACGCCAATAAAATCGATGCAGACTTTAACCTCTTGGGAAATCTGACACTGGAAGGCAGCGCCGATGAGATTACCATTTCAAACGAAGGTATAGGAAATATCGAAGCAACCGGACTTGACGCGCAGAATATGACTCTGACGAGCTCCGGGATCGGCAGAGTGTCCGTGCACTGCACCGGCGACCTGTCCATCACCGTCAATGGCATCGGAGCAGTCAGCTACACCGGCAATCCAAACGTGATCAAAGAAGAGATCAACGGGATTGGAAAAGTGACAAGAAACTAGCATTTGTTTCTTTCCATTGCCATTCGTTTCTAAATGTTGCAGGAGTTGTTGGACGACTTCCAGATCACCTCAGAATCTGTGATTTTTTCCCATTCGATTCCTTCTGTTCCTAGTTGGCCGAGCACCTCTCCGTTACAATCATAGATAGCTGGAGGAGTCATCAAGCAACCGGGACAACAATTTCCAAACAGGAAAACTCGACGCTGATTTTTCATGGCACCGGGCTTGTAGATTCCAGTATAGAGGAAAGAGTAGTCTTGACCGATAAGATATTTCTCTTTCTCCTCAATCAGCTCAGCCAGCCAAGGCATATCAATGGCATTTTCTACATCACAAGACGGATCTTGATCATCGGAGCAGGAAAAAGCGAGTAATCCCAAAAATGCGAAGAGATAGATGTAGCTTTTCATAGGTTGCTAAATTTTAGATGTTGCAGGAGTTGTTGGACGATTTCCAAATCACTTCTCTGTCGGTGATTTCATCAGCAGAAATTCCTTCGTATCCGATTTTTCCTATTGTATTTCCGCTGCAATCATACACCACAACGATCGAGTTACACAAAGGACAGCAGTTTTGCGACACAAAGACCGTCTGGGAATCATACGTCCCCATCGTAATGTAAGCGTAGTCTCTGCCGATTTCGAATTCTTCGGTCTCCGCGATCAGCTCCTGCAACCAAGGTAACTCCAAGACGTTGTTCACATTGCATGCTTTAATCGGATCGTTATCATCGGAGCAGGAAAATGCGAGTAATCCCAAAAAGGCGAAGAGGTAGATGTAGTTTTTCATAAATTGTTAAATTTTAGATGTTACAAGAGTTTTCGGACGACTTCCATATCAATTGAGAATCCTTGATATCCCATTCGATTCCATCACCCGCAAGCCGTCCCAATTCGTTTCCATTGCAATCATAAACGGATGGCGAAGCCATACTGCAATAGTGACAACAGCTGCCAAATATAAAAACCGTCTGAGAGCCGTATTGTCCAGAGTGGAGGTAGGAAAATTCTCTACCAATTTTTGAATTCTCTAAGTCCTCAATCCGCTCTGCTATCCAAGGCAACTCAAAAATATTATCAACGTCACAACCTACTACCGGATCAGCGCCCGGATCATCCGAGCAGGAGAAAGTGGCCATTCCCAAAAATACAACGCTGCAGAAAAAGTTTTTCATAGGTTTTTTTTTAGCCATGACGCTAAAAATAAGGGATTCGTTACAGTCGTTCCAAGTGAACTTAAAAATAATTTGCGTTTTTCAATTATCTCTTTCGTGCAGTTTGCTTATCTGCACAATTCCCGTGACTTTCGGGCAATGTCTTCGCCCGACCCACTCGACTCGATCCGTCTGAATTTTTCCCAAGGGGATCTTCTTCTGCTCAATTTGGCCTTAGCTCTGATCATGTACGGAGTCGCCTTGGATCTGCGATGGGAAGACTTTCGCTACCTGGCCAAAAACCCAAAAGGGTTCTTTCTGGGGGTTTTCTCTCAGGTCTTTCTTTTGCCCTTCCTGACCTGGGCGCTGGTCTACCTGATTGCCCCTCCTCCAAGTGTGGCTTTGGGAATGATCTTGGTGGCGGCTTGCCCTGGGGGCAATGTTTCCAATTTCCTGACCAACCTGGCCAAGGGAAATACAGCACTTTCAGTAAGTTTGACCGCGTTCACTTCCGTATCAGCCATCGTCCTTACTCCGCTGAATTTTACACTTTGGGCGGGCTTTTACCCACCTACGGCAGCGATGTTGCGGGTGATCGAACTGGATACGGGTGACGTATTTTTCACCGTAGTACTGATTCTGGGATTGCCTCTCCTACTTGGAATTCTTACCCGCCAAAAATTTGAAAGATTTGCGGAAAAGGCTACCAAAATCCTGAAGCCGCTGAGTATCCTGATTTTTACAGCATTTGTCGTGATCGCTTTCGCAGGCAATTTTGATCTGTTTCTCAAGTACATCGGGGTCATATTTCTCTGGGTTTTGGCGCACAACTTCGTCGCGCTTTCGGCTGGATTACTGACCGGAAAAATCGCGAAACTTCCCCTCGCAGACGTAAAAACGCTGACAATTGAGACAGGAATTCAAAATTCCGGTTTGGGGCTGGTGCTGATTTTTACTTACTTTGACGGCCTTGGCGGTATGGCCATCATCGCTGCCTGGTGGGGCATCTGGCATCTGATCTCTGGGATGACCATCGCCAGCTTATGGAATAAATCTACTTGACATCGATCTTGCCGAAAACGCAATAAAGCGAGGTGATTGTCAATCAAAAGAGATTCTCCCGATCCGACGCGGCGGACAGGACAGGCTATGTGGCCATAGAAAAGCAGTTATAACGCATGAAAGACCTTATTAACGCCATTCTCAGACTGCTTGTGAAAGTCGCGCTGCATGGCTATTTCAAAAAGATCATCGTCGAAGGCAAAGAAAATATCCCAAAAAACCGGCCGGTGATCTTGGTGGCAAATCACCAAAATGCGCTCATCGACCCGCTACTTTTGGCCACACACACCCAACTCAGTCCCTGGTTTCTGACCCGGGCGGCAGTTTTCACCAATCCTTTTGTCCGTAAGCTCCTCCATCTCATCCGCATGCTTCCCGTGTATCGGCTTAGAGATGGCTTCTCTACCATCCAGCAAAATCAACAAACATTTGACGACACCTATGAGGTGCTTCGCAAAAACGGAACGGTCGTCATCTTCGCCGAGGGCAGCCATAGCCGTGTGAGAAACCTCAGGCCGCTCAGTAAGGGTTTTACCCGCATGGCCTTTGGGCTTAAAGAAAAGTATCCTGAGCTCGAGCCTGTGATCTTGCCGGTCGGACTCGGGTTCAGTGCTCACATGCGTTCGGGAAGTAGGGTGAGGATCACCTTCGGTGAAACAATTCCCGTGGACATGCCTTCGTCCCAATCCGGCAAATTGACCAAAAGCGTGGAAAAAGCCCTTAAGTCACTCATCGTGGACGTCCCGGATTTGGACTATGAGGCTACAATCCAACGACTGATCGAGCACGAAGTCGACTTAACTTCGAAAAAAGACGTCGAGGTCTTTCTGGCGACCGGCACGGTACCCAACCCAGTCGGAGCTATCAACGGCGTAGGAAACAAGCTGATGAAGATCTTCAATTTCCCTCTTTACGGTTTGTGGCTGTGGAAGAAGTCCAGCGTAAAGGACGAAGTGTTCAGCTCTACCTGGAAGTTCCTGATCGGATTTACGCTGGCTATCCCCTACTATTTTTTCTTGCTTTGGCTGGCAATGGACACCGCGTTGGGAAGTTGGGGATTGACCTTTCTGCTCTTGGCCTGGATTACACTTTGGCGAAACAAAAACCCGCAAGAATAGCATGAATCGCATTCACATCTTCGGAGCGTCGGGCTCCGGTGTGACGACTTTAGGTTTGGCTTTGGGAGAAAAGATGGGCATCCCTTACTTTGACAGCGACAGTTATTTCTGGGAGAAAACTGACCCGCCCTTTACACATAAAAAGCCTCCTTTGATCCGAAATAAGGAGATAAAAGATACCCTCCACTCGCACAGGGAATGGATTTTTGGCGGATCGAGTTTGAGTTGGGGAACGGACATCTTTCCGGACTACAGCTTGGTGGTCTTTTTGAAAATCCCAAAGGAAATCAGGCTCCAGCGAATCGAAAAGCGTGAGTTTGACCGCTACGGAGAAGCCATTTACACCGACCCAATCCAGCGCGCTAAGACCCGCGAATTTCTAGCGTGGTGTGGAGACTACGACGATTGCACCGGTATCGCCAACCGAAACATCAAAGTTCATGAGCATTGGCTTCAGAATCTAGCTTTTCCGACGCTGAGAATTGACGGGGATTTCAGCGTAGAGCAACGGATCGAGATCATCCTAAAGGAGCTAAAAAAGAATTGACGTTCACCAAATAATCTTTGGTTTTGTTTCTAACTTTAGAGAAGAATTCAAAACCCAAATTTAGCCATGACTCAAGACTTTCTCCCGCTCAACGGGACCGACCACATCGAACTGTACGTCGGCAATGCCAAACAAAGCGCGCTATACTACCAATATGCGTTCGGGTACGAACTGATTGCCTACTCAGGTCCAGAAACCGGCGTCCGAGACCGTGCGTCCTACGTCCTCAAGCAGGACAAAATCCGCCTTGTCCTCACCTCGCCCCTCCACTCCGACCACCCGATAGCCGACCACATCCGACGACATGGTGATGGGGTGAAAGTACTCGCTCTTTGGGTAGATGACGCTGAAAAATCCTGGCAAGAAACCACTTCCAGAGGTGCTGAGTCGGCTGCTCCACCTCAGGTGATCAGAGATCAGTTTGGAGAAGTGAAAGTCGCCTCCATCAAAACCTACGGGGAAACGATCCACACCTTTGTGGAAAGAAAAAACTATACCGGCGTATTTCTCCCCGGGTACCAGGCCCGGAAGAGCAACTTCAAAACCGAAGGAATTGGGCTGAAATACATTGATCACTGCGTGGGAAATGTGGAACTGGGCGCAATGGATCGTTGGGTGGAATTCTACGAAAACGTGATGGGCTTCAAGCTGCTCCTGACCTTTGACGACAATGACATCTCCACAGAATACTCCGCCCTGATGTCCAAAGTCGTGTCCAACGGAAACGGCTACATCAAATTCCCGATCAACGAGCCCGCCGAAGGCAAAAAGAAATCGCAAATCGAAGAGTATCTGGACTTCTACGGAGGTCCTGGTGTGCAGCACATGGCGATTGCTACGGACGATATCTGTCATACCGTCAGTGAATTGAGAAGTAGAGGCGTGGAATTCCTCGAAGTGCCATCCTCCTACTACGACGACTTGCTGGATCGGGTGGGAAAGATCGATGAGGACATCGAACCCCTAAAAAATCTTAACATTCTCGTGGACAGAGACGAGGAAGGCTACCTACTGCAGATCTTCACCAAACCGGTGCAGGATCGACCGACACTGTTCTTTGAAATCATCCAGCGGAAAGGCGCCAAGTCCTTTGGCAAAGGAAACTTTAAGGCCCTATTCGAAGCCATCGAGCGCGAACAGGCCTTGAGAGGGAATCTTTGATGCGGCTTCCTGACTTGCTTTAGCCAGACAGACTTTCTGCTCTGGCTTTTTATTTTTTTTCCCCGATAAAGAGATAATTTCATTAAAAGTCAACGCCATGATGTCTAGCATTGCTGCCAGTCTCACACGGAGCGATACGAACACTGCAGGCGAGATTCCATCCGACAGTTAAAAATAAATTATAAACACATGAAGGTCCTCTTTTCACTTTTCACCCAGACTGTCAAAGGCGGGATATTTTTCCTCTTGCCACTCGTCATCGTGATTGTTTTGTTAAAGAAAGCAGTGGAACTTATCCTGCCGCTCTCTCATCTCATCCGCGAACATCTACCTTTTCATCTGCCTCTTTCAGCTATGACTCTGAGCGTGGTTCTACTGACTATGATCTGCTTTGGAGCAGGCTGGGTGGCCCGGCTGGGAGTCAGTCAAAAGCTCATTCTGTTGCTCGAGGAGAATTTTTTGGTGTTGTTTCCCGGCTACCAGCTGATGAAAAATAGCCTTGAGTCCAAAGTAGGACTGGATTCAGAAAAGGAATATCCGGTGGTCTTAGTACCCATCGATGGCTGGATGATTGCTTTTTTGGTAGAGGAACTCAACGAAAAGGAAGTGATGGTCTTTGTTCCGTCTGCGCCGAGTTCTTGGGAAGGAAGTCTGGTGATTTTCGAAAAGTCCCAAATCAAGGCAAGCAACCTCAGCCCCAGCGATCTGATGTCCATCATGAAGACATTGGGCGTGGGATCCAAAGCTGCTTTCAAAGGTAAAATAGAAAAGCCTTCCCGGAATTCTTGATCCGGAAAGGCTTTTCTGAATTTTCTAGTTTCGGAGAATATCAAAACAAACTAGAGTTGTTAAGAGCTGAAACGCTACTCCGTTTTCTCCTATCCCGCCTCACTTATACAGCTTCTCGTGGAGCTTTTTGAGCTCCTCCGTCGGGATCTTGATGATCTTTCGGTCATAGGTCATGATCCCATTGGTTTCCACTTCCACGTCGGTCGTCTGCGTGTAGATTGCGGCAGCCAAGCCTTTTGGAATCAGTTCCGCTAAGTCCTCAATCAGGATCGCATAGCGGGATTTCAACTCCTCCATCGTAGTAAAGCTCTGATAGCCCCAGTTATCCTTCAGCTGCCAAGTATGCCCTTCGATGGGCAAGCCTAAGCCCCCATATTCACCCAAGACCAAGATAGATTGGCTTCCAAAGATCGCCGGATCGGGCATCACGGGGTCGGGATAGTTATGTAAATCCATGATGTCGCCGACGATCTGTGTCCCTTCCATCTCGAAGTTTCCACCGCTTGCGCTGTTGATCAATCGACTTGCGTCTAGTTCCTTGGTCAGATTGACGATCTCCGTTGTTTTGAACTGACCCCAAGCTTCATTGAACGGAACCCAAACCACAATGGACGGGAAAAACCTAAACTCGCTGATGATCTCTTTCCACTCAGTCTTGAATATTTCCTCTGACTCGGGAGTGCGCTCTTTATTCATCCCTTCACGGATGATCCCCGGTCGGACTTCCCAGCGATTGCCCATATCGCCGCTTGGCATATCCTGCCACACCAGCATCCCAAGCTTGTCCGCATGGTAATACCAGCGCGCCGGCTCCACCTTCACATGCTTTCGGATCATATTGAAGCCCATTTCTTTGGTCTTTTCAATGTCAAAAAGAAGCGCCTCGTCCGTCGGTGCAGTGTAGAGTCCATCAGGCCACCAGCCTTGATCAAGTGGGCCATATTGAAAGAGCGGCTTTCCGTTCAGAAACATTCGTTGATGACCGTCCGCTCCCTTGGCCATTCGGATATCGCGGTAAGCTGCATACGATTTGACTTCTTCGATGAGTTTTTTTCCTTGGAAAAGCTTGATCGAAACTTCGTAAAGCGTCGGCGAATCCGGTGACCAAGCTTTCGGATTTTCGATTTTTACCGGAGCAGGTTTGTTGGCTTTGGCCCGGAAGGAGGCGATTACTTCACCCGCTTCCAGAATACTCACCTCTACTTCTTGACCTTCTTGTGAATTTTCGACCTCTGGATAAAAGACCTGAACACCATTCTCCCAATCGGTCTGCGAATAGCTGGATGCGATAAACGATTCGGATACAGTCTCCAACCAGACGGTCTGCCAGATCCCGGTCACCGGAGTGTACCAGATTCCTTTCGGTTCTTTGACTTGCTTGCCTCTTGGCTGTGGTCCGGAGTCGCTAGGGTCCCATACTCTTACCCGGATTTTTTGAGATTTTCCCTTGACCAAATGATCCGTAATGTCAAAGCTGAATCCGTCAAACCCGCCCTGATGTTTTCCAACCTGTTTATCGTTTACCCACACTTCCGCTTCCCAGTCTACTGCTCCAAAATTGAGCATGATCCGCTTTCCTTTTCTATCCAAGCTCAAATCAAAGGTACGCTCATACCAGAGCTCGTTGTCCGGACCGACAGTCGTCTGGACGCCTGACAGAAGGGATTCGACGGCAAAGGGAACGGTTATTTTTCCCGCGAATCCCGATTCTGGGCTGCTTCCCTTGGGTAAAATCGCAAAGTCCCATCTGCCGTTCAGATTTTGCCAAGCACTGCGAACCAGCTGGGGTCGGGGGTATTCCGGAAGTGGGGCTGAAGGGTTCATTTCCTCGGCCCAAGGCGTTTTCAGGGTATTCTGAGCATAGCTCCCAATGCAAAGTGAGAAAAATGCAAAAAAGAAAATTGATCGCATATTGAGTAAGTAAGTGAACGCTGAACTTATTGAAAATGAAACCAAAGAACAAGCGGATTTAAAGAATCGGATTTGCTCTTGAGGTTAACTTCAGACGGAGCTTGGGGCAAAAATACTGCCCGATTTCCAGTCAGATCCAAGAGAAACCCTAGGTCTGAATTGATTTCAGGAAAATTAGAATCTTGACTTTCAGCATTTCTCATTCCAAAAAAAATCCCGGGAGACTCCGCCCGGACGTCCACTGTGACAGACTCAAACTCGAGTTTCACGGATTGGATTGGTTGAAAAAAAACATTCTGCTTTTGTTCGACTGGCGGCTCAGAATGGCCAAAGGGCATGTAGTTTTCATTTTTCCAAACGCCATGCGCCCTGGACGATTGTGGCTGATTTCCCTCCCAGGATATCTGATTCAGTTGATAGTCCGGATAGTCAAAACCCAACCCAAGCCAACCGTTTGCCACAAAGTTGGATGTCGCGGTCGACGAAGCTTCCAACATCAGTTGACCGCTGGCTAAGACCGTCCAAGTCAGTGTTGCTGGCCAGGGTTTGTAGGAGGATTGGATCTGAATCGAGCCGTTCTTCAGCTTTTTCCAAGCCACCTTGCTGAACGTACTTTCATTTCCCTGCACTCCGGGAGCCTGCGAAAATGGCAAAACGTGCATTCCGACTTTCACTTTATCTAGGGTTCCTTTTGCTTTTCCAAAAACAAAAAGCCTCGATCCCACCGACACCTGAAGCTCACTGGTTGACTCCCTAACGGAGATCTGGTCAGCAGCGAAGTATTCCGTGCTGGAAGAGCTGGTCAGGTTTTTGAATATGGAGTCCTTGCCCAGTCCAAGCGGTAGCAGGAAAATCAAAATAAGGGAGCGGAAGAGCATATTCTCCTAAATCAGGGCAATTTCTGTCAGAAAGCAAATTCTACACAACTATATAAAAATCAATTCAAAACAAAAACACCACAAAGATTGGAATTAAAATTGTTCCCGATCATCGGCCGAGTAGTCTGGCAAATTTTGACATTTTGTATATCTTAGAACCACACTGAAATTTTTAAAGAAATGAGTTTAATCGACCCTGCTATCCTAAGCAAAGCCCAAAGCTGGCTGGATGGAAATGTGGATGCTGACACCAAAGCATCCATCAAGAAACTGATAAGTGAAAACCCGACGGAATTGGTGGATTCTTTCTATCAGGATCTGGAGTTTGGCACAGGCGGATTGAGAGGGCTGATGGGAGTCGGCACCAACCGGATGAATGTCTACACCATCGGCATGGCTACCCAGGGGCTGGCAAATTACCTGCTGCAGTCTTTCCCCGGACAGGAGATCAAAGTCGCGATCACTCACGACTGTCGGATCAATAACACGCTCTTTGCGACGACGACTGCAAATGTCCTGACTGCGAACGGGATCAAGGTTCTTTATTTCAGAGAGATGAGACCTACACCGATGCTTTCTTTCGCAGTGAGACACTACGGCTGCAAAAGTGGCGTGATGATCACGGCTTCCCACAATCCGAAAGAGTACAACGGCTACAAGGCGTATTGGGAAGACGGCGCGCAGGTAGTGGCGCCGCACGACACCAACATCATCAAGGAAGTGCAGAAAATCACCTCATTTGACCAGGTAAACTGGGACAAAAACGACGCGCTATTCCAGTACATCGAAGAAGATTTTGACGCGATCTATCTTGATCTGGTGAAGGCTTTGAGCCTCTCTCCAGACGCGATTCAAGCGCAGAAATCCATGCCGATTGTCTTTTCTCCGATCCATGGAGCCTCCGGCAAAATGGTGCCAGCGGCTTTAAAAGCTTACGGATTTGACAACGTCCATATCGTCAAGGAACAAGCAGAACCGGATGGCACCTTTCCAACTGTGATCTATCCCAACCCTGAGGAAGCGGAAGCGCTGACGATGGCCGTTGAATTGGGCAAAAAAGTAAAGGCCGAATTGGTACTCGCCTGCGACCCAGACGGAGACCGCTATGCGGCAGTCGTTCCCAATGAAAAGGGAGAATACGAATTGCTTAACGGCAATCAGACCGGAGCGATGATCAGCTACTACCTGCTCAACAAGTGGAAAGAGGCGGGCAAACTCGACGGAAACCAGTTTATGGTCAACACTATCGTGACCACCGAACTGATCAATACGATAGCGGCCGGATTTGGGGTCAAATGCTTCAATGTGTTGACCGGCTTCAAAAATATCGCAGCCATCATCCTACAACTGGAAGGAAAAGAAACCTTTATCGGCGGCGGAGAGGAATCTTACGGCTATCTGGTCGGAGATTTTGTGAGAGATAAGGATGCGGTAAGCGCCGCGGCGATCTTTGCAGAGCTAGTCGCCTACTACAAAACCAAAGGGATGAGCGTCATTGACCTGATGGCTAAGATTTATTCGGAATTTGGGTTCTACAAAGAGTCACTGATCTCAGTGACCAAAAAAGGGAAAGACGGCGCCGAGCAGATCCAGGCCTTGATGAATGGATTCCGAACCAATCCACCATCCCAAATGAACGGCGTCGATGTAGAGCGTGTCGTGGATGTGAAAAACTCGACCATCACTCACGTCAAGTCCGGCAAAGTTGAAAAACTGGACATGGACAAGTCCAACGTAATGCAATTCTACCTCGCTGACGGCAGCAAGATCTCTGCCCGTCCATCCGGTACCGAGCCAAAGATCAAGTATTACTTCTCAGTCAACGAGCCTCTCTCCGCTCCTTCTGATTATCGGAATGTAGAGGCAAAATTGGCAGAAAGACTGGAAGGTTTGAAAAACTACTTCAGCTAATCAAATTCAAACCATAAAATCGAAAGCACCGGGAGATCGGTGCTTTTTTTTTGAGCTTTTGCAAAACAGGAATCAATTCGATTATTCTTTGCCGATGTGAACGATGGCATCTCCGACATTGATCACCGGATTGTTGTTGAGTCCGATCACATGACCATTTGTGGTTGCTTTCACAGGCACAATCACCTGGCCGTAAGGATCTGATATCCGGGCAATAATCTGTCCTTTTCTCACCGAATCTCCGAGCTTCACCGAAGAATAGAAAATCCCGGAAGCTCTGGCACGCGTCCATTCGCTTTCTTTCAGGATAATGGTTTCCTGCGCTGCCGGAGGGAATTCCAGCATCTCCAAAAAATTCAACAATCGCTTGGTCCCGCTGATTCCCTCTTCAATTGCGTAATTGTCAAGACGCATCGACTCCCCACCTTCAAAGACCAAAATATGCTTCCTGGCCTTATAGGCTGTCTTTCTGAAAGATTTCTCAATCGGCTTTGAGTTGACGATAAAATGCGTCCCAAAGGCCTTAGCCAGATCCAAGCCCACTTTGTCTTTGAAGTCCACCCGAATTTGCGGGTGATTGCTAAGCATCCTTCCTCCCGTGTGGAAATCAATTCCAAAGTCGATCTGTGGGATGATCTCCTCATTGAGAATGTAGGCAATGCGGGAGGCCAGCGAGCCTTTCTTGCTTCCGGGAAAACTCCGGTTCAGATCTCTTCCGTCCGGAAATGTGCGGCTGTTGGATAGAAATCCGTAAATGTTCACCAGTGGAATGATAATGAGCGTCCCCTTCAGCAACTCCAATCCCTGATCAAATTCTTCCAACAGCTTTTTAGCCGTCACTACCCCGTTGATTTCGTCACCGTGAACGCCTCCTGAGATCAGCACGACAGGACCTTCTTTTTTGGAAGACCGGATAAAAATCGGCAAATCGATGAGCGTGTGAGTCGGAAGTTTGGCAATGGGCAATTCGATGTTGACTGACTGACCGGGCCTGACGCGGACACCGTTAATCTGAACTTCTTTCATGAAATGGGCTGGCAGATTGGGGTTTCATTTCACATTGGCTCAAAATCTTGCTTATTTCGCAGGACAAGCCAAGGCTCATGAATATACAAGAAAACATTTCTTTAAAGTCACTCAACACGTTTGGTTTTGACCAAAATGCTCTTTTTTTCACAGCGGCTGACTCCGTAGAAAGCCTAAAATCAGCCTTAACATGGGCTAAGGAAAAGGAACTTCAAGTGTTAATTCTTGGCGGCGGCAGTAATATTCTTCTCACTCAGGACTTTGTCGGGCTGGTGATCAAAGTAGAGATGAGAGGAATACAGCTTGTCGGGGAAGACGAAAATCACCTTTGGGTCAAAGTCGGTGCTGGTGAGGTTTGGCATGACTTGGTTTGTTATGCGATCGAAAGAAACTGGGCAGGCATCGAAAACCTATCCCTCATCCCGGGCACTGTAGGAGCCTCTCCCATGCAAAATATTGGAGCCTATGGTGTGGAGATCAAGGATATTTTCGACAGTCTGGAAGCCATGAACAGGTCCACGCTGGAGATGGAAACGTTCTCTCATGGGGCCTGTCAGTTTGGCTATCGGGAGAGCGTCTTCAAAAACAAGTTGAAGAATCAGTACGTCATCTGCTCGGTTACTTTCAAGCTGAATAAGAGCCCGAATTTTCAGGTAGAATACGGCGCTATTCAGGATGTTTTGAGACAAAAAGGAATCGAAAAGCTTACAATCAACGCGGTCAGCGAAGCGGTGATCGAGATACGCCAGTCCAAGCTCCCAGATCCAAGAGTGATCGGAAATGCGGGTTCTTTCTTCAAAAACCCAACAATCCCCCAAAATCAATACGCCGACTTACAGGCTAGATTCCCGGGAATCCCAGGATACCCAAGCGAGGCTGGAGTAAAAGTCCCGGCGGGCTGGCTCATTGAGCAGGCCGGCTGGAAAGGGTTTAAGTCCGGAGATGTCGGTGTCCACGCCAAACAGGCCTTAGTCTTGGTCAACTATGGAGATGGGCACGGGTCGGAGGTCAGGGTTTTGTCCGAACAAATTCGGCAATCAATCCGGGAGAAATTCGGGATTGAGCTCAGCCCCGAGGTGAATTTTATTTAAACCAAATGATCGTAAGTCACCAGTTCCTTTGAATACTTTTCGACCTCTACTCCGAATTTTCGAAGAAAATCCACGCCTTCATCGCTTCCTATTCCTTTGTATTCAGCGTAGGAAAACAGGTAAACCACTTTAGAAATCCCCATTGAAAAGATGATCCTCGAGCAGGCGAGGCATGGGGACAAAGTCACATAGAGCGTCGAACCGTCTACCGAAGTGTTATTTTTTACCGCGTAGAGAATGGCATTCTGCTCAGCGTGAAGAGCCAGCGAGCAGCTTCCCTTGCTGTCACGGGCACATCCTGATTCAGGAAACTCCACGTCACAATTGTGCGTACCGGCTGGTGGGCCGTTATATCCGATGGAAATAATCCGGGTATCCTTGGTCAAAACTGCCCCCACATGCTTCTTGATGCAATGCGAACGCTTGGCAAGATTAACCGCCAGTTCCATGAAAATATCGTCAAAATCAGGCTTGCTCATGAAAATGAATTTGGCAAAAATAACAATCCTGCCCGGTGTGGGGAAATTTTCTGAATAAAGGCTTCTATTTTTCCGTTAAGGAAGAAAAACTATCTTCAGTCATTCTATGAGGTTCCAAATCATAAATCAACCCAACGTAAAGCGGAAAATCCAGCACCTACTCGGCATCACAACTCTTATTCTTGCCACTTCCTGCAGTTCGATAGAAGTGTTCAAGGAAAACACCGAGATCCCGCTCGCCCGTCCCTACCAGACCTTTGTCATCATCAACGAAGAAGTCGGAATGAAGGGCTTTTCCTCCCAGTTTCTGGATGAGGTGGTCCAGATTCAGATTCGGGAGACTTTAGAAGAGGCCGGCCTGAAATACGATTCAAAACAGCCGGATTTGGTGATTCGCTACAATTCCAATGAAGATTCGCGACAGCGCGAAACAGTAAGTAACAACAACCCCTATCCCTATTGGGGTTATAGGGTCTACGATCCCTGGCGATACAACCCCTACAACACCACGACTGTCTCGACCAGCAACTATGAACTACTGCAAGTCATCGTTGATTTCATAGACCCCGCGCAGGACAAATTTCTGATGACACTGACAGGCGTCACAGAGGTCACCAATCCAAAGTATAAACAAAAAAAGGTAGAGAAAGCCCTAGACGCGGTGCTGAGCTCATTTCTGAGCCAGAATAAGTCGGATCAAAAATAAAATGGACAAGCGATACAGAACGCTCAAGGAATTCTATCCCCATTATCTGGAGGAGCATCGGCACCCCATTTCCCGGGTTCTCCATTTCGTAGGGACTGGCTTGCTGTTCGTTATTCTTGGTGCATCCGTCTTTTCTGGAAATTATATATGGCTGATTTCCATCCCGTTGGTAGGGTACGGCTTTGCTTGGATGGGTCATTTCTTTTTTGAAAAAAACAAACCCGCAACCTTCCAATACCCGCTGTTCAGCTTAGCTTCTGACTTCATTTTATTTTTTGAGCTGCTGGTGGGGAAAGAAAAATTCCGAGGCTGAAACTAATTTATTTGAATCTGCCGATTTTTTATGGCAGAGGATTTGCAGTTGATAGATTTAATTATACTTTTGTATAGTTAATTATGTATTTCATTACGGAATTTTTGCATTTTGATGCTAACAATTGTTCTCATAGACGACGATCCCATCAGCACTTTTGTGACTGAAAAACTGATCTCCAAAAATGTAAAGGAGCCGTGTCAGTTTTTCAAGTACCAGAGTGCGAAGCTTGCCCTTGAGGAAATCAACGGCATCCGACCCAACTATCTCTTTCTGGATCTGAACATGCCGGAAATGAACGGATGGGACTTTCTCGATCGCTTCAAACCAGAGTACCAAGATGCCCAGATATACATTTTGAGCAGTTCTGTGGACGAAAGAGACATCTCCAAAGCAAGCCAATACCTCCTCGTCAAAGAGTATCTATCAAAGCCGCTGATCAAGAAATACATCAAGACGATCTTTAACTGACCTCAAAAAAGTCAGTTTTTTTTTTGCTTCGGCTTTTCATTCCCGTTCTACTTTTGCGAAATTGGTATGAGTTGAAATCGTTAGCCCATGCCCAAGAATTATCGGAAACTGACCGAAGCAATCGAGATAACCGCAATAAAGCTGGCCTGGGGAGCGAGATATTAGGGAGTTTACTTCGGTGAGGGAAGTCGCGGAATTTCGTCCCAACAGCCCACACATTTCACCAAATCGGAAATCCACAGTTTATGTTGCTGAGAAAATAACTAAAGAAAGGATATCACCAGCTATCTGGATTTCTAGGCGAAAACCCTAAGAAACAAATGGATCAAAGAACACGAGCCGAAAATTGAATTGGCACCACGAAAAAAATTAAAGTTGCCAGTATTGGTGTAATTGTTTTTTTGGCTTATTTCGTATCAATAAAATCAATAAAACCCCTTTTAAGACAGCCATGGAGGATTTTGAAGAAGAATTCGATGAAGTTGATGACTTCGAAGAAGAAGACGAGTTCGAAGCCGAATTTGAAGACGAGTATGATCTCGATGAAGACAGTGATCTGGACAGTATCGTAGACTTCGATGAAGAAGACGAAGATATAGACGACGCTGAGGATTTTGAAGACGAGGAATTTGACGATGATTTGGATTAAATCATCCAATATCGTGCGTCGGAGTTAGGATCGGCTTTGTAAAATCAGCTGCCAGCTTTATCTTCGCACATCCATCCGAATTTCAACAAACAAGAAATGATACTACTAGATATTTTCAGCTCGCCCATCATGTCAGGAGCTCAACTGTTTCTGCTGATCGTGTGTACACTTATTGGACTTGGTGCAGGCATCTCAGCAGTGGATGTCAGAAGTACTTTCTCCAAGAAAAAGAAAGCTGATCATTGATCAATTTACAATATTGTTAAAGGAGGCTTGGCCTCCTTTTTTTTTACCCATTCCACTCTATGAAAACCCAAAACTATAAAAATCACGCCCGAGTCTATCCACTTCACCATTTGGTGATTACTCCGATGACTTTGATTTTTCTGGGCTGGACCGTGTACCGTATGGATTTTAGTACCTCAGAAAGCACTTGGACAGGCGTCTACTTTCTTTTAGGTGCCACTGTGCTGGCATTGCTTCCGCTCCTATCGAGGATTTACGCCATCAAAACCCAAAACAGAATTATCCTCGGGGAGATGAGACAGCGATATTTTCATCTCACCGGATCCCCTTTTTATTCTAAAGAGGCTCAGCTGGGTCTCAGCCAAATCATCGCCCTGAGATTCGCCGGCGATGAGGAATTAATCCATCTGATGGAAAAAGCAATCAAAGAGAGGTTGACACCTAAAGAAATCAAGCTTCAGGTCAAGAACTGGCAGGGTGACTATCGTCGAGTTTAGTCTAGCTTCCCTTCCAAAATTGCCAGATCAATTAGCCCGATGAGATTTTCCCGGGCTTTTTCTTTGAAGTCTGGAGCGGAAAAATCCAATTCAGGAAGCTCCAAAACCAAGTCAAAACCAGAATCTCTACCACCAGTACCAGAAGTGATTAATACGATCTTTTTTTGATTGGCTTTGGCCAAATTCAAAAGCTCGAAGCTCGCCTTGCCCTCATCGCTTTGGGTATCGTACTGCCCTTCGCCGGTGATGATCCAATCCGACTGGCGGACTTTCTCCTCCATCTTCACTAGGTCAAAGAAATAGGACGAGCCAAACTTTATCTCTGTATCAAAGAAGAATTGAAGTCCCATGGCCACTCCGCCGGCTGCTCCAAATCCCGGTTGATCAGTCCACTCTTTTTTCGATTTTTTGATAAGAAGTTCAAGTATCCGTTCACTCGACTTGCCAAAAGAATCCAGCTGATCGAAGTCAATTCCTTTTTGCGGCCCAAAGATCCGGACCGCTCCGTTTGCTCCCAAAAAAGGGCTTCTTACATCGCAGAGGCAGGTAAATTTGATTTTTGGTGTCGAAATAGCCCGCTGGACATGTTGCACTTTTTCTAAAAATCCCGGAGAAAACATCGGAATCTCCCGTCCGCTTTCATTCAGAAATAATAGGCCCAAGGCATTCAGAATTCCCGTACCCAGATCTACCGTAGCACTCCCTCCCAAGCCCAAAACAATCTCCTCCGCTCCTTTTTCCAGTGCTTTTAGGATGAGAATCCCTGTTCCATAAGTAGAGGTCACAGCTGGATTTTTCTGATGTTTTTCCAACACCCCGATTCCAGACGCCGTAGCAAGATCGAGATAGGCCTTATTTTGCGTCGCATCCCAACCAAAGTATCCGTAAATAGGTCGACCAACCGCATTGAGCGTCAGGACATGGATTTTCTCCAAACCCAACGAATCAATCAATAAGGCGCACGTGCCGTCACCTCCATCTGCTATCGGTTGGATCCAGCATTCTGCATCCGGTTTTTTGCCGAGTGTATCTGCAATCAACTTGGCTGCTTCATCTGCAGGTATCGTTCCCTTGAAAGCATTTGGAGCGACTAGGTACCGCATTATTTTTGGGCCTTCATTCTAGCAAAATAATCCTTCGATGCTGCCCGAACTTTTGGAGACAGATACAGCGCTGCGATCATATTGGGAAAAGCCATAACCGCATACATCCCGTCCACCAAGCTGACTACCACTTCCAGGCTAGCGACCGCACCGACTACGATCGTCGCCAAATAAAAATAATTATAGTACGATGCCTTATCCGCTCCAAATAAGTAACCGGTACATTTTTGACCGTAGTATGAATAGGTAAACATGGTAGAAAGCGCAAAAACCAGCACGGACAACATCAAAAGGTATTTCCCATAAACTGGGATCCCAACTTCAAATGCTTCCAAAGTCAATCTTACTCCATCATTCTCGGAGTTTTGCCAAACACCGGTCAACAAAATCACCAAAGCTGTCAGCGTACAAACTACAATCGTGTCCACAAATGGCCCGAGCATGGCAATCAGTCCTTCCCTGATGGGCTCCCGGTTTTTGGAAGCTCCGTGGACCATCGGTGCGGTACCAATCCCTGCTTCGTTGGAAAAAGCAGCCCGCCTGGCGCCGATCACGATCACCGACCCAACAGCTCCACCCATCGCTGCATTGCCCGTGAAAGCATCCACCACGACCAAACGCAGCATTTCCGGCACCTGTCCAAAATACTTAAAAACAACAAATAAAACCGTAACCATGTAGATCCCAACCATGAATGGGACCATCTTAGAGGCTACTGAGGCAATTCGCTGGATTCCTCCCAAGATAACAAAGGCCGTCATTCCCATCATTCCAAAACCGATTATCCAACGGTTTCGTACCGTTTCTTCCATCGTCTCAGGTTGGATCAACACAGCCTGAAGCACCGCCGTCAGTTGGTTTGCTTGGAAAATCGCAAGTAGTCCAGCTACTCCAGCTACACAAAAAATGACGGAAAGAAACTTCCATTTTTTCCCCATGCCTTCTTCGATGAAATACATCGGACCTCCTTGGATTTCGCCGGCACTGTCCTTACCCCGGTACATAATTGCCAGGCTACAGGTGTAGTATTTCGTCGCCATTCCCACAAATGCCGCCACCCACATCCAAAAGAGCGCGCCTGGCCCTCCCATGTTGATAGCGATCGCAACTCCGGAGATATTGCCCAATCCGACTGTGGCGGCGATAGCGGAAGAAAGCGCCTGAGCGGAAGAAATCTGCCCCGGAGCGAGGTCATCATCATATTTCCCCGTCAGTAGCTTGACAGCATGCCCCATCTTGGTGAAAGGAATAAAACCAGAGTGTATCAAAAAATAGGTTCCTCCTCCCAAAAGCAAAACCAAAATCGGCGGACCCCAGATCCAGTTGCTAAATGCTATTATAATATCTCCCATTGGAATTTCAGTGTTCTAATTTTAAGGCTCAGCCTGAATTTAGGTTCGATAATAGGCCCAATTTCGTCTAAATCAAAAATTAAAAGTAAGGATATAAAAATGCCCGGAGCCTTTTTGAAGCTCCGGGCAGATCTATCATCTAAGATTTACCAGGTTACTTTTGGGGATTTATAGTACCCTACGCCCTGGATATCCCATCTTTTGCCGTGGCCGGCAACCCGCTTACTATAGTTTTCCCAGCTTCTGCCTTCTTTCTTGGTCCAAGCAACCTCTGCGATAGCAGTGAGTCTCGGGAAAGCCAGATAATCTATGTCTGCTCTGTTGGTGACAGTTTCGGTCCAAAGCGGAGCTTCCACGCCGAGGATATTCTCCTTCGAAATCCCCTCAGCATACTCCGTCGGCTCCCACAGGTAGGCAGAGTCCAGCTCAATGTAAGCTGCCCAATGAAGACCGATCCTGCTGGTGCTGTCGTATTGCATATCCAGATACGCTTTCTTGGCAGGAGACATCAGTATCTGATTACCTTGATCCTTCGCCAGTTTGGCATTTTCTTCCAAGGCCCAGAATTGAGCTACATTCCCAGGAAGCAGTTTTGCGGTCGCCACTTCATCCCAGCCGATGCTGGTTTTCCCGTATTTGGAAACAATGTCCTGCACCCGCTCCACGAAGTAGATGTAGTCCGACTTTTCGGTCACATGAGATTCGTCTCCTCCAATATGGAAATACGGCCCCGGCGTAATTGCTGAGATCTCTCGCGCTACACTGTCAACAAATGCATAGGTCAACTCAGACTTCGACGAGAATGTACTCCAGCCTACCTCAATGCCCGTGTATAGTTCTGCTGCTTGTGGGACTTTCAGCTCCATTTCGTATTCCAAGGGAGCCTTGGTGACCGTAGTAAGATCGCCATCTGGCAAGTTTACCCCAGGATTCAGCTCGCCATAAGAAGCCAAAACAGCATTGGTATGGCCTGGCATATCTACCTCAGGGACGACCGTGATGAATCTTTCAGCAGCATAGGCCACAATCTCTTTGTATTGCTCTTGGGTGTAAAAACCTCCTTCTCCTCCTCCAACTTCGGTGCTACCACCGATTTCGGTCAATTTTGGCCAAGATTTGATCTCTATTCTCCAGCCTTGATCATCTGTCAGGTGAAGGTGCAGGTAGTTGAACTTGTAGACCGCCATCTGGTCGATGTAGTATTTCACGTCCTCTATGGAGATAAAATGTCTTGCGACATCCAACATCGAACCGCGATATCCGAACGTCGGCTCATCTTTGATGGAACCTGTGGGAATTGCCCAGTTTGCTGACTGCACGGTCGGGTTTACTATTTCCTTCGGAAAAAGCTGAAGCAAAGTCTGGACTCCGTAGAATAGACCTGCTTCACCGGAAGAAGTGATTTTAACCTCCTCTTCTGAAATCTGAATCTCATAAGACTCAGAAGCTTCACTTCCCGTCAATTCCAAAACAATCTGCCCAGCATCGGCTGAAACAGGCACATCAAACCCAGAAGCTGGACGGAGTTTTCCGGCCAGATGCTCTCCGATTGCAGTCAAATGTTCTCCTGAACCAACTAGTTTTATCCCTGTCTCGGGGGTCAAATTGAAGCTTCCCGATCCATTTGTTATTTCCTGTGGTAAAGGAATGATAGCCGAGTCTGAAAGTAGAGGGGACTCTTTACATGCTCCTAATCCAAGCACGCTTGCGACGAGTAGAGTCCAGATTGATTTTTTCATTTTGTGTGATTTTGGATAAACTTAATTGAAAATTTTAAAAATCTACTTTCCACAAACCAAATTAATTTTGAAATTAGACCCGGTCAAATTCGGAGTATAAAAACACTTTCGTCTAAGTGGCATCGACAAGAATAAAAAGGTGTCGACCATTTGTCATTTTTCTCTTCAAAGTGAATTTTAAATTACTTCTTTTGACAATTTGAAGTCTGTCTATTATCAACCTGAAATAATCATGGAAAACAAAGCTTCCAATCCGGAGAACTCCTCCAGAAGAAATTTTATCAAAGGCTCCGCTCTTGCTCTGGCAGGGTTCGCGATCGTCCCAAGACACGTGCTTGGCGGTCCGGGGTTCATCGCTCCCAGTGATCGGCTGAGAGTTGCCAGCATCGGTGTTGGCGGCATGGGAGGAGGCGACGTAGCCGGAATCTTCCGAAGCGGAAAAGTGGACATGATCGCACTTTGCGATGTGGACGATACCCGGGCCAAAAAAAGCCGTGAGGCTCATCCCAAAGCCACATATTATAAAGACTACCGCATTATGCTGGAGAAGGAAGAAAAAAACATCGACGCGGTGTCGGTGTCTACTCCTGACCACATGCATGCTGTGCAGGCGATGATGGCAATGAAAATGGGGAAACACGTGTACGTGCAAAAGCCGATGGCACACGACATCTACGAGGCGCGCATGCTTACCGAAGCCGCTGAAAAATACAAAGTGGTCACCCAAATGGGTAACCAAGGATCTTCCGGCGATGGAGTTCGCCAAATGGTAGAATGGTACGAGGCTGGAGTGATCGGCGAGGCGACCAAAGTATATTCTTGGACCGATCGCCCGGTATGGCCTCAGGGGATCCAATGGCCGACGACGCCAGTGACACCACCTGCTGATCTGGACTGGGATCTTTGGCTTGGTACGGCTCCTCAAAAAGATTACGTCGGCAACCTTGTCCCTTTCAATTGGAGAGGCTGGTGGGACTACGGAACGGGCGCCCTAGGTGACATGGCTTGTCACATCATGGAGCCTCCTTTCCGAGTCTTAGGACTTGGCTATCCCAAATCTGCCGAGTGTTCCGTCGGATCGGTATATGTCGGTGAGTTTAGCAGAGGATATTTCCCAGAGAGCTGCCCTCCTTCCTCACACATCACGCTTAGATTTGATAGGCCTGGAAAAGAGGATCTGGAATTCCACTGGATGGATGGCGGTATACAACCGACCAGACCTGAGGAACTTGAAGCAAATGAGATGATGGGTGACGGAGGAAACGGGGTGATCATCGAAGGTACCAAAGGCAAGATGATGTGCTCCACTTACGGTGCTAACCCCAAGCTGCTACCTACGAAAAGAACCCAGGAGGTGAGTGTTCCACAGACAGAATACCGAGTTCCACTCGGAGATCACGGTCACTATAACAATTGGGTGGATGCGTGCATCGCCGGTCATGGCTCCGAAGAATTCAAGAAACTCAGCTCACCTTTCTCAATAGCGGGTCCATTGACTGAAACTGTGTTGATGGGGAATCTAGCCATCCGAAGCTATGATTACAGAGTTAAAAAGGAAGGAACAGAAAACCAGTTTGACTATCCTGGAAGAGGAATCAAATTGCTGTGGGACGGTGCAGACATGAAAATCACCAATTTCGAGCCTGCAAATCAGTTTGTGAAGCGAACCTATCGCGGAGATCATTCTCTCTGACAATAGCCTTCAAAGAGAAAAAGGGCTTCCATTTTAGTTTGGAAGCCCTTTCTTTTTTCATTCAACCGCCAGCTCGACGCGCCGGTTTTTGGCTCTGCCGGCTTCGGTCGCGTTGGACGCTATCGGTCGAGTGCCGCCCCAGCCTGATATTCTAAGGCTTTCGAAGCTTACCCCTTTGCTGACCAAGAAGTCTCGGACACTTCCAGCCCTTTCGAGCGAAAGCTGTTTATTCAGACCGGGATCTCCAGCATTGTCCGTGTGCCCGTTGATCCTGATCGTCACCGACGGATTTTCCACAAGGAATCTTGCCAAATCAGCCAGGCTCGCCTCTGTGCTCTCCCCCTCCAGTTCTGCAGTTCCTCTCTTGAAGTTTACGTCTTCGAGCAGAACGGTACTACCCGCTTCAGCTTTCGTCAGAAGCACCACCGATTTGCCTTTGAGGTCAAAGCTATCGACTGATACCTGCTTGGGAAAATACCCCGGCGAAGAAATTTTTACGGAACTGACTCCTTTCTCCTTCATCTCAGAAACCAGATATGGCTCTTGATAATCAACACTTTCCACTCCAACCTGCCACGTCAAAGTATAAGGAAGTTCGAGTTTGTTTTTACCATCAATAGCAAGGAAAGTGACAGGGACTTCAATCGCTTTTGGAGGTTCTGATGGTTCTACGGCGGAACTTGAATCCATCGGAATTGGTGTGATAACGGTATCGAAATAGATGTTTGTCGAGTCAGAAACCGGAATTACTGTAATCTGTCTATTCTCCACCGAAACTCGGGAAGACCGAGCAGGCGATGCTGCTTTTTCCACCGGCTTCTCAGCAACGACCGGAGCGACAAACTCTGTGGGCACCACAAGTGGAACAGGTGTGGAGAAAGTCATCAGATCTGCAAAACCGTCGCTGTTTTGAGTACTCGTCCAAACGATTTCATCTTGGTCAAGAAACGTAATTGAGGCCTCGGAACCGTTTGAGCTGATCTGCTCCCACTTCTCCGGTAAGCTCCAACTTTGCCAGGATTCGCCCAGCTTTTTCGCGATCAGGATGTCTTTCCCGTTTGCTCCCGGATATGAGTTGGAAGAAAAATAGAGCTGATTGCTTTTGGGATCGAAATAAGGCCCGCTCTCCTGAGCGAACCCGTTTATCGCAGGGCCGAGACTTTGCAGACTGGACCACTCGATTACTCCGACTTTCTCACTCAGATAAATATCTTCATGCCCAAGTCCTCCTGATCTTTTCCCAGCAAGAAAAAGCAATTTGCCCCCTTCCGCGACTCTGCCGGTGACGAACCCTTCAAAGTAATCCAGATCCGGAAAATTCACTTTGCGAAGGTAATTCCAGTCCTGACCAAACTTTGAAAACTGGTGAAGCGAGGCTGTATTCCCTTCCTTTCGAAGCACCAAAAGAGTCAATACATCTTCCAGACCCAAAGCGAGATCATAGCCCGCCGTGCTCAAGTCCGGCCGATGTGTGGCAATGCCCCACTCGCCTGCATCGTCCTTTCGTGTCTCCCAAATATCGCCCGGATCGGCTGTGCCCCCCAAGTTTGAGGGATGGAAAGCACGGGTAAACAGCAGTGTATTATTTCCAATCCAAACTGGGTTGGTATCGTCATTTGGGCTATTGGCTCCGGAAAGCGATCGCAATTCCTGCGCTTCGGCACTGATGAAAAAACAAAAAGCAAGCAGCATAACGCCGCTTGCTTTGAGAATATGAGAGTTTGAATTAGTCATAGTTATTGATCCAACACGATGGCGAAAATCAGGGGCGCCACGATGGTTGCATCAGATTCGACAATGTACTTAGGTGTTTCCTGGCCGAGCTTGCCCCAGGTGATTTTTTCATTGGGAACAGCTCCGGAATAAGACCCATAAGAAGTGGTCGAATCAGAGATTTGGCAGAAATAACCCCAAAGAGGCACATTTGTCCGCTGCAAATCCTGGTGCAACATCGGTACCACACAGATAGGGAAGTCTCCTGCAATTCCCCCGCCAATCTGGAAAAATCCGACAGTACTTTCGTCAGTTGCGTTCTGAGTGTACCATTCTGCCAGGAACATCATGTACTCGATACCGGTACGCACGGTGTGTACTTTCTTGACGTCTCCCGATATCACGTGACCGGCAAACATATTTCCAAGGGTAGAATCTTCCCAACCTGGGACGATGATCGGAAGGTTTTTCTTTGCAGCTTCGAGCAACCAACTGTTTTTTGGATCGATCTGATATGACTCCTCCAGCTTACCTGACAAGAGGATTTTGTAGAAGAACTCATGCGGGAAGTACGCTTCATTTGCCTGGTCGGCTTTCACCCATTCTTCGAGGATGACGTTCTCGATACGGCGCATCGCTTCCATTTCTGGAATACAGGTATCCGTGACGCGGTTCATGTGGCGCTCCAGCAGCTCCTGCTCCTGCGCAGGCGTCAGTTCGCGGTAGTTGGGAACGCGCTCATAGTAGTCGTGAGCCACGAGATTAAACACATCCTCCTCCAGGTTGGCGCCGGTGCAGGAGATGATCTGCACTTTGTCCTGACGGATCATCTCCGCCAGAGAGATGCCCAATTCAGCAGTCGACATGGCTCCAGCAAGGGAGACCAACATCTTTCCTCCATTGTCAAGGTGGGTTTTGTACCCTTCGGCAGCGTCAATTAGTGCCGCGGCATTGAAGTGGCGGTAGTTGTGCTTTAAAAATTCCGTGATTTTCATCTGTTTATATTTTGTTTTTCAATGGTCAGATGGAATACCCAGGATATTCATCCCCTTGTGTGAGAATGGTTTTCTCATGGGTATTTCATGCTTTTATAATTTATTTTTTAATGGCAACCTGGAATCTGGCATTTTGGATAATCCCTCCAGTTAATGGGGTACCCGTTATGCCCAATTTCGTTTCGTTCGGGGTTTTCGATCGTGGCGCAAAAATACCCAATTTTTACCCACAAAAAAACCCGGAATAAATCCGGGTTCTCAAACTTAGAGTAGGTTTCGCTTACTTCTTCGCTGTCGTATCTGCCGCCGCAGGAGCTGCGCCTGCCGGATTTGCAACGTATTCTTTGTTCAAACCCTCTACTACAGAGGCTGTCACGTCGATGGCATCAGTGGCGTACCACATCGCGCCGCCACGGGTATAGCTCAGGATGATGTCTATGTTATTTTCCTTCGCGTAGTCTTTCATGTAGGTTTGCACTTTTTCGTACACATCATTCATCAACTTCGCCTCATCAGCTGACAACTCTTGCATCAGATTGTTTCGATAGGTCATCAGGTTTTGCTCTTTCTGTACCAATTCATCCTGCTTAGCTCTCGCTTGGTTTGGAGTCATATTACCGCCAGTCTGCTGGAAAGTCGCCACTTCCTGCTCAAATCCTTTTGCTCTGGACTGAAGATCCGAGT
Organism: Algoriphagus terrigena DSM 22685; assembly: GCF_000429445.1. Lineage (GTDB taxonomy): Bacteria > Bacteroidota > Bacteroidia > Cytophagales > Cyclobacteriaceae > Algoriphagus > Algoriphagus terrigena. The sequence continues at coordinate 124,228 of NZ_KE386904.1, forward strand.
CAAATCTTTTTCCTTTTGAGGTGATTTCCTCAGACATCTTTTTGAAGTAATCATACTTGTTGATCACAGAGTCTGTATATACGAAAGCCACTTTCATATCACCTGCAGCGACTCCTTCGCCAGTTGACGCGGTTTCAGCAGTAGAAGCGGTTTTTTGGTCACATGAATAGAAAAGCACTGATGCCAGTGCCAGTACTCCGAAGAATTTCAATCCTTTTTTCACTTTAAATACGTTATGGTTGACAGGCCGCAAATATATAGAAAGTATTGATTCTGCAAGAATGGAGGGGAAATCTGTCTGTTAATTTCAGTTAAGCCTCTAAAAATAAAGCGATTGCGCCAGCCGAAAGACATGCGCGTGCCCCTCGATAATATCCTTGATCCGCTTGGAGTACCCGCCTCCCATGCAGCACATCACCGGAATCCGGTTGTTTTTTGCCAAGGTAAGCACGGTTTCGTCTCTTTCTTTCAATCCGTTTTGGCTAAGCTGTAGGCGGCCCAGTTGGTCTGAAGCCAAGACGTCCACACCACATTGGTAGATCAAGAAATCCGGCTCAAACACCTCCAATATTTTAGGCAAATTCGCCGTTAAGGCACACAGATATTCCCGGTCGCCAGTTCCGTCCGAAAGTCCGATGTCCAGGTGCGATTTCTCCTTTCGGTGGGGAAAATTCTTCTCCCCATGCATGCTGAAGGTGAATACGTCGGTTCGCCCCCGGAAGATCTCTGCCGTCCCATTGCCCTGATGGACGTCCATATCCACGACCAATACCCGTCTCACCAGCTGATTTTCCAAAAGATAGTTTGCGGTGATCGCGATGTCATTGAGCAGACAGAAGCCTTCTCCCCGATCAGAAAATGCGTGGTGCGTACCTCCCGCAATGTTCATTCCGACGCCGTCTTGAAGCGCGTAGACCGCAGCTCTGACCGAGCCATTTGCGATCACTTTTTCCCGATGGACCAATTCCGCGGTGAGTGGAAAGCCGATTGCCCGAATCTCTGCCCGCGATAGCTCCAGACGCTCCAGTCTATCGAGATAATCCCGATGGTGGGTGTTGAGCAACCATCGTTCATCGATAGATCCTGGCGTGAAAAAATTCCCTTCCGTTAGCGTCCCTTCATAGAGAAGCTGCTCAGGTAGTAGGCTATATTTTTCCATTGGAAACCGATGTCCCTCCGGCAAAGGATGGGCGTAAACGTTTGACCAAGCTACTTTAAGCATAAAAAATGCACCGGTTGCTCACCAGTGCAGAGTTTGTTTTGTATAATATATTGCGCTTAAGATAGAATCGCAAAGCGATACATAAGGATGAGTAATTTCAAATCTCGTCTTCTTCCGTCTGAAATGCATACAGTGTATCGTCCAGTACCAGCGTGTCGTCATTGAACTCCTGAACAAACTTGGTAACGGTCTTCTCCGAAATCTCTTCCACATTGAGCGCAGCATCCAACCCCACTCCATAGTCATGGTTGGTATCGATGTCGACAAATTCCTGAACCTTCACCGTCTCCTCTTCCTCCATCTCCATGATGATCTCGGTGATAAACCAGCCGACCTCTTCCTCTTCGCTGCTCAAGGGCTTCATATTCCCATTTTCATCCTCCTCATAGTTGATTCCTTTGAAATTGGGGAATTTTTTGGCAGCCTCGTGTTCGGCGATTTCGTACACTTCGCTGGCGTGGTGAAGCCGAAGGGTGTAGAGCGCGGCATCGTAGATTACCTCTTTGCCTTCAAACATTCCAACAAAGTAAAAATTGACAAATTCGTCAGAATTTTCGTCGTCAGGGATAACCTTAAAATTCTTTCCAGACTTCTTAAGTTCGGCTTTTAAGTTATCTACGTTTTGCGGATCAAATCCGGGATTAGAAAAAGTCATAATTCAATAACTTAGGTGGTAGTATAGAGGTGATTTGAAGAGTAACGGGCAAGGCCAAATCACAGTTCACAAATAGATAAGAAAGTAAAGGAATAAAATGAAATCAGCAAAATTTGAAGAACAATTTGTAAAAAACCTAATTAAGCAAAAAGAAGGCAATAAGTTAGATTTCAAACAGAAAATAACTTCAAAGGAAAAAATCTCCAAAACATTGGCTGGAATGGCCAATTCGGACGGTGGTTTTATTTTGATCGGCATTTCTGACGACAAAAGAATCATAGGAGTCGACCCAGAGGAAGAACGCTACATGATCGAGGCCGCCAACGAGGAATTTTGCATCCCCAAAGTCTCTCTCGCGATCAATGAAATTAAGGTTTTTGACGAAAAAATGTCCGACCTGACCGAAGAAAACGAAAAATCGCTGCTGTTGGTCGAGGTCAAAAAAACGCAGGGCCCGGAGATCTTCTGCAAAGGCAAAAACGGGGAACTGAAATCCTATAGACGCGTCAACGACCAGACGCTATCGACTTGAATCGAGACTGTTTCCAAATACTCCGTTGATCAAACTCACCACCAACGAAAAACCCAAAGCCCACCAGAAACTTTCCACGACAAATCCAGGGATAAAATGCTCCGCAATCAAGATGACGCAGGCGTTGATCACCAATAAAAACAGCCCGAATGTGATTAGCGTAATCGGGAAAGTGAGAAGAATCATGATCGGCTTCAGCGTGAAATTGATCAAAATAATCACCGCTGCCAGAATAAAACCAGTCGTCCACGTGTCAATGCTGACACCCTTCATCAGATAATCAGCGATCAACACCGAGATTCCGCCCAGAATGATTTTGGTTAAAACCGAGCTTCCTTTGCTTTTTGCATCCATAGTGTCTAAAGTTAAGAATGTGATCAAAACAACGCTCCAAACCTGACATTAATCATCGCCTTATTTGGCGCGATTTTTCCAACGGTAAATGGAATCAATCTAATCTAGCAGTATATTTGCACACGCACTGTAAAAGTTACCTGAGTGATCATCCTTATCTTCTTCCTGCTTCACTGGTATTTCTCCCTGTTTTGCCAGAGTTTCTTCCTCCACCGATACGCCGCCCATCAGATGTTTGTGATGAGCAAGTATTGGGAAAAGTTCTTCTATTTTTTCACCTGGATGTGGCAGGGCAGCTCCTATCTCTCTCCGAGAGCGTATGCGATTCTTCACAGGATGCATCACGCCTACTCCGACACACCAAAGGATCCGCATAGTCCACATCACACCGAGAACCTTTTCACGATGATGTGGAAGACCAAAAACATCTACAACGACTACTTTAGCTTTAAACTAAAGCCAGAGGAGCGATTTTCTAAAGATATACCCAGTTGGAATCGGTTTGACAAGTTTGCTGATAACATGGCCATCCGGGTCGGTTGGATCATGGTATACGTGTTGATCTACGTGCTTTGCATCTCTGTCTTCGAGCTGCCGGGAACCCACTGGTGGATGTACTTCCTGCTACCCATCCACTTCTTGATGGGGCCCGTGCATGGGGCGATCGTCAACTGGAGCGGACACAAGTACGGCTACGCCAATTTTGACAACAACGATCAGTCTAAAAACTCCCTCCTACTCGATGTGTTGATGCTGGGCGAATTGTTTCAAAACAATCACCACAAGCTCCCCAACAGACCCAACTTCGCGGTAAAGTGGTATGAATTTGACCCGACCTACCCGATCGTCAAGCTCCTGCACGCCACTCGAATCATCAGATTGCGGACGACGTAGATTCCGCTCGAGAAAAAAAAAGCCGCCGAAAGCGGCTTTTTTTTTGTCTTATCAAATAGGCAATCAGGTTCGTTTACAGCCTTTTGAGAGAATATTTCGGTTGCCTCTCTCTGACCTCGATCCATGTGATTTTTGTATCAAAAGAGATTACGGCTATGCAAAACGCGAAAAACCAGTCTCAAACTTCGCCTTTGGTACGCTTAAAAATCCCTTTTATGGAAAAAGTTCTTTTTAAAAAATTTGACAAATGTCAATTTATATAGTTTATTATCAGGCTATTACTCCAACCTACCAACTAAACACTATAAATATTTTATTAAACCCTTTGGAATTAAGAAACTAAACCAATAATTTTCTATTGATTTAAAACTTAACACCTTATGAAACCATTAACAAGAGCGGAAGAGGAGATCATGCAGATCCTCTGGGATATCGAACGAGGCTTCGTGAAAGACATCCTAGCACCAATGACGGAGCCAAAACCTGCCTACAACACTGTATCGACGATTGTCAGAATCCTCGAGAGAAAAGGATTTGTTAGCCACAAATCTTACGGTAAAAGCCACGAGTATTTCCCGATTGTCTCTAAAGATGAATACAGAACGTTCATCATCAAGAGAATGCTGGAAGGGTACTTCGACAGTTCATTTGCCAAGTTGTCTCAGTTTTTCAAAAACGACGAGTCACTGAACACCAAGCAATTTCAGTAAAAACTGAAGCTTAACACTCAAAAAAACCCGATCGGATTGATCGGGTTTTTTTCGTTTTGTAGCTTTTACTTGACGTCCTTGAGGAGTTCCTCGACGGCTTTTTCAAGCTGCTGATCAATCCCCCGGTCTATTTTTCCTGGCATATTTTTCACCTCAAACTGCGGCTTTGTTTCATTGTTTTCCATCCATTTCCCGGCTTTGTCTTTCGCAGAAATGGGTACAGCTCCCCAGCGGGTTCCATCCGGCAATCCTTCCCATCCTGCAAAGGAGCAAGTTCCCGGTGTAGGCATCCCTACCGTCTTCCCTATCTCCAGATCGGTATAGCCGCAGGCAAAGCAGTGTCCGTCGGAATAATTGGCCTCGTTAAACATCGCCAAGGTCGGCTTCGTCCAGCGAGCGGTCGGCTCCCCGCCTACTATCTTGTCGGCAGTTGCATAGGTGATAAATGGTTTCCCGGTGAAGAACATCACCAGATCTGCTACCAAGTCTCCACCACCGTTGAATCGGGTATCGACGACGACGGCTTCCTTGTCGAAGTATTTTCCCATCATATCCTCGTACGCATTGCGATACGGCCCGTCACTCATGCCGGGAATATGGACATAGCCGAGCTTGCCCCCGCTGAGTTTCTCGACTTCTTCCTGGTTCTTCTTCACCCACCTTTTATAAAGCAGTTGATTTTCAGCGCCCAGTGAAATCGGCTTCACGGTATATTGCTTTCGCTGCTGACTGCTCGGATCGAGAACCTCAATTGCCGTGAATTTGTCCGCTTTTCTGTTGAGCAGTTTGGCAAAGTCCGTCGTGGCGCTTACGAGTTCACCGTCGATGCGCTCTATGATCATCCCCGGTGCAATCGTAATGTCGCTCTTGTCCAAGGGTCCGCCTTTGACCACTTCTGTCACTTTGATCCCGTCACCGGCGAAAGAATAGTCCCAGAAGATCCCCAGCGCACCCGTGGCGTCAGCCATCGGAACGCTGCGGCTGAATCTCGCACCGGCATGAGACACGTTCAGCTCGCCGATCATCTCAGAGAGCATCTCGGCAAACTCGTAACTGTTGCCGATATGAGGCAAATACTTCTGATACTCCGGCTTGATAGCATTCCAGTCGATGCCATGCATGTCCGGTGTATAAAAGATCCCCTTGGTTCTTAGCCACACGTGTTCAAAGAGATGAGCCGTTTCGGCATTCCTGTCAAACGTCATCTCTCCCGATATCTTAATGCCTTCCTTCTTCATGGTTTCCGGATTGATCTTGGAGATACTGCCATCGGAAAGCAAAAAGAGATTTTTCTGGTCCTTGTCCCAGAGCAGGCGACCCGAATTAGCGTCCAGTGCAATTTCCTGCTTGGTATCTTTGGTTCTCAGATTGGTGCTCCAGAGGTTCATGCCTTTTTCGAAGCGGGCCAGGTAAAAGAGCTTTTCCCCGTCTTTGGAAAGCAGGGCATCGCCCATGTTGGAGGAGTGAATCGTCAATCTCGCTTTTCGCTCCTCAAATCCATCCCAGTCAAAATCAATCGGCTTCACTTCTTTTTTCTCCGGCTTGTCAGATTTTGATTTTTCGTCTGATTCCGCAGGTTTTTTCGCTTTTTCGATCTCTTTCAAAAGATCAAATTCATCTTTGTTCAATCTGAATTTGTCCCAGGCAGTTTGGTCGAAAAACATCGTATAAACGTCATCCTCCATCCTTCCGCTGGTCGCATAGCTTCTGAGTCCGTCCCGGTTGGAAAACCAGATCATCTGCTTACCGTCGTTCACCCACTTGGCGTTGTCATCGGAATAGCCACTCTGAGTCAGCATTCGTATCTTTTCTTTGCCAGTGGCATCCAGCAGCACCACTTCTGAATTAGTCATCGTCGGTCGGTAGCTCGCCAGCAACCACTTGCTGTCCGGGCTCCAGGTGAAATACTGATCTCCATCACTCATGTGGAACAGCAGATCAGAGCCCATCAACGTCACAGAAGTTTTCGCATCGATATCCAAGACTTTCAGATTTCGGCGGTCTTCGATGTATGCCAGCTTTTTTCCGTCAGGGGAAAATTTTGGCAGATAAGCATCGGCCCCCGCGCTGACCAGTGTTTCTTCCTTGAGCAAGGTGGACGCAAAGAAAAACGGCTCGTCAGCACGAACCTTCAACGTTTTATAGATCTGCCATTTACCGTCCCGCTCCGAGGAATACACGACCGACTTGCCATCGGGAGCGAAGGCTACAAAACGCTCCTGCTCGGGCGTATTCGTGATCCGCTTCGTCAATGAACCATCGACCGAAGTCACGAAAACCTCTCCTCTAGCGATGAAAGCAATCTCCTTTCCGTCCGGAGAGATGTCCATTTCCCTTACGCCCCCATTGATTGCGATGTAGTTGTCCGGATTGGAAATCGACTGGGTAGCGATGGAAACTTCCAGTTTTTTAGGCTGCTCGCCTTTTTTCAAAGAATAAAGCTCGCCGTCGTAGCTGAAGCTCATCAGGCCATTGTCGGCTATGGAAAGAAAGCGAACCGGAAAACCGGTAAAGCTGGTCAAGGCTTGAGGACTGGCTGGATTGGCTGTCGGCATGCTGTACACATTAAAGCTGCCGCTTGCCTCACTCAGGTAATAGATCTCAGATTCATCCGGCGAAAAGACTGGATTTCGATCCTCCCCATAGAATTTGGTAAGCATAGCGTGCTCATTTTTCGCAGCGTCATAGATCCAAATGTCCCGGGCGATTGCCGATTGATGATGTTTTCGCCATTCGTTTTCACCACCCTTTTTATCATGATAGATCATCTTGGAGCCATCCTTGCTGCTCTGCACATACTCCGCCGGGATCGTCCAAATCTGGTCGATCCGACCGCCGCCTTTCGCTACCTGATAGAGCTCCGGCTGTGAGCCTGTAGGATATTGGCGATGCTCGGCCACGTCCATTCGGGCTGCGCCAAAGATCACCTTCTGATCATCTGAACTGAAGTCAAAGGGCATTTCGTCCGAAGAATGATAGGTAAGTCGGGTCGCCTCTCCCCCGGCTGCTGCCATGACAAACACGTCAAAATTGCCATAGCGATCTGAGGCAAAAGCGATTTGCTTGCCATCTGCGCTCCAGATGGGCTTGAAGTCATGCGCTTCGTGAAAAGTCAGTTGACTGGCCTTCCCTCCCGTGCTGGAGACCAGGTAGAGATCACCTTTGTAAGTAAAAGCAATTTGACTTCCGTCGGGAGAAATGGCCGGATAGCGCAGCCAGCTCGGGGTAGTTTGTGCGAAAGCCTGCGTTCCAAAAAGAAGGCAAAATCCCAGCGCAATACCTGTAACCTGTTTTTTCATTTGATTTGCTTTTTAAAAGCCATATGGAATCTCGCTCTACCGATATTCATCCCAGTGGTGCGTCGGCGGCGACACGCCCGATTTCATAGGGTAGTTGAAGAACGGCCTGAAAGTAAACAAAAAAAGACATGCGGTTTTCCATGATTTTCGTAACCGGAAATGATTCTATTGGAAAGGCCAAACTAGGTTTCGATACTCCACAGCGATGGCCTATATTTGCGACCTGATAAAATGACCCTTTCAATGAATTCATTTATACAAGAGCTGCAGTGGAGAGGAATGCTCCAGGACATGACCCCGGATCTCGAAGAACATTTGACGAAAGGAATGGCTTCTGCATACCTCGGTTTTGACCCGACAGCTGATTCGCTTCATATAGGACATCTTGTGGGCGTGATGACACTGCTTCACTTTCAGCGTGCGGGTCACAAACCTTTTGCCCTAGTCGGCGGCGCAACCGGAATGATTGGTGATCCATCGTTCAAGTCTGCTGAGAGGAATCTGCTAGACAAAGCAACGCTCGACCACAATGTAGCCTGCATCCAAAGCCAGCTTTCCAAGTTCCTGGACTTTTCCGGCGCGACCTCCAACAAGGCTGAATTAGTCAACAACTTCGACTGGATCTCCCAATTCTCCTTCCTGGAGTTTATCCGCGACGTGGGCAAGCACATCACGGTGAACTACATGATGTCCAAAGACAGCGTGAAACGCAGACTGGAGGACGGAAACGGCCTTTCTTTCACCGAATTCAGCTACCAGCTGATTCAGGGATACGACTTTTATCATCTTTGGAAAAACAACAACTGCTCCATCCAACTCGGCGGTTCTGACCAATGGGGAAATATCGTCACCGGTACTGAGCTCATCCGAAGAATGGGCGGAGGAAGTGCTTTCGCGCTGACTGTACCCCTGATCACCAAGGCTGACGGAACCAAATTTGGCAAGACCGAAGGCGGCTCGGTATGGCTCGATCCGGAGAAGACTTCTCCGTATGCTTTCTACCAATTCTGGTTGAATGTTTCGGACGAAGACGCAAGCAAATACATCCGAATCTTCACGGTTTTGGATCAGGCAACCATCGAAAATCTGGAGACAGAACACGCCGCGTCGCCGCATCTGAGAATCCTGCAAAAAGAAATCGCCAAGCAAGTGACCACGATGGTTCACAGTGCAGCAGATTTTGAAATGGCCGTGAAGGCTTCTGACATCCTCTTTGGAAAATCATCCACCGAAGACTTGGCCGCGCTAGACGAGCGAACCTTTTTGGCCGTTTTCGAAGGCGTCCCACAGGTCCAGATCAGCAAAGACGAATACGCCGGAGTAGAAAACGTCCTGGATTTGTTTGGAGAAAAAACGCAGTCACAGATCTTCCCATCCAAAGGAGAAGCCCGCAAAATGATCCAAGGCGGCGGAGTGAGTATCAACAAGGAAAAACTCGGAGATCCGAATGCAGCCCTGACTTTCGGTCTACTTCAGAGCAAGTACCTGCTCATCCAAAAAGGAAAGAAAAATTATTACATCCTGGAAGTAAAATAAGCTCCTGACCCACAGTAGAAAAGGCCTCAGTTTTAATTTTGAGGCCTTTTTTTATCCTCAGTCTCTGACATATCAGCGCTGCTTTTGACCCTGATTTAATATCTTTGTCACATATTTCACAACCTCGATTCAACCGCTATGGCCGGAGAAAAAAACAAAGAAAAACTCATCCTGGATTCGGCTGTTGCACTCTTTACAGCTAAAGGCTTCCAAGCCACTCGCATGGAAGACGTTGCCAAAAAAGCCGGAATCAGTAAGGGACTCACCTATTTTTATTACAAGAACAAAGAGGATCTTTTCATGGCCTTGACCAAAAAGGCCTTTGATCAGTTTAAGGAGGAGTTCAGGGAAGTGCTCCGCTCCAAGGGGAAAAACGGCCTGGAGATGCTCTGCGATCTGATGGCTAAGACAGTCAATTTTGCAAAAGAACAACCGGTTTACTATCAGGCGGTTTTAAACTTTTTGGATGTCTTGAAGAAATACAATCATCCTGCAACAAGAAAGGAAATCGATCCGCTGGTCTTGGATTCCGTCCATTTTCACAAGATGCTTGAAATCCACCTGGAGCCCATCAAGCTCGGCGTGCAGATGGTTTCCCAAGGAATAAAAGACGGTAGTATCAGACCGGAGCTCCAGCCAGAGATTACCTTTTACGCCGTCTGGGCGATGATCATCGGTTTCGAAAAGATGAGCGGTCCGGTAGGTTTTGAGGGCAAGGAGACCAAGATCAGCCCCGAAGCCTGGCAGCCCGGTTTCACCAAGTTGATGCAGGACATGCTCCGCGGTACGATCCAGGCGACCCGCCCGGCAACCGTACAAACCAGCTTATTCTAAACAAAAAAAAGGACTCATATGAGTCCTTTTTCTGTTTTCTGTTTTCCTAAAACTTATCCGAGAGATTCTCGGACACCCTGTTTACTTTTTATAGTACTCCAGAGCCTTTGGCATATTTGCATTCAGCTTTTCGATCCTGCGACCCGGTCCCGGGTGCGTAGACAGGAACTCAGGCGGTGCCTCTCCTCCCTTGGCTTCCATTCTTTCCCAGAAAATGGGAGCTTGCCGAGGATCATACCCCGCCATTGCCATGAAGATCAACCCCATCTCATCCGCTTCCAACTCGTGTTTTCTTGAGAAGCTCAACATTCCCAGTTCACTTCCCATACCGATAGACTGAAGTAAGAGTTGCTGGGTCATGGTAGGGTTTTGACCCATTGCAGCGGATACCGCAGACATTCCCATGTTGATGGCCATCCCATTGGACATCCTTTCTCTGGCATGCGAGGCCACGGCGTGAGCGATCTCATGTCCCATCACGACCGCAATTCCGGTCTCATCCTGGGTGACCGGCATGATCCCGGTGTAGAAAGCCACTTTTCCGCCGGGCATACACCAAGCGTTTACCTGCTCGCTCTCCAACAGATTGAATTCCCAAGCAAAGTCGTCGACTAACTCCTGATATCCTTCCGAAATCAGATAAGTCTCAACGGCAGCAGCCATTTTCTTGCCGACCCGTACTACTTTCTGACCGTCAGCCGTGCTCGTCAGATTCTTGTCAGCGGCAATTGCCTTTTTATACTCTTCGTTTACCAAAGGCTGGATCTCATCATTGGAGACTACTGCCAGCGCACTTCTTCCTGTCAGGGGAACTTTGGCGCAGGAATAGACCAGCAGTCCAATCGCAAAAATGATCGTTATCTTTTTCATGTGTTTAAAATTGTTTTTTTAAGGTTGTCCCGATATCGGGAAGAAATCTCGCTGTCTATAAAGAGTCGTCTCAAGTGTGACATTTACGTCCTGCTCGATTTCATGGTTGATTATATTTCTTGCTGGAATTTCAAAAAGGATACCAACGTTCGTCGCGCCGGTTAATTTTAGTATTTTGGATCAAAATACCCAAGATGGAAACTCAACGCTTAGCCCAAAGTCTTTCTTCTGCAGCTCTTGATTATCAGCGAAAGATGACCAGTACGATCGTGTTCTGGTTTGCGATGCTGGTCAAACTGCCATCGGCGATTTTCTGGGGATTACGGATCAAGACGTTGACCTCCGAAAGTTGTGCGGTGACTATCCCCTATTCCTGGCGAACCCAAAATCCCTTCAAATCTATCTATTTCGCGGCTTTGGCCGGAGCTGCTGAGTTGAGCACCGGGGCGCTGGGTCAACTTGCTTTGGCAGGAAGAGGCGCTTTTAGCATGCTGGTGGTAGACTTTCGGGCAGAGTATTCGAAAAAAGCCAACTCCAAGATCACCTTTACCTGCGAGCAGGGAGCCGAATTGTTTGCCTTGATCGAAAGTCTGAGCGTGGGAGAAGCTGGCCAGCTGACGATGATTTCCTCAGGTAAAAATCCTCAAGGTGAAGTAGTTGCACAATTTTTTGTCACCTGGTCATTTAAGCGAAAAAGCTAGAAATCGAAGGAGGATTCGATTCGGATAAACTCTGCCAAACTGGCTGCCACTCGGTCTTTGGGCCAATCCAAAAACTCATGCTCGAGATGAAAAGTATTGAACCGCATGATCAATTCATCCCACGTTTCCCGATCCAGCTGATAAGTTGCCATCAAATCGGTGCGGATCGAATCGGAATCGATGACCTCCAGATAGCCTTGTCTGCGCTGTATCCATTCCAGCCGCTCCTCATACTGCCGCAATTGCCGGTTTCTTTTGGTTAGTGAACTCAACACGCCATAAAGAGCAAATCCCGGCGTGAGGTCAGCGTTCTGCGCAGCGCCTGCAGTTACACCGTGGCTGAGCTTCCTCGCCTGCTCAGGTTCGTCCTCGGCGAGGTACAATTTTCCGTCTTTAAACCGAAAGCGATAAGGTTCCGCTTCTACCTGGAAAGTCGGAAGCAGCCGGGCCTGATCCTGAATTTGAAGTAAAAGAAAACGGTCTTTTCCCAAGATAATCTTCCGGTCTATGAATCCGGGGAAGCTAAGACGCAGCGTATCACCCTCCTCGCCTTTCACGGAAAAATACCCCCTGGAATTGGTCCTGACGACCTCATTTCCCTTAACTGATACCGCCACTCCCTCCAGATACTTTTTGTCAAATGCGTCCAGCACATTACCCGAAAAGCTGGTTTGGCCATTCGCGCAAAAGACGACACTGAAGAAAAGGACGAGGAAAACAGGGATTTTCATTTCGGCTGCAAATTACTCGAATATCGCCCAGCTGTCGTAAGACGACCGTTAAAGTAGCTTAATACGCTTCCCGCCCGGCCTTTTGCGCGCTTCGACAGGACTTTTGCTATTTTCGCAGGATGAAATCAAGTACGACCCAAGCAACAAACACCCGGATGATTATTAACAGTGCGAGATTCTCCCGATCCGCCGCGGCGGACGGGACGGGCTATGTGGCCGATAAAAAACAAACTAAAAACACATGAATCTTAGTCTGACCCGTATCGCCCCTACACCGAGCGGCTATCTGCATCTAGGCAATGCCTATTCCTTCCTTGTCACGAAGGCACTTGCCGAAAAGCACGGAGCAAAAATCCTCCTGAGGATCGATGATTTGGACCGGGAAAGATACCGGACAGAATACGTGGAAGACATCTTTGAGACTCTGGATTTTCTTGAAATCAAGATCGACCTGGGGCCAAGGAACCTGCAAGAGTTTGAAGCCGAGTGGTCGCAAATCCACAGAGTGGGCAAATACCAAGACGCCCTGAGTACACTTCGACAGGACTTGAAGGTCTTTGCCTGTGATTGCTCCCGGAAGAAAATCCAACAGCTCGACTCTTCCGGCTATTATTTAGGGCAATGCATCGACCGGAGGTTCTCTTTGGATAAACCGGAAGTCGCCTGGAGAATGGACACGATGGAGGCGGACTATGTGAAGTTTACAGAATATCCCGATCTGCCGAAAAAGGCGCTGATCCCGCAGGATTCGGCTTTTTACGTCGTCAGAAAAAGAGACGGTCTGCCGGCTTATCACTTGACTTCGGTAATCGATGACCTACATTTTGGCGTAGATCTGATCGTGCGTGGAAGCGACTTATACAGTTCTACTTTGGCGCAGCTTGATCTTGCGAGACATCTCGGCGAGGCCGGATTTGAAAAGATAATCTTTCACCATCATCCCCTGGTCAAAGGCCCAAAGCAGGAAAAACTCTCCAAATCCGACGGCGTAACCTCTATTCAGTCCCTGAGAAAAGAAGGGAAAACCCTGAAGGATATCAAGGCGATGGTCGGCCTGGAAGGTTAGAAAAAGGACAATCCCATCATTTTTTGAAAATTTTCTCAAAGCCCTTGCTTTGGAAATCGATTTAATCGTAATATTGCAATGAAACAATTATAACCCATGGGACTTACCAAAACGGAGATATTTTCTGAGCAGCAAAACGAGATCGCTGTCTTTGCTAAGGCTTTCGCTCATCCGGCCAGAGTTGCGATTCTTCAGCACCTTTTTAAGATGGACACTTGCGTCTGCGGGGATTTGGTCATCGAGATTGGGCTGGCTCAACCGACCATTTCCCAGCATCTGAAAGAGCTAAAACAGCTCGGACTGATCAAGGGAAACGTGGAAGGAACGAGCGTCTGCTATTGCATTCACCGCGAAAACTGGAACAAGATGAAGGAAATGTTGAATAAGTTTTTCGATCAGGATATCGCAACCAAAGGGAATTGCTGTTAAAAAAATTTGACTCTATTAATCGTATTATCGCAATAAACAAATAACAAAATGAAGCTATCAGAAATTAAATCCGCTCTGAGCCAGTTGGACTCCATCGCCTTTCAACTTCCCAATGGAGACTTGGTTCCTACTCATTTTCACGTCACCGAAGTGGGGAAAATTTCGAAGCATTTCATCGACTGTGGTGGAACTGTGAGGAATGAAAATGTCGCCAATTTTCAACTTTGGAATGCGGACGATTATAATCACCGACTGCATCCAGAGAAATTGGTACACATCATTGAGCTTTCGGAGAAAGTCCTGGAGTTGGAAGATCTTGAGGTCGAGGTGGAATATCAGGCGGATACCATCGGCAAGTTTGGGCTGGACTTTGATGGGGTTAATTTCCAGTTGACTATCAAGCAAACCGATTGTCTTGCAAAAGAGAATTGCAGTGTACCAGCGCAAAAGCGAACCATCAGACTGTCTGCCTTGACTGCAAGTCAGTCCTCTTGCGCCCCTGGATCAGGCTGCTGTTGAGTTGAAATTAATCCTCGAATCTGTCTGAGGACCCTTTTTCCAACCAACAAAATACCTCCTATTCAATTTATCCAATATGTCCAAAAACGGATTTGGCTTGCTGCCAAAGCTTGAAAATACTGTGGAAATGGCCAGATCGCTGGCCATTTCCGAAGACAGGAAGCAGATTCTCAAGGTTTTGGTCGAGTACATTCAGAGCAAAGCTGACGCGGGAGATGCCGCAGATCTCAACTTTATCTGTACGCACAATTCGCGCAGAAGCCAGTTTTCCCAGATTTGGGCACAGACCGCTGCAGACTGTTTTGGAGTTTCGGCACATTGCTTTTCCGGGGGTGTTGAAGTGACTGCTTTCAATGAGCGGGCGGTTGATTCGATCAAACGCAGCGGATTCCGAGTGACCAAAAAGGGAGAGGAAAATCCGACCTACTTCATCTTCCACTCGGATGATGCCGAGCCGATCGCTGCATTTTCCAAGCTTTTCGACGACCCAATCAATCGCACGGATCGATTTGCGGCGGTGATGACCTGCGCTCATGCGGACGAAAATTGCCCTTTTATCCCCGGAGCTGAAAGCAGAATTCCTGTGCGCTATGAAGATCCAAAGGCCTTCGACGATACACCTGAGGAAGCAGAGAAATATGATGAGCGATCGATGCAGATTGCTGCTGAGATGTTCTATGTTTTCTCTCAAATCGCCATTGTAGGTAGCTGATGGGGAGCAAAAAGTTAAGTTTTCTTGATCAATACCTGACTCTTTGGATATTCCTGGCCATGGCGGTGGGCGTTGGAATAGGCTATTTCTATCCATCGAGCTCCTCCGTAATCGACTCTTTCAGTGTGGGCAGCACGAATATTCCGATTGCTATTGGTCTGATCCTGATGATGTATCCTCCGCTGGCCAAAGAGGACTACAAGCTGCTGCCGAAGGTCTTCAAGAATGTAAAAATCCTCACTATTTCCCTGGTTTTGAACTGGATCATTGGGCCGATACTGATGTTTGCCCTGGCTTTGATCTTCCTCCAAGACTACCCGGAATACATGGTAGGCTTGATCCTGATCGGGTTGGCGAGGTGTATCGCGATGGTGCTGGTGTGGAATGATCTGGCAGAAGGAAGCAGCGAGTATGGTGCCGGCTTGGTCGCGCTGAACAGTATTTTTCAGGTCTTTGCGTACAGCTTCTACGCCTGGATATTTATCACCGTCCTCCCTCCCTATTTTGGTTTCGACGGAGCCATCGTGGATATTTCTATCGCAACAATAGCCGAAAGTGTCGCCATCTATCTCGGTATCCCGTTTTTGATGGGGATTTTGACACGGGTGATTTTGGTGAAAGCAAAAGGTGGGGATTGGTACAAAAACACCTTCATTCCTGCCATTTCGCCTATCACGCTGGTGGCTTTGCTCTTCACGATCGTGGTGATGTTTTCCCTGAAAGGCGAACTCATCGTACAGATCCCGATGGATGTGGTAAGAATTGCTGTTCCCCTCTTGGTTTACTTTGCATTGATGTTTTTAATCGGCTTTTTCGTAACCAAAGCAATGGGTGCCGAGTATGACAAGTCTGCTGCTGTGGCGTTCACCGCTGCCGGAAACAATTTTGAGCTGGCGATTGCTGTCGCGATTGCGGTGTTTGGCTTAAACTCCGGTCAGGCATTCGCCGGAGTGATCGGCCCGCTGGTGGAGGTGCCAGCATTGATCCTGTTGGTCCGTGTGTCTTTTTGGTTGAAGAGAAAGTATTTCAGGGCCTAGTTACTCTCCCTCAACCTTCCTTTTCCACTCAGGATAAGCCGCCAATACTTTAGACGGAGCATTCGTGTACCAACTATAGCCGTTGCGGCGCTCGTAACCGATCTCGGCGAGTGAGTTTTTCTTGATCCCATCGCGATCACAAAAGAAGGGTTGCTCGGTTTCCAGATCGTAGAAGCGGGCCCACAGAGGCGCTGCGTTCTTGTTCTCCACCACGATGCGGTTCTTTTTTCCCTCCGAATCGGTTTCGGTTTCTACGCTGATTCCTTCGATCTGATGTGCTTCAAACCATTGAATCGCTCCATCCACTGCGGCGATCACTTCCTTGGAAGGATCGTCCAGTCTCATCAGCAACAGCACAATTCCGGCAGATTCGCTGCCGCTAAACGACGGCAACTCGTACGCACGGGCCTTTGCGGGAGCAAACGTTTTTTCATCATGCTGGGCACACCAGACGGTACGCTGACCATTTACCACGATTTGGGTTTTCAGAATGCAGTCAATCCCTGCGTCAAATGACTTTTGTGCTTTTGCTATTAGTTCCGGATCGAGCTTCAAGGAGGAATAGGCTTTGTCCCCAGAATAGATCTCTTTGAGAAATCTCAGCGTGTTCACCATCGCGTCGTCATTGTAGGTGATGTGCGTCGAGTAGTCTACCTTTCCCCCACGAATGGGGAAAAACTGCGGCCATCCGCCATTGTCGTATTGGGAGATAAGGATGTAATTCAAGCCCCTTTCAAACGCTTCCTTATAGCGTTCGTCCTGTAGATGAGCATACACTTTCGCCAAAAACCTCATCTCGGTGATGGTTGCTCCATTGTCAAAAGTGGCTCCTATTTTGGCTTTGGTCGCGATGATCCCGGACTTTACTGAGTCGGACAAGGGCTGGTGAAACTCTTTGTTTTTCTCCCAGCCCCCGATGTCTTTTTGGTTCAGCAGGACGTTTTCGGCCACTGCTTTAGCCTCATCCGATCCATACCAAGCGTCAGGCATCTTGGTCGCTACCTGCTTCCAACTTATGGTGAGATAGCTTGCTTCCTGAGCGAAACCTGAAGTGCAAATCAATGCTATAAGAAAACTGAATAGGTTTTTGGGTTTCATGGTTGCTTGTAAATGTGCTTTTGTTTAACCTCAACGATAATACCGCGGCAGTTGATCAAATCTGGCGTATCGTTGACTGTATCTTTTCAAAAACGTGAGTATCAAAAAAGCCCGAAATTTCTCCCGGGCTTTTATCCTGATGATTCTTCGATCTTAGTTCTTCGCGGGCTGGCCAGGCGCAACGGTGGACTTCTGGATAAACACACGAATGTCTTCATTTGACGTCGCTAAGTCCTCAGCTCTCAGGTACATCATGTGTCCAGAGCGGTAGCCTTTGAAGTCGATGCGGTCTTTCAACTTCCCGTTCGGATCGATGTGCCAGGTGCTGTATTTGGCATTGAAATAGTCGGTGCCACCATCATAATATCCAGACTGAACCATGAGGTGTAAGTATGGATTCTGACGCATGGCAGTTCCCAAATCATACCCGGTCGTCTCGTTGCTTCTATCCCAAGGATGAACCGGACCGAAAAGATTGTAGGTGAGGTCAGTGTTGAATTTCAGCGTGTTTTTGGCATAAACCTGAAATGCCGGAGCAAACGCATGATTCCAGCTGGTCAGGGCCGGATCAAAATCAGGAGAACTTCCCGTGTCCATTCGGTCGATGCCTTTGTAGCGGCTATCCAGGCGACCGATCGTCATTCCGTCACGTTCTCTCAGCAGTTCCTTCCAGAAAAAGCCGGTTGGCACCATGAGGTTATAGCTAAGAATGGACTCCTTGCTCAAGCCTGAATAGTAGGCCATCTTGGTCGCAATGGCGTCTCTTTCGGTTTCCGAAAGCATTCCTCCTTTTGACATCGCCGGCAGCACTTCATTGAGCGCAAACGGCTCTACAATTGCCAGCAACTCATCTAGATCTTTGCTCTGCAAGTCTGCAGGCAACGCCTTGTGATACCAAGCGGTAGCGGCGTAGTATGGCCAGTAGTTCGCCATCTTCACCGGACCTTCACGCTCGATTCCCATGTCGGTCGGAGACACCAGGATTACTCCGTTGAAATACATCCAATGCGCATCTTGCAGCTGAGCCACGATGCCAGCCACTCGGGTGGTGCCATAGCTTTCGCCGATCAGATACTTTGGCGAAGCCCATCTGTTGGCGCGGGTCACAAAGGTATTGACCCAATCCGACAGGTATTTGATGTCAGAATTGATCCCAAAGAAAGTTGCTCTTGGCGTATCTTCTTTGACCATTCTGGAATAACCCGTGTTGACCGGATCGATGTAGACGATGTCCGCTACGTCCAAGATCGAATGCGGATTGGCTTTGGTGCCATATGGCTGGACTGGATAGCCCTCGTCATCGATATTCAGGATCACCGGGCCGGTGTAGGCCAAGTGCATCCAGATCGACGCCGAACCGGGTCCGCCGTTGAAGCTGATAACCAAGGGACGCGTGGTCTTGTCAGCGATGTCGGTTCTTTCGTAGTAGGTGTAGAAAAGCGAGGCAATCGGTTCTCCTTTTTCATCCCAAACCGGCTGCGTGCCGGCCGTGGCTTTGTACGGAACCCGCTTGCCCTTGATGGTAACCTCGGCGGTGGTTTCCACCTTGGTTTCTACCGGGATCTTACGTTGGGTTGTCAGTTCGGTTTGTGCCAGGGTGACACCAAAGCAAACTAAAAGCAACATGCTTAAATAGATTTTCTTCATAAGGCGTGGTTTCTAAGTTTATTGAAAAAATAGCGAGGAAATATGGTTGTTGAGACTCGATTTTACAGGAATGGGGATTCTTTTAGTGTTTTTCGACCGTACTCGACCCCACCAGCTTGGCGATCACCACCGCTGGATAGAGGATGCCGGTGGTAGACAGCATCACCGCCAGCATTTTTGACATGATGTTTACAGGAAGATAGTCTCCATACCCCACTGTGGTCAAGGACACCAAACTGAAATAGATGTAGGCCGAAAAATCCTGATCCACCCCTGTCAGTTCCTTGATAGACGCATCTCCAGAGATCCCGGAGATAGACGAACCGACACTGATCTGAATCACTTCCAAAGCAAAAGCGCCCAAGATTGCAACCAGCAAATAGACGTTGATCGCCCCGATGATCCGAAAGAGGTTGATCTCATAATTCCTGAAAAGCAATCTGATATTGAGGAAGATGAACACCATCATGTTAAGCAATCCGATGATCCGTTCCTGCAAATAAAACTCCACCGGCAAGTCGCTAAACCGCAAGATCCGCAACACCAACTGGCACAAAAACAGGATCGTGGTCAACCCGATCAGCAACTTATTGTCCGACATCCAAATGCCGGTAAAGAACAAAAAGATGAAAACGATGTTGACAAAAAGTATCTTGACGTGGCCGTAGTCAATCAAAACGGGCAACACAAAAACGGTGAAAACCAAGGCAACCATCAGCACCAGAAAGCTCGCGTCGTTCAACCAGTAGTCCGTTATCCGCTTGAAAACTTTGTGTACGGGATGCAGTCTCGGGATTCTTTTGGTTTCCATGGCTCAGGAGATTTCCAAGGTACCGACCAAGACTTTGACCGCATTTCCACTGATCAAGACACGGTCGTCATGCTTTTCCAGAAAGAGCTCCCCTCCCCGCTGACTTGCCTGAAAGGCTTTCAGCTGGGTTTTCCCCGTCTTCTGGCCCCAATAATCGATCAAAGCACAATGCACAAAACCTGTGACAGGATCTTCATTGATTCCCACGTTTGGTCCAAAAAAGCGGCTGACGATGTCGTGCGCTCCGTCTCCGGGCGCGGTGATCACAAATCCGAGGTCGCTGTTTTCTGCGATTTCGCCAAAGTCAGGAATAAATTCCCGCACGGCTTTTTCACTTTCCAACTCAAAGATCCAACATCTCGGAAGCTGGGCGGCGTGAACGACTTTGTTGCCAAACAGCTCGGCGCTAAAGAAGGGATGCATGTCGGAAAACGTCGGAATCAGAGGGAAATCCATCGTGAGTTGTCCCTCTTTTGTTTTGACCCGTAGCTCTCCGCTTCTCGTCTGAAACCGGATGGTCTCCAGATCAGAAGCCCAGCCGCATTCGTTCATCCAAAAAGCCGATGCCAAGGTGGCATGTCCGCATAGGTCGATCTCCACCGCTGGCGTAAACCAGCGGAGCGAAAACACGCCGTGCTCAGAAGTTCGCTCGACGAAAGCCGTTTCGCTCAGATTCATCTCCATAGCGATGGACTGCATTTGGGCGGCGGAGAGGGAATGATCTAACAGGCAAACCGCTGCGGGATTACCCGAAAACGCCCTGTCCGTGAAGGCGTCAATGATTGCGATAGGTAGGATCATGGATCAATAGCGTTCTTTGAGGATGTTGAGATGATGGATGAAATGCCCTGGAATGATCCAAAAAAGGGATCTTGGGGAGATTAAGTTACCGTTAGCCGTGCCAATATTGTCCAGCACATTGTCATTCAGCGATCGCACCAGGGTCATCAGCGCGGTCCGCTCCGCTTCGAAATCGGCCAAGAGCAGTTCGATCTGCACATGATTGTATTGGGCATTGAGGACATAGGGATCCTGGTCAAAGCCCGGCAGGGAATTTTGATCCCCACGGGAAAAGCACAGCGCGCGAAAAGTCATGATCCGATCCGTGTCAGTGATATGTCCCAGGACTTCCTTGGGAGTCCACTTTCCGGGTGCGTAAGGAGTACTATCCCAATCTCCTTCTTTGGATCGAAACAAATCCTTCATCTCAGCGACCTGTGAAAGGATGAGCTCCAGATAGTTTTCTTCAGAAAGTTTAGAGATGTAGGTGTGATAAAAAGAAGGATAAGTCCCGGTTTGGGGTAATGTGAAGCTGTTCATATAAAAGTTGCTTGGGTTAAAAGGGATTCGGATAAATTTAGGGTTAAGGTTAAAACCAAACTACTATGCGCAAAACTTTATTCGCCCTTTTTCTCGTCCTCACGATCTGGAACTCACACGCCCAAACGATCGTGGACCGAAACCCGAAAATTGAAAAACTGGTCGCTGAGGTCTCGGCTGATTCTCTCAAGAAATACATCTACGACTTGGCCGCCTTCAACTCCAGACACACGCTGAGCGTCGACGACAAAAGCGGCATGCCAGCCGCCCAGCGCTATGTTCTCGACAAGTTCAACTCCTTTGCGACCGCTTCCAATGGACGAATGACTGCGGAGATAGCCGACTTCGTCACCCCTGCCGATGGCCGTCGGATCACTGCCGATGCAAAAGTCGCCAATGTGATCGCCACGCTGAAAGGAACTGATCCTGCAGATGACCGGATCTTCATCGTCTCGGGGCATTTGGACTCCCGAAACAAAGACGTGATGGATGCCGAGGGCGGTGCGCCGGGTGCCAATGACGACGGCAGCGGCGTAGCAGCTGTGATCGAACTGGCCCGCGTCATGGCCAAGATGGAGTTTTCAGCCACGGTTCTTTTTGTGGCGTTCACAGGGGAAGAGCAAGGACTCAAAGGTGCTACTTACCTCGCCGACAAAGCCAAAACCGAAGGCTGGAACATCGCCGGCGTGCTGAATAACGACATCGTCGGCAACAGCAACTCATCCGAGACCAACATCAGCGACAACACCAAAGTCCGGATCTTTTCCGAGACCATTTCCCTCTCCGAGACCGAACAGCAGGCAGGCCTTCGCCGCTCCATCAGTGCCGACAACGACAGCAAGTCCCGTCAATTGGCCCGATATATCAAGGAAGTCGGCGAGCGCTACGTCGATCAGATGGAGGTCAAGCTGATCTACAGAAGCGACCGATTCCTCCGCGGCGGTGACCAGACTCCTTTTCTGAGAAATGGATTTACCGCGATCCGCATGTCGGAGATGAATGAAAATTTCTATCATCAGCATGAAAATGTCCGCATGGAAAATGGCATTCAGTACGGAGATTTGCCGGAATTCATGGACTTCGAATACCTGCGAAAAGTATCTGCGGTCAACCTTGCCGCTGCAGCTTCACTTGCCAACTCCGCCGGTGTGCCCGAGGAGGTCAAGATCGACGTGCGCGGATTGAGCAACAAGTCGATCCTGCTTTGGAACGCTCCAGCCCTCGGCAAAGTGAAAGGCTACTATGTCCTGATGCGCGAGACCTCGGAGTCGATGTGGGAAAAGAAGTTTTTTACCACCGAGACAACCCTGACTTTACCCTATTCTAAAGACAATTACTTCTTTGCCGTTCAGTCCGTCTCAGAGACCGGCGAAGAAAGCTTGGCCGTAATCCCTGTTCCACTTTCCAGATAAGCTGTTGAGAGTAATTAAACCAATTCTAAATTCTGGGCTAACCGGCCAGATTGGGAATGAAATACTCCCTGATTTGGTTAATTTTAAACAACGAATTTTTACAAGACATGTAATCGAGCATTCGAAAACGCCCGCTGTGGGATTTTAGCAACCGTGCGAGATTACACCTTACCTTTAAAAACAACTTATAAACAGATGAAACAGAAAGAAATCGTAACGCTTCAGCGTTCGTTACTCCCCGATACGGAAGACCTTCTCAACAAACAGGTAGAAATGGAAGGCAAATCTTCCGCCTACTACTTATCCATGGCTTCTTGGTGCCACATGATGGGCTACGCAAATGCCGCCAAATACCTCTACACCCACGCGGATGAGGAGCGGATGCACATGATGAAGATCTTCCAATACATCAACGAAGCTGGAGGGCATGCCATCCAGCCGGAGATCACCGGAGTCCGTCATCATTTTAACTCACTGCGGGAGGTATTTGAGTTGATCCTGGAGCACGAAATCCTGGTCACCAAATCCATCAACAACATCGTGGATCATGCTTTTTCGGCGAAAGACTTTGCGACCTTCAGCTTTATGCAATGGTATGTGACTGAGCAGCGTGAAGAGGAAACCATGTCCCGCAGAGCGCTTGAGCTGTTTGAGATCATCGGTGTTGAAGGTGTTGGACTCTGGACAATCGATCAGGAGCTGGGCAAGCTGCACGCAGCGGCTGCCAGCGCCGGAGCTTAAGACAGATAGTCATTAGAAACAAGAAAGCCCCAAGACCTGACGGTTTTGGGGCTTTCCTGTTTATTGACATTCGACATTGGTCTCTTTCCTACTCTACCAATTTCACACTCAATACTTCTTCCGCTGACACCTTGAAAAACTCGCGGTGTACGTTGAACTCCGGTTCGTCACCCACAGGATGCTTGGCCAGATAGCTTCCGTCCTCCTGCATCACGTAGGAATTCACATTGTCTTTCAGATTGTAGGCCAGGATATTCATCAACTGCTTCTCCAGCAGTGGAGCCTCTACCTTGAAGAGTGACTCCAGCCGTTTGTCAAAGCTCCTGACCATCATATCGGCGCTGCCGGAATAGGTCCGGGTGTCGCCGTTGTTGTGGAAATGATAGATCCGGCTGTGCTCCAGAAAATCTCCCACGAGGGAAAGTACCTCGATGTTTTCGCTCAGTCCCGGTCTTCCCGGTCTCAGGCAGCAGATCCCCCGCACGATCAGCTTGATCGTCACGCCAGACTGCGAGGCGCGATATAGTGCATAGATCGTCTCGGAATCTTCCAGTGAGTTGACCTTGATAAAAATACCTGCGGGCAAGCCCTTTCTGGCATTTTCGGCTTCCTCCTCGATGTACTTGATCAGCTGGTTTCGCATGTCGCGTGGCGCAGTGATCAGGTTTTTATACGTGCTCGGCACGGAGTGGCCGGTAATGACATTGAAGAACTCGGATACATCATTTGCCAGCGTCTCGTTGGTAGTCAGCAAGCCGATGTCGGTGTAGAGACGCGCCGTGTCCTCGTTGTAGTTACCTGAGCCCAAGTGGACGTACCGCGTAATCTCGGAATCGTCCTTTTTGACGATCAGGAGCAACTTGGTGTGGGTCTTCACATTGGAGATCCCATAGATCACAAAGCAGCCGGCCTTTTGCAGTCGCTTAGCTTCGCGGATGTTATTTTCCTCGTCAAATCTCGCCTTCACCTCAAAGAGTACCGAGACGTGTTTGCCGTTTTCAGCAGCCCGAAGCAGTGTCTTGGTGATCCGGCTTTCCTTGGCAAGGCGATAGATCGTCATCTTGATCGCCATCACGTCGGGATCATCCGCAGCCTTCTCTATCAAGTCTAGGATGGAGTCGATGTTGTTGTAAGGGTGATGCAGCAGGATGTCCTTCTCCTTCAAAACTTCGAAAATATCCGCTGTGCCCTCTTCGGAATATGAAACCGGCTTGACTGGCTCCGGTATCTGTGGAAGCCGCTCGCGAAACCGCTTATTCCCGACGATCTGCCACAATCCGGTAAAGTCGATCATGCTGGCCCGCTTGATCAGGTACACCGACTCCGGTCTTAGATTCCAGCGCTCCAGCAGGGAATTCAGCATCCATTTGGAATAGCCCTCCTCGATTTCGATCCGGACGACGCGACCGGTTTTCCGCTCCATGAGTTTACGCTTGACTTCCTCGAGGAAGTTGGCGTCCATGTCCTCACTTTCCTCGAGCGTAAAGTCTCCATTTCTGGTAATTCTAAACAAGCTGATCGACTCGATCTCCACATTTCTGAATAGCGAGACAATGTTTTCCCGGATCACTTCCTCGATCGGAACCAAAGTCAGGGAGTTTTCCCGCTCCACCTCAAAGAATCTCGGGATGTTGGCTGGAATCTGCACAAAGCTCATCTTGCGCATGTCCTTGCGCTCTCCGGGACTGGTAGTCACCACTCCGAAAACCAGGAGCTTGTTCATCAAGATGGGAAAGGTGCGATAGCCGTCGTAGACCATCGGGGTGAGCATGGGGTAGATCGCCTTCAGAAAATACTGGCGGACTTTCTCCTGCTCTTCAGCCGTTAGTTTGGAGACATTGCAGACCGTGATACCTTCTTCATGAAGCTTGGGAAGCAGTACCTGCGAAAAATGCTCGTGCTGGTCGTGATGAAACTGCTGACAATCCTTCATCAGTTTTTCCTTAAAGGGCTCCTCTCTCAGTCCGGAATAGTCTACACGCTCTTTTTCATAGTCGAGGTAGTTGTACAACGACCCCACCCTGATCATGAAAAACTCATCCAAATTGGAAGCGGTGATCGCCAAAAACTTCAGTTTTTCCAAGATGGAGCGGTGCTCCTTTTTGGACTGGTCAAGCACCCGCACATTAAATTTCACCCAGCTCAAATCCCGGCTGACGAGATCGCTTTTTTGGATGATTGATTCGTATTTATCCCCTACTGCCAATTTCATATTATTCAAACTTCATATAAAATCAAGATAAAACACTGCCCGATCTCTCGGGTAAGTTCAAAAATAATTTAAAAAAAGGGGACTGAAAAGCCCCCTTCTTTATCAGGAATCGATCTTCGCGTACTTCGCGTTTTTCTCTATAAAATCCCTCCGTGGCGCCACCTCGTCTCCCATCAGCATGCTAAACAAGTGATCAGCTTCTGCCGCAGACTCAATGTTTACCTGCTTGATGGACCGCACGTTTGGATCCATGGTCGTGGTCCAAAGCTGCTCGGGGTTCATCTCTCCGAGACCTTTGTATCGCTGGATGCCGACGCTGTCTTCTCTGCCGTCTTTGGCCATCTCCGCGGTCAGCATCTTCCGCTCTTCCTCAGTCCAGCAGTAGCGCTCGTCCTTTCCTCTCTTCAAAAGGTACAGGGGAGGCAAAGCGATATAGACGTAGCCACTCTCGATCAAAGCTCTCATGTATCGGAAAAACAAAGTCAAGATCAGCGTTCTGATGTGAGACCCATCGATGTCAGCATCCGTCATGATGATGATCTTGTGGTATCTGAGACCAGTCATATCCAACTCCTTATCGTCATTGGCAGTACCCAGCTTCACCCCTAGGGCGGTCAGGATATTTTTGATCTCCTCGTTGTCGTAGATCTTATGCTCGTGGGCTTTCTCCACGTTGAGGATTTTACCCTTCAATGGCAAGATCGCCTGAAAGTCACGGTCGCGTCCCTGCTTGGCAGATCCACCTGCCGAGTCCCCTTCCACAAGGTACAATTCGCAGATCGTAGGATCGGAATTGGCACAATCGGCCAGCTTGCCCGGAAGGCCACCGCCTCCAAGAACACTTTTCCGCTGCACCATTTCACGCGCTTTTC
This sequence comes from Algoriphagus terrigena DSM 22685, assembly GCF_000429445.1. GTDB lineage: Bacteria > Bacteroidota > Bacteroidia > Cytophagales > Cyclobacteriaceae > Algoriphagus > Algoriphagus terrigena. Next base: position 150,442 of record NZ_KE386904.1, read on the forward strand.
GAGCTGCGTGTCGGGCCTGAGCGGCAAGAATAACCTTCCCGACGATGGTTTTGGCTTCTTTCGGATGCTCTTCCAGCCAGCTTTGGAGCGTCTCCGAAACGGCACTGTCCACGGCACCCACTACGTCAGAGTTTCCAAGTTTGGTTTTGGTCTGGCCTTCAAACTGAGGCTCTTGTACTTTTACAGAAATCACTGCAGTCAAGCCTTCCCGGAAATCGTCTCCGGAAACCTCCAACTTCAGCTTCTCCAGCATTCCGGATTTATCTGCGTAAGACTTCAGCGTACGGGTCAGCGCACGTCTGAAACCGGTCACGTGCGTCCCGCCCTCGTAGGTATTGATCGTATTGACATAGGACACCACGTTCTCAGCGTAGGAACTGTTATAGTTCATCGCCACCTGAACCGGCACGCCGTTTTGGTCTGACTCGATGTAGATCGGATAGTCGATGATCTTCTCACGCGTCTCATCCAAGTACTGGACAAACTCAACCAGACCGCCTTCGGAATAGAATTCGTCGCTTTTGGCAACGCCGTCTTCGACTTCTCTGAGATCTGTGAGCGTGATTCTGATGCCTGCATTTAGGAAGGACATCTCCCGCAGACGATTGGCAATCGTCTCGTATTTGAACTCAGTGACGGTGAAAATGCTCGCATCCGGCAAGAAATGAATGGTCGTCCCCCGCTTGTCCGTCGTTCCGACCTGGCGCGCTGGATATTGAGGTACGCCGATCTTAAACTCCTGCTCTACGATGACTCCGTTTCGGTAGACAGTTGCTTTAAGATCTGTAGAAAGTGCGTTGACACAGGAAACCCCTACACCGTGAAGACCGCCGGAAACTTTGTACGTGTCTTTGTCGAATTTTCCCCCGGCGTGAAGTACCGTCAACACAACTTCCAGCGCTGACCTTTTCTCTTTGAGGTGCATGTCGGTCGGAATACCTCGGCCATTATCCTCTACGGTAACCGAGTTATCCTCATTGACGGTGACTCGAATGGTATCGCAATGTCCTGCCAGTGCCTCATCGATAGAGTTATCGACTACTTCCCAGATCAGGTGATGGAGTCCTTTGATACCAATATCGCCGATATACATCGCAGGCCGCTTTCTGACTGCTTCCAGGCCTTCTAATACCTGGATATTATCCGCTGAATAATCTGCGGATTTCTTATCTTTTTCTTCACTCATATTTTTTGGAGAAAACCCTCAAAACGGGCCTAGAAAGGTGATTTTGTGTTGGATTTTAGATTACGCAAGATAGGCAAAAAAAGTCATTTATCCCAGCCTTTTCCAAAACTCAATTAGGCTTCGACGCGATCAAAAAACGGGCTTTCGAGCTGGAGAAAACCTATCAAAATCGGCCGGTGCTCAGAAGAACCAAGGTACATGCAGGCTGGACGTCTATCCCGGCTTCGGCAGCCTTCTTAAAAAACTCCGGGTTTTCTGTCCCCGGATTGAAGATAATCCGCTCAGGTTTCAGTCCGACCAGATAGTCGATCCACTCTGCCTGGTTAGCCGGGCCGACGTAGAGTGTAATCGTATGAATGTCTTCCAATTGCGGCTTTGCCCGCAGGTCCACGATCTCGCGCCCAAAGACATTGCCTTTCTTGATCCCGATGGGAACGAAGTCGATGCCCTTTTGATCGAGCATCTTTGCCGCCAGATACGCATACCGAGAGGGATCTGTGGTGGCTCCAACTACCAGCGTTTTTTTCATAGTACCTTAGGTCCTATTACCAAAACGTCGATCACGGACAAAAGTATCCATGTGGCGATGCTTTTTACTTTCGTAGATATCCGAAAGCGTAATCATAATCCCCGTTTCCTCTACATCACCAAACTCGTCATTGAGGGAAGTACCGAAGGTTCGCATGGTTGGCGAAAGGTTCATGTAGGTATTGATCAGCGGCGGGATATTCTCCCCAAGCGCTCTGATCCTGCCGTTCAAGAGTTTGTATCCCTCTTTGTAGTCCAGGTTTTCGAAAGGATTGGGTTGGGAAGCAATGTCAGTATCATAGCTCAACCTCAGGTTTTCTTTTGGCGTGACAAGCCTCTCATGATCAGGGAAATAATGGTTCATGAAATACAGTAACAGATCCCGGCCTTCCCTGTTGAAATGCGGGTACATCGTCACTTTCCCAAAAAGGTATTTAACATCCGGATTTAGCAACACCACGGCGCCGAGCCCATCCCAAAGATTATCCAGACTGAAAAGTCCCTTGCGATTGTCCAAGCTCGGCTGATACATCGGCTGGACAAATGATCTGCCCAGTTCGAGGGTATAGGGGATGTATTCCTTGACGAATTTCTCCGAAAAATCAAATAAGTGCGTCGTCGAAAGATTGATTGACCCGTCTGGTTCGATCGCGTTTTTGCACATGATCACCCGATAGCCGGCCACGATCTCCTCGTCCTCCGGATTCCAGGTGATGAGCTGGTCGTAGCATTTTTCGCAGGTATCGTTGTCATCCAGATCGAGCTCCATTCCTGTTCCCCCACCAGCTGCCCGGAAGGTCAATTCCCGCAATCTTCCGATTTCCTGAACAACATTTGGTGCGTTATGGAAGTTTACCAGGTAGACCAGGTTGTCTCCGTTGTTGGTGTAGCGGAGAAAACGCTCCGGAGTCAGCTCCTTTTTCAAAAGTTCTCGATCTACAGCTGAAATAATCGGCATTTCGTTATACATGTCTTTCTCCCAGTTTATAAACCAACTCTTTCAAATATTCGGCCCACTGCATTTCTGTTTTATCCGCGGTAAAAAAGTTCGGGGAAATGGGCTTTCCAACCCGGATTTCAACTTTCTTCCCCCGTTGTTGATACATTTCATCGACCAACCAAAACATCTCAATGTTGGCCTTGACTCCAATCTTCTTCCGCCAGTTGGCAAGATTGTAAAAAAACTCAGAATTCTTCCCTCCGATATGGCAGGGGATGACGTCCAACTGATGTTTTTTTGCTTTTGAGACAAAGCTTTTTTTCCACTGAAGATCTTTGATTTCTCCCTCCTGCTTTCTGGAAACAAGTCCGGCCGGAAAGATCAACACTGCGTGCCCGTTGGAATAGGCTTCCTCGATCCGCAGGTTTGCGTTCTTCGAGTTTGCTCCGTGCTTGTTTACCGGTACGAAGATTGGCTCAAAATTATCGAAACTCATCAGGAGATCATTAACCAAAAAGCGGACGTCTGGCCTGATCTTGCCTACGGCATGCATCAGTGCAATCCCGTCCAATCCGCCCAAGGGGTGATTGCACGCGATGATTACCCCTCCCGTCTTCGGGATATTTTCCGCTCCGACGAGCTGCACATCCATCTCAAACTCGGTGATCAGTGCATCGGCAAAGTCAAGCCCTTTCTTGTTCAAATGCCTGTTTACAACGGAGTTTAGCCATTCCTCGTGTGTGACGCGCTTCACGTAATTCAACAGGAAACCCGGCATCCATTTGAGGAGTTTGGGGTTTTTAGAATGAATGGCTTTTTCGATATCGATAAATTTCTTTGACATGGGGTCAAAAAACTGCGAGTCACAAGTTGAAATCGGAGGAAAAATTAGAATTTCCACAACAGATTGATTCAAAAGTACAAAAAATAAGCCTTAGCCTATCGCCTCGCATCCAGGCTGAAATTAGTTTGCTGAAAACCAAGAACCTAGATTTTTGTCAAGCTCGAAGATACAGTCCCATCCGGGAAAACGCCCTTTGAGTCTTTGCTCGACCGGATTGCAGCTTGCTAATCGAATATCTCTATTTTTGCCCCGATGGAATCGAGTATGGCGCCAGCGTCGAACATTGGGATGATTATCAGCTTTGCGAAGATTCCAGATGGTCGCTGAAAAAAATCACAACTATATATGAAAGAAACTATCCTCTCGCTCTGCCCCGGCCCTTGGGCTGATTACGAACTGATCGATACCGGGGGATTTGAAAAACTGGAACGCTTCGGGAAATTCATCCTCAGTCGCCCTGAGCCGCAGGCTATTTGGGACAAGAGTCTTTCCGAATCCGAGTGGAGAGGTCTTGCACATGCCCATTTTGCAAAGGAAAAAAACAACCCCGAAAAGGGCCAGTGGCAGCAGATCAAACCCATGCCTCACAACTGGTCCATCGGTTACGAAAATGCGGCTGGGCTGAAAATGACGCTGAATCTGGCTCAAACTTCCTTCAAACACATCGGACTTTTCCCCGAGCAAGCCGTCAACTGGGACTATTTATTCCAAAAGATCAAAGCTTTTCCCGGTCAAAAGCCAAAAGTCCTCAATCTCTTCGCATACACAGGCGCAGCTTCCGTGGCTTGCCGGGCTGCCGGAGCTGAAGTGACGCACCTCGATTCGGTGAAGCAGGTCGTCACTTGGTCTAAACACAACATGGAATCCTCCGGACTGGACGGAATCCGATGGATGATCGATGACGCGATGAAATTTATCAAGCGGGAAGCCCGTCGCGGGAATGTGTATCAGGGAATCATCCTCGATCCTCCCGCCTACGGTCGTGGACCCGAGGGCGAAAAGTGGATACTGGAAGAGCAAATCAATGAAATGCTCAAGACCTGCGCCGAGATCCTTGATCCAAAAGATCACTTCCTTCTGCTGAATATGTACTCGCTCAGCTTCTCGTCGCTTATCGCCGCCAACCTGATCAAATCCAATTTCGGAGAGGTGCAAAATCCGGAGCAAGGCGAGCTCTACTTGGAGGAAAAACAGGGCAAAAAGCTTCCATTGGGTATTTTCTTCCGATTTTCAAGTTTTTGACCCCTAGTTAAAAGATGAACAACCGCCAGATTTTTCTTTCCAATCTTGCCCAAACGACAGATTTCCCCCTGCTGATCGAGGTGGAGAAAGCGGAGGGAATTTACCTTTTCGGGCCAAAAGGCGAGCAATACGTCGACTTGATCTCCGGGATCGGAGTCAGCAACGTCGGCCATCGGCATCCGAAGGTAATCGCAGCCATTCAAGCTCAATTGGACAAATATCTGCACCTGATGGTGTATGGGGAATATGTCCAGACACCACAGACGCAGCTGGCAAAGGCCCTTTGCGACACGCTGCCCAGTCAACTGGACAACGTCTATCTGGTCAACAGCGGCTCCGAAGCGGTAGAAGGAGCTTTAAAACTTGCCAAGCGATACACGAATCGGCGGGAAATCATCTCCTGTGTTAATGCCTACCATGGCAGCAGCCACGGTTCGCTGAGCGTCGGCGGCAACGAGATCTTCAAACGTGCCTATCGTCCTCTCCTGCCCGGAATCAGCCATATTCAGTATGCGAACAGTTCAGATCTGGAAAAAATCACGCCCGAAACAGCCGCAGTCATCATTGAGACCATTCAAGGAGAAGCCGGAATCCGCGTTGCTGACAAGGAGTATTTTAAAGCGCTTCGGCAAAAATGCAATGAAACAGGCACGCTACTGATCCTCGATGAAATTCAGGCAGGTTTTGGACGGACAGGCAAGTTCTGGGCGTTTGAGCATTTTGATATCGTTCCCGACATCGTTGTCTGTGCCAAAGGAATGGGCGGAGGAATGCCGATCGGTGCATTCATCGCAAACAGGGAAGTCATGGGTGTTTTCAAAAACAATCCCCTACTGGGCCACATTACCACTTTTGGAGGTCATCCGGTAAGCGCAGCGGCATCGTTGGCTACAATTCAAATCCTGAAAGATGAAAACATGGTTGGGCAAGTCGATGCTAAAGCTGAACTTTTTAAAAGTCTCCTAACCCATCCCAAAATTAAAAGTATCCGGAATAAAGGCCTGATGATGGCCGTAGAATTTGAGTCATTCGAGGTGCTGAAGCCGATCATCGACCGGGCCATCGAGCTGGGTGTGATCACCGACTGGTTTTTGTTTTGCGACGATTCGATGCGAATTGCGCCGCCCTTGATTATTACAGAGGAGCAGATTCGGCAGGCCTGCCAAGTGATCCTGCAGGCGATTGACGAGGCTTCCTAGTCATTTCGACTGCAGGGAAAAATCTCATGATGTGAAGTGGTCACCTTGATATGGCCTCTCCTATCGTTGAGGTGATTGAATCAGTTGACTTGACGGGACGACCGACACTTGGTACTTTGGACTTGGTACTTCGTACTAGATTCTTGATACTAGTATCTTAATACTTACTTTCAGTCCTTATCTTTTCCTGAAATTTTCTAAAATGAACAAGGTTGCAGGCATTTTCGGCTTTTTGCTCCTATTGCTGATCGGAGGGGTATTGGGGTTTATTTTTTACCAAAGTCCCCAATACAGTGGCGAATCGACACTGGCAGGTCTGACTGACAAGGTTGAGGTTCATTTTGACAAATATGGAATTCCCCATATCTACGCCCAAAATGAGGAGGATGCCTATCGGGCTTTGGGTTACGTGCACGCACAAGACCGACTTTTCCAGCTGGAAATGATGCGTCGTGTCGGATCAGGTACGCTGGCTGAGTTTCTTGGAAAAGACCTGCTGGAGGTCGATCAGTTTTTTCACACACTGGGCATTCCAAAACATGCCAAAGAAAGCGCCGCCGCATTTCTGTCTGCGGGTGATACTCCTTGGAGAAGAGCCGCAGAAGCCTACATCACCGGGGTAAACGACTACATCAGCAAGGGAAAACTGCCGGTGGAATACCTGCTTTTGGGAGAAAAGCCACGTCTCTACACGATTGAAGACATGCACTCGATCGTCGGATATATGAGTTTCACCTTTGCCATGGGATTGAAGACAGACCCTCTGGTGACCAAGATAGCGCGGGAACTCGGGCCCCAATACCTGAATTCGCTGTCCGTTCAGACCCTTCCCGAGCATCATGTCATTCCGGTGAATTATCCCGACTCACTCAGGTTGGATTCAGGCCTTGTAAATTCTACCCTTTCCGCATTGCTGGATAAACTCCCTGCGCCGCTTTTGGAAGGCAGCAATGCCTGGGTGATCGCCGGTAGCCGAACCAAGTCCGGAAAGGTGCTTTTCAGCAACGATACGCACATTGGCTTTTCCTCGCCTTCGGTCTGGTACGAAGCCCATCTGGAGTATCCCGGCTTTAGCTTTTATGGAAACCATCTCGCGGGAGTTCCTTTCGGATTGGTCGGACATTCACGTCAGCACAGTGTAGGCTTGACGATGTTTGAAAATGACGACCAGGACTTTTTCGAAGAGAAGCTCAATCCAGCCAATCCCAATGAAATCCTCGTCGGGGATTCGATTTTCCCCATCTCTTCGCGAAAAGAACTGATCCAAGTCAAAGGCCAAGCAGCTGTCGACTTCGAAATCCGCGAAACCATCCATGGACCGATTATGAATTCCGTTTCCAAAGAAATCGCGGCGCTGACTTCCAATCCGGTCGCTTCTTGGTGGGTGTTTGTCTTGGAGCCGACCAAAGCACTGGAAGCGATCTACAAATTAAATCACGCCCATTCCATCCAGGAAGTGGCCGATGCAGCAGGGCTGATTCACGCGCCGGGATTGAATATCATGTACGGCGACAGTGCGGGAAATATCGCTTGGTGGGCTGCCGCAAAGCTCCCCATCCGAAGCGAAACCGTTCATTCCAAGATCTTTGCTGACGGATCAGATCCTGAGACTCTTCCCAAAGGCTGGTATCCATTTGCTGACAACCCACAAAGCATCAATCCCGAGATCGGATTCGTGGCGTCGGCCAACAATCAGCCGGATACCATGCGAAACGGCGTGCTCTTCCCAGGTTATTATTTCCCCGGAGAGCGCTGGAACAGGATCGCTAAAACCATCACCTCCAGAGACGACTGGGATCAGGAATCCATCCAGGAGCTTCAACTCGAGTCAGTCAACGAAGTTCAGCCCCAGATCGCCCAGCATATGCTCAGCCACATCAAGCGCGAGGATTTTCCAGAATATTCCGACGCCTTGGACGCACTCCAAAATTGGGATGGCTACCATCATCTGAAGGCGGTGGCTCCAACGATCTACTACAAATGGCAGTATCACATCCTAAAAGTCGCCATGCAGGACGAGTTGGGCGAAGAGGCTTTCAACGCGTATCTGGAAACGTTTATCATGGTGCGGAGCACGCGGCATTTTCTCACAATCGAAGACAATCCCTGGTGGGATATCAAAGGAACGGATGCTAAGGAAAGCCGCGAGCAGATTATCACCGAAGCTCTGAAAACTTCACTGGATGAGTTAACCACCCAGTTTGGCAAAAAAACAGAAGATTGGGAATGGAGAAAAGCGGTGACACTGGAGCATCCACATCCGTTGGGAAGCCAAAAACCTCTGGACAAAATCTTCAACCTAAGGACAGACCCGGTCGCTGCCAACGAAGAATCTGTCAACAAACTGGCGTTTCGACTGAATGGCGAAGGAATCTATAAAGTCACATCCGGCCCGGCGATGCGGATCATACTCGACTTTGCCAATGTCGACGGTTCTATCTCCGTCCTGCCGACCGGCAACTCCGGAAACCGCTTTAGCAGGCATTATTCAGATCAGAAAAATCTCTACGTCAAAGGAAAATATCGCCCTCAGCTAATGGACGAGCAAGAAATTCGAGAGAAGTCAAAAGAAAAATTGGTCTTGGTTCCTAGCGAAAAATAAGATGGACATCTTGAAAACAGTTACAGATTCGATTTGCACACAGTTTGGAGCGGCGATCGATATGCTCGAAAATGCCATTAGGTTTTGTCCCGATGGGCTTTGGGAGACCGAGAAAGCATTTTCCCATCAGGCTTTTCACACGCTATTTTTCCTGGACTATTACCTTTCTTTAAAGCCCGTTGGCTTTACTCCTCCAGCCAATTTCACGTATTCCGAGTTTGGAGATGAGCCTCCTTTAGAAATTTTCTCCAAAGCCGAAATCTTCGAATACCTGCTTTTCTGCAAAACAAAGTTTGATCAACTTATCTCGAATCTAACAGCCGATTTGGCCGAAAGCCGCTGGGTCAACGGGTCAAAAACCATGGACTTTTCGATCATCGAGATCTTGCTTTACAACCTTCGCCATGTGCAGCATCACGTGGGGCAGCTAAACATGATGTTGCGTCAAAGCATAGACGATACTCCCAATTGGGTTAATCGACACGGGGAAAAAAACAAACTTTAATGCCGCAAAAAGGGTTTATCGGGTATGAGCAAGAAAGAGCAAAAAAACTACGAAATCACGAAGCCTGCTGCTGAATGGGAGGCTCAATTGGATCCCGAATCTTACCATGTCCTTCGGGAAAAGGGAACTGAAAGGCCATTTACAGGTCAATATTATCTGAACAAGGATACGGGCATCTACGAGTGCAAAGCCTGTGGAAACGAGATCTTCCATTCCTCCAACAAATACGACAGCGGCTGTGGCTGGCCCAGTTTTACCGAACCGATCCGGCCGGAAGCCATTGATGTCCACATGGACTATAGCCACTTCATGGTTCGTGAGGAGATCCTCTGCGGTAAGTGCGGCGGTCACTTAGGACACCGTTTTCCCGATGGTCCTAAGGATCAGGGCGGCATCCGCTACTGCATCAATTCTCTCAGTATGGATTTCAAAAAGGAGTGAAAAAATAAGGCTGAGCTTCGGGATATTCTCTTCCCAACTCAGCCTGTTCCCTCTTAAATCAAAAACCCGCAAATCAGACAATTCCCTTCTCAGGATGTCTGCCTGTCACCGTTCTCCCGAAAACTTTTAACTCTTCGATCTGCGCATCCATGTTTCCATCGGGATAGATGCACGGGCCGATGCCGGCCTCCTTCTTTTTGTAGTCCAGATAGCCAACTACAATCGGAACGTTTGAATCAAGTGCAATGTGATAAAAACCTGATTTCCATTTTTTTACCGCTTGACGAGTTCCCTCAGGAGTCACCATAATTACGAGCTCATCGCTATCTTTGAGCATGTTGACCATGGCCTCGGTATAGGTCTGTTTTCTGCCTCCCGGAATCCTCTTACGGTCAATCGCTATCGCACCCAAACCACGGAGCAACCAACCCAAAGGCCCGACCATGACTTCTTTTTTGATCGTGAACCTGACCGGAATATCCATCAGGAAAAATGCCGCTCTGGCGTACAGGATGTCCCAGTTAGATGTATGGGGAATGGCAATCAAAACCGCCTTTTTTAAGCCTTTTGGCCAATTGTTGTTGAGCGACCAACCTGAAATCCAAAAAACAAATCTGGAAAGGAGCTTCATCATAAACTTAAATGTTTTGCATTGGGGTTTGCCAATTCTAAGATAGAAGGGTTTTCTTCAATTATTTTCATGGTATGGTCGTATCCGGTCTGAAAAAGCTCGGGAGCCTTTTTGATGTCAAAAACTCCATATCTTCCCAATCCGGGCGGTTCTATGAAATAATCGCACTTGGATTTCCGGCTGTAGACATTGTAATTCATCGACATGATGACTGCGCGCTCGATCAGATTCTTCATGTTTTTGATGTTACTCTCTGCAGGAAGCTGATTGCAGTTGACACCGATCACAAAATCACAGATTCCATCCAAAGGCTCTACAGGCATATTGTTCAGCACGCCGCCATCCACCAGGTATTTCTTCCCGATCATGATGGGCTCAAACATCCCGGGGATGCAACTCGACGCCATCAAGGGCTTAATCAATTCGCCCTCGTCGAAGTACGCCACTTTCCCTTTGATAATGTTGGTGGCGGCCACGACTAGCTTTGTTTTTAGCTGCGCAAAGTCGTCGTGTGGCAGATAAATCCTAAAAAGCTGTCCAACGCTATCCATCTTCAGTATTCCCTTGAGAGAAATTGCCGGACGCATAAACCGGAAAAAATTCGTTTCTACGATAATCTTGAGGATTTCCTCGGGCTTGTATCCCTGGCAATACATCGCTCCGGCGATCGCTCCAGCAGAACTTCCAGATACCTTGGTTGGGAAAATTTTTGCTTCATTCAGCGCCTTCAGTACTCCCAAATGCGAAATCCCACGGACTCCGCCGCCGGACAAGGCTATGCCAATCTTTAGTTTAGATTTCATCCAGACGAAACGTTTGATCCAGACGCACACCGCGGTCGGTCATCTTCACGGTGCAGCATTCGTTGACTGGATCATGCTCAAGAAAAAGCACATATTCTTCCCGCGCGGCCTCTTCCAGAAACGCCTGTTTTTCCGTCATCGTGAGCAGCGGTCTCGTGTCGTAGCCCATTACGTAAGGCAATGGAATATGTCCGACGGAGGGAAGCAAATCGGCGACAAAAACGACTGTTTTCCCCTTGTACTGAATCTTGGGCAGCATCTGCTTGTCCGTGTGCCCGTCGACTGTGATGAAGTCGAATCCAGGGAAGAGACTTTTTTGACCCAGATCCAAAAACTTCAAATGACCCAGATCCTGCATGGGAAGGATGTTTTCCGTCAGGAAAGAGGCCTTCTCTCGTGGATTGGGGGCGGTCGCCCATTGCCAATGATCGGCGTTTGACCAGTAAGTGGCCCGCGGGAAAGTCATCTCATACTGCCCATGCGAACCGTACCGAACGCCTCCGCCACAGTGGTCAAAATGCAGATGAGTCAGGAAATTGTCCGTGACTTGATTAAAATTGACCCCGAGTCGATGAAGGCTTTTTTGCAAAGAATCATCACCGTGAAGATAGTACAGGGAGAAAAATTTGGCGTCCTGCTTATCTCCTATCCCATTGTCGATCAAGACGACACGATCTCCGTCGACGGCCAGCAAGCTGCGCATCGCCCAGTTGCAGAGGTTGTTTTCATCAGACGGATTGGTGCGGGACCAAAGAACCTTCGGCACGACCCCAAACATGGCGCCGCCGTCCAACTTAAAAAAGCCTGTATTGATCGTGTATAATTCCATTCAGGTTTCTTTTTGGGGTTAAAAAGCCAAAAGCAACCTTTCCCAGGAAGGATAGATTGCTTTTTGGATTTTCAAATAGGAGTTGCGGTTCCGCAATCTCAAATATCAGATTCTAAGCTCTAATTATCACTCCTCTACCACACCCATTGCGCAAAATTTCTCGATACGCTGTTCGATGCGCTTTTCAGGTTTGATCTTGTCAAGTTCCTTAAGCGCGCTCAATATGGCCGATTTTACTTCGGCGGCCATCCACTTTATATCTCTGTGTGCGCCACCCAACGGCTCAGGGATGATGCCATCCACCAGGCCGTTGCCTTTCATGTCTTTGGCGGTCAACTTGAGCGATTCGGCAGCTTGCTCCTTGTAATCCCAAGATCTCCAAAGAATCGTGGAGCAGTTTTCCGGAGAGATGACCGAATACCAGGAATTCTCCAGCATCAACACACGGTCTCCGATTGCGATACCCAAGGCTCCACCGGAAGCTCCCTCACCGATGATAATGCAGATGACGGGCACCTTCAGCATGAACATTTCCCGCAGGTTTTTTGCAATCGCCTCTCCCTGGCCTCTTTCTTCAGCTTCCAATCCGGGAAAAGCACCCGGTGTGTCAATCAGCGTGACGATCGGCTTGCCGAATTTCTCGGCCATCTTCATCAGGCGGAGCGCTTTGCGATAGCCCTCGGGATTGGCCATCCCAAAGTTGCGCATTTGACGCTGCTTGGTATTTCTGCCTTTTTGCTGGCCAATAAACATGACAGTCCGGCCATCCACATCTCCTAGCCCGCCGACCATTGCTTTATCGTCAGCGACAGTTCGGTCGCCAAAGATCTCAATAAATTCGTTGGTGATTTCGTAGATGTAATCCAGCGCATAGGGACGGTCTGCGTGTCGTGATAGCTGCACTCGCTGCCAGCGGGTGAGGTTTTCGAAAGTCTCTTTTTTCAATGCCAGAATTTTTTCTTCTAAAGAATCAATATCGCTACTGAGGTCGATATTCCGGCCTTTGGCCAGCTCTTTCATCTCTTGAAGTTTTTGCTCTAAATCAGCAATGGGTTTTTCGAATTCTAATACCATTTCGGTGATTTTTGGAAGTAACAAAGATAAGGATTAAACGGTAGTGACAAACCCTAGAATTAGCCAGAAACCGAGCCCCCACCCCAGAAATTTAGTAGGCTGAAATAGAAACAGATAGAATAAAGGTTCAAAATTATTGGAACCACCTATTGCGGAGAAGGATCAAAATCTTACCTTTGCACCACTTCAAAAGGAAGTAAATAAAACGGAGTGGTAGTTCAGCTGGTTAGAATGCCTGCCTGTCACGCAGGAGGTCGCGGGTTCGAGTCCCGTCCATTCCGCACAATATTGAAAAAAGCTAAGCCATTAGGAGTGGTAGTTCAGCTGGTTAGAATGCCTGCCTGTCACGCAGGAGGTCGCGGGTTCGAGTCCCGTCCATTCCGCTTTAAAGTCCCAAAGAAATTTGGGACTTTTTTGTTTCTAGCCCATTCCAATTCAGCCAGTTAGAATACCTGTCCCGATACGTCGGGAAGGTCGCGGGTTCGAGTCCTCCCGTCCGCCGCCGCGGACGGCACAGGCTGTCCATTCCGCTTTATTAGAAAGCCAAGGCATTTTTTTTTAGCCCATTTGGCTTTACCATCTTCATCATTTTACCTTTTCATGACGTTTTGAGCTAAGTTGACCCCGATTTCTTTTCGTCATCGCAGAAGGCTGAATTATCTTCGGCTTAAATCTTGCAAAGATTTAAGCCGCATATCGTCCCAATCACGTCATAGTGACTCATGTCATACAAACTGATGGTAGGCAAAAATACCCCTTGGATTAACTAACCTCGATTATGAAAAAGACTTTGTGGATCGTTTTGGGAATATTTCTCTTCTTGATCGCAGCTGCTGTCGCTGTCCCCTTTCTGTTTAAGGACAAGATAGCTGCCCGGATTGACCGTGAAATTGCCCAAAGTGTGGACGCTCAAGTGATTCTCGACCTGGATAATGTCAGCCTGAGTCTGTTTCGGAGATTTCCGAATGTGTCTGCGACAATCAAAGATTTCGGGATAGTCGGTCATGCTCCTTTTCAAAATGACACCCTCCTTTCAGTAAATGAGGTCTCGGTTGATTTCAATCTTAAGTCTGTGCTTTTTGACGAATATCCGACGCTCACCGGCGTCCATCTGGACGGGGGAAGTCTCTATATCAAAGTGCTGGCGGACGGTACCGCCAACTATGACATTGCGATCCCTTCGGATGAAATTCCGGCAGATTCCGTGGAAAGCACGATGCAAATCGGCGTGGACCAGATCGAAGTAAGCAATCTCAATCTGGTATATGACGATCGGCAGCTCGACTATTTCATGGCGTTGGGCGGCATCAATGCGATCGGTCAAGGCGAATTTACCGCGGATGTGTACGAGCTTCCGATCAAACTGGATGCGATGATTGCCGACATCACCTATGAAGGTATCAGCTACCTCTCAAATAAGGAATTCTCAGGCGAAACGGATCTGACCGTGGACATGAAAAACATGAAATTCACGCTCGGCGAGGGGGATTTCAGGTTGAATGATTTCCTTTTTGGGCTATCCGGATACCTTGCAATGCCTGCCGACGACATCGAGGTAGACGTCACGATGGCTGGCAAAGACAATGAGTTTAAAAGCATCTTGTCGCTGGTACCGGGGATCTACACCGAAAGCTTCGATGGCCTGGAAACTTCCGGGACAATGGATTTTCAGGGAAAAGTAAAAGGAATCTACAACGACGAGACGATTCCGGCATTCGACATCTCGCTGAAGGTGGCCGATGGAATGTTCAAATATCCTGACTTGCCGAGGCCAGTCAAAAACGTAAATCTTGACCTTCGGGTAAAGAACGATACGGGAATTGTGGAGCAAACCTCCGTGGATATTCCCACATTCAATCTGGACTTTGGCAGCAATCCTATCTCGGGAAGGCTTCATCTGAGCGACTTGGTCAGCTATACCATCGATGCCGCACTCAATGGAAAGCTGAATCTCGAAGAGCTCACCTCGATTTTCCCCATTGAGGGGATGACCCTGAAAGGCAATCTTGATATCAACGCCCTCGCAAAAGGGAGATACGACTCGGCAGCGGGCGTGATCCCGGCCATCGACGCCAAATTGCTTCTGGCGAACGGCTACGCAAAAAGCACCGACTACCCCGCCCCCATCGAAAACCTGACGGTGGATGCAATCATCCAAAATCAAACTGGAAAAATGAACGACTTCTTGGTTGATCTCAGTCGCTTCGGCTTTGTACTGGAAGGAGAAGCTGTCAATGGAAAGATGAAAATCAGCGATCTCGACAAGCTGTTCTGGGACGGAGCGATCACCGGAGGAGTGGATTTGGAAAAAATCCTGGCCATCTTCCCGATGGAGGGAATGACTATGGCTGGGCGGATACAGGCAGATGTTGCTACCAAAGGTTCCTATGCCGCAGTTGAGGCCGGCAACTACAACCAATTGGAGACACGGGGTACGATGGATGTTTCCAACTTTAAGTATTCATCGGTCGATGTTCCCCAGGGAGTTCAGATTACCCAAGCCACCGCCGAGTTTACCCCGGAGCGGATAAACCTGTCTCAGTTTGACTCCAAGATTGGAGAAAGTCCCGTGCAAGCCACCGGATTCCTGACCAATTACATGGACTATTTCCTCGGGGAAGCCGGTGTACTTACCGGTCAGCTGGCTTTGAACAGCAGCCGGTTTAATGTGAATGAGTGGATGAGTGAAGACGCCGCAGCGGATACTACGAGCGCGCCAATGACTGTCATCGAGCTGCCGAAAAACATTGATTTCAACATGTCTGTAGCCGCCAATGAGGTCCTCTACGACAACATGAACCTCAAAGAGGTAAAAGGAAAGATGCTTCTAAAAGACGGGGTTTTGAGCTTTTCAGATGCCTCAATGAGTACGCTTGGAGGATCGATCGGGCTCAACGGAACCTACGACCCCAGAGACTTGTCCGCTCCCAAGTTTGACTTTAACCTGAATCTTGCCGATCTCAGCATCGCGGAGGCATTCAAATCTTTCAATTCGGTCAAAGTCTTCGCTCCCATCGCGCAGCATCTGACCGGTAAGTTCAATTCAACACTGGCTTTCTCCGGCAAGCTGGGCCAGGATATGATGCCATTGCTCGCCAGTCTGGACGGAACCGGGCTTCTAAAAGTCGCTGAAGCAGCGCTGAAAGACAGCAAAATCTTAGAAGGAATTACCAGCCTCACCAAGCTGAAAGACGGGAATACGCTGCAACTGAAGAACATCGCGATTCCTATCTCGATCAACAACGGCGTCATGGATGTGAAACCCTTTGACGTCAAACTTTGGGACTATCAGGCAAATGTCCAAGGTTCAGCAGGTTTCGACGGGTCGATCAATTACCTGATCAACATGGATATTCCTGCCGGCAAATTTGGCAGCCAGGCAAATGCGCTATTGGCAAGTATCTCCGGCACTTCGGCGAGCGAAAACACGACCATTCCGCTGGCATTGAATCTGACGGGCTCGTACAATTCCCCGAAAATCGCGCTTGCCGGAGGCAATAGCATCGAAACCCTGCTTGCCAACGCACTGAAATCGCGAATAAGCGGAGAATCAGAAAAACTTCAGGCCGAGGCGACCAAACAGTTTAACGCCGCACAGGACAGTATCAAGCAAGAGCTTCAGGTCAAAGCGACGGCATTGCAGGACAGTGTGAAAAAAGAACTGCTGAAACAGACCGACGCTTCCAAAGACAAAGCTGTGAACGAAGCCAAGAAGCTCTTAAAGGGTTTTCTCCCAAAGACCACCACACCTACACCTAAACCCGATACTACCGCAGTGAAAGAGAACTAGCAATTGATCGATCAAAAAATCAGAGCCACAGGTGAAAGGGTCAATCCGTGCATCTGTGGCTTTTTTTATCCAAGCTAAGCGCTCTTTTCCCCTACTGACTGTTTGCGCTCCGACCTTCAAACCACGCTTTGATCCACCACCACGTGTACATTGGGGTGGAGCCAAAGCAGTGAAGCCGGAAACTGCGTCGACACTTCCTCCTTTAGAAGTTGTTCAAAAGCATCTTTTTTTCCGGATCCGGAGATAAACAATATGATCTTCATGGAGCTGAGGATCTCTCCCACTCCCATGGTCATACCGAAAGTCGGCGGTTGTTTCAGCGCCTTGATCATGCCGTGGTTTAGGGTGGTTTCCGCCAATTTGGCGAGGTGATATCCGGGCTGAAGCACATCAGAAGGCTCGTTTAGCGCGATGTGTCCGTTGACTCCGATTCCCAGGATGCAGATATCAATCGGGCCAGAACCTTTCAGTTCTGCTTTCATCTGCGCGCAGGCCGCTGCGGGATCCGCCGTGAATGGATCAATTGTTAGATATCGATCAGGAGTGATTCCCAATGGCAGGATAAACTTGCCTTGGACGTCAAACTCCGAAGTAAACGTGGAGCCCGGCTCGAGTCCGCCCCATTCGTCCAGTTTGACGACTCTTAGCCGTAAGCAAAAATCAGCCTCCACTTTTTGGTGAGCTACCATCTCTGCATACAGCCCCGAAGGCGATCCGCCACTGGCTACACAAAAAAGCAAATCGGGATTTCTGTCAATGTCCATTTTTACTAGTTCGAAGCCTTTTCGGCTCATCTCGGAAAAGTTGGGGAGGTAGTGAAAATTCATGGGTTGTTCTTTTTCAGGATTACAAAAATCTACAAAGCGCTTTGAAGCAATCTAGGCTGGAATCTGATTCATTCCAAGTCAAGCTACCTGGCTAGTTTCGTTTTTTCATCTTGCTTACCCTCCATCTATTTTGCCGTTCACATTTCAATCGCTTCATCTTTTGATGACAATCCTTATCTTATTGGGACAAAACCTTACAAGAATCCCCAACCACATGAAAAAACTCTATTTGGGAATTTCCGCGGCATTTATGCTCTCGGCGACTCCTCTTTTCGCACAAAAGAAACCGGCCAAACCCGATCCTCTCAAGCAGGAAATCCAGCAGACGATCGATGCCAGATTTGCCGACATGACCCAGCTGAGTGATCAAATCTGGTCCTTTGAGGAGACGGCGTTCCATGAATCACAATCCGCCGAAGCTCTCGCCGCCTATGCTGAAAAGCTGGGCTTCAAAGTCACCAAAGGAGTCGGTGAGATCCCTACCGCCTTTGTAGCAGAATATGGCTCTGGCAGTCCGATCATCGGAATCATGGGAGAGTTTGATGCCCTTCCGGGCCTTTCTCAAAACAAAGTACCATTCAAAAGCCCGCTTCATGAAGATGCTCCCGGCCATGGCTGCGGACATAACCTGTTCGGTGTGGCTTCGCTGAGTGCCGCCGGAGCGATCAAGGATTTGATTGCCGAAGGAAAACTCAAGGGGACGATTCGCTTCTACGGTACTCCCGCTGAGGAGAAATACTTTGGCAAGCTGTGGATGATCCGGGCGGGACTGATGGACGACGTGGACGTGATGATGGACTGGCATCCCGGTGCAGAGACCAAGACTGATGTACAGAAAGGTCTGGCTTTGGTGGACTTTATCGTCGAGTTTAGCGGCCAGGCGGCTCATGCCTCTGCCGATCCCTGGAATGGCCGCTCTGCATCCGATGCGCTGGAGCTTTACACCACGGGGATCAACTACTACCGTGAGCACATCAAACCGACCGTTCGCATCCACTATCATATTCAAGACGGCGGACAAGTCGTGAACGTGGTCCCCGACTACAGCCGCATCTGGGTCAGAGTCAGAGACAGCTCCCGCGAGGGCATGACGCCTGTCTGGAAGCAGGTCGAAAAGATGGCCAGCGGAGCCGCTATCATGGCAAATGTCGACTACAAAGTCACCTTGGTCTCAGGCATCCACGAGATCCTGGTCAATCGCACCGGTTCGGCTGTGATGCAAAAAAACCTGGAAACGTTGGGCTCGATATCCTACACAGAGGAAGAGCAGGTATTTGCCAAGAAGATCCAGGAAGCCACCGGCAAACCTCAAATCGGAGTCGTCTCCGTGATCGAACCGATGGAGGAAACCCAGGAGCACAGCATGGGCGGAAGTACCGATGTGGGTGACGTGAGCTGGGTCGTGCCGACGATCCGGATGAGTGCGACCACAGCTCCGAACGGCACTCCGTGGCACTCCTGGGCTGTCGTAGCTTCGGGCGGAATGTCGATTGGACACAAAGGAATGGGGTACGCTGCCAAAGCACTTGCCATGACTATGGCGGACCTATACCAAGATGAGACTTTGCGAAGCGAGATCAAGGCAGAATTCAAAGAGAAAAAAGGCGACTATGTCTACAAAGGAATCATTCCTGACGGACCTCCGCCTTTGAAAGTGAATTACTAGTCTTCAGTAAGCTGGCTCAGCTTACGGGATCCTTTGAGGTTTTTAAAAACTTCAAAGGATTCTTCTTTTTAGGGGGAATGGATCTTCACTCCTGAAAAAGATTCAGGCCAGATATCCGACAAGTCCGATGCCAAGTCCCTTGATCATGGATCTGACCACCCCCTGAGCAATTGCTTAGCAAAATCGGATTAAAGACTGGGTTTATTCGTCGTAAGTCCCGACTTTGTAGCCTCGTCTTTGGAATAAAGCCCGATCCAAAATCCTACAAAACCCGCATATTCCTCACATTTGGTGACAGGCCGTATTTCTTTTTACCGTCCTTCTGCCACAGCCCTACTCAAACAGCGAGCTTCTGTTGTCAATCAGTGAAGCGATATCAATATTTAGCTGGGTATTTTTCCTTTTCTGATGATAATCCTCGTTTAGTTCCCGGATGAACTTGTCCATTTCTTCCGACACTTGGTGTAGATGAACGGAGATCTCCCTGATGTCTTTTTCGCTTAGTTCACCGGATTGGACAAGCTTCGTCAAGCTGAGCATCGTGGATAGTGGTCTGCGGATCACATGGCCGATATCAAAGATCATCTGCTCGATCGAGGCGATATACTCCACCAAGGAGGTAATGTCACTGGTCGCGCCATACCAGACTATTTTCCCGTCTTTGTCCTTCTCGGAGATCGCCTGCATCCAGCGCCATCTGACTGAATTATTTACGACCATCCTGTATTGAAAACTAATCGGCGAGCCGGTTCGATGAGCCTCCTTCATCGTTTGACTGTATTTCAACTCATCATCCTCGTGCAAATGCTCCCGAAACTGTTCGCTCTGATTGGACTCCTCCTCAGCAGTATGGGTTTGATGGAAGGGTTCGGTTCCCCGACTCTTGAACAGAACTTTGTTAGTCCCGTCAGCCGCTATCTCAAACATATAGGTGTTTCCAGGAACCTGGCTGGTGATCTTTTTTAGCAATCGCTCGCTTTCTCTCAACTTTTCCGTGCCGAGTTTCCTTTCGGTGATGTCGTAGTTGATGGAGAGAAATTGGTAGATCTTCCCCTCCTCATCCAAAAAAGGGACGATGGTAGAGTCAGCCCAATACAAAGAGCCATCTTTTGCGCGGTTGCAGAATTCCCCCCGAAAAGGCCTCCCATTTGCCATCGCATTTCCAAGTTCAAAAAAATATTCCGCCGGATGGTAGCCTGACCACAGGATATCGTGATGCTGCCCGATCAGTTCCTCGGCACTGTATTTCGATATTTTACAGAAGTTTTCGTTTACAAGATTGAACTTCGCATCCGGTCCTGCCACGCTGACGAACGCAGCGATGTCCAGAGCATATCTGAAATCCTTCAGCTCAGCTTTGCGCTCCCTATTGTCCAAAGCCGACGTGATCATGTCCACGAGTACCTCGATCAGCCTTCGCTCCTCTTTCAAGAATGGATCTTCCTCCATCTGAGGAAGTGTGTTTTTATAAGCTATCTGAATCTTAACGAGCGTCCCTTTTTTGGTTTTCAGTTCGGAGCAAAACGAATGGTCATAGACACCAAAGTCTGGGGAAGCAAATGATTTATCACCCACGAAAAGAGAAGCTACCGCCAAGTCCGGGAATTGCCACCCGAGCGGCAGCTCTTTCACAATGCTGGAAAAGAGCTGCTCCTGAGGCGCATCTTCATCTCTCAAAATGCGGCTAACTTCAAAGAGTGTTTTTAGTTCCTTGACCCGCTCACCCAGTTCGTAGAGGGTTTGATCTTTTGACTTTTCTGCTGCCTCTCTTCTGGAAATCTCTTTCCCCAAAGCCGACAGGCCGCTGCGCAAGTGGCTGGTCGAATAGTACTGCAAGGCTAGAATTGTGCTGAACGGAACAATCGCTCCAACCCATCGGGACAACGGCGTATGGAGGACACGGGGTTCGGGTAGATCACCCGTGACCTCCAGATAGACCATTCCCAAGTCGGTAATCAGGGTCAACAAGCCGACGGTCAATCCGCCTCTCCATCCCAATAGGAACCCGGCAGTGAGGATCACACTCATCTGCGACAATATGCCCGGATCCATGATTCCGCCTGCGGAAAAACAGGGAATCGTCGCAAACAGCCAGATCATTGCCGTCAGGGAATAACCGGCGACTTGGCTACCTGCTGTCTGATTCAGATATAGACTGACAGCCGCTATCACCACGTTAATCCCCAGAAAAAGAACCCAACGCTGCCAGCTCTCGGGAACGAGAAAAAATTCAAGAGAGATGATACAGCCGATCGTCACAGTCCAGATGATGGTCAGGACATAGACCATGTAGCTTTCGTAGTCTCGCTCCTTGTCTGGTATAGAAAACATTTTATTCATAACTGATAAATGGCGGGCAAGATGGGTGTGCAGCGTCTTTCAGAAAAGCAGTCATATAATGTAAGATATAAATTTTGCCGAAATAGAGAATACAAAACAGCCTTTGGAATGTGCTCTCTCAGCTACTCCAATCGAACCTTTACCGGCTAGTCAACTTCCGGTGGTTTTTTTAAAAATCGGGAAGATTATAGCCCGAACCCTGGGTGTGGATTGGTAATCGGTTATGGAGTCAAACCGGATTTGAAACAAAAAAGGGAAGCCTCTCGACCTCCCTTGTTTTATAACTTGGCTATGCTATTTGAACAACCTCTCCAAAATCTTGTATGTAATCAAATAAGTAGGTCTCACCCCGTCCATGCCCAATGCTCCAGAAGCAAGTGTACTGCCGGTCTCCAGAGGATTGTCTGAGGCGTAGTAAGCGTAGAGTACTTTCACGTTAGATCGGATACTACCGCGAATCTTGGATGCTGCCTGAATTGCCTTTTGGTAGTGGGCTCCTTCCATCTCCAGACCCACAGCGTTCCAGGACGACTCCATGAAGTAGGTGAGAATATCCCTGTTCTGAAGGGATGTGCCAAGCACCGTGATCATCGAGCCATCATAGACCCCCAATCCGTAGCCTTCGAAATCAGACTTCTTCAGCTCATTGCGGAAAGGATAGTTGTCAGCCGTGCCCTCGAATACGTGCGAGTTGGGAACCATCAGGTCGCCTTTGCCGCCGTGTAGGATACCGGCTTTCCCCATGATAGACGTAGATATCACGTTGAGATTGTACTTCTTGCCGTCCCGCGAATAGGCCTTGAGCAGTTCGTCGAAACACTCATACGCTTGCTCTCCAAACGCGTAGTCCATCACCACAAAGACGGGTCTTTTTTCTCGCTCTTCCGGAAGTTTAATTCCCGGAATCAGCGTGTTCTTTTCCAGCCAAGCGGTGTCAATGATCTGCGCGCCGATGTTTGTCCCAGACTCGTCTGGCAAGTCAATGAAGCCGTGCGCGAGGGCATATTCGCGGATTTTCTTTCCGTGATTGTTTTTGGCATTCACCGAAATCTCCATGGCCGCGGATTCGATCTCTTCAAAAGATTTCAGCCCCAAAGCCTGATGTCCGTAGATCGTGTTGACGACGGAGTGCAGATTGGCAGAGATGATGTGGATGGGACGTTTGAGCAAGTCCAGATTCATCAGAGTCTCCTTGATGCGATCCGCCCAACGCTCGCCGTAGACGTGATGCCCCACCCGCTCACGAAGGGTCGCCGAAAAGCTGATCTCCCGATCGAGCCCGTTATTCACCTCGTCCAAGGCTAACTTGCCCAAGTGGTAGACAATGGAAACCAAGCTGTTGGAGTTGGAACTCCTGGAGAATTTCCCCACGGCATCCATCGTCTCTTCGAAGGTTCGGCCGATGATATGACTCAGATAAGCGCTTGCGGTTTCTTTGTCAAATTCCTCTCCTGCGGCCTCTTTTTTGACAAATTCCTCCAGCATCGTCCAATTGGAGGAGATCCGGCCCTTCGGATCGGTGCTGTTGCGGAGGATCTTGCGGGACTCGATGTAGAGAAAAGTGAGGTGGGTCAGGATGTCGTATATGTCAGACCGGCCCCGGGTCATCTCCACATACATGATCTGGTCGTCCAGCCTGAAGCAGTTGCGCTTCCGTTTGGAAGGCACCAGTGGAGTCAAATGTGAGGTCTCAAACCCCTCCCGGCTGACGAGTCTTACGAATCGACACTCCTCGATGCCTTTTGGCAGCCGCTCCATTACATAGAGCAAGCCATCGAGTTCCAGCTTTTCCGGATCAGTGACCGAGCCGTAGATCTCCGGGCTGAGTGTCATGAGTGCGTTGACTAGACCGTCACCGGAAATACCCATCGGCTTGTAACTGCCCCGGTTGAAAAGGTGGCGCATCGTGATATACAGCCGCTCGATGGCTCCTCTGGACTCGTGTGCTCTGGTTCTCTTCATGCTTTGCAAAAAGGGTTAAATTGAGTAAAAATAGGTCTTTTTGGGCAAAGTAAGAAGAAAATCTCCTCGGCAATCCGGCAGAAAAAAGGAGGTCTCTACGGTCAGGTGACAATTATTCAGTCTTGCTCAGCATTTGCTGCTTAAACTGTAGCCCAATCCCGTAAAACGCTTGGGAAGATCGAGCCGAAATTCCAAACCGAAGTTCCGGTTCGAGACTTAGGTTTTTGCCAATCGAAAATGGCTTGCTGACCTTCAGAAGCGGCCGTAATGAAACAGCGGGACTGATCTCATAACTGGTGACTTCTCCGGTTCCAGGTGAGATCTGATCCCAGCCAACGAAGGCTTCCACGAACGGGCCAACTGACAATGTAACTGCCTTGGTGTAAAACCGGTAAAGCACTGGAAAAGTCAGGTAGCTTTCCCGGACGCTGAACTCATCAAAAATTTGATTCCCATCTTCGAAGGTCACATTAATGTAGATATCGGTCCTTTCTGCGCGATAGTAAGTTCCAATCTCCATCCCACTTCGCTTGGTAAAGCTCCGCTCAAACACAAATCCAACGGATGGATAAAAGTCGTTATAACTGACCAGCTCGCCCAGCACAGTCACTCCGATTAAATCGCTTTTTGAATGCTGAGAATGGGCCGAATTGCTAAAAACAACAAGGAATAGGATGGCTAGAAATCCAAGTCTCCGGCAGCTCGTGAAGTACATAAAAATCGGGTTGGCAGTGAAAAATATCGGGAATGTACTGAAAAACAGTAGATGAAAAAATGATTAGTGGTGAAACTGAAAATGAATTTTGACATTGAACCTATCCAGCCCGACACAGACCGATCCTACTTCAGCCTTTCCGCAAAATACTTCTTCAGCTTGTGTACTTTGGGCTTGACTACAAACTGACAGTAAGGCTGCATTCCGTTGAGATTGAAATATTCCTGATGGTAGTCCTCAGCGGGATAGAAGTTGGTGAAGGCGGTGATCTCCGTGACGATAGGTTTGTCGAAGATTTCCCTTGCATTCAATTCGTCTTTGAGGCGGGAGGAAATATCTCGCTGATAATCATTGTGATAAAACACCGCTGAGCGGTATTGGGGTCCAACGTCTCCGCCCTGCTGATTGAGCGTGGTGGGATCGTGAGTTGCCCAAAAAACCTCCAAGAGACTTTCGAGACTGACTTTCTTTGGGTCAAAATAAACGTTGATCACTTCCGCATGTCCGGTGGTGCCGGTGCAGATCTGCTTGTAAGTAGGTGATTCGATCAGACCACCGGCATAGCCAGAAACGACTTTTTCGACACCCTCCAGTCGCTGAAATACCGCCTCCGTACACCAGAAGCATCCGGCTCCCAGCGTGATCAGTTCCAATCCGTCGGGGATTTCAGTGGTAGTCAATGGGAGCTTGGTTTCGTTGGTCATGGTGCTTGCTTTTTTGGGTTTAACAAACAGGAGCTTATTTTGGTTTGCTCAATCCGAGGATCAGGATTTTTCCTCCGGAATTTCCCAGCATGTCTGGCGAGCCCTCTTCCACGGACACTTCAATGACCTTTTCGCGGTACAGCTGCATAGTAACCTCGATGACTTCCTCTGTGAAAAGCTCCCAATCCTCCGGAAACATTTGACGGATCACCGCTGTGGGACAAAATGGGCGGCCCTTTTTCCTCCTGCAAAAATCCAAGATGGCTACGCGGAGCACCTCCATAGTCCGAGGGTTAGTGGCAGATCATCACAAATGCCGGGGGCAGATTTCTAAAGGTAAACTTCACCTCCATGTGGGAGAAGAAACGCTTAAACAGCTTCTTCAGATGATAAGAGTAGGTCATAATTACCATCTTCCCTTTGGGAGCAAGTGAGTCCCTGCTCTTGGATAAGATACTGTCTGTCACATCTTTGGGAAGGATGATAAAAGGCAAAGATGAAACGATGTAGTCGGCTTTTCTCCCGGCAAGGTACTTGTCTATGTTTTCGGCAGAGTCACAAATGATTGTGATATTGGACTGCGGAAATTGCTTTTTCATCGAATCACAAAACGACTTGTTGATCTCAAAAACCAGCAATTCCCCTTCCGGTGAAAGGCGGTCGATAATTCCCTGCGTAATGCTCCCATCTCCTCCACCCAATTCCACCACCAAACTGGCGTGCGCGATATCGGTGTACGAAAGCATCTTATTGACCAAAGCTTTCGAGCTAAAAGCGAGAGCACCTGTCGTACTCAAATTGGAGTAAAGCTCCAACAGCAAATCTGATTTACTCATAAAGTGAAAATGACCGTGGAAGATACCCGATTTTGGGTTATTTTTCGACCTCGCGCCAAAAACTTAATCTCTCTCTATGGCCCAAAAGGCTGAAATCCGCTCGACATTACCACTCCGTGCCCAGACTCTTCTCAGAAATTTCTGGGGGATTTCGCTGACTTTCATCGGTTTGATGGCTATCTCCAGAATCGCCGAAACGGTGCTCGTCTTTCGGGGTTATGTCTTGGAATTTTCTTTTCGGGAGGTACTTTTTGCGGGGCTGGTTCAAGATCTGGTATGGGTACTCTATTTCTTGGGACTGCTTTTTATAGTCTACGTCTGCCTTAGCCTGATCTCGATCAAGTTTGCCAGAATCCTCATCCAAGTGATCACTACGCTGCTGTTGATCATCCACTTAGGCCTGGTTCTTTATTTCAATCAGACGCTGGTTCCGCTTGGTAAGGATCTTTTCGGATACAATTACGCCGACTTGTCCCGCACGGTCACCGCGTCCGGCCAGTTTACAGCAACCAATTTGGCTGCGCTGGCTGGGTTTGCTGCTCTGGTTTTTGGCTTGCTTTACCTCGGGATCCGGGTGTGCAATTTTAGACTTAAGACACTTTTCATCTTCTCTGGGATTCATATGTCTGCGCTTTTACTGATCGCGTTGTGGCCGAATTCCAAAGAATCGGATACCGACGAAACCAAGACGAACATCACCTTAAATAAGTCGAGGTACCTTTCGGAGCAGACCTTCGACGAACTGATGTATGGCGGAGAGTTTTATTTCGACTTTTATCTACGCGCCACCAACGATGACCTGCTCGTCAAGAAGGAATTTACCGACGACACCTATCCCTTTGTTCACAAAAGCAACTATCCGGATGTGCTCAGTCCGTTTTTTGACAGTCTGACGCAAGCTCCGGACATTGTCTTTCTGTTTATGGAAAGCTTTGGCAAGGCTTATTCGGGCAAGGACGCCTATCTGGGAAGCTTTACGCCCTTTCTGGATTCACTGGAACAGCACAGTTTGGTGTGGACTAACGCCCTCTCCTCCACCGGCCGGACCTTCGGCCTGCTGCCGGGCGTCTTCGGTGGCCTACCATTTGGAGAAAAGGGCTTTCTGGAACTTTACGAAGAATTCCCTCCCCACATTTCTCTCCTGAGCGTGTTGAAGAAAAACGGGTATGAGGCCAGGTTCTTTACCGGAAGCGATGCGAAGTTTGATAACGAACTGGATTTCTTAGAATATCAGGGAGTAAACCTGATTGTGGACGAATCGAGCTTCCCGGCCAGCTTTGAGAAAGCGCCCACAAACAGCGGATTTTCTTGGGGATATACCGATAAGGATCTATTCTTATATGGGATCGAAACACTCCCGGTCAAGGCTCCTTCACCTGAGGTTCGAATATTTCAGACCCTGACTTCGCATGACCCCTATCTGGTACCGCAGAGGGAAGTCTATCAGGAGAAAATCAGGGATCATCTCAGCAATTACCTGAAGCTGGATGAGGAAAAAATCCGGGAATACCTCACCTACGAAGACGTCTACATGACGATTCTCTATGCAGATGACGCTGTGAGGCTGTTTTTTGAAGAGTACAAGAAGCGTCCTGAGTTTGCCAATACCATCTTTGTGATCACCGGGGATCACCGTCTGCCTGAGATCCCGATGTCCTCCCGACTGGATCGGTTTCACGTGCCTCTCATGATTTATTCTCCAATGCTCAGTCGGCGAGACTATTTCAAAGGCGTCACCAGCCACTATGAAATCACCCCTTCGCTACTGGCTTTGCTCGAAAAACAAAACCTAGTCACACTCCCCGAGGAAGTCATCTGGCAGGGTCAGGTGCTGGATACCGCGCGTACCTTCCAGTCGCTCATTGCTATGCCGTTGATGAGAAATAAAAATCAACTGATGGACTACATTCATGGGGAGTACTTCCTGTCCGACGGCCAGGTATTTTTGGTCTCTGATAATCTGAATATCGAGCCCATCGAAGACATCAATGTCCTAAATAAACTCACCGGGGAATTTGAAGAGTTCAAAAACAAAAACGGATACATGGTCCAGACCAGAAAACTCCTGCCGCCCCGGTAGGCACTGGACGGTCATCGTATGACAATCCATCCGCTTCCGCCGACTGATCTAATTCGTTCTACTCCTCGACAATCGCGCGAATCAACCCCGGGTAAATCTGCTCTCCGTCAGCCCGATCAAATAGCGCAAAGCCGTAGTCCCCTCCATGGCCGTTATCCCAATAAAAGGGCACCAGACCATGCGTCTTGGCGCTTTGGGTGATGTATAGCAGGTAATATTCCCGATATGCGCCGTTGTCCTCTGCCTTCTTGTCTACAGCGCCATATTCGCCCAAAAGCACCGCAATTCCCTCGTCGATAAAGTTCGCTTTCATCTTCTGAAACTGCCCGTCAGCATGGGATTCGCCGCCCCAGGCAGCGGTCTTGGAGGGGTCGGTCGCATCCTTTCCCCATTGGGTGACCTTCTCATCACCTTGCAGTGCAAACTCGTAGGGATCATAGTAATGAACCTCCACCATCAGTCTGTCCGCCGCAGAATCATCGGGCATTTCAAAGAAGCTGATCCCATAGTCGATGTTTGTGTTGAAGGTCTGCACGACCAGATTCCGATAGGCATTTCTCCCGCCGGTAGATCGTACCGCGTCCACAAAGGTCTGATTGAACGAATTCTGAACCTGACTGTATTCGGGTTTCGGAGCACCATAGTCGCCATCCACCATCACCTCATTCGTGCCCGCAAATAGAAGATGATCATCGTAATCGCGGAAATGAAGCGCTATTTGGATCCACATCTTTTCCAATCTATCATTCACATAATCCTGCTTCGCAAAAGTCGGCTGCATCCAGCCCTCGTCCCAGTGATTGTTAAGGAGCACATACATCCCGTTGTCGATCGCATAGTCTACGACCTCCTGCACCCGGTTCATCCAAGCTTGATCAATGGTAAAGTCGGATGCGTTGCTAAACTTGCTCCAGGCCACCGGAATCCTCACGGCGTTGAAGCCCGCAGCTTTCACCTGATCGATAAAGGCTTTGGTGACTTTGGGATTGCCCCAGGCTGTCTCCCCTCCCATCGCTTCCAGTGAGTTGCCGAGATTCCATCCGACCCCCATCTCCTTGGCCAGCGCGAGACTGCTGATGTCCCGCATGTCGGTGGCATCCGCCGGTATGTGATAGGCCGGAAACTCCGGTACAAAGGCCGCCTGCGAGATCTGAATTGTGCGGACTACACCACCGCCCACGACACGCGCCTCCAAATTTCTGGCAGCTGCCGCCGGGTTTGGATCGATGCTAAAGGTGATCTGTCCATCTCCCTCGCCCTGGGCCGGAGTGACCCGAACCCATTCCGAATTAAGCGTCACGGTCCAAGTGATATTGCCGCTGACGGCGACAGACTGAGATCCGCCGGCGGACTCCGAGGCGATCTCGGATAGTGACACCTGAAGCTGTGAAGGTTCATCCTCGACACTTTCTCCGCAGGAGATCAGAGCCAGGGGGATAAAAATGAGGAAGCAAAGTGATTTCAACAGGTTATTCATGGGCTTTGGGGATGCTTTGCCAAAAGTAGAAAGTGAAAACCCAACCCAAGTCCCCCAAATGTTAGCAATAGGGTGTCGGAATGTTTCATGAATGGCTTGGGGAGAGCTTCTGAAAGTAAAAAAGCCGTTCATTTTCTTTGCTGCGAAAGCTCCCCCATTCAGACATTTTGCCAATCTTAGTCCGCATGAAAGTCAGCCCGCATTCTTTTTCCAAGCCCGTACAGGTCATTCAAGTCTATAGAAAGCAGATTAGGTTTGGTAAAGAAGAGAAAGGAAGTTTTGATCTGAAGCAATTTCTTTCTGCCGAAAAAGTCACCTCCAATGTCGGGTATGTAGAAATCGGAGAGCTCTTCCTCCCAGAAGCAGCCATGGAAAATCAGGGATTTTCCGGAGCCGACCTCTTCGTGTTAGTTGACAATATCATCTCCGAAAAGCCCGCCGAGTGTCTCACCCTGCACTCGCCCGGTGCCAATCCGATTGAGATCTTCAAGATCCGGGGAAATGATCCTGCCGAATTACATCTGGAGTGGAGTTACTTCGGCGTCGGAGATCCGACTCGTCAGTCCATGAAGCTATTCGATCTGGTGCCGGGGAAAGCCTACGAGATCCGGATCAACGGTAAAACGG
This sequence comes from Algoriphagus terrigena DSM 22685, assembly GCF_000429445.1. GTDB lineage: Bacteria > Bacteroidota > Bacteroidia > Cytophagales > Cyclobacteriaceae > Algoriphagus > Algoriphagus terrigena. Next base: position 180,290 of record NZ_KE386904.1, read on the forward strand.
ACTTTTCCCTGACCGGTCGCAGACCCAGACATTACCTGGAGCAGGTCTTTGTGCTGGAGTATTTGGGCTCGTTTGACGACTGTAGATTCTACAGCGACTCAGCCGATTTGCCTGCGAAAAAGCTACCTGCTTCCCGGAAGGTCATCGACTTGAGGAAGCCACTTTGGTGAGCGTCATGGGCTAAAAAAGCCCAAAGACAAATCTGCTCTGGATGGATATCTGTGTAAAAGACCCTATTTCAGCTCCACTGGGATTACCCGATAAAACGCATCTCCATCTGAAGTTTGACCCTCGACACGAAGCTGCAATTGAGGAATGCCGTAGGGCACCTTGATTCTTACTTTGAAAGATCCATCCTTGCTTTTTGCCAAAGGATCCCAATAGACCGTCGGCTTCTTCTTCAGATACTGATCGACAGGCGGATCTTTTGGAAACTCCGGAAAAGCCGTGAATCCCCGGATGGGGAAGATCTGGAAGCCTTCGGAGTTGAACTTCCGGTCACTTTCTGGGCCCGTGCGTGATCCGCTTTTCGTTTCCATCATGATCACTCCGTTGTAGCCCGCCATTCCAAACGTCGCGTTGCTGATGTTGTCATTGTATGCCTTGATGGATTTGAGTTGAGAGGGCTCGAAGCCCAGTAACACATCTCTGAACTCCGCGCCGTCCATAAAAGGCATGGAGGAGCCATCGATGATCAAAAGCGGTGAGCCGGTCTTTTCGCCAAAGGTGTGGTTATTGAATTTCAGCGTGTTGATATTAAATCGGAGTAAACCCAGGATCTGCTCCATCGTCATCGTCTCGAGTTTGTCAGGGCCGACTTCCTGATTGGGGGTGCCGTAGCCATAGTTCCTTTCCTCGGACGTTTCCCGCTCTTTGACTTCTTCTTTCACAAACTCCTCCAGCAAAATATATTCGCCCGAAGTATCCAAAAAAGGCTCGTTTGCTACAGGCCAAGCCTGAACTTCATAGGCTAGCTTTGGAAACGCGTCCCGAAATTCAGGCCGTTGAAACTTAAGCAATTCGACACTGCCGAAGGGTCGGTTCTTGGCGTCCAGCGCAGCGATGGCAACCTGAGCTGTATCTTGGAAGTTTAATCCAGTCGCCCAAAACGCCCCCAAAGAATCCGACAATACCGTTCCATAATCCTCCAAATCTCCCTTGACCAGCGTGATCGTCGTAGCCGTGGCAGGTTTCTTTTTGTCCGGAACAAACGTTCCCGCTACCGAAATCCCATACTCAATCTGAAACGACAAGTCGCTGTCAAATAAATCCGGAAGAGGCACGTCCAGCCAGTCGAGTGCGCTTTCCAGGCGAAGTTCTTCATCAAGCTCCACAGGGATAGTCCCATCCAAGGCGGTCAGGATAAATTCAGTATCCACCGCGTTCTGGAACTCATCCAAAAAGCTAAGCTCCAGGTCCAAAATCCGGTAATTCACCGAATCAGATACCGAAAAATCCTCGCGAATCTCGATATCTCCAAAAAGCGTCTCTTCGACTTTCGGCTTTCCAGCGGCAAAATTCCCCTCGGCCAGAATGGGAATCACCGCCTGAAAAATATCCTCTTTAGGAAAATTCATGTTCCAGTGCGTGTAAGCCCGCAGCAGATAATCGCCGGGTGGCAGATCTTTGTCCAACACCATTCCGCCGGCGACCCTGCCCTGCTCGATCCGGAAGGTTTCTTCGCGGACCTTTTGAAAACTCGAATCTATTAGATCCACATACAGCACCCTGCTCAGACTATCCGCATTGGCGGGATTTTGATAAAGCATCTTTCCACCCAGCCACATCGTCTCTCCGGGATGGAAATACGGCTTGTTGGTCGTCAGCCACGCTTTTTCCCTCAAGGTATTCAGTGTAACGTGTCGTGATTGAAACACCTGTACCTGCTCTATCCAGCCCTTGAAATCGCCGGACGGCAGAAAGTCCAGCGGAAGGGATCGCGCCACCCGCTGACGTCCAATATACCCTGACAATAGCAGCTGCGTTGGATCGATCAGTGTACCATTACGATCGACATCAAAGAAACCGCCTGGCGTCTCCATCCAGGAAATGGCATAAAAGGCGTCGGAATAATAGTCGTTTGGCCAGGTCCTGTCAACATGGTGGACCTCGACCTTGCCCGGTAAGAAAATCCGGTAGATGCCATTGCCCAAAGGCTTGTTGTAGAGAGAAAATACCGTGATCGGCACGATGGACTTTCCGACTTCCTCGTGGAACCTGTTTGTCCTGAGCCTCAATCCAAATTCCGGCACGATTTGATACAGTTCAAAGCCCTGCGCCAGGGAATTTCTCAGCAATAAAGAAAGCGCGAGGTGCCTAACCGAGTTTTCGTAATTGAGCTCCTTCGCCATCGTCCACTTCGGATCAGTGAACGCCGAGTCCAAGGACTTGAAAAATGCCAGCCCATAATAACTGGAGGCGGTGCGATGCATCCGAAAATCCTGAAGGTAATAGTCGATTTCGTAGCCAAGCGCCTTGTTCACAATCTTCAGCGGCAACTGTGCGCTGGCTTTGGTGTAGTTGGGGCCGTTGTTGTTCTTGACGTACTCAAAATCCACTACCCAGGGATTTAGGATTTCGATATCCCGGCCATAGGGATCATCCGGCAAAGCTAAAAATACGGCTTCGAACTGCCTGAAACTTCGTTCCCAGCTTCTGTCCCGCTTGGATTTCAGTTGTACTTCAGAGAGGTTATCTTCCAACAGCTCGAGCTCAAACTCTTGAAAAACAGCCTCACGCCCCTTTCGCTTGATCGTTTTGGAGACCGTGCTATATCCGACAAATGACGCCACCAGATCAAACTCTTCCGGGATCCTGCCCCGGATCACAAACTTGCCGTCCGCGTCTGTCGCACCGCCAAGGGTGGAATTATTGATAAAGACATTGGCAAATGGTAGCGGAAGTCCCGATCCCTTCTCGGTCACCACGCCGGTGATCGTCTGGGCAGCTGCCAAATGCGTCAGCAAAAAAAGAAACGCAAGGAGAATTTTGCGCATGAAGGGTAGATTGGGTTCTGGGTAGTATTGATTTGTAAACTAATGAATTTGTGGGACTTTGACCCATGGTATTGGTTTGATCAGAAATATTTTTCAACCAAAAAATTCGAAAGGATCTACGGTTACCACCCGATTCTTGTGGGTTTTGAATTTCGATTTTCTGCATTTCTTTATTGAATTCCAGTCCTTGGCCGACCTTATACCCCTTGCTACATCCTTGAAGAGGCAACACAACTTTGCTTCTATAGACCGGAAACTTTAAATTGCCTTTTCGCTATTTGCATTGCTATAACTAAAAGCCGCTTCCCCAATTGAATCTCAACTCATGAAATCAAGCCTGCCTGAGGCAGACAGGCATGACCCGAAAAGTCACACAGTGCGATGATTATGATCCGTGCGAGATTCTCCCGGTCCGCCGCGACGAACCGGACAGGCTATATGACTATTAAAAAACAAATTATATACAGATGAAAAAACTGCTTTTTCTAATCATCATTTTTTCCTCATTTCAAATCACGGGATCCGCTCAAAATAAAGAAAGTAAACGACCGAATGTTATTCTAATATTTATTGACGACATGGGTTGGGCAGATTTATCCACTTTTGGAAATACCGATGCCCAGACACCAAATATTGACCGGCTTGCCGCTGAAGGGATTGCGTTTGAGCAGTTTTATGTCAACTCGCCGATTTGCTCGCCGTCCCGGGTGGCGATCTCGACGGGTACCTACCCGCAGCGCTGGGGCATCACTTCCTACCTAGATCACCGCAAGCAAAATCAGGCACGGGGCATGGCAAACTGGCTGGACCCTTCGGCTCCTATGCTGGCCCGCAGCCTCCGTCAGGCAGGCTATACCACGGGCCATTTTGGCAAATGGCACATGGGAGGACAGCGTGATGTGGCTGATGCACCGAGGATCAGCGAATACGGCTTTGACGAATCGCTGACCAATTTCGAGGGTATGGGGCCAAAGCTGCTTCCCCTCACCAAAGACGAAACAGGGAAAGTAGGGAGGATATGGCAAGATGCCGAGATTTTGGGAGGTCCCAGTACCTGGATGCAGCGATCTGAGATTACCACGGGCTTTGTGGACGCGGCTATTGGATTTATTGGAAAAGCCACCAAAGAGAATAAACCCTTCTATGTAAACGTCTGGCCTGATGATGTCCACAGCCCCTTTTGGCCTCCATTTGAAGAATATGGCCTGGCAAAAGAAGCGGGCAAAAGAGGATTATACCTAGCGGTGCTGGAAGCAATGGATAAGCAGATCGGCAAGCTCATCGACTACATTCAGGATGACGAAAGCCTGAGAGACAACACCTTGATTTTGCTTTGCTCGGACAATGGCCCTGAAGTGGGAGCCGGTAGATCAGGAGAGTTGAAAGGCGCCAAAGGTCAGCTCTACGAGGGAGGAATACGTTCTTCTTTAGTGGTGTGGGGACCAGGTTTTATGGACGAAAAAGCAAAAGGAAGCCGTAACAGGCAATCTGTCTTTTCAGCCATTGATTTTGCACCTTCATTGCTGGCGTTTACCAACACCGAGTCTCCTGAAAACAAACTCAGAGATGGCGAAAATGTATTGAAGACTATGCTTGGGGCGTCAAAAGCCTCCCGTCAATCCCCGATATTTTACAGTCGTCCGCCAGACAGAAAGAATGCTAACGGGTTCGAAAACCTTCCCGACTTAGCTGTTCGCGAAGGAGATTGGAAGCTGTTGTGCGATTACGACGGAGGACGACCAGAGCTCTATAACATCGTACAAGACCAGGAAGAAACTCAAAATTTAGCTGAAGAGAAGAGTGAGATTGCCCAAAAGTTGATCGAAAAAGTGACGGCTTGGTATGCTGCTATGCCGCAGCTTTAATTAAATTCTCTTGCCGCCGCGAAACGGCGCATCGTGTCCATCTCTATTGTCCATTTTTCAACGAATGCAGTGTCCGAAATAGAACATGCTCAAGCCGCAGATACTTGATAAAATGCTTTGAGTGCTTATTCTCAAAATGGAATAGCCTTTGAACAAAAAAGAAAAACCACAAATCCATGTTGACTTTCATCCTTTGGTGCATCTTGTTTATCCTCTGCTGGCCCATAGCCATCGCCGCACTGATTCTCTATCCTTTTATTTGGCTGTTGCTTCTTCCGTTCCGTCTTCTGGGTTTTGCCGTCGAGTTGAGCTTCGATTTGGTGAAAAATATCTTTATGCTGCCTTTTCGGATTTTGGGAGTGAGGTAAAAGAGACGCAAGACGCTAGAATCAAGAGGCTAGAGCCAAGAATCAAGAGGCAAGACGCTAGACGTGAGCATCGTGAACCTCTGAGCATTTTTTCAATTTAAGATGAAGCTCCTGTCCTCCTCCGTGGGTGATAAAAATCATGAATTCTACTCGCTGCTTTGGATAGATTGCAATTGATCCAAACTGAATTTTCCAGCAATAGACCATGAAAAACCACACCGAAGGAGGCCATTCGATCAGTCCTGATGAATGGGAAAAAGCCTGGCAGGCCAACTGGGAAAAAGCCCAAATGAGCTATGAGCTCCCAACCGAAATCGGAGCAGCAGTGCCCACGGAGCGGGACTTCTTGCAGCATTCCAGATCCTATGAAAAGGAGATGGAGCGGCTCGCCAAGGTGCAGGCCGAGTTTGAGCGGGCAATCAAACAGATGCAGCACATCGGCCCAGCCGTGACGATCTTCGGTTCAGCCCGGTTCAAACCCGGGGAGCCATTCTATGAGTCCTCCAGAGAAACCGGAAAAGCCTTTGCTGAGGCGGGCTTTTCGGTGTTGACCGGTGGCGGTCCCGGTGCAATGGAAGCTGCCAACAAGGGAGCATTTGAGGCAGGCGGAAAATCGTACGGACTGAATATCATCCTTCCCCACGAGCAGGCTGCCAATCCTTATGTGGACGACACGATCAATTTCGATTACTTTTTCGTTAGAAAGACCATGCTCGTCAAGTACAGCTGTGCGTACATTGTGATGCCGGGTGGATTGGGAACTCTGGATGAATTATTCGAAGCCGCCACGCTGATCCAATGCAAAAAAATAGGACCTTTCCCGCTGATCTTGGTCGGAAAGGAATTTTGGTCAGGCCTCCGGAACTACATCAGCTACCTCGCCGACAACGGAGTCTTCAGGCCTGATGAAATCGGTTTTTCGAAGATCGTCGACACACCCGAAGAGGCCGTAGAACTGGTCATCAAGAGCATGCCAAAGGACATGCGGCTGATCCTCGATCACGAGAAATCCCTTTTGAAACCTCGATTAACTTAAATTCAAAATTCAATGAAAATCAAACTTTTTGGTGCTGCGGGCGGCGAAGTGACCGGTTCATGCTACCTGGTCACCACCCAACAGTCTGCCATCCTGATCGATTGCGGGATGTTTCAGGGTGGTCGCGATTCCGAAGCGAAAAACCTCCTGCCCAAAGGCGCCAGACCGGGCGAGGTTCAGGCGGTCCTTTTGACCCATGGTCACCTGGATCATACCGGGCGAGTCCCGCTTCTGATCAAGCACGGCTTCAAAGGCCCGATCTATAGTACCATCCAGACATTGGAGCTCAGCCGAATCATCCTTGAAGATTCGGCCCGGCTACAAGATGCCGATGCTGAGCGACAAAACCGAAAGCACTGGGTACCCGGCGAACCACTCGTGGAGCCACTCTATGAACCCGAGCACGTTGATGCGATGAAAGCGTTAAATCACGCTATCCCATTGGGTGAAGTTATTCAGATTACAGACGATATCTCGGCAAGATGGATAGAGGCAGGTCACATGCTGGGTTCCGGCAGTATCGAGCTCACCGTGAACGAGGATGGCAAGCAAAAGGTCATCGCTTTCTCCGGCGACCTAGGGCCGCTGAATCTCCCGCTGCTTCGCCCATTTGATCATTTTCAACACGCGGACATGGTCTTCATGGAGTCGACGTACGGCGACAGAGACCACAAATCCTATGACGAGACCTTGGTTGATTTCTTTCAGATCGTAAAGGAAATCAGCGAAAGCGGTGGAAAAATCCTGATTCCGACATTCGCTATCGGACGGGCGCAGACACTCATGTACCACATGGCGGAACTGTACAACACAGGAACTGTCAAGCCATTCCCGATCTACTTGGATAGTCCCATGGCTATCAAGGCGACGGAAGTCTACCGGAATCATCAGCACCTACTGGACGAGGAGTTTCATCTTCTAAAAGAAAAGGGAGCCTTTCCCGTGGATGAACAGTATTTTATCTCAAGTCCAAGTCCCGAAAGCTCGAAAAGCCTAAACGATCTGAAAGGTCCGTGTATGATTCTCGCAGGTGCAGGAATGTGCAACGGAGGCAGGATACTCCATCATCTCCGACACAATCTCCGAGACCCCAACACCCACGTGATCATCGTGGGCTTTCAAGCCCAGGGATCCTTGGGAAGAAAACTGGTGGAAAGACATCCAATTGTGCGAATATTTGGAGAAGAGATACCTGTGAATGCAAAAGTGCACACACTCAACGGATTCAGCGCCCACGCGGGCCAGTCGGAATTGCTGGAATGGTTTTCCTACCTCGCGCCTTCCAAGCCACGGGTTGCCTTGGTACACGGGGAAGACAAAGCCAGAAGCGCTTTGGCAGAACTGATGGAAAAGAAGTTCGGAATCCGTCCGGAATTGCCGGAAATCGGAGATGAAATTGAAATCTAAACTTGATAAAATGGACAACCAACGCTCACTCGCGATTCCATTCGTGACTGATAAAAAGTCTCAACGCTGGACCGCATTGACGGCGCTCCTATTCTTTTTGGCCTTCACATCCGGCTATGCTCAGGTGGGATGGCCGAAAGATGTCTTTGGAAAAGGCGGCGCAAAGATAACCGTCTACCAACCTCAGCCCGAGGCCATGAGCGGAAATGAGATCTCGGGACGCTCTGCTTTCTCTGTCGAAGAAACCACCGGAAGTGAATTGATCTTTGGAGTCTTTTGGTTTTCCGCCAACATGCATACCGACCGGGATGCGAGGACGTTGACACTGGAGAGCATCAAGATCACCGATGTCAAGCTGCCCGGAGTGGAGGATGAGGAAAAGATCACCAAGCTCAAATCCCTCTTGGAGACTGAAATCCCGCTTTGGGGGATTGAATCCACCATCGATGAGATCAATGCGACCATCGAAAACGAGCAGCAGATCAATCAAAGCGAAGGCCTCAACAATGAAGCTCCGGAGATCTTCTATGCCGAAGAACCGACCCTGCTCCTGCTTTTTGACGGAGAGCCAAAGGTCGAGCAAGACAAAGACCTGAAGATGGGTCGCGTGATCAATACTGCCTTTTTGATTATCCAAGCCACTGAAAACAAGAACTATTACCTCTATGCCGGTCAGGGCTGGTATGCTTCCTCCCAAGTCAAAGAAGGCTACGCACTCACCTCAAAACTCCCAAAGTCAATCTCCGCAGTGGATAAGCAGATCAAAGAGCAGCAAGATGAAAAACCCAATACAAAGGCAAAGGCTCCCAAAAAAGTAATCTCCAGCACGACTCCGGCGGAGATCATTCAGTCCGATGGCAAGGCTGATTTTGCCAGCATTGACGGGACAGATCTCCTGTACATGTCCAATTCAGATGACAATATCTTCCGCTACATCGACGATCAGAAGTATTACCTTCTCCTCTCGGGCAGATGGTATTTTTCTCCAAAGCTAGAAGGACCATGGACCTATATCGCTGCGGAAACGCTGCCTGCTGAATTTGCAAAGATCCCCGAATCATCACCAAAAGGCGGCGTCCTAGCCAGTGTGCCGGGCACCAAGGCAAGTACAGACGCGATCCACGATGCGCAGGTGCCCCAGACCGCCAAAGTCGACCGCTCAAAAGCCAAACTGGAGGTAACTTATGACGGTGAACCCAAGTTTGAACCCATCGAAGGAACTTCGTTGGAGCTGGCGATGAACACCAAAAGCACGGTGCTCAAGGGTGGTAAAAAGTACTACGCCGTGGACAACGGGGTTTGGTTTGAGGCATCCAACGCCAAAGGCCCCTGGAAAGTAAGTGATGAGCGTCCAAAAGATGTGGAAGACATCCCGGCCAGCTCCCCTGCCTACAATGTCAAATACGTCTATATCTACGAAAGCACGCCTGAGGTAGTCTACGTCGGCTACACACCAGGCTACATGGGCAGCTATGTCTATGGCCCGACAGTCGTCTATGGTACCGGCTACTACTACAATCCCTGGTATGGCCCCTACTACTATCCGCGCCCGGTGACGTATGGTTTTAGCATGCATTACAATCCCTGGACGGGTTGGAGTATGGGATTCAGCATGAGCTACGGCTTCTTTACCTTCGGATTCTACGGCGGAGGCGGAGGCTATTGGGGACCTGGAGCGTATCGTCCGCCCTACTATGGTCATCATGGCAACAACGTCTTCATCAACAATGGTGACATCAACATCGACCGGTCAAACAATATCTACAACAAGCGAAACGATGTCTCCACCCGCGATGTGCAGCGTGGCGACCGTGGCACTGCCTCCAACAGACCAACCGCCGGGCAAAGGCCAGCCAACCAACCTGGTGTGTCAACCAACGATAGAAACAGAGCGAACACTCCGAGTGCGCGCCCTTCTACCGGACAGCAGCCTGCTAATCGCGGGGCGATGGCCGGAGCGGGAACTCGCGACGTGTACTCTGACAAGAGTGGCAATGTCTACAACCGCGACGCCGGCGGCAACTGGAGCCAGCGGCAGGGGAATTCATGGCAACAAACCAACAATCAGCCTTCCCAGATGAACCGGGACTATCAAAACAGACAGCGAAGCACCACGCAGAACCACAGCTTCCAGCAATCCAACCGAGGTGGAAATCTGGGCGGATCGTATCGTGGCGGCGGCGGGGCTCGTGGCGGAGGTAGGAGGTAAACCAGTTTACAGCCTTCAGTTGCCAGTTTGCAGCGACGCGAAATAGCCTGAAAATCCAGCTTCCCAAGATTGGATTTTGCGGAAGCATCCTAGAATGAAAGCCCGGAGTCAATAATGACTTCGGGCTTTTTTGTATTAGGGTTTTCGGCAACTCCCCCTTTGACTTCAAATCAAGATTTGGAAAAGTATCTCGGAAAAAGGGGGTTAGGGGGATTTTGACCCGAAAAAACTCATCAATCGAAGTAGGTTTTTGATTAGAAGACTGCTTTCCCGAAATAATCGGGACAGGCTGCTCGTGCCTCACTACCAATGACAGTATGTATTTTATTTTGAAAATAATGATATTTCCATACTTTATTCTGAATTCTATCCCAATCGTTTCTTGCCAGAAACCGATCAAACAACGGCCTTACAGCAGTTTAGGCTATTTATTTTCATTGTTCTTTTGGCTTAACCCAAAAGAACCAAAAGGTCAAGATTTGCCCAGCCCTGCAAGCTGGCCCCTCGCTAGATTAATCCACTGGATTAATCTTTAACGCTCGGTCCTCACCGCACAAGGCCGAACGCTGGCTCGCTGGCAAATCCTCCCACCGCGCCCTTCCGATCAATGTTTTGTCTAAGCAGGCAAGATTCAACTGAAGTTCAAGAATTTAATGGCTTTTGGCTTGCAAAACCCTGTCATCTCCTTTTGGCATGTTTTCGAAATATTTAGGACTCTCTGTTACGGCTCCGGTTGAGACTACATTGCCGAAATAATCGGGACAGACTGCTCGTGCCTCACTCGCAGTGGCGACTCCGATTAAGCCTCAACCTGACAGCCCTATGGCTGGTTTCCGAGCCTAGCTGGTGAGCTCGCCCGGCCATGAAATCCAATCAGTTATACCACTTAGCCCAAAAAATGACTAATTTGATTTTTCATTGTTTACCTGGTTCTCCTCTGATTTTTAAACCCTTACACATATGACCGGCCTTGCTGTTTTAGACGTTTTCATCAGCCTTGTTTTTATCTACCTGCTCTATAGTCTGCTGGCGATGACACTCATTGAGTCGATTACCACTGCGGTCAGTTCCCGGTCCAAGAACCTCATCACAGGCATTGACCGGCTCCTTTCTGACGATCAGCTCTCCAGCTGGATCAACCATTCCGTGCTCAACCTATTTTGGGTCAAGACTGTGAATCCGCTCACCAACGCCTTCTACGCCCATCCAGGTATCAAATACCTGGGACATAAGGGAGTCAACTCCAAACCTTCCTACATCACCAAAGACCGGTTTGGGAGCACCTTGATCGATCTGCTGAAAAAAGGCGCCTATCTCGATGACGTCGAAAACATCGCCGCGACCCTGGGGGTCATTCCCGAATATGACTCAAGTCTGCTCGCTTCACGGATACGGGGTTTGGAGGAAAAGCTCAAAGGGCTCTCCCAGGCAGAGAGCGTCGACGAAGTAGAGACGGGAAGCACCCAAGAGCAACTGGACCATCTGAAACTGGAGCTTTTCAAGCGAACCAACAAAGAGAATCCCTGGGACATCGAGGGCCTTTCGATAGGACCAGAGACAAAATACCAGTTAAAGATGCTCTGGCAGCAGGCCGCCAACGACAAAGAGAAGTTCAAGGCTCTGATCGAAAACTGGTACGAGGACCAAATGGAACGGGTGGCAGGCTGGTACAAACGCAAGCTGACCTTCCTGACATTTGTGATCGGCCTGTTGATCGCCGGGCTGTTCAACGTGGACAGCATCGGCTTAACCACAGAGCTGGTCAAAAACGAAGACATGAGAACAATGCTTGTGGAGAGTGCAAAGGGGTATGTGGCTGAAAATCCCGAGGGCGTGGGCGCAACGACCTTTAAGGCTCAGAAACAATACATTGACTCCCTGAATATGGAGATCGATAAGTACAACTATGTCCTCGGAGCAAGCAAAGAACCTGATTACACTTTTTGGACAGTCCTCGGCTGGGTGATCACCGCTTTTGCGATATCGCTCGGAGCACCTTTTTGGTTTGACCTGCTCAACAAACTCATGCAGGTACGCAATTCGGTGAAGATCCCGGCTAATACCTCCTCCAACAGTGGAGAGGCCAACAATTCAGTGAACCTCAAAGCGGTGGGATAATGGCTACGTATAAAGGAATCACGACCTTGCATGTAAACCTGAGGAGAGAGCGTCCCTCGGTCAATGCGCCGACCTTCAGAACGCTCAAGCCAAATACCGAAGTGGAGATTTCCCATGCAATTGTGGGTGAACAATATCTGGACAGCAACATCTGGTATGTACTCGGCAATCAGACTTTTGTCTGGAGCAAAGCCGTCTCCACTACTTCCGAGGTGCCGTTTATTGAGAAAAAGCTGCTCGTCACCGCCGACGACATCGGGATCGTCGATGAGATTGACATCGGCGCCCAGATTGCGCTTCGCGAAGGCTGGATCAATTCCATCGCAGTATTGGTAAACCGACCCGGTGATCCTGATTCGGGCTATATAAAAAGCTTTTGTCAGAAGCTAAAAGACCATAAAACAGCCTCGGGAAGATCGCTCTACGATACGACCCACATCGGCCTCCATTTCACCATCACATCCGGACAGCCCCTCTCCAATCATGCTGCGGTGAAGCTGTTGGTTGATGAAAAGAATAATTTTCTGGACTTCCGGAAATTCAACCGAGATTTTGAAAGTTCGGCCTACGTGGATCAAATAAAAACGGAATTCTTTGCGCAATACGAACGATTCAAGGAAATCTTTGGGCGCGAGCCTGATCATCTCACCTCGCATCACGACGTACTCACCTTCAATCGACCCTTGTTTGATTTTATGCAGGATTGGTCCAGAAGCAAAAGAATCCCGCTTCGAAATCACCGGTATTTACCCGGAGCCAAGCGATTTTGGTACGATACGCTGGCTTTGATGGGTATGAATCTACCCTCCCCCAACCTGATGAATGACTGGGAAGAGCGTCTGGGGCCCTTCCCGACAGATTGCTCGCAGCGAACCATCGTGGATCATTACGGTCCGATTCCCCCGTTTGGTATCACGGGCTATGACAGCATAATATTCAAGAAGCAAACCGCGCTGGACAGTTGGATGAAGGACTTTTTGGTGAGTACCGATCGGAGAAGAGAGGTCGTAATCCACCTGATCAAGTCAGGATTCCGCAGCCAGTCTGACTTCGTGCGCCAATATGCGACGCTCCGAAATTCTTATCCAGGCATTGAGATCAAGTACTTCGATGGAAGAGTGGCGGAGTATCTTTCCCTTCAGAAAAACTGCCATTGGAACACCGATCTGTGCCTGGGGTTGCTGCCGCGGGTGTGATGGCTTTCAAAAATTATCTTCGTGAATCTTCCGATGGCGGCTTGGAATCCGGTAAACTAGAACCCGTTAGCAGAGGAAAAACTGTTTACTTTGGAGCATCCCAGAAATACATGAGATTTATAGCCATGATCTTGATCTTCTTATGCCTTGCATGTGGGGTAAGAACCTCCAGTGAACAAAGGTTTGAGGACAATATTGGTTTTGCGCTTCCAGATGACAAGGAGGTTTTAAAAGATGAATTTCATGATATATTACAAGACTATGCTCTCATTTACGAAGTTGAGCTGTCTGTAAAAGCTAACCAAGCCCTGGCAAAACAACTAGCTGTCCAGATCGGACCATCGGGTATAAATTGCAACTGGTCACTGGTAGACAATGGTTTCTCTTACATATGCGACACGAATCGAACAACTTACCGGGTTAGTTTTGATACGCTAAGTCGGAAGTTGGCCTATGAAGAATCTGCTGACTAGAAGCAATAGAAGGCACTGCCCCACTACCTACAGAAAACTCCTCTTACCCTAGAGTCCTCTCGTTCCCTCAAACAATTCGTATTTCCCCTCCCGTGAGTGTCGCCACTCACGGTTTTTGTTTGGAGTGACTCAACACTTTATCGGACCCTCTCACCTATGGTATGTGTCGTCACAGACCACCGATTTTGGAATTTACTCTTGTCTCAGCCAAATGGATTTATCACCTTCTTCTATCAATGAGCCATCATCTTGCAGCTTGAATGTCAATTCCAGTCCAAACTGATCATTCTTTTTAATCTCAATTTTTTGCCCCTTGATCTGATAGGAAGTTCTGGACACGATGTCTCCGCCGTATAAAACATCCGCTACTCCTCCCCCAAACAAAGTGACGAATCTGCTGCAATTATACATCGGAGAGGTGCCGAGATCACATCCTTCAGGAGTATGGGTAAACGTCCCCAAGATCTCCGGTTCCTCAAGTTTATCGCAGGAAATAAAAGCAAACGCCATCAGCGCCAAAAAAAGCAGGTTTTTCATATTAAAAGGTTTAGGTACGCTAGCCAGACGATGGCAGGAAAACAGACGCTACTTCGAGTCTGTCTTTTTACAATCCGCCTTTGCGTCTGGCGATGAAATTGCAGTCTCTGTTTTACAGAAAGAAAGGTCACCGATGGTTCCTTCGACTTTTAGAAAGCTTGATTGCTTTGCCATGTTCAGTTTGTTTTTTGGTGAAAGATGACCAAATCTCAACGAAGGAAAGTGAAAATCAACCCCCCCCTGACTCTAGCGAAAAATTGAAAAATGAATACATTTTCAGTTTATAGGCGTACAACGACAAATCTCTAAAATCAAATGTCAGTAAGATGTCGGTTGAATGTCGTGGTAAATCCCATTTTAAGATTAAAATTAAACTCTAAATTGTAGTTGGGATTTCTCAAAACCTCTATCAGAATGACTAAAGAAGACTTTGGAAAAAAATTGTTTGAAATCAGGAATGCTAAAGGATTAACACAGGATGATCTTGCGAAAAAATGCAAAATCACAGCTAGGACAGTTCAGAGAATCGAGGCCGGCACAGTTACTCCAAGAGCTTTCACTATCAAATTAATTTCCGAAACTCTTGAATTTGACTTTTTTGATAGTCATTACCGCTTACCTGAAATTAATTCTGACAATCAGAAATTCAATGCTAGTCGAAACAGAGCAACCCATTTCTTTAAAGATCTCCTTAATTTAAAATCCAATGCCATGAAAAAAATTTCAATTCTATCTGTATCCCTATTGCTGGCCAGCTTTTTTTTCGTGAAAATCTTAAAAACAGATGCACAATCTGTGCCCTTGGATAAAACAAAAAACCTAACTATAGAGCTTAATAAGGATAATTCTATATCAAAGGTTAACGCATTTTTTACAAATGATCTTAGCCTAGAAGAACTTACTGAAGTAAAAAACAAATTAGCTGAAAATGGTATTAACATTCATTACAGATCTCTTGAGTTTGATGAAAATGGAGGTTTGTTAGGTATTACTTGTGATGTTGATTGCACAGATGGTTTTAAAGGAAGTTTTTCAATTGGCATGTTGAACTCCATAAATAAAGATCGAAGGGTAGGATTTGTTCGCAACTACTCGGATGATGCAGAAACACCATTTTGTACCGGTGGCTGCAATCTTTAAACATAGCAAAATCAAATTATCAGACCGCATTCCAATACACTTGATTAATCTGATAAAAGGACTCAACTCCCCTTTGCTTAGGTTTAAATGTCCGGACGGTTTGAGAGATTCCTTGTGAAATGCAATAGGTTTGAAGCGAAAAGGTAAAATCGATTCCTTCGTCAAACTCACCACTCAATAAGGTAGCGTCCCGATACGGTATGCTATTCGGACAGGCTCTTTCCTACCTCACCCCAGCTCCCGATTCCCGATTCTCTAGCAATCGGGATTAAAATCTCGGGACAGGTCCTCTCCTTTAGGAGAGGGAGCTTGAGCAATGGTAGACTGGCAGATTCTGGTTCGATCAGAGCTGTTTACATCCAAAGCCGAAGCGATCAGGAGCAAGAAAAAGATATGTTCCGTCCCCATGGGACTCTGAAATCTAATATCTTCCTTATTCCAGCCATCAAAATGGCTGGCTATGGAATCGGCCGTCCCGATGGGACTTTTTGGATTCGCATTGCTGGACACCGGGCCCAAACTCCCGCTGCGCTTCCCGATTCGCTAACGATCGGGATTAACACCTCGGGACAGGCTTTCTCCTACCTCACCCCAGCGACCGATCCGCTCCACTCCATCGAAGAAGTTTATAGACGCCTATGCATTGAGGCTGGTGAAAAGAAGAGATCTGGCAAATCTGTGGGTTAGGTACCGGAATACAGCCAGGAATGACGAGGAAAAAGAAAAGGCCCAGTTTGAAATTGACTGTCAGCTACATTATCTCCTTGATGGCAGATTATTCCCTTTAGTCCATGGGAAAACAGGAAAAACAGAGAAAACCTGCAGCTGGGAAATTCTCTTAAATCCTTACCACCATGCCTTCAGCTAAGGGCTCCAGTTCAATTTGAAATTCGTCTACCTCTTCACCCTCCTTGATATCCACCACTTTCCAAGTGATCCCATCAGAGAACAGCGTGGCACCGATTTTCAAGAAAGAAGGAGGTGGGTTTACAACCACCATTATTTTACGGGATCCTTTATTTTCTGTCTCGATACTCTCTTTACCACCCACTTTCCCCTCTAGTTCCTCTTCTTCCAAGTCTGCCTCGCGATGCGGCATGAATTGCCGGGCAGCGGTAAAATGGTTGATTCCATCGTGCTGGATGTACAATACATTTTCTCCGATATTGGTCGTGGTATCTGTCCAGTCCTCCCCGCGGTAAAATACCATGGCACCTCGATCACTAAGCCCCATTACTTCCAGGATTATGTCGAGGTTCTGTTGAGTAGCATAGAGCATGTCGCCCAGGGGTACATTTAGAATCTCACGGACACGGATCACCGTTTCTATTGATGGACGCGCTACGTTCGCCGCATCGGCAATGGCATCGAACAGACAGTTATTTACACCAGCTAGAACTTTCCGATCCAGGTAATTTTCCGAAGAATAGAATTCGCGCATTTCATCGACATAGGAAGAATCCAATTTAGTGGAGCCACTTTCCGACGCACTCGAATCATCCAGATCATTGCTAATGGGCCTAAGTGCATCCAGTCCTCCCCCTATTTCCGGCTTTTTCCCTGTTTCGGCAAATTCGGCAGCCCTTGGATAAGCCTGGGCAATAAAAGTATTGTGCCTGTCCTTTGCCTTGGCACCTTGGGAATCATAGAGCTTTCCGATGGCTTCTTTCACTTCTTCAAAGGTTCCAATATCTTCATATTCAAAATTTAACAAGACTGCCCGCCATACCCCTTCTGCATTGCCGGTCGTCTTAATTGAGTCCTGCGAGATAGTGGGCAGAAGGTTCAAATAGGAAAGCGTATGTGTGATCATTTGCTGAATCCTGTCTATGCTCGCCTCTTTCTCAGTAATTTTATCGGCGTTTTCGATAGATGCTCTCGCTTCAACAATAAGGTATTCGGCATTGTCCCCCAATGTCCCCTTTGAAAGATGATCCCCAAGCTCGAGGGTTTCACCGATCAGCAGATGCATCTCTTTTACCGCTTCCTGCAAGGTCTTGCCCATCAAACGCCTCCGGACCCGATCCAGATGAACAATCCATGCGGTTGAGTGCGCACCCATCGAACCTTTGAAGGGAGACGGAGGTCTGCCGCTGGAGAGCATTCCAACGATCCTGACCTGTCCGGATGTTGACATCAACATCAGTTGGATGGACATGCTATGAGTCTCATGCACTATGGTGCCTTTCGGTGCATCGATCTCGAATTCTTCCTCACCTGCCTCGGATTCCCCGGAAATATCCATGCCGAGATCGCTACTCAGAGGACTTAATCCCTCATCTGATATAGTTGATATCGGCAGCTGCGGTTCGGGGTTTTCCGATTCCTCTTCCATGCCAAAGCCAGTATATGCTGGAGATAAAGGGTAACTTAATGGAGATCCAGGAGACGAAGGTGGACCTACGGACACATCATACAGATCTTGAAGATCTTTCTTTAACTTACCTGTTCCCGTTTTTGCAAATTTCGAACTTAGATGTGACGAAGTCTCAATAGCCGTTTCATGTTGGGTTTCCTTGTCGTATTGTGGCAGTTCCTTATTGATTCTTGCCCTTAGTAGACTAGCCTCTGATCGTAATTTCTTTAACTCACCCGAATATTTACCGCCAAGTCGATTATTGATCCGATCCAATCCTGGAAATAAACTGTTCACTTTTGAAAGGGCACGATATAATTTGGCCAAAGCTGAGAGCTTAGAAATCACAAATTTTCCACTTCTTTGAGGTAATTTTTTAAGTTTAACAAACTCCAAAACACTATTTTCCAAACTCCATTCTAGCTGGTCAAGTTGATTTCTTGCATGAACCAGGCCCCATTTCATGTTGGTTTGATCCAGTTGGCTCAGTCTCGGCTCCAGTTTTGACACAGGAAGCTGACCGTCGATCAGAGCGAAGCACTTCGGAAACATGGCTTCAATGGATTTAAGGTGTTGATTCCAAATAGGCTCCAAGCGTTTCATCGCACCGGATGGCGGGTCTTCCACATTTCGTCCAACCAAGGCATTGACCAATTTGGGTTCGTTCTCCACTGCCACCATCCCGGCTGCTTGATCATCGAACAGGCCATATACGGCTTCGATTAGGTTTTCATTAGTTATGCTTTTATCCAGGCCACGCTCAAACTGGCTCAAGGTAGCCGCATGGCGGGATTCTCCATGGCCTTTGCCGGCCAATCCTACTGAAACCGCAGCCACATTGATTGTACTGAAGGGTACCAATTCCCTCGCACGTAAGTAGGCATTCACTGCCAGCTGCAGATGGTGAATAGCCATATCTTCTCCTCCACCTGAATAGTATGCCAAAATGGACCCAGCAATGTGTCTGTTGAATTCATTCAATTCTTCCTGAACATCCGGAGTTTCGAAAATGGCGATCCCGGGCAATTCCCGAATATGCTGAAACATCTCATCCAAGGCATGGGTCGCTTCCGGTATCGTCAGGTTTTGTAATTTGATGTTCAGCCCCTCTACATGCACGATAAATGCTGTACTGTGATCTCCCATACGACTGCCGTGTGCACGCGGTGGACGACCGCGGATCACTAAATGGCGGATTCTTCGGGGGTCATCATTCATGACAATCTGGGAAGAAATCAGTTGGATCACCTTGCGTTGTACCGCCACATTTACCGGTCTAAAGGCAGCTTCATCTGCGACAGGAGGACCGTGAAGTCCTATTGATGCAGCCTTTGCTCCCATCACATCCGCTTCTTTTTCCAATCCGGCATCGTCGTTGACATTTACTCCCGCCTTCATCTGAAGCGTAGGCTTTACCCTGCCCTGCTTCTGCTGCACCAAGTGCCAAGCCTCATGGGGAAGGTGTTTTTCCTGTCCCGGTCCCACGTGAATATCTGTTCCCTGGGCATAAGCATGTGCCTGTAATTGGGCGGGCTTTCCTGAATTGTAGTGAACCTTCACATCTTCGAGAGAATAACCGGAGAGACTTTCCACGCCGGACTTAAGGGAGTCGGGCAAGCCGGTCTTATTTTCTTTTTTCTGGACAGCCGTTCCATTTGCTATCTCACTGAGCTTCCGTTGGGTTGCAGTCTCAGGTCTATTGTCTTCAAACTGAAAGGATGAAGCCGAAAGATCCGGTGTTGCGGGTGTATTCGCCTGTACGGATGGTGTCTTTGGGGCTGCGAAGCCCGCTGCAAATGAAGGCATAAAAAGTTCGATTAAGCCGGTACTCCTTTCCTACCCCGCGTCCAGCCCGGTTTGTCAACTAATTCAACTAAAAATAAGGGATCAAGCGATCAATTACAAATGGCTGATTCAAGTCACTTTCGAGTGGGGCTTTTGCCAGCGCCAGAGGAAGGCATGAGCAGAACCACAGAGTTTTTAAAACAAAAAAAAGCGCATCCTCTTAAATTTGCAAAGCTTGCCCTCCCATTGGAAAAAGATGGGGCAGATCCGTCTGTCAAAAAAGCACATCTTTACACCATCAACAGTATCCCAATGTCCACCCCGATCTTCACCACCAAAAAACTGGAAAAACTGATCCAGAAGTACGTCAAGCCCAAAGCACAGGCCGGAGAGCCCGGGATTCTTGGAAAATGGAACGCCACGGTCTTCTATGTCAACCGGAGAAAGAACTGGCTGCTGTTTAATCCCCAGACTCACTATTCGGTGATCCTGGAAAACATCACCGCCAAAGACCTGGCGAACATTCAAGAAAAGTTTCGAGAGGAGTTCCAACTACAGTTGCTCGTAGACGGGATCGATATCACCCAAAAACAGGTCGACTGGCTCATAGAAGATGTCAGCCTCCACTCCACCGATGCCGACCGGAGTGCTTTGGGTTATATCAATGAGATCTTGTATACGATAGATTGTTATCAAGACCCGGAGTACTACAAGAGCCTCGCCGAAATAAACGTCTACCTCAACAACAGTATCTTCAGTCTCGACGGCTCATCCAGATACACCCGGCTTACCAAACCCAAAGAGGAAATGGAAAAAATACTAAAGGCATATATGGGTACAGAAGGGGACATGTCCATCCTCCCTATCTCGTTAAACTGATCGGGGCAGCAAACTATCGGGAAACCGGTTTCCTAATTGGGAAGAAAATCGTGTTTTGGGGCAATCCCGACGGACTGTCGAGATCAATATCCCTACTATCGACTGGACCATTCATCTCGAGAGACGGTTTTCCTCTCTTAAACGCTGATTTCCAGACTAAACAATGTCTTTCCATCTTGATCATCGTAAAAGCCCTTTGGAGACCAGCTACTTTCAGATTCAAGCACAACGTAGCGCTAAATTCTATTGGTTAATTATCTCGATGGCTTTGCTCAGCACCTCATCTCCCCCTTTTTTGACCCCTTCGATCGTCGGCGTTACAAAAAAGTCAGGTACAATACCCGCTCTTTGGGTTTCTGTACCGTCAGGATAATAAACCCCTATTCCAGAAATCATGGTTCTTAATCCGCCAGGCAGTGAAATTTCTGACACATTTCCGTCAGCTCCTGCGGTGGTGCTGCCAACTATTGCTGAATTTTCAACTGCCCTGAATGCCATGGCAGTGTACTCAGCTTGGCTTTGGGAATTTTCGTTGACCAATACAACCAATTTTCCGGTATACGTATTTCCTTGACTCGGTATTTCCAAATTACCGGAAAGAGTGAATTCTCCGGGATTAGCTACATTCCCGACGGTAAATTTCACAAAGGGAGTAGATTCAGACATAAAATAAGTTCCTAAGGCAAATGGAACAAATGTCGATGGATAATTCCGAATATCGATAATGATCCCCTTTGTGTTAATAAAGGACTTTTTTATTTCCGGGATATCTTCTTCTTTGATATTTGCTAACGTGATGTACCCGATATTTCCATCTAATATCCTATAACATTTTTGATCCTTATCTACTTTGTACCAATGGTACATGTTTAGACTCCCCCTTTCATGCAAAGGCAATTCATGTTCGAGGGTTTGATTTTCAGAGACATAGGTTAAGTTGAGTGTTGAGTCGCTGGACCTTAACAAATCTATTGACACATCCCGCAACAGCGAGGCTTCATTTGAGACCGGATAGTAAGTTTTTAAACTGTCTACCAGTGAATCAATTGTTTTGCCATCGATGTGAGTGATGATGTCTCCAATCTTCAGTTTACTTTTCTCTGAAAATTCCGGGTTGTAATAGTCTGCTACTACAAATTTATTTTCCACAAACTCTCCCCTAAAAGGAGCAAAATTACTTCCCCTCAGCTCCGAAATTTTATCTCCACCTCCCCATAAATTTGCGTGTGTATCTTTTACATCCCCAATGATCTGAATTGCAGCCAGTTCATACTCCAATTCATTTGACGCATTGATAAAACCAGGCAGATATTCTCTAAGAACACCGCTCCATTCCTTGTCGGTCAGGTGTTTGTATGGAAAAAAATACTCAATCATATTCCAATATCTGTAAAGAGAGAGCAATCTAAACCCACTGTCAGGGTAAGGATTGTCAGAATAGGAATTCTCATTTGTGAATTGTGGATTTCCCACACCAGGATGAAGTCCTATGTAATAGTGCTCGTCTTGATTTCTATTGGTATAGATGTCCTTGATCTTTGATTTCAATTCCACTGACAGATTTGAATCATCTATCCAGGACAGGTTGGGTTTCAGCACCGCATCATTTGCTGTTGTCTTACAATTCTCACAGGGATTCAGACTTCCATATTTTTCAAGCCAAGCAGTGAGAACGTTATCTCTTTCCTGACTGTTTTTTGCATCTAAATAGCTTGGTAAAACTCTAAACAATTCATAATCCCAGTTGTACTTCCCCTTGGCAATTTCAGGATGATGGTATTTTAAGAATCCCCAGATTCTCCCCAGGAGTTCCAAGTTATCCATTACTTCCGGGTCTAAATCGGGAAAGACTATGGATGAGCCATTGTCAAATTCTTTGTCATGTTGGGCAGGCAATATTTCCGGCTTGTAGATTTCAATGCCGGCGTCATTCAAGTCCTTTCCGTCTATAGAAACTCTCAAATCATCCAACCACATTTTTCCTTTTCCAGACAGTAAACCGCCAACAATGATCTGTTGTGTGTTTTTTGGATTCAGGGGTAAGGTAATTTCATATTCTTTCCAGTCAGTTGTTCCTGTTATCCCCCTGTCACTCATATTGTCTAAGGCTATTCCGGGGTCAATTCTCATCCAAAGACCTGCAAATCCTCCGGACACGTTCTCCGTCTTGATAAATCCAGATAGTTTAATGGACTTACCATTGTAATTATTGGGCAGGTTAAAGGCCAATGCTTTGAAGTCTGACGGACTTTCAGCGCTTTCAATTACGGCGGAAAACTTCCCGCTTTTTGCAGTTAGCGAATCAATATAAATCTTGTAATCCTGGCTCCCAAAGCTTTCCCATCCACTGGGAAAACCCTTTCCACTTTCTTCAAAGTCAAGGTTTAACTTATGAGTCTCAGAATTTTGAGCGCAAGCAAATAGAGAAAACAGAAAAGTAATCAGTATGCTTAATGATAGGTTTTTCATACTAGAATTTAATACCTGTAATTTATTGCGAAAAAGGGCGTTTGAAAAATCCATAAACTACTGAATGACAATTTTTTGAATTTAATTCTCAGCGTTTCTCTGGGTTTCTTGTCAAGGTCAATTGCAAATTAACAATTTCGGTTAAAAGTCTGGCTAATTTGTACGTTTTGTTGGGAGTCTCCTGCAGCCTGGTCTCCAGATTCGAGGTGCTTCTCGGGACAGGCTCTCGCTAAATCCCACCCTTCAACCAGGCTCTTCGCTAGATTAATTCACAGGATTAATCCTCAACGCTCAGCCCTCCAAAGGGATCATTTTTTGACGCTCGCCCCTCCTACAAGCTGGCTTCCCGATATGATTGAGCTAATCATAATTTTCGGTCATTTCCGAACATTTTTGTCCGCATAAGTAAATACTTAATATGAAATAATAGGCTTCGAATGGGATTTAGACGCTTTCGTTTTGGTACAGAACTCGCGTAAATTTTATTCTTTTCCCTTGACGTATGATTCGAAACTATCTCCGCATAGCGCTGCGCAATTTCAAACGCCAGAAAGGGTTTACCCTGCTCAACGTCATTGGTCTTGCCGTGGGACTGGCCAGTGCTGCTTTTATCTTTCTGTTTATTATCGATGAGTACGGCTTTGACCGATTCCACCCCGACGCCGACAATATCTATGTGCTGGGAGCCCAGGGAAAGTATAACGGGATGCAGTCAGCCACGGTGATGGCGCCGGGCGCGTGGGTGCAAGCCCTGAAGGATGAATTTCCGGAAGTCAAGTCGGCAACGCAAATGCTCTCACCGGGATTTCCGGCTTCATTTCGCAATTCCGAAGTCGATCGGATTGTGCTCTCAGAACAGTTTTTTTGTGTCACACCCGATTTCAAAGACGTGTTTTATTTTTCGCTGACTCACGGAAATCCGGCTACTGCTTTTCAAGACAACCGAAGTGTCGTGCTGAGTGAAACGGCAGCTGCACGGTTGTTTGGCAGCCAGAACCCGGTAGGCGAAACATTGGAGATAAAACATGTTTTCCTGAGTCCTGACAAGTACACGCCCTTGAAGGTAACAGGTGTGATGAAGGATTATCCGCAAAATTCCCACATCCGGCCAGACTACCTCTTGAGTATGGATCTATTTGCAGAGCAGCAGAGTTGGCAACAGAACTGGGGTGCCGACTATGGGTGGTTCAACTCCTACGTACGGACAACCGATCAGGCGAATGTCACCTCGCTGGTTGATGAATTCGAAAAAATGATTCAAACGCATTTACCGAAAGAGGTTGATCGTTTCACAGAACCTTTCCTGCTTCCCCTAAAGGATCTCCATTTTGATGAGGAACTCAACATCGATGGAATACCAAGAGCCGATATCAAGTATCTGTACATCTTTGCCTGCACAGCGTTGCTGGTTTTGGTAATGGCTGCTATCAATTATACCAATCTGGCAACGGCAAGGGCTGTATGGCGGGCTAAGGAGATTGGTCTTCGAAAGGTTATGGGCGGCAGACGTTGGCAACTGATAGGACAATTTTTGGGAGAGTCCCTGTTGACCTCTTTTGCCGCGCTTCTGGTTGGATTGCTGTTGGTGGCCTTGCTGTTGCCCATATTCAATTCAATTTCCGACCGTCAGTTCACGTTTAATCATCTGCTGCAAGGTCAATTGATTTTTGTCCTGCTGGGCACCACCGTACTGGTTGGGTTGCTGGCGGGCAGCTATCCTGCAATCTACCTGTCTGGCTTACGGCCGATTTCTGTACTGAAAAACACCCGGTTTGTAAGCGGCAGTTCGGGTTTGTTCCGAAAGGGCTTAATCATGTTGCAGTATGCGGTTACGCTCCTGCTCATCGTTGCGACAGGAGTGATGATCCAACAGCTGAATTTCATCCGCAGCTCGGCACTTAGCCAGAAAAGTGACCAGATGCTGTCCATTCGCTGGTCCGGTGTCGCTTCGCTGGACAAATACCAGATTCTAAAGAGTCGCATCCAGGAAGACCCCCAACTGCAGGTGGTAACGATGGCCAATCACCTGCCAATTCAGGACTACTTTGGATCATTGCAACATCATGTCGATTTTCCCGAACTGGACGAGCAGCCCTATGAATGGTCTGCACTGTTTGGCGATTATGATTTTCCAGAGGCGTTCAACCTCGAGCTAATCGCCGGACGTGGATTTGATCGTGGTAATCAGGCCGATTCAAATGCTTACTTACTCAATGAAAGTGCTGTAAAAGCATTGAATCTACCGATAGAAAAAGTTTTAGGGTTGTCGCTTCAAATCAAGCCCTCCTGGGATGAATCCAATAACAAAAAGAGCGGAGTGGTTATCGGCGTGGTGCGTGACTTTCCCTACCAGTCCTTTCGGCACAGCATTAGCCCTGCGGTGATCAACGCTCATCCTGACCCGATTGATCAGATTGTTTATGTGAAACTACCAGCGGGCATGTACCAAGAAAAGATTGCCAATCTGGAAAAGATCTGGAAGCAAGTATTGCCAGAAGACGGCTTTGATCACTGGTTTATGAGTGAGGAATTTGAATCGATGTATGAATCTGAGACCAGGATGGTTAACCTGTCAAAGACATTTTCACTTTTGTCCATCCTGATAGCCAGTGTAGGTTTATTTGGCTTATCATCATATATGGCGAGGCGGCGTTCTAAGGAGATTGCGGTTCGTAAAGTAGTAGGGGCCAGAGTGCCGGGGATCTTTTGGCTGATGTTTACCACTTTTCTTAAACTACTGGCTTTTGCATGTCTGGTTGCCGTACCTATCGCTTGGTTCGCGATGAAAAGTTGGCTTGAGGACTTTACCTATCAAGTAGAGTTGGGTCCGCTCATTTTCTTCTTGGCCATATTGCTGGTGGTGCTGCTGACAGTGGCTTCCGTCAGCTATGAGACGATACGGGCGGCCATAGCAAACCCTGTGAATGCGCTTAAACAGGAGTAAGCTAAGCGCCAAGAAAAAACCGAAATTGGAGGCACTTAAAGATGCAACTGCAACCGAACACTGCAAACTGAAAATGGTTTCGACTCTCCCGATCCGCCGCGGCGGACCGGGACAGGCTGCTCAACCTGACAAACCTAGAACTGCTCACTGAGCTCCGATTGCCTCCTGCGCGGCTGCGAACTACCTACTGAAAACCGGCTCCTACCCCCTCGGCTCTCTCGTTCCTTCAAACAATTCATATTTGAGCAGGCGACAGTCGATCGTCCCGTTCCAAAACTCTATCCGACGGCTGGCTTTCAAGCCGACCTTCTTGGCCAGCTCTAGATTTCCTGTGAATATATAGCCACGGTATCCAGCGCATTTTTGCTTCATAAAGTCCCCCATCCGCTTGTAGGTTACTTCGAGTTCGTCGTTTTCACCCAAGCGCTCTCCATATTCAGGATTGAACATGATCACGCCACGGGGCTTTTCCGGGATCTCAGTCTCGGCAAAGTCGCAGGTTTGGAACTCGATCATGTGATCTACGCCTGCGTACGCGGCATTTTCCTGCGCAAAAGAGATAGCCTGTAAGGAAATGTCCGAAGCGATGATCTTCACTTCTGTCGCCTCCACGATCTTGCTTTCGAGCTTTTTCTTTTTTGCCAAAAAGGCCTCCTCGTTATAGCCCAAGATATGCTGGAAGGAATAATGATCGCGGTACAATCCCGGATAGCGCTTGGTCGCCATCAATGCCGCCTCGATAGCCAAAGTCCCTGATCCGCACATCGGATTGATAAAAGGCACACGTGTATTCCATTCCGTCGCATAGATCGTCGCTGCTGCCAGGGCTTCCATCATCGGCGCCTTGCCGGGAATCTTGCGATAGCCGTGCTTGGCCAAGGTCTCGCCGGAGGTGTTGAGGTAGACTGACGCCTGTGTTTCTTTCCAATACACCTGAATCACCAGACCGTCAAAGTCTGAACCCGAGTCGGGCCTTCTGCCTTTTTGCTCACGGAAGCGGTCGACGATGGCGTCTTTTACTTTCACATTCACTATGAGCGGTGTGGTGATGGATTCGTTTTCGGCGACAGAATTCACCGAAAAGTACCCGTCGACGTCGAGATATTCTTCCCAGGGGATTGCTTTGAACTTCCGGTAGATGTCCTCTGCATTTTGCAGGTAAAAAGATTTCAGCTCATACAGTACATGGGAGGCTGTGCGCAGGTGCAGGTTGAGGTCCATGCAATCTTCCATGCTGGCGCGGAGCTCAAGCCCCGTTCGCATGACCGAGGTCGGCACAAAACCCAGTTCCCTTACTTCCTTTTCCAAGTAACTCACCGAGCGATCCTTGCAGGTGATGAACACTTTCCCTTTTACGTTAAAATCAAGCATGCGCAAAAGTAAGCAAGGGCGGTGGGAGTTCGGTTCTTCGAAAGAGATTAAATCCAGCAACGGGCGACGTTTCGCAGCCTGGTGCATATTGACTCGTTTCCATTTTCCTCTCTGCTTACAGACCTTGCTTCTTACCACTTTTTAGATCTTCAAACCATCTATCCCTTTCTTTACGCATCTCGCAATCGTTTCCGTAACTTGGATTTCCGGCGGGTTGTCCCTGCTGTCATTTATCTGGAATTTTAACACAAATCCATAACCCAAAAATAAATGAACCATCCCCTCAGAAAGAGTCTCTTCTTTCTCTCAACATTAGCCCTGATCAGCTGCTCCAAACCCGCTGTGGAAGCGGAAGATGGCTGGAAAAATCTTTTCAACGGTGAAGATCTCACTGGCTGGAAAGCAATCGCCGGCACCGCAACCTTCGAAGTAGTAGACGGCGAAATCGTCGGAACTTCCGTAGCGGGATCTCCAAATACCTTTTTGGTAACCGAGGAAACCTACGGTGACTTCATCCTGGAACTGGATCTGAAAGTCGAACACACGACCTCCAACTCCGGTGTAATGGCGCGTGGACAGTTTGACCCAGCCGCCAGAGAAGGCAAAGGGATGGTCTTTGGCTACCAAGTCGAAGCCGATCCATCGGAGAGAGCCTGGTCTGCGGGCATCTATGACGAAGCCCGAAGAGGCTGGCTGTACCCCCTCGACCTGAATCCTGAGGCAAAATCCGCCTTCAAGCTTGGCGAATACAACCACTACCGCATCGAAGCCATCGGCAACGAGATCAAGACTTGGCTCAACGGACAGGAAGTCGCCTATGTGGTAGATGACATGGACAAGACGGGCTTTATCGGCCTGCAGGTGCACAGTGTACGTGACTCTACCGAGGCCGGCAGAAAGACCTATTTCAAAAACGTGAAGGTTCAAACTGAAAACCTTCAGCCTCAAGCCTTCAGCAAAGACATCTATGTCGTAAGTACCGTCGACAACGCCCTGACGGAATACGAAACAGGAAAAGGCTGGAAGCTTCTTTTCAACGGAAAAGATGGCTCGGGCTGGAGAAGCGCCAAGTCCGACAGCTTCCCGAGCAGCGGTTGGACAGTGAATGACGGAGTGTTGTCCATCGCCAAGACTGACGGCAGCGAGTCTACCAATGCAGGTGACATCGTGACGGTCGACAAATATGCTGCGTTCGATCTTTCCTTTGACTTCAAATTGACCGAAGGAGCAAACAGCGGCGTGAAGTACTTTGTGACACTTTCCGAAGGAAATACAGGTTCGGCTATCGGCCTGGAATATCAGGTGCTGGACGACGAAAATCATCCAGATGCCAAGATGGGTATCGCCGGCAACCGGACGCTTTCTTCACTTTATGACCTGATCACGTCGAGCAAGCAGCCAAGATTCATGAAGCCAATCGGCGAATGGAACAAGGGACGCGTGGTGGTCTATCCTGACAACCGTGTGGAGCATTACCTCAACGGCGTAAAAGTGGTCGAGTATGTAAGAGGTTCGCAGGAGTACAGAGACTTGGTCGCCAAGTCTAAATACCAGAAGTGGGAAAACTTTGGCGAAGCCGCCGAAGGACACATCCTCTTGCAGGATCACGGAGATAATGTGAGCTTTAAAAACATCAAAATCAAATCACTGAAATAACCCAGAACGACCATGAGCCAACAGAATCGAAGAGATTTTATTAAGAAAAGTGCCGCTGCGACGCTTGGTATTTCTGCCTTGGGCTCTGTTGGCTTTTCGGCAAAATCCTACGCCCGCATCATCGGAGCCAACGAGCGTCTGAATATCGCAATTGCAGGTTTGGGAAGAAGACTCGGAGCGTATTATGAGCCGATCGGGCTGGCCTCCAGCAATGTCAACCTGCTCTATCTCTGCGATGCGATGCAATCCCAGATGCCAAAAGCAGCTAAAAATTTCGAAAAGCACATCAGCTACGCACCCAAACTGGAGCAGAACATCATGAAAGTGCTCGAGGACAAAGATGTGGACGTGCTGATCAATGCAACACCGGATCACTGGCATGCGCCGGGCACTTGGCTGGCATTGGAACGCGGCAAGCACGTGTATGTAGAAAAGCCCTGCTCCCACAATCCCCGCGAGGGCGAATTGCTGATCGCTTTGCAAAAGAAATACAACAAAGTCGTGCAGATGGGAAATCAGCAGCGCTCAGCTCCCGAAAGCCGCGAGATCATCGCAGCGATTCACAATGGTGCGATTGGCAAAGCCTTCATGGCGAAAGCCTTCTACAGCAACAACCGCGGAGAAGTGCCAAAGCCGGTAGCTCAAGCCGCTCCGACGGGACTGGATTGGGATCTGTTTCAAGGACCAGCTCCGCGAAAGCCTTACATGCACGATACCTGGGACTACAACTGGCACTGGTACGGTTGGGACTACGGCACTGCCGAGACCGGCAACAACGCCACCCATGAACTCGACGTGGCCCGCTGGGCACTGCAGGTGGACTATCCAAGCGAGGTAAGCGTGATTGCTGACAAGCGTCACTTCGCTGAGGACGGCTGGACGATGTATGACACGATGGATGCGACCTTCAAATTCGGCGACAACAAGGTCATCCAGTGGGATGGAAAAAGCCGAAATGCGTACAAAACCTATGGCACGGACCGGGGAACCATCATCTACGGCACCGATGGCTCTGTCTATGTGGACCGCGGGGGATACAAGCAGTTTGACCGTAGCGGCAAGTTGGTGAAGGAAAATATGGGCGGCGGCTCTGAAGGCGGCACCCAGCTTGGAGGCGGCGGAGACATGAGTACGACGCATATTGTCAATTTCTTCAATGCCGTCCGTGGCCTTGAAAAGCAAAACTCCAACATCGAAGAAGGCGCTGTGTCTACGCTTCTTTGCCACTTGGCAAACATCAGCAGCCGAACAGGAGAATCCCTGATCTGCGACCCAAAAAACGGCCACATTCAAAACTCCGAAAAAGGAAAAGCACTCTGGACTAGAGAATATGAAAAGGGTTGGGAGCCTCCAAAGATTTGATTCGCTAAGTAAAAATTGGTTTTCTTATTTCACCAAACACCTGTCTTCGAATCGAAGGCAGGTGTTTTTTTTAGCTTCCATACAAACTGTCTCGTTCGTTTTTTAATAACCCCTTAAAAAATCCACGATTTTGTTAACTATTGTTCAATAGAATCACTGTTTGAAAGTCAAATCAATAAAATACTGAAGTATGGTAACGAAGGACTTTTCGTGTGCAATCGATTTCGTAAATAGAACCTTTGGGATTTTGATCAACATCCACCTTCTATCTACCTTTTATCGAGAAAAATGACAGGTATTTTCCGCTCATCATTTATCAAAGAATAACCTAATAATTTACCTATTCTATCTTTTAACAATAACCCATTTTACTATGCGTACAAAGTTTTACACCTACCTCTCGGTGGTGTTGCTCTTGTTGCTTAGCGTAGGCTATACGCAAGCACAGGATGCTCCAGTCAGTGGCACCGTTTCAGACGAAACCGGCTCACCCCTACCCGGTGTGACGATTCTCCTGAAAGGAACCACCACAGGAACCACCACAGATTTAGATGGAAAGTACTCCATCTCAGGTCCAGCCGATGGCGTGCTGGTCTTTTCATTTATCGGATACACTCCCCTCGAGGAGACGATCGGCAATCGCAGCCGTATTGATGTCAACCTCAATCCTGACCTGGCTGATTTGGAAGAGATTGTTGTAGTCGGATATGGCACCGTGAAAAAGAGCCAGTTGACCGGTGCGATCTCCTCAGTGGGAAACAAAGAAATCCAGGAACTCCCCATTACGGATGCTCGCCAAGCCTTGCAGGGAAGAGCTGCCGGTGTGGATGTAACACAAGCCGGTTCTAAGCCAGGCTCAGCTCCCCAGGTTCGTATCCGTGGACGTCGATCCTTCAACGCCTCCAACGAGCCACTTTATGTAGTGGATGGAATCCCCACAGCGGGCGGTATCGGCGACATCAACCCAAGCGACATCACTTCCATGGAAGTACTGAAGGACGCATCCTCTACAGCGATCTATGGGTCAAGAGGAGCTAACGGTGTCGTTCTGATCACCACCAAGCGCGGAAACGTTGGAAAAACAGTTGTTTCTCTGGATGCTTATTACGGAATCAATGACGAGATGGGAAGAATAGACGTCTTTAACGGTCCTGAGTTTGCAGAATATAAGAGAGAGTCCAGAAGAACTGTCGGAACCTATCCTGCGGGACCTGGGACGGAAGCTGATGATGCCAAGATCTTTGAACCAGTAGAGATGGAAAGCATAGGACTGGGCCGCAGTACAGATTATGTCGCCGGTCTGATGCAAAAGGGAAGTATCCAAAACTATCAAGTCGGTGTCAGTGGCGGGAGTGACAAGACCACTTTCTTCGTGTCCGGCAACTACTTCAAGGATGTGGGTATCATTCAGAATCAGGATTTTACCCGGTATACCTTTCGTATCAACCTGGATCATCAGCTCAACAAAAAGGTCAAGATAGGAACCTCCACTTTGGTCACCTATAGTGAAAGAAACGGTGAAAACTTCAACCCAATCGGTGGCGCACTTGCAGAAAACCCGCTGGGCAAACCTTACGATGACGAAGGAAATCTAATCTTCCTCCCTACTCAGGATGGATTGAGGACCAACCCTTTTGCAGAAGTCGTACCGGGCGCTCAGGTTGATGAGACCTTCAGGACCCGCATATTTAACAGCATCTTCTTAAACTGGGAGATCACGAAGGGCTTGACGTACCGACTGGTCTTGGGACCTGACTTCAACGTGAGAAGGAGTGGCCGATTCACTGGATCTCAGACCAATGCCCGACGCGGTGCCGCCCCAACCGGAAGCGTGGACGAAAGATTTGAGTTTAACTACACGATCGAAAACATCCTGACCTACCAAAAGATCTTTGGGCAGGATCATAATTTTAAAGTCGACGTACTCCAGTCTTTCCAAAAAGACAAGCGTGAGGAAACAAGCATTAGTGTATTGGGAATTCCCGATCCTTCTCAACTATATCACAGACTCGGAGACGCTTCCCAAATCACGGGCGCAAACACCAACTTGATAGAATGGTCTTTGCTGTCCTACATGGCGCGTGTGAACTATGGCTACAAAGGGAAATACCTGCTCACCGGAACTATCCGGGCGGACGGCAGTTCCAAGTTTGGTGAAAATAACAAGTTCGGCTACTTCCCTTCAGTTGCCTTGGCTTGGAATGTCAATCAGGAGAATTTTTTAGCAAACTCCTCTTGGATAGACCAACTGAAGTTAAGGGTAAGTTATGGCTCCATCGGTAATCAGGCAATCAACCCGTACCAAACCCAAGCGCTGCTGGGGAGAACCAGCTATGCATGGGACAATACTGCGGCATTTGGCTATCGGCCTGTTTCCATCGGCAATCCAGACTTGAGATGGGAAACCTCAACAACCTTCAACACCGGTGTGGACTTCTCTATCTTCAAAAACCGCATCTTTGGCTCTCTGGAATACTACGTCACCAACACCTCAGACCTGCTTGCTCCTCAGCCTTTGCCTAACTCCACCGGATTTGGTGGTTTCATTACCAACATCGGCGAGACCCAGAACCGAGGAATAGAGGCAACAATCTCCACACTGAACATCGAGAAAGGCGACTTTGTATGGCAGACGGACTTTATCTTTACCCGTAACCGAGAAGAGATCCTTTCCCTTCCCAATGGCGACGATATTGGTGCAGGCCGATTCATCGGGCAGCCTTTGTCCGTTTTCTTTGATTACAAAAAACTCGGCATCTGGCAGACAGAGGAAAAAGATGAAGCGGCTAAATATTCTGACATACCCGGTTATATCAAGATTCAAGACACCAACGAAGACGGGAGAATCAATGCGGAGGACCGGATAATTCTGGGATCTACAGTCCCAGATTTCTCCTTAGGATTGACGAACCGATTCAATTTCAAATCCTTTGATTTCTCCTTCTTTATCTTCGGGCGGTTTGGATCGATGATCAACAGCGAGTTCCACACCAATAACAACTATCTCGCCGGACGCTATAACAACCTGGATATCGACTATTGGACTCCAACGAATCCAACCAATCTCTATCCGAGACCGAATCAAAACCAGGAGTTTCCGAAGTACAATAATTCCCTGAGATACTATGACGGCACCTTTGTCAAGGTCCGAAACATCAACTTTGGTTACACCTTTGGCTCCAATGTTCTGGAAAAACTCAAGCTCAGCAGCTTGAGACTCTACACCAGCATCCAAAACCCCTTCATCTTTGCTGAGTACCGCAGCGTGCACAAAGGGATCGATCCTGAAGTATTCATGGATACTGAGCAGGGAGTTGACGCGGGTGTGGTCAGTGGTAATATCACCCCGCCAACCGTCCAGTACACCTTCGGTATCAACGTGAAGTTTTAACCCAAAGCAAATCTGACGATGAAAAACATACCAAAAACATATCGAATTAATACGTGGATCAAAGCAGGAACTTTGGCCTTGGCATTTTCCTTGCCCTTTTCCTGTCAAGATGTCCTACAAGAAGACGTAATTTCCCAGATAGGCAACAACTACCTGAACACCTCTAAAGGATTTGAAGACGGCGTCAGCGCTGCCTATACATCCATGAGGGCCTGGTACGGCACCGAACGGGGGCATAGTATGACTGAGTTTGGCACCGACATCTATACCAATGGCGCGGACGGTTCCTGGAAGTTTATGAATACCTATACCACTGATTTTGACTCCCAAAATGGCTTTGTCCGTGAAATCTGGGATGAGTTTTATCGGGGTATCAACACCTGTAATGCGATCATTGACCGTTCGGTGAATGTTACCGGCATAAATGAGGCAACCATGAAGCAACGGATAGCCGAGGTGAAGTTTATCCGAGCTCACCACTACTTTCTGATGGTTCAGCTTTTTGGGCCACTTGATTTGCGGCTCACCGAAACACTTCTGCCAACCAAGGAAGTGGCCCGCACTCCTGTGTCGGAAGTGTACACCGCGATTATTGCGGACTTGGAAGCAGCCATTCCAGATTTGGAAGCGCTAAAAGCCTCTGCGCAATATGGAAGAGTGACCCGACCCGCGGCCCAACACCTGCTGGCGAAAGTCTACATGACCAAAGCAACTTCTGAGGCCGCTTCATCGGATGATTATGCCAAAGCGGAGCCTTTGTTGAAAAGCGTCATCAATGACTATGGCTTTATCTTGCTACCTGATTTTGCTCAAGTCCACCAGTTTGGCAATGAGCGAAATGACGAAATCGTCTGGGCAATCCAATATACCCGCGACCCGCTGACAAATCAGCAAACTAATACCACAGCTAACCCTGTTCTAAACAACGGAAACAACTCTCACCTCTATTTCCTGATGGAATATGACACCCAACCGGGGATGAGAAGGGACACTCAAAACGGTCGACCATTCAAAAGATTCCGGATGACCCCTTATGCCATCAACACGGTATTTGGAGACAGAGTGAACGACAGCCGGTATAAAGCATCCTTCAAAGATGTGTATTACTCCAACAACCTTGGTACTAACGGCGGTAAGTTTAACACTAGCTTCGACCCGTCTAAACCCAGCGTCACTTTTGCCCTGGGAGACACCGCCATCTATATCCCTGGCTACGAGATGTCTCTGGAGGAGCGGGCCAAGAAGCCGTACCAGGTTTTGGTTCCTAGCCGATATGACGAACGTTTGTTTCCAGCTTTGAAAAAGCACCTCGATCCGGGAAGAGCTGATTTGACTCAAGAGCAAGGTGGCCGCGATTTTCCAGCGATGCGATTGGGCGAGACCTATCTCCTATTGGCCGAAACGCAGCTGAAGCTTGGAAAAGTTGCTGAAGCCACTGCTACCATCAATGCCGTGAGAAGAAGAGCAGCATTCCCCGGCAAGCAAGCCGAGATGGAAATCACCGAAGCTCAGATGACCATGGAATTCCTGATGGAAGAAAGAGCCAGAGAACTGATCGGTGAACAATTCAGATGGTTGGATCTGAAGCGTTGGGGAGTCTTGGTGGAGCGTGTGAAATCCTACAACGCGCAGGGTGCTCCGAACATCAAGGACTTCCACGTATTGAGGCCAATTCCTCAAAATCAAATCGACCGGGCCGAAGGTGGCGCAAGTGCCTTCCCGCAGAATGAAGGATACTGATCACTCCCAACTTTGAATAGTAAAATAGGCTCCGAGATTCGGGGCCTATTTTTTTTAATACGATTCAATAGCTAAGAAAACAGCGCGGCCGGTATCCCATTTTCAATTTTTTTTTTAAACGAAAAGCCCCAATTGAAGCCGATTTTTTTGAAGTCTGTACAAACTGCAAAAAGCATCTTCCCTGGATAATTTGTAAGCTGGAAAATAGCTGGTTCCAAAAGGTTTTTCTTGTATTCCAGCTTTCGCAATCGATTTCGTCATTCTCGCCTTTATTGTATTGTTGGAATTATTCGGACTCAATATCTTGCCCTCGGTCATTTTCGAAGAAATAGAATCAGTTGCTCGGCAGACAAGTCCTATTTCCAAAAAATGAGCGGAAAGATTAATTAACCTAACCCAAAAAACTATGCAAAAAAAGTTCTACACCTACTGTACAGTGGTGATGCTGTGGGTTCTGAGCCTCGGAATGGCTAGAGCCCAAGATTCGCAGGTGTCCGGTACGATCAAAGACGAAACAGGTACTCCAATGCCTGGCGTAACCGTCGTCTTGAAAGGAACCACCAGAGGCACAACAACCGACTTGGACGGGAAATACTCGCTTTCTGTCCCAGCGGATGGAGTATTGGTATTCTCCTTTATTGGTTACCTCACCGTCGAACAAGCGGTAGGAAACCTCAGCACGATCGACTTGACTCTCAACCCTAATATGGCGGATCTAGAGGAGGTCGTAGTTATTGGCTACGGTACGGCCAAGAAACGGGATATTACTGGTGCGGTATCCTCCGTCAATCCTGCCAAGCTGGAAAACGAAAATCCCAACTCGGTGCAGGACATCCTGCGAGGTAACGCAGCCGGGCTCAACGTAGGGCTCAGTACCTCTGCTAAAGGAGGAGGAAGCCTTGAGGTAAGAGGCAGAACCTCTCTGAATGCCGGTAACAGTCCCTTGTTGGTGTTGGACGGCGCGATCTATTATGGTCAGCTAGCGGATGTCAATCCTAACGATATCGAAAACATTGAAGTACTCAAGGACGCAAGTGCCGCTGCCGTTTTTGGGGCGAAGGCTGCCAGCGGAGTCATCCTTATTACCACAAAAAAAGGAGTTAAGGGCAAACCAACCGTCAAATTTAACCTGAACACCGGTCTGGCGACATTGGGAACGTTCCCGGAGGTGTATGGTCCCAATGAATTTGTGAGCTGGAGAGAGGATGTTTTCAAAAGCATCAATGCGGGCGGCTACGATCCCTATGAATTTTCCGATCCAAGAAATCTCCCCAGCGACATAACTCTGGAAGAATGGATGGCCTACGATGGATCGTCGGGCGATCCGGTCACTGTCTGGCTCCAACGGCTCAACTTGCAGCCAGCCGAAATCGAAAACTATAAGGCTGGCAGGTCTGTGAACTGGAAAGACAAGATCTTCCAAACCGGGTTCCGGCAGGATTACACCGTGAGCCTGTCAGGCAGCACGGAAAACATCAACTACTATTGGTCCCTGGGCTATCTAAACAACGAGGGTATCGTCATCGGGGATGAGTATGAAACGATCCGAAGCCGGGTCAATCTCGAGGGAAAAGTGAACAAATGGCTTACAGTGGGCATGAATACACAATTTGCCGTGAACGACGATAGTCATGTGCCCATCAGTCCGAGAAGCGATGATCCCGCACCCATGTATGCCGATTGGGGTCTATTACGAACCCTCTCGCCTTGGGGCTCGGAATTCAATGAGGACGGCACCTATAAATGGCGGCCAAATGATGAGGCCAGCGGGGGAACTCATCCGGCATACAACATCAGCTTTACAGATCGCTACCAAAAAGCGATGACAGTGAATTCAATGGTTTTTGCTTCGATAAAATTGCCCTTCGGCTTTAATTTCCGAACAAATTTTACGCCTCGGTTTATGTTCAGTGAACGGTTTTACCACCTGTCCGCAGATCATGCCGAATGGGGAGCACAGGGAGGAATCGCAAACAGAAGAAATCAAAAAGAATACTATTGGCAGGTAGATAATATCCTGACCTGGCAAAAAACCTTCGGCGAGAAACATGACTTTAACGCTACTTTCCTGGCAAACGCGGAGAAATTCCAGTCCTGGTCCAACACAATGAACAACAACGGCTTTGAGCCGACCGACCGACTCGGTTATCACAATATCGGAGCAGGCATCAATCCTATCATCTCCAGCGACGACCAATACAGTACGGGCGACGCCCTCATGGGCCGATTGATCTATTCCTATGATGGCAAATACTCGACCACGCTCTCTGTTAGACGTGATGGGTACTCCGCATTCGGACAGGCTAATCCTAGAGCCTTATTTTATTCTGCGGCTTTGGGATGGGTATTTTCCGATGAAAATTTCATCAATATCGACTGGCTGGACTTTGGGAAGATGCGCGTTTCCTGGGGAAGCAACGGAAACAGGGATATCGGAAGGTATGTGGCACTTTCCGATCTGAATACCGGCAAGTATTTCTACCAGACCCCCTCTGGAGAGCTCTACCTGGTCAATCAGCTCTATGTGAATCGCATGGAAAACAAGAATCTGCAATGGGAACGGACCGAATCGTTCAACTTTGGTCTAGACTTCTCTGTTCTCAAAACCCGTCTGACAGGGACCCTTGAAGCTTACAAGATGTCAACCACTGATCTTTTGGTGCAGCGGGCACTACCCAATTTCCTTGGTTTTGACAACGTGTATGACAACTTGGGCCAAGTAGACAACAAGGGATTTGAGCTCACTCTGAACTCCGTCAACTTTGAGCGACTAAACTTCATCTGGAGGACTACGGGCAACTTTCAGTTAAACCGTAACGAAATCGTCCATCTCTATGGCGACTATGATGAAAACGGTAAGGAGCGGGACGACATCACCAACAAATGGTTCATAGGACACGCGATTGACGAAATCTGGAACTACAAAACTCAGGGGATCTGGCAAAGCGACGAGGCTGAAGAGGCAAAAAAATATGGGGTTCGCCCGGGTGATTACAAGATACAGGATGTCAACGGTGACGGGCTATACACTAACGCAGACAGACAATTCCAAGGCAATACCCAGCCAAGGTTCCGTTGGAGTTTGCGAAACGAGTTTACCATCCTAAAAAACATCGATTTCTCCTTCATGATGTATTCTTATTGGGGACATGAAGACTCCTTCAACCAGATGAAAAACCGAGACGGGTTTCTGGATAGAACCAGTTCTTACGTGACTCCCTATTGGACCGAAGAAAACCCGAACAATGAATGGGCGAGGCTCAATTCAAGCGAGGGCGGCGCGAGCGGATTCAATGTCTATCGTAAGAAGTCCTTTATCCGTCTGGAGAATATCTCCGTTGCCTACCGCTTCCCAACACAGATCGTGGAGAAAGCCAACATGTCCAATGCACGGATGTACTTCAATGTGAGAAACGTAGGCTACTACGCTCCTGAATGGGATTTCTGGGATCCTGAAAATTCCGGACCGACTCCACGCTACTTTACACTAGGACTCGATGTCACATTTTAAGTTTAAAAGAACATTACAATGACTATACGAATCAAATATACTCCGATAAAGATCCTCTTAACAGGGTTGATCCTAGCGGTGGCCCCAGGCTGCAGCGAAGATTGGCTGGATCCGAAGCCGCTTTCTTTCTACACTCCGGAAAACACCTATAATGAAGCCAGCGGCCTATGGGCTGCGCTGGTCGCTTGCGAGCGAAATATGCGGCACGAATACACGGGTGACGGATCTCCGATCCTTACCGAGCACATCTTCTCTGAGGTGGCCGTGGAGGGTACCACAGACAAGACAGGCCCGGCTCAGGATATGAACCTGCTCATCACCCC
This sequence comes from Algoriphagus terrigena DSM 22685, assembly GCF_000429445.1. GTDB lineage: Bacteria > Bacteroidota > Bacteroidia > Cytophagales > Cyclobacteriaceae > Algoriphagus > Algoriphagus terrigena. Next base: position 219,422 of record NZ_KE386904.1, read on the forward strand.
CGACGCACAGCTAAACCATACCGATTTTAACCGAATCGGATGGTACTGGCTAGAAGGCTTCAAAGGAATTAAATACGCCAATACGGTGGTATCCAGGATCGATGAACCACAAGACTACGAATCTGAGGCTGAGCGAAATCACATCTTGGCCACCGCCTATTTCCATCGGTCGCTGCGCTACTACCGATTGACGCAGCAGTTCGGTGACGTTCCGCTGATTTTGGATGAGATTATCGCTCCTAAACTTGATTTTTATTCCACCGACCGAAAAGTAATCCTTCGAAAGATGAAAGAAGACCTAGAGTGGGGCGAAGAGTGGATTCCTGATGGACTTGACCGGGGAAGAGTACCCAAAGGAGCCCTACAGCATCTACTTATCAAGATCAATCTCGCCCTGGGAGACTTTCAAGATGCCTTGGACGTAGCCAATAGACTGATTGATCAGGGGCCCTACGCGCTCATGACTCGGAGATTCGGAGTTGATGCTAACGATCCCACTAAGAATGTAATCTGGGATCTTCACCGTCCAGAAAACAAGTCGCTCGCCACCAATACAGAAACGATCCTACTTGTAATGGATAGGATAGACACGGATGGAAACTCCGGCGGAATTATCTCGATGAGAAATGCAGTACCCTTCTGGGGAAGCAATATCAACACCCCTGCCGGAAACAAAGGGACATCGGACGTGGCGGCTCTTCCAATCGACCAAGTGACGACATACGGAAGAGGTATCGGAAGACTGCGGGGCACGTGGTATCACCAAAGTATGATTTGGGATGATGAAAATGACCTAAGACATGCTCCGGGTAACTGGATGAATATGACTGATTTGGTCTATAACAATCCTGATATCCGGTCAAAAGATCCCTACTATGGAAAAAACCTGCAGCTGAGAAACGACGCGGGAGTGTTACTGTCTGTGGATACGATCAGAAACTGGTTTTCCTGGCCGCATTATAAACTCCACGTCCCAGACCCACAGCGAGTTCAGCCACAAGGTGGGCCGACCGACTGGTACGTATTCAGACTTGCCGAATCCTATCTTTTGAGAGCAGAGGTCAAATTTTGGATGGGCGATATGGCGGGAGCCGCTGAGGACGTAAACGCCGTCAGAACCCGTGCCGGTGCGGCACCCTACAACGCTGCGGAAATTAATATCGGTACGATTCTCGACGAGCGTGCCCGCGAGCTGTATTATGAAGAGCCGAGAAAAACCGAGCTTACACGAATCGCCCGAATCTTTGCACAGACCGGACAGAGTGCCTACAATGGTAAGACGTACAATGAAGCAGATTTTTCCAAGAATAACTTCTACTATGATCGGATGATGGAAAAGACGGATTTCTACAACAAAGGCGTATTCACCCGACATGGGGACACGTATACGTTAAGCCCCTACCACGTCCTATGGCCGGTTCCCCAAAGTTCAATTGACGGCAATACACAAGGCCGCATCAACCAGAATGAAGGGTATTCGGGATTTGAAAGCAATGTCCCTCCGTTGACTACTATTGAGGAAGATTAACTTCAAAGTCGTTCGTGGCTAAAAGACCAAGGGCTGCCGTGCTTAATTGCAACTGGCAGCCCTTTTTTTTAGATCTTAAAGGATTATCCGACGAAAACTGTTGGAGTAAATCTCTGACCGAAAGCCGAACCCAGTTAGTTGTAAACTACTGTACTGGATCGAATCGTCAGTTTGGAAGGCAAGGAAATGACCTGATTGGGCAGGTCCGGCTGCCGGGGCTTGGTCAGCTTTTTCATCAAAAGCTTGGCACACTCTTCGCCGATCGTAAAGGCCGGCTGGGTAATCGTGGTTAGCGCGGGCGTAAGAAGCCCCGCAATACTAAGATTGGAAAAGAAACTGATGATCTTCAGGTCTTCGGGAATCTTGATATCGGTCCTTTTCACGGCATGGTAGGTCGCCAGAGCCAATTTTTCCACCGAGGAAAGCAGCCCGTCGGGCCGATCCTCAGACAACAGCAGAGTGCGGATAGCCTCAATGTTTTTTTCCTCCTCGTGCGCACAAGTGACCTGTAGGGAAGGTGTCGGGGAAAGTCCGGCTGCCTTTAAAGCATCAAGATATCCGCGGTATCGCTCTTTGGTGATCGACAGTTCTTTTGAAAGCATCAAAAAGGCAATTTTTTTACACCCTTGCTGGATCAGATGCTTGGTACCCTCAAAGGCACTTTCGTAGTCGTTGGTGATGAACTTGGTAGTAGGAATATTGTCACAGATCCGGTCAAAAAAGATTAACGGAAATCCTCTTTCATGCAACCGGGCCAGATGCGAGATGTCACTGGTTTGGCTGGAAACGGACATGACAATTGCATCCGCTCGCCCGTTCATCAATAGGTTCACGATTTTCTTTTCCCGCTCCACATCCTCATGCGTGCTGTAGATCAGCAGATGATAGCCATGCTGATGGGTGACCTCCTCAATGCCATCGATGACTTTTGAGAAAAAACTGCTCATCCGCTCGGGCATGACCACCGCGATGGTCTTGCTTTTGTTTTCTCTCAAACTACGAGCAAAAGGATTGGGCTGGTAATTGAGCTTTTCAGCCATGCTCACCACCTTCTTTTTGGTCGCTTCGCTGATCTCGTAGCTGTCGTTAAGCGCGCGTGACACGGTTGAGGGAGAAAGCTTCAACTCCGCTGCCAGCTCTTTGAGATTGACTCCGGTACTCATTAGTTTTAATGGGTTAATTGTACTTTTAATTGACGGTCAAAATTCCGAGGCCTTAATTTATACAAATTATTCCACATCTATTATTTCGCAAACGTTTCCGTATTTTAATAGGGTCTTGGCGCTAAATCAGGGTAAATTTAGCTTGGCAAAACAACCCTGGCCTAGCCTCCCATTTTGACTATGATCCCGACGCAAACCCAAAATTCTTTCCTGACCGAAGATTTTTTGTTACAATCTGAGTATGCGAGAATCCTATATCATGATTATGCAAAAGATCTCCCGATAATCGACTACCACAACCACCTCCCTCCCGCCGAAATCGCCCAGAACAGGAAGTTCGAAAACATGAGCAAGATCTGGCTCGCAGGCGACCACTACAAGTGGAGAGCAATGCGCACACTTGGGGTCGATGAAAAGTACATCACCGGCCCCGGATCTGATTCGGAGAAGTTTCAGCACTGGGCGCAATCGGTTCCTTATACCATGCGAAACCCGCTTTACCACTGGACTCACATGGAGCTGAAGCGATATTTTGGAGTGGAACAGCTCATGAACGGAAGCAATGCAACTGAGATTTATCTCCAAACCTCCGAACAACTGCAGGACGACGACTTCAGAGCCCGGGCACTGCTCGAGAAGATGAATGTCGAAGTAGTCTGCTCTACCGATGACCCAGTCGATACCTTGGTACACCATGAGAGCTACCTCAGGGTGGGAGGTAAAGTCCAGCTCTATCCGGCCTTCCGACCAGACAAATCCTTTGCGATCGAATCACCGGAAGCTTACACTTCTTACCTGAAGAAACTCGGCGAAGTTGCCGGTTTTGAGATTGACTCCTTCGACAAACTGATCGAAGCCTTGCAGATCCGGATTGACTTTTTCCACAGCAGAGGATGCCGACTTTCGGATCATGGCTTGGAAAATCTCTACTATTCCGACGATACACGGCTTTCTGCCGACAACATTCTGCACAAAGTACTTCGCGGCAATCCAGCCACCGAGGAAGAAATCAACCACTTCAAATTCAAAGTCCTCAAGAAACTCTGCAAGATGTACCACGCCAAAGGCTGGGTACAGCAGTTTCACTTGGGCGCCCTGCGAAATACAAACACCCGGATGCTGAGAATCCTCGGCCCGGACACCGGATTTGATTCCATCGGGGATTTTGACCAGGCAAGAGCCATCGGTTCTTTTCTCAATGAACTGGATTCTACAGATCAGCTGGCACAAACCATTCTCTACAATCTCAACCCGCGGGACAATGAAGTGCTGGCCACGATGATTGGCAACTTCAACGACGGCTCGATCAAAGGCAAGATCCAATTTGGCTCCGGCTGGTGGTTTATGGATCAAAAAGACGGGATGGAAAAACAGATCAATTCCCTCTCCAATATGGGTCTGATCAGCTGCTTCATCGGCATGCTGACAGATTCCAGAAGCTTCCTTTCCTTTCCGCGACATGAATATTTCCGTCGAATCCTGTGCAACCTATTCGGTCAGGACGTCCAAAACGGCGAACTTCCCTGGGATGAAAAATGGCTCGGTCAGTTGATCTCTGACATCTGCTACCGCAACGCCAAAAACTACTTCAACTTCTCCCCTTCTAATTACAAGCTTTGATGAGCACGCCTAATTTGTTTTCCCTTGAGGGAAAGAAAATTGCTTTTTCCGGGGCAACCGGAGTCTTGGGAAAAACGATGGCCTTGCATCTGGCTTCAGCCGGAGCGGAGCTTTTGATCCTGGGCAGAACTCCCGAAAAAGTCAACGAATTGGTCGCGGAAGTAACTGCGGCCGGAGGCAAAGCTTCCGCATACATTGCAGACGTGACGGACGAAGAGTCACTAAGCAAAATTGCCAAAGAGATTGAGATTCAACACGGGCGAGTGGATGTTTTAATCAACTCCGCAGGCGGAAACATGCCGGGAGCTGTCGTGAGACCAGATCAAACCTTCCTGGACTTGGATACTCAGGCGCTGCGCAAAGTGATGGATCTCAACTACCTCGGCACCGTGCTTCCAATCAAGGCTTTGCTTCCATTGATGCTAAAGAACGGAAAAGGCAATATCCTCAATATCAGCTCAATGGCAGCATCCAGACCCATGACCCGAGTGATGGGCTATGCGTCCGCCAAAGCTGCCATCGACAACCTTACCAAATGGCTTTCTGTCGAGTTGGCACAAAAGCACGGCCCGGAATTCCGGGTGAATGCCATCGCCCCCGGCTTCTTTCTGACGGAGCAAAACAGAACCTTGCTGACTGAACCAGACGGAAGCCTCACCCAACGGGGAAACCAGATCATCACCCACACGCCGATGAGCAGATTCGGAAAACCCGAAGATCTGCTGGGCGCCTTGCAGTGGCTTTGCAGCGACGCATCGGCCTTCGTTTCCGGCACCATCGTACCGGTGGACGGGGGATTCAGCGCCTATTCAGGAGTGTGAAAGGGTTATTGGTTAAAAGTTAATTGTTAAGAGTTAATCGCTGCTCCGTTAACATTTAACCTTTAACCCTTAACTTTTCCGCTTAACTTTTCCTTTCAATTACAAGCAACCTACTAACCAATAACCCATTTTTCCATGAGCTATAAGATGGAACAAACCATGCGCTGGTATGGTCCCAAAGACCCGGTAAGCCTGAGAGACATCCGACAGTCGGGTGCCACGGGTATCGTGACTGCACTTCACCATGTACCAAACGGGGAAGTCTGGAGTCGCGAAGAGATTCAGATCCGCAAACAAGTGATCGAAGACGCCGGATTGACTTGGTCAGTCGTCGAATCTGTGCCCGTGCATGAGGTCATCAAAACCCGAACTGGTGACTTTGCCCAGATCATCGAAAACTACAAGACCACGCTCCGAAACCTGGCCGCAGAGGGTATTTTCACTGTCTGCTATAACTTCATGCCGATCCTGGACTGGACTCGTACCAACTTGGAATATGAGCTGGAAAACGGTGCAAAGGCCTTGCTCTATGAGAAAAAAGCCGTTCAAGCGTTTGATCTTTTCATCCTTCAGCGTCCTGAGGCTTTGAATGAATACACAGCTGACGAGATTGCAGCGATCAAGACCTACTACGAAGCGCTGGCACCCGATGCCAAGCAGCTCATCATTGACAACATTCTCAAAGGATTGCCAGGCTCCGAGATCGGCTATACAATGGACGAATTTCGCGCGATGCTGAAGACCTATGAAGGGATCGATGCACGGAAGTTGGCAGAACACCTGCGCCTTTTCCTGGATGCCGTGACTCCGGTAGCCGAAGAAGTCGGCGTATTTCTCTGCATCCATCCGGATGATCCGCCGTTCTCTCTCTACGGGCTTCCGAGAGTGGTCAGCACGGCTTCAGATGCGAGGAGAATCCTTGTCGAAACGCCGAGCCGACACAATGGGGTCACATTTTGCACCGGTTCGTATGGAGTGCGGGCCGACAACAATCTGCCTGCCATGGTCAAAGAATTTGGTGACCGCATCCATTTCATCCATTTACGCAGCACCAAACGAGACGCCGAGGGCAACTTCTTCGAAGACAATCATTTGGAAGGAAATGTGCCGATGGTAGCGGTCATCAATGAGATCATCGAGGTGCAACAGCGATTGGGCAAAAGCCTTCCGATGCGTCCCGACCACGGCCATCAGATGCTGGACGATCTGCACAAGAAGACAAATCCAGGCTATTCGGCCATTGGGCGACTCAAAGGCCTCGCTGAGATCCGCGGTGTGGAAGAAGCTTTGCTTTGGGTAAAGGGAAAATGATCTTGTCAACCGACGACAGTCGACAGTCGACGGCTGTTAAGTAATAACTTCAGACTTTCTTTTCCTTGGTTATTGGAAAGAAATAATCATTTCAAAAACAGATCCACTTGGAAATTCATCCGAGTGGATTTTTCATTTTGCTAAATCGTATTATTGAAATTAATCTAATAAATGGAAGTTTGATGCTGGCCTTTGGCGAATTCCCCCTTCTTAAGGGGGTTAGGGGGATTTATCACTATTAGTTTCGATATATCCCAATTTCGTGCACCATTCCGAATTGTTAGATTTCCCTTTTTCCTATATTCTTAAGAAATTCCACCCAAACCCCATTCCCAATGACAGAAGACTTTTCTCCTTTGCCCACGTCCTACCGAGCTATCCAGCAAGCGACGATTGACCAGGGCTTCACCATGGCCTCAGATCTGGCGACCGGCAGCTTCCTTAAAACCCTGGCCGGAAGCAAACCAAAAGGCAGGTTTTTGGAGATGGGTACCGGAACGGGGCTTTCCACCTCTTGGATCTTGGACGGAATGGACCAGAACTCCAGCCTCGTTTCCATCGATTTTGATGACCAATTCCTGTCAATAGCTCGGGAGTTTCTCGGTAATGATCCCCGTCTGGAACTTGAGCTGATAGATGGGGAAAAATGGGTTGAATCCAACGCGGGGCAGCGCTTCGATTACATCTTTGCCGACACCTGGCACGGCAAATACCTGCTGCTGGACGAAGTCTTGGAGATGCTGAAAGTCGGAGGTCTTTACATCGTGGATGACATGCTTCCCCAAGCCAACTGGCCGGACGGTCACGCGGAAAAGGCAGAAAGGTTTATCCAAAAGCTCGAATCCACGCCGTTTCTCCATCTCACCAAACTCAACTGGTCCACGGGAATCATCGTCGCTACCCGTAAATTCTAAGTAGCATCAATGCCATCCATTTTTTTCCGTGAAGCAGCCTGACCTCTATTTATTGATGAGTAAGGACTGTTGACTTATTTTAAAAAAAATAAAAGCTTGTAGTCCATAGTCCATAGATTTGCACCCAGCTTTCCAGTCTGGAAAAACTAAAACTTAGACTTAATTCGATTGTGACATCAGACATCTTTTGTCTGGCGTCTAAAATCTTACATCTCACTGATGAACATTCAAGAAAGTATCATCCAGGGCATTCAGCTGGCATTTCAGAATAGTTACAACCATGACTTGCCTTTGGACCAGATTGTCCTCGCTCCTACCCGAAAGGAATTTCAGGGAACCTACACCTTTGTAGTTTTCCCATTTTTGAAAATCTCACAAGCAAATCCTGACACCACCGCCAAGCAAATCGGCGAATACCTCAAAGAAAACGTCGCAGTGGTTGCAGATTTCAATGTCGTGAAGGGCTTCCTCAACCTTGTTTTGAACGAAAAAGTCTGGCTGGATCTTTTCTCCCAAATCTACTCCAACCCGGATCTGGGGCAGCTCCCGGCCAACGGCCAAAAGGTAATGGTGGAATATTCCTCTCCCAACACCAACAAACCGCTTCACCTCGGACACCTGCGAAACAACTTCCTCGGCTTCTCGGTCGCGGAAATCCTCTCCGCAAACGGCTATGAGGTCATCAAAGCCAATCTGGTCAACGACCGCGGCATCCACATCTGCAAATCCATGGTCGCATACCAGCACTTTGGAAACGGAGAAACTCCAGAATCCTCCGGACTCAAAGGAGACCATTTGGCAGGAAAGTACTACGTGCTTTTCGATCAGGAGTACAAGAAGCAGATCAAGGAATTGGTTTCTGCCGGTCAGACAGAGGAAGAAGCAAAGAAAAACGCGCCAATTATCCTGGAAGCGCAGGACATGCTCCGTAAGTGGGAAGCCAATGACGAGGCTGTGGTCTCGCTTTGGAAGCAGATGAATGCCTGGGTCTATGCGGGGTTTGAGGCCACTTACACCAAGATGGGCGTCAGCTTTGACAAGTATTACTACGAGTCCGACACCTACCTTTTGGGCAAGGATATCGTGGAAGAAGGCTTGGCAAAAGGAGTGTTTTTCAAGAAAGAAAACGGCTCCGTCTGGGTGGATCTAACCAGCGAGGGACTGGACGAAAAGCTCGTCCGTCGCGGCGATGGCACCTCGGTGTACATCACCCAGGATTTGGGTACTGCCGACTTGAAATACAAAGATTTCCAAATCGACAAGTCCGTATATGTAGTTGGTAACGAGCAGGATTACCACTTTGAAGTCCTGTTTAAGATCATGCGAAAGCTCGGCCGATCTTATGGTGATGGCCTGTACCACCTGTCCTACGGGATGGTGGATTTGCCTACCGGAAAGATGAAGTCCCGCGAGGGCACCGTGGTGGATGCGGATGACCTGATGCAGGAGATGGTCGAGACAGCCGAGCATCACACCAAAGAGCTGGGCAAGATCGAAGGATTTACCGAAGAGCAAGCCAGCGAACTCTATGAGATCCTCGGCATGGGCGCTCTGAAGTACTTCCTGCTCAAGGTCGATCCCAAAAAACGAATGCTTTTCAATCCCAAAGAATCCATCGAATTTCAGGGTTATACCGGACCTTTCGTGCAGTATTCTCACGCGCGGATTGCGGCGATCCTGCGCAAAGCTGACCAGATCGGGGTGGCTTACCAAAACCCGGATTTCTCAGGAATAAGCGAATTGGCGGAGTCGGAAACGGCCCTGATCTTTCTCCTGAGCAACTTTGAGAAAAAAATCAGCCTCGCTGCTGAGGAGCTTTCTCCCGCGGTGATCGCACAATATCTCTTTGATTTGGCAAAAGAATACAACCGCTTCTATGCGGATCTCCCCATCTTCCATGAGAAGGACCTGGCCGTCCAAGCCTTCCGCGTAGCGCTCTCCGCATTGACTGCAAAAACAATCAAAAAGGGAATGAGTTTACTTGGTATATTGGTACCAGAACGCATGTAAACTATGAAATCGAACTTGGCAAAAAAGTCCTACTCTGGGATTGTACCAATCCTGTGAGATTCTCCCGAATCAAGTTCGGGACAGGCTATGTGTCCATTAAAAAACAAATTATTAACACATGAAAATACTATCCTTAATAATCAGCATTGCCCTGCTCGCCTGCGGCAACAGTTTGGAAAGACCCGCTGACCAGGCAGAACTTCACCCCTCATTTGACCAAACTATGGAAAGCTCCTTCTACGACTTCAAGATGAAAGACATCAATGGGAAAGAAATTGACTTTTCTGAGTTCAAAGGCAAGAAGCTGCTCTTGGTAAACGTGGCTTCCAAGTGCGGCTACACTAAGCAGTACGCGCAGCTGCAGGAACTCTACGCAGAGCACGGTGACGACATCTTGATCCTTGGCTTCCCGGCCAACAATTTTGGCGGTCAGGAGCCCGGCTCCAACGAGGAAATCAAAGACTTCTGCTCCACGGAGTACGGCGTGACTTTCCCCATGTTTGAGAAGATCTCCGTGGCAGGTTTTGACAAGCATCCACTTTACAGATGGCTCTCTGACGCTTCGCAAAACGGCTGGAACAACGAAGAACCGAGCTGGAATTTCTGTAAGTATTTCATCAATGAAAAGGGCGAACTCGTGAAGTTCTTCCCTTCCAAAGTGGCTCCGTTGGACGAAGAGATTCTCCAGCTCATCGGCGCCTAATTCAAGAATTTTTGCTTTGAAATCGAGCCTGTCGTCCACGACACACACTGGGATAGTTATTAACTGTGCGAGATTCTCCCGATCCGCCGCGGCGAACGGGACAGGCTATGTGGCTTTTTAAAAGCAAATAATAAGCACATGAAGAAAGAGATTACCACAAAAAAAGAAGCCTGGCTGCACGCGGTCAGGCTTCGTACTTTACCTCTGGCCTTGGCCAGCATCTTAGCCGGATCATTTCTCGCAGCTTGGAAGGAAAGCTTCCGCTGGGAAATCCTACTCTTGGCGGCTTTGACCACGATCTTCCTTCAGATCCTTTCCAATCTCTCCAATGATTACGGTGATACCGTGCACGGAGCAGACTCCGCAGAAAGGCAAGGCCCTGTTCGTGCCGTTCAGTCTGGCATCATTACACTGCCGGAAATGAAGCGGGCAATGTACCTGTTTGGCATCTTGTCTTTGGTATCAGGCCTGCTCCTGCTCTATCTTGCGGTTGAGGATTGGAAGTTGTTTTCGCTTTTTCTTGCTCTCGGCTTGGCCGCGATCTGGGCGGCCATCACGTATACGTCGGGAAGCAATCCTTACGGATATGCAGGCTTGGGCGACATTTCCGTCTTTTTATTCTTCGGTTTACTTGGGGTGCTGGGTACTTTCTTTCTCCATACGCTGAGCTTCGAGCCTCTGACTTTGCTGATCGGTGTGGCGCTGGGACTTTTCAGCGCAGCTGTGCTCAATATCAACAACATCCGCGACATCGAATCGGATGAAAAGGCAGGTAAAAAATCGATTCCAGTACGAATTGGCAGAACAGCCGCGGTACGCTACAACTGGGCACTTTTGGCTGGAGGTTACCTGTGCCTGATTGGATTTGTGCTCGTCAGCGGGCAGCATCTCGCTTTGCTTGCGCTCCTTGCCGGACTCGTGATGTGGAAGGTTGGCTCGGGAGTCCAGCGTGCCAAATCCTCCGCCGAGACTGATCCCTTTCTGAAAACGATGGCGATCAGCACCCTGCTCTGGGTGGTGCTTTTCGGAGTGGGTTTACTTTTTTAGCAAAAGCTTCTAAAAATCATTTTCCTGTCGCTTTAAATAGCTAATTTGGAAAATACAACAACCCTTTGAGCCATGATAAAAGTCCTCGTACCGTTTGATTTTTCTCAGACTGCGCATCACGCCCTGAATTTTGCAACCGGGCTCGCAGCTATCTACCCCCATGTCGAAATCAGTCTTTTACACGTGATCGAAACTCCCGTCACCACGGGAATGAGCGCGATGGGCGGAGGATTGGAATCTATTCCTGACTTTCAAAACCAGATCTTCTACATGGAACTGATCGAGACTCGAAAGAAGCAATTCAAAGAACTCGAAGGAAAATACGTCGGATCCGAATATGCCTTTAAGACCAAACTGGTGCTCGGCAATGTCTTCAAAGGCATCAGTGACGCAATCCTGGAAGAAGCTCCGGATCTGGTGATCATGGGATCGAAAGGGTCATCGGGACTGGAAGAGGTGCTGATCGGCAGCAACACTGAAAAAGTGGTCAGAAATGCCTCATGTCCAGTCATCACGATCAAAGCGGACACTCCTGTTGACAAGATGAGAAAAGTCGTCTTTGCTTCTGACTTCAGAGAATCCGACGACAGGGTAGCTGCCAGAATCAAACGCATGCAGGACCTCTTCCATGCTGAGTTTTACTTCGTGGTAATCAATACTCCGGGCAATTTTGAGACTACCCGGGAGTCTATCTCCAGGATCAAGACCTTTGTGCAGAAGCACAAGTTTGAAAACATCAAGGCAGAGATCTACAATTCCCTTTCGGAGGAGTCCGGCATCCTGGAGTTTGCCGACGATATCCAGGCGGACATGATCGCGATGACTACCCACGGGAGAACTGGCCTGCTGCACCTGATCACCGGCAGTATCGCCGAGGACGTAGTCAACCATTCAAAAAGACCCGTTTGGACCTACAAAACCAAGTAATTCCCCATTAACTTTGCGGCCTCCACTTCGGTGCGGGCCTTTTTATTTCCCCTATGGCAAAGAAAAACAACGACTGGAAAAAGCGCGACGGAGTGGTTTTTTCAACAAGCGACGACTTCGAGTACAATCATGGTGATCAGGATGACGCCGAAACTCTTCCTGCTTCCCAGCAAAAGCTAAAGGTATTGCTTGACAAGAAAGCCCGTGCCGGAAAGCAGGTCACGCTCGTGGAAGGCTTCGTCGGCACAGAGGACGATCTGAAAGAACTGGGCAAGCTGCTGAAAAACAAGTGCGGCGTCGGCGGTTCCGCCAAAGACGGAGAAATCCTCATCCAAGGTGATCACCGGGACAAAGTCCTGCAAGTGTTGCTTCAGGCGGGCTACGGCGCTAAAAAGTCGGGAGGCTAAATCTCCTCCTTATTTCGGACCTTCGATCTCTTCCAAAAGATCCTCATACCAAGCTTCCCCATACTTCCTGATCAAAGCATCCTTGAGAAAACGGTAAAGCGGCACTTTCAAGCTTTGACCAAGCTGACAAGCCGGGTCGCAGATGTGCCAGCGGTCATAGTTGAGCGCATCAAACTGATCGTACTTAGTCACCCGAATCGGGTAAAGATGACAGGAAATTGGCTTTTTCCAGGAGATTTTTCCCTCTATGTAGGCTTGTTCGATCCCACACTTCAGAATGCCACGCCCGTCATAGAGTGCGTAAGCACATTCCCGATTGTCACCGATGGTCGGAGTTCCCTTATCGCCATCTTTGTCAATCACCCACACACCCTGCCTTTCGATGGCCTGACGTCCTTCCTCGGTGATGTAGTCTTTGACTATCGGGTAGATTTCCTCCAGGATCTTGGTCTCGTCATCTTCCAGCGGCGCACCGGCATCGCCCTCTACGCAGCAGGCACCTTTACAGGCATCCAGGTCACAGACAAAAAAGTTTTCTTTGATATCGTCCGATAGCACGGCGTTTCCGACCAGAATCATACACTTGGGTTGTTTCCCCAAAGGTAAAAATCTAAGTCTCGTAATCCTACATTTCCGCATAGAAGCCTTGTCGACTCACTCCCCCAGTTTGACTTTATAAAATCCCACATTTCGACAATTTCAAAGCCAGTTGCTCACCGGCCACTTTAATCTACGGCCAAGGGTCGACATTTCAGATCTCGCCATCGAAGTCCAATTATATCTAAATATGCGGGATGGTAGAGGTATCTTTTTGGCACACAGCAGATAATAAAATGGATAAATAGAAGACAAATATTGGCAGATATGATCTTTTATGTAAATTAAGATATTACTGATCCCTGTTTCAGACACGCTTCTGTCCAGCATTCCTTTTTAGATTTTCGAAGAATTAATTCAACTCTGTTTATAATTTTCAAAACCAATTTTTCAACCCAAACACAAAAAAATATGAGGCAACTAAAAACCCCAAACACATTATCCCTACTCCTAGGAATCGGGATTTTATTTTCATCCTGCGAAAGCAGCATCGTGCAAGAAGAGCCGATCACACAGGCTACGCTTGCAGAGGAAGCAGAAACCAGCAAGTATAATCTCAACCTGCTTCCCCAAGTCACGGATTTTTCCAACTTACGGGTCGGCACCTATACAGGCCGATACCTGATCATCAACAAGGGCGGCAGTCTATCCAAGTCCCTGGCAGGAGATATTCAAAAAGCCGGCGGCGAGATTGTGAAAACTTATCCGCAAATCGGAGTATCAGTCGCAGTTTCAAATTCCTCTGATTTCTTGACCAAGGCCAGGGCGATCAGTTCAGTAGAGTCTGTGACTCCTGATTTCATTCTTCAATATACCACGGAGCCTGAATTTGCGGGAGAGGTCACAAGTCTTGATCTGGGAAACATCAGCGCTACCGCCGAGCCATTTGACTACCAAAGCGCAATCTTTGATGGATTTCAATGGGCTCCGGCTTCCATTGATGCTCCGACTGCATGGGATAACGGAATTACAGGTGAAGGGGTGCGTGTGGCAGTCATCGACGGTGGAATCCACTCTACCCATTTTGACCTAGCTCCCAATCTGGACGTGGCTAGCTCCATCTCCACAGTGCCGGGATTTAATTTCAACGAAGATGTCGGAACCTTCTGGCATGGAACCCACGTCGCCGGTATAGTGGCGGCGTCAGGATTTGGTGCGGTAGGCATCGCGCCAAAAGCCACCATTATCGGCGTCAAATCCCTTCACAATGGGACCGGTGCCTTTGAATGGATCTTGGAAGGACTCCTCTATGCTGCAACCCCTCAATCCATGGGCGGAGCGGGCGCCCAGATTATCAACATGAGCTTGGGAGCAACGATCCCCTATAGAGACGAGTGGAAAGACAAAGAATTTCGGGACGCATTTCGCGAGCTACAGAAAATCTATGACATGGCCACCCGATATGCTTACCAAAATGGCGTGACAGTCGTAGTGTCTGCGGGCAATGGAGCGACTAACTATGATGTAGCAAAATCGCTCTATAAACTCCCCGCAGAAAACCAACACGTTCTCTCCATCAGTTCTACCGGACCTGTGGGTTGGGCCTTGGGTGCTACCAATTTCGCTCAACCCGCCTACTACACGGACTTCGGTAAGTCATTGGTAAGCTTTGCCGCTCCAGGTGGAAGTGCCGGTCTTTTGGTGGTAGACGGATTCGCCGGTAACTGTACCGTTGTAGGTACCAGCCGCACCATCATCAACCCGTGCTATGCCTTTGACATGGTCTTCAGTACCGTCAGAGGAACTACCGATGGAAACTACAGCTGGTCACAAGGCACCTCAATGGCCTCACCGGCGGTGGCCGGGGTAGTAGCACTGATGATGGAAGAAAGTGGAGGAACCATGCAGCCTGGGGTAGTAAAAACCAGACTGACAAATTCAGCCACCGATCTAGGCAAGCCTGGGAAAGACGAATACTACGGAAATGGCTATGTGAATGCTGCAAAAGCAATTGGTCTGTAACAACCGCTGTTCGCAAGCTGCTTTATTAAAATCCAAAGCCTTCCCAGTGGGAAGGCTTTTTTTACCCTTATTGATATCCAAGTGAGTTAAACGCTCAACGTAACTCATTGAAAGCAGTCGAAACATCGATGGGGCTTCAATCCTCCAGTCGGTAGATCTCCATAATGTCCGCCAAAGCTTTTTGGAAGTCGATCTTCAAGTCAATCAACTTTCCAGTCTTGATATCAAAGACCCAACCATGGACTTGCATGCCGCGCTTTCGAACTGCGCGCTGCACGGCAGCCATCTTGAGCACATTGATTGCCTGCTCCTTCACATTGAGTTCGACCAGTCGATCGTAGCGCTTTTGCTCGTCAGTGATCGCATTGAGTTCGTCCTTGTGGGCACGGTAGACATCCCGGATATTGCGCAGCCATGGATTCAAAATACCCATGTCCTTAGACTCCATCGCAGCCTTAACTCCGCCACAGGAATAATGTCCGCAGACCACCACGTGATTCACCTCCAGATATTTCACAGCATAGTTGATCACACTCTGCGCATTGAGGTCGATGGCGTTGACGATATTGGCGACGTTTCGATGGACAAAAAGCTCTCCAGGCTGCATGCCCATCAGGTCCTCTGCCGTCACCCGTGAGTCCGAGCAGCCGATGTAGAGCACGTTCGGTTTTTGGCCTTTGTTGAGATTTTCAAAATAGGCCGGATCATCCGCGGTTTTCGCCTGGATCCACTTTTCGTTGTTTTCAAAGATCTTGGATAAGTCCATGGGTTGAGTTTGGTAGCACGCTGCAACGATTATAATGGAAATATATCGGAGTACACAGTATTGAATCTAGATCTCTCCCATTGTTTTCAAGCTCACTTCCTAAGGAAGTCCCTGAGCCTTGGGATACTTTGCCAGCTTTGCTTCCAATTCTTCAACTATCTCAGGCCTGTCCTTGGCGATGTTTTTAACCTCTAGCGGATTGTCTTCGAAGTCGTACAGCTCGTATACCACCTCTTTGTCTTTGTCCTGCGTGTGAGTCCATCGCACCATGCGGTAGCGGTCGGTCCGAATGGCTTCCCCAAGGTATCCGCCGCGGATAAACGCATGATACGCGTGATCTTTCAGTAGGTGTCGGCCGTCGTTTAGCGTCGGCACAAGATTGATCCCATCGATCGGCTGCGGACCCGTCGGTCTTTCCAGGCCTGCCAACGCCGCCAAAGTCGGGAAGATGTCGACCGACTCAGCAAACTGTCTAGTACTGCTGCCACTGCTTGTCACACCAGGAGCGCGGAAGATAATGGGGATGCGGTTTGCTTGCTCATAATTGGTGTGCTTGGTCCACATGCCGTGATCTCCCAAGTGCCATCCATGATCGCCCCAAAGAACCACAATCGTATTTTCATCCAGATTCAACCGCTCCAGTTCCGCCAGAACTTTGCCGACTTGGGCGTCCATATAAGTCAGGCTTGCATAATAGCCGTGCACCAGCTTTCGCTGCAGATCCTTCTCATAGATGCTCTGATGGTTTGGGATGGGAAAAAACTGATTGACCTCCCCTCCACTTTTGACAGCAAAATCCGGGGCATCTTCAGGATAGTCTTCAAATTCCGCCAAAGGGAGCTTCTCGGGATCATACATGTCCCAGTATTTTTTGGGCACGCTGAAGGGCAGATGCGGGCGGGCAAAACCCACCGCCATAAAAAACGGTTGGTCTTGATCCTTGCTCAAATCCCGTAGCCGGTCAATGGCATGACGAGCCACCCGACCATCAGCGTATGCTTCGTCTGTCACATCCGGACTTTCCCAAGCCGCTCCTCTGGGCAATTCATGGTTTGGTGGCGTGTCCTTGATGTACATGCGGGTGTTTTCGAAAAAGGCCTCCTCCCGTGTCAACTGTCCATTGGTGCTTGCAGGATCTAAATACTCAATCACCTTTTCTTTCCAATGCGGGATACTCCAAGACTCCTTGTCGTTGGTGTTGCCATGGCCGATGTGAAAGACCTTGCCCATAGATTCCGCATGGTAACCCGCAGCACGGAAATATTGCGGCATGGTCACTGCGTCAGGGATCACGTCCCGGAATTCCTTCCCAAAATCATAGAGACCAGTGCTGGTGGACCGGGACCCCAAGATCAGATTGTACCGGCTTGACACACACACTGCCTGATTGCTATAGGCCTGATCAAATCGCATCCCGCTCTTGGACAGCGCATCAATATTGGGACTGATGGCATGCGGATCACCGTAGGCACCCAAGTTGGGTTTAAGGTCATCGACAAGGATTAGCAGGATGTTGGGCTTTTTCACTTTTTGGCCGTATGCCGCAGACATCGCAAAAAACAGCAGCCCGATAAGAGCACCTTGTCTTAGAAAAGTCAAAAAAGAGGTACTGTTAATCTTCATGGTTGTAAAATATTTTTGCGAACGTCAACTCCTTTGCGGTCCTCTTCAAAGAGCCAAAAGCCACATTGAAAAAACGGCCCTCCGAATCTCTCCGGAGGGCTCGTAAATCTTAATCAAATTCGTGATCGTAATACCAGATTGCTTCGCTCCTCTGTCGCTCGTAACGACGTTAGACCTTCGGCACTTTCCAGCCATTATGATAATTCGCCTTCATCAGATCATTGGCATCTGAATCGGTGAACATGTTTTTCGCAGCGTCCCAATAGACTTTCTTGCCGGTCTTGTAGGCGATGTTTCCCATCTGGGCGTTGATCGCAGCTACCGAACCGGTCTGAATTGCACACTTCAGTTTCGAAGGATCGTTGGTTGTCATTGCCTCTACGAAGTTCACAGCATGCAGATCCAAGGCGTTTCCGTTGGGCTTGGTATGTGCAACTTCCTCGGTCTTGTTTTCCTTTTTGCCATCGACCGTCTGGGTTTCCGGGATTACTTTCCAGCCACCACGGTTGACCACCAGAGTCGCGTTGTTACCGATAAAGGCAATGCCCTCTGTGGTGCCGTAGTTCCCTCCGTCAATGCCGGTCGCGTGCTCCCATAACATGTTGAAGCCATCGTATTCGTACACGGTCTGCAGTGTATCCGGTGTTTCAGAAGCGTCATCCGGATAGGCGAATTTCCCTCCTGAGGCCATCACGGATTTTGGCGCACTTACACCCATCGCATAGAGCGCGATGTCAATCTCGTGCACACCCCAGTCGGTCATCAGTCCTCCGGCATAGTCCCAAAACCAGCGGAAGTTGAAATGAAAGCGGTTGGCGTTAAACTCTCTTTTTGGAGCGGGACCGAGCCACATGTCGTAATCGACACCTGCCGGAACCGGACCGTTTGGCACAACCGGGACAGGCTTCATCCAACCCTGATAAGCCCAACATTTGACCAGACGAATCTGGCCCAATTTGCCGGACTTCACGTATTGGATGGCTTCGTCGTATTGGGAACCAGAACGCTGCCACTGCCCGACTTGCACGACTTTGCCGTACCGTTCCTGGGCTTTGACCATGATCTGGCACTCTTCGATGGTATTGGCGATGGGCTTTTCGACATAGACATGCTTGCCAGCAGATACCGCATCCACCATGTTCAGGCAGTGCCAATGATCCGGAGTCCCAATGATGACCACGTCAATATCCTTGTCTTCTAGGAGCTTGCGATAGTCTTTGTATTGCTTGGGTCGGGTCCCACGAAGTTTGAACACATCTTCAGTTCGCTGATCAAGTACGCTCTGATCCACATCCGCCAATGCCACACAGTTGACCTGCGGGATCTTCAGATGGGCATTCATGTTGGACCAGCCCATTCCTTTGCAGCCGATCAGGCCGTAGTTGATCTGGTCGTTGGGACCGATGCTTCGGGTGAATTTCCCAAAGTCTGCTGCAGTCAGGATTGAGGGCATGCTCAACCCTGCTCCCAGCAGCATGGTGTTTTGTATAAATCGTCTTCTTGAGGACATAGATAGATGGTTTTGGGGTTATTGGTTATTGAAAAAGTACGATTTCAGATTTACGATTTACGAGGCTAAGAATAGCACCAATCCCAAATTCTCAATTGAACTTTCCTTTTTGAAGTTCTAAAAAGATTGGATCAGAAAACGAGTTCAACTTATCCAAGACCTCGTAAATCAAAAATCGTACTTCGTAAATCACAAAGGTCTTACCCAGATATTTCTGAATTTTACCGGGTTACCGTGATCTTGCATCTTGATCGGAAGTTCCTCAGCGTGAGCTTTGTAGTTTGGAATCCCGATGTACTCAGTTGGACCTCTGAGGATCACATTGTTTTGTACCAACACGCCGTTGATCAGCAAGGTCACGGTCGCAGGCGAGGTCACCATGCCGTTTTTGTCAAATCTTGGAGCCTTGAAGATGATGTCGTAGTAGTTCCACTCGCCCGGAGCTCTCAGCGGATTGACCAACGGCGGGTGCTGCTTGTAAATCGATCCAGCCTGACCGTTGGTGTAGGTCTTGCTTTCGTAGCTGTCCAGTACTTGCACTTCGTAAATTCCCATCAAAAAGAAACCTGAATTGCCACGGCCTTGGCCTTCTCCTACGATCTCGGTAGGTGCAGTCCATTCCAAGTGATATTGAGCATCACCAAATGCCTGCTTGGACTGGATATCTCCTTTGCCCTTTACCACGGTCAGTTCGCCGTTTTCCACTTTCCACTCAGCAGGGCCATTGCCTTCCTTGGCACTGACAAAGCTGTTCAGGTTAGTGCCATCAAACAGAACGATCGCGTCGGATGGTGGTGCGGTATTGTTGGTACCGGCGGTGATTTTCGGAACCACCGGAGTGTAGAACTCGGTAGCTTGCGGTGGCAATTTGGGGGGAGTTTGATCTTGTGCCAGGGATAAAGAACTTACTGAAAGTCCCGAAGCAAAGAACGCGAGAGCAACTAACTGTTTTGTCATAACCAATAGATTATTTTAGGTAAAGAATGTTAACCCGATAAATTACTGTAAAAAAGCCGTGAATCGGAAAGCCGCTGATGGATTTTTACTGGATTTGAGCTATTCCTTTCCTACTTTAAGTGAAAATTGACCACCATGTATAAACCTTTACTTTGGGCGTTTTTTGCCCTTTTGTTGAGTCCTGCGGCCTTGGCTCAGGAAGATTATTACTTTCCGGGGGAAAAATTCGATCCCGCTATCCCGGCTCCCTCGCAGTTTCTTGGTTACCAAATCGGAGAATGGCACACGCGCTATGATCTGATCGTGAAGTACTTCGAAAAGCTGGACCAGGTAAGCGAGCTCGCACAGCTCCAGACCATCGGCTACACCCACGAGCATCGCCCGAAGGTGATTCTGACACTCACTTCAGCTGCCAACATGGCCAATCTGGAGCAAATCCGCCTCAAGCAAATCCAACTGGCCGATCCTAGCCAGTCTAAACCCGATGTGAATTCCATGCCGTCCATCGTGCATCTCGGCTACGGAGTCCATGGGAATGAACCCTCCTCTGCCGAGGCTGCGATGCTGACTGCCTATTGGATCTTGGCTTCGCAGTCAGATTTGGCTAAAAATCTCAGAGAAAATTCAGTCGTTCATATCGATCCCACGCTAAACCCCGACGGCCGTGATCGCCATAGCCTCTGGGCCAACTCCAACAAAGGCTTCCCTCCCGTGGCTGATCCGATGGATCGAGAGCACAATGAAGCCTGGCCGGGCGGTCGTACCAATCACTACTGGTTTGACCTCAACCGCGACTGGCTTCCTCTCGCCCATCCCGAATCCCGTGTCAAGGTGGAATGGTACCATCAGTGGTATCCTAACGTGACTACGGATTTCCATGAAATGGGCACCAACAGCACCTATTTCTTCGAACCGACCAAACCGTACGGTTCGGAAAATCCCGTCGTGCCCCGCAAAAACTACGATGACATCAACCCGCGCTTTGCGAAGTATTTTGCCAAATACATGGATGAGATCGGCGCGCTCTACTGGACCAAAGAGGTCTTTGACAACAGCTATCCGGGTTACGGATCCACCTATCCGGATATCCATGGCGGCTTGGGATTGGTCTTTGAAACCGCAAGCTCCAGAGGGCATGTGCAGAGCAGCCAGCGGGGTGACATCACCTTTGCCTTTACCATCCGCAATCATGTCGTCAACTCTCTCGCCACGATGGAAGCTGCCTTGGACAATCGGGTTTACATGCACGACTACCTACGTGAATTCTTCGAAAGTGCGAAAGCAGAAGGCGCAAAAGACGGGGCAAAAAGCTATGTCTTTGGGGATGAATCTGACGAAAGCAGAAACCGGCTATTTGTGAAGTTTCTCCTGGATCACAAGATCAAAGTCTACGAAAACTCGGCCGATCTGACCATTTCAGGTCAGGCCTTTAAGAAAGGAAAATCCTGGATCGTCCCCACCAATCAGACGCAATACCGAATGGTGCGGACGATGTTTGAATACGAAAAAGAATTTGCAGACTCGGTCTTCTACGATGCCTCAGCCTGGACCATGGCGGCAGCTTATGGAATGCCTTTTTCGGCCGCAGCTGGCGCAAAAGCCGGATCGGAAATCACTGAAGTTTCTGCTTCAACATTCACTTTCCCAGAAGGAAAAGCCTACGCCTATCTAATCGATTGGTCGGATTACTACGCGCCAAAGATGCTTCATGAGCTGCAAAAGGCAGGAATTCACGTGGAAGCGGTTCATGGAGGTTTTTCCTCCCAAACCCAGGACGGAAAAGTCGACTTCGCTGCAGGAACCCTCATGATCCCGATGGGCTTTCAAAAGCTGAAGCCTGAAGAAGTCAGTGGCAAAATCAAAGAATTGGCGGCCAAAAACAATCATAAAGTCTATGCTGTCACCACCGGCCTCAACTTGAGCGGGATCGACTTGGGCTCCAATCTAGTCTCTGCCATCGAGCAACCGAAAGTGCTCATGATGGTAGGCAACGGGATCAGCGCGGGTGAGGCGGGAGAGATCTGGAACCTGCTGGATCAGCAGTTTGGCATGCCGATGACTAAAGTAAATTCAGATCAGTTTGGACGCGTCAATCTCTTCGATTACACGACGTTGATCTTGCCTTCCGGAAGCTATAATTCACTCTCTGAAGGTCAAGTCAACCACCTGAAGGACTGGATCAACCGCGGCGGAACCGTCATCTCGATGAAAAGTGCTTCACTTTGGTTGAACCAGAAAGAGATCACCAAGGAAGTTGCCGTCGAACTGGAAGATGCGCCAAAGGACCCGGACTCACTGCCATTTGCTGTCAGAAATGATTTCGAAGGAGCCAAAGAAGTGGGCGGAAGCATCTACCTCGCCGAGTTGGATCTGACTCATCCGATTGCTTATGGCTATCATGCGAAAACCCTCCCGGTCTATCGGAACTCCACCATTTTCATCAAACCCGCTGAGGACAAATACCTCACACCCGTGAAGTATTCGGCAGGTCCGCATTTGGGTGGCTACATCTCCAAAACCAATCTGGACAAACTGAAACTCAGCGCTGGCGTGGTGATTTCGTCAGTAGGTCAAGGTCGAGTCATTCATTTCTTCGACAGCCCTAACTTCCGTGGCGCGTGGTTTGGAACTAACAAGCTGTTTATGAATGCGATCTTTCACGGAGAAAATATGAATTAAAGAATCTGAAGTGGGAGATTTGATCTCCAACACTGACTCATTAAGAATAAAAAAGCCGCTTAGCGATTGCAAAGCGGCTTTTTTATTTGCTGGGTTTGTCTACAACTTGAACTGGATCGGCAAGACCATCTGGGTAGCGACAGCAACGCCGCCCTGCTTGCCGGGAGTCCACACGCCTGAGTTCTCGACCATCCGTACAGCCTCTGCATCGCATCCGCCACCAATCCCCTGAGTGACCTCAATCGCACTGACTGTGCCATCAGATTTCACCACAAAGGAAACCAAAACCTTTCCCTCGATCCCAGCTTTCCTGGCCTGTTTGGGGTATTTTAGGTTTTTGATCATGTAGTCGGTCAGACCTTCAATGCCGCCTGGAGGCACGGGCATTTCGTCCACTGAGTCATGGACGGTCTCTTGTGCGTTAGTCTCGACCGGATTGATCATCCAGGCCATCGCAACCAACATCATACACAGCAATTTAGAAACAGCTTGATTTTTCATAATATTATAATTTATAGAGTTTTGAACAATTGATATTTATACTACAAAACCGAAGTTAGCTCAACTTAAACCTAATCGGTACTCTCATCCTGCAGTTGACCGCTTGCCCCCTCTGCTGAGCAGGGCTCCATTTTGGAGAGTTTTGCACGATTCGCAAGGCCTCCTCATCCGCGCCCGCTCCGATGCCTCGCAAAATCTCCGCATCAGAGACGGATCCATCAGAATTGACCACAAAAGCCGCGATCACAGTACCCTCGATTCCCATAGTTCGAGCTTGCTGGGGATATTTCATATTACCTGCCACATAACTACTCCAGCCTTCCATGCCTCCGGGAGGAATGGCCGGAACCTCAGTGATGTCGAAGATTTCTTTGTTGTCTTTTCCCACATCGTTTATCCTCGCCGTGATATTGGTCGGACCGATGCTTTGCTTAGCCTCTACCTGTGTAGGTCCTTCGATTTCCTCCTCGGGAGTGATCTCGCAGGAGGTCGACAGAAGCAGGACACATACAGCCGGAATCCACGCCAGCTTACTGATTTTCAATACATTCGTGTTCATAATTTACTTGGTTTTTGGTTAAAATTTAGATGTAGTTTCCCTGCCTTCGGATTTTGTCCGAAGGAAAGGGAGGTCTTGCAATTGATTTAAGATTAGTTTACCTGGATGCGGTAGGGAGGTAGCCGATCACCACGACGCCTTCTTTGCCATAGAGTTTAGCGATTGCAGTTTCCCTGCTTCTGGCCAAAGGATTAGAATCAGACGCCCCACTTAGTTTAAATTGGATCGGCATACTCATTCGCGTGTTCACAGCTTCTCCACCGATCTTGCCGGGTGCCCAGTTTGGGCCGGCCGAGACCACACGGACCGCCTCCTGATCACTTTCTCCGCCGATGCCCCGCAAGATTTCGACATTGTGGACAGATCCATCCGCGTGGATTTCAAATCCGACAATCACCGTTCCTTCTACACCTGCCTTCCGGTCGTCTTGAGAGTATTTTATGTTTTTGGACAGGTAGGCATACCAGCCATCGTCACCGGTCTCGGGTCTTGGATTTTCCTCCACCCGGTCAAAAACGGGATGACTTTCAGCGGAAATCGATGAAACAGTCTGAGAAAAAGCCTCCTGCTGACAGCCAAGGTTGACGATCCCCACTAAGATTAGTAACCGAAATAAAACTTTATTTTTCATAGCTCTATGGTTTTTTAGTAGATGTATGGGTAAAAAAACCAGGAATGAAGGCTGACCTTGATGCCTGGATTTGTTCTCTTTTTTGTTGAAAGACTCTGCTTATAAATCAATCATACGCTACTACGACCACCTGTGGCTTTACACCGGTTGTCATTTCTTCCGCAAGATCAGAAGCGATTGACTTATTGTCGCCTAGCTTGAACCGGATCGGCAATCTCATACGCGTCACCACTGCCCGGCCCCGCTGTCTTCCGGGCTCCCATTTTGGTGAATTGAGGACGATTCTGATTGCTTCTTCGTCAGCGCCACCACCGATGCCACGGAGGATTTCCGGATTGCGAACCGTGCCGTCTTGGTGAATCTCAAACACCACGATGACCGTACCCTCAATACCCATTCTGCGAGCTTGATAGGGATATTTGAGGTTTTTTGAAAGATATTGATTCCAACCTTCCATTCCTCCCGGAGGATTTGGCTGCTGCTCCACCACGTCAAAGATTTCGTTGGAGGCGGAAATATTGAGCGTTTCGGTAAAATTATCCACCAGCTGCAACTGGGGATCGATATCGTCTTTTTCGCAGGAAAAGACAAACAACAACAATCCCACAGCAGGAATCAAGGCCAGAAATCGGAGTCGCTGAAAGGGCGCTGACGCGGATCTGCCCATCATCTGAATGCGTTTTTTGGTCTGAAACTGGTTGAAGTTGTTCATAAACTGCCAACCACGTTTGGCTGTGATCAATTGCAGAAGCAGCGTAGCGTATTCCTTGGGTGCTACTTTGCTCGTGACTCCCTGATCCGCCTGAAACTCGTGAACTTCACGCAGTGATTTTTCAAAAAGGTAGATCATCGGATTGAACCAAAACACGACCTTGGCGAAATTCACCAGCAACAAGTCCCAGCTGTGCTTCAACCGCACATGAACCGACTCGTGGGTCAGGATCTGCCTTTGTCTTGGATCCTGCGGATCAAAATCCGGCATGAGGATGTAATCGAAAAAGGAAGCCGGAACAAACTCCGGATGTATCGCCACCCAGAAATTTTCGAAGCGCTTCATCTTTGCCTGACCGAGCAACTTTTGGGAAGCCATGAAACCGAAGATCAACCGCGCTGTCGTCAAAACAGCACCTACCACGTAGATCCAGAGGATGATTTCGGTCCAAGAAAGCGAAAGTCCCATAGCAGGATTCACCTGCTCTCCAACTTGGAATACCGGCAAGGTCATCTCTGAAACGTCGCTGCCGATCCCGAAAAGCTGGAGACGAAGCAATGGAATCGTCGCTGAGAGAAGCAACAAGCAAATCAGAATCGACCTATTCCAAGCGAAAAAGGTCAATCCGCTCAGCAAAGCCCGATAGATCACGAGAGAAATCCCCAGACAAATGGAGACCTCGACCAGATATGCCAGCAGCGCGTTCATTACTTGGAGGGCTCGTCCATCTTATCTATCATGTCCTGCAGCTCTTTCACTTCCTTGTCAGAAATGTTCTTTTCCTTCACCATAAACGAAAGGAAATTACCGACCGAACCGCCGAAGAAATGGGTTACCAGTCTGTTGAAGCTCTTTTTGCTATAATCTTCCTGATTCACGGCGGGCTTGTAGATATTCACCGTGCCGTACATTCTGTGTGTGAGGTAGCCTTTGCGTTCGATGTTTTTGATCGTCGAGGCCAAGGTGGTGTAGGGTGGCTTCGGTTCAGCGATCTGATCGAGTACATCGCGGATCAGCAATTCTCCCTGGGCCCAGAAGATCGCCATGATCTGCTCTTCGTTTTGATTTAATTCTTCCATAAGTGAAAGATAAAAAACCCGGAAATACTTTCCTACGATTTTTTCGTATATCTACTTCGCTGAAGTATAAATTTGCATTCTGAGCCAAGAAACATGTAAATTCCTAAGAAAACGAGGCTGGAGATTAAAATAATTTCAAGAGATCGATCGCCGAGACACTCTCCCTTGTCAGTCGTCTTCGTCAGTGATGATGACTGTCTGGGACAAAACGGGAGTCACCACAAAATATCCCAACACTTCCGGATCTCCCTGTATTACGGTGATGTTGGTGTCCGGATTTTGGGGTGGCGGACTGAACAACCCTCCGTCATTGTAGAGCAGATTCACCAGTTGATTAAGGTACTCAAAGGCGTTTCTGTTGAGTCTGAAAAGCTCCAACCGAACTTTGTCATTTTCCTCAAATGCGTATCCCAGCTCAAGTCCCTCTTCAAAAAACTGCAATCCGAACGTATCGTCAAAAAGCAGGTAATCTTCGCGTCCGTTTTTCAAGGTGTCGTTTTCAATGACCTTTATCCGATAGTTGTTGTCCTCGGTAAAAGGGATTTGGCCATACACCTTGATATAATATCCCTCATCTCGGAACACGCGCTCTTCTTCATAGTTCCAGGTGACGCTGTCGACTTTGGGGGGCTGCAGCATCAATCCCTCAGAGGCATAGACATTGTCTTTCCATTTGACGTTGAGCTGATAGCTTTCACCCACGATGGCACGATCCTGAGGATTGGCGGGGCGATAGAGACCGCTCCCCTGCAGGAATATAAACGGAATCAACCTCCCGCTACTGGCAACGGTAATCGACACCTGCGCGTCGTCAATTACAGTCACTTCGAGCGAATCATAGTAATCCTTCGAAAGTGTCAGCCTCACTTCGTTGAAGACTGACTGGTCGGTCCAATAGCCCTCAATGGTCGGGACGAGCTCTTCTTTTTCTCCCAAGGGTAAAGTCACTTCCTCCTGGCAAGACCAGCATAAAATAGCCAATAAAACTCCTGTTATTCTTTTCATATGATTATAATTCTCTTTTCAGAGGCCACATGGAATGCCCCAAATAATCATTCCCCTTGTTTGAGAGCTTTTCTGATGGGCATTTCATCAGAACTGGAAATTATAGGTAAGTGAAGGAAGGAACGTGAAAAGGTAAGTCATGACTACCCCAGGCTTGGCAGAAATGATCTCCCCATCCGAAGGTTCAAAGTTGATGTCGTCGTTGTAGATAGTCCTGAATTCATACGCAAACGGATTTTTCCGACCATATAGATTGTAGATGCTGAAATTCCAGCTCCCCCTCCATTTCCTGCCCTTGTCGGCGTTTTTCCAGGTGACCGAAGCGTCCATTCGATTATAGTTGGGAAAACGGTCCAGATTGCGTGAATCCGAATAAAGCGGAACGGACTGGTTGTCCACTTCATATGAGCCAACCGGATAGGAAACCGCCTGACCCGTGGTGTAGACGAAAGTCAGACCAGCCGACCAGCTTGGAGAGAACTCATGATTCAGTACCAAAGTCAAGTCATTAGGTCGATCAAACCGGGGATTGTACGCTTCGTTTCTGCTGACACCGTCGATCTTTCTCCAGGTGCGAGACCAGGTATAGGCCAGCCAGCCGGTGGTCTTGCCGACATTTTTGCGCAGCAAAAATTCCACTCCATACGCCCAGCCTTTCCCTGCAAGCAGTTCTGTTTCGACCTGGTCTGTGAATAGCACCTGTGCACCATTTCTCAGATCGATGACGTTATCCAGATCTTTATAGTATCCCTCGACCGAAAATTCCCAGCGGTTTTGGTTGAAATTGTGAAACAATCCGACCGAAATCTGGTCGCTCCGCACCGGCTCGATGTACCTTCCCGACAGAATCCATCGGTCGATCGGCAACCCAGCAGAGCTGTTGGATGCAATCTGGATGTACTGAAAGTTGCGGTTATAGGCTGTTTTGACCGAAAACTGCTCGTTGATCAGGTAGCGAAAAGCGATCCGCGGTTCCAGACCTTGGTACGCATGCATCTTCTCAAGCGTGCCATAACTCAACGTATCAGACACCTCCACATCCGGCCCTGGAACACCTCCCTCATAAAGGTAGTCGACGCCCTTTCCTACCTGACTGAATAGCCCCCATCTTAATCCTCCTTCCACGCTCAGTTTTGGAGAAAAGGCATACTGGCCGCTGATAAAAAGATTGTTCAAGAGCCCGTTTTTTGGGTTGGTGACGATCTCTTCGATGGCGCTGTTGGGTGCTGGCTCCAGATCCACCGGAGCAAAATTGTAGTATTGACTGTGGATACCCCAGTTCAACTCCGTCTTAGAATCCGGCAAAAAAGTCCAGATCGCCTTCAGTCCGCTTTCAGAGAGCTTGTTGGTCCATTCAAAGCCGTTGTCCGGATCCTCAAACTCCACACTGTAGCTATAGCGGGAATGATACCCTTCCAGGTCGAAAAAGAACTTTTCTGAATGTACTCTGCTCCAGGCCGCCGAACTCACCCAGTTGGTCCAGCCCAATCCAAACTCCTCGTCAAGTCCCAGAAAGTCGCTTCCCTGATAGCTGGAGACGGTAATTTTATCACGGTCATTTAGGACAAAGGCCAACTTCCCGCTCAGGTCGTGGAAATTGAGTTTGTTGTTTTTAAGATTTTCATCCGAGGAAAGCTTTAAAAAGACATCTGCATACGTCCTGCGGGCACTTACTATGAACGTCGAATTTTTCCCAAAAAGCGGCCCATCCAACGTCAGTCTGGACGAGATGCTGCCAATGCCGCCTTCGCCTCTGATCTGCTTGTTGTTGCCTTCGCGCAACGAAACGTCGATCAGCGAAGCCGCTCTCCCGCCAAAGGAAGCCGGCATATTGCCCTTATAGAGATCCACGCTTTTGATGCCGTCAGGATTGAAGACCGAGAAGATCCCAAAAAAGTGCGAAGGATTGTACACAGGTGCTCCATCGAGCTGCACGAGATTTTGGTCAGCTGAGCCACCTCTGACGAAAATCCCCGTGGTGCCTTCTCCCGCTGACTTTACGCCGGGAAGGAGCTGTAGACTCCGGAGCAAATCTACCTCGCCAAACAGGGCCGGGATATTTTTGATCGTCTCGATCGGCACGGTCGACTTCCCCATCTCCATGTTTTTGACCTGCTCATCCGGTCTTCTTTCCTGGATAATGATCTCATCCAAGGACATTTCGTCTGGCTTTAGGAAAAAACGGATGGACTTCTCGGCCTCCTTCGCGCTGATGATTCGGACGGACTTCTCGTAGCCGACGTAAGAAATGACCAGCTTGTTGGGGAAATCGATGGCTTCCAATTGAAATTTCCCGTCCAAGTCTGACACCACCCCGGCGGTACTGTTTCCTTCCCAGTACACATTCGCGCCGACGAGCGGTTCAGAATTACTGGCGTCCACGACTTCACCCGAAATAAATCTTCGCTCCTGCGAAAATGCCTGATAGCCAAGGCTTGTCAAAAAAAACAGGGTCAGAACTCTGAAAAAGGACATGAAGTAATTTTTTGTACGAACTCTGTCAAGCCAACGACCGGTTGGATTTAATGTTTGTTAATTCTGCCAAAAGATTCGCCGTCAGTGAATCAATACGCAAAACCAGACTTTCAAAGTTAGGTTTTATTCCTAATTTCAGGCCATGATTTGGGCATACCCTGACATCAGACTCACCCTCTTGCTGGCAGGAGTCTTTGTACTTCTTTACCTGCTTTATCTCACAAGATTCTGGGCCATCAACCGCAAGTTGAAGGTGGAGAAGCAGCGCCTGTTCACCAAACTGATCATTCGGTCAGCGTACTTCATCCTTTTTTTGATCGCTTTCGCAGGGCCCTCTATTGGTAATTCCTTCAAAGAAGTCAAAGAGGAAGGCAAAGACATCTTCATTGCAGTCGACCTTTCGCAGTCGATGAACGCGACAGACATCGGCCCCAGCCGCCTCCAGCGGATCAAATTTGAATTGAAAAATCTCATCAAAAGCTTCCCTTCAGACCGGATCGGGCTGATTATCTTCAGCTCGGAAGCATTCATGCAGTGTCCACTGACCTTCGATCAAGCGGTCATCCAGCTCTACATCGACGGGCTGAACACCGGCCTAGTCCCCAATGCCGGCACCGATCTGACTGCGCCGCTGAAGATGGCGATGGATCGCTTTATGAAAGATGAAAGTCAGGAAGTAAAGGCAAAATCCGTCATCCTGATCTCTGATGGGGAAAACTTCGGAGATGATTTTGAAAGCATCGTTTCAGAGCTCGCAGATAACAATATCAAGGTGTTTTCCCTCGGGATAGGAACTCAAAAGGGTAGCCAAATCCCGCGAGGAAATGGGGTCATAATAGATCCCGGTACTGGAGAGCCCGCCATATCCAAGTTGGAATCCCAGTCGCTGCGTCTGGCGTCTTCCGAGACCTCGGGTGAGTACTTCGAAATCTCCGACGAAGCCCAGCAAATCGGCGATCTTGTCTCGGCCATTGACCGACTGGAGGGTGGCGTTGCCAATACCCGAATGGTGGAAGCCAGCTCCAACAAGTACTTTTATTTCTTGCTGGCAGCGTTGGGACTGGCGCTTTTGGATATGATTTTACCCATCAAAACAATCAAACTTTGATGAACTCGAGCAAGTTGATATTGGCTGCTTTGCTACTTATCCCGAGTTCTTGGACGCGGGTCACTCGACTCAACAACGCTATCAAGACCGCTGAAAAAAGCTATTCCGAAGCCAACTACGAGCAGTCCGTTGCCGATCATCTGGTCCTGGTCAACGAATTTGAATACAAATCTTCGGAACTTCACTTCGATCTGGGGCTTAGTCACCAATATGCCGAAAAGGTGGACGAAGCACTCACCTGGTACGACCAGACTACACAAAGTCCCAACAAGAAGCTGGCGTCTTTTGCCTTCAACCAAAGTGGGGTGATCACCGGTAACAAAAAAGAATACGAGGCTGCACTCAGCAAATTCCAATCTGCGCTGATCCAGGATCCGACCAATGAGCAGGCACGATACAACTATGAAATGCTGGCCCGCTGGCTGCAAAGAGACGAAGAGCGCAAGAATCAGGATCAGAATAAGCCGGAACCGTCCGACTTTGCCAAGCGCAAAAAAGCCGAGGCAGATCGATTGGTGGAACAATTCAACTTCAATGATGCGTTAAAAGTAATGCAAGACGCGATGTCACAGGATTCTACTGTGGCTGCCTATCAGGATTTTATGACCACACTTCAGGAGGTAGTTGAGATCGATGAAAATTAAACTGCTTGTATTCACATTGGCCGTTTTTCTGTTTTTCACAGAAAAAACACAGGCTCAGTCCGCCGGAGACTACTTTAATCGGGCGGCCCGCTCCTATGTGAAAACCGAAAAAGAAAATGCGCTGAAAGAAGTCAACGACGGCTTGGGCAAATACCCCGAAGACGCCAAACTCAAGGCTTTGAAAGAAAAGCTGGAGAAAGAACAGGAAGACCAAGAGCAGGAAAATAAGCAAGATCAGCAGCAGCAACAACAAAACCAGGAGAACCAAAAGCCGGAGAGCGAAGGCGAACAGGGTGAAAGTGATTCGCAGGAGAAGGACGGTGAACAAACTGAGGAAGACAAAGCTAAAGAAGGTCAAAAAGGTGAAAATCCTTCCCAGCAAAGTGAAGAAGCGGGCGAAAATGCCAACGACCAGATGGACGCGAATCTAGCAGACCGACAGAAGAAGCTCGAAGAGATGCGGGAAAAGCTGAAAGGTATGAATCTCACTCCCGAGCAAGCCGCCCAGATCTTGGAATCTCTCAATGCCGCCGAACTCCGCTACATTCAAGACAACAAGAAGAAACCGACGCAACGACCTAAGCGGGGATTGCCGGATTGGTAAAATGTGGGATGTTGGATGTAGGGTGCCAGATGTTGGATGTAGGATGTCTGATGTCTGATGTCTGATGCTGTTTGTAGAATGTTTGGTAGCAGTTAGAGACAAGGTGTTTTGTGCCTTTGATAAGATTGGCCGCCAGATAAGTTCACCCCAAATCCAATCATCATTCAACAATTCTCATCCCACAATAGGCATCAACTCTCGAGCACCCCTCATCCAACATCAATCATCCCGCATCTAACATAAACCCAAATAGCCATGATCAAAGAAGTGTACATCGTCTCCGCCGTCCGCACTCCTATCGGGAGTTTTGGAGGAAAGTTGGCAGGAATGACTGCTATCGAACTCGGAAGCATCGCCATCAAAGGTGCTTTAGCCAAATCCAGTGTTGCCCCTGAAGCTGTCAATGAAGTGTTTATGGGAAACGTGATCTCGGCCAATCTCGGTCAGGCTCCCGCCAGACAAGCGTCGATTGGCGCTGGGATCGGCTACAATGTTCCCTGTACCACCATCAATAAAGTCTGCGCGTCCGGTATGAAAGCTGTGATGCTCGCCGCCCAATCCATCATGCTCGGCATCAACGATGTGGTCGTAGCCGGCGGGATGGAGAGCATGTCCAATGTCCCCTACTACGTTCCAAAAGCCCGATTTGGCTACAAATACGGAAACGCCGAGCTGACCGACGGACTGGTGAGAGATGGACTTTTTGAAGTTTACTACAAGTTCCCGATGGGAAACTGTGCCGAAAACACGGCCAAGGAAATGAATATTACCCGCGAGGAGCAAGACGCTTACGCGATTCAATCCTACAAACGCTCTGCGGAAGCATGGGAAAAAGGGATGTTCAAAGACGAAATCGTCCCGGTGGAGATGATCGGAAGAAAAGGCGAGACCATCCTGATCGACGAAGATGAAGAATTCAGAAACGTGATGTTTGACAAGATCCCGTCGCTTAAACCTGTCTTCGACAAAAACGGAACCGTCACCGCTGCCAATGCATCCACGATGAATGACGGCGCGTCGGCTTTAGTCTTGGTGAGCAAAGATAAAGCGGAAGAACTCGGATTGAAACCTTTGGCAAAGATCCGCGGATTCGCGGATGCTGCTACGGATCCGCTTTGGTTTACCACCGCCCCTGCTCTGGCCATCCCAAAAGCACTGAAGCACGCTGGAGTATCAGCAGACGAAGTCTCCTACTACGAAATCAACGAAGCCTTCGCTGCCGTTGCCATCGCCAACCAGCGTGAGTTGAAGTTAGACAATGACAGGCTAAATATTTTCGGCGGAGCTGTTGCCCTAGGCCATCCGCTGGGAGCATCCGGCGCTCGAATCATCACGACCCTCAATTCCGTCCTTCACCAAAAATCCGGCAACATCGGCGTAGCGGGTATATGCAACGGCGGCGGCGGCGCTTCGGCGATTGTGATTGAGAGGATGTGAGACGGCTCATTTGAATGGTTTACAAAAAAGGCCCTCGATAGACCTCGAGTGCCTTTTTTTTGACTTCGATTTTGGCGTCGAAAAATACGACTGCAAACTGATCACTGAGACTGCTCACTGCCTTCCGGCTTCGGAAATCCA
This sequence comes from Algoriphagus terrigena DSM 22685, assembly GCF_000429445.1. GTDB lineage: Bacteria > Bacteroidota > Bacteroidia > Cytophagales > Cyclobacteriaceae > Algoriphagus > Algoriphagus terrigena. The sequence goes on from NZ_KE386904.1 coordinate 252,863, forward strand.
CTGGTAAACTCCATCTCCAACTTTTCCTTTCCACCAATCACAAACATCGCTTCCACACCGGGGAGACTTTCAGCAAGGATTTTGGCTTTCTCATGTCCCATGCCCATAAATGCCGTCGCCAGCGCGTCCGCTTGAGTCGCAGAGGGCGCCAGAACTGACACGGACACCATGCTATGACTTACCGGATAGCCTGTCTTTGGATCGATGAGATGAGGTCTGCGGTTTCCGGCTTCGTCGATGTAAAACTTCCTGTAGTTGCCCGAGCTGCTGATCGAGCGGTTGTCCAGCTCCACCTTGGTGAGCATGGTGCTGGTCACACCCATCTCCGCCTGCGCCGGATCTTCGATTCCAATCGTCCACAGCGTGTTTCTTGGATTTATTCCCTTCGCTTTCATCTCGCCACCGATTTCCGCCATGTAATTGGCAATCTTATTTTTCTCCACCACCTCGACCAGTTTATCGATCGCATAGCCTTCACCCAATCCCGTAATATCGAGCATCACGCCCGGTTTGGTGGCAAAATATCCGGAGTCCGTCACCGAGATCAATTCATCAAAACCGATAAATCCGATCAATTCGGCGACCTTCAGCGAGTCCATTTCTTCCCTTTTCTCAAAAGAAAAACCCCAGGCTTTGATCAGCGGAAAGAGCGTCGGTTCAAAATAGCCTTCAGACAGCTGGTTGTATTTGGCTGCCGAATCCATCATGTCTTTGAAAGTAAAAGATGGATTCAGAAGTTTTCCCGAACGGTTAAACTCCGACACTTCAGACTCCTGTACGTAGGAATTGGCCGCGGCATTGATCAGCGCGAAAACCGAATCAAACTCGGGCTGCAGATCCTGTCCCAAGTCTTCAACCTGAATGCGGTAATAGGTACCGAACATTTCACCTTCGTAGGTTTTGAAGGCTTTTTCTTTCTCCGAGCAGGAGCCAAAACCGATCAGCGCAATTAGGAAACAGATCAACTTGAGTCTCATATTTTGTGAATTGGGCCAAGGTCGACAAGGGCAACTTTAGGCCAGAACTAGAAATTTTGCCCAAAAATAGTCAAATTGAACTCCTTCCCCGTTAATTTTCCGGGAAGTAAATTCACCCGAGCGAGGACTTCTCTCCTGCTACTTCTCAATTGATTCTGCCCATGACCCGATCTATATCAAAAGCTTTCCTTCTGAGTACAGTTTTCGTCCTATCCGCTTGGACGGCTGGGTTCGCTCAGGACACGCTTCGGACCTTTTACGACGAGGATTCGCTGCATGTCAAAGAAATCCTCACCAAGATCAACGGCAAAGCGGAAGGTGTCGTCCGGCTTTTTGATCCGACCGGCAAGTTGATCCTGATCGGAAACCTCAAAAATGATCAACGAAATGGCTTTTTCTATGATTTGGATCCCGACACGGGTGACACGCTCCGAATCGTGGAGTTTCACAACAATCAGCGGGAAGGCAAGGCACTGAGCTACTTTCCCGGAGGCAAACTGAGTCAAGAGTCGACCTTTGTCGGCAACCAGCTCGAGGGACCTTTGACCTCTTACCTCGAAGATGGCACAGTCCGCGAGCGAGTCAATTTCAAGAACAACAAGCCTGAGGGCATTTCGGAGGCCTTTTATCCTTCGGGAAAACTCAAATCCAAACACACGTTCGTCGCCGGGCAGTTCGACGGAGTGAATGAAGAATACGCGGAAGACGGGCAGCTGATCTCCAGCACGAGCTATTCCAGGGGAATCCTAAATGGTCCGGAAGCTCACTATTTCCCTGACGGGAAAGTCAAATCAAAGCGAAATTTTGTGAATGGGAACATTGAGGGAGAGTATGTATTATACTTTCCCGATGGAAAAGTAGAGCGGAAAGGCTTCTACAAAAAAGGCAACCCTGAAGGTGAGATGAATGAGTACTTCGCGGATGGCAGTGTGAAGATGCAGGCTGTTTATTCGAAAGGCGTTCCAACACGTCCCATCCTCTATTATCACCCAAACGGCCAGATTCGGCAGCGGGTGACTTTTGACTCCTCAGGAGAAAAAATCCGGGAAGAAAACTTCTACGCCAGCGGAAAGCCCTACTCGGTGGTTCCGTTTTCGGGCGGATCCGAACACGGAGAGGTCAAGATTTACTTTGAAAACGGCAACATCAAGGAAATCCGCTCCTATAGCTATGGTCGACTCGACGGCAAACAGGAAACGTACGACGAAGCGGGCACTTTGATCAAAAGCGAATCCTACGACAATGGAATTATTGTCAAGAAAACCTGATAATCTGAGGCAGGGGAAATCCATTTTTCTATTTTTGCCGAAACAAATATCAAATGAGCAAGGCCATCAAGGAAACCCATTTCAATTTTCCAGGACAAGTGGGTTTTTACAAAGGAAAAGTACGGGACGTCTATATGTTTGACACGGAACTCGTAGTAGTGGCTTCCGACAGAATTTCGGCGTTTGACGTGGTCCTTCCCGAAGCCATTCCCTTCAAAGGCCAAGTATTGAATCAGATTGCCGCCGGTTTTCTGAAAGCCACCTCCGACATCGTTCCCAACTGGGTGACAGCTACGCCGGATCCAAGTGTGACGATCGGAAAGCGCTGCGAGCCTTTCAAAGTAGAGATGGTCATCCGAGGTTACCTAGCCGGACATGCCGCCAGAGAATACAAATTAGGCAAGCGAGTGCTTTGCGGTGTTGCTTTGCCCGAAGGGCTCAGAGAAAACGACAAACTCCCCGAGCCGATCATCACCCCGACCACCAAGGCTTCTGAAGGTCACGACGAAGATATCTCAAGAGAAAATATTCTAGCGCAGGGTATCGTCAGCGAGGCGGATTACCTGATCTTGGAGAAATACACCCGGGCGCTTTTCCAGAGAGGTCAGGAGATGGCTGCGGCGAAAGGACTCATCCTGGTAGACACCAAATACGAGTTCGGGAAATTTGGAGAGGAAATCCTGCTGATTGACGAAATCCACACGCCGGATTCCTCCCGCTATTTCTATGCAGAGGGATATGAAGAAAATCAGGCGCAGGGAATCGCCCAAAAACAACTGTCCAAAGAGTTTGTGAGACAGTGGCTGATTGCCAATGGTTTTCAGGGCAAAGGCGGACAGACCGTGCCGGAAATGACCGAGGAAATTGTAGAAAGCATCTCGGATCGCTATATTGAGCTCTTCGAAAACATCACCGGGCAAACCTTCGTGAAAGCGGAAACCGAAAACATCGAGTCAAGAATTGAACGTGCGATTCTGGCTCACTTGGGCCACTAAAGCCAATATTAAAAACTATGAAATCGAGCATAACCAATGGCTCGAGATTTCAGACAATCTTAAAAAGCAAATTATAGCCCTATGAAATACACAATCGATAAGAAAGAGCAATATGTAGTCTTCACTCCACTGGAAGAAAAGATTGACTCTTTGCTTGCTCCAAAGTTAAAGTCCGAGTTGCTAACCATCCATGCAGAAGGGTATCCAAATGTCGTATTGGACATGAGCCAAGTGAAATATGTAGATTCCAGCGGACTCAGCGCCTTGCTGGTTGGAGACAGAGAATTTGGTCGAAATGGCGGGATTTTCATCATCTCCGGAGTTCAGGATCATGTGATGAAGTTGTTGAAGATCTCCATGCTCGACAAAAAGCTGAACCTGGTCAACACACTCGAGGAAGCTGGTGAAGCGATCTTCATGCACGAAATTGAGGGAGGCGAAGAGGAGGAAGGAGCTTGATTCCGGATTTTGAAGTCACCATATTAGGTAACACCTCTTCCATCCCAGTACATGGAAGAAATCACACTGCCCAAGTCGTCAGATTTGGGCAGGAGTGTTTATTGATAGACTGTGGCGAGGGGACGCAGATCCAGATGCGGCGGTACAAGGTCAAGTCTTCCCGCATCACCCACATCTTTATTTCGCATCTCCATGGCGATCACTACCTGGGTTTGATGGGCGTGCTGTCCAGCTACAACCTCTCCAAAAGAACCAAACCTCTCACGATCTTTGGCCCCAAAGGTCTGGACGAGATCATCACCACTCAGTTTCGCTGGAGCAATACCAAACTCACCTACCCGCTCGCCTTTGTGGAAACCCGGCCCGACGGATTGAATCTACTGCTCGATCATCCGAGATTTACGGTTTCCAGTTTCCCGTTGACGCATCGCCTGCCGACTACTGGTTTTTTTATCCAGGAGAAAGAAGGATTCAGGAGCTTGATTAAGGAAAAACTTGCTGAAAAGAAAATTCCGCTAGCGGCGATCCAAAGTCTACGAAAAGGGGAGGATTTTACAATAAATGGGACTACGTACTCATTGGAGGAATATACGCATCCCCATCCGCCGTTGAGAAGCTACGCGTTCTGCTCCGATACGTGCTACGAACCTGCACTTGCCCGCTATCTGAGCGAGCCAACACTGCTCTATCATGAGTCCACTTTTATGGAACTGGACGCAGCCCGTGCCGCCGTCACATTCCACAGTACAGCCAGGCAGGCTGCTGAGATCGCAAATTTAATAAAAGCAAAAGCACTGATTTTAGGCCATTTTTCCTCCCGATATGTAGACCTGCAGCCGATGCTCGAGGAGGCACAGACGGTCTTTCCGACTGCCGAGTTGAGCGAGGAAGGCCAGAGTTATCCAGTCTAAGAGCTCAGTCGACTGGGTTGGTCCGAACACTGCGACTGATCACTCTTTTATTCCCCCAGCTTCACCTTGACGGCTTGTCCGTGTCTGATTTCTTCATTTGGAAAAACCAATAAGGTATCTCCTTTGGTCAGCTCCCCAAAGACTTCAGCGCTGGTCAGATCTCTCCGTCCATTGTTAATCGCAATCCATTCTGCTTTGCCATCCTTTTTTCGGATGACAAAATTGCCTGTGGTAGAACTTAAGATAGAGCTGGAAGGAACGATGAAAGATGCTCCGGAGGATTGAATCGGAAGCGTCACCTCTGCGACCATTCCCGGTAGGAGTTCCGACTTGGGATTTGGTACATCCATTTCGATCCGTTCGGAGCGCAATCTATCATCCAATGCGCCAGCAAGTCGTGAGACTTGGGCGGTAAAATCCCTGCCAGGGATCGACTGTACCGTGAAGGACACCGAATTGTCTTTCATCAAATTCGCGGCATAGAGCTCGGGCACATTCACCACCAGTCTTAATTTGTCGAGTTCCTGAAGGGTAAAAAGAGGAAACTCCGACCCTCTACCCGACGGCCCCACATAAGCGCCTGGGCTGACATTTCGCGCGGTGATCACGCCGGAAAAAGGCGCCCGAATCTCCAGATAGGCTTTGGTATCTGTGATCTCGCGGAAAGCCGCCTTGGCAGATTCCCAGTTGGCGAGGTCGGACTGTTGATTTGCAAATGCCATCTCCAGGTCATTTTCAGAGACAGTTCCGGGAGTTTCGCTGGTTCGTTTGAGGCGATCGTACCTGGCTTTGCTCGCCAAATAGATCGCTTCGAATGACTTTAGACGCGATTCTGCTCCTGCCAGTTGGCTGCTGATCTCCGGAGCTTCGAGTGTCGCCAAGATCTGCCCTTTTTTCACTTCCGAGCCGACATCCACCGTCAAGCGCTCCACGAAACTGCTCACCTTGGCATACAAGTCAACCTGCTGATAGGCAATGAGTTCTCCGGGAATTCTGAACGTAGAAGAAAGAGTGTCAAGGTTCAGCACAAAGGCCTCATGTTCCTTTTCCGCGACAGCTTCAGTTGCTTTTGCTCCCTCAGGATTGGAGTCACAGCCCACAGCGGTCATCAGCAAGATTGGCGTCCAAGCCAAACTGATTAGCTTCAGCACCGAGCCTTCATATATTTTTGGAATATTCATAGCGGGTTTCTTCAAAGAAATTAACTAACGGGTACATAATGAATGCTTTCCTCGTCTTCTGGATCAAGGGAAACACTCTGGGTGCTGGTCTTTTCCTGCGCCCAGGAAAATGCCAAAGGAAGAATAATCAATGCGGCAACGGTCGACATGGCAAGCCCACCGACCACCGCTCGGCCCAAAGGAGAGGTCTGATCACCCGCTTCTCCAAAGCCAATGGCCATCGGGATCATCCCGACGATCATCGCAAGCGCGGTCATCACAATCGGTCGAACCCGAAGCGAAGCCGCCTCACGTGCAGAAAGCAGCGCATTGCCATTTCTTCTCCGGAGTTCCTCTGCGTTGGTGATCAACAAAACGGCGTTAGAGATCGACACACCCACTGACATGATGATACCCATGTAGGACTGCAGGTTCAGCGTAGAGCCTACCGATATCAACAAAAGCAAGGATCCAAAAAGAACCGCCGGTACAGTCACCAATACGACACCGGAAACCTTAAAAGACTGGAAATTCGCAGCCAACATGAGAAAGATTACGATGATCGCAACCAATAGCCCGCTCTCCAAGCTCGCCAACGTATCTATCAACGTGGCGCTCATCCCTACCTGCTCCACCGTCAATCCTCTCGGTAGATTGCCAAGCGACTCAATAGCTTTGCCGACCTCTTTAGAAGCAGACCCCAGATCGATGTCGTGGATATTCGCAGTCACCGTCAGCATGGGAGTCGTGCCGATATTATTGATTTCCCCTTCGGTAAAGCCCTCCTCAAACGTGGCAATGTCACTCAATATCGGCCGGGAGGAGTTTCGCAGAAGCGGAATCTCTCCCAGATCGTCCATGCTGCTCATGCTGCCCTCCGGCACCTGAATCTGCACGCTATAGCTGTTGCCGATTTTCTCATCTATCCAGATGTTCTTTTCTACCAAACGCGACGAAGAAATCGAGGCAATCAGCGAGCGGGACACATTCTGCACATCCACGCCCAGTCGCGCTGCCTTCTGCCGGTCAATGTTGATCTTGATCGTCGGATATTTGATCGATTGGCCGAGCTGGACGTCTCTCAGAAAGGGATATTCTTTCAGCTTCGCAATGAGTTTTTGGGCATATTCCTGATTGTTTGCTTTGCTTCTGCCCGAAAACCGCACCTCGATCGGAGTCGGTGAACCCTGGCTCAGGATCTTATCTGTGAGCTCGATCGGTTCGAAGGAAAGTCGAATGTTTGGATTGATCGCCAGCGCTTTTTCCCGGATCTTATCCTTCAGCTCATCGAGTGTACCCTCCACTTCCCCTTCCATCGAGAGCTGCATCGCCGACTCATGCGGTCCCTGCATCCACAAAAATACCGGGTTGATCGAGTAAGTCTGCGGGTGCAATCCGATATAGGCAGAGGAGGTGATCTTTACCTGATCGCCCACCACTTCCTGGATTCCGTCGAGCAGCTTGATCGTCTCCAGTTCGGTCACCTCCATCCGGGTGCCGTCAGCCAAACGCATCCGAAGCTGGAATTGTTTCGTCTCTACCTTCGGCAGGACATCCCGTCCGATATAGGTGACCATCAGCGCGACCGCCGCAATACTCAAGATCAAATAGCCAGCGACAACCGGTTTTTTGTAAGGCATCAACCGATCCAGAAAAGCGATGTATTTCATCCTTCCCCGTTCGAAATAGCTGATCTTGCCGTCCAGATTCGTGTCTTCCCGCTCTGCCAATACCTCTTTTTGGTGCCAAAGCTCATTCGCTTCCGCCTTGGTATCATGGCTCAAATGTGCCTTATCTCCTTTAGTTTTTGAGTGTCCTTTCATGATCCAGTTAGCCAAAACCGGGACAAAAGTCTGCGAAAGAAAATACGACGCTACCATGCTAAAACCGATGGCCAAAGCCAAGGGTAAAAACAGCGAACCCGGAATGCCACCCATGCTGAAAGCCGGTGCAAAAACCGCCAGGATACACAGCAAGATCAGGAGTTTTGGAAATGCGATTTCCTTACAGGCATGCCAAATCGCAAGCGCTTTCGGCTTTCCCATGTCGAAGTGTTGGTGGATATTTTCGATGGTCACCGTGCTTTCATCGACCAGAATTCCGATCGCCAAGGCCAAACCACTCAGGGTCATGATGTTGATCGTCTGCCCAAAAAGATTGAGGAACAACACGGAAACAATCACCGAAGTAGGAATCGTCAGGATCACGATCAAGGCGCCTCTTGGATCGCCAAGGAACAACAAAACCATCAGTCCAGTCAAGATCGCCCCGATAATTCCCTCGTGAAGCAGGCTTTCCACCGAATTGACCACATACTCAGACTGGTCAAATTCGAGATCGAGCCTCACGTCTTCCGGTAGTTGCTCCTGGATTTTGGGAAGGCTTTTCTTCAGATTTTGCACCACCTCCCAAGTCGAGGCATCGGCACTTTTTGCAATGTTGAGATAGGCTGAGCGTCTGCCATTGACCAAGGCATAGCCAGAAGTAATGTCCGAGCCGTCCTCGACAGTCGCAACGTCACGCATGTAGAGATTGTGGACGCCGCCGTCTTTGAACAGCGGTATGTTTTCAAAATCCTTGACCGAACTCAGCAGGGTATTCGAGGGCGTGATGTAGTTTTTGTCTCCGATTCGGATGTTTCCCGAGGGCGTGGTAATGTTATTCACCCGCATCGCTTCGACCAATTGATCGGGACTGAGGTTGAACTCCCGCAGCTTTTTGGGGTCGACGCTGATCACCACGGTTCGGTTACTCCCGCCGTTTGGAGGAGAAGAGACCAGCCCGGGGATGGAGGTAAATGTAGACCGCACGTACAGGTTCGCCAGATCCAACAACTCGTTGTTAGTCCGTGTTTCGCTGCTTAGCACCAGCTGTGCCACAGGCAAGGTTGACGCGTCAAATCGAATGATGAACGGTGGATTAGATCCTGGCGGAAAGGCTACTTGGATACGGTTGGAAAATGAACTGATCTCTGCCGAGGCCTGAGCCATGTCCGTGCCGGGGTAAAACTCAATCTTCATGAGCATCAGGCCCTGAATGTTTTTGGTCGTTATCTGCTTTATCCCGTTGACAAACAGGAAGATATTTACATACGGCTTGGCGTAAAATGCCTCCATCTGCTCCGGCATATAGCCTCCGTGCGGGTGAGACACATAGAGCACCGGCAAGTCAAGCTGCGGAAAGATGTCAATTCGGATGGAGTTTACCGCCTTTATCCCGAAGAAAAGAAGCCCCAATACAATCACTAGAATCGTGATCGGTTTTCGAAGGGCAAATCGTATCAATTCCATGGAATAGGTAATTAAAGTTGATTTTCAAATAATCCAAAATCGCCGACCGCGGCTGCCTGATAGAGCAATGCCTGCCAGACATTATTGTTGGCAATTGCCAAATCGGTCTCCGCCCGGATCAAGAGGTACAAGGCTTGAGATACACTCACCAAGTCGGAAAGGCCATTCTCATACATCACCACCTGTCGCTGATAGGCTTGGGATGCAGCCTCTACCTGCACGGGAGCTTCCATCGCATTGTCTCTTGCATTCTTCAGTTTGGATTGGGCCAATTCAGCCTGCATCGAGAGCTGCTGCGACGCTTGCTCAAATTCACTTTGAAGACCGCCGATCACCAATTCCTGTGCAGCGGTCTGCTTGGAGAGGCGGAGTATCTGAGTCAGATTCCAGTTGAGACCAACCCCCAGAAGGTAATTGGAACGTGTAGGTTTCACGCCTGTAAGGTATTCGTGGGTGTAGTCGCTCGGATTGGAATTGTAGGTACTTCCAAATCCCGAACCCCGCGACTGAAAGACACCAACCAGAGTCACCGCAGGATATTTGAAGGTGGCGGCATAAGCCCGCTCCTCCTCTCCTGTCTTGATGCGGCTTTGGTACCAAGAGAGTGTCGGATGATTTGCCAGCGGGGCAACTTCGCCCAGAATCGCGGGAATATTGGAAACAAACAGGGTGTCGGGTTCAAAATCACCCAACTCGCTTCCCGTAAGAAAATCGAGCAAATACCTCGTTTCCTGCTCTCTGTCGAGCGCATTGACGTAGGCGATTTTGGCATTGGAGAGCTCAGCGTCGGCCTGAGAAGAATCCGCTCCGGGGATCAGGCCATTCTTCGCCCGTGTTTTCACGATCTTTTGGAAAGTCTCGGCCCGATCGAGGTTTTTCTCAAAAGAAGAAGTCAGCTGCCTTGCAGCCAGCAGATTGAGGTAGGCGCTTGCCACTTTGATTTTATGCTGAAAAATCTCCTGCTCCAGATCCATCTCACTCTGTCCCGCCCTGGCCGCTGCAACTTGGATGTTTCTTTTGGCCCTGCCAAACGCAAAAACCTCCCAGTTGATATTAGCCAAATAAAGCGCTCCAAATGCCGCGTCCCAACTCTGCGTGTCCCTCGGAAGGCCGGAAGAAGCGACGGTCAACCCAAAACCATAAAGTGGCCCGAGCTGCCCGTTTACCGTACCATAGACCTGCTGCGCTCCCAGATTGAAGTTGGGCAGGTAGTCTCTCCGTGCTTTGTCCGTGAGTGTCTCAAAAGACCTGGAGTATTGTTCTTTAGCTTTGATCGTGCCAAAATTCTCCACCGCCAGCTCCAATGCTTCTTGAATAGTGACCGTCTCCTGGGCTGACAAACCGCGTCCCAGAAAAACCAAAACAACTACGATCATCCATTTGATACGCATGCTGAGTTTGCTAAGAGTTGCTGAATTAATTGATTTCCAATTCACCGAAAAAACTTTCCAGTTCATCAGAAAGGCCGTTCACAGGTCTTTGTCTGACTTTTGGAAGATAGGATTAGATTGGGCTGGGACGTTTCCTTTCCGCAAAAACTTTCCCGCACAGCGGTCAAAAGAAAAAGAAACATCCTCTCTGCATATTAGCAGGTATTCCAAAATTCCTTTGGCCTAGACTACATGACAGTCTGATATTGGTTACCAATGGAAAATGGGTTACAGGAACAATTCAGTTAAATGTCATGACATGAGTTATCGTCTTGGATTTTGTCGTTGATTCCTCTGAAAAATCAAATACATTTGAAATCGACCCATTTTTCAAGGTCACATCACGCTTAATTTGTTTTGATATAAGGCCACTACAACTGAATTTAAACCGATGAAGTCCGTTCAGCAAAACCGCAAAATCAATCTTTTTATCATCCTTGCATCGATCTTCCTGACCAATGCGATCTTGGCGGAGATCATTGGCGTCAAGATCTTTTCTGCCGAAAAAACCCTCGGTTTCGAGCCCGTCAACTGGAGCTTTTTCGGTCAATATATCCTGGATTTTAACCTGACAGCAGGGGTGATCATTTGGCCAGTGGTATTTATCACGACGGATATTATTAATGAGTATTTTGGCAAAAAGGGCGTACGAAAGATCAGCTTCATCACCGCGGGACTGATCGCCTACGTGTTTCTGGTAATCAGTGTGGTGACTGTTTTGACACCGGCTGATTTCTGGCTCGAAGTGAACGCGAAAACACCGACCGGGGAAAATTTCGACATCAGTTACGCCTTCAACTCCATATTTAGGCAAGGCTTGGGCATCATCATCGGCTCCTTGACTGCCTTCTTGATTGGTCAGCTGATCGATGTTTATGTATTTCAAAAGTTGAGAAAAGTCACCGGACAAAAGATGATCTGGCTCCGGGCAACGGGTTCTACGCTGGTTTCCCAGTTTATAGATTCCTTCGTCGTGCTGGGGATTGCTTTTTACGTGTTTGGCAATTGGAGCATCAGCCAGATTATCGCCGTGGGGATTATCAATTATGTGTACAAATTCTCAGTCGCGGTCTTGCTCACGCCGCTCCTTTATCTGGGCCACGGTCTGATAGATCGGTATCTGGGGGAAGAACTGGCTGAAGAAATGGTCAAAGAGGCGAGTGGCGATCGCTCATTTCTGTAATTTTTTCTATGATCGCTTGGCTTCACAAAGCGCCTAAAGCCATCGTGTTTCTTGTTTAATTGCATTCACTATCAGCGGAATACCAAATCGATTGCTATTTTTTCTCCTGTTTTCATCGAAATCTGTTCATCTGTTGGAAAAAAATAAAAATCTGCCATTTTCGCTTTTCGCCACAGGAACTCTTCTTTTTTTCACGATCAAAAATACTTTTCACACCCTTCGAAATCGATTGAAACCAAATTTATTTCGCTTTAAGTCTCCTAATCGTATTGAATCTTCTAAAAACTTTTGACTGAGGATTGGATTTTCGAAAATATAATCATACTTTTGCATCGTCAATTTTGACACAGCTATTTTTCGTGCCGTGAATCCTTACTGTCGCTTGTCTGGGATTTAGGAGTACATGGCAAGAAAAAGTAAGGAAACATTCATGGAAAACACAGTAAAATTCTCAGACCTGGGGATTTCGGGAGAAATCGTGCGGGCAGTGGAAGAGATGGGTTATACAACCCCTTCCCCAATTCAATTACAGGCTATTCCTTTCGTACTGGAAGGACGCGATGTCATCGGTCAGGCTCAAACCGGAACCGGTAAAACCGCAGCTTTTGCAATTCCAATTATCGATCTTGTCGATGCGGACTTCAACAAGCCACAAGCCATCATCCTTTGCCCTACCCGTGAACTTGCTGTTCAGGTAGAAGGCGAAATCCAAAAACTTGCCAAGTTCCACAGAGGTATCAATTCTGTAGCGATCTACGGCGGAGAATCTATCGACAAGCAGATCAGAGTACTTAGAAAAGGTGTTCAGATCGTAGTAGGTACTCCCGGTCGTGTTCAGGATCACATCAACAGAGGCACATTGAAGCTTGACAGCATCGGCATCATCGTATTGGATGAGGCTGACGAAATGCTCGACATGGGCTTCAGAGACGATATCGAAGCGATCTTGGGCCAAATGCCAGAAGAAAGACAGACCGTCTTCTTCTCAGCTACTATGGCCAAGCCAATCATGGACCTGACAAGAAAGTATCAGAAAGATCCTGAAATCATCAAAGTCGCCAAAAACGAGTTGACTGTCTCTAAAATTGAGCAGATCTACTACGAAGTGAAGCCTTCTTTGAAGATGGAACTGATGACGCGATTGATGAACATCAACAATTACGCGTTGAGCGTGGTGTTCTGTAACACCAAGAGAATGACCGACGAAGTGACGGAGTCTTTGGGTGCCAGAGGCATCTTGGCTGAAGCGCTTCACGGTGACCTTTCTCAGGCTCAGAGAGATAAAGTAATGGGTAAATTCCGTAAGGGACTCTGCTCAGTATTGGTAGCAACTGACGTCGCTGCCCGTGGTATCGACGTAGACAATGTAGAGGCGGTTTTCAACTTTGACCTTCCATTGGACGAAGAATACTACGTACACAGAATCGGCCGTACCGGTCGTGCTGGTAAGTCAGGTACAGCTATCACGTTCATCACAGGTCGCAGAGAGACAATGAAACTCAGAGACTTGGAGCGTTATACCAAAGCTACCATCGCCAAGATGACTCCTCCATCTGTCACTGAATTGGTTGAGCTGAAAAAAGCACAACTGGTGAAGGACGTATACAGAGTCTTGGCTGTAGAAGAGGACAACCAACTATTCGAAGCAACTATCGGACAGATGTTGACCGAAGGTTTGGCTATCGAGCAGATCGCTTTGGGCTTGATCAAGATGACCATGGGTGAGACCGTGAAAGAATTGAAAGAGCAGGATTTCGGAATCGAAGCATACGGAGCCAGAAGAGAAGGATCAAGAGACGGAGGTCGTGATTTCGGTCGCGGAGAGAGAGGATCTGATCGATTCGGACGTGGCGAGAGAGGTTCTGACCGATTCGGCAGAAGCGAAGGTCGTGGTGATCGTTTCGAAAGAGGCGGCGAGCGCGGCGGAAGATTCGGTGATAGAAAAGAAGGTGGAGACCGATTTGCAGATCGCAGAGAAGGTGGCGCACCAAGAGAATTTGAAAGAAGAGCTCCAAGAGAAGAAAGAACGCGTGATGTCAATATGACCCGCTTGTTCTTGAACCTTGGCAACAAAGATAGAATCCGTCCTAACGATATCGTAGGTGCAATCGCTGGAGAAACCGGCGTACCGGGCAAAAGCATCGGTGGCATTGACATCTTCGACAACTTCTCCTTCGTGGACGTTCCTCACAAAGATGCAGAACACGTAATCCGCGTCATGAAGAACAACACGATCAAAGGAAAGACCGTGAACATGGAAATTTCAAAAGGTTAATTTGGTTAAAGGTTAATAATGTTAAAGGCACATTTCTTCAAGAAATGTGCTTTTTTTGTGTCCAAACCGCCGTATTTCAGATGCAACTTTTTTTTCAGGAGAAAATAGAAACGCCCCTCACCTATCTCGACGAGGAAGAATCCAGGCATTTGGTCAAAGTGCTCCGCAAAAAACAAGGTGAGGCCGTCCGCTTGACCAATGGTCAGGGGAAGGTTTTTGAAGGAGTGATTCTAGAGGCAAGTTCAAAGAAAACCAGCATAAAAATTCTGAGTTCTGCGGAGGTTCCCGAAGATCCATTTCACATTCACTTGGCCATTGCTCCGACCAAAAGTCCGGATCGGATGGAATGGATGGTGGAGAAAATCGCCGAAATCGGGTTTCACGAGCTGACACTTTTGGAGACTATCAACTCCGAGCGAAGCTTTCTTAAGACTGATCGGCTGCACAAAAAAGTAATTTCAGCCTGCAAGCAGAGTCTGAAATACAGAATTCCGGTTTTGCATCCTACCACCAAATTGACACAGCTTCTCAAATCGAAGGATTTCGAAGGCTTCCAAAAATTCATCGCCTATGTGGACGAAGCGCACGAAAACCATCTTTTGGATGTGGCGCTGCCCGGCGGAAAATATCTGATTCTCATCGGCCCAGAGGGCGATTTTGATCCAAAAGAGATCCAAGCAGCTTTTGAAAGCGGCTTTTTGCCCGTCTCCTTGGGAAAAAGCCGACTCCGAACCGAAACTGCCGGGCTCGCGGCAATTCAAATGCTTCAGGTACTAAACCGCTGAATTCAACGTTTTTTCACATAAGCTTCAAGTATCCCTTGAAGTGACCGCGCAAATTTTTATCTTAGATATTAAACCAAACTTTCCAAAGTCGAGATTAAGCAAGAATCGCCTTGGTAAGAGATAATCAGAAACTGCTGTGCCGTACAAAGAGCGAGAGATCGAAAAGAAATACCATTCCATAGGGGAAGTTGCCGAGATGTTTAAGGTAGCACCATCGCTGATTCGCTATTGGGAAGGTGAATTTGACATCATCCGTCCGAAAAAAGACAAGAAAGGCAACCGTCGCTATACCAAAGACGATATCCAAAAGATCCGCTATGTATATCATCTGGTCAAGGAAAAGGGATATACTCTTCAAGGTGCGCAGGAAGTGATCTCCTCGGGCAAAAACCAGGGATTCGACAAAGTGGCAGCAGTTCAAAAGCTTCAGGAAATCAAAGACTTTTTAATCAATCTGAAGAATGAACTCAAAACCCGAAACGGATCCTGAAGACCTCCGCTACCATCTAGCACTTACGCAAGCACCTAAAGTCGGCCCTGGAATATTCAAAGCGATTCTGGCTTACAGCGGCTCGGCTAAAACTTTCTTTACACTCAACAAAGGCAGAGCAGCCAAGATCCCGCGGGTCGGAGAGAAAATCCTCGAAATTCAAAACCAGTCCGAGTCTCTACTCCGCAAAGCTGATGAGCTGATTGACCTTTGCGAAAAGAAAGGATTCCGAATCCTGATTTCCACTGACACCGATTTTCCGTCCAGATTAAAAGTACTGGAAGACGGGCCTGTCATCCTGTTTGTACAGGGAAACTGCGACTTGAACTTCGAGCGAAGCGTCGGAATCGTCGGGACGCGAAGTGCGACCACCTATGGCAAATCCATCACCCGAAAGATCGTAGAGGACCTCCTACCCTATCAACCTATTATCGTTTCCGGATTGGCCTATGGGATTGACATCGAAGCACATCGGGCGGCATTGCAGGTCGGACTGCCGACCATCGCCGTGATGGGTTCGCCTCTTTCGCAGATCTACCCAGCTGCACACAGAAAGACCGCGGAGCAGCTACAGGAGACTGGCATTCTCATGAGCGAATATGCTCCGGGAAGCACAATGATGCCAGGAAACTTCCCCGCGAGAAACCGGATTATCGCAGGACTTTCCGACGCGCTGATCGTCGTCGAAGCTGCGGAAAAAGGCGGAGCGTTGATCACAGCAGAGATCGCCTATAGCTATGACAAAGACGTCTTCGCCGTCCCGGGAAATCTGCAATCGCCCTTTTCCGAAGGTTGCAACCAATTGATCCGAAAGATGAAAGCGGGGATCTACACCGGCCCAGGAGACATCGCTGAGGCACTTTTTTGGACAAAACCCGGAGAGGAAAAGATCAAACGGCCAAGCCTGGACTTTAGCAATCGGGATGAGGAAGAAACGCTGATCCTGCAACTTCTGCTTGACAAAGGCGAATCCGAGATCGATCAGATCAGCTACCAGACCGAGATCCCTCTGGGGATGCTTTCCTCCAAGTTGCTATCACTTGAATTTGAGGGAATCGTAAAGTCCCTTCCCGGAAAAAAATACAAGCTGTTGATTTGAGATGCTTGATCTATTGCCCAAAAATATCTTCTAAATCCAGCGTAAAGCCCGGCAAACAGGCCGATGTTACTTCATCTTCGGGAACAAAAAACCGTGAAGCTTGATATCTTCCGTCTACTAGGGAGTAGATCAGCAATGTCTGTTCATTTGGATGGATCACCCAATACTCCTTGACTCCAGCCTCTTCATAGACTTCAAACTTATTTTTCAACTCCCTTTTGTTATTTCCTGGTGACAGAATCTCCACCACCAGATCCGGTGCACCAAGGCATCCCGCTTTATCGAGCTTACTTTCATCACAGACTACACAAATATCCGGTTGCAACACGGTATCTATATCGCTGTTTTTCTTGGACTTAACTGGAAGTCTCACATCAAATGGGGCGTGAAAAACCTGACAGGTTTTCCCCTTTAAAAAAGCGTAAAACGCAGCGACCAAATGAACTGAAATTCGTTGATGACTCATCCCAGGGGCAGCAGCAGCCCTCTTGAATATTTTCCCCTTGATGAGTTCCACCATCTCATCCATCTCCCAGGTCAGGTAGTCAGCATACGAATAGCGACCGTATTCGATATCCGGCTCGTTTACGACATCTGATTTCTTGGATTCCATGGGTAAAAGTTACGAAATATCAGATTCACAAAACCGGTTTAAAGAACTAGAAACTAGGGATTAAACACGAATTGGGTAAGCTTCATCGCCTCTGCCAGTTCAGACTTTTTCAGACCCAGATCATAGCCCTCCTTTTCGAGCGTCTCGATCATTACTTCGGTCGCCATGTTTCCGACTAGCTCGTCTTTTGCCATGGGGCAGCCTCCATATCCCTTCAGAGCTCCGTCAAAGCGCCTGCAACCGCCTTTTAATCCCGCCAAAACTTTCTCGGAAATAGAATCCGGCCTGCTGTGCAGATGTGCGCCAAACTCAATCTGGGGAAACGCATCAATCTGAACTCTCAGCAATTCGGTGATCAATTCCGGAGTCGCAACGCCAACCGTATCGGAAAGTGAGATCGTTTCAATGCCCAGCTGCACGAGCTTTTCCACAAATTCCGCGACCAGCTCAGGAGAATAGCGATCGCCGAAAGGATTTCCAAAACCCATACTGAGATAAACTACCTGCTTTTTACCTTTGATCTCACATAAGTTTTGAATTTCCTCTACCAGGGTCAGCGCTTCAGCGATTGAAGCATTGGTATTTCGCTGTTGAAATGTCTCGGAGATAGACAGCGGAAAACCCAAAAAATCGATCTCCTGAAAGTGAAGGGCATCCTCTGCCCCACGGATATTTGCCACGATGGCCAACAGCTTTGACTTGCTTCCATGCAAATCGAGTAAATCAAGAACTTCGGCCGTGTCCCGCATCTGCGGAACGGCCTTTGGACTGACAAAGCTCCCAAAGTCCACCGTGTCAAATCCGACTTCCAAGAGTTGGTTGATATAGGCAGCTTTGATAGCCGTGTCAATAAATCCCGGAATTCCCTGCATGGCGTCCCTGGGACATTCGATGAGTTTGATCATAGTCGAAGTTACGGGATTTGGGAGGAAAAAGGCGCTCTAACTTAGTTTGAAGCGGAGAGGCAGTTTCACCACGGTTTCGATGGGTACTCCGTTCTCTGTAGCGGGCACCCAGCGATGCGGATATTCCTCTACGACTCTCAACGCTTCCCTTTCCAGCGAATCATGGCTTTCTCCACGATTTAGGACAGTGAGATCGTGAATTTGTCCTTCCTCATCTACCCTGAAAGAAACGATGACAGTTCCCTCCGCCTTCACATTGCGCGCAACCTGAGGATATCTTAGCACGGAAGCCAGGTATTTATTCCAACCATTCACCCCATCTTTTGGCGATGGTGAAGAAAATTCCGGCTTCGGAATCTCAGCACCATCGACGTTGTAATACTTTTCGGAAACCACCTCACTATCCCTTAGAAACACCTCGCTTTTTAGCGCTCCATTTTCATAAAACGTCTTGGTGGACTTTTCCTTAGCCAGTTCATCCGTCCGTTCCATTGATTTGGTTTTTCTGGATGCGAAAAACTCTTTTTTACTCGAACCTATCTCATTTCCCAAACTGTCAAACAAGATTGTGTTTTCATAAATCTTGGTAGAATCCTTCAAAAACCTGTGGACCAATATGACATTCCCTTGTTCTTGGATCAACTCAAAATGGGTAAAGTCATTCTTGCTCGTATCCTTCACCTCGATGTCATACTTCCCCAAAAACCGCACATAGTTCTGGGCGAGGGCAAAATTGCAAAGCAAAAAAATCGGTATAAAAAATAACAGTCGACGCATATCAGAGTTTTGTTTTTTTTAACTAAAGGCTCTATTTCAACCAAAATATCACCTTTGGTCCAAAAAACAAAATGCCCAATCCCCAGGGGAATTGAGCTTTATTGTTGCTTAGGGCAAATCTTCGTTTAGAATACTGCCTTAGCAATCTTATAAGTCGTGTCCGCTTTGCTCATCGTGTAGAAGTGCAGCGATGGCACATTGGCGGCAATCAGCTCTCTACACTGCTGGATTGACCAAGCGATCCCCACTTCTTTGACGTCAGCATTTGTCTTACATTTTTCAAGTTCGTCGGTCAACGCATCGGGAAGATCCAAAAAGAAGGTCCTCGGCAGATTGGTGATCTGGCCGATCGTGGCGATTGGCTTAATCCCCGGAATGATCGGAACGGTGATGCCTGCTTGACGCACCTTGTCAACATATTCGAAGTATTTCTGGTTGTCAAAAAACATCTGAGTTACAATGTATTCCGCACCCTTGTCGACTTTCTCCTTCAAATACTTCAGATCAAATTTCAAACTCGGTGCTTCAAAGTGCTTTTCCGGATAGCCCGCCACTCCCACGCAAAAATCGGTGTGGAAGCTGTTTTCTGTTTCCTCGTGCAGGTAGCGCCCGTTATTCATTCTTACGATCTGCTCCACCAACTCACTCGCATAGCTGTGACCCTCGGTCTCCGGAATAAATCGCCCTTCGGTCTTCGGCGCATCGCCGCGTAGCGCGAGCACATTATCAACGCCGATGAAATTGAGATCGATCAGAGCATTTTCGGTTTCTTCTCTGGAAAAGCCTCCACAAAGCAAATGCGGCACCGCGTCCACGTGAAATCGGTTCATGATCGCTGCGCAAATACCGACGGTTCCCGGGCGTTTTTTGGTACTGATTTTCTCCAAGAGTCCGTTCGGATGCTTCTTGTAGATAAACTCCTCCCGGTGGTAGGTGACGTCCACAAAAGGCGGCTTGAACTCCATCAAAGGAGCAATTCCTTCTAATAGTTCTTTGAGACTTTGGCCTTTGAGCGGAGGCAGAATTTCAAATGAAAAAAGCGTGGATTTCGCGTTATTAAGGTGTTCGGTTATTTTCATGTGATTAGTTAATGCTTTTCAATTGCCTCATGAAATCTCGCATGATTGACCCGGATTTCCATTGATGGCATCCTTCATCATGCTCGATTTCATTAGTTCGATGTTGCTAAAGTTGGAGCTGGAGAATAAGCCAAATTTGGGGAGAGCAGGCGCTCAGCTTGCTGAAGCGTGATTCCTTTTCGCTCTGCGTAGCTTTCGACTTGATCCACTCCGATTTTCCCTAAGCCAAAATATTTACTTTCCGGATTGCCAAAATAGAACCCAGAAACCGAGCTCGTTGGATACATCGCAAAACTAGAAGTCAGCGTGATTCCGACAGATTTTTCCAAGTCAAGCAAGCGGTCGATCGTCATCTTCTCAGAGTGCTCCGGACAAGCCGGATAGCCTGGCGCAGGACGAATTCCCGGATATTCCTCGCGGATCAAAGAGTCATTGTCCAGACTTTCCTCCGTCGAATAACCCCAATAGTTCTTTCGGACTTCCTCATGGATATATTCCGCTGCAGCTTCGGCCAATCGATCAGCCAATGCCTTGAACATGATGTCGTTGTAGTCGTCACCGGCAGCCTGGAACTCCGCCAACTTGGTCTCCATTCCCAACCCCGAAGTCACGGCAAAGCAACCCATGTAGTCGGTTTTATCCGGATGTAGATAATCAGCCAGTGAGCGGTTTGGCACGCCCTTTCCTTTTTTGCCCTGCTGGCGCAAAAAGTGGAAGGATGCGATTTGCTCCCCGTTTGGCGCAAAGACCGCGGCGTCGTCGTCCGTTCTCTGCACAGGATATAGGCCAAAAACGGCATTTGCAGAAAGCCATTTTTCCGAAATCATGCGATCCAGCATCTCCTGTGCATCTGCAAAAAGCTTTTTCGCTTCATGGCCAACTGTCGGATCTTCGAGGATTTTTGGATATTTCCCACTCAGCATCCAAGTACTGAAGAAGGGAGTCCAGTCGATATACTTTCGCACGACAGTCAGATCCAGATCCTTCAAGACAGTCTTTCCGAGCGCTTTTGGTATCACGGGTTCATAAGAACTCCAGTCAATCTCCACCGGATTGGCCTTCGCCTCCTCGTAGCTGACCAGTTGCTTCAACGACTGCTTCGCCTCGTGCTCTACGCGTAATTGACGGTAAGTTTCCTTCAGTTGAAGCCGATAGCTTTCTTTGGTTTCCTCAGAGATTGCTTCGCCCGCTATCGGAACCGACTTACTCGCGTCCGTCACATGTACGACCGTGCCGGAGTACACCGGATCAATCTTCACGGCAGTGTGAATTCGCGAGGTGGTAGCGCCACCGATCAGCAAAGGGATCTTGATGCCCTGTCGCTCCATCTCGGAAGCGACGTTGACCATTTCGTCCAGAGACGGCGTGATCAAGCCACTCAGCCCGATGATGTCCACGTTATTTTTGACAGCTTCGTCGATGATCTTTTGAGCATCCACCATCACTCCCAGATCGATGATCAGGTAGCTGTTGCAAGCCAAAACAACCCCGACAATGTTTTTTCCAATGTCGTGTACGTCTCCTTTCACAGTCGCAAGGAGGATTTTCTTCAAGGTCGTCACCTGCCCTTCTTCTGGTAAAGGCATAAATGGCTCCAGATAGGCCACCGCTTTTTTCATTACGCGGGCGGATTTCACGACCTGCGGAAGAAACATTTTCCCTTCTCCAAACAGGTCTCCCACCACGTTCATCCCGTCCATCAGCGGGCCTTCGATCACCTTCAGCGGATTGCTGAGTTCGAGGCGAGCGGCTTCGGTGTCTTCGACAATGAAGTCCAGGATCCCCTTGACCAAGGCATGCTCGATCCGCTTGGCTACAGGATCTGTTCTCCACGCTTCGTTGACCACTTCCTTCTTTCCGGCGGCTTTTACCGTTTCTGCAAAATCCAACAGTCGCTCCGTGGCGTCATCTCGCCGATCAAAAAGCACATCTTCGACTCGCTCCAGGAGATCCTTTGGAATGTCATCGTACACTTCCAACATCGTGGGGTTAACGATGCCCATGTCCATGCCGTGATGGATGGCATGGTAAAGGAACGCCGCATGCATGGCCTCTCTCATTCGATCATTTCCACGAAATGAAAAGGACATATTGCTGACTCCCCCACTGACTTTCGCTCCGGGAAGGTTCTCTTTGATCCACTTGGTACCGTTGAAAAAGTCCAGCGCATTCTTGCGGTGCTCTTCCATACCGGTTGCAACCGGGAAGATATTCGGGTCGAAGATGATGTCTTGGGGATTGAATTTGACCTGATCGACGAGGATTCGATAGCTTCGTTCGCAGATCTCCACTCTCCGATCATAGGTATCGGCCTGTCCTTTTTCGTCAAACGCCATCACGACGACCGCCGCTCCGAATTTCTTGACGGTTTTGGCTTGCTGGATAAATTCCGCTTCGCCGTTTTTGAGAGAAATCGAGTTCACGATTCCCTTCCCCTGCACACACTTCAAACCTGCCAGGATAATGCTCCACTTGGAGCTGTCGATCATGATCGGGATTCGGCTGATTTCCGGTTCGGACGCGATAAGATTCAAGAACTTGACCATCGCAAACTCTCCATCCAGCATTCCTTCGTCCATGCACACATCCAACACCTGCGCACCACCACGCACCTGATCCAGGGCGATTTCGAGGGCGTCATCGTATTGACCGTTGAGAATCAAACGGGCAAATTTCTTCGAACCCGTGATGTTGGTCCGCTCTCCGATGTTGACAAAATTGATATTGGGGGTGAAAATCAAAGGCTCTAAGCCCGAGAGTTTCATGTAGTTTTTAAACATTGCTTTCCTCCTCCTCAGTTACTTCCTCGATTACTCTTGGCTTATATTCAGCGGCCATCTTGGCCAATGCCGAAATGTGATCCGGCGTGGTACCACAGCATCCGCCGAGGATATTCAGCATTCCTTCTTTCAAAAAGTCCCTCACCTGATCCGCCATTTCGTTGGCTCCCTGATCATACAGTCCAAATTCGTTTGGCAGGCCTGCATTTGGGTAAGCTGAAACATAGAAAGGCGCATTTTGGGCAAGCACCTTCAGATAAGGCCGAAGTTCTTTGGCCCCCAAAGCGCAGTTTAATCCCACGGAAAGCAAAGGAACATGCGAGACAGAGATCAGAAACGCCTCGGTCGTCTGACCGGACAGCGTGCGGCCTGAAGCATCCGTAATCGTACCGGAAATCATGATCGGAATCCCGCCATCTTTTGGGTCAAGCGGAATGTTTCTTTCCTCGTACACATCCTGAATCGCGTACAATGCGGCTTTGGCATTCAACGTATCGAAGATAGTCTCCACCAGGATGATGTCCGATCCACCGTCGAGCAAGCCTCTCACCTGCTCAGCGTAGGCCTCGGCCAGCTGGTCAAAAGTAATCGCGCGATAGCCGGGGTCGTTGACATCCGGAGAAAGTGAGGCCGTTCTGTTTGTTGGCCCTACAGCGCCTGCCACGAAGCGGGGTTTATGGGGTTCCTTGGCAGTGAATTCGACAGCAATCTCACGGGCGATCTTCGTTGACTCAAAATTTATAGCGTATGCCAAATGGGAAAGCTCATAGTCCGCCTGCGCGATTGTCGTACCGGAAAAGGTATTGGTTTCGATAATATCGGCACCAGCTTCCAGGTATTCCTTATGAATCTGACGGATGATATCCGGCCGACTCAGCGAAAGCAGGTCATTGTTGCCTTTGAGTGATTTGGGATGACTCTTAAGCTCCGGGGTACGAAAGTCCTCTTCAGTCAGGGTATATCTTTGGATCATGGTCCCCATGGCTCCGTCTAGGATCAAAATCCGGTTCTGAATTGCCTGGAGCAGGGTTTCCGTTCTGTTTTGCATCGTGATGTAGTTAATTCAAAAAAGCCAATCGAGCAAAACACGGAGAAAAGTACAGGTACTTGTCCGCTCATCTGTTTCCGGCATCTCCGGAATTGGGAGTTAGCACCTTGGTTACAGGTTGCTAAGACGTCGCAGGGCCCTTCCCTCGGTCTTTCTCGATAAGCTTAGCAAAGGTAACAGCATTTCGCTAAAAATGATGTAGGTATAATTCAATTCCTTGTTTTTTGACAGCAGAATTATTCAAATTCAGGAAATCAGGGACGAACGCCCACGCTAAAACCAATCATCGGCGCCGACAGAAACTCCGCCATACCAAGGTCTCCGAGGCGGTAATTCCCCAAGGCAAGTTCATACCCCGCTGAAGCACTTACTACCAAGTCAAAAAGCTTCCTGTTAGTCATCGGAATTCCATATTCAACCATGATCTCTGGCTTAGCCATCATTCCCGAGCTTTTCAGATATCCATCAAAATAGCGCTGTTCAAAAAGCTCCGGAAAATTCGGCTTTTCGTTCTGACTCAGGGTGTATCGGATGTTGCCATACCCAATTCCTCCCATCGCTCCGACTGCGAAGTTTTTGAACTGAAAAAACTTCATCCCGCCGTTGGCATAGACCCTAAGGCTGTTTAGAGATTGGTTTTGATAATTGCTCGCAGGGCCTTCCATGGCGGAATTGAACACGTCGACTCCGTACAACAGCCCTTCGGTCTCACCCAACACTCTCAAACCCCAGTTGGAAGGAGTTCCCGGCAAGGGCTGATAGCCCTGCTTCATCAATTCGTTGTTGAATTTCTCGGGCTTGGTGAAATGAAAGCCTTTGAAAAACGACACGCCGATCGAGGCATCTTTGTAGAAGAAATTCCTGTCCGGAAGCGAAATCCCCGCTCCGACCCGGACAAATGCGCCCGATTGGGTATTGTCAAACGAATAGCCGTTCATCTCCCATTTTCCTTCAAAAGGGCTAAAAGAGTAGCCAACCTTTGCCAAAACCTGAACGGCTTCTTTTCTCCCAGGCAGATCGAAATCATAGCTGAGCTGAAAGCCGATTTCGGTCAGAAAGTCCCCAAAATACTGGGTTCCTTTTTGGATATTGTTTTCCCTTAAGATGAATCCCTCCTGAGGTTTTTGAAGAAAATCAGCCAGGTTGGAATTTCCTTGAGCAGGCAGCATCTCGAAGTTCAAGTACCCGACGCCGATCGACATGTAGTGAATCAGCTGGAATCTCCCCTCTTCGGTCAACGAATACCCGACGTTTACAAGCGCTCTGGAAGTACGATACCGAATCTCAAACTCATCCAATTCGCTGACTTTACTTTGATGCTGCGAAAGCTCAAGACCCAAAATAAAGTCATTGATTCTGGCCTGATAACCAAGGCCGTAGGTTCGATATCTGTTCCGCAGAGGTGACAATCCCCGATCTGCCAGCATTTCATTAAACTCCCTAAGTTTGGCGCCCGAGACTCCCGTAAAGGCATAAAATGACGAACGCTTGTTGACCAGTTTTTGTGCCTGCAGGAAATTCGGAAGAGATAAAAGAAAAAGGAAAAGCAAAAACCTTCGTAGAAGAGTCATGAAATCAGGTTTGTGAAGAGGCTGATAAGTTTAGCTGCCTCTAGGCAAAATTAGTGCTAAACGCCCACTCAATCCCGATCTTTTGGGTTGAGATGCTTTAAAATTTTATCAAAAAGTAGCTCGGGGGTGAATGGCTTCGGCACAAAATCGTCCATTCCGCTGGCTTTCATCTCCTCTTTGACTTCATGCAAAGAAGCCGCGGTCAGCGCCAAAATCGGAATATTCTGCTTTTTGGGATCCGCATGACTGCGAATCGCAGTAGCCACCGCAAATCCATCCAGCTCGGGCATCTGGAGATCCAGCAGCACCAGGTCAAAAGTCCCCAAATTAAATTGATCCAGCGCCTCCCGCCCGTCCGAGGCGATGATCAGATTTTTGACATTCCACTTGGTGAGGAATTTTCGGATCAAAATCTGATTGACCACGTTGTCTTCCGCCACCAAGATGGATGCATGTTCAAGAGATCTTTGATGGGAAATGAGCGCCGCCCGCTCTGCCTCCAGCTTTCGCAAATCGATAAATTCGAACGGAATGGTAAATTCAAAGAGGCTTCCTCCGCCCTTGCGCGGTTGCACCTCGATATCTCCGCCAAAAAGCTCCACCAAGCGCTTGACGATCGCCAAGCCCAGGCCGGTGCCCCCATATTTTCGGCTGGTGGATGAAGATGCCTGCGTAAAAGCTTCGAAGATCGCTTTTCGCTTTCCTTCCGGAATCCCGATACCGGTATCTTCGAAAACAAAACGGATGTCGGTCTGATTGTCCTGCGAAAACTCCCTTGAGATCGAGATCCTCACAAAGCCTTTGTCTGTAAACTTGATGGCATTAGACACCAGATTATTGACAATCTGACCAATCCGAAGCGAATCCCCTATCAGAGTCTGTGGGATGGCCTCGTCGATTTCACAGGTGACTTTGAGCGATTTTTCATTGGCCTGATAGCTGTGGGCGTGCACGATCCTGTGGACGACATTTCTCAGATCAAAGGGAGCCTGCTCCAATTCGACTTTTCCAGAATCGATCTTGTTGTAATCGAGAATGTCATTGATCAAGGCCATCAGGTTTTCGGCCGAAAACTGGAGGGTTTTGAGGTTTTCCAGCTGGTCGGGCCGCGGGCTTTCCTCCATGAGGAAATGTGCCAGACCAATCACGGCATTCATCGGCGTTCTTATCTCGTGGCTCATCACGGAGAGAAACTGTGACTTGATCTGGGATGCCTGCTCTGCTTTTTCTTTTGCAAGCAAGAGTTCGCGCTGCGTTTCTTTGAGCTTGGTAATGTCCCGTGCTACTCCGGTGTAGTAGCGATGGATTCCGTTTTTGTCTTCGATCAGCTTCCCATTGGAATTAAAGACTCGATACTCGCCATTTTTGTGCCGGAGTCGAAACTCCAAGAACTGATTATGTGCCAAAAAGTCTTTGGTCTCGTCGAGCAAAACCTGAAAGATGCCCAAATCATCCGGATTCAAGAAGTCGAAAATGCTGCGTCCGATGACCTCCACTGAGTCATATCCCAGGAATTGGTTCACATTGGGCGAGACATAATGGAGCAGAAACGTCTCCGTCAGGGAAAAAATGATCTCGGTAGATTCCTCCACCAGTCTGCGGTATTTCTCTTCAGACTGCTGCAAGTCAAGCTTCGTCTGAAATTCGTCATGTACGTCCCTGACTATACTGAGGGCATATTTGGCCTCACCTCCGATGACAATCGGCCGGATCGTGCGATGGTAGTGACGTCCCTTCAGGACAAATTCCGTCTCCACGATCTCCAATTCCTGAAAAACAGTATCCAGTATTTTACTGATCTCTTTATAGGGGGTGAGCTGCATTTCCTCCAGCTTTTTCCCCTCAAAATCTTCCCGGGTCAGTCCCCATTTCTCAAAATTAGTCCCCTCGGCAACGATGTACGTTCGATCCGAGTCAATGAGGAAAATATTCGCATCAGGGATATTGGCTGCCAACACCCGATATTGACTGTCCCGCTGACTTTGGATGGCTTCGAGATTCTTTCTGTCCGAGATGTCCTGAAAAAGTCCCTCATGCAGGATGATCTTGCCCGAATCGGCGACCACGTCGCGAGTCCGGTCTTCTACCCATATGAATTCCCCAGATGTATTTTTGATCCGATATTCTCCGGAAAAAGACGGGACACCCTCCGCTCCTTTTGCCATGGTAGATTTAGCGCGGATTCGCTCCGCATCCTCAGGATGCAGCAAATCCAAAAACGAAACCTGATTAGCAGTCAAATGCGCTGCGTCATATCCGAATCTCTTGATATTCTCGGAGATGAAATGGATCTTATAAGACTCCTCGGGGTCAACTCTGAAAAGCACCGCAGGGCTGTTTTCTACGATTATGTGGGCGTTTTTTGCAATCTGTTCTGCCTTATATTTTTCTTCCAGCCCTCTTAATATCACAGAGTACCCCACCTTCTCTTTCCCTTCTGCGTGGATCGCCTGGATCGAAACTTCAAACGGAGCACTTCCTTTTGATTGGGTCTCAAGCTGACGTTCGGACTTCCAGACCTCCCCGACTTTTAGGTTAGAAGAGATCTGGGCGAGACTCTCCCCTTTGTCCCACTCGATCTGCACCAATTCGGTGAAATGTCCCTCAAAGTCTCTGGTCAGATCGATACAACAGAGCTGTGCAGCCGCGTCGTTTTGATAAATAACTTCAAACTCCAAATTCGTCACCAAAATCGGATCGCTCACTTGCGCCAAAATCTGAGACTGCAACCTGAGATAGCTGTCAGAGGCACGCTTGTGGGATATGTCCGTACAAAATCCATATACCTCAAGCCCCTGGGTCAGAAATTCCCGCTTGCCTTCAATTTCATAGCTGACAAATCTGATCTTACCGTTTTTGTCCGTCAGTGTAAACTCCCCCGAGGTCCGGATCAATTTATTGATCGAACGCTTGAGATCCCGGATGAATCCAGGGCGGGAGGCTTTGTCGATCTTATATATCAAAACGGAAAAGTCCTGGGTCACGGGTTTGGACCCCAAGTCAAACAGACTTGCCAGTCCGCTCGAAAAAAAGAAGCGCTTTTTGGGCACGCTAAGCCTCCAGGATCCCGACTTGGAAAGCAATTCGGTGTAGGCCAGTAGGTTTTCGTTCCGCTCTATCTTCTGCGTCATCTGGCTACCCAGATAAGCCCCTGCCAGCACGTCTCCCAGTTGCCTCAGCACTTGAATCTCTTTTTCCACAAACGGAAAATCGAGTTTCTCAGACTCAAATCTCACCAAGCCAAGCAGTCTATTTCCGGAAATCATCGGGACGAGAATCCTGGAGTTGCTTAGATCCCGGATAGCGTGTTGCTCCGGCAGTTCGGTGGCAATCAGCCTCACTTTTCCTTTCTCCAAAAAGGCCTGATTTTCAAAAATCAGGTTAAGCTCCGCTTTGGAAAGCTCAAAATTCCGGTATCCTTCTTTGCCAAGGGACCAGGAAGTCAGCACTTCCAGCTGCTCGGACTCCCTGTTGAACACCAAAATCTCTGCATTTCTAGCCTGCAAAAACTCCCCAAACACCGAAATCGCCGAAAAATACTCCGCTCCAAGTTCTAACAAACTTCCATTGATCAACCGGGAAGAAATCTGTATGATCAGATTCTCGATCTCATAGCGCTTTTGGAGTGACTGCTTGGTCTGTACATATTCGGTGACATCGCGAGAGCTAAACATAATCCCCTGAATCTCCGGATGACCCAGAAGATTTTTGGCAAAACTCTCCAGGTAGATGCGCTTGCCATTCCCGAGTTTCACCCAGAAATCAATCGCGACTTCTTCATTTGAGTCCAGAACATCCGCGAAATTCCCCTTGACGATTTCTATAATTCCAAGCGAGGAAAATTCCCTGAAATTCTTCCCTATGATAGACGAAGGCGGATAACCCAGCTTTTCAGTAATCGAATCGCTGATAAACTTGTAATTCCCCTCCCTGTCCAAGATGGCAATCAGGTCGTGACTGTTATTGAGAATACTCTGCATGAAGCTGAGCTCATCCGTGCTTAGATCGTCCTCTTTCAGGACCGCGTCTGCCTGCTCCACTCCGCGGGCCCTTATCCGAGTACCTTTGGCAATCAGAAACCGTATATTGTAGCTGGACGGTAATTGAATGAAGAACCAATCAAAACGGACTTTGTGTCCGTCAGCTAAATAATGTGTTTTCGAAAATTTGCTTTTTGGCAAAGTCCCAGTTTGGAAATAGAGCTCCAACTCCTGGACTAATTCGGCATTGTCAAAGAAAAGCCTCCAATCATCCGCCACGGGGTAGAGATTTTCCTGAAAGAATCTGTTAAAAAAAACAATCTCCTCCCCATCCATCAGAAACATGGGTTCCTTTATCTCATTCAGAAAATCAGAAATATCAAACTGCTGGAATTGGCTCATGAATCAGCGGAAAGGATTTTTGGGAAACGAGATCGAATTCCCCAAAAGAAGAAGGTAATATTTGCAAAGAAAACGTTAAAGACAAACGAAGAACTTCAAAATTATCGAGCTTAGTCCGTTATTTTCACTTCTCCATATTTCGCAAAACCAGAATTTCAGATTTCCGGTCTCAACTTTCTCATCAAATTGACGTCTCAACACATAAATTACATTTAAATCTTATCTAACTCCCTTTCTATGATCATTTCCACGACTCCCTCTCTCGAAGGCTATCAGGTAGATCAGTACCTAGGTATTGTTTCCGGCGAGACCATTATCGGCGCCAACGTTTTCAAAGATTTTTTTGCCAGCATCACCGATATTGTCGGTGGGCGCTCCTCGGCCTACGAGCAGGTTTTGAGAGAGGCAAAAGCCACCGCAATGTCAGAGATGGAAGTGCAGGCCAGACATTTTGGCGCGAATGCCGTGATCGGCATCGACCTCGACTATGAGACGATCCGCGACGGAATGCTGATGGTGACCGTGAGCGGCACGGCCGTGAAAGTCACCAAACTCTAATTCATCAAAAAGGCCTGAAATGATTCAGGCCTTTTTGATTTGCTCCATCACCGACTTCAAATCTGCTTTTTTACAAAAATGATTGTCCACGATCACCATCGGGGCAGTCTTGCACATGTCCATACATTTGGTCTGGAAAAACTTGCAATGCCCTTTGAGAGTACCGGCAGTCGCTGCCTCCTTGAGCTCCTTTCGGATTTTTTTTGAACCGGCTTTTTTGCAATCCGATCCGCTGCAGATGAACACCAACCGTCTGTTAAACTTCATGTGTTTGTAGTTGAT
Source organism: Algoriphagus terrigena DSM 22685 (assembly GCF_000429445.1). Classification (GTDB taxonomy): domain Bacteria; phylum Bacteroidota; class Bacteroidia; order Cytophagales; family Cyclobacteriaceae; genus Algoriphagus; species Algoriphagus terrigena. The sequence continues at coordinate 283,180 of NZ_KE386904.1, forward strand.
TTTGTGGTAAGATCGCCTGCATCACATTGCTGAAATAGACTGCATGATCAATCCACTAATATACGCACCGTAAGTACCTAAAGCATACCCCAACACCGCCAATAGTACTCCGACAGAAGCAAGCGACGGATCAAATGCCGAGGCAACAATAGGTGCCGAAGCCGCTCCACCCACATTAGCCTGAGACCCGACCGCCACATAAAAGAACGGAGCTTTGATGATCCAGGCTACCAAAATCATCGTGAGCGCGTGGAAAATAATCCAGATGAGTCCTACCAAAAACAGAATTGGGCTGTCCAATACCGCCCCCAGATCCATCTGCATACCGATCGTCGCTACCAAGACATACAGCAAGACACTTCCCATGCGGGAAGCTCCGGCACCTTCAAGTTTACGCGCTTTGGTAAAGGAAAGCAAAAGTCCAAGCGTCGTGGCGATAACCACAATCCAGAAAAACGCTGAATTCAGCGAGTATTGATTGAGCTCGGGATAATTAGCCTCAAACCAGGGAGCCAAAAAGTCAGCGCATAAATGAGAAACGCCAGTGACACCAAATCCAAAACCCAGGATCAGCATCGTGTCTCCCAAGCTGGGGATTTTCATGATCCCTTCGCGGTACTTAGCGATTCGGTCTCTCAGTTCATAGATCGCCGTGGAGTCAGCTTTGAGCAGTTTGTCAATCTTCTCCGGCTTAGCTGCCCAATACAGCAAAACAGCCATCCAGAGATTTGCAACCAAGACATCTACTGCGATCATCTGCCCAAACAACGTAGGGCTCGCTCCGAAGACCTCCAGCATTGCTGTCTGGTTAGCTCCGCCACCTATCCAACTCCCGGCAATCGTCGACAGTCCCCGCCAGATCTCGTCCGAGCCCGTGCCGGAGTAGATCTCAGGATAGAAAAATCCCACCGTGATCAGCGCCACAGGTCCGCCAAGCATGATTCCGACCGTACCTGCCAAAAACATCGTCAAAGCTTTTGGGCCCAGTTTCAGGATCCCCTTCAAGTCAATGCTGATCGTGAATAGCACCAAAGACGCGGGTAGCAGATAGCGGGATGCAACTTTATATAAGCCAGATGATTCTCCCGATATCAATCCCAGCGAATTGAAAACCGCCGGGATAAAATAGCAAAGCAAAACGGTAGGAACATAGGTATAGAACCTGACCCAGAATGGCCTTTTGCTGGCAGAGGTAGCGAACACAAACGCTAGAGTTGCCATCAGCAGACCAAAGACTACGGCATCGTTGCTGATGATCGGGGCATTTTCTTCCATGGGAATGTCGTGGGATTGTAGTGCAACAATACCAACAAAAGAGCAAACAGACCAACTTTAGCCTTCCTGATGCTCCAGAACTTGGATCAGCTCGTTCAAAATCATTGCTGTAGCTCCCCAGACCACTTCTCCGTCGATTTCAAAATAGGGTGTGTCCAGTCGGATATTTTCACCGAGCTCAAGTACCGTCTGCTTACGTATCTCTGGACTTAGCAAAAAATCAAGATCGGTCTCCACAATCCTCGACACTTCATTCTCATCTGGAATGAATTCAGGAATGCCCTCCAAAAACCCGACCACGGGACTGACCAGGAAATTGCTGGTGGGAATATAAAGATCGGTCAGCTTGCCAAGCAAGCGAACTTCATGTCGATCAATACCGACTTCCTCCTCAGCCTCCCGCAGCGCTGTTTGGATGACATTTTCATCTGTCTTTTCCATTTTTCCGCCGGGAAAAGCCATCTGTCCGCTGTGAAATCCGAGGTATACCGGTCTTTTGATCAAAGGAAAAAAGGTGCTTTTTCCGTCAGTGTACAAGAGGATCAGGACACCGCTATTTCTGACATTCGCTGGCAAAATGGGCTCAAATCTCCGTTGATCGACGGGCTGAGGGGACATCTTCAGATGGGCAACTTTACCGGGAAGGGGCGCTTTGAGCCTTCTTTCAAGAAGTCCAATCAGTTGATCAAACTCCATCAGATCCCAGATCCACCGACTTCAGTTTCTGATCGAGATAGGATTCTTGAGCGTAGTCCTTCACCACCTGATTCATCTTAAATTGGCTAAACCGGTGACTGGTCAGATCAATAATCCACGCCATCGGCCTAAACCCCGCGTCCTCTTGAAAATATCCCAAAACCAGAAATTCGCTGGCGTTCAGCCACAAACCCTCTTCAAACATCCCCGAAGGTCCCATGAAAAGCAGGCGCTCCTTCATCCCGTCAGCCCGATACCAGATCACCTCTGAGTCCGGGTTCAAAAACGGCTGATCCAAACCTTCCTGTGCTTCCACCTTGTAGGAAAATATGTCCATTGTTCCATTCCCCTCAGGATGCGGAAACTGATAGGGGAAAAGCGGATCGCTCTCCAAGATGGGATTCCTCTCCGGCATCTCCATTGCGTCGATCGAATCCGTCGTCACGAATTCAAAGTTCTCGGCATCAAATCTCCCGATTTGACTTTCCCAGTGTTTTTGCCAAGCTGATTTTTGCGCCAAACCAATGTTGATCTCGTTGCGCATTTCTTCCAGCAATTCGCCATTTGCCTCCAAGTCAGCGACAGCTTCATTTTTCACAGAATCCGAAGATTCGCAGGCTGTTAATACAACCGACAACATAATCCAAATCCTGTAATAAGGTAGCTTCAATGCGCTCATAGGGGAAAATTGAAAGATGAAGCTAAGAGAAGTGCGCGAAAAATCAAATCAAGGAGCCCCTGACAAATTGAAGATAATTTTTGCGGGACCACCGTCGGGCCAAAAGTAATTGAGAGATTGCCGCCGCCTAAAAAACAAAAAAGGCCTGGATATCATCCGGGCCTTTTCCTGCTCTCAAACCTATTAAACCTATTGTAGATATTCAATTCATGAATACAGCCGAAAAGTAGAAAATGTTTTCATATCCTCCAAACAATCGATTGCGAAAAAGTTTCAAAATTTTATTCGGCCCGAAATTCACTCTCCTAAATCACAGAAAATCAGCGCTTTTTTAAAAAAAAGCAATTCGGAATTGCTCAAAAAAGCTAATTTTTCACCGCCGCTACAGAATATTCTATGCCACAAAGAGCCCAGCCACTCGCCAACAGGATTTTTGAAGGATTTCTCACCTACACCGAAACCTTCAAAACTTACACCCGGCTTGCACCGATTTACTTTGCGCAGCGCAACTGGCAGGCAACCCAACTCAATCACCGCCAGCGTCTGAGACTTTACAAAGACCTTCTATTCCAGCTGGTGAAGGTCTTTCAGCAGATTCTTGGCGCCGATTCCGGCAATTCGGCTATCTGGACCGCCATACGGGACGAGTACCAACAGCTCATCGGTGACCGCCCAGATGTCGAGCTGGCGGAGACTTTTTTCAACTCCGTTTTTAGAAAAACCTTCCCAAACAATCCACTCGACGAGGAGCTGATGTTTGTCATGGAGGGATACAGGTCTTGTGAAATCCGCGAAAACTCCGAGCTGCTGCACACCTATCCTGCTGAAATGGGACTGGAACAGATCATCCGACAAATCCTCGATGATTTTGATTTTGGCGTGCCGTTTATGGATCGGGAAAAAGACGCTGAATTCTTGGTCAAAGGTGTCAAAAAGGTGATTTTGACCCGATATCAAGTCGAAGTTGGCACCAAAACCCAACTGCTGAAGCCGGTCTTTTACCGAAACAAGGCCGCCTATCTGATAGGCAGAACCTTTGTCGGCAAGAAGTGGATGCCATTTATCATCCCGTTTATGCACGGTCCAAAGGGCGTCTATGTCGACACTTTGATATTTGATCCAAACCTGATGAGTCACCTGTTCAGCTTCACCCGGTCCTATTTCATGGTGGAAGCGGAGGTTCCGTCGCAGATTATCGGATTTCTGAGTTCGGTCATTCCGCACAAGAAAATCCACGAACTCTACAATGCCATCGGATTCAACAAACATGGCAAGACGCTGTTCTACCGGGAGTTTCTTCATCATCTGGACACAAGCTCGGATGGATTTGTGATCGCTCCGGGGATCAAAGGGATGGTGATGACGGTCTTTGCCCTGCCCTCCCTCAATATTGTGTTCAAGCTGATCAAAGACCATTTTGAGCCACCAAAAAACATGACCCGACAGGAGGTCAGGGAGAAATATAAGCTAGTATCCCTGCACGATCGCGTGGGAAGAATGGCCGACACACACGAGTTTGAATATTTCAAGATTCCGCTGGATCGGGTCAGCGAGGACCTGATGAAGGAATTACGTAACACGACAAACTCGCTTCTCCAGATCAAAGAAAATTTCTTGATAATCAAGCATCTATACACCGAGCGAAAGATGGTTCCGCTCAATATCTTTCTCGAAACTTGCTCGAAAGAGGAAGGACTTCGTGCCGTGGAAGATTATGGACGGGCGATTCTCCAGCTTGCCCAGGCCAACATCTTTCCGGGAGATATGATGACGAAAAACTTTGGCCTGACCCGGCAGAAAAGAGTCATTTTCTACGACTACGACGAAATCGAGTTTTTGGAGCAAATGAACTTCCGAAAAAAGCCTAAAGCGGAAACTTACGAGCAGATCTATGCCTCGGAGCCTTGGTACGACATTCACAAAAACGACGTCTTTCCGGAGGATTTTCGGCGCTGGATGATCGGAAGAGCGGATCTTAAGCCGCATTTCCTCGAGTATCATCAGGACCTCTTCGACCCCGAATACTGGAATTCTTTGAAGCGGCGAATCCAAAACGGAGAGTTGATTCATGCATTTCCCTACCCCGATGAGATCCGATTCAGGCCGGGCGAGCCAGTCTGAGTTTAAGCTTGTTTCTTTTTAACCTGACAAAACTTAATTTTGAATCCCCGGGTTACCCTACCACTCACCCCCAACCCATGATTACAGAAGTACAAACGGTCGTGCAAACTCCCACCTGGACAAAAAAGATCGTCCTGCAGACGTCGGAAGACGACGACCGGCAAGTTTACATCTCCGGCAATTTCAACAACTGGACGACGCAGGATTTTCGGTTCAAGATGGAAAAGATCGAACCCGGAAAATACGAGTTCAACTTCCCCGAAGGTCCGGAATTTAAAGGCGAACTAATTTACAAATTCACCAAAGGCGACTGGTCTGAGGTGGAGATAGACCGGAGCGGAAACCGCACACCCAATCGCCACTGGCACGACGACAAGCCAGTCAAGACCGAAAAAGTCGCCAAATGGCGTAAAAATTGGCTTCCCTATCGTCCTTCCCAACTTCCTCTGATCAGATTGATCTCTGAGGAATTTGAAATTCCCCAGCTGAATACCACCCGAAAAATCTGGGCGTTGCTGCCTCACGATTACGATAGCAGCGAGGACAGCTATCCGGTGCTTTATCTTCAGGACGCCCAGAATCTTTTCCACGAAAATGCAGAATTTGGCAACTGGCAGATAGACAAAAAGCTGGCTGTCATGTCAGACTATGGGATTGGCAAGATCATCATCATAGCCGTAGAGCACGGCGAGGACGAGCGCCTGAAGGAGTACAATGTCGGCAACACGCTGTTGGGTCACGGACTCGGCAAGCAATACATCCGGTTCATCACCGAGACGCTGAAGCCGTATGTGGACCGTACTTTCCGAACGGAAGCCGGCCGCGAATCGACCGGTATCGGCGGCAGCTCCATGGGCGGGCTGGTCAGCATCTATTCAGGTATCATCTACCCGGAGGTCTTTGGAAAGCTGATGATCTTCTCCCCTTCTCTCTGGATTACTCCGAAAGTCAAATTGAGCTTTCTCGACCTATTTGAGCCTCAGGATACCAGGATGTACCTGTATGGTGGCGGAAACGAAAGCGAAACCATGGTGGCCCACCTTACAAAATTTCACAAGCGCTTACGCAAGCGCAAGAGTCTAAAAGGCAAGATGAAGGTACGCCTGTCGATCAACGAGCAGGGCAAGCACAACGAGGCCTATTGGAGTGACGAGTTTCCCAAAGCCATTGAATGGCTCTTTTTCAGTGATAAACCGGAGTAAAATCCCAAACCTTATTTTATGCAATTCAAGATCAATCCAAAAAACCCTTCGAGCGCTGCGCTGAGGGTTGTTCCTATTTTTGAAAGTGAAACCGGGAAACTTCAGACCGAAAACCTGGGCTTTTCTCCGCCGTCCTCCTTTCTTTTCTCTGGCAAAAAAGACAGCTCTTACAGCTTTGAATCCGGGGATCAGCTGGTCCTGCTCATTGGATTGGGAAAGGAACCGGATTACAAAACCATTGAAACTTCCTACAGAAGGATTCTATCCAAAAGTTCATCCTTGGTGGAAAAGGAAGTGTTTCTGGATTTTCCCGACACCTTCACCGCCGAGCAGACGGAAGCGGCCTTGGTCGGATTTCGGCTCGGAAGCTATTCGATTGGTTTTTATAAAAAAGAGAAGCCAAAAGACTTTCATAAGTTGAAAGTCGAGGTTGGTTCAAGTCTGGACAAAGCAAAATCTCTGGCTGAGCGGGCTGAAAAAATCGCAGACGCCAAGATCGAAGCTTTCAAGTTGGTCGATCTTCCTCCAAACAAGATCACTCCCGAATATCTGGCCGACTGGGCAAAAGATCTGGGCAAAAAATCAAAGCTTGACATAAAAGTCCTGGATGCAAAAAAAGCCAAATCAGAAGGACTGGAGGCATTTTTAGCCGTAGGAAGAGGTTCCGCGAAAGAGCCGAAATTCATCATCCTAGAGTATCGTCATCCCAAAGCCAAGTTGCACGTCGGTCTCGTAGGCAAAGGTGTGACCTTCGATACCGGCGGACTGAACGTGAAGACGCAAGGGATGCACCACATGAAGTCCGATATGGGCGGAGCTGCGGCCGTCTTGGCGACCACTCAGCTGATCAGCGATCTCGGGCTTCATGTCAATCTGACCGCGATCGTCCCTGCTGTGGAAAACGCAATCGACAAAGATGCTTATCTACCCTCCGAAGTTATTGGCAGCCACGCCGGGCTGAGCATAGAGGTCATCGATACCGATGCCGAGGGCAGGCTGATCTTGGCTGACGGGCTCTCCTATCTGATCAAAAACTATAAAACAGACCAAGTGATCGATCTTGCGACCCTGACAGGAAGCGCTATCGGGACATTCGGGTACGAGTGCGCTGCACTTTTCTCCAACGATGACACTCTGTCGCACGGACTGCAGCAGGCAGGTGAGATGATCGGGGAAAAATCCTGGCCCTTGCCGCTTTGGGATGAGTATGGCAAAGAGATGGATTCCGAAATCGCCGACATCAAGAATTATCACGGGAAGCCCTTTGCCGGAGCCATCACCGCTGCCAAGTTCCTTCAGGCGTTTACGCACGAGCATCCCGCTTGGGCGCATTTAGATATCGCAGGGGTAGCTTTTGGCGACACCGAGTTTGCAAAAACCAAGACAGGAACAGCCTACGGAGTCAGCCTTCTTCTGACTTACATCGAAAGTCAACTCTAAAAATATATCCGGCAAGCGTTCTCATTTGCCGGATTTTTTTTTCACATTATCAGACAAACTTCAGCCTATGTCTAGCTCCAAAACTTTTCTCTGCATCTCCAACTATTTTAAAGGAAACGCATTTTTAACTGCATTGAAAAAACAGGGCAACCGGGTTTTCTTAATCACCACCGAGCAGCTCCGTGACAAACCCTGGGCCTTTGAATACATCGACGAGGTTTTTTACATGCCGGGTCAGGACCTCGATTGGGACTTGGATGTGCTCTTGAAAGGTGTGGGAGGCTTGATGAAAGACCATAAAATCGAAGCAATCATTGCCTTGGATGATTACGATGTGGAAAAAGCTGCCTTTCTCCGGGAAAACCTGCGGATCCCCGGAATGGGCCAAACTACGGGTCGCTATTTCCGCGACAAGCTCGCCATGCGGATGCGCGCCAAAGACGCTGGAATTCTGGTTCCCGCCTTTTCGGCATTATTCAATAACGAGGAAATCAACCACTTCGCGGATACCGTAGCCGCTCCTTGGGTGCTGAAACCAAGATCGGAAGCTTCTGCGCACGGAATCATCAAAGTTCATAGCAAAGAAGACCTCTGGAAGCATATCGATGAGCTCGGTGAGAACAGGGTCTATTACCTCGTGGAGCAATTCAAACCTGGGGACGTCTACCACGCAGATGGACTTCAGCTGGATGGAAAAACCTTGTTTTTAACCGTTTCACGGTACTTGGCCACTCCGATGGAGATCTCTCAAGGAGGAGGGATCTTCCGATCTGCCAACATCAAGTACGGTTCGGAGGATGACAAAGCCATCAAAAAAGTAAACGCCGAAATCATGAAGGCCTTTGGGCTGAAGCATGGTGCCTCCCACACCGAATTCATCAAAAATCGGGAAGACGGTCAAATCTATTTTCTAGAAACCGCCTCGAGGGTTGGTGGAGCGCATCTGGCAGAGATGGTCGAAGCTGCCACCGATGTTAACCTTTGGGAAGAATGGGCAAAGGTCGAAGACGCTGTCGCAAAAGAGGAAAAATACGACTTGCCTAAAGTTGCGAAAAACTATGCCGGGATCGTCCTGACCCTTTCGAAATACGAGCATCCTGATCTCAGCAGTTTCGACGATCCCGAAGTCTGCTTCCGCGTCCCGCTCAACTACCACGCAGGGTTGATTGTAAAATCCACCAAACAGGAGCGGGTGATGCAATTACTCGACAACTACGCGGAGCGCTTTGTCAATGAGCTTTCTACTACCGCCGCCGCGCCGGAAGTGAAGAAGTTTCATTGAGTTATTTGGTCAATGGTCGACAGTCCTCACTCTACCGTGGTCTGTGGACTGTGAACTTTTCAAAACTTTTCCTCAATCCCCAAACCAAACAGCGCGAAATCATACTTAACGGGGTCTAAGGGATCAAATTCCCTAAGTTTCTCAGTCAACTCAACAGCCGTCAGCCAATCCGTTTGTTTCCGGGTGATCAGGCCAAGTTTTCTCCCCACCCGATCCACATGCAGGTCGCAGGGGCAGATGAGTTGAGCCGGACTGATCTTTTTCCAAAGTCCGAAATCCACCCCATTGTCATCAGAGCGCACCATCCACCGCAGGTACATATTGATCCGCTTGCAGGCAGCCTTTCGGTCCGGAGTCGCAATGTGCTTTTTGGTACGGTTGGGGAAATCAGGAAGACTGAAGAAAAATCGATGAAACTGGCTCAGGATCGAGTCCATCGAATCGACTTCGCCCGTCTGGCCTTTCAGAAATGCCTCCTCCAGACTCTCATGATTCCGATAAAACCAGCTTAAAAAGTGGACAAAATACAGCGTATCCACGTCGTTAAATGTTCGATGCTTAAAATTCAAAAAGACCTGCAGATCGCTTTCTTGGTGATTTACAAGGAAATCATGCGGAGCATTGTCCATCAATTGAAAAAGCTCCGTGCATTTATTGATGATCGTTTTGCGCTGGCCCCAAGCCAAGATCGATGCAAAAAAGCCCGCAATCTCGATGTCTTGTTTTTTGCTAAACCGATGGGGAATGCAAATCGGATCATTGACGATAAATCTCGGCTGATTGTATTGAGCAACCTTTTCGTCCAGAAAGTCTTTCAGATTCTGCATCAAAGCGCCACTTTCACTTCACCGCCCTGTGTCCCGTCAAACCATTTGAAGGAAATTTCATTCTCGACTTTCTCCGACACATGCCAGTCAAAACACTTGATATTGGTCAGCTGGCGGAGGGAATCTTGGTCTGGATCATAGAGGCAAATGTCAAAGTCAGGCATTTCCTTGGACTCCAGTGTATTCCATCTCTCCAAGATATAGCCTTCATCAAGCACCCGAACTTTTTTGCCGAAGACGTGATCTTCCAAGACAGAAGGCACGCCATCCTTTCTTCTCAACCTAAATCCAGACGGACCAAACATGATTTGCTTACAGACTTTTGCTTCCAGCAGGTCATTGGTATGGGGCATGGTCTCCCAATCCGTTTCCTTGAAAACGACCTTGGTTCCCTCCGGCTTGATGCGGGTCAGCAGTTCTGAAAGCTTGGAAAAAAGAAAAGTCAGGCCGATAAAAATCAATCCAAAACTCGCCAAAATCGGATAGCAGATGATAAAGATTGCGTTCCAGATAAATCTAAAGGCGTGGTGAAAGAAAAGCTGGACTTTATTCATGTCGGATTCACTCGAGGGTGCAAAGGTACTCCAGCCCCGCTACAAAGCCAAGCATTGCTCAGGTCAAAGGCCCCGTATAAGCCGTCAGCGATGTTGGCAAAACAAAACTTTCAGAGCTTGGATTTCTTGCCAGAAAGACAAAAAAAATCCCCTTTCTGGATATGGAAAGGGGATTAGTAACGGAAGGTTTTTAGCAATTAATCAATAAAGAACTTCCACGGGGAACCGTTGATTGACGGCTTTCAGCTGGTCAAATGCCGCCTGGGAAAGTTTGATCACCAGTTTGGAGTTGTCGCCGGTTTCAGGAAGCGTACCTACTACACGGGCAAAGATTGTCAGGTCATTTTCCTCATTTTTCACCCGCATGATACTTCCTACCGGAGCGGTTCGATGCAGCACGAGGTACTTCTTGTGGCCACCGGTACCGTCGATCAATTCAGCCTGACCGGTTTCTGTAATGTTTTTGAATCCTCCGGAGGTGTTTTCAATAGTCGGCTCCACCGTCATCTCCGCAGTGGAAGTTGCTGTTTTTGGTGTGCCGATCACGGGAACTGTGGACGGCCCTTCAGGTGCTCGTCCTACTTTGATCACCTGTCCGGAGCGAAGGTTATTTGAAGTCAGTCCATTCCATTTGATCAAATCTTCCACACTGGAATTGTACTGGGTGGAAACCGAAAACAAGGTTTCGCCCTGCTTCACGGTGTGAGAGATCCATTCACCGGGAGCAACCGGCGTTGTGTTAGCCACAGTGATGGAAGTTCGTGTCGGCTCTGGCTGCGGCTTGGTCGCTTCAGGCTGTTGGGCCGACTTTTTATCTGGCTTGGAGTCAGTTTTGGGTTGAGTTTCAGCTGCCGTCGGAGTCACTTTGGCAGTAGTCACCGTGGGGGTAGTCGTCAAGACTGGAGCGACGGGGGGAGCTTGGTAATCGCTGGCCAGCGTAGCATCTTTCACAATCAGCGCTTGTCCTACGCTCAAGTCATTTCCCATCAGTTTGTTCCATTGCTTCAGCGAGTCGACCGAAATTCCATATTTTTTGGAAATCGAAAAGAGCGTCTCACCCGGATTTACCTTGTGAAGTGCTGCTCCTGCAGGAACTGCGTTTTTTTCGATGTAGGGAACCCGAATCGTTTGACCGATTTTCAAGCCTTGTTTCAGGACTTCATTTGCACTTTGAATCTCTCCGACGGGAACCTGATATTTTCTAGAGATAGCAAAAAGCGTTTCTTGAGGACTTACTTTATGCAAGATAAACGTCTTGTTACCCACTCGCTCCACGCCGACCGAATCGCCAGCGATCAAACTGGAAGCATTTGAATAAGAAAGGGTTAAAACAAAAACGAGCAGGAAGGCACTGAGGAATCTGAACTGAGAAATCATCGTAATCAAGGCTATTGAAGTGAAATAGATTAAAAATTTCAAGAACCTTTTTGCAAGAATTATGCTAGAAATCATCCTCTCGGGGCTTTTTCCGACCTAAATTCCATGCAGCCGAAACCCCGGTAATTCCAGCTTGGAAACTTCAAACAAAAAATTGGTGTATTGCACCAGTGATCCTTATCTTTTCTCCTCAATTCCCAGTAAAATATGCGCCTCTTCACGTTTATCTTTTTATTCTTTGGCTTGCTTAGCTTTTCTCTTTTTGCCCAGGAAAAAGCCCAGAAAGTCTACACGTTCAAGATCGACGCAGACATCGACCCGGCGATGAACCGCCGCGTGAAGCTTGCTCTCGAAGAAGCAAAAGCGCATGAAGCCCAGCTCATCATCATAGAAATGGACACCTACGGCGGTGCAGTTACTGACGCAGACGAAATCCGCACGATGGTGCTCGAAAGCGAAATTCCCGTGTACGTCTTCATCAACAAAGATGCCGCTTCCGCCGGAGCGCTGATTTCCATTGCCGCCGACAGCATCTACATGGCACCGGGAGCGAGTATTGGCGCGGCCACGGTCGTCAACGGCACGGACGGTGCAGCCGCTCCCGATAAATACCAAAGCTACATGAGATCAATGATGCGGAGCACCGCAGAAGCAACCGGGCGAGATCCCAAGATCGCTGAAGGAATGGTGGACGAGAGGATCGAGATCGAAGGCATCACCGCTGCAGGTTCCGTGATTACATTCTCTGTGTCCGAAGCGATCAAATACGGCTTCTGTGAAGGAGAAATCTCCTCCATCACCGCATTACTTAAAGCCCAAAACCTGGAATCCGCCGAAGTGCTGGCGTACGAAGAGGACACAATCGACACCATCATTTCCTTCTTTCTGAACCCCGCCATCAGCGGCGTCCTGATCTTGATCATCATCGGAGGAATCTATTTTGAGCTGCAGACTCCCGGCGTCGGCTTTCCGATCCTTGCCTCCATCGTCGCTACACTACTTTATTTCATCCCCTACTACCTCAACGGACTGGCAGACAACTGGGAAATCCTGGTGTTCTTCGTCGGGATTATCCTACTCGCTGTGGAGCTTTTTGTGATCCCTGGTTTCGGTGTGTTTGGGATCACGGGGATCGTCTGCATCATCGGCGGATTGGTACTCGGGATGATTCCCAATGAAGATTTCAACTTTGAGTTCGTACCCGATTCCCAGCTTTTCACCGCGTTGCTGACCGTCATTCTGGCCTCGCTGGCATCCGTGGGTTTGGTCTTTTGGCTTACGCCTAAAGTCAACGAATGGGGCGCTTTCCGACATATCACACTGCCCAATACTCAGGAACGAAGTCAGGGCTACACCTCAAGCTTCTACTCTGATACACTGGTGGGAAAGACTGGCCTGGTCCACTCCCGCCTGCGCCCCAGCGGTAAGGTGGAGATCGAGGGAGAACTCTACGACGCTTACTCCCGCGGGGAATTTATCGATCAGGGCGAAAAGATCATCGTGATCTCCACCGAAGGCACTTCCCTGAAAGTGAAAAATCTCGCTACCGAAGCCTGAAAGAAATGGCTAAATTTGCAGCATGAATCCATTTCAGTCCATTTATGAACTGATCGGCGAAGATCAAATCCGATTGCTCACCCGATACTTTTACCAAGAAGTCGCCCAAAATCAAGCCTTGCGTAAACTCTACCCTGAGGAGGATTTGGCTCCTGCTGAGCGGAGGCTTTTCCTGTTTTTGCTGCAAGTGTTCGGCGGGCCACAGACATACTCCGAAGAGCGGGGCCACCCGAGGTTAAGACAGCGGCATTTCGATTGGCAGATCGGACCTGATATGCGAGATCATTGGCTTAATGCCATGCTCACTGCCCTCGACCGACTCAATCCGGATCAAAACGCCAAGGAATTGATGGCCGGATACTTCATCAAAGTCGCCAACCACATGATCAACCATGGGTAAGGTCTTTGCGCGCATTTATTCCATCTATGCTGCGGTGACTTTTGTGGTGACATTCCTGCTGATCTTTCCATTTATACTGATTTGCATCCGGATTCCCCGCTGGATGAAATACGGACGAAAGATCAACCGCTATTGGGCCAGGGCCTATTTTTCGCTGATTTTCTTGCCAATAAAAATCGAGATGGAAGCAAAAATCAAATCGGGAAAGCCTTACATTTTCCTAGCCAATCACTTCAGCTATCTCGACGTGGCGATGATGGGATTTATCCCCGGTGATGTGCTCTTTGTCGGCAAAGCATCCATAAGCAAGATGCCTCTTTTCGGCTACTATTTCAAAAGCCTTCACATCGCGGTGGACAGAGATCGGATGAGAAGCCGTGCAGAGACCATGCGAAGAGCAGGAGAAGCCCTGGATCGGGGAAGCAGCATCATTCTTTTTCCCGAAGGGGGAATATTCACTCCAAAACCGCCGAAAATGATTCCTTTTAAAAACGGTGCTTTCCGCCTGGCGATGGAAAAACAAATCCCCGTGATCCCTGTCACCTTATCCTATAATCATCTAATTTTGCCCGAAGACAATCAGTTTTTGCTGTATAGGAGAAGGGCCAAGATGGTTTTTCACCAGGCATTGGATCCGGGGGATTTTGACTCGGATATCAACTTAAAAGAAACTTGTTTCGCGGTAATCCAACAGCAACTGGACTCGGACAATCCCGTGGTTTGATCTCAGATTTTAAAGAAAATGAAGATAGATAAAGACTCAATCAAGAAGATCGCGCATCTGGCGAGACTTGAATTTGACGAAAGTTCTGCCGAAAAAATGTCCAAAGACATGTCGCAGATCCTGGACTGGGTGGAGCAACTCAACGAAGTCGACACCACCGGAATCGAACCCCTGACCACGATGTCATCCGAAGTCAACGTGATGCGGGAAGACAAGATCGGCAAGCATCTCGGTCATGAAGCCGGACTGAAAAATGCTCCAAAAAGTGATACAGACTACTTCCGCGTACCAAAGGTTTTGGAATAAGGATGTCTAAAAACCCCGCCGTTTCGAACATCATCGCAAAAACAGCTGCCCTCCTGCTCTTAGTGACCGGAGGGCTTTTTGCGTCCTATCCGCTTCTGTTTGGATCTGATAGCTATCCCAACATTGAGCCCGGCGCCTTTCTGGACACCGTAGCCGTACCGCTCGACTGGGTCAATCTGGGCACGCTCTCCTTTCCGATTCAGGTAGACAACTACTTGGTATTTCAGGAGTTTCATTCACTCCCGGCTGCATTTACCCTGCGGGAAAGTTATGGCTTCGGAATCATCGTCTTTCTGGTCGCCGTTTCCGCATTGGCACTTTTCAGCACCTTCAAAAAAATGCCTTTCCTCCTGTCAAGCGGCACGTGGATCGTTCTGTTGACACTTTTCAATGCAAACGGACTGAACATCGGAGCCGCGAGTTCAAACATTCCTTTGATTGTTCTGATCGTAGGAACCGTCCTGCCCTTGATCTATTTCCATGTTTGGAAGCCCAGTGCGGCATTTTGGTTGCGATGGCTGGCTGTTTTAATCGGTTCCGGTGTGGCTTTGCTGATTCTGATCCAGCTGAGTCCCATTGACAATCCCCAACTCTACCTTGCTGAGCAAAGCCTAATCGTCGGTTTGGGGATGGCCATCGCTTGGATTTTCTGGCAAGGTCACGCGGTGGTTTCGGGTATCTACCTGCTTTTGGCGCGAGCCAACCAAAACATCAGCATGAAGATCTCCTGGCAAATCATGGGAGTCGGCGCGCTCTACCTCTTGACCCTGGTATTTCTTCTTTTGAATCTAAAAGGAGAAATCGGCCTTCCGTTCCCGACGTTCTCTCCACTTCTACTGACACTTCCGATCGGTGTGCTGGGTTGGATCTCCACGACCACCAAACTGGAACAAGAACCCAATATCGCCGCCAAACCTGACTATTTGAAAGCACTCTTCCTACTCGGGTTTTCAATTGTCTTTTGGGTAATCTGGAAACTGGAAATCTCTCAAAACCAAGCCGCTTTCGAGTTTCTGAAGCACCTGATCGTCTATTCCCAGTTTGGATTTTCGCTGTTTTTCATCGTGTACCTCCTGAGCAATTTTCTCTCCATCATGGACTCCGGCAAGTCCGTGGACAAGGTACTTTACAAACCTTTTTCTCTCCCCTACTATCACCTCCGCATCGGTGGGCTGATCGCGATGTTAGTGATCACGATCTACATGGATGCGGTCTTGGCTCCCCAAGTCAGTTCGCTCACGACCAATATCCGCGGAGACTATTACTATCAGACGGGTAAAAAACTCGAGGCAAGTATCCTGTATGAAAATGCGTGGGATACGTTTCGGAAAAATAGGAAGGCGAAAAACACCACGGCTCAACTCCTGTTTGAACTCAGTCAGCCCACACTTGCCAAAGAACATCTGGGCGAAAGCTTCGCCGAAGCGCCGCAAGTGGACAACATTCTGTTGCTAAGCGCCCGGGTGATGCGGGAAAACAAACCTTTCGAGGGTGTATTTTACCTCGAAAACGGCCTGAAGCGGTTTCCGGAAAATCCCTATTTGATCAATAATCTGGCTTTGCTCTACGTGAAATTGCAAAAGCCCGATGAAGCGCTGAAACTGTTGGAAGACAACATAGATTCCAATCCTGTGCTGGCGTCAAACCTCATCGCTCTTCAGAGTAAACTTCAAAAGGAGCATCAAGAAACCGAATCAGGCGATGAACTGATTACCAAGATCAATTGGCTAGCCAGAAGAAATCTCCTCGGCGAACCCAGCGATGCCGGAGAGCTGCAAAGTCTCAGGTCGCAACTGGAGGGAAATACGTCTCCGATGATTCTAAACGCAGGAATCAGAAACCTTTTCTCCCTCAAAAGCTTCTCAGGAACCCCGGAAGACATCGCCTGGATCGACTCTATAAGCCGCAAACCAGAGATGTTGGACTATCTGATGCAGGTGCAAGAGACTGCCTCAATCCGGAGTCTGTCAGCAGGGAGAGTGACCGAATCGGTGAAAAACCTAAACGGGCTGGCCTTCCGAAATCCCGGCGATGCGGGCTATTACCTCAACCTGACAGCAGGGATCTTGGCTCGGAACCTGGATTTTGAAAAAGCGTCAAAAGATATCATAGCAGCCGAGGAGAAGGGGTTCAAAGCCTTTCGACCTTATCACTTGACGATCTTAGAATTGGGAGGTTTTGGAGAAAAGTCGATCGAACTGAGAGCGAAATATCAAGTCCCGGGATCAAATCCCCCGGAGGATTTCTTGACTTTACTCGCCAAGTTTAACCAAACAATCCCTGACAAGCTCTTCGATCAATGGTCACTCCTTTCTTCCAGCGAAATGAAGGCGGCTTTGGCTTATCTACTCTTGGAAAGAAAAGCGCATGGGCTGACCAAATATCAGTTGAATGAACTGGGAAACACCTTGAAAGGAAAGGTAGAAAATGAAGATAAACTCATTCAGTTCCTTCAAAACCCGGATTGGTCAGATCAAACTTCCCTGCTGGCGTTTTCAGAATTTCTGCAAGTCGGCGAGGAACTGACTGCAAATCCGTACCGTACACCACTGATTCTCAGTGCTGCGGACCGGCTCCAGGATCCGCTCGCTCAGTATGAATTACTCAACACGGCCAGCGAATTCAGTCGAGACCCCTTGCTTTGGATCAGAAAGGTGCAGGCAGCCAAACGCATCGGCTTGGACAACTATGCTACGGACGCGATACAGGAGATGAATACCTGGATGACCTGGGAAGAAATTGAATTGTTGATGGGCACAAACTATTGATCATTTTTCACGTATTTTGACACGTTGACCTTCCAAATTTTAAATACTAAACCACTATCTTAAGCAAAATTTTCTACCATGAGCAGAGTCATTGAAACCCACGAAATCAACAAAACTTATAAAATGGGCTCCGAAATCATCCAAGCCCTCAAGTCAGTAAGCATCACGGTAGATCGTGGGGAATACGTGGCGTTCATGGGACCTTCCGGATCAGGGAAATCGACCCTGATGAACATCATCGGCTGTCTCGACTCCCCTACGGCCGGAAGTTACGTTTTGGCAGGAAAAGACGTGAGTGACATGAGTGAAAATGAGCTCGCAGATATCCGTAACAAAGAAATCGGCTTTGTCTTTCAGACCTTCAACTTGCTTCCGAGAGCTTCCTGCCTGGACAACGTCGCGCTTCCGCTCGTGTATGCCGGTTTCAGCAAAGCAGAAAGATCTGAAATGGCTTTCAAAGCTTTAGACAATGTCGGCTTAGGAGACCGAACCAAGCACCGCCCCAACGAGCTATCAGGTGGTCAGCGGCAGCGTGTCGCGATCGCGAGAGCCTTGGTCAACAATCCTAGTATCATCCTCGCCGATGAACCTACCGGTAACTTGGACTCCAAAACATCCCACGATATCATGGAGCTTTTTCATGAACTCCACGCCAAAGGCAACACCATCATCATGGTAACACACGAAGATGACATTGCCCACTATGCGCACCGAATCGTCAGGCTTCGGGATGGACTGGTTGAGACTGACACGGTCAACCCCAATCCTACCAGAGGCGTACCAGTCCACGCCTGATTTGCTCCCGCTAAATTCAAATAGATTCTTATTTTTGTCACTGAAATGCACGCTGGCTGAATGAAAATCTATACCAAAACAGGAGATCAGGGCATCACCTCATTACTCGGTGGCGTTCGAGTGCCAAAGTCCGATTTGAGAATAGACGCCTACGGCACGATCGACGAACTGAATTCCTACCTGGGATTGCTGAGAGACCAGCCCGTCAACGAAAAACGGGCGGATTTTCTCAAAGGCATTCAGGATAGATTGTTCACCATCGGCGCCGACCTGGCCACTGCGCCCGGCAAAACCAAAGTCAAAAAACCGGATCTTCATCAGGCGGACATTGACTTAGTCGAGCAGGAGATCGATTTGATGGACGCGGATTTGCCTATGTTGACCGCATTTATCCTTCCCGGAGGTCACCAATCTGTCTCATTTTGCCACTTGGCGAGAACCGTGTGTAGACGCGCGGAGCGGATCGCAGTAGACCTTGCCTCGGTAGAACCAGTTTCCGAACTGGTCATTCAATATCTAAACAGACTTTCAGATTATCTGTTTGTACTGGGTAGGAAAATGGCGCAAGAACTGGACGTAGAAGAAGTAACTTGGGCACCCAGATTAAAATAAGCCGGTGCAGTTTCGTAAATTGCCTCGAAATCAAGCCAGGAGTCAATTTGACTCTGCAGGAAAATAGAAAAACTTAGGCGCTCAGCCTCAAAATAGAAAGCGTATGAAGACCTCACTTGCTATCCCGGTTCGGAAAACCACCCAGTCGAAACTTGCCGAAACAGACTTTTCCAACCTAGTCTTTGGCAAGACCATTTCTGATCACATGTTTGTGGCGGACTTCAAAAATGGCGAGTGGACCGATCTCCGAATCGAACCTTATGGCACATTAGATCTTCACCCTGCCAACGCGGCGCTTCACTACGGACAGTCAATTTTTGAGGGTTTGAAAGCCTACAAAAATGAAAAAGGCGAAATCCTGATCTTCCGAGGCGACGCAAACGCGCGAAGAATGAACGAGTCCGCAGTGAGAATGTGTATGCCGGAGATTCCCGAAGAAATCTTCATGGAAGGCTTGCTTCAACTGATCGAATTGGACCGAAACTGGGTCCCATCTGGAAAAGGAGCTAGTTTGTACATCCGACCTTACATGTTCGCCACCGACAATTACATCGGCGTCAAACCATCCGATACCTATAAATTCATCATCTTCACCTGTCCAGTGGGCGCGTATTACAGCAAGCCGGTCAGCGTGAAAGTGGAAACCGATTTCACAAGAGCCACAGAAGGCGGAACAGGCGGAGCCAAAACTGCCGGAAACTATGCGGCTTCCCTTTTTCCGGCACTTCAGGCCCAGCGCGCCGGCTACGACCAGTTGCTCTGGACAGATGGCAAATCCCACAGCAAGATCGAGGAAAGCGGAACCATGAACGTGATGTTTGACATCAACGGAACGCTGATCACTGCGCCAACAAACACCGGAACTATCCTCAAAGGAATCACCAGAGATTCAGTGGTTCAGCTCGCCAAGGACTGGGGCAAGCCGCTCGAAGAGCGATTCATGACTGTTTCCGAGCTTCAACAAGCCTTGGAAGACGGCAGCCTGAAAGAAGCCTTTGGCTCCGGAACCGCAGCGACTATAGCCCATATCTCGAAAATCAATGTGAATGGCAAAGACTACATCCTGCCAGAAGGCAATCCAAATGCGTTTTCATACAAAGTGCTCCATGAACTGGACGGCATCAAGTACGGCGACATTGCGGACTCGAGAGGCTGGATCGTAAAAATCTAAAATTGAACAGGAAGGCAACTTCCTGTTTCTCGTTACTTTTCATCTATGAAATCAGCTTTAACAGCGACTCTTTTGTTTTTTCTTTTTGTCGGAGCGCAAGCGCAGTCCCGCGATTTCATTCTCCTCAAAAGAGGCAGCAATCAAAAATCCCAGATCAGGTTTTACCCAGGGGAAGACATCACCTACAAAAGCAAAAAACTGGGCTATTTCGTCACGGATCAGATTGTCAGCGTAGACAAAGACTTCATCTACCTCACGGAAAACATCCTGAGTCCGGCAGACATTGAGGAAGTCGATATCCGGAACAAAGATCCCAGAAATCGCACGATGCGTAACCTAACGGCACTTTTCCTGGGTGCCGGGGGAATTCTGTTAACCGTCGAAGCGGTCAACAGCCTCTATCAAACGAGTGAACTTGAGATCGACTCCGGTGTGGCCATTACTTCCGGAATTCTGATCGGGACGGGTCTTGCTTTGCTTCCACTTCGGTACAAAACTTTCAAAAACACCAGTGGCTATGGGATTCAAATCATCCTGATGCGGATGGAATAATTGAATCAGGCTGGCAAAAGCGGATATTTTTTCGGACTTTTGCAGACTAAATTTTCAACTAGACAGATGACTTCAGAACAACTGAAAGACTTGAAAGCCCGCACATCGGCTTTGAGGAGGTATCTTTGACTACGATCGTAAGAAAGTAGAGATCCAAGACTTCGAGGCCGTTTCGGCCCAGGCAGACTTTTGGAATAATCCAGAAGAAGCCGAAAAAACAATGAAACAAATCCAAGCCCGTAAAGGCTGGACCACTTCTTTTGAAAACCTGGATCAAAAAATCCAGGACCTGGAAGTACTGTATGAATTCTACAGTGCCGGAGAGGTGACAGAAGAAGAACTCAGGGCTGATTTTCTCAAAGCTAAAGAAGCTGTAGAGGAACTCGAGCTGAAAAAGATGCTCTCCAATGAGGAGGATCAGCTTAACGCTGTCCTTGAAATCAACCCAGGTGCAGGCGGAACAGAAAGCAACGACTGGGCTTCCATCCTGATGCGGATGTACATCATGTGGGGAGAAAAAAACGGCTACAAGGTCAAAGAAGTAGACGTCCAGGAAGGAGAAGTTGCAGGGATCAAATCAGCCACTTTGGAATTTGAAGGGCCTTTGGCCTACGGATTCTTAAAGTCTGAAACCGGCGTTCACCGTTTGGTTCGAATTTCCCCATTTGACTCTGGCGGGAGAAGACATACTTCCTTTGCCTCCGTTTACGCTTATCCGGAAGTGGATGATTCGATCGAGATCGAGATCAACCCGGCCGATGTCGAGCTGCATACTTCCAGATCTGGTGGTGCAGGTGGACAAAACGTAAACAAGGTGGAGACCAAAGTTCAGCTGACCCACAAGCCAACGGGAATCGTGGTCGTTTGCCAGATCGAGCGCTCTCAGCTTGCCAACCGTGAGAAAGCCATGCAAATGCTGAAGTCCAGACTGTACCAGATGGAACTTGAAAAGCGGAACGCCGAGATCGCCAAGATCGAATCTTCCAAACTTCGGGTCGACTTCGGCTCCCAAATCCGGAACTACGTCCTTCACCCCTACAAACTGGTAAAAGACAACCGAACCGGGCACGAGACATCCGACGCTCAGAGTGTTTTGGACGGAGCATTGAACGAATTCATGAAAGCGTTCCTCCTCGCACAGAGCGAAGAGGAAGCAAACAAAGATTAATCGATCAGGCCGGAAAAACTTCCGGCCTTTTTTATTTCCTTACGAGCCGAATGCGCCTAACACCCTCCTTCTTCACGTTGGACTTTTTCCTGCTCTGCATGAGCTCATTCCTGTTTTTTTCGTCTTTCAACATGATCATCCCGGAATTGCCGGCCTATCTGAGCTCGATGGGTGGCGAAGACTACAAAGGCCTGATCATTGCACTTTTCACGCTTTCGGCGGGACTTTCGAGACCTTTCAGCGGCAAGTTGGCTGACAAGATCGGGCGGATCCCCGTGATGATGGTCGGCGCCACTGTTTGCTTTGTAGTCGGCTTATTGTATCCTCTTTTGACATTCGTATCGGGATTTCTATTTCTACGGTTTGCGCATGGATTTTCGACCGGCTTTACCCCTACTGGTGCATCGGCTTATGTCGCTGACATAGTTCCCTTCCAGAAAAGAGGCGAGGCCATGGGAATCCAGTCGTTGTTCGGTTCGCTGGGAATGGCTGCCGGACCTGCAATCGGAGGCTTGATCGCAAGTATCTGGTCCATCAATACCGTTTTCTATTGCGCGGCATTCACGGCAATTTTCTCCATTCTGATTTTACTCAGATTAAAAGAAACGCTTAAGGAAAGACAGCCACTTTCGCTCGGACTCTTCAAGCTCAGCCGTCATGAGATCATCGAAAAGCGCGTACTGCTACCATCCATCATTCTCTTCCTGTCAGTCTTTTCCTTCGGTGTCGTCCTGACGATCATCCCAGACTTTTCTACCCACCTGGGGATCAAAAACAAAGGGCTTTTCTTCGCAGTGTTCACCATCTCATCTCTGGGTATCAGATTGATTGCGGGAAAAACCTCTGACAGATACGGCCGGGTGGTTGTACTGAGAGCGGCGGTTATCTGCATGATGCTAGCGATGGGGTCGATAGCCTTTGCCGAAACCAAAACCGTTCTGCTCTTCTCAGGAGTGCTCTTCGGAGCTGCCGTCGGGATGTACAGTCCAACGACCACCGCATGGGTCGTAGACCGTTCGCTGGACCACTACCGCGGAAGAGCGATTGCCACGATGTATATCTTTCTGGAAAGCGGCATTGGGGTCGGAGCGCTGATCTCAGGATGGCTTTACGCAAACAATCCTGAGAACTTCCGTCTCGTCTTCCTCAGTTCCGGAGCAGTAGCTTTTCTAGCCTTTGTTATTTTGATTTTTATAAAAAGAGACCGTAAAACCTACCTCTCCCATCAATAGCCTAGATAATTACTCACTCGCGGAATCGCCAAGATCGCCTTTTGCCGTCCATTGTAGTAGGTGACTTTTTCCCCGTCAAAGAAGGCTCCTTCCTCTAGCATTACGCGGACATCTTTGTTCCACTCCTTCACAAAAACCACCGCATTCAATTCAATCGCGTACCCGGTATTGGCATGGAGTGGAAAATCGCCAGCTCCTGGAGTATTGCCCTGATTGTCCCACATGCCGATGGTTGGGCCGGCTGAATGCCCGTAATACCCCAGTGGATGGGTATAAATACTACCCCGGATACCTTCGGACTCCATCTGTTTTCTTGATGCAGCAAGGATTTCATTTCCGGTTTTTCCAGAGACATAGTTCGAAGTCAGAATATCCTGAAGCCGGTTTCCAACTGCTAAAGCATCCTGCAGATATTTTGGAACCTCGGTTTCTCCTGCCTTCAGCACATAGGCCAATTCCTGTGTATCCGTGTTCAGCCTCAGATAGGTGATTCCAAAATCAATATGCAGCAAGTCTCCCTGCATGATAACCTGCTCATCGGGACGAACTGCGAAAGAGCGGCTGGCCTCCGCGGAGGCCGGATCAGGCCGCTGAATATCCACCGTCGGGTGAAACCAAGTATCAAGCTTCATCTCGGCGATCTTTTCCCGATAAAACCAAACCACATCCTCGGTCGTCGTCACTCCGGGAGTGATCACCCGATCAGAAAGCCCCTCGGCCACGATGTAATGCGCCAGCTCCTGGATGTGTTTATATGCCGCCATCTCAGCAGGAGTGCGTGTTTCGAGCCATCTGACCGCTAGAGTTTGCGCCGAAACGACATTTGATCGTAGCGCTTCAGGAAGATTCTCCATGAATTCCTCGTGGTCGAAATGCGTCAATCCGTCCGCATGGCCGTAATCCTTGGCAAAGTTGAGTCCTATCTTTTTGGGATTTTTGGAAGCAATCACGTCCATCAAGGCCTTCCACTGATTCGGCTGAGCCTCTGGATCCCAAGCTCGTTTGAAGGATTTTCCTACGTCATACCGGGCGATCGCGTAGGTTTCCACCTTGGCATTGGGACTCGGCTGATACATCACCAAGATCGTCCTTCTTCTCGCCGCGTGCCACGTAGCCGGCAAGAGCGTCCGGATTACCGGGTCTTCGTTGTACTCGCGCGACATCACCACCCACATATCGATACCGGTCTCCGTCATCAGGGCTGGTAGCAGATTTTGGATGCGATCCTCCAACCAGGAGTCGATTACCTCTGCCTGTTCCCGTTGGGAAAGCACGGCAGGATGCTGGGCAGAAGCCGAAATCGTAGTCAGCACCACAATAAAAGAGAGTACAAAAAGCTTCATAGATTTCAAGTGTGATTTGAATCCAAGATAGCTTTTAGAAGGAAATATCGAACCTCCGTCTACGTAATTGATATAGGGCTGGAAATTTTTGGCTTTTCTTCCATCCGCTTTTTGCTCAAAGAGAGGAATCGATAAAGCAGCACAGCTGCTGTGATCGTCAATCCGATCAGCAATCCATACCAAATACCGTGCGCTCCCATTCCCAGGTTAAAAGCAAGAAAATAGCCAAGTGGCAGTCCCAATGCCCAGTAAGCCAACAAGGTGGCAATGGTCGGCACTTTTACATCTTCCAAGCCTCTTAAAACGCCAAGTCCGACCGCCTGAACTCCGTCTGACAGCTGAAACAATCCAGCGATGACTAAGAGAGAAGCTGACAGCGCGATCACTTCAGGATCATCGATGTATAGCGATGGGAGGAAATATCGAAAGGCAAAGAATATCAACGCACTGGCAAACATGAAGACTACTACCATCCCAAAAACTACCAAGCCTGCTTGCCTCATCGCTTTCATATCCCCCTTCCCAACTTGATTGCTGACACGGATCATGCCGGCGGTGGCAAGGCCAGTCGCCATCATGTAAGAAATGGACGCTAGGTTCAGCGCTATCTGGTGGCCAGCGAGTGCATTCACTCCGATCCAACCCATCATGATCGCCGCCGTGCTGAAGGCTGAAACTTCGAAAATAAACTGGAATCCCGTCGGTATTCCGATCTTCAAAATTCTGGAAATCATCGGAAAGCTTGCTCCGGGCAGGGTAAGTTTGAACTGATATCTTTTATACCGGGGTGAAAGCAAGATGTATCCGCCCATCATGAGCATCATCAAAACCCGTGAGATCAAAGTCGCAAGTCCCGCTCCATTCAACCCCATCTCGGGAAATCCGAATTTACCCCATATAAGAATCCAGTTCAGAAACACGTTAACCAGGTTGGCAAAGATCGTAATGAACATCGCCTGACGGGTCTGGGACAAGCCCTCTGCCATTTGCTTAAAGGTCTGGAAAACCATCAAAGGCAACAAGGACGCGGTGATTATCAGCAAATAAGGCACTGCCAAGATCACGACTTCTTCGGGCTGATTGAGAAAATGTAAGCCCTGAGACAATCCTAAAACCGCACCGGTCATCAGTAAACTTGCGATCACATTGATCCAAAGCCCATGACTGAACAGCCGGGAAATCCGATGGGACTTGCCTTTGCCGTCGGCCTTGGAGACCAGTGGTGTAATCCCCATCGAGATTCCGATCCCAAACATCATCACGACAAAGAAGATACTGTTGCCGAGTGAAGAAGCGGCCAAAGGCAACGCACCCAGCTGCCCCACCATCATGCTATCGGCCACCCCGACGGACACCTGCCCAAGTTGGCTCAACATGACCGGGTAAGCCAAGTGAAAAGTCGTATTGATATGATCCCTGAGTGTCATCTGCTTAATATCCTAAAATCCGGGCAACCTTGAGAATCCCTGCCACACTGATGCTGTCGGTGATTGCTCCGGACATCACCATGTCCAACACCTCCGAAAAGGGGAGCTTCTTGATCTGAAGGACCTCTGTCTCCTCAAACTCCGTCTGTCCCTGAGTCAGCTCCTCTGCGAGATAGACGATTCCCACTTCGTCAGTCACGGAATTTGACGTATGAACTTTCATGATCTCAGTCCATTTCGCAGCGATCAAGCCGGTTTCCTCTCTGAGTTCTCGCTTGGCGGAGTCGAGTAGATCCTGCTCAATCGGTCCTCCACCCATCGGAACCTCCCAAGTGTATTCGTGCAGCGTATACCGATACTGCCCAACCAGCCAGGTGTTACCGTTTTCGTCGACGGGGATAATGGCCATCGCCCGATTCTTAAAATGGACTTTGCCATAAATTCCTTCCTTTCCCGCAGGATTAAGGATGTCATGATGCTCGAGTCTGATCCAGGGATTGTCATAGACAGGAGTAATTTTGAGCGTAGTCCAGGGATTTTCAGTCATATTTATTCAAAAAAAAAGGGCGGTTGAGCCGCCCTTGATTTATATTAAAACCTTGCTTAAGCAGGGATCGGGAGCACTTTCGAATCTTTAAAGGTAGAGAGAATAACCATGGATTGCATGGAATCTACTTCCTTGATTTCAGACACTTTTTCAAGCATCAATTTTTGATAAGCGGTAATATCCTTGGCGATGATCTTCAGGATAAAGTCGCCTGTACCGGTGATGTGGTGACACTCGATGATCTCTGGAATCTCATTGATCTCTCTCATGAAAGCATCAATGTTTCCCTTGTTGTGGCCGATTAAGCTCACCAATACAAATGTGCTGACGCCCAGCCCGATTCTTTCGGGATCAAGCTTTGCATGGTAGCTTTTGATGATTCCGGATTGTTCCAATTTCTTGACTCGCTCCAAGGTTGGCGCTGGAGAAAGACCAATATCTTTCGACAATTGGGCATTGGTGATTTTTGCATTGGCCTGAAGGATTTCCAGAATCCTTCGGTCTATTTTATCGAATTTGATTCTTACGCTATTGTCCATGATATTCGGTTTTTGCAAAATTTTATGTTGCGCAAATTTAATATAATTGATGAATGTTTTAAATCGATTTAAGGTTTTTTGATGAACGGAAATCGGAAGATTATTAATCTTTTGCAGGATTTGGAGATAGAATCCTTCTAAAAGCGTTTGCCGTTCTAAAAAAATTCAAATTATCTCCTGTTGTAAACTCCTAGAACGCAGGAAATTTGATTAAAGTTTATTCTTCTTAATATAATCTCTGGCCTCCTTGTGTGCGGGGTGTTTTCGCTTCGCATATTTTTTTACGCGATCGAAATATTTTTTGGCTTGGGCTTTATTTTTGGCCTCGGTTTCCATTTTTCCCAGCTGAATCAACGAGTGCAGATAGTAGCCACTCTCCTGTGACTCAGATTCCTCCCCATATGCTACAGTCTTGAGATAATATTGTTTTGCCAGCGGCCGGTCACCAATCCGACGATAATATTCAGCCACAAAAAACGCCGCGTACCTCCCACTGTTGGATTCGTATCCCACCTGCTTTTGATCGATTCGATCCAAGATTTCCAACGATTGGTCCACGGACTCCATCCATCGACCTACCGCATACAGGTGTCTGGCATAGGAGCGGTGGAAATACGGATTGTTCGGGAATTTACCATGCAGATATTCAGAGATTCTCAAGGCGTCATAAGGCCGCTTTTCCTCGGAGGCATAGAGTCTGAAGAGAAAATACTGAGCCTCCACACGAGTGTAAAAAGCGTTGGAAGCGACTGTCTCCAGCTGCTGGAGTCCAAGAGCTTTATTTCCCTTCGGAAAAAGGGCCATCACCGGCTTCATCATCGGGTAATTCTCGGGAATCCAGGCTGAGAAATAATTAAACAACGCATCCCCCAACAAGAGCTCGGGGTTGAACTCGGCCTCTCCCCTGCTGAGATTCATATACTTCAGCGCGTTTCTGCCCGCCCAAGTCGCCTTCGTCCAGCTTTTTCGCTCGCTGTATAATCTCCCCTGAAATCCATATCCAGCTGCCAAAAAGAACGCCGCCTCCTTATTGTTTTCATCGGCATCAAACATCCGCTCGGCCTTCTCATTGGCTCGATCCAGGTATTGGATAAAGATATTGTCGTATCTGGTATTGGTCACGTCGACCTCGATCCGCCACCAATAGCCCAAAGCCATCAGAAAATCAGGCAGTGGATGATCGGGATATTGATACATAATGACTGTGAAATCATGCTCTGCGGTCGGGAAATCAAAGTTATACATGCTGTTGATCGCCCTGGTGATGCGATACTGCAACCCTTTGTCCAGCAGCAGGTACCCCGAAGGATTCGCAGGATCGATGGGTTCCGTCGTCTGAGCAGAAGCTCCGCCGACAAAAACTAGCATTAAGACACACAGTACCGCTATCCTTATTCTCTTACTCATCAACTTGTTTTCGTTTCGAATCCAAAATTACGGCGAATTCCAAACAAAGATTTAGATTTGGTTACTTTAACAAATTAAAATGGCAAAACCTGCTTCACCGATTGCACAACGTCTGCAAGAGCTGTTAGATTTCGACAAGAGACTATATTTCTTCGTACTCGTCCTCATTTTTTTGGCCATCAGGTATTTGACCAACACGCTGATCCTCGAATCCATCCCCGATTACGAGGCCTTGGAGCAGCAGGGAGGGCTCATGTTTTTCCATGTCTTCAACACGCTCAACTATCTATGGACTCCTTTTGCGCTACTTTGGAAATTCACCGTGATCGCGTTTCTATTTTGGTCGATCGGGCTGATGATCGGGTACAAGGCAAATTATAAAGAGCTCTGGAAATTTGCTTTGGTCGCTGAGGTCGTGTTTATCTTCCCGGAATTGCTGCGATTGCTGGTTTACATGAACCCTTCGGGCAATGTTACCTATTTCGACATCCAGAATTTTGAACCACTCTCAGCTCTCTGGATCGTCGGCCCGAGCAATGTGGCCGAGAAATACCACTACCCGCTTTCGGTTCTAAATATCTTCGAGCTCGTCTACGGAGCGGTGTGGGTCTTGGGATTTCATTCCATCAGCAGAAGAAGTCTGGAGGAAAGTAGCCTGGTGGTGTTTATCGCCTATTTTATCCCTCTCCTGCTATGGTTGGGATTCTATATCGGCGCGTATCGGTAGGATTTGCTTGCGTCTAATCCTTTAAAAATGCCTGCCTCCGCCTGTTTTTCCCGAGCGAAAGAAGATATCAAACCAAAAAAGGCCTGATCATCGATCAGGCCCTTGAACCCACTAACCCAACTATTAATCAAAATCCAAGTCCTACAGTCATGGCGACAGGAGTGAAAGTCAAGTCTGAAACTTTGGTCGCCGCTCCGGTCGTCAAATTGATGCTGTAAACTCCAGACGCGCCACCTACTGTCAACGCTGCAAAGGCGCCTCCAGAATTCCCACCAATGTCAAAGCCGTTTTGACTGGTGATGGCAACTCCCAATGAACCTACCGGCACCAGCACACCGTCATTTGGTGGAATCTGGGTAAACAGCATCCCCGTCATGTGATCAATCACAAATAATGTCGTGGTAGTAGCTCCTGCAATGTTATTGGCGTAAGCTGCCGCAGAGACCATGGGCGTCCCGGGATTTAATCGACCATCAGTCGCTACCACAGTGCCCAGATCTGGATGAAGCCGCAGGTTTTGACCAGTATTGGTTACCAATCTGATGCGATCTACGGTCGGATTGAAATCAAATCCTGCCACATCTCCTTCCATCATCGGTGACAGCGGGCTTCCTATTTTCGTCAGCATACCATTCGCAGGATTCACGGAATACAACTGACTCATTGATGAAACCGCCAGTAGTTGACCATTGGCAGGTCTAAAGTCAAGACCGACAATCTGCTCGCCCATACCCAGGCCCTGGAAAGCAGCCATCGTCGGCTGGGGACTCATCGGATTGAACCGGTACAGCATTCCGTCAGCACTCGCGGCGTAGGCGACTGGATTGGTCTTAAATGCCAAACTGATCACCGGCTGGGAGAAAACCCCGACCCAAGACGCAGCACCACTGCTCAGGTCAATGGAATAAAGTCTTGATTCGCCGTCCATACTGTTCACAGCGAGCGCCAGTGAATTATCCGCCAGGATGTCCATGTCGACCATTCCTTCAAAATCAACGCCCAAATCCCCTACTTCCATCAGCCCGCCGTCATTGGGCGGCACTTGCTGATAGAGCTTATCCGTGGCAACGTCTATATCAAACAGGACTGTCGCTGTAGCGCCTGAAACGCTGTTGTTATAGGCGACTGCTCCTATCTTGGGAGTCATCCCGCCGTTTATACTTCCGTCGGTAGCTACGACCGCACCCGTTTCGGGATGAAGTCTTAAGTTCTGTCCGGTCTCTGACACCAATCTCATCCGATCCACGGTGGGATTGAAGTCGATCGAGGCCATGCCTCCTTCAATAGCCGGGGAAAAAGCCGCAGTCCCAAGCGGAGTCGCCACTCCGGAGTTTTCATTGATAAAATAAATTCGGCTTCCTGAGCTCAAGCCATATAACTGGCCCGTTGCCGGTCTATAGTCAATCGAAAGAATCGACTCGCCGGAGCCTAAGCCGGTGATGTTGATCATCTCAGCTGGAGATGTAAGGTTTCCTTCTTCAAAATAGAGAAGTTGGTTCCCCTCCGCCAAGGCAGTGAAGCTAACTTCTGGGGTCATCCCGGGAGTTTCGACAATAGGCTGATCGTCCTTGTCATCACAGGATGTCAGGGTGAAAGCTGCGAGCGCGACGGCCAGCATAATTGGGGAAATGGTCTGTTTTTTCATGGTCGTAAAAGTTGATTCAGTGACCATTTACGAAGTGGGGAATTGGGTTGGATTGCGCCGCTTCAAAAAAAAGTAGGCCGCTTGACCCACTTTTTCATTCTTAAACCAAAACCCATTTTGCTATACTGTTTCAAAAGGCCATCTCGCAATGCCTCCGGACAGATTCTTGAGTTTATCAAAACCCAGACCGGCCATCACATCGCAGGCCTTGCCACTTCTGTTTCCACTTCGGCAATACACCAGATAGGTCTTGTCCTTCGGTAGATTTGCAACCTGGTTGTAAAATCCCGGAGACGTTATATCCAGATTTCTGGCACCTCGGATTTTCCCAGAGGAAAATTCTCCTGAAGATCTCACATCCAGGATTACAGTATTGGGCTGACGACTCAAGTCATAGAATGCATCCGCCGGAACGTCTTGGTATTTCTTTGCTTTGGCACTAAAGAAGCTGAACATGGTTGCTATTTTTTCAAGCTAATTTATTGCAGGTTCGGCGCTCTTTTCAGTAATAAAAGTCACCCAGACCCATAATTTTTCTTTGTTAATCGCTGATTTACAAGGATGTCAGTTCCTTTCCAATGATGTATATCCCCATGAGTAGGACAAACCAACCAAACCCTGTTTTGAGTGCTTTTTCGTTGATATTTTTTGACATCGCACTTCCTATAAATATTCCCATAATAGACAATCCCGTGAAGATCAACAGCATCTTCCAATCAATTGTCTGAGTGGAAATATCTCCCAGAAATCCGATCAGAGACTTTGCTGCAATGATCAGCAGCGAGGTACCTACCGCCATCTTCATGGGGAGTTTGGCTAGGATGACCAAAGCCGGGATGATCAAGAATCCTCCTCCCGCACCAACAATTCCCGTAATCAAACCTACCACCGAGCCTTCCAAAGCAATCAAGGGAAGATTGAATCGGACTTCTTCATTCTCATTGCAGTCCACACACTTCTTATTTCTGATCATTGAGACCGATGCTGCAAGCATGATCACCGCAAAAAAGACCATTATTCCGACATCCTTGGTAATGGCAAGCTCTCCGACCGAAAAGAGTGGGTCTGGAAGCCAGGGCACCAGAAATTTACGGGTCAGAAAAACCGCTATAAATGACGGAATGGCAAAAACAACCGCGGTCTTGTAGTCGACCAGGCCCTTTTTCATGAAAGTTCCGGCTCCTACCAAAGAGGTGGACCCCACGACAAACAGGGAATAGGCTGTCGCCAAAACCGGGTCGACTCCCAGGATATATACCAAGACCGGCACCGTAAGGATCGAGCCACCACCGCCAATCAGCCCCAGACTGATACCGATCAAAACAGCCGCCGCAAAGCCCACAAGAGTTACTACATCCATTTCCGTTAGTTGAATCCCCCGCAAAAGTAAGAGGGTGCAGTTCCTCTTTGTCGTAACATTTGTCACAAATCAGAAAAACAAAAGAAATTGGGGAGGGCTTTTGAGCTTGGGTGCTTCGATGCAAAATGAGGTTATTCCTGTTTTTCTTCGATCTGAAGATTTAAATTCGGTAAAACAAAACAGCCCATGATAATCGTTGTCCCATTAGACTTTTCAGAAAATTCCCTAAAAGCGCTGGAATTCGCCATGACTATCGCTGAAAAAAGAGACGCAAGCATCGTACTGGTGCATGTAGTCAACCTCTCCTTTGATTTTGCGGCCCAGTCGGCGAATGCGCTGCACTCCCTGCTCAAGGAAGGCGAAGCGCTTCTTCAGACGACCATTGAGAAGTACCGGGCGCCAGGAGTTCAGGTGGATTACCAAATCCTGGAAGGCGACCCGGCAATCAACATCGCTCGGGTTGCAGCTGAAAAAGAGGCAAGGATGATCCTAATCGGCACCCAGGGAGCAAGTGGAATCGCCAAAAAACTCATTGGCTCCACGACCATAAATCTGATCAGGGAAGCCAGATGCCCGGTACTCATCGTACCGGCACAAGCCAAGGTTGAACTAATCAAAAAAGCTACCCTCGCTATGGAGTTTTCAGGCCATGAGGAAGCATTCATCGACTGGATCGTAGATATGACGCGGCGCTGGGAACTTGGGCTGGAGATCCTCCACGTCCAATCCGGCGCGGACTTCAAGGAACAGCTCGCTGTCTTGGGACTGGAAGGGTACCTTCAGAAGAAGTACCCGGGCATCATGGTCAGGATACATACGTTCTACGCGAGCAGCGCCTCAGAAGGCCTCGAACTGTATATGGACGAGCATGACAACATGATCCTGGTCATGTGTCATCAGCACAGGAATCTTTGGGAACAAATCCTGCAAAAAAGCCTCTCCATCCAAATGGCCTTCCACACGCACATTCCCCTGCTGATCATGAATTGAAACTCACCTGCTGATCAATTCCTCAAAATCATCCCGGATGTAGATGATATTTCTACCGAGTTCGATCCACTTTTTCTTCTCCAGCTGTTTCAAAAGCCGCGACACAACCTCTCTCGAAGTCCCCAGTTCATTGGCTATTTCCTGGTGAGTGGTATGGAGTTCGTTTGCTTTATGCTGCTTCATCTTGGTGACGATATAGCGCATCAGCCGCTCGTCCATCCGCTTAAATGCCACGGCATCCAGTGTCGTCAACAGTTCCTGAAATCGCAACTGATACGTGGTCGAGACAAAGTCCTTCCACTGCTTAAAGTCGTTTGAGAATTGCTCGTGTGCTTGGACCGGGATAAAAAACAGGATCGAATTCTCCTCCACCACGGCCTTGATTTCACTGAGTTTCGAGGCACTGCAGCAGGTGAGTGAAAGTGCACATGTCTCTCCAGGCGCCAGATAGTAGAGAAAAAGCTCTCTGCCCTCGTCATCCGTCCGCATGATTTTCACCGAACCTTCGATCACCAGCGGAACGCCTTTGATATAGTGCCCCGGCTCTATCAATACCATGCCCGGTTCGCAAGTCATCTCTTTCCCATTGTCCAGCAGCGCCTGTAGAAGCTTGGGGTCGGTGAAATTGGGATAGGCTTCTTTGAGTCGTTCGAGGTTCATTTTTCAAGATTATTCACAAAAATCGCATTTCGCAGAAAGGAGTTGGGTGACAACTGTCACAGGTGCACGACCTATTTTACCTGATTTGGCAAGTCGGTCGATTCCTTAGTCAGCTTCCACCGGAGATCTTCACAGTATCAGATTCTCTTTTTTTAATCTGAAACTACCAGTGCTTCTTTCAGCTTCTTGACTTCTGCCAAAATAGCTTTTCCTTCCTCAGAACTTGCCATGGACAACCCTTTAATTAAAACATCCAGGTGCTCTAGCTCTGACTTTTGATTGGAAGGACTGCCAGCCATCTTCCAGAGTTCTTCGTAGGATTTTCTAACTTTCTCAAAGCTACCTGATTTGGGGTTCACCATCAGATTGGAAAGCAAAAGGTTAGATTCTCCCACATAATCCCAGAAATCCTTCTTGGATTTTGGCGTCGAATTGGCAGATTGTTTAAATCGGACGATCAATTTGGCCAGATCCAACTTCGTTTTTTCTTCCAAAAAGCTCACTTCTTCCCCACTGACCAGCTCGTGGATTCGACCCAGTTGCAGGGAATTATTGATCGCATAGGAGTCCGCGAGTTTTTTAATCTTGGCTGCCTCAAAGTAGGCTTCGGAAGCCATCAGGAGTGTTTTGGAAAACAAGGCCTTCTCCTTTGCTTTGAGAAGCATCAGTTTCCGTTTGTAGGCACTTCCCAAAAGACTATACCGCTCGGAGGTTTTCCCAATAGCAAGCAGCCCTCGCAATTTTAGAATCACATCGTCCAGTTCGCCCACCAAGTCCTCTGTTTCACTTGCTGGCGACGCCTTAAGTCTCTCGACCAAGTACTTCCCTGCGATGTTACAATACTGCTCTATCGCTTTGAAGGTGAAGCCTGCTTTTTCATCTTTGAACAACAATTCGTAGGCGGCTTTTGAGCTGGCATAGTCGCCCAACTTGGCGTATAGGTCTGCCTTATATTCCAGAATCTTATCGCTGGAGAGATTGGCCTGCCTAAGTCCTCCTTCTAAGACACCCAGCTTCCGTCGTGCCACCTCCGGTTTCATATTCTTGGATTCAAGCTGATAGCAGAGATTGAATAGCTCTATTTCAACTTCCTCTTGAAGGTAAAAATTCGTCTTGGATCTGCTTGAGCTGAGCGGTCCGTCGATCTTGTAGAAAGGATCTCCATAGCACTGATAGGCTCCCCAGGTATTGGTACGCCCTTGATGATCCTCGTAGATCGCTTTTCTGGCGGACTTGGCAGCTTCTCCAAACGGCACTCCGCTGAACAGACAATCGTAAAACTTTTTGCAAAAATCCAACGCTGCGCTATCGTCCACGGCCCAGCCCGCTACAATCACCGCCTTCACCCCAATCTCAATCAATTGCGTGCCGATATTTGCGGCCAGCTTATTTCTGTCCTGATTGAGCTGATCGGCTGCGGCGTCCATCTGGCCGAGGTAGCAGCAGTTGACAAAGACAAACTCAGGCACCTTGCTCAGCTGGGCGATGTCACTGGTCGTCAAAAACTGACCAGCTCCGATGACCATTCCAGAAGGCCGATTGGGATCTGCATTGAACACGCCATGTCCCGCCAGGTGCATGACCTTGTAGTTTTGTGTGAAAAGCTTCAGGATGATCTCGGAAGACGTACTATGGATGAGCGTCTCAGTGGCATACCCTGATTCCTTCAGCTTCTCAGATACCAGATTGGCTTCCTTTTCGGCACCTTTCAGCTGACTCATGTAGCCTCTTAGGTCCGGATCTCCCACGATCAAGGCTCGCCTATCCCTGACCGTATTGGGCATACTTCTGAAATTGGTCGTGGCCAACTGTCTGACCATTCCGGAATGGATACAGAGCGGAAGCCCGTGCAGATCTTCCTGGAGCATCTCCCAAGGGAAGCTTGCCGTGCGCTTGTCGAGCACCCAGGTGATGTTGTTTTGTCGCTTGAGGTTCTCTTTGAATTCGAAAGGAATCAACAGTTCAAACATGGTTTTGGCAATCTCCGGCGCAAATTGGTTTTTGCGGGTCATTCCATCCAGCAGACTATCGATGTTTCCAAGATTGGTCAGCAAAGGGATTTCCTTTTCGCTGGCGCCGTTGGTGGCCATCGCCATCCTGATCCTTCTTCCGTATCCACTCTTTGTGCCTTCCTCGAGGTTTTCCTCCGTCACCTTGATTCGAGTCCACCAGTCCGAGGTGTTGTCATGGGGAATTCTGGACAGTCTTCCGATTTTTGGGGTCAGGCAAAGTGTCGGCACGCTGATGTTGAACTCACGGCTGTCGTCCTGTTCGAGGTTTTTGACAGTCCGCAATATCCCGAGTGCCCGATCTTGAAACAGCTCGATGATCTCTATCTCTTCGATAACCTTTACTTTGTTGTTGTAGGTTTTGCGGATATTCCGATTCGCGTCTTGGATACCCAATAGGATGGACCGAATGGACGTATCGCTGGAAAATCCCCCAAAGGATGTCGCCAACGCCAAGACGGAAATACCCAGGATTTCCCTTTTCTTCGCCTGCCCATTTTCGTCCAGTTCCATGGCTTCGGGTTCGCCTTCCCGCATGTTTTTGATCGTCAGGTATCGGGCAATTCCTTTGGACACGGTCATCATCATCTGATAGGGTGTCAGTTCCCCCGGAACTCCAAATCCGACGACGACCGTCCCCTTGAAATTCTCGTCTTTAACCGGATTGCCATTTGGCACTATGTCCTTGGTCAATACGATCTGATGAGTTCCGACAGGACCTGGATATAGACCCAAACTCAGCAGTCTCGAAAGTTCATTATTCAACTTTTCGTCGATCACCCGCTCCGTGGTCAGGATGGTGTCAAATTGAAAGTGGCCAGCCAAAACCGGGTAGTCCGCAAAGGTCAAATCCCCATGACTGACCTTTACCTGAATCGGAGTTTCATGCAACCGCTCTTCACCCTCTTCTCCGAGACCCAGAATCGTTTTGATGACATTAGCTTCGCTGATATCAAAGATCTCTTCCTCTTTGGCGACAAAGTTCTTCTCTTCTCCGCGGCCTTTTGGAAGCGCATTTTGCAGGCGGCCGGTCTTGCCTTGGTTCAAAATATCCTCAATAGCACCGAATATTTTCTTTTCTGCCGAAAGTGATCCATGAGTGACATTGGCATAGTAGAGATGGTTGGATTCGATAAGGCCCTTCGGAATGCCGCTTTCCCAGGTCACGCTCTCATCTCCCTCGTTGGTGGCATGGAAAAGTAATTTTCCATCTTTGATTTCGAGATCTGAGATGGTCGACTTTTTGGTTCTACTTTGTCCGGCGATGTAGTAGATATTCTCGTAGTTGATTTTTCCCTCCTGCTGCAGGATCAACTTCTGGTATTTTCCAAAGTTTTGAAGGTCGGCTTCACTTGGAATCGGCCAAGACTCGTCACCGGAGGCTTTGCGAAGCTTCTCCCAAAAACTCCTGTCAGAAAAGTCATGCTTTCCTGACTTGTTGATCGGCAGCAGCGCGAGGATCCCCGGGAAATTGACGAACACGTTCATCAATTTCTTTGGCGAATTGATGATATCGATCTTCGCGAGCAGTTTGATGATTCCGTCTTTCCCAAAAAGCACGTAAGGAATGCGGTAAGAGCCTCCCAGCGGGGAACCCAAAAAGAGGATCTTGAATCCGGGCACTTCGCTGAGTTGCTGATAGGTGTCAGGGTGATAAAGCATAAAATCCCGGATCAGCACACCGCCCATGCTGTGGCCGACCAGCTTGATTGGCTGGTCCAATAGCATCAGCTCTTTGATTTTTTGATTGAGCAGCTTGGCGTTGCCCTCCATTCCCAGCCTCCAGTCGAATGGAAAAGCCTGCACATCGTAGTTTCTTGAGAGATATTCTCCGAGCTCCTTGTATGAAGTCTTGATCAGCGAATCCGGCGTGATGCCGTCAATGTCGCTTGGAAGGAGATATTTCAATTCTCCACGCAGCATCCGACCATATTTGACCCAAAGCACATCCTGATCGTCTCTAAGATTGGTCCCCATGATGCCCGGCAGCAAAACCAAAATCGGCTTTTTACCGGTGATCTCCGTGCCATTGTAGGCCCCTCCTTCTAGCACGAATCCGCCGCGGTCCTCGCCCCGGAGGAACGTAATCCCATCTGTCCGGACTTTACCCGCAAACTCCTCCGGCCTTCCAAGTAACCCCAACTGGATAAATTTCCTGACTTTTGGGGTTTTGAAGTACTTGATGTGGTCGATCTGACCGGTTTCTTCCATGTAGATAAACACATTGCCGGCGACCCGCTTAGCGCCAAACTCCATGCTGGCGGTGTCCACGACCAAATCATTTTTCCCACGGAAAAAGAACTTGCCCACCAGTACCACCAAACTCTTGAAAGACACGCTCAGCTCGCTGCTTCCGGCTATGACGATGAGTTTCGAATCCACCTCCAAACTGGTTCCCTGATAGTTCAGCACCTTGATGAATGGTGATTCGGGATTCATCGATTCAAGGCCGGGAAGGACTGAGACGTCGTCTTTGGTCTCGATCGATGCCAAGACCAGCTCCTTCATCGTAGCGAATATTGGATTGGAAATACCGCCAATCGCCGCTCCCAATAGGTTGATCGTCACGTTGAGAAACATGTCCAGCCGCTTCGACGCCAGCGTCGTGCCGTTGGCTGGACAGGCCACTCGGATCACGCGGTCTACGGAGATCTTTTTCTCCTTGAGCAGATCGGCGATCTTCTGAATATTAGCTAAATCCGCCCCGCGGTCGCTGTCTTTAAGGACCTGTTTTTCCTCCTCGCCAAAACCGACTGAATGGGAAGCAAACCTCGCGAACAAATCTCCGACGAGTCCACCCCGCGAGTGCGTGACCAGATCAAGCGTGATCCCATCGGGAAGTGATTTCAATCCTTCCAGGACATTTTCGAGCGGGCTGCAGGTCAACGTCCGGTGTTGGAGCGCCAAGAGATTGGTTTTCCCATACGCATTGACCATTTCTTTCCACTCATCCGTGCCTTTCATTTCTCCGAAAGAGCCCAAGGTCGAAGAGCCGGTGCCGTGTATAAACAACAGGCATTTATTTTTCACATCAACCCTTGAAAAATCAGCCAGTGCCAAGTCAAAGTTTTCTCCGACTCCAAGCACCACTGCTGCGGCTTCTCCTTCAAAGCTTTTGCCCGCAAACTCTAGTGCAGAGTTTTCGGCTTTCGTTGCCAGATGTCGGATTCCGGGTCGGATGACCTGATTTTTCACAAAGACTTTGGCCGCTTTGATGACCACCGTTTGAACCAAACTCCGATCCTGCTCGTCAGTTTCGATCACTCCGGAGAGATAAACCTCCTCTCCATCGCCGCCCCGTTTGAGTTCTTTGGAGAAAATCTGCTTGATCGATTCCGCGTCCCCGAGCCAGACAGAGTTGTCTTCAAAGTCGAGTTCCAAAATTTCCCCGTCATTGAGCTCCACGAGCTGCTCGGGTACATCGCTTCGTGTGGAGCTCTCGACAGTAAATGTGCGGCTGACATTGTAGTAGCCCAAGGCTTGATCTTCGGCTTGGGAGATTTCTTTGGGCAGTTCCTGACCTCTAAGTCTGATCTTGAATGTTGACATGGCGTAAAAGATTCTTGAAAACGTTGGAAAAAAAAATCCGTAAGCAGCTACCTGGACAGAGTCAAACTTACAGGTCGATAAGTGATAGATTCACAAACGATTAAATCTAAAAAGTTATTCCCTAGGATGCAATACGAAAAGGCGGAGTTTTCACCCCTCTGTGATCTTCGAATTCCATTTTTTCCCAACTCAAAAAATACCCGCTTTCCTTTCATCAGTCGCACTCGAATGAATTTCAAATCCGCCCTGAGTAGGAAACTCGCTACTGTGCTTCGTCGCCGTTATTTTTTCAGAAAAACACGGCTTGAATTACCGCTCAGCTTCAGCTTTCCATCCACCACTTCTCCCCCTCCCAAGCTAAAAATTACCGTTTCAAACCCTTCGGGAAGACTGATTTCAATAGCCTCCTTGCCCACATTGTGAACCACAAAGATTTCCTGTTCACCGGAATTTCGGAAATACGCCATCACTGATTCTGGAAACTCTATTTCCGACAATTCCAGTGCTCCGATCGCCAGGGGCGGATAGGAGTTGCGAAGGGCGATCAGCGTTTTGTAGTGGTTAAAGTAGCTGTTAGGATCCTTACGTTGGATTTCTAGCGGGGTAACGGTCGAGTCCTTGCTGTATCTGGCTTTGATCCACGTGGTCCTGCCGGTGTCTTTTGCTTTTTTATCCCAAAGAAAGGGTTCCCGGATATGCTGATCTGGCTTCAGGCCAAGCATTCCTATTTCTTCCCCATAGTACAGATAGGGAGCTCCGGGCATCGTCAGCAATACAGCGATGGCTTGCTTGTATCTGGCAGGATCCTTACCCAATTCGTTGAGCAAGCGGGGTTGGTCGTGGTTCGAAGAGAATGTCGCGTCAATAAAACTCGGAGCGATACTCTGGTAAAAGTCGAGCGTCTCCTTTTGGATCTCTGGCAGCAGCAGGCCATCTCCGGAGTTCATGGCCGTCAGCAATGTGTAATGGAAATCAAAATTGAACAGCGCCGGCAGGCCCGGCAAATAAGGCGCGACGACGTCCTTCTTGTCATACACCTCCCCAACCAAATAAACGTCCGGCTTGATGGCGGTCATCCTTGCCCGGAATTCCTTCCAAAATTCATGGTTGTCCGCGTGACGATCATCCGGGAAGATATGCTTGGCCGCATCCAACCGAAACCCATCCACGCCTACTTCCTCCAGCCAAAATCTACCAATCTCATAGATCTCTTCCCTTACTTTGGGATTGTCAAAATTCAAATCAGGCATTCCTCCCCAGAAAAATCCATAATAGTAATCTTCGCCCCTGCCCGGATCATGCCATTGCCTACGATTGCTGGAATCGAGCGTGAGGACTTTCTTGTTCAGAACCTTCGCAACCGTATCCCGCTGCGCCCAGATGTAATAGTCGCGATAGGGATTGTCCCGGCCGGACTTCGCTTCCAAAAACCACGGATGCTCCACACTGGTATGGTTGATGATCAGATCGATCACCACTTTGATGTCCCGCTTGTGCGCTTCATCCAGCAGTTTTCGGAAATCATCCATCGTCCCGTAGTCCTTGTGCACTGACTTATAGTCCGTCACGTCGTACTTGTGGTAAGTCGGAGACGGCATGATCGGCATCAGCCAGATCGCATCCGCTCCCAGTTCCTTCACGTAGTCTAGCTTTTGCGTTACCCCGTTGAAGTCGCCGATGCCGTCACCGTTAGAATCATAGAAGGATCGGACAAAGATCTCATAGGTAATTCCCGCTTGGGGCCAGTAGTTCTTAACAGCTAGCCCTTCATTCTCCATTTTCTCACAGGAAGCAAGAGCGGCTACGGTCAATGCAGAGGCTGTCAAGATGGATTTTTTCATAAAAAAGAATACTGACGAAAGAAATCGACGAAGCTGTAGCCGGCTATGATCAGGCCGGAAAAAGAAAAAGTCACCTGATTCAAGTGACTTTTCCCTGTTAAATCCAAGTATGTTAGTTCCTGCCTACTGCATTCAGCATGTCAAAAGCAAGCTCGAGACGCTTCACGAAGTTCTCTTCGCCTTTTCTCAACCAGTTACGCGGATCGTAATATTTCTTGTTAGGGCTATCCACACCATCAGGATTCCCCAATTGGGTCTGAAGATAGCCTTCATTTTTCTTGTAGAAGTTCAAGATGCCTTCCCACATCGCCCACTGCATATCGGTATCGATGTTCATCTTGATCGACCCATAGCTGTTAGCTTCGCGGATCTCCTCTACCGATGAACCAGATCCTCCATGGAACACGAAGTTCAATGGCTTGCCAACGGTTCCGTATTTTTCATTGATAAAGTCTTGGGAATTTTTCAAGATGATCGGCTTCAAACTCACATTACCTGGCTTATAAACGCCGTGCACGTTGCCAAAAGCCGCAGCAATGGTAAACAAATCGCCGATCTCCTTCAAATGCTCATAAGCATAAGCTACTTCCTCAGGCTGCGTGTAGAGCTTTGATGAATCCACATCGGAATTGTCTACGCCATCCTCTTCTCCGCCGGTCACGCCGAGTTCGATCTCGATTGCCATGTCCAGCTTGGCAAATTCTTTGAAATATTTGCAGGAAATCTCTACGTTCTCGTGAAGAGGCTCTTCGGAAAGATCCAACATGTGAGAGCTGTATAGCGGTCTCTTATAGGCAGAATGGTATGCTTTTCCAGCCTCAAGCAAGCCGTCGATCCAAGGCAACAGCTTCAGCGCAGCGTGATCGGTATGCAAAATAACAGGAACGCCATAGGCTTCTGCCATCTGGTGTACATGATGTGCACCTGAGATACCGCCCGCAATACTTGCCTGCTGCATATCGTTTGCCAGTCCTTTTCCGGCAAAAAACTGTGCTCCACCGTTCGAAAACTGAATGATCACCGGAGAATTCACTTTCTTAGCAGTTTCCAACACGGCGTTTACCGAGTTGCTGTTGATCACGTTGACTGCAGGCATCGCAAACTCACTTTCCTTCGCGTAAGCGTAAAGGTCTCTGAGCTCTTCCCCGTACTTTACTCCAGGCTTAAATTTCATAGATTATTAGGTTTGATTTTTTTCTTCGGGAAAATATATAGTTGGCTTCCCGGTCAATTGGAAAGCACCAAAGATATAAATCCCTGCCTGATTTCCATTGTAGTCAAAGTCTAAAATGTTCCAGCTTCTTCGATTGGATTGTCTGATTGAGACCTTGTGCGATTATGCCACCTCGCTCAAAAACAACGCTCAGCAGTAGCCATCGCAACTATAAAAAATAATGTGGTGGCAATTGGATACCCCATAAAAAAAATTCAGTTCGCAACCCAACTGGGCTACGAACTGAAAGTCATCCGGAAAAACCGGTGGAAATGAACTTAGAAAAAGCCCGCCCTTTAAACATGTCCAAATCAAAAACTATCCAAAGGGACGATTTCTAAGCGTTTTTCTTCGTTCTTCCGCAGGACCTGCACGAGACAGATCCTGCTTGAAGAATAAGGCTTGAATGATTCGATTTATATCCCGTTGCCGGAACCGACTTTAGTAGTTTGGTGTCAAAAACGCCAAACAGTGTGGGCCGAGAATTCTATGTTTAAAATGTCAGTTAGCTTACGCCAACTTAACATTCACTGCGTTCATTCCTTTTTTGCCACGCTCAGTTTCGTAAGAAACTGTGTCGCCTTCACGGATTTTGTCAATTAGTCCACTTACGTGCACAAAAATTTCCTCCTTTGAGGCATTGTCAACGATGAAGCCAAATCCCTTAGCTTCGTTGAAGAATTTTACTGTTCCAGTATTCATTGGTAAAATTTATAAGTATTGATTGGCTATTTGCCGGGATAAAGCTAACTGGTTAAAAAGTAAAAATTTGATTTTCAGCGATTTTTTAATGGATAGTTTTGAAAAAAGTCAAAATAAGCGGTTCGAACGGCCCATTTTCACTGAATTGTTACCAGAAAGGCCGAACTCAGGGTTATCCTAGAGCCGATTTTCCGAGCTAAGCGAGAGTCAAAGACTTGATCCTCCACCTCCTCACTACTCTATTCTAAATTTTTTAGAAAAAAACTTGCAACCAATCGGTTTCATTTATACATTAGCAACCGATTGGTTTCACATTAGGTTAAAAACTTGAGCTAGTCGTTATATATAAAATCAAGAACAGATGAGAAGGGACATTTTTCAGGCATTGGCAGACCCAACCCGAAGGGCGATCATCCTGCTACTGGCAGTCCAGTCGATGACGCCCAATACGATTGCAGAAGAGTTTCACATCAGTAGGCAGGCTGTGTCCAAGCACATCAAGGTCATGAGCGAATGTGAGCTCCTGAGTCAAGAGCAAAAAGGACGCGAGATCTATTATCACTTACAGACTGATAAGATGAAGGAAATAGAAAAATGGCTAGAGCAATTCAAGGAATTGATAGCGACTCGTTTTGAACAATTAGATCAAGTATTATTTCAATTAAAACAGAAGAAAAAATGAAAAACGCAATCCTGTTTGATTTTTTGGTTGACAAAGAAAACCACAAAATCACCGTAAAAAGAAGCTTTGATGCACCGCTTGACTTGGTCTGGGCGGCGTGGACAGATCCCGATATCCTTGACCTTTGGTGGGCTCCCAAACCCTGGAGAACGGAGACCAAATCCCTTGATTTTAGAGAAGGCGGCCGATGGCATTATGCGATGGTCGGACCCGAGGGAGATCGGCAATGGTGCATCTTTGATTACAAACATATC
Organism: Algoriphagus terrigena DSM 22685; assembly: GCF_000429445.1. Taxonomy (GTDB): domain Bacteria; phylum Bacteroidota; class Bacteroidia; order Cytophagales; family Cyclobacteriaceae; genus Algoriphagus; species Algoriphagus terrigena. Next base: position 326,813 of record NZ_KE386904.1, read on the forward strand.
GTGCCGCAGCGAAGCTACTCCGGTCAGGACGCCTTCTGCGACGAGAATGCGGTAGCCGATGACACCAAACCGATTGTTAAATGGCTTAACCAATTCGAGGAAACTGAGGATGAAAGTACGGTCGTTGACATTGAGCTGGCTTTTGCCAATCTCCAGGATCTGGAATCGCTCATCCAGATGGGCTTCAAAGAAGGCTTCACGATGGGAATGGAGAATCTGGATGAGTACATCAAGGCGCAGTTTTATCTCCGGAAACAAAAAAAGCCTGACAACAAACCCCGAGTGGCGACCTACCTGAACTTTCCAGGCAACACGGAAGAAGCTTTTAACTTTTACAAAGATGTATTTCAATCGGAATTTGTCGCAGGTATCCAGCGATTTGATCAGGTCCCGAGCGAGCCCGGTCAGCCCCAGCTCGATGATCATGTCAAAAGGATGATCCTTCATGTAGAGTTGCCGATATTGGGAGGCCACATCCTGATGGGAACAGATGCTCCGAAGGAAATGGGATTCACCGTTACCGTCGGCAACAACATGCACATCCAGCTGGAGCCGGAAACGAGAGAAGAAACCGAACGCATCTTCAATGGTCTTTCTGCCGGGGGGACAGTTTCCATGGCGCTGCAAGACATGTTTTGGGGCGCTTATTTTGGAAGCTTCACAGACAAGTTTGGAATCAACTGGATGGTAAACTGCCAGCCTAAATAACCACTGAAGCAACTCGGCTATATAAATACAGCACTGATTAGTAGTCCATTTTCTTGGGGAAACAACCCATGGTTTGTAATTTTCCAGAGCACAATAGACACCGTAGAAATGGAAGAAAATGAACGCATAGTTAGCTTATTTGAAAAGCTATATGATGGAGAGCCCTGGATCGACGTACCGGTCCGGGGCACCCTTCATCGTATTTCGGCAGTACAAGCAGCACATCGACCGCTCCCAAACTGCAACACGATCTGGGAAATCGTAAACCACCTCATTGAGTGGAAGATCAACGTACAGCAAAGGCTGAAGGGACAAATCACGGAGTCTCCGGCCAACAACTACATTTCAGCGATTGAAGACGTTTCGGAAGAAGCTTGGAATGAAACTCTCCGGCGTTTTGACTCTGTGCAAAATGAGTGGACCGAGTTTTTAAGAAACTTCGATACACAATCTTATGACACAGTTTATCCAGCTAACCAGTGGACATATTACGAACACATACTTGGTGTGCTACAGCACGACGCCTATCATCTCGGCCAGATTGTGATCCTTGCCAAGCAGCCCTGAGGGACCTATTCCATTTGCGTCGACACTGACCAGACGTTTCCGTTAAAATCCTTAAACATCCCCCTTAGGTCTGGGTCGCCTTTTTGGATTGGTTCCTGAAGTCCCTCGCAACCCAGCTCCAACGCTTTTTTGTAGGTCGCTTTTGCATCTAATACGTAGTAGTGCATCAGAAATTCATTGGCAGGGTATTCGGCTGTGGCCTCGCTGAGCATGATGACGGAATCGTCCAGCTTCAGTTCCATGTGCATGATTTTTCCATCAGGCCTGTCATATTTCCGCAATTCGACCGCATCAAACAGGTCTTTCATCAATTGAACAAATCGAGCGGCATCTTTTACGATAAAATAGGGCGATACGGCATTGTATCCGGCTGGTTTGAAGTAGATCATAGCTGGTTGCTTTTTTATTGTGAATTGATTGATATTCAAGCTTAAGTGCTTTTTCAAAAAGTATCAAGTCGATGGCGTTAAAGTTTACCAGCTTCCGCCGCCACCGCCCCCTCCCCCACCGCCGGAGAATCCGCCGCCTCCCGAACCGCCACCACTGCTGGAAGGCTGTTGGCTGGATTGGCTGATCGTATTTGAGAGACTGGAGTTGAGCATGTGGGCAAATGCTGCCCGCTGAATCATCCCACCACCATACCAGCTGGGGTTGTAGTCCTGACGCTCTGCACTCATCGCCAGCTTATTTTGAAATTTCTCTCCCCAGATTTCTTCCACATCCAACACCATCGCGTAAGGCAAGAGCGCTTCAAATTTCTCGGGAGTCATTTCCGGAGGATTGCTGAACTGAAGCATCTTCTCTTCCGCTGCTGACAGGTACATCTTAAACCCTTCGATCTCCGATCGCAGCTTGAGTTTTTGTTCGGCCGGTCTGCGAATCAGCCATTGGTAAAGGACAAATAGAACCGCATTTCCCGCCAAAAACCCAATGAGAAGCGGCGCCTTGTCCCGATATACAAAGTAGTCATCCAACAGCACCAGCATCGCAATATATCCGGCGATCAGTACGAAGGGCAAAATCCAAAACTTGAAATTAAAACCTTTGTAAAGCAACGTATTCCACTGCGAAGTCAAGCTGGAATGAAAATTCGTCACCGCCTTCGCTATTGTTGCGTCATATTTCCCGTTCAGCGTGATTTTTTCCTTTACCGCAAACAGAGACCGCAGCAGCTCCTTCTCTTCCTTTGGCAAGCTATCATTCGGATAATTTACCTGAATGAGTTCGAATTCCTTTTGTTTGAAAAGCCCGAAAAGTCCGTCACTCGTCTTCTCTTCAATTCGGAGGTAGCCTTTGGAAGCAAGACTGACCAAAGAAGCGGTCACGAAATCCTGCCAATAATATCCCTTCGCCACCATCCCCACAGAGGCCGGCGAGAGATTGGAAGGCGGATCAAAAAGCGGAATTACTGTCGGCTTGGGCGGATCAATTCCAAATCTGAGCCAAGTGAAAAAATAATAGCCCAACAGAAACAACCCGAACCCAGCCATCAACAGCTGGTAACCGTTTCGCTGCAAAAAGCCGGGAGGCGGAGGTACAGCGACTATTCCTTTGCTAAAGCCGATGGCGACACTAAGATTCTCATAGGGATTCAGCGGTCCCGCTTCAAATGTGACCAACTTTCCATTAGCCGAACTCTGGCAATTACCCTCCGTACTTCCGTATTGGCCGGTGTAGCAGGCATTTTGCACCATATTAGCTCCTTCGGGAAGGAAAATTTCTGCTTTGATCTTATCGACAGCAAAAGGCCATTGGGTTCCGTTGACATTCCAATACAATTCATCATACCCGTCGAAAAACCGGATCTGCCCCGGTATCGAGTAGGTGATTTCGTACTCATAGTCGCCTGGATCGAGGAATACCGAAGACTCGCCGACATAGATTGAAAGGTGGCCGTTTTCCCGCTCCGTGTGATAAAGAGACTCTGTTCCGTCGCGTTTCACTGACAGGATAATAAATTCATTCTTGATCTCATCTCCGAGGTCGTCTACTCTTGTCAAGGGCAGTGATCGGATGATGCCTCTTTTGCCACTCAGTTCAGTTGAATAAATGATCGTTTCTGAAACCGTGATGAGCCCTGAAGGATCAATCAGAATAGTGGATTCAAACTCCCGCAACTTTTCATCCTGCCCAAAAGCTAACGCTGAAAGAAAAATTCCCAGAATAAAAAAGGTGACCTGTTTCATTCAGAATTTCACTTGGGGAAGTACTCGCTCGGCATCGCTATCCAGCTCGAAAAACTTGGACTTAACAAACCCAAACAGGTTTGCCAGGATATTGCTGGGGAAGGAATCGATAAGGATGCTCTTCTCCCGCACCGTCCCGTTGTAGTACCTTCTGGATTTCTCGATGTCCTGCTCGATCACCGACAATTCCTCCTGGAGTTTCAGAAAATTTTGGTTGGCCTTCAGCTCTGGATATTGTTCCGATAGGGCAAAAAGGTTGACCAGCGCTTTGTTGAGTTGGTTTTCGGCAGCTTGTTGAGACTCCAAAGTCGTCGCTGACTGCGCCATATTTCGGGCGTTCACCACTTTTTCGAAGGTCTCCTGCTCGTGCTTGGCGTAGCCTTTGACAGTTTCTACCAGATTGGGAATGAGGCTGTATCGCTTTTTGAGCTGCACATCGATCCCGCTCCAGGCTTCGTCTACGAGGGTTCGGAATTTGACTAGCTTGTTATAGATCCCGATGGTGTAAAAAATCACCAGGAGCACGATCACTCCGATAATTAATAAGGTCATTTGCTTTGCGTTGAGGTTGGAAAAAAACGTGATTTGAATTTAAGGATTTATGCGATCCCTCATAGCTTAAATCCTCTGTTTCAGATTTGACCTGATGACATGATGATCCGACCGGCTTCGGACTATCAAATGTCATCTGTTGAAAAACTACCTCAACAGCTCCAAATACAGTTCGTTGATCACTTTTTCCGCATTCGAGTGGATCGGGCTTCCCGTCACGGTGGCGAGATTGATTGCCAGGAAAATGTAGGTTTTCCGCTCGGGGAAGTAATACAACTGGCTTCCCGCTCCCAATCCTCCCCCACTGTGCCCAATCGCTTCTTTGCCTCCGATAGTGGTCAGATCCAGGCCCAGTCCATACTGAGGAAGTCCTTTGGCATCGTTCACCCAAGTTTTCATCTCGGAGAGAGACTGTTCAGAGATTAACTTCCCACTCAACAGGCCTTCCAAAAACCGTATCCCATCGCCCGGAGTAGTCACGATTCCATCGTCTCCGACCATCTTTTTCACATTTTGAACTTGCAAATAGCTCGAGTTCTCGATGATACCGTTGCTGTACCGATCCCAATAGCCATCTACCAATCTGGGATTATCCAGGTAATCATCGGATTGTCGGTAGCGCGTATTTTCTAGTCCCAGCTTTCCAAAAATATTCTCGCGGATAAATGCCGCATGATCTCCAGTCAAATGATCCATCATCAAAGCCAGCAAGACAAATCCAGAATTCCGATACGAATACTTGGCGCCAGGTTCAGAATCCAACTTTTTGCCCTTGATCAATTCCATGTAATCCATCGGCGTAAACGAATGGTCTGGGTCTTGGAGCAGCACCGTGATGTATTCCGGCAGGTAGTTATATTCGGGAATTCCAGAAGTATGATTCAGCAGCATGCGAACCGTTATTTCATTGGATCGGGTAATCCAAGTGCTCAATTCATCTGGCAGATACGTAGAAACAGGCTGGTCCAAATCAATCTTGCCTCGATCCTTTAACATCAGAACACTGGTAGCCAGATAGGTTTTTGAGATGCTCTGAAGGTATTGCAGATTACAGGTGTTCATCGGCGTTTTGCTCTCCAGCCTGGAGAATCCGGCGGCGGAATACCATTCTACTTCCGGTGTTTTGACCCCTGCCACCACGCCTGGAATCCCAAGCCGCACGAGTTCCTCCAGCTTATCCTGCACATTCTGAAACCTCCCGTTTTCATACTCTGAATTTTCAGGGTTGCATGCCGTTTCCTGTGGCTTTGCGAGATGGATGACTGAGAAAAACAACAAGCCCAAGATCACGCAAATCCGCTTTTTTTGAATGCCTTTCATATCAGTTTCCGTTGAAGTGGGTTCGTGTTCCAAACTGAAAAATCGTCTCCGGGACAACCGGAATATCCTGATTGAATCCCTTCAGAAATACAGCCTGATAGTTGACAAAAGGACTGGTATATACTCCCTCAGAATAGTTGTGAACGCCCAAACCCACACCAATCGGGATAGCCAGCATTCCTTTCCCTTTCTTTCCCACCGGGATCCAATCGCCATCTTTTTGGACAAAAGACTCGCTGGGCCTAAAGGCCAGCTTGTAGCCGACGCCCGCTTTGATTTCCCCGAAAAGCGGATCACTCAAATAGGGTCGCCAGGCAGTTTGCGTCATCAGATAGATGCCGTTGCCCATGTTTTTGTTTCGGATCCAAAAGACCGAAAACTCCTGAATCCAGTCGTGGCTGTCACCGCCATGACTGATTTCGGTACCCAGTCCGATTCCCATATTTTTGAAATTCGCTCCCAGGTTTTTGAAAGGAAGGGAAAAGGACTGAAACTGAAGGGTGACCGTCAAAGGGAAATTACGGTAATCCTTTGGAGTCGAATCCTGCGCTTTTATCGCTGAACAGATTGTGATGAAAAGCGAAAACAAGAGAAAAATCTGTCTGTACATAGCCGTCGATTTACGGAACAATTCTACCTATAAACCGCCGTCTGAATCAAAAAATGAGGCAAGGATTCGCCGAAGTGCACTCAAATTTGCCTTGAAATGTCAGCGGCTTGGCATAAACCACGCGCGAAACGAAGGTGCTTTGGCGCGGCTGATGCCCAACTTCAGCTCCACGTTGATCTTGGAATCTACTTGAGCTTCCAGTTTTCCATGATCTGACTTTTTGAATCCAAGCAAAATCTGCCGATGTACAATCGTCTGTCTGTTGAGCCTGAAAAAATCAGCTTCGGGCAACTCCTTTTCCCAATAATCCAGACTTTCATCGAGGAAGTATTTTTTGCCCGCGAGAGAAATCAGCAAAACATATTCGTCTTCAATCCTCAAAGCGGCCGCATCCGCACCGGGAATAAGCAGATTCTGATTCCCCATTTTCACTGCAAATCCACTGAAAACAGGCTGAATCTTGGGTTGCTGGGATTGAATCTCCTGGAGCGTGTGGTAATAGTAAAGGCCGATGTAGATGCCGTTGATCACCAAAAACCAAACTCCGATGATAAAGACGTCCATCGTGTAAAACTCCAACACGGCCGGTCTTCCTTTGGCTATCCAACTCACCAGCTCGGTGGTCAGGATGATAAAGCTCAGCCCGGAAAAAGTTGTGAGCAAAAGCTGGAGCAGGATTCTCTTTGCGGGTTTTGGCCCAAAAGGCAAGGATTGATCCAGTCGCAAAATGATCCATCGCACGATCAGCCAAGCCAAATATCCCTGCGTGGTATCAATCGCAAAAGTCAGGACCAGAAACCCGTTCCATTGGATATTGGAATAGGTCAGGTAATAATTGAAAGCGCTGATCAGCGGAATCAACACCAAAAAAATCAGAAGATCCGGCCGGTATTTTTTTGATAAAGAAAGGCCTGAATTTCTGATCATGGGCGCTTAGCCTTTTTGGATCTCTTCTCCAAAAATCTCCTTTACTACCCAGCCTTTGCCCCACTCTTCCGTCTCTTGGTCGGACCAGAGTTCTGGGAAAAAGATGACTTTCTGAAAGCGCGGAGGAAGATACTTTTGCCAATTGGTACCGCCGGTAGCTGCGATGTCCACCGGGTCGCGTTGCAGGTAGCGCACGGCGGATTTGTAGTGCGCCAGTGGCCAAAACACATTGGCTTTCAGGTCAAACTGCCGCATCAGCTCTTTCATTTCCGGCGAAGGGTTCTCTAGCTCCATGTACTTTTGCCAGAGGTTTTTGCGGCGGTAGGACTCGATGAGGTCGACGAGCTTTTTTCCGTACTTTTCTTCGAAATTCTTCAGGGTCAGCGTCTTCTCCCCAGTCGCCAGCTCGATAGCGCCCTGTTGCCAATAGAGATTTTCAAACAAATCGTCCGACGGGCTGTGATAATCGTATTCTGGTCTTTTGGAGAGCGTGATCAGGTGAAAAGCATCCGTCGCCATCAGCTCAATCTCCCGAAACTGAGCGCTTTGGAAACCGGAGGAAGGCAAAAGCGACATGCGGAACTTCAGAAATTGCTCGCGCTCCATCCCTTTCCACATCAGGGCAAAAGAGCTGATCAAGTGGTCAAAATACATTGCAATCCGCTCCAGTCTGGCTTTGAAAAACGTCTCCGTCAGTGGGTTTTGCTCCGCGATCTGCTCCATCTCCGAGATGATCAGCTTAAAGTACAGCTCGGTGATCTGATGATAGATGATGAAGATCTTCTCGTCTTTAAAGCTCGTCTTGGGCTGCTGCAGGGACAGCAAAACGTCCAGATTGATATAGTCCCAGTACGTCAGGTAGTCTGCGTAGAGCAAGCCTTCAAGGTACGAAAGCAGGTCCTGTCCCGACGACTTAAACTTCTCCTCCAGTTGATGAATTCTATCGAGGATCTTGGGATCAAACTGGGACTCTTGCATGGGGAATTTTTAGTCAAAAAGGTAGTTTATTCAGGGCCTTTCTCCTTAATTTCGGGACGACCGCGGCTCTGCGTCGCCGCAAAAATGAGTGATTCCCAAAAATAAACCAAATATAACATGGAGGCTATCGAAATCCGGAAATCCCTGAAGCAGGATAATTTTGAAGGCGTTGATTTTCTGGATCTGGACGAGTTGCTCACCGATGAGCAGAAGTTGATCCGATCGTCTATGCGGGACTTTGTCAAAAAAGAAATCTCTCCCTACATCGAAGACTGGGCTCAAAAAGCTCATTTCCCCTACGAAATCGTCCGAAAATTTGGCGAGGTCGGCGCATTCGGCCCACAGCTTCCCGAGCAATACGGCGGCGGAGGCCTGGATTACATCTCCTACGGGCTGATCATGCAGGAGATCGAGCGCGGAGACTCAGGCATGCGCTCCACGGCCTCCGTCCAAGGCTCGCTCGTGATGTATCCGATATACAAGTTTGGCACCGAGGAGCAGCGAATGAAATACCTGCCCAAACTGGGCTTGGGTGAATACCTCGGCTGCTTCGGTCTGACCGAACCGGATCACGGCTCCAATCCCAGCGGGATGGTCACCAACTTCAAAGACATGGGCGACCACTACCTGCTCAATGGCGCGAAGATGTGGATCTCCAATTCCCCCAAGGCTGATCTAGCCGTCGTCTGGGCCAAGAATGAAGAAGGCAGAATCCACGGCTTGATCGTCGAGCGCGGCATGGAAGGTTTCAGCACTCCGGAGACCCACGGCAAATGGTCGCTTCGCGCTTCATGCACGGGCGAACTGGTTTTTGACAACGTAAAAGTTCCAAAGGAAAACCTCCTTCCTGGCAAGTCCGGCTTGGGCGCGCCGATGATGTGCTTGGATTCGGCACGGTTTGGCATCGCTTGGGGCGCGATCGGAGCGGCGATGGATTGCTATGACTCGGCAAGACGCTACGCCGCGGAGCGCATCCAGTTTGGGAAGCCGATCGGAGGTTTTCAGCTGACGCAAAAGAAACTGGCAGAGATGCTGACCGAGATTACCAAAGCACAGCTATTGGCTTGGAAAGTCGGCAAGATGATGAATGCCGGCACCGCCAAAACCGTGCATATCTCCATGGCCAAGCGCAACAACGTGGAGATGGCGCTGAATATCGCCCGCGAAGCCCGGCAGATCCATGGCGGCATGGGCATCACCGGCGAATACCCGATCATGCGTCACATGATGAATCTGGAATCAGTAATTACTTATGAAGGAACGCATGATATTCACTTGCTGATCTTGGGTCAGGATATTACCGGATTGCAGGCTTTTAAGTGATTGAATCTGAAAAATTGGAACTGAAAAGTGGGAAGGTGAAAAGGTAGTAAAATTGAAAAGCTCCGACATGTTCCCTCCCTCTTGAGCGTCGCCGCTCGCGAAAATTCAAATCCACATTCTGCAAACAAAATCCAGTGAGTGGGGACATTTACTTAGGCGCAAAGAAAAGGCCCTGAATTTCATTTTTCAGGGCCTTTTTCTATTTCACCTTCCCCGGATTCTCCAGAATCTCTTTAAGCGAATCTGGGGTGTTTTTCTGGCTGCCGGTGAGAAGGTAGACGATCATCCCCGCATCGGAAGGGTCAAACTCCTCCCCTTTTTGCGCAGCTACCAATCTGCTGTACAGCCATGTCCAAGAGTCTTTTTCGAAGAGCTTCGGGTCGAGGTTAGTCGCGTTTTTCAACCAGTCATACTTGCTTAGGTCGGACTTTAAGCCTTCGGACTCTTCGCTGCCATTTTGGTCAGCGATATGATCCAGTTGCAGCCCCATTGGCTCAAATTCCGCTTTAATCTCTTCCCAAGTCCAGCCTTCGTGCTTTTCCCATTCGTAGGGTTTGTCGGCATGCTCATCATTCCAGACGGAATGGGAAATCAGTCTGACATACTTCAGTTTGGTCGAGTCGGCTTCGTTGATCGCATCGCCAACCAAATCCATCGGGCCGGCAGCGATAATTGTCAGCGGATCCTTAGCGGAGCTTTTATTGATCTGAAGGGTAATCTCGATCACGGCATAGTTCGGAGCCGCCGCCGCCTCGATGAACTTGGTCTTTTTGAAGCCAAACTTATTGGAACCGATAAAGGCACTTTCGCGCATCTGTTCTGCCGCTTTTGGCTTCTCCTTATTTGAACCCCAGGTGTGGTCGCTGAAGGCATAGATTACCAGCTCATCCTGCAGCTCTCTCGCTGCCAGCAGCGCCAGACTCATCGGTGTTGCCGCCCAGTCGTCCTCATCGTGCTCGTTACCATCCGAACTGATAATAATTCTGCCTTTGGAATATGGGATCGTCTGGGCGAAAGAATTTGAAAAAACGCAGGCAAAAAATAATAGTGTAAGGGAGAGAAACTTCATTTTATGTGGTTTAGTTTACTACGACAAGTTTTCCGAAATAAGTTTTTTGGTTTTCACCAATGATCCAAATCAAGTACGTGCCTTTTGACATTCTGTTCAGGGAAATTTCGACTTTGGAGTCGGTCAAGACAGTAATCTGAACAACTGAGCTAACATTTTTCCCTTCGGAAGAATAAACCAGGATATTCGGTTTCGCACGCAAGACGCCATCCGGCAGCTCGATCGTCACCCTGTCTGAAGCTGGATTGGGATAGAGTTTCAGTTCTACGGACGGGTTCACCGGCCTTCCGATAATCCCTGAAATGGTCAATGTGACTGCTTCAAACATCGTTTTGCAGCCTGCCTCATTGGTCAACTCCACGGTGTATTCTCCCATCTGATCTGCAGTGAAAACCCGGTTGGTCGCGCCGTTGATCTTCTCCCCGTTCCTGAACCATTGGTAGCTGAAATTCCCCTCGGGAGCCCGTAGGATATTTCCGTCCACGGCAATCTCACCGGCGGGTATTGGACTCACTTTTACTTCGACGGCTTCCGTTTCAGAAAGGCATCCGCCTGCATAGCGAATGACCGCATGATAATTGCCAGCTTCGGAGACTTCCAGCGTCTTTCCGGTTTGACTTTGGATTTCAACTCCATTTCTCCTCCAGCGGACGACCTCAAAAGCCTTGGAAGAGCTGAGTTCCAGAATGGTTTTTTCACCTGCACAAAGTTCACTTTTACCAGAGATCAGCACTTTTTCCGGTTCAGATCGGATCACCGACACGACTGCAACCGCCTCAGTTACATTGCCTGAATTGTCCTCCGCCCGGATAGCCACGGAGAATTCTTTTCCAACATCTTCACAGGTAAAGCGGTTTTTATTGATCGTCAGCGACTTGATCCCACAATTGTCTCCAAACTCAGCAAGCAACGACTGCGGAGTGATCTCAACGACACCTTTGGACACATCGAGGTCGAGGGTGATGTTTTTAGGCACTAAGACAGGCTTCGTCTGATCCTTCACGATCACTTTTATTGTCCTCTCCCATGTTTCTCCACCGGGCTTTTTGATTAAGATCGTCACTTGATTATCACCGATGTTTTCGCATGAGAAAAGCGTCTTACCCAGTGTAATTACCAAACTTGGATCCGACAATGGCCAAGTAGAAAATACATCCTGCGGTCTCAATTCTGCCTTTCCATCAGGCCCCAAAACGAGTTGATGCGATTCCTTGACTCCGCCAAAAGGCAAAGAAGAAAAATTGATCTCGGTCTTCATGGATTCCACAGTACAGTCCGAGCCTTTTGGAAAAAGTTTTGCCCAGTAAGTACCCGGTTCGTCGGTGAGGATTGCATTGCCTTTTTCGATAGCGAGCCGTTGTCCATTGCGGTACCAGCCCTCCAACGTAAACTCAAACTCACTTCCCAAACGAATCTCTGCCTGCTGTCCAACGGTAAACTGCTTCCCTGATTCCGGTGAGATCGAGATTTTCTTGGATTCAAAGGAGGAAAGATTCAGGGTAATCACTTCCCGTGTCTGGTTGCCAGAGTTGTCCACGGCTTCCAACACCACCTCTATCGGCAACTGATATTCCGAGCAACCGATACGATTTCTGCTGATTGTCAGCGACTTTACCCCACAATTATCCGTGACTGACGATACAAAATCCTCCGCCGTGAACTCCAAAAATCCCTTGACCAAATCGAATTGGAGACCATGGGGCTTCAGCGTCAGTTTGGGAGGAATATTATCCTTTACTTTGACGATTACCGTTTTTGTCCAAATGTTCCCCTTAGAATCGGTGATCTTCACTTCATTTTGTGTGCCTGCCAAGTCTGCACAGGTGTACTCAGGACTTCTGGAAAATGTCACTTTCCAGTCACCCTTCACCTCATTTTTGAGATAGTCTGCAAGAGTCGTGGATACCTTGCCGTCCTGTCCCAGTTCGACAGTGATTAACTCTTCGAAAACAGGTAGGGAAACTTCGGATTCAAATTGGATCTGGAACACAGCAAACTGAGAATCAGTATGCACCGGCCTATGGGGCATGTTTCCTTTTGGAGGCAAAGACTTGGTCAAATTCATCGGAAAAACCACCTTGCCACCGGAGTAAACACCCTTTAAATCGAGAGATGCATCAAAGGGGTTTTGGATATCCAGAATGCGATAGGAGCTTCCTGCGGGAATATTGAAATCAGAAAATGCAACCTCCACGGCAGTCTGTTTCTGTGGATTGACGATCGTCACATAGAACTTTCTAGGATCGTACTCATTTCTCCGGACAAAAATCTGCGGTGTATTCGGGGCAATTTCCGAATAGCTACTACCGGCGTCAAAGCCAGATTTACTCTTCCAATCCGAAAAATTAGCTCCAGTAAAGGGTGTCGCATTTTTCTCAATATTAAAATACTGGTTTTCATTCCAGACAACTTCGATCGCTGCACTTGGCACCGATAGAAACTGGAAAAACTTTCCGTGAACGTTGTAAAATTTATTTCCCGTCAATCTCAGTTTCTCAACTGGCTGGATCTCAAGTTGATTCCCCCCACCGTACAGCAGATTATTGGTAAACGAGATATTTTTGTTGGGCTGATAGGTTCTACCCAGTGACACATTACTTACTTGGGTTTTGGACAATCTCCCTCCTTGTAGATCTGCGTAAAAGACATTTTTGTCCACCTTCAAGTCAAAACTCTCGTTGCTTTGGGATCCGATGGTAAGGTTGTGCGGAGGGCGAAACACCGAGGGATTGAAGTTTGCAATTGCACCGGTATTGAAAGCGATATTTTCCAGGGAATTGATACCACCGTTGATCGGATTACTGGTGTATATATTGATCCCTTGAGAGGCATTTTGAAACACGATATTGTTTCGGATTACCTTAGGTCTCGAGGGATCGTCATGCTGGATATACATACCATGTCCGGTACCCCGAAGACTGGCTTGAGACCCGTTGTTAAAGATCACACAGCCATACACTTCCAGATCAAGTGCAGGCTTCCAGAGTTGTAGGCCTCCTCCTGGAATGTCATAAATCCAGCAGTTGATCAGCTTGACACCCACACCGAAAACCGTAATCCCAGCCTCGTAGGGTACGGATTCGCCCAAGTCTTCTCTCTTGACAGTAGATGAGGAAGTCAGGTGCAGCCCAATCAGCCAAACATAGGAACCGTTGACCGTGATCCCGGTTTCAGCAACCCGGTTTTTACCGGTGTCAAAGATTGCTTTACCCTCGTTTTTCGGCAAGATGAAGATTGGACTTTGGGAGGTACCACTTTTATCAAGGACGAAGTTGCCTTCGTAAATTCCATCCAGCAGAATCAACGAATCTCCCGGCGCAAGGGGAGAATTTTGCTGAAATGCAAAAGCCAAATTCCAGGGAGCTGCCTCACTCGTGCCAGCGTTACTGACATTTCCAGTCGGGGAAGCATACCTTTTGGCGGCAAACGTCTCCAGCCCAAATAACAATACCAGAATAAAGGGGAAAAGAATACGTCCAAACCTGCTGTTGCGCTTTTTCATCGTTGTACTGAGTGATTTCCCTATTCCCTTTTATTTCCGGAGTCTACTCTATCCTGCTTTTCAGCACAATCAGCTGCACGGGATTGACCGGATCATTACTAAAGATATAAATATTTCGTTGGTCAATGCCTTTTCTGCCGATGGGATCCAGTGTGAGACTGAGTTCCATACTTTCTCCGGGCTCCAGCTTCTCTTTGGGCGCTTCGAGCACCAGGCAATCACAGTTTCCTTGCACTTTGCGGATTTCGAGCGTCTGTCGGCCTTGGTTACTCAGCGTGACGGTCCTTCTGACGACCGCCTTGGAGCTGATCTCTCTGAGGTCGATTTCCTTCTGGGCGATCACCAATTGGGGCACTTGATTCAAGTCGTCTTTTGGAATTGGCGCAAAATACTCAAACAAGTCAGCCACGATCTCCAATTCAATCTCCGACCCTTCGACATTTTCCCAGTTGGCGGGAATCAAATCCTCAAAAAATCCAAGGTCATTCTTGAGCTTGCCATCGTACCGGATCATCAGCAAGCCCCGCTCCTGCGGCCTCACAAACTGTTGAATCTGCGAAATCTGGAGATAGGGAGGTGTAGTCGAGCGAAAAGCTCCCTTGTCCAATATCTCAGTTCCCTTGTTAAAAAACTCGACATACTTGATCTTTGGCTCATTGTCAAAGACATCTCCCATGTTCACTTTTTTCAACCGAAACCCCAAGGAACCTCTGGAAATTGGATATGCCCGCTGGAGATCTGAAGGATAGGGAATGGAGATACCTTCCAGGAAAAGTGAATCCTGCACCCCACTCAAATTGCCCTTGACCACAATCATCTTTGAAAAAAAACCTGCAGCAGAAGTCGGGTCAAACGACACGATGATCTTGCCGGACTCTCCCACTTGGAGCGTATCCCGGGTATATTCTACCGTGGCACATCCGCACTCCAGCCAGACATCCTGAATAAAGAAAAGAGAATCCTGGGTATGGGAAAATTCAAATTCCGCCTGCTGCAGGCCTTGCTCCTCCAGCACGGTCCCGATATTGATCCGGTTGACTTTCCAAATCAACTTTGGAACATTAGATTCCTGAGCGGAGACAGAAAGTGAAACGATGAAATAAAGAGCAACGAAAAAGGGGAAAGCTAAACGATTCATAGTTGCAATTAACGCATAATTTCACCTCCATTTCAGGTTGATTTACTTAATTTGCCCCAAATTTAGGCAAATGGCAAGAGTACTTACGGGCATTCAAAGCTCCGGTCGCCCGCACTTGGGCAACATCCTGGGAGCTATCGTCCCAGCAATCAAGCTGATCAATCAAAATCACGAAGAGGCTTTCATTTTTATCGCCGACTTGCACTCGCTGACCTCCGGCAAAGACGGCGAATTGCGAAAGCAAAACACCCTGGCGGTCGCCGCGGCATGGTTGGCATTTGGCCTGGATATCGAGAAGACAACCTTCTACCGCCAGTCACGGATCCCCGAGGTAACCGAGCTCACTTGGTACCTCAACTGCTTCACGCCGTTTCCGATGCTGGCCAATGCGCACAGCTTCAAAGACAAATCGGAGCGTCTTTCGGATGTCAATGCCGGGCTATTCACTTATCCCGTGCTGATGGCCTCCGACATCTTGCTTTATTCCGCCAATCTCGTCCCCGTGGGAAAAGATCAGCTTCAACACCTCGAGATGACCCGCGACATCGCCTCGACTTTCAATCGTATAGTAGAAGAAGAAATACTGATCGTGCCCGAGGCCAGAATCAGCGAAGAGGTGATGATCATCCCCGGTACGGACGGCCAGAAGATGAGCAAGTCCTACAATAACTACATCGATATCTTCCTGCCGGAAAAGGAGCTGAAGAAAAACGTCAACTCGATCGTGACCGACAGCACACCGCTCGAGGAACCGAAAGATCCTGATACCTGCCATGTATTTAAGCTTTACAGCCTTTTGGCAAATCCTGAGCAAATCCAAAAAATGCGAGCAAACTACCTAGGCGGAAACTACGGATATGGCCACGCTAAGAAGGAGTTTATGGAACTGATCCTGAGCAAATATGCCAAAGAAAGGGAAACCTTCAATTTCTTCATGACCAACCCTGAAGAAGTCGAAAAGCGGCTTGCTGAAGGTGAGAAAAAAGCCAAAGCAGTCGCGATGGACGTGTTAAACCGGGTTCGGACTAAACTGGGTTTTAGATAAATACCTGGTCAACAGTCGACTGTCGGCAGACTCAGCTCCAGATAGTATCTTCAATCCAAGAAAAAATTTATCAGATTTTATAGTACAAAAGAAAAGCGGCCGGTTGGAATCCAAACCGACCGCTTTTCTTTGCATGACTTACCTGCGCTTCAATCTCAGACAAACTGAATTTTATTACCGAAGGGCTGCCGACTGTGACCGTCAACTGTGGACTGTTTTACTTCACTTCTCTGAAATATTCCCGGTCAAAAATCCGCGAATAAATCCAAGCCGGCACCTTGTCGTGAAAGGGCATCAGGTCGTCCAATACCGCTTGCTGGGTTTCATGGGCTTCCATTACGTCCAGTGTTCTGGGAAAGTACTCTCTGGTCTGAACCGAAAAGTCGGGATTAGGCAGCCCGAGGGAATGATCCTCCGGATAGTTTTTCTGAAAGCCGGACGAAAGCTTCAAAGCCAGCTTAACCTGTTTTTTGCAGAGCGTCACCTGGTACATCTCCTTGGGAGAAAACCGCTGGTCACCTTTCTGTTCCAAGAAGACCTCCTCCACTGCCTGTCCGGTAAGGCGATGATCCGGGTGCCCATAGAGCCCAACTTTGGAATCATAGGAGATCAATACGTCCGGTCGGATTTCTTCGATCAAATCGGCCACAGCTCGCTTCAGCGAATCAAGACCCACTGTTTCCAGTCCACTGTCCGGATAGTTTTTCATGTGCAGCTGATCAGCGCCGATGAGCTGAGCGGCCCGCTCCATCTCATCCGTCCTGAGTTTGGCCAGCTGCACTTCGTCCTCGATTCCCGAGGACTTCCCCTTCTCTCCTCTGGTCAGGCAGACCATCTGGATCTCATGGCCTTCTTCCTTGAGCTTCATCAGCGTACCCGCTACCGTCACTTCGTCATCCGGGTGGGGAAAGATTACCAAAAAACGTTGCTTTCGCATTCTTTCCACCAATTGCTCCTGCTCGGGAATATCATGATCATGCAGCTGATCTCTCCCAAAAAGGATCAAAACCCAGGGAGAAAGCAACAGGATGAAGATGAAAATACCGAGAGATACAACTAGTAACTTTTTCATTCTGACCTCCTCAACGTACTCAAATAACTCACTACATCTCTAATCTCTCTTTTGGTCAAGAGCGTACCCATCGGCGGCATACTGGACGCAGCCATCTGGGATGATTTAATATCCTTTTTTGAGATTACCTGATCCTCCGATCCTACCTTGACAGTCATCGAACCGGAGTCTTCGGACATCATCGTACCGGATACTTTGTCACCGGAGTTGAGCTCCACCGTGATGAATCCAAAGCCGGGAGAAAGTCGCTTGCTAGGCTCGACCAAAGCGATCAGAAGTTCCTCACGGGACAGCGTATTTCCGATCTTGTCAAGTGCAGGCCCTGCATTTCCGCCCATGTCATCGTAAGCGTGGCATCGGATACATTGTGCGGTTTGATTTTCGAAGAAAATCCTCCTGCCGAGACGCACATTGCCTTCTGCCAGCGCTCCCGCGTATTTCTTCCAGTCTTCGCCGCCAGCTTTCGTGTCCAGCAGCGTATTAAACTGCGTCTGAAGCTCCGTAGATCCGGTGGCAGTGACGGCTTCTTCCAATTCGATCCAAGTCGCATCAGGCAACTTACCAGCCTCAAAGTCCGCCAGAATCGACTTCCAAACCGGCAAATCTTTACTTCCCTCCAATGTCCCCAAAGTCAAAAGTGCAGTTTGCTTTTCTGGAATTGTCCTCTTTTGGATGATGTCGGTGAGCAAGGCCACTTTCTGATCATTGCCCAGAGAGGTCTGAGCAAGCAACGCCAGTCCGGCTACCCGGACGGATTGAGAATTGTTGTTCATCGCCTGGGTGATGGCCTCACCTAGATTTGGCGCGTTCAAGGCGACAATGGAATTCAAGGCCTGCACCTTCACCAGATCTGATGGGTCGGATTTCAATTTTGCCATCAACACGTCAGCGGCATCAGCCATACCCAACTTGCCGATCGCTTTCACAGATTCCACTCGAATAGCTTCCTCTTTGGCGTTGGACTGGGCAACCAAGACTGCATTAGCCTTCTTGGAAACAGCTGCAGCATCCCGGGTGACTTCACCTCTGTAGCGACCGTCTACACGATCAACGAGCGAAGGTTTTGCCCAGGTGCCAATCGTCGCAATCGCTTCTTGACGTAATGCTTCAGGAGTGTTTGTCTTACCCAAATAGGCAATCAACTGATCTAGATTTTCGTCTTTGCCGACACGTTGGTTGGCGCTGATTGCTCTTCGGATCAAGGCTTCATTTTGAAAAGTCGTCGTATTCAATATCGCCCCAAGCGCCGGAAGAGCAGCTGGCACCGAGAAATCATCATGAATCGCACGGGCCGCTTCGGTCACTATCAATTCATCAGAATCGCTGAGAAACTTCGCCAGTTCAGGCGACTCCAGTCTTCTCAGCGCAATGACAGCCCCCATTCTCACCGCCTTGGAGGCGTGAGTGGACAAAGCTGCGATCGGTTCTACTTTTCCGATTCGTGACAAAGCCAAAGTGGCAGCGTGTCTCAAGTAAGCGTCCTCGTCATTGTTTGCTTCCAACAGCAAAATTAAGGGCTGGACAGCGTCAGCATTTTTGGTTCTGCCCAGCGCCTCTGCGCTAAAAAATCTTACGCGGGCATTTTCGTCCTTCAAGCCAGCGATCAGATCATTTCCAGCCTTGTCATATTTGATATCACCCAGCCACTTGGCGGCTTGGGCTTTGATCTCAGGATCGGAATCTTTCAACAAAGGGACAATCGCATCCGCATACTTCATGTCTTCCATCCTTGCCAGTTGGCTAAGGCCGACGATTGCATGTATTCTGGCCAGTTGGCTACTCTTGTCGTTGAGGACGGCTTGGAAGATTTTCGCTCCATCTTCCCCTCTCTTCGCCAATTCAAACTGTGCCTTTCTCCTGATCCGTTGGTCTTCAAAGTTCAGCTTTGACTTCAGCTCTTCTTCGAACAACTTCTTATAGTCCGCTTCAATCTCGGCTTTAGTTTGCGCTTGCAAAGCCCATCCGGCAGCAGTCTCATCGGTCAACTTCCAGATACGTCCGTAATATTTATCATCCCAGCCATTGACAAAATCACCCATGTAAAGTGCTCCGTCAGGTCCAAAATCGATCCCGGTCGGCAAGAAACCGCCGACGATTTTCTCGGTTTTCGTCATTTCAAAAGAAGCTCCCTTAGGCTGAAGCTGGAAAGCATGAAGGCCTGAGCTCGCAGCACTTCCCACAAACTCCACGAGCAAGAAGTGGTCTTTCCAACGCTCTCCTAAGCCCGCACCTGGATTGAAAACCATCCCAGTTGGCCCGCTCACGTAGTTTTGAATACAAGGCGTGATGAAGGCCGCCTGTCCTTCCCAACGGGGGAGATACAGTTTTTCATCCATCCAGACCTTGTAAGTATTATTGTCCGGATCGCGGTACTTTCCAAATTGCCAGTTGATTCTCCATCCTGAGTCAGAGCCATTAGTCAGATAGACCAAGCGTTCTTTTTCACCGGCATGGTCTCCGTCATTGTCCTCGGAGATCAGATTATTATAGTTGTCAAACACAAACTCGTGGGTGTTTCGCACACCCATCGCAAAGATCTCAAAGTCACTTCCGTCTGGATTCGCTCTGGCGATCACGCCTCGGTTGGGGTACTTCCATTCGGTGCCGTCTGCACTTTTTCCATTGAAACCAATGTCTCCGATCCCCCAGTAAATCCTACCGTCGGGTCCCATCTCAACACCAGACATGCCGTGGCCTCCAAAACCGATGTGCACACCGTAGCCATGCGACATCGACGTCTTTTCATCCATGATCCCGTCGCCGTTTTTGTCAACAAGCCGCCACATGTCAGGGCCCGCGGCCACATACATCGCGTCCTCTGTAGTCAACACACTACCCGCTACGTCCGTGACATCGTCGCTGAAGTCCTGCACCTGCACCTGCGACCAATCGGCCAGTCCGTCACCGTCGGTGTCTTTGAGCTTAATTACTTCATTTTTCTCTACCGTCATGTCCCGCCAATCATGCGAACCGTCACCGTTCAGATCGGCAAGCCAGGTATTTTCTGCAGACCGCTCAGGCGAAAGCTCGGAACGGAGAAAGGCACTTTTCTCCTCAATCGTCTGAATAGCGATCGATCGGATCTCCCATGACTGATGGCCGCGGATATCAAATTCGGAATTGCTTCGTCGGGGAGATCTGGTGTAAAAGATTTCACCTTTGTCGTTAACATGGATGCCAATGGGGTCTTGGACCAGTGAATCCACCGCCCAAACTTCAAGTTTAAGTCCTTCCGCAAGCTGCGGGCTTACGGACTTTCTGGCGGCGTCTGCCTGAACGGCAATCTCCTCTTTGGTGAGTGTTTTGATCCGAAGGTCAATTGGTTCCTCTTTTTTGCAGGAAGAAAAACCGACCAGACCGGCAAGAATTAAGGTACTGAATAGGATAGGTTTATTTTGGGGTACGAGCATAAGTTTGGCTAATTGGACAACCAAATTATGAAAAATGGAGACAACCTAACTGCCGCTGATATAAATGGCGGTAAAAACAAAAATCCCGACCTAAGAGATCGGGATTTTGTTCACTTTAACCACTAACAACCATAAAACAAAAATAATATAAGACACTCGGCGATTGAGCCTCCGGTCTCGTAGTCGGTACGGGAATCGAACCCGTGTTTTATCCGTGAAAGGGATACGTCCTAACCCCTAGACGAACCGACCATGGGGGATTGAAAAATTTCAATAAACTGACTTTAAGCTGTTGAAAATCAGTCATTAAGTAGTCGGTACGGGAATCGAACCCGTGTTTTATCCGTGAAAGGGATACGTCCTAACCCCTAGACGAACCGACCATTAAAACCCCTGAAAAACGTGCTTTTCCGAAAGGTTGTGCAAATATAGCTGGTCAGATTTACAAAGCCAAAAGCGGTACAGAAATTTCTTTGGAAAAAAGGTAAAAAGCTGAACCAAAGGCCCAAAGTTTTGATTGAAAAATAGTCTCCCGCTTTTATCTAATTTCGCAGAGACGAAAACCAAGATGAGCCCACAAGTTCCAATTACCAAGATTGCCATCAACGGATTTGGCCGGATCGGCCGATACACAGCCAAGCTCCTCCTCACGCATCCTGACCTGCAATTGGTCGCGATCAACGACCTAGCAGACCCAAAAGCAATCGCACATTTACTGAAGTACGATTCCGTTCATGGAAAATTTGACGGCGAGATCTTACTCCAAGGTGAGCACTTGCAGGCCGGCGGTCAGAGCATTCAGCTCTTTTCCAAATCAAATCCGGACGACTTGCCTTGGGAAAAACTCGGAGTGGACATCGTCATCGAATGCACCGGGAGATTTGCTCATCGGGAAGGCGCCGAGAGACATCTCAAGGCCGGGGCGAAAAAAGTCATCATCTCCGCCCCCGTCCAGGATGAAAACATTCCGATGGTGGTCTTGGGTGTCAACGAGTCAATCCTAGACGGTTCGGAGACTATCATTTCCAACGCTTCCTGCACTACCAATTGTCTGGCGCCGATGATTCAGGTTTTGGAAGAAAATTTCGGCGTGGTCAAAGGCTATGCCTCGACGGTCCACTCCTATACCAACGACCAAAACCTCCACGACGCACCACATCGGGATCTACGCAGAGCCCGCGCAGCGGCCTATTCGATTATCCCCACCACGACTAATGCTGGCAAGGCACTCGATCGGATTTTGCCAAAACTGGAGGGAAAAATCGAGGCGTCGGCCATGCGTGTGCCCGTGCCGGACGGATCGCTGACCGATTTGATCGTAGAGTTGAAGCAAGACGTCACCGCCCAGCAGGTCAACGAAGCATACAAAAATGCAGAGTCAGGAAAGCTAAGTGGCTATTTGCAGGTCGAAACTGACCCGATCGTCTCCATGGATATCCTGGGAAATCCACATTCCTGCATCATCGACGCCGAACTGACTTCTGCCAAAGGTAATCTGGTGAAAGTGGTAGGATGGTACGACAACGAGTCCGGGTACGCCAACCGGCTGGTTGATCTCGTCGTGAAAATTTCGGGAACTAGGCCTTGACCCGGTTGAGGGCAAGAAGCTTTACCAAAAATTTCGGGAGATTCTTTTTGTGATTGCGGTTCTTCAGATTGAGGTAAAGGTTCCATTTCTGAAGGATCGGCACCCGATGTGTCTCCACAAACTCGATCAGCGTCTGATCCATATCCTCGAGGTAGCCGAAATGTCCTGAAGCGCTGCCCATATCAAAACTGTCCTCGCTGTCCACTGTAAAAGGAAACCCTTCTTCGCCTGCTTTCTTCTTGAGATTCCTCATTCCGTTGACGTCCAGACAGCAATGAATGAAACCCAAATCGCCCCAAAGGCGGTCTTTGAAGATTTGTTTGGTTTCTCTCCCCTTCACCTCGATCAGCTCGATCTGCGCTGGACAAAGCAAGGCGCCAAAAGCCCCCGGATTGCCCTCACAAGGCATCGAGAGAAGTGCTCTTTTGAAGGTCTTTGCCTCACCGGGCATGTCTGCAAACACAGCCTCTTCTTGGTAGTGAACGACGGAAAAACCCAAGGTATCTCGGTAAAGTGGAATCGATTTTTCCAGATCAGACACCCCAATCACAACCCCGAGTACACCTCCCGTTGGCGCAGTGTTTTCAGAAAACCAGTTTGAATCCTCCACAATCTGGAAGACGTTGTCAAATGGATCTTTAATGAAAAAAGTCCCTACTTTATTGGGTGCTTTAGAAGGTGCGGTGAGGATGGTCGCGCCACATCCCTTGAGATGCTCAAACGCCCTACCTAGATCTCTCACCCTGATTTTGGCAGCATAGATACCGAGATCGCCTGGCTGAATCTCAAAATCTGCCGCACCGGGAGTCCTGCTGGTAAACTGCCAGATCTCAAATCCGCCTCCACCCTGCATATTCATCGCCAAAACGGCATGTCGGGATTCAGCCTTGCCATTCGTATACCGGGTCATCAAATTGGCCGTCGCCTCATCCTCAAACACCGGCACATCCATCGAAAAGGCTTTGCGATACCAGGCCCAGGATTGGTGTACGTCTTTGCATCCTATGCCAATTTGCTGAATTCCATTGATTTGGTAAGACTTTTCAAGCGGTTGCCCCATGGTCATGATTGATTGAGTACGTAATTAGCTTTGTCCGGAGTTACTCCAGGTGAAACATCGTAAATACTTACAGATAAGCCAGTTGTACCCGTTGTCAGGAATTTTCCCGATACATTCTCGCGGACTCGGTAATGAACCTCTGATGATCCGCAATTTTCGGTTGCTGTAGATTTTCAGGCACTCTCATGCTCGCTAATCAGCCCACATCGAAAATCACATCCACCAATGTATTGAAAAAATCACTGGATATAAAAAAGACGAGTGGGTTCAGATCGTCATTTTCTCTGTCTGAACTTTGTAAACCAGTAAATTAACCCGGTAAAATAAGTTTAAATTCAGTGACAGGGGAAAGGACAAGAGGATCAAAACCTTCTGATTTCTTTAAGTTTTAAAGCCTGCCCTTGTTGACTTTAATAGAAGCTGTTGAAAAACCCGACCAAAAGTAAACTGCTTAAGGAAGACGTTTGTATTGGAAATTTTTAACTGAGTGCTCCAGGGTGACTTTTTGAAGCTTGCCGGATTGATACAGATACTCATTTGTATTTCCCTCAATCGTGGTACTGTGGACGTTGGGCTCTGGATTGTCGATCTTGGTGGTCAGACCAAATACTTCCGAAATAAACGTCTCGCCGCCCTTCAACTCTTCGAAAAAGGTTCGGGTCGAAGACCATTTCACCCGCTCCGTCACTGGCTCCGTGTTTTCGAACTTATATGACTTGGCATTCACGACATACTTTTTGCCATCCCAATAGACTGTAGATGCAAAATCGCCCCGATTGGTGTTAGAGCGTGACAGGCTCTTGACCAGATAGCCATTTACATATTTGGAATGTGTGAAAACCTCGACGTCCACGCTCCCGAAAAACCAAAACCGGACCTTGCTCTCCGCGGTATAATGGACCGTATCACCGACTTGATATTTTTTCGCGTCCAGATCGCCGATTTTCATACCCAGTACCGAGATTTCAAACTTGACGGTTTCGGTTTTCTGCTGAGAAAAAGACGGCGTCGTCAAGCAAACGGCCAATCCCAAGATTAAAATCCAAGGGAGAAATTTTGCCGAAGAGCACATCTTCTGAGCTTTTGACTGAGTGAAATCTTGAAGTATCATGACTGCCAATATATATAGACCCCACAGTTTTACTACAAAGCCCGCTACGAAAATTGAATAAAAGAGTATTGGTCGCGTGGATTTGAGAACTGGATATCAATTCAGCTTACAGCTGCTTGATTTGATTGCGCGACGTGAATTGTTGCCAATCTTCGAACGTATCTACGTCTGAATGTATTTTGAGAAATTCATAATCCAGCTTTAAGTCGTCGGCGATGTCCAGCGTCAGCTCCAGCACCCGCGGCGTACTCCAGGGGATTTCTCGGAAGAGCGCTGGAAAAAACCTCCGCATGCCGAGCAGATAGTATCCCCCATCCCTCGCCGGCCCTAAGACGAGGTCATTTTGACCCAAAATGAAAAATGCATTGGTAAGGTCCGAGACCTTCAAATCTGGACAGTCGGTACCAATGATTACCACATTGGAATATCCGTCCTCAAACAGGGCGGAGAATGCATGCTGCATGCGCTCTCCAAGGTCTGCTCCAGACTGTATCTCAAAGCGATACCCCGGATGCTCGTGGGCAGCCTCATCGGGAATAAAATCTGAATAAAAAATAAATTTGTCCACCTTAGTTCCCTTGGCGACCTGATGCGTGTAGGACGTCAGCCAATTGTAGATTTCAAAAGCCCGCTCGTCACCGACCGTTGCCGCGAGCCTTGTCTTCACCTTTCCGACAATGGCGTTTTTTTGAAAAATAATCAGAGCGGAATGTATCACGCAGTAGCTCCCCCACAACTTGAACCTGCGCCGGCAGTACAGCCAAAGCAATGGTTATTGATCACAACACTTCGATCGGCAAGAGCCTTTGCATTCCAATCGGAAAGGTGTGTTGAGTCCGCAGAAGCAACCTTCAGATCCAACATCTGGTTGAAGTCGCAATCGTACAAGTACCCGTCCCAACCGATTGAAATGGTGTTTCGACACATCACGCCGGCGGCTGCAGCGGGATTGAAAGAAGTCAAAAGCTTTTCCATGTAATTTTCATAATTATCAGATCGAATCAAATACTCCAAAAACCGGGAGATGGGAATATTGGTAATCGTAAACAAAGCGTTGAATTCGACTCCGAATCGCTCCCATAGTTTCTTTTTAAACTCAGCTTCCAGCTCGGATTGCGGCCCGGGTAGAAAAGCTCCTGATGGGTTGTAAACCAAATTCAATACCAGACCAGAATCCGCCCGCCCATACCCGACTTGGTTCAATAATCTGAGTGCCTGAATGGACTTGTCAAACACTCCGTCGCCACGCTGAGAATCCGTCTTCATGGCGGTGAAATAGGGCAAGGAAGACACTACCTCCACCCTGTTCTTTTTGAAAAACTCCGGTAGGTCATTGAACCTGGGATTTGCCAAAATAATGGTCAGATTGCATCTGACGATTATTTTCAGTTCAGGTCGGATCGCACGGACCTCCTCCACAAACCAGCGGAAATCCGGGTTCATCTCCGGCGCACCCCCGGTGAGATCCACGCAGTTGATCGAGTCCAGACTTCGGATCACCTCAAGACACAAATGCATGGTTTTCCGATCCATGATCTCTTTGCGATCCGGCCCCGCGTCCACGTGGCAATGTTTACACACCTGGTTGCACATTTTTCCCAGATTGATCTGAAAGACCTCAAGTGAAGTTGGCCGGAGGGGATACAATCCGATGCGCTCGAGATGCGTGCGAAAATTGTTTGCTTCCCCGCCAGGGTGCCGCTCTGACAAGATCTCCAGCTCTGCCTCAGGATCAGCCAAGCCGTGAAGCTGTGCTTTCAATGACTTCATCACATCGTGATCTCTTTAATCTTATTCATCATCTGGGTACTGTGCACCAGTGAAGCCCCTCCGCGTATTGCCGCCGCCACATGTACAGCCTCCATCATTTGCTCTTCGTCACAGCCTTTTTCCAGGGTGTCTGTGGTATAGGCATCGATGCAATACGGACATTGCAGGGCATGCGAGATGCCCAAAGCGATCAGGGACTTTTCCCTTGCGGTCAAGGCGCCTTCTTTGAATACCTCGGCGTAGTAAGCAAAAAACTTATCTGCCATGGATTTTTGAAGTTCACCGATAGCGCCGAATTTTTTAAGGTCTTCAGGATTGTAGTAGGTTTTCATTGGCTGGTTTGAAAAGATGGATATACGTGTTGGAAGTAAAGTACGGATTGACTTTTCAAAAAAATATTAAAAACATGAGTTTGGCTGAAATTTTCAGGATCAATGGCTAAAAGAAACATTCACAGCGAGCCCTTTCTTTTTGCAACCTTTTGGTTTTAATTTAGTCTATAGAATCAATGGACTTATAAATTTTAAAATCATGACTTTACGATTAGGCGATATCGCACCGGATTTTTCAGCGGAAACTACCGAAGGAAAAATCAACTTTCATGAATACCTCGGCGATGGCTGGGGAGTGCTGTTTTCACATCCAGCGGACTACACGCCTGTTTGCACCACCGAGTTGGGCGCTGTAGCAAGACTCCGCGACGAATTCGCAAAAAGAAACACCAAGGTCATCGCACTGAGTGTGGACGATCTGGAAAGTCACAAAAAGTGGATCGGCGACATTAACGAAACTCAAAAAACCGAGGTTAATTTCCCTTTGATCGCAGACGAGGACTTCAAGGTAGCCGGACTGTATGACATGATTCATCCCAACTCCAGCGAAAAAGCGACCGTCCGGTCTGTATTTATCATTGGCCCGGATAAGAAGATCAAGCTGATGATCTCTTATCCGGCGAGCACCGGCAGAAATTTTGACGAACTGCTGCGGGTAATTGACTCGCTTCAGCTCACGGCCTATCATTCGGTAGCCACCCCTGCCAACTGGAAACATGGCGACGACGTGGTGGTAGTGCCCTCGATCAAGACGGAAGATATCCCGGCAAAATTCCCGAAGGGCCACACAGTCATCAAGCCTTACCTGAGAATGACCCCTCAGCCGGACTTGGACTAGGCGAAATTGTCTAAATCAATAAATGCCCCAAAAAGTGACTTATTTTTTGGGGCATTTTTTATTGAACGATCAGCCCACTGCATTTACAAAAGCGGGGATTCGATGCTATCCTAGGCTTTGCTTGCGTGAATGGACTCGATAATATCCATCGCATGGCGAACTGAATCTTTGATTTCGGCAAAAGCCCGCTTGGCTATCAGGTCTTTTCTAAAAAGCTGAGATCCCATCCCGACACAAAGTACGCCCGCGTCAAACCACTTTTTCAAACTCTCCGCAGTCGGCTCTACGCCGCCAGTTGGGATGAGTTCCATCTTGGGCAAAACCGCATGGACAGCCGGGACAAAATCAGGACCCAGTACATTTGCCGGATAGATTTTCGCGAGCTCGCAACCTAGCTCTTGGGCGAAGAAAACTTCAGAAACAGTCCCGCAGCCCGGTATCCAAGGCACCTCCACTTTGGCACAGTATTCACCCAGTTTGGGATTCATCACCGGAGCCACGATAAACTCCGCCCCCATGTCAATAAACTCCTCCGCTTCATGGGAATGATAGATAGTCCCCGCACCGAGGTAGATACCGGGCAATTTGTCGGCGGCCTCCCGGATTTTTGGAAAAATACCCTTGGCTTCCTTACCGCGGTTGACCATCTCGATCACTCTCACACCGCCCTCGTAGGCAGCGTGGAGCAAGTCCAGGCAGACTTCCACATCGGGGTTGAAAAATATGGGCATCATGCCACCGGCATGCATTCGTTGAATAAAAGGAGTTGGGTTTCTCATTATCGTTTGATTTTTCCGACAGCTTCACCGCTGGCCAGATCATGAACTTCTTGAAGGGAGCAAAGCAAGATATCTCCCGGGACGCTGTGCTTGATCGCTCCGGCCGCCATCGCAAATTCGATCGCCTCTTTCGGCTTCATATGGAGCAAGCCATAGATCAGACCTCCGGCAAAAGCATCTCCTGTACCTACTCGGTCCACGATGTGCGTCAGGTCGTAGGATTTGGACGAATGCGATTTCTTCTTTTCATAAAGAACCGCTGAAATGGTATTGTGAGAAGAACTTTGGGATATCCGGTCAGTTTTCACAATGTATTGCAAATCAGGAAATCGGCTAAAAGCCATCTCGCGAACTGCGTCAAAATTCTTGAAATCCTCATTGAGACATTGCTTGAAATCCCGCGTTCCGGCGATGAATAGATTGGTCAATTCCATCAATTTGGGCATGATCTCATGCGGTTCTTTGCCAAACTTCCAGAGATTGCTTCTGTAGTTTAGATCACCACTGACGGTCACGCCTCTTTTTCTGGCTTCCTTCAGAGATCTGAGCGTCAGTTCTGCACATTCTTTGGACAAAGCCGGTGTGATGCCAGACCAATGAAACCAGCTCGCACCCTCAAAGATCGCATCCCAATTGAGGTCTTTCCCGTCAAAATTCGCGAAAGAAGAACCTCCCCGATCGTAGATCACCTGAGAGCTTCGCTGCATCGCGCCATTCTCAAGAAAATAGATTCCCATCCGTCCGGGGACATAGGGAATAAACTGGGTGTCGATGCCGTTTTTGCGGAGCTGTCCAGCCGCAGCCCAGCCAATTTCCTGATCGGGAAAAGCTGTCAGATGCGCCACATTCAAACCCCAGTAGGCCATCGCAGCGCCTACGTTAGCTTCGGATCCGCCAAATTCTACATCAAAGGAATGTGTTTGAAAAAAACGTTGGTTTCCGGGAGGCGAAAGGCGGAGCATGACCTCACCGAGTGTGATTATTTTCTTCATCGAAGAATGAATTTTTCTCTAAGTTTGACCAAGTTAAGGAATAAAAATCATGAACAATACTTCCCTCCTTCTCGACCCATCGGACAATGTAGGAGTCGCGCTGTCAGATCTGGAACCAGGTCAAAAAGTCGCTCCCAATGGCGTAGAGCTTGAAATTCAGGAATTTGTAGCAGCAAAACACAAGTTTGCAATCCGGGATTTTCAGCCCGGTGAAGACATCCTGATGTACGGTACCATCGTGGGAGAAGCCACTCGGGCAATCCCGCTTGGCCACGCGATCACCCTGCAAAACATTCACCACAAAACACGCGAATACACCGCCAATCCCGGCCAGTTTACCTGGTCTGCACCGGATGTTTCCAAGTGGAGAGAAAGGACTTTCAACGGCTACCTAAGGACTGATAATCAGGTCGGTACAGCTAACTATTGGCTGGTACTTCCGATGGTTTTTTGTGAAAATACGAATGTGCTTCTCCTCAAGGAAGCCTTCGAAAATGCGCTGGGTTTCAGCACTCCCAATCCCTACGAAGTCCAGATCAAAAACTTGATTTCTGGCGTCCAGGGCAAAAAAATTACGGAAACGGTTGCGGATAATTCCGTCCCTGCGGGCAGTCGAATTTTCGAGAATCTGGACGGAATCCGCTTCCTGACCCACGACCTCGGCTGCGGGGGTACCCGACACGATGCGGAGACGCTCTGCGCACTTCTCGCGGGCTACATCAACCATCCCAACGTCGCCGGTGCCACGGTCTTGAGTCTGGGTTGCCAAAATGCCCAATCCAGCATCTTGTTGGAAAAGCTTGCGCTCATCCAGAAAGGTCAGCCGAAGACCGTCATTATCTGCGATCAGCAGCAGGAAGGCACTACCGAGCAATTGATCCAAAAGGCAATCCGGGAGACATTCATTGGGTTGGTCGAAGCCAACAAGAACAAACGCCAGCCTGTCCCACTCAGCAAATTGGTCATCGGATTGGAATGCGGCGGATCGGACGGATTCTCCGGCATTTCAGCCAACCCAACCCTTGGACAAGTGTCGGACCTGGTAGTGGCCCTGGGTGGGTCCGCGATCCTTTCTGAGTTCCCTGAACTTTGCGGAGCGGAGCAAAACCTGATCAACCGATGCGAAACCCAAGAGCTTGCGGACAAATTCATCCACCTCATGGAGACCTACAACGAAGCAGCAAAACGCGTCGGCAGTGGATTTGACATGAATCCAAGCCCCGGCAATATCAAGGACGGGCTTCTGACGGATGCCATCAAATCCTGCGGAGCTGCCAAAAAAGGCGGAACTGCTCCGATCGTGGACATCCTGGATTATACAGAATACCTCAAAAATGCAGGATTGAATCTGTTATGTACTCCGGGAAACGATGTGGAAAGCACTACAGGTTTGGCGGGAAGCGGTGCAAACGTAATACTGTTTACGACGGGACTGGGAACACCCACCGGCAATCCGGTGTGTCCGGTCATCAAAGTATCCACCAACACCAAGATGACCAACCGGATGTCAGATATCATCGATTTCAATACCGGAACGATCATCTCCGGAGAAGATACATTGGAGACCTGCGGCGACAAGTTGCTGGAATTGGTCATCCAAGTGGCGAGCGGAGAAGTGACGACCAAAGCCGAAAAGAATAAAAACTACGATTTCATCCCTTGGAAGCGGGGCGTATCACTTTAAAAAGCAAAGAGCGGTCTTGAAGAAGACCGCTCTTTTTAATCCATTTTAATCCGTCCTAATCACTTAAAATAGATCTGCGCGGTAACAAGGGTTGTCCCCTTCCCATCTGCAGCTTGGACGTTTCCGGTTACGGAACCATGTCCTGTCGCGCCTGCAAACTTACCGGTGCCACCGACTACCTCCACATCAGCTTCAAAGGTGATGTTGCCGAGCTGGTCAAATGTCGCCTTGTTGGAGATATTATGGAACCAGATCGAGTTGCCCTTTCCGTCCGTTGTGATGGTACTTACAGTTTTTGAGCATTCTGCCAGCAGTCCCATCTCTATTCCCAAATCTGCAATCTCATCTCCGAAAAATTCAGAAACCGGAGCTGCGACAGTGTAGACCACCCCCTTTTCATCAGGAGCGCCTAGCGCGTATTGATTAAAGAAGGAATAGGCAATACCTAGATGCGTTGCGTTCCCCGTGCCAAAACCCGGAAAAGCATACGGCTTCGCAGGATCTGTGATACTTTGGTTTGAGAACTTCTCCATATAGACAACGCCATTAGGACTCTTTCTAAAACTTTCGTCCTGAGTAACGGCAGCTTCCAGCACCACTTCACTTTCGACCGCAGTTGCCTTCGCTTGAGGCATTTCCACCTCTGTCATACACGAGGACAAAATCAGCACACTGATCAGGCTAAGGCCTGAAAATTTAACGTAATTCTTTTTCATTGATTTATTTGATTAGGGTGATTGTGTATTTCCAATATACATTAAACTAATCCGATCTATTTGTAGCTACTTCGATTAGTCGATCGGCTTCTAGTACCTTATTTTTTGTACCTCATACCAATATAAATGCCAATAATACCAAATAAGAGCGGTTTGGCGCAAAATCAAAAAATTAGTCGCTCAAAAGATCAATTGTACCATTTATAGGTCACTTTTTTGTAATAAAATCCAATTTTTAGATACATTATAATTGTGCCTATTTACATCGGCGAGTTCGTGCCAAGTCATCTCTGAGTCGGATCGCAAGACGCTCCGACGTGTAAATTCTGGTAATCTTCGTATTATCGTCCAAAACGACTCGCCCCCATCCTTCTCTCAAAAGGGAATGAGTCGCCGACATTATTTCAAAATCAATAGAATCAAGACAACAACGATGGCAACCCAAGACATCCAAATTCTTCAATTCGGTACTGGCAACTTCTTAAGGGCTTTTTTGGGATCAATGATCCAAGATCTAAATGACGCAGGCAATCCATTGAATATCTGTATCATACAATCCACTTCTGGCAACTCGATCGATAAACTTGCCGCGCAAAACTTCAACTATCACCTCTTGGTTGCGGGCTTCAAGGACGGTCAAGAGGTTGAAACTACCCGAAAGATCACCTGCGTCAAGGACGGTCTCAGACTGCCTGACGACGCGGAAAAGTTCTTCGAATTCAGCTCCTCGACCAGCGTAAAATGGTTGGTTTCGAACGTCACAGAAGCCGGTATGATCTGGAAAAATGAGGGCAAATTTGAAAAACTTGCGGAATCCTTTGCGGGCAGACTGACTCAGTGGCTTCACCGACGATTCCTGACAATCCCCCAAGCCGAAACCGTCGTTCTGCCCTGCGAACTGCTTCCCAACAACGGAGATCTTCTAAAGGGTTTCGTGTTAGATCATGCAAAAGCTTGGAATATTTCAGCCAGTTTCAGCACGTGGATCGAGGAAAAAGTCACTTTCCTGAACTCGCTGGTAGATCGAATTGTCCCGGGATTTCCGGCTCATCTTGATTTGGCGCTGAAAGAATCCGATCCCTTTTTGGTTCAGGCAGAGCCTTATGCGCTTTGGGCGATTCAGGGATCAGCATCCGAAAAATCCAACCTCCCATTTCTGGACAGTAAATCTGAAGTGATTTTGGCAGAAGACATCTCTGGCTATGCGCTGCGAAAAGTGCGGATTCTCAACGCCTCCCATACTGCCATGACCGGTCACGGAATGCTTAACGGAATCGAGACGGTTGGCGAGTGGATCGGAGATTCGGAGCGGGAACAATTCCTGAAAGAGATGATCGCTGAGGAGATCCTTCCTACGATGGATCTGGATCAGGCCGCATTGGCGAAGTACTCCGAAGAGGTCCTTGACCGCTTTAGAAATCCCTTTGTGTCCCACAAGCTGGGCGACATCTCTCTCAATAGCATCGCAAAACTAAAAAGCCGTCTGCTCCCCATCTTCGTTGATTTCCAAGCAAAAAAGGGCCATTTCCCAGCTAAATTGAGCAGGTGCCTGCTTTCCATGGTCTTGTTTTACCTGCGAAATCCTGATAAAATCAGAGACGGTCAGGAAGTGACAGCCTGGTTTGAATCCGTTCCCAACGATCAACCTGAACTGGAAAACTTGAAACTAGCGCTTGTTGAATGGCTCCAATTGGAGTGGAATCCAGAATTTGAATCAGCTTACAATAAACTGATTTAATAAAATAACAGTCAACAAGTTATTCAAATCCTAAACCAGCCGCATACCTTGTCTTTGCATAGGAAATCCTGAGTTTCGCGGCTAGTTCGTTGAGCGTCAGCCGAGAATCAAAGACTGAAACTTCCCGTGCATTGACAAGGAAAAGGCTTGATTCCCCGATTTCAAATCTGCGCATCTCTCCGGTCAACAGCGCTTGCAGGCTTTTGACGTTTTCAGAAAAAGTGACAAGCTGCTGATTGACTACAGTCCAGTTGTTCAATTCGGATTCGAGTTTGGTCCTTAGCTGGACTTCTTTCAGATCCCTGGAATTCTCCTTAAAATCAATCTTGGCTTTGGCCAATCCGACTGCTCCCCGTGACTTTCTCCATAAAAGTGGCGTGTAAACCGACAAGCCCCATTTGTAATTGTTTTCATAAAACTGAGATTCGTCAAACTGGGAAAAGGACTCTGCCAGGAAATTATATTTCAACTTGACTGTGGGGATGATCTGCTGGCCTTTGAGTCTGCGCTCCACATCAAGACTGGCCAATTCATAGTCGGTCAACAGCAGTTCCGGATGATTGGCAACTGCCGTCCGCAGCTCCTCCAAATCCGGTTTTAAGACAAACTCGTCAAACAGTCCCTCCGGAACGATCTCGTTTTCGAGGGCCATCGGACTTCCACCCTCATCCCACAGGTAGGTGTTCAACTCCTGAGTGGTGGCAAAGTAGGTGTTTTCGGCAGTCTGCAACCGATACTGTCTGTTTAGCAACTGGGAAAAAGCTTCTACTGTATCGATCGCCGCAAGATCACCCTGCTCAAAACTCGTTTTGACAGAATTGAAGCGAAATCTCGCGAGCTCCACTCCTTCCTTTAGCACACTGAGGTTTTCGTAAGCCAAAGCCCATCGCCAATACATGTCGGTTGCATCAAGATTCAATTCATTCAGGAGCTTTGCGCGCTCCACCTCACTGGCCTGCTGGTAGATTTGGGCTTTGCGCAGCGCAGCTCTTCTTTCATCCAAGATCAATCCCTGTCCCAGGTTGACGGAGGCTCCTGCCGAGAGCAAACCGCCTGACGGCCCGGTAGATTCGGGATTAAGGTAAGCTCCTGAATTCTGCTCAAAAGATCCATTCAGTTCGACTCCCATCCAGGTGGGAATGCTCACCCCGGCCTCACGCTTGTCGTAGTAGGTGGATTGTTTGTATTCTTTTTGGTCCAGATTTCCATAGATCAAAGGATCAAAACCGCCCCGAGCCTGCCTCACCTCCATCTGCCCCATGCGTAGGTTCAGTTCCGCCTGCGCCGAAACGGGATGATAAAGCCTCACCCACTCCATGTATTCTGCGTAGCTAAGTCTGAGGGCGTCCTGAGCATTCACAGAAAAAGAAAGGCAAATCGCCAAGAAAACCAGTTTCAGTTTTTTCATTTTTTGGAAGCTGCTTGATCTTTCTGTTCTCTGGTATAATAATCAGCCGGAAAACCATTGAGTTGGCGCCAGATTTCATACCAGACCGGCACGTTGTTGAGTATGGCGATTCCATCTGCGCCGGATCCCATTCGGAGCAAGTCCGGCCAGGCCTCTTCCTCAGGGTCTTCAATTACCAGTACTCGGTATTGATTACTTGGTCCGGCAAACTGGTCGATTGCGACCACTACTCCCCCGAATGTCCCATTGGATATTTGCGGCCATCCTGAGAATACAATCGCCGGCCAACCGTCGAAAATAAACCTGACTTTATTCCCCACTTTGATCAGGGGCAAATCCACCGGCTCGACATACATCTCGACAGCTAAATCAGCATTTGCCGGCACAATTTGGACGATTTGATCCCCTTCTTTGATGGTCTCACCGATCCCGACCTGGACGGCTTTGGCTATGTACCCATCCTGTGGGGCCAAAATATGCCTGTAACCAGTCCGTCGCTCGTAATTGGAATACTGGTTTTCAAGCTTGGTCGTACTTGCTTCCGCGTCAAACTGAGAGGACATCGCCGTGTACATGTCGGATTCGGCCTTAGCCAGTTTGTCCTTGAAATCGTTGTCTATCGCCTCCAGATCGATCCTGGCTGTGATCAGTTCGTTTTTGCTGCTCAAATAGCGGTTTTCTGAGGAAACCAATGCCGTTTGGACTTCCTGGAATTTGAGTTTTCGCCCTTCCAAATCAGTGAGAGATCTCAGGCCTTCGGCAAAGAGGTTTTCTGCCCGTTCGAGCTGGTATTTCCCGATATCAAAGTTTACTTTGGCCTGTTCCCATCCGATGCTATCCGACTGAACTTTCAGCTCGGCCATCCTGAGCTTATTTTCAGCCTGCTGAATCCGCAGGATGTTATTCTTTTTAAGTGCAGCAATTTGGTCCTGCAGTGCTTCTACCTTTCCTCCATAGGATTTGGCAGAAAGAGACTTGGCGTCTACCTGCATCTGGGTTCTGGGCAGAAGCAGAGAATCAAAGTATTCGTCTTTCACTTCTGAAATCCTCAAAATGGTATCTCCTTTAGCAACAAAATCCCCTTCTGCTACATACCAAGCCTCTATCCTGCCTGCCAATATCGAGTGGATTGTCTGTGGTCGTTGGTCTGGTCGAAGAGCCGTGACATAGCCTTTGGATCTGATATTCTGGGTCCAAGGCAAAAAAAGCATGATAAATGCCACAATCAACAAGCCGGAAAGAATTCTGATTTTTCGCCGGCTTTCTTTGAGTGGTAAAGTCATGACCAGACTTCTGGATTCGTCAAAAGGAAGCGAATCGGGTATCTTAATGTTTGATATATTCAGCATGACCTCAATCGTTAGCTATTT
Organism: Algoriphagus terrigena DSM 22685; assembly: GCF_000429445.1. Taxonomy (GTDB): domain Bacteria; phylum Bacteroidota; class Bacteroidia; order Cytophagales; family Cyclobacteriaceae; genus Algoriphagus; species Algoriphagus terrigena. The sequence continues at coordinate 362,606 of NZ_KE386904.1, forward strand.
TTATATTCTTGGTAACTTCCTTGAAAAAGGATCTTTCCTTCGTCCATTACGATCACTTCATCTGCTCGCTGGAGGATTTCTTCGTCATACGCGATCATCAGCAGGGTCCAGCTGCCTTTAAAGAGATAATCGATCACCCTGGTTTTGACCTCCGGATCCACATATTCGAGGACATTCTCCAAAATCAGTCCCTGAGGCTTACCCACTAATCCTCTGGCCAATAGAATCTTCTGGGCCAAGGATTTAGGAAGCCCCTTACCCTCCGGCTGAAGCATGGCATCCAAGCCCAGCGGCAGCCGGTACAAATAGTCTTTCAGCCCCACCAGATTCAGGATGTAGGTCAGTTGCCCCTCTTCAAAATCTCTTCCGAGCAGGATATTCTCTCTGATCGAGCCGTGAAAAATCTCCTGAAGCTCCAACGATCCACCCACCAATCCCCGATACTTCTCCAAGTTTATATACTCGAGAGAAAGGTCATTGACCGAAACAGTTCCTTCATATTCCTCATAAAGGCCCGAGAAAAGCGCCAAAAGTGTGCTCTTGCCACTCCCGCTTTTGCCTGTCACCACTACCTTCTTCCCCGCCTCGATCGTCAGGCTTACCCCTTTCAAAATAGGCTCATTGACATCCTTCGGTTGGAAAACCACATTTTCCATCCTGTATTTCAGACCATCCGGACCTGGCGTGATGACTTTTTCTGAAGGGCTGTGGTGCTCCATTTCCATGTCCATCACCTGACCGAGTTTCTCTACTGCTACCAGAGTATCATAGACAGTCTCCAGAGACAGGATGAGTTTTTCGACCGAATTGATCACCAACACGATGATCACTTCCGCAGCTACAAACTGCCCAATGGAAATCTGATCATTGATCAGCAACAAACTGCCTGCTATCAGCAAGCTCATGACGATGAACACTTTAAACCCGATCATCACTTTGTATTGAAAAATCAACACGGAGAAGTGCCTGGACCTGAATTCCACATATTTTTGGATCAGTAGGTCTGCTCTCAGAATCGGAAGTCGGGTAGTGCCGGCCAACTTGAAGGAATTGAGCGTCCGGGCAACTTCCTCCAGCCAAAAAGCAGTTTGGTATTTGTAGGTGGATTCTTTCAGTGCAGTCTCCATCCCCCGGGGACCGGAGAAGTAGAAGATAAGCACCAGAATACTGATCAGCACCAGTCCAAAAAAAATAAAAGTCGGATGATAGATCGCCAATAGAAGGAGGCCGAAAATCACCTGAAGCAAGGCCGCCGAAAAATCGATCAGGATCTTGGCAAGGCCCTTTTGCAGATTGACTGTATCGAAAAACCGGTTGACAATCTCAGGAGCGTACTGCCCATGCAGAATTTCTGTTTTCACCCGGGGAAGTCGATAGGCCAGCGAAAGACCGGACTTCGAGAAAATCCGCTGCTGTAACTTCTCCATGATGTGCAGCTGGGATATCTGCAAAAAACCACTGAAAGCCACGCCCATCCCCACGATGATGACCAATATCACCCAAGAGGTGCTGATCCTGCCTCCCAAGATAAAATTCAGGATTGCCTGAATCCCCAATGGCAGCGATAGTGTGACCAGTCCGTTGAGGATGGCATAAAAATAAATAGAGTAGACTTGTCTTTTTTCTTCCTTCAGCAAGCCAAAAAATCGCTTGAGCGGAGTCATTTCAGAATGGCTAGTCATTGGAGATGGTTTTAAATACGAGTTGGTAAAAAAACTGATACTGTTCGCTTCCTTCATGGGGCGTTTCTGTCATTCCGGGAAGATGGACAGCGTTGAAGGCCAGCAGCAAACTGGATTCCATTACACTGAATATGAGTGTCTTTGGGAACTTATATTCCGGTTTGATCTCCCGGATGATATTGGCAAGCCTATCTCCGAAGCGGTATATCTGGGCAAAAATTCCGGACTCATGTTCGCTATCCACTGACTTGGTCAAGTATCCCTTGATGGATTCGTTGATCACCAGTTTCCGAAGGAGCTTGGGGTCAAGAAATTCATTTTCAAGGTAGGTCGGACCATCTACCATCAGCCGGATTCCGATGGCAAGCCGCTCTTCCGGGTCCTCGATATTCGAGCTGGCAAACACAAAATTGTGCTCCAACCAAGCCCAATACCAAGCGCTGAGATACAGTAGCAGTGCATGCTTGTTTTCAAAGTATCGATAGATCGCAGCCTCTGTCCTGCCGATTTTTTGAGCTAGTTTTTTGAAAGTGAAGAGCTCAAGGCCGATTTCGTGAACCAATTGTGCCCCTTCTTGGACAATCAATATCCCCAGTTCTGAACTGAAAGGCTCCTTGGAATAGAGTTTTGGGTTAACCTCAACGCGGATTTTTCTTAAGATGGATTCCATTTACTCAAATAGAAGTATGAAATCACATAAACAGCCAATTCCTCAAAATGTTTGTAAAACTTCGATATCTGTTAGTAATCTTAACAAAAAAATAACTTTACTTCTCCGGCTTCAGTACCTCGGCGATCCGAATATCATTGCAATCATGGTTAAGCGGGTTCATCCGCTACAAAGCTCCAGTCTATGCCCAAAGATATTTTGGCACATAGGACAAAGGAATAAAAACGTCCGAATTCAAATCCGCCAACCTGTCACGTTCAAGTCTGAAAAGCCCAAGGAAGCTAATTCAAAAACCTCTGTATTTCAGCTTACTGAGTCCATACAGGTATAGCACCTTAGAGTACCGGAGCATGGCCGGAAGCAGGATGATATTCAGCACGACCACCATCGTTAGGTACATCCACAGCTTGGGAACTTCGACCAAGACATTGATCGCCGTGAGAGAGGTAATCACCAGCGCGACCGAAAACGCATAACTGATGTACATCGCACCGTAGTAGAAATCAGGCTCCGGATGAAAATTAGCGCCACAGACCGTGCAGGTTTTATTGACATCGGACAGCTTTCGGTAGCTCAGCATACTTACCGAATACAGTTTTCCTTCGCGGCATTGTGGACATTTGGCTGCTGCAATTGCCAGCCCCAACCTTTTTGACATACGTTTTTGATTCAGTATCAACTCAGGAATCCCCAATGGTCGGCAATTTACCTTTTCGCTATCTGGAATTAAAGTTTTCACCTAACCAAATCCAGCCCGACCCGTTAGTTTCTGGATGAAAGATGGAAAGTCAAGGTCGTTGATAAGCCGGTTGCGGGACAGCAGCTGGTCGAAGGCTTTCCTTTTTCTCCTGCTGGTCAACTTCATAAACCTCTCTGCTAACTTCTATGAGGGAAATATCCTGTCATCTGATCAGGTTCAGATGGCTGACCCACTGGACACCATCTCCGAATTGATTTTTGAATGGGCGCTGGACGGAGGTGAGGATCTCATCCCCGACAACGGCACGGAGCAGGATGACAACTCTCTGGAAAAACTGAAGCTGGCGCTGTTGCAAATCCCTGGCTTTGAGCTTTTCGCTCCCGTGTTTGAAAGGGAAAATTTGGCCTGCGGGGAAAATCCAAGTGCCGTCAATGGCCATCTTTCTTCTCCAACCCCTCCCCCTGATCGTTGCTGATTTTTTCGTGAATCACATTCAGCAAATTATCAACAAATCAATTAATTATGAAACGAATACTTCTCCTGACCCTTTTGGGGCTGGGACAACTTTGCGCGTATGCGCAGGAAAACAATAACGATCCTAAAATCCAGCGACAACTGCTCGACAGTCTCTTTATCGAAGAAGTGGAAAAGCCGGAAACCTCCCAAAAACCCAAAGTCCTCCACGCAGAGCCACTCTACATCGATCTGATCCGCGACTTGGGTGCCCGGAAAGGCGAAAGGGAATGGAACGTAGCCTTTGGGATGCAGGACATGCGTAAATACGACGAGTTTCAAGCGCTGATCGAATATGAGTGGGCTCCAATCGATCGGCTGGGCCTCGAAGTGGAGCTGCCTGTCAGTCTTTATTCATTCCGCACTGGAAATAAGGAGGGCGCCATTCCGGCAAACAAACTGGAATCACTGAAAGTCGCGGGACAGTACACATTCTTGGTCTCCGAAAAAATGAACACCTCCCTCGCGCTGGGTTACATTCATGAGTTTGAATTGGTAGACTTTGAAAAATACGGCAAGGAAAGCGCCTTTCATGGCAATGTCTTCAACCCATTTTTGGTGGCCGCGAAGCGTTGGGGGAGCAACTTTCACACGCTGATCTATACTGGCCCAAAAATCCACAAGCCTCATAATAAAAAGGCTGAAATGGTGTATGACGTCAATTACAACCTGCACTACATGGTGCCGGGAACCAAGAATTTCATCGGACTGGAGATAAATCAGGAACTATTCGAAGGCAGCTCGTCGACCACCCTACGTCCTCAAATGCGCGTTGGGCTGGCAGAGAACCTAATGATAGGCATTGTCTCGGCGATCCCGATATCTCAACCGGATGCGGGTTTGGGCTCTTTTGTGAGGCTCATCTATGAGCCCGGGTTCAAGGCGATGCATTAAAAAAGATCTTATTCACAACAATCAATAAAAAACGGGGCCTTCTGAGCCCCGTTTTCACCTGTATTCTTCCAGATCGTAGTCCTTCCCTTTGCCCCATTGAAGGAGCTCATGGATCGTATAGTACTCCAGCGTATCCAAGTCTTTGATCTTGAAATCGTCCCCGGACAACCTGGTGATGACCTCAATAGACCTGATTTCGCCTTGATTGACGAGGCGGTATCTTCTACCAACTCGAAGGTTGTCCAGCGCTAGCGGCATTAGGCTTTAGGTTTGATCATTGCGCCAGTAGCCTCAAACGTGATTTTTCTTTCAGGCTCGGTGATAGCTTCAACTTCCTCTTTTGAGACGCCTTTGTCTTCTGCATAGTGTCTCAATGTCTCCACGTCCGTTTCGGTCAGCGTAGCAACGCCCTCGATCACGATCGGAAAGCCCTGGGAATTCGTAGGCAAGAAAAATCCGTAATCCTTGAAGGTCACCCGCATGGACTCTCCGTTTGGCAGCTCCATGGCAAACCAGCAACCTTTTTTGGTGCAAACCTCCTGGATTTCTCCGGAGATCTTTCCCGCAAATTCGCCCTTCGCCTCCACCGCTGAAATCATCTCCGCAGTGGTGACGATTTCCGTTGCTTCCACAATGTTTCCGTAGTTGCCCGGCACCACTTCAGCTTCTCCTACCACTTCATAGGTTGTGGTAGTGGCGGTTTCTTCGGTTTTTTGCTGGCAGGAGAAAGCGAAGCTTCCGGCTGCGAGCGCGACGATTAAAAATGACTTTTTCATAATGTTATCAGTTCGATTGACCTTTCTTCTTTCTGGCAAAACCCTTGGTCCCGATGGTTTTACATAAGTTGATTTTTAGCAGCGGGCTTTCGTCTCTTGTCCGCGTACTAATTTTTCTCCAAAATTAACCCAAAAGCCGGTTTGGGAAAACTCCTTTTGCATATCCCCATAAAATCGATTGCAAATGCAGGATTACCCATCGATTGATTGGTGAATTTTCAAACATGAAAAACTTTCTGATTAATTCTATCAACAAACCTTCGATTTTTTTAACAATCCTGTAATTTTACCTGCACTTAGACCTATTGACCCTGTACTCATGCCCCAAACCAAAAAGTTCATCATTGATTTTGACAGTACCTTTACCCAAGTAGAAGCGCTGGACATTCTCGGCGAAATCAGCCTGGTGAATGATCCCGACAAGGAACGAAAACTCCAGGCGATCAAAGACATCACCGACAAAGGCATGGAAGGCTCCATCACCTTCAGAGAAAGTCTCGAACAGCGACTGGATATCCTGAAAGCCAGCAAAGCCCAAATCACGGACCTGATCACTGCGCTTCACCAAAAAGTCTCGAAATCTTTTGAAAGAAACAAAGAGTGGTTTCATGACAATGCCAAGGACGTTTATATCATCTCCAACGGTTTCAAAGACTTCATCATCCCAATCGTATCCGAATATGGGATTCTGAGAGAAAACGTGTTTGCAAACGACTTCGTCTACGATGAATCGGGGCAAATCATCGACTTCAACAGGGAAAATCCGCTTTCCAAAAACAACGGAAAGGCAGAAACCATCAAAAACGTGAACCTTGAAGGCGATATTTATGTAATTGGTGATGGCTACACCGACTACGAAATCAAGGCTTCGGGACTGGCAAATAAGTTCTATGCCTTTGTGGAAAATGTCCACCGACCCAAAGTCGTCAGCCAGGCTGATCACATTGCACCAAGTTTTGACGAAATCCTTTATATCAATAAGTTGAACACGAAATTTTCTTACCCAAAAAGCCGGATCAAAGTTCTCCTCTTGGAAAACGTACATCCGATTGCAGTACAGCTTTTGACCGAAGAAGGCTATCAAGTGGAAGTGGCTTCCGGCGCCATGAGCGAAGAAGAACTTTGCGAAAAGATCAAAAACGTCTCGATCCTGGGCATCCGCTCCAAAACCAATGTCACCAAGAAAGTCTTGGAAAACGCCAACAGACTGTTGGCCGTCGGCGCGTTCTGCATTGGTACCAACCAGATCGATCTGGAAACCTGTCAGGAAAAAGGCATCGCGGTGTTCAACGCACCCTTTTCCAACACCCGCTCCGTCGTGGAGATGGCAATCGCGCAGATTATCTTCCTGATGCGCCGCTTCTCTGACAAATCCGTCGGGATGCACCAAGGCATCTGGGACAAATCTGCCACGGGTTCTTTTGAGATCCGCGGCAAAAAGCTGGGAATCATCGGCTACGGCAACATCGGTGCCCAGCTCTCTGTCCTTGCCGAAAACATGGGCATGAACGTGTTCTATTTCGATGTCATCGAAAAACTCGCCCTGGGCAACGCCACCAAGGTCAATTCCCTGGAGGAACTGCTCGCCACCTGCGATGTGATTACGCTGCATGTCGACGGCCGAAAAGACAACAAATGCCTTCTCGATCGACAGAAGATCAGCTTGATGAAAAAGGGTGCGATCTTGGTCAACCTCAGCCGTGGCCATGTCGTCGATATCCCTGCATTGAGAGACGCGATCCTTTCCGGCCAGCTGGGCGGATGCGCGGTAGATGTGTTCCCTGAGGAGCCAAAAAATAACAAGGAGTCGTTTGAGTCAGAGTTGAAAGGTCTGCCAAATACGATCCTGACTCCGCATATCGGCGGCAGCACGCTGGAAGCACAGGAGAATATCGCACGGTTTGTCCCTGGCAAGATCATGGAATACATCAACACCGGCAATACCTACAACTCGGTCAACTTCCCAAATATCCAGCTTCCGTTCCTGAAGGATGCGCATCGTCTGATCCACATTCACCTCAACGAACCGGGTGTGTTGGCAAAAATCAACCAGATCCTGGCCAACTACAACATCAACATCGTGGGCCAGTATCTCAAGACGAACGAGAAGATCGGCTACGTGATCACCGATATCGAGAAAGTCTATGAAACCGAGGGAATCGAGGCTTTGAAGACCATTCCCGGCACGATCCGATTCAGAACGCTTTATTGATCTGAGAGGAGTTTCGCTATTAAAAGATGCTAGTCGACTATTCGGCTGGCATTTTTTTTGGTTTCGCGGATTGCTTTAGCCGCTGTTCGCCGCTGTCCCGCTTCTCCGAAAGCTGGACGCTGTTCGGCCGCTTCTTCCGAACCTGTCAGTGTCTCGTTTCCCGATTCCAATGAGCTGAATCTTTCTGGTAGCCGGGAGTATAAGCAGAATATTATTTTGAAAAATAGAATTATTCGTTGCTACAGCAACGTGATTGCTATTTTTTGGTACCCTATTCCACCTACAGCAAGAGCGTTTCTGTTTTTTGCACCAACGTTCCTACTTTTTATAGGAACGTTCTACCATTTTGGTACATCGTTCTTACTTTTTGCAAGAACGTTCCTACATTTTATAAGAACGTTCTACCATTTTGGTACAACGTTCCTACTTTTTGTAAGAACGTTCCTACCTTTTGGTACAACGCTTCTACTTTTTGGTACATCGTTCCTCCTACAGATGGATTGGTCTTGTTTGGACTGGGAAGATTTATTGTTCGACCCCGATAGGGTCGTGGGGGTCGCGGCATGGTATGTTATCCACGGGTTTCACCCGCGGTTATTGAGAAGTTTGACCCCTGCCGGGGTCGGAAAACTGTTTTCGATGGTTTGGAATAATGACCACGAAGTGGTCGAACCTTTCAATAGCCCTCGGTGAAACCGGGGGAATGAGGATTAACGAGGGTGACACCAACCCCGAAGGCGGTTGAACTTTTGGGAAATCGAATTACAAATCCCGAAAAACAGAAAGTCCAGTCCCTGATTGCCGCACTTCATCGTTCCAATAGTCATAGTTCACAAAATGCCCCAAGGAAAAAAGTATCGGCTACCCGTCTAATTGATGATTTTGCCTAATTTCAGCTTTCGACAACCCGTATCTCAAGTCTGCAAAATCGATCTGTCATCTGACTCCCTTCAGTTTCCAGAGCCTCTTTTGCAGCAGAAACTCACTCCCAACCATGGCTAGATCCAGTGAAAATCAGCTTGACAAACCCAGCGTCAGCTCTCAAGACCGACGATCATTTATCCGTAAGACTATCTTTTCCACTTTTTCGGCGGTACTGGGCGCAGAGATCATCCATGCAGCTTCGATACCGGAGGGGTACATTCCAGTCGCCCTGGCTCAGCAGTTTGATCCGATGAAAGGCAAAAATCCGGAGATGATTATCCGCAGCGATCAACCCTGGAACGTGGAAGCCAGACCGCATCACTTGGACGATGCGATCACACCCTTTGAAAACATCTTCATCCGAAACAACGGGCTGATCCCAGAAGACATCGATGCCACCAGCTGGGCGCTGACCATCGGCGGTGAATCTGTGAGCAAAGAAAAAACCTACACGCTCGCGGAGCTCAAAACAAAATTCAAACCCTACACCTATCAACTGGTCCTGGAATGTGGCGGAAATGGCCGGGCCGGATTCTATCCACCCACCGCCGGCAATCAATGGGAAGAGGGTGCAGTTTATTGTTCTGAATGGACTGGAATACGATTGAAAGATCTGCTTCAAGACGTGGGAATCAAGTCCGACGCAGTCTACATCGGCTACTATGGCACAGACAAGCACCTCAACGGAGATGGTTCCAAGCCGGTGATCTCCCGGGGCGTACCGATCTCCAAAGCCATGCAAGATGAGACGCTTGTCGCCTGGTCATTGAATGGCAAAGACATCCCGCTCGCGCACGGCTATCCGCTTCGGCTGGTTTGCGGAGGCTGGCCAGCGTCCGTATCCGGCAAATGGCTGAATAAGCTCGTCGTCAGAAACAAAGAACACGACGGTGCCAAGATGACCGGCGATTCCTATCGGATGCCAAAAAATCCTGTTGCTCCAGGAGAGGAAGGGACGGTAGAAGATATGACCATCATCGAATCCATGCCAGTCAAGTCCCTCATCACCTATCCCAAGACAGGTGCGATGTTTGCCAAATCCAAGAAACTGAATGTCCGCGGCCATGCGTGGGCAGGGGAATTTGAAGTTTCGGAAGTTCAGGTCTCGATTGACTTTGGTGCTACCTGGAAGAAATGCATCTTAAAAAAACCAGCGAATCGCCTCGCCTGGCAACAATGGTCTACGGAACTGGCTTTCCCCGAAGCGGGCTACTACGAAGTCTGGGCAAAAGCGACCGACAGCCAGGGCATCTCACAACCCATGGTCATTCCGGGTTGGAATCCAAAAGGCTACCTAAACAATGCCTGTCATCGAATTGCCGTCAAAGTTAGCTAAGGATGACAAAGCAAAATTCTGACACAAAACAGCTCTTCAAGGTATTGACCGCAGCGATAGTTGGTCTGCTGGCGATCGTGATTCTACTGGTCGGCGCAGTACTTTTTGTCGGGTTCTACGATGGCTCAACTTCAGACAATGCTTCGGAGGAAGCCGTCTCCACCACTGCACCACTTGGCACCGATGAAGTAGTGGATGGCAAAGACGTTGCCACCGGATTTGTCATCGACGAAGGCTTTGAGATTGTGAAAGCCACCTGCACGGGGTGTCATTCGAGTGCGATAGTCTTACAAAATAAATTCACGCGGGAAGGCTGGAAAGCCAAGATCGTCTGGATGCAGGAGACCCAGGGGCTTTGGGATCTAGGCGACAACGAATCCATCATCCTGGACTACCTCGCCAAACACCATGCTCCCGAACCGCCAAAAGGAAGAAGGCTCCCACTCAAGGATATCGAGTGGTATGAGTTGGAGAATTAATAAGCCAGCTGAGGCTGTTGGAAGCGTTGGAAGCGTATTGATCTATCCAGCTTCATCTTTCCCAGGATTCAATCAACACAACGACCTAAGCCAATAACGGCGGACCTCCTCGCAGAAAAACTGCGCCCAGTCACTGACTACTTCTGCCTTCCGTCAATGGTAGTCGCTTCCAGCTCCAACACCTGTCCGTAGGCTCCTGATTGAGTGAAGACGCGGAACTTCTCCCCTCCTTTTTTCGGAATGGCTTTGGTATAGATCGGCGAATCTGCTGTCGGGTCTGAGCCGTCCTGCGTATAGCGGATGATCAGTCCCGGAGTCTGCACGTTGGCGTAGATCATCCCGTTCATTTCCACGGCCCCTGGCTTAGGCACTCGCTGCTTGAACCCTCCAAAGATTGCTTCCAGTTTTGGGATTTCATTTTGTCCGACTGCGTTGGCAAACACATCAAATTGCTGGGTTCGCAGCGCCTTCATCTCCGCCTCCGTCTTGGCTTCTGACCACTCGGGATCCCCTACCCAGGCCCGCTCGATGTAGCCAAGCATCTTTGGAAAGATGTAATATTCCAGCATCTCAGGACTGGTGATCGTCTCTGTCCAGACCTGACCGGATACGCCGATGATGTTGTTTCTACCCTCAGGCGTGAGCTGCGTGAAGTTCTTGGCGACCGCTTCCCAGTTCCATTCTTTGCCTTCAATCGTCAGATCATGGGAAAGATAAAGCTTGCCCGGCACCGTCTTCCAGGATTGATAGATATCGGTCACCCCGCTCCAGGTATGACCTCTTTCGTTGGGATCCCAGTCGTAAGCCAAGTCAAAGTAGAAGTTGGCGCTGGAGCAGATGACCACCGGATAGCCGGCGTTGGCTAGCTTGTAGGCCATGTCCTCTCCGCCCCAGCCTGCAACAGCGTTCCAGGCATAGAGTCTCCAGTTTTGATCAGCAAACTTCTCATTGGGAGTGATCACTTCGCCCTCGTGGGTTTGGCCGATCTCTTCCCAACCGCCCATTTCCAGCCCATGTTTCTTCAAGATCTGCGCAGCGCGGTATCTGAAATAGTCATTCAGGTCTGCAATCCTATATTCCGGGTTTTTGGCTACAAATTCTTTGCATAGCGGTGAATCCGTCCAGACTCCGCGAGGTACCTCATCCCCGCCCGTGTGCCAGTTTATCAATTCCACATCCGCGTCCTCAAACATGGTTTTCACCTCCACAACCAATTTTTCATAGAATGCATAGGTCGATTCTTGACACACACACGCCGTGTTTCCTTTGAAGTTTTGAGCAGAAAGGTACTTGCTCTGGTCGTTGTCTTCTGCCAGACGGTATTGGAGCGCCTCCTCAGTTTTACCGGCTTTCAACAGCGTCTGATAGCGTTTTTCCATGGCGCGGATTGCCGCTCTGGAATGAGCCGGCACACCGAATTCCGGAATCACCTCAATATTTCGGGCTTTGGCATAGGTCAGGATCTCCTGAAATTCCTTAACTGTATAAAAGCCCGTTCCGGTTTTGCTCTTTGCAGGATCTGCACCTGAGCCGTAGTAGGGCCATAGAAACTCCGTTTCGTTTTCAGAAAAACCTCTTCTGCCCCCAAACTCGGTCAGCTCCGGCAGTCCCGGGATTTCCAATCGCCAGCCTTCGTCATTGACCATGTTGAAGTGAAAGACGTTGAGTTTGTAGAAGGACATCATGTCCAGGATCTTCAAAATCTGGGCTTTGGGCTGAAAGTTTCGGGCCACGTCCAGGAAGAATCCGCGGTAGCCGTAGGCTGGGAAGTCTTCGATTTCGATCTGCAGCAGCGTGAATTCGTCCTTCTGCCCGGCCCAGAAATCCGCCGGCATCATGGCCAAAAAGGACTGTACGCCATGGAAAGCCCCCTTAGGGTGTGACGCCAATATCAAGACTTTTCTGTCTGAGATCTTGATCCTATATCCTTCCTCAGCAAGTGTCGAATCCTTCTCTAATCTAATCTGAATGGGAGCTTCTGACGGATTCACCTTGGGTTTGTAGCTGTTTTTGATCGCCTCGAGCAGAAACTTCGACTCTTTGGTAAACTCGGGCACTCCTACTAGAGCCAGTCCAGCATTCTTGATCTTGAGAGTTTCCCCGGTGTATTTCCAGGATTTGGGAGTGGGGAGGAAGGGAGGAAGATCGCTCTGCGGCAGTAGCGTAAGTCCTTCATTTCGCTGATAAAGCTCGGCCGCTGTCGGGATCGGGAGCGGCGTTCCTGTAGTCATCTCCGCGAGCTGATCGGTAGTGAAGGTCTTGATCTGGTAGTCTTTGACTTCAAAATGACTGCCGTTGGGATTTAGAAAGATCAGCGCCTCTGGAGCATAGGAGTTTTTTAAATACGGCTCTTCCGATCTGTATTCGATCCTGATTTCCTCGTTGGCTGCCAAAGCGGGAGTTTTGGCGCTCCCCTCCAGCACAAAAAAGTCGCCCTGTAAGTGGGTAATCACCAATCCAGGATTTTTCACCGTGGCAGGAACGGGAATGAACACCGTGTTGAAGTACAGCTTCCAGCCGGCGTCGATGTTCTTTCCGGAGGTATTTTTCAATGCGAGTGCGGCTCGATAGAAGCCATCCCCGGTAAAATTATTTTCGATCAATTGCCAGGAGGCGGATACCTGCGCCTCTGCAGCAGCGACGGACAGCAAAAGCAGGAATACGAAAAGAAACGATTTTTTCATCAAGGGTGTGGTTGTGAAACTGGGGTAGGCATGATATCAGCGATGAAAATACCCTAAAACCCCGAGAAAGGGCTATCTGGCAAGCTGACATATTTTTATCCTAGCCAAAAATAAGTTAGATTAAAAGAGCAATTGAAAGTACTATTTTGCTTTAAGAGATCACTTTTATGCAGGCTGAGCTTAACCGCAAACTATCTACAGTCTATTTTTCAGATATCGTCGGCTACACCCGGTTGATGGGTAAAGACGAAAATGCTGCATTTGAGCTGATGAAAGAAAATCTGCGGATACATCAGGAGGTATTGGCGGACTATCGCGGAGAAGTGATCAAGGAGTTGGGTGACGGGATTCTTGCGGTGTTTGGATCCGCGACCGACGCGCTCAGTGCGGGTCTGGAGATCCAAAAAAGGTGCATCAAAGCGGGCCATTACCAGCTTCGAATCGGTCTCCAGTCAGGAGAAATCATCTTCGACCACGGCGACATTTTTGGCGATGCCGTCAACGTCGCATCCAGAATCCAGAGTGTTGGCGTACCCTCCAGCATCGTCTTTTCGGACCGCGTCTGCAAAGAAATCTACCAGGATTCCCGCTTCAAGACGATCAAACTTGGCGGCTTTGATCTGAAAAACGTCGCCCATACCCTGGAGCTCTACGCCCTGACCAATGCCCCTCTTTCTGTTCCCAAACACGCCGATATCCTGGGCAATATCAAGTACCAGGAAGGAAGTCCCTGGAAAATTCGGGTTGGGGTCGTTGCGATTGTGTTGCTGTTCTTTGCTTTGGCCTATTCTGTCTTTTGGGGAGATTCTACATGGGACCGAGGCAAATCAATCGCCGTGTTGCCTTTTGAGTTAAAAAATTCAAACAAGGGGTTGGAGTATTTAGAAGACGGTTTGACGGAAAACGTAATAGATCAACTCTCAAAAATTGAATCCATAAAGACAATCGCCTACCAAACCATGAAAAAGTACAAAGGGTCTAAAGTACCGCTAGACAGCGTTGCAAAAAGACTTGATGTCAGCGTGGTTTTGAAAGGGGAAATTGAAATGTTGAACGGTGCGATAAGGATAAACCTCCAGCTTCTAGACCCAATTAATAAGAAGAACATCTGGAGAGACAGTTTTGAAAGAGAGGGAGATCTCATTCCAGAGTTGCAAAGTGAAATCGCTAAAGCAATAGCGCAAAAGTTTAATGCTATTCTTTCCCTTGAAGAATCTTCCCAAATCGGTAAAGGGGAAACCACTAACCTAGATGCCTACAACCTAAGACTCCAAGGAATAAAGAACTATGGGAGATATCAATCTGATGATCTCCAAGTCGCCGCCATTCAGTTCAAACAGGCTATTGAACTGGATCAAAATTATGCGCTTGCCTATGCGGACCTCGCCAAAACGTATGCACAGCTTTACTCATATAGTCCAGATTCGTTGAAAGACCTGAGCCTTTCGGCAAGCTCAAAGGCACTTGCGATAGAACCCAAATTATCCGAGGGCTATGGAGCACAGGGCCTAGCAAACTATTACTTGGGCAAAGTCGAATTTGCTAAAAACTCCCTTGAACTGGCGTTGAATTACAGCCCAACTCAAAGTCAAGCGCTCGGAAACATCGGTATTATATATTTTTCAAGGGGTGACTTAGAGCAATCTTTAAAATATCAATTCATTTCCTCCGAGCGAAGACCTGATCATTTTTTGCCTTACCAGATAGTCGGATGGATCTGTCGGATTTTAGGAAGAAATGACGAGGCTCTTGCTTGGCTGAATCGGTCACTCAGCATCGCCGAACATCCCAATTCTTTAGAATTGATTGCAACCACAATGATAAAAAACAATATGCCCATTGAGGCTGAAAAACTAATTTCAACTTATCTGGAAGATACTATAAACCAGAACTCTGAGACCTTTAAAATTGCAGGCACAGTAGCCCTATATCTCAACAAGCCCGATCAAGCTAAGTCATATTTTGAACAGTCTATGGCCCTATACCCAGAATATGAATCAGATCCATTTTATGGAGTGCCTATCAAATTAGCCTATTTCTATTCTCGTTCGGGTGACAATACCAAAGCCATTGATCTATTAGATGAAGTCATCCGATCCAGGCGAAATTCAATAGAAAACGGAATGGATGATTACAATCTATTTCTGGATTTAGCCACAGCATATTGGATAAAAGGCGACAAAAAGTTGTCTTTTCAATACCTCAATGAAGCTTACCTCAATGGGTGGAGAGACCTGTTTTTTGTCGAAAACAATCCAATCTTTTCGAACGCAAAATCAGAATTAGAATACCTAAGGATCGTCGGTCAAATCAACGACTACATTGCCGAACTAAATGCTAGCGACTTAGAAATATCTCAGCTGAACAGGGAAAAATAGACCTTTTGGAATATTTGCAACCAACAGTAAAATGCTGGGTTGCAAACACTCGTCTCCAAACCATCGGTTGAATAAGCGTAATTCCCGGCCTCCTCAATATTTTGCTATCAGATATCGTGTAGTGCTGGGAGGACGGTACAAATATTCGCTGCCATTTGGTCCCCCCCCCTTTGCATGGATAATTCCTGCAACCATTGCGGTCGACATGGATGTTCCGGAAAGTATTGCATAGCGGTTGCCCGGAAAAGTGGAAAACACAAAATCTCCAGGTGCCACATAATCGATAGGAGGACTTCCAAAGTTTGAATAAGTGGAAAACGACGGCGTTGAAAATTGGAGATTTGAGCCAAATCCGTAGGTGACAGAAAGTGATCCTATTGTAAAAACATTTTCACGATCGTAACAAGCGGGATAGAATCTTTTGGAATCAATTCCCGTATTACCAGCAGCCATCACGACGGAAACACCTTTACCCGCCAATTTTTCTATGGCATTCAATACTCCGTTTTGAAAATTACAAACATTGGCTGCGCCGGGGAGCAAATCTCCGAAACTCGCAGAAACCACGTCGCCCGCTTTTGACTTTTCAAAAATATGTTCAAAAGCGAATTTTACATCAGACCATTTACCTTCTCCATTCCAGTTTATCACCTTTACAGATACAATTGGGGCATTAGGAGAAACACCATTCATACCAAGCATCCCGTCCTCAGTATATCTAGCCTTTCCAGCCGCTATACCCGCACAGTGTGTCCCATGGCCCACAACATCAACCAATGCATTCGGTTCGTTGTGTACAAAAGAAACTGAAAAAGCCGGATCTGTGATTACATTAAGGTCACTATGACTTGCATCGACACCGCTGTCAACTATCCATATCTTTTTGGCTGAATTGCCAGAAGTTAGTGTCGGATTAACATACAAAACTTTAGAGCTGGTTTTTTTGATGGAGTCGTATTGCCATTCTTGCATGCTAGGCCGGGTATTTTGGGGAATCGGCCCTGGAGCCTGCATGGTAGCCCTTACATTCTGTATTGTGAAATTATTCTGCCCACTTGTTATTAATGAGACAGTTGAAAGAATTTCATTCGCTTTGGCAACGGATATTCCTGATACAAAAAAACCGGAAAAGGTAGTCGCAAAAATGTGTTTTAATGGCAATTTCAGACTGAAAGCACTATCTAAATCAAGCTGAATCTTCTTCTTTAAAGCATCGACTTTATCAAGATCGACTTCTTCAATTGAAAAATCAGTGTCATCGACCTTAATTAGCGGTAAATATTTGGACTCATCTAAAAAAAATAAATACTCTCCATCGATCAACTTCGCAGAATCGATTCCAAGGGGATTTAAAGAACTGCCAGAGTAAACAGTAGTTTCATTTTTTTCTCCTTCACTGATTCCGTTTTTGGCGCACCCCGAAATAATTAAACAAACGAGCATGAATAACAATACCTTTCTCATAACCCTAAAATTTAAACAGTTAAAAATCAAGACCTTAAAATCAACTGAATTTAAACGAATCCAAAATATCAACTTAAATTCCCTCCAAAGTAATTTTTAGCATTTTTCGCAAATGAGAATTTTTATCGGGAATGGAATAGTCCTTTTTCGGCCTTCGGCCCCTTTCTAGTCAGCGCTTCTGAATTTTTTTCAGGAATACTTTATCTTGAATTTCTTTATCTCCTAACCAACCACCAATGTCCATAGACCACCAAGCCAAAGTCTTGAGCAATCGATACCTCGCCCTGGATGTATTCCGGGGGATTACGCTCGCTTTCATGATTATTGTGAATACGCCCGGCAGCTGGAATGCCCTTTATGCACCGCTGGCGCACGCTTCCTGGCATGGCTTCACCCCCACCGATCTGATCTTTCCAACCTTCCTTTTTGTAGTCGGCAATGCTATGAGCTTTGCGATGAAAAAGCTCAATGAGATGCCTGCCGGTCAGTTTTACCGCAAAGTCATCAAACGTACCGTGCTGATTTTCCTGATTGGATGGCTGCTGAACGCATTCCCATTCTATGACCTCGGTCCATCCGGAGAGATCATTTGGAAAAACCTGTTCGAAGTTCGATTACTGGGCGTATTGCAACGCATCGCGCTGTGTTATTTTGCAGCGGCCCTGATCTTGTATTGGGGAGGCGAAAAGCTCGGCTGGATATTCTGCGGTGCCGCGTTGCTGCTCTATTGGCCGATCCTTTATTTCTTTGGAGATGCCGACGATCCCTATGCACTTGCTACGAATGCGGCGACCAAGCTCGACCTGATCCTGATTGGCGCCGACCGGCTCTACATGGGCGAAGGCATTGCATTTGACCCTGAGGGTCTGCTGAGCACGTTGCCTTCCATTGTCAATGTGATCGCTGGCTATCTGGTGGGAAAAATGATCCAGAGGAAAGGAAATACTGTCAAGACCGTTCAGACGCTTTTGATCGGCGGTGTGGTGCTGATTGCAGCTGCATATGCTTGGGATCTTGTGTTTCCCATCAACAAGAAACTTTGGACGAGTTCGTATGTGCTGGTAACAGTGGGATGGGACTTGGTGATCTTGGCGGGATTGATATTCATGATCGAAGTCCGAAACAAGAAAAGCTGGACCTATTTCTTCGAAGTTTTTGGGAAAAACACCCTGGCCCTTTACGTATTTGCCTGGATAGTGGTGGATATCTTTGCGCTGATTCCGGTGGGTGAGACTACTTTGAGAGGCTTGTACTATGACACCCTGTTCACCAGTTGGCTCGACCCAAAAGCTGCTTCGTTCTTTTTCTCACTCAGCTACATGCTTCTGATATGGCTGATCGGCTGGTGGATGGATCGCAAAAAAATCTACATCAAACTCTAAAAACACTTCACTGATACTGAGGCTTTTGAGGTAAAATGGTAAATTCCAGTACTGTTTTACTTCAAAAGCCTTTTTTATGATTCTTCGAGTTGCTGTTTACAACATGGAGTGGATGCGGGATCTTTTTCATCCCGACGGCACTCCCATCACCACCGGAAAAGACGGCAAAAGAAGCAGGTCTCTCGCAGCGATCATAAAGGCGCTTCAGGTCGACTTTTTGGGCGTAGTGGAAGGGCCGGACACCTTGGTCAGCGGTGCCAAGACCAGTTCAGGGCAGCTCCTAGCTTGGGCAAATGAATTTATCCCGGGACACACTTTCTCGGCCGTCCACGGCTTTCCTTCCTCCGGACAGCAGGAACTCGGGGCTCTGTTTGACCATACAAAAATCAAAGTCCTCTTCACTCCAGAGACGAGAGATGGCGAACGATTCAACGAGCCTTTCCTGATGGACACGACTAATCGGATGATCAAGGAGCAGTACAAACACTACAGACCTCCTCTGGAGTTGAGTATCCTCGGGCTTGACGATCAGCTTTTCTCCCGCGTGATCATTGCCCACACCAAGTCCAAAGGAATCTTCGACAAGGTGGACTATGCACGCTTTGAACAACTTTCACAGCGAGACCGATTGAGGTTGTTTGGTGAGTGTATGCACATTCGGGAGCGCTGCAATCAATACCTTGCCAAAGGCCAAAATGTGATTGTCATGGGTGATATCAACGACGGATTTGAGCTGGATTTCTATGAAAACAGGTTCTCGAAAAGTGCCGTCGAACTCCTCTTGGGAGACACTTGGAAACCTGAGTGGATTCTGAGATCTGTCCTGCCCAAACCCAAACTCACTGCTTATGGCTGGACACCCTATTCGGGAAAGTACGTGGACCGGATCACCGGCGATGAGTTCAATGTCCTGATTGACCATATCCTCGTGAGCCGGGGAATCAGAATCCTCCGGGGTCAGGTTTGGAATCCATCTTTGGAACAAGATGATCCGCTCATACAAGGTCTCAGAAATGAGCTGTTTCATGCAGCAGATCACTTTCCTATTTTCGCAGAATTGGAAACATAAAAGTATCAAGACGCTAGAATCAAGATTGCGCGGCAAGACAGCCATCTTCTGGGAAGGCCGCCAAAAAAGTAGACGACACAACAACGAGGCCATCCTCCCAAAAACAATATCTGTATCTAGTCTCCCAAAATATCCACCTCTAACCGAAAGCACCATGGATCAAGCCACCCAGACCATGATCGACAATCTCCATAAAAACTCCGGGAAATCGCTGGACGAATGGATCGCCGTTGTCACAAAAGAAAAACTCCAAAAACACGGAGAGATACTCAAATTCCTAAAGGAAAAACACGGCTTTACGCATGGATTTGCAAATCTCATCGCTCACAAAGCGCTGAGGTCCGATGCCGGATCAGCCGACGATCAGGTCGAGCTTGTCAGAAAACAGTACGTGGGAAAAGAGTCCTTTTGGCCGATCTATGAAAACTTGAAAAAGGAGATCGCTTCGTTCGGCAAAGACGTCGAATTCATCGCCAAAAACACCTACGTCAGCGTGAAGCGAAAGAAGCAATTCGCGATGCTCGTGCCCGCCACCAAAGCCCGCTATGAAGTCGGGATCAACCTCAAAGGTCAGCCTGCCCAAGGGATTCTGGAATTGGAATCCAAAGCCAATGCCATGTGCAGCCACAAAGTGGTCGTCAACCACGAGGAGCAGATTGCTCCGGAGTTGATTTCCTGGCTTCGAAAAGCCTATAACGCGGCGGGATAGCTGCTTAATTATTTCCCACCCACATGAAAAAGGGCCAACTTGTAAAAAAACCACGTCGGCCCTTTTTCTTTTTCCCTATTTTAAGAGCAGACTCCAACTCTGCTTTCATGAATTACTCTAGGTACTTTTCAACCTTCGCTTGGGCCGTAGTGACGGTCGCGATGACTTTTTCGCATAAACTCGCGGCGCAAATCACCGAAGACACCTACCATCGGGCGGAGTATTTTCTCACCAACTCCATTCAAAAAGAAATCTATCACCTCGAAGTAATCCCCAATTGGGTGGACGAAAGCAAGGCCTTCGTCCACTCGACTTTTACAGCCGAGGGAAAGCAGTTTTTCAAGACCGACACCAAGACTTTGGAAACCAAGCTTGCCTTCGATCATGAGGCATTGGCCAAACTTCTGCAAGACAAAACCGGCGAAAGCATCGACTCCGCCAACCTCCCCATAGAGCGGGTGTCAGTGACGAATGGAAAAAAAGTAACCTTCCTCTGGAGAAATCACAACTGGAACTGGAATACCGAAACGAACTCGCTCGAATCGCTACCTGTCTCGGAAAGGAACGAAATGGAGTCCTTTTCTCCGGACAAAAAATGGAAAGCCTTCTCACGGGACTACAATCTCTTTGTGAAAAATCTGGCCAGCGGTGAGGAAACCCAACTGAGTTTCGACGGCAAAAAGCAATTCGAATACGCCTCCTATTACGGCTGGAGCGATTTTATGCAGGGAGAAAACGGCGAGCGTCCGGCGCATTTTTCCGTCACCTGGTCACCCGACTCCAAGAAGATTTTCACCCAAATCGTGGACCTAAGACTCGCAGAGAAAATGTATCTGCTGGACTTCAGCAAGGACGAGAAATTCCGCCCAGATCTGCTCTCCTACTATCGCGGTTCACCGGGAGACAGCACGGTGGTGATGTACATCCCGGTGATCTTTGATCTGGAGAAAAAGTCCGAAAAGAAGCTTCCAGAGCTTTCCTCGCCGCATTTTATCGGCATCAATCTCCGCTGGTCCGAGGATAGCAAAAAGCTGAGCGGGTTCTATTTCCCCAGAGGTTTCAAGGAATTTCAACTGATCGAAATCAACAGTGAAACTTCGGATTTGCGAAAAATCTACTCCGAGTCTTCCGCCACTCACATCAATCGGGACAACGGGTTCCGAAAACTGAAAGACGACCAGTTCATCGTCAGTTCGGACAAAACCGGTTGGAATCAATTATACCTCCTGGACTGGAAAACCGGAGAAGTGCTCCACCCCATCACTTCCGGAGAGTTTGTCGTCAACAAGCTGAGCTATCTGGACGAAGAAAAGGGGATTCTGTATTTCGAGGCTTCCGGAAGGGAGTCCGGAGAGAATCCCTACTTCAGCCATCTCTACCGGGTGAACTTGGATGGGTCGGATCTGCAGCTTTTGACTCCCGAAAACGCCATGCACGAGATCTATATCTCGCCCGACGGCAAACTCGCCGTCGACAATTACTCCACGGTAAACCAGCCGACTCAATCCATCCTGATCGATCTGAAGACCGGAAAAAGGCTTCACAAGATATCTGAGGCCGATATTTCCAACCTGACTAAGCGCGGCTACCAGTCACCGGTTCCTTTCACCGCAACGGCTAAAGACGGTAAGACAGAGATTCACGGAGTTTATTTTCTCCCGTCGACTTTTAATTCCAAAAAGAAGTATCCCGTCATCGACTACACTTACAGCGGACCGCACACCTCCACTGCTCCAAAGACCTTCAAAGCTGGTCTTCTCGGCCATCAGCAGGCTACCGCGGAGATTGGATTCGTGGTAGTGACAGTGGACGGACTAGGCGGCGCGGGCAGATCGAAGGCATTTTCGGATGTCTCCTACCGAAATCTAGGAGATGGAACGACGGATCACGTCCTGGCGATTACCCAATTGGCTGCAAAAGTGAAATTCCTGGACATCGACAGAGTTGGGATCTTCGGGCATTCTGCAGGAGGATACGATGCGGGAAGAGCGATGCTTTTGCATCCGGACTTTTACAAGGTTGGTGTGGCGTCGGCCGGTGATCATGATTTCCGAATGGAAAAAGCCTGGTGGCCGGAGATGTACATGGGTTACCCGGTCGGAGATTACTACCACGAGCAGTCCAACATTACCAATGCAGCAAACCTAAAAGGGCATTTGCTCCTCGCCCATGGCGGAATCGACGAAAACGTCAACCCCTCGGCTACCTTCAAACTGGCGGAAAATCTGATTAAAGCCGGAAAAGACTTTGACCTCTTCATCTGGCCGAGCCGAAATCACAGCTTCGGACGGCCTCCCGGGGACTACTTTACCAAAAAGCGCTGGGACTATTTCATCGAGCATCTAATGGGCGAAAAACCAATCAGGCATTACCAACTTCAAGTGGGAAATTAGCAGCCAGACATTCAAACTGACGAGTTGGGAAGTCGAAGTAGGGAAGCTGGAAGAACACCAACTTTCAACCTTCCTGCTTCCTACTCCCAACAATTTCTCCCTTCAAAATTTGCTAATCTTCAGTCCGCCCCTATCTTTGCCAACGTAAATGGAACGCAGCAATAGAAATATTGGATTTTTAGCAAATGCACAGGATACCTTCCTGATGCATCACTTCCATCATTCCTCCTGAGGAAGACATATACACACCCACCCGGTGAGGCTGATGACAGAGATTCGGCAATCCACCAAAATTTTACTCAAACCAAAACTTTCCAAGCGTAACTTGTCCCCATGGAACAAATAATCCGCATTGCCGTGCAGAAAAGCGGCAGACTTTCCGATGACTCACTCAGCCTAATCAAAGAGTGTGGCATCAAATTTTACAACGGCACAGGCAAACTCAAGTCCACTTCCACCAATTTTCCCGTCGAATTTCTATTCCTTCGTGACGACGATATTCCCGGGTATGTAGCCGATGGCGTCGCAGATCTTGGTATCGTAGGTCAAAATGAACTGGTCGAGAAAGACAAAGACGTTTTGACTTTGAAAAAGCTGGGCTTTTCCAAATGCCGCCTCTCTCTGGCCATTCCAAAGGGTGAAGAGTATCCGGGCATCTCATATTTTCAGGGGAAAAACATCGCCACCTCCTACCCAAAAATCCTGGGAGACTATCTCAAAACCCAAAACATCCAGGCTGAAATCCACGAGATCAGCGGTTCGGTGGAGATCGCTCCAAGCATCGGATTGGCTGAGGGGATTTTTGACATTGTCAGCTCCGGCTCCACGCTCATGATGAACGGCCTCAAGGAAGTCGAGGAAGTCTTCAAATCCGAAGCCGTCTTGATCGGCAACAACAATCTGGCAGATTGGAAAAAAGTGATTCTGGATAAGTTGCTGTTTAGAATGAACGCCGTCCAAACTGGCAAAAGCAACAAATACGTCCTGATGAACGCTCCAAATGACTCCATCCAGCGGATCATCGAATTGATTCCAGGCATGCGAAGCCCGACGATCCTGCCGCTGGCTCAGCCTGGTTGGTCATCGATTCATTCCGTGTTGAGTGAAGATCTATTTTGGGAAAATATCGAAGAACTTCGGGCCGCAGGCGCTGAGGGAATTTTGGTAGTCCCTATCGAAAAAATGGTTATTTGAGGAGATTTAAAGCTTTTTATCCCTAACACTATGCAACTCCTGGTCAATCCTTCTCCTGAAAAGTGGAAAAAAAATCTGGCCCGACCGGTTCAGAAAACCAAGGCTATCAATAAAATCGTCAAGCCGATCCTGAAGAAAGTTCAGAAAAACGGGGACAAGGCGCTGAGGAAGTTCGCTCAGGAATACGATCATGTGCAGCTGGACAGTTTGCTCGTCTCCGCGCAGGAGATCGCAACCGCAAAAACACTGGTAAGCGAGGAACTGAAAGCAGCGATCGCCGTTGCAAAATCAAATATCGAGCGCTTCCACGCTGCGCAGGCTTCGCCCGAGCTCATCGAGGAGGTAATGCCTGGTGTCATCTGCCGGAGAAAAAGCGTCCCAATCCAGCGGGTTGGACTATATATCCCGGGTGGCACGGCGCCGCTTTTCAGTACGGTATTGATGCTGGGAGTTCCAGCGCAACTTGCCGGGTGCAAAGAGATCGTGCTCTGCACGCCTCCAAACCGTGAAGGCAAGATCCACCCTGCGATACTCTATACTGCCGAGCTGATCGGGATCTCCAAAATCATCAAAGTCGGCGGAGCTCAGGCGATTGCCGCACTGACTTTTGGCACCGACAGCGTTCCCCAAGTGGATAAGATCTTTGGACCCGGCAATCAGTACGTGACTGCCGCCAAGCAATTGGTGACCAAATTTGGTGTAGCGATAGACATGCCTGCGGGACCTTCGGAGGTGTTGGTTTATGCGGATGATTCTGCCGTTCCGGCTTTTGTCGCAGCGGATCTACTCTCGCAGGCAGAGCATGGCGTGGATTCTCAGGTGATTTTGGTGACTCCTTCGGAAAAATTCGCCAAGAAAGTTCTGAAGGAACTCAACGAGCAATTGGAGCAACTTCCACGGAAAGATATCGCGTTCAAAGCCCTGACAAACTCCACTGCGGTGGTGATGGAAGATGCCGAAAAGGCCCTTGCTTTGATCAACCACTATGCGCCGGAGCACTTGATCATTGCCGTGGAAAACGAGGAAGAAGTCGTCGACGGAATCTATAACGCCGGGTCGGTCTTCATCGGAAACTATACGCCGGAATCGGCCGGAGATTATGCTTCCGGTACTAATCACACCCTACCGACCTATGGTTACGCTCGCAACTACAGCGGGGTGTCTTTGGATAGCTTTGTAAAAAAGATCACTTACCAAAAGATCACCGAGGAAGGACTAAAAAAGCTCGGCCCAATGGTCGAAGTAATGGCGGAAAACGAACTCCTGCACGCACACAAAAACGCAGTAACGATCCGACTCAACTCACTGAAAGGCAAAAAGAAATGAGCTTCGATCTAAATTCCTTTTTGCGGCCACATATCGCAAAACTACAGCCCTACACTTCCGCCCGTGACGAATACACCGGCAAAGAAGGCGTATTCTTGGATGCCAATGAGAACCCTTTTGGCTCGATCACGGAGCAGGATTTCAACCGCTATCCCGACCCTTATCAGAGTGCTTTAAAGACGGAGATTGCAAAGATCAAAGCAGTCCGAACCAGCCAGATTTTCCTGGGAAACGGTTCCGACGAGGCGATTGATCTGTTATATCGCGCTTTCTGTAATCCGGGAAAAGACAATGTGATCCTCCTCCCTCCGACCTACGGAATGTACGAGGTAAGTGCCAACATCAATGATGTGGAGGTCCGCAAGGTCGCTCTGACGGAGGACTTTCAGCTTCAACCGGAAAAAATCCTCGCAGCGGCTGATGCCAACTCCAAGATCCTCTTCATCTGCTCGCCCAACAACCCGTCAGCTAACAAAGCCAAGCGTGAGGATGTGCTTTTCCTGCTGAAGAATTTCAAAGGATTGGTCGTCGTGGATGAGGCCTATATCGACTTCAGCGACGAGCCAAGCTTCACGGCCGAACTCGACAATTTCCCGAATTTGTTGGTGATGCAGACCTTCTCCAAAGCCTGGGGACTCGCATCACTGCGTCTCGGGATGGCTTTTGCGAGTGAGGAAATCATTCGCATTCTGAACAAGATCAAGCCTCCCTACAATATCTCCGGCCTGACGCAGGACACCGTTTTGGCGGCGATTACAGACAAAAACAAGGTCGATCAGATGATCCGGGAAATCCTGGATGAGCGGGATTTTCTTCAAAGCGAATTGGAAAAACTCTCCTTTGTTCAAAAGATCCATCCTTCTCATGCCAACTTCCTTTTGGTCAAAATCCCAAATGCGACGCAAGTCTATGACGACCTAATTGAAGAAAAGGTGATCGTTAGAAACCGGGCCAAAGTGCTGCTTTGCGAGGATTGCCTGCGCATCACAGTTGGGACCCGAGCGGAAAATGAAGTATTTCTAAAGGCTTTAAAAAAGGTTTGTTAGGATTGAAAAATTGGAAGATTGAAAAATTGAAAAATTCGAAGGCTTCAGTACCATCTTAAGTAAAAAACATGAATCGGGCGAATAAGGTCAAAAACTGAATTTCCGCCCGTAAATCTAAAATCGTAAATGAAAAAAGTTCTCTTCATAGACCGGGACGGCACGATCATCAAGGAGCCGCCGACAGATTATCAAGTAGACAGCTTGGAAAAGCTGGAATTCCTGCCAAAAGCCATCTCAAACCTTCGGAAGATCGCCGAGGAGACGGACTACGAACTCGTGATGGTGACCAATCAGGACGGTTTGGGTACCGATTCTTTTCCAGAAAAAGACTTCTGGCCAGCGCAGTACAAGATGCTGAAAACCCTGGAACAGGAAAACATCTTCTTCAAGGCCATCCATGTCGACAAAACTTTCGAGCACGAAAACGCCCCAACCCGCAAGCCAAGAACAGGACTGTTGACCCAATATTTCTCTGAAGACTACGACCTGCCAAACTCCTATGTGATCGGCGACCGCGCAACAGATGTACAATTGGCGAAGAATCTCGGCTCCAAAGCGATCTTCATCGGCGATGAAAATCCGGATGCGGCACTCTCAACCAAGGACTGGGACGAGATCTATGACTTTCTGAAGATGCCTCCCCGCTCGGCAGAAGTGAGCAGAAAAACCTCAGAGACGGATATCTACATCAAACTGAATCTGGACGGAAGCGGCAAATGCGACATTTCCACCGGTCTGCATTTCTTCGACCACATGCTCGAGCAACTCGGCAAGCACGGCAGCACGGATTTGGAGATCAAAGTAAATGGGGATCTGCACATAGACGAGCACCACACGATCGAGGACACCGCTTTGGCGCTGGGCGAAGCTTATTTGAAAGCTTTGGGAGACAAAAAAGGAATCTATCGCTATGGATTTCTATTGGCTATGGACGATGCCTTGGCGCAAGTGGCCATTGATTTTGGCGGAAGACCTTGGCTAGTGTGGGAGGCTGATTTCAAGCGGGAGAAAGTTGGCGATATGCCCACCGAGATGTTTTACCATTTCTTCAAATCCTTCTCAGATACCGCCAAGTGCAACCTGAACATCAAAGTGGAAGGCGACAATGAACATCACAAGATCGAAGCAACTTTCAAAGGCTTGGCACGGGCGATCAAGATGGCGGTGATGCGTGACCCACGCAACATTAACCAGTTGCCGAGCACCAAGGGAGTGCTCTAAATTTTCGTCAACGGTCGACAGGCGACGGTCCACGGCCGGGCTAAACTAGTTTTATGATCAGAGTAAAACGAAAAACTCAACCATTAAAATAGATGATGGAAAAAGTAAACCTCAGTCAGAAATTTGAGCTCTTCACCGAGCATTGGTCACCAAAGATCGTCGGAGAACTCAACGGCCAACATGTCAAACTGGCCAAGCTCCTGGGTGAGTTTGTCTGGCATAAGCACGACGTGGAAGACGAGCTATTTTTTGTAGTCAAAGGCGTTCTTCAGATGGAATTTCGAGACAAAACCGTGACAATTAATGAAAATGAATTTCTCATCGTGCCCAGAGGCGTTGAACACCGGCCGGTTGCACCGGAGGAAGTGTGGGTGATGCTCTTCGAGCCTGCTTCTACACTGAATACCGGGGATGCAGATTCTGAGTTGAAAAAAGAAAAGCTGGACCGGATCTAGAACCGGTCCGATTCCGCAGCCGTGAGCGCCTTCGCTCACGGCTTTTTTTGCAGAAAACAAAAGCTTCGCCTCATATCATCCCTTTCTTACCAAATTTTTGAGAAGAATTCCCAACAGACAGAAAATCCTATCGAAGTAATTTTTCAAAATCCGTAACAATTTTTCACTTTTCGCGCTTCTCAATTCGTTGATATTTTTGTTTATTTAGGTATGAAACGACTTTTAAATATTTCTACGATCATTTCATGCTTATTGCTTCTCCTCTCCTGCACCGCTAACCCAGCCGAGATCGAAGCAATGTATAGAAGCGGAAAATACAAACAAGCCATCGCAGCAATCAACCGACGCTTGTATACCCATGTCAAAGAAGTAAAATCCCTCCACCTCAGGGCCAGGAGCTACGAGGAATTGGGAGACTTCGACAAGGCACTGGACGACTACAATCGGATCATCGATATTGACGCCCGCTATGCTCAGGCGTATGCATCGGTGGGAAAGATTCTTTTCGAACAGGAATACTATCAGGATGCGGAACTTTACATCCTAAAAGCCGCAAGTCTGGAGCCGGAGGACTTCGAGATCATCTACCTGACAGGGCGCAGCCAACTCATGGTGAAAAACTACGAGCGGGCCGAACTTTTCTTCAAGCAGGCCGAAAGCATGAACCCGGAATTTGCCCCTATCTATTATTATACAGGAATGGCCCGTGCCAGCCGGGGCGACATCTACGGCGCCGCAGCCTCTTTCAACACTTACCTCAAAAAAGAACCCAACAACCTCGCTGCCAGATACAACCGCGGCTTTGCCATGCTAAAGATCGGGTACCTGCCCTGGGCCTTGGAAGACTTCGAGTTTGTGCTCAAAAACCAGCCGGATCACGTGGAAGCGTTGGCCAGAAAAGGCATCTGCCTCGCGAGGATGGGTAATCCAGAAGGCTGCCAGATGATCCAAGAAGCCGCAAAAAAGGGTAGCGACTACGCACTGAACAATATGGAGGAAATCTGTCTGTAAGGATCGGTACTCTATCGGTCAAATTCGCTTACGAACGTCCCTGGTTCTCTAAGGCTCTTCTGCCAATGGCGTAAAAACCAGCAACTGTTGTCCTCAGCCGGACCGGTCGCCACTCACTTTTTGAAATCTCAAGCGCTTTCCCACAAGCTCTTCATTTTCAACACATTTTTCTATATTATGGAGAGAATGATCGGCATCTCCTTGCCGATAATTTCTCCCCAACCCAAAGAACCTAAATCGCATGGCTGTGTACCGCAACTCGATCCTTTTCGGATTTTTATTCTTTTTGATCTTTCTAAGCTGTAAACCAAAAGCCTCCACCGATGACGGAGCATCTCTGCAACCTACGACCCTGAAACTGGTTCAAGACGAAGCAGAAGGAACAATCTCCGTGTTGAGAGAAGGAGAAACCGAGCCGATTCTAGTTCAGAATGCGAAGGAGGGCTTTCGTCCATACATCCATCCTCTTCTACCTCCTGACGGAAAAGGCCTTCTGACCGAATATAGCCCAGGCCACCACAAGCATCAAACCGGGCTTTACTGGGGTCTGACGAGGGTAAATGGTAGGGATTACTTTCATCATCCCGAGGGAGACTATTGGAGAAAAGTGGCGCTGAACATAGTGGAAGAATCCGGGGAGCAGGTGAAATGGCAGACGATCTATCACCTTTTGGACTCCTTGGGAAATCCGGTCTTGGAAGAAACCCAAAACTGGACTTTAAGTGAAATAAATGGGGAATATTCCCTGGATCTGGAGTGGAAAGGCGAAGCCAAAACTGACGTCACCATCGGCCAATACGACTACGGAAGCCTCTTCTTGAGAATGCCTTGGAAAGAAGGAATCGACGGGGAGATCATCAATGCCGCGCGCCAGAAAAATGAACAGGCAGAAGGCCAACCTGCAATGTGGATCAATGTCGGGATGACCGTGGAGGGCCGGGAGGATCGGGCCAATGTCGCCATCTTTGACCACCCGGAAAATCGTGGCTACCCAAATAAATGGCGGGTGGACGGACAGCTGGGGCTAGGCCCTGCATTTACCAAATATGGAGATTGGATAATCGAAAATGGCAAAACCGAAACGATCAAACTTCGTCTCTTGGTCTACACCGGTGAATTCAATGATCTGAAGATGAACGAGTCTTGGGGGAAGTTTTCGGGAAAAGAGGGAATGTACAACACCACCGAGCTTTGGGGCATCGCTCAGGAAGAAGGCCGAAATGCTAAATTCCTGACCGCCCAGGAGGCGGTCGATGCCATGACCATCAAGCCTGGTTACAAAGTGAATGTCTGGGCTGCCGAACCCATGATGACCCAGCCCATGGCCTTTTGCTGGGACGACCGCGGCAGGCTCTGGATTGCGGAAAACAAGGACTACGAATCCCGGGGCGACGGTTTTTCCAATTCCGGAGACAGCAGGATTCTGATTTTGGAAGATACCGACGGAGACGGAGCGGCTGATAAACAATCCGTCTTTATGGAAGGACTCGCTTTTCCCGCGGCGATTGCAGTAGGATTTGACGGAGTCTTCATTGGTGCACCGCCCAACCTGATCTTTGTTCCGGATAAAAATCAGGACGATAAAGCAGACTTGGACGACATCGAAATCCTCCTGACCGGCTGGGGAATCCGCGATCGGCACGAAACACTGAACAGTCTGCACTGGGGTCCTGATGGCTGGCTGTACGGCTTACAAGGTTTTGCCACTCCTTCCAAGATCCGCAAACCGAAAGGTGAAGAGGCGCGCAAACTCTATTACCACAAAGACCCCTTCCCGGAAGATCTTCTGGAAAAAGACGGCGTGGACATCAACGGCGGCGTGTGGCGTTATCATCCGGTCAAAGACAGATTCGAAGTTGTAGCCCATGGCTTCAGCAATCCCTGGGGAATTGACTACGATTCCAAAGGCCAGCTCTTCATGAGTGCCTGCGTGATCCCGCACTTGTGGCATGTGATCCCGGGTGGAATCTACCACCGTCAGGGCGGACAGCATTTCAATCCCTATGTCTACGAGGACATCAAAACCATCGCCAATCACAGTCACCGTTCGGCTCACGGCGGGGCGCGGGTGTACCAATCCGATGCTTTTCCTGAGGAGGAAAAAGGAAGGATCTTCATGGCCAATATCCACGAGCATGGAGTGCTTTCCGATATTTTGATTTCCAAAGGTTCGGGGTTTGAGGGAAAACATGGAGATGAATTCATGATGGCCAACAATGCCCAATGGGTGGGTTTCAGCATGGAAATCGGTCCTGATGGAGGCTTATACGCCCTGGACTGGCACGATGCGGATATCTGCGGAAAAGAAGTTCTGAATGAGGAAACCGGCCGGATCTTCCGGATTATGCCGGAAAAAACATTAGCCCAAAACTTCCCCGGTAGGTACACTGATCTCAACAAAATGACCGATGCCCAATTGGTGGCTCTTCAGACCAATCCCTCGGACTGGCATGCCCGCCGAGCGAGAGGAATTCTCCATAAACGTGCGGTCAACAAAACGCTAAAGCCGGATACTAATGCCGCATTGAAGAAAATCTTCACCTCAGATAAAAACCCAGATTGGAGACTCCGCGCTATGTGGACACTTCATCAGACGGGAGGATTTACGGATAAAGAGCTGCTTGCTTCACTTTCCGACCAGGATCAATATGTTCGCGCTTGGGCCATCCAACTATTTTGCGAGGACATGAAACCATCGGCGGAAGCTTTGACTAAATTCAAGTCCTTGGCCAAGTCCGACCCCTCCCCTGTGGTCCGCCTCTACCTCGCTGCGGCTTTGCAGCGGATTCCAACTGCTGACAAATGGGCGATTGCTTCAAGTCTGATCCAGCGTGTGGAGGACGAAAAAGACCACAACCTGCCCAAGATGCTTTGGTACGGAATCGAGCCCTGGTTTGCAGAGAGTCCTGACCAGGTCCTCGAACTTGCCCCTACTTCCAAACTCAGCTTTGTCACCCAAAATATAGCCCGACGGACCGTGGACGGGAATCAGGTCGAAAAACTCGTGGCCCTGATCGGCAAGGACGGTTCGAATACCGAACTTCTCATGGCGGGAATGCTGAGTGGAATGGAGGGTCGGACCGATCTGAAAACCCCGGCCAACTGGAAAGCTGTGGCGGAAAAATTCCAAAAATCCGGCGGGAAAAAACAAACTCTGGCCATGGAAATCTCAGGCCTCTTCGGAGATACCGAAGCTACCCAACGGGCTTTTGCAACGCTGAAAAACAAAAGTCTGCCGATGGACCAGCGCAAGAAAGCCCTGCAAACTCTTACCGCCCAGCAGCAAAAAGGATTGCAGTCCGAAATTCCGGTACTGCTTCAGGAACCTGCCATGCGGAAGGATGCCATCCGGTCCATAGCCGCCTTTGACAATGAGTCTCTGGGTAAGTTGCTGCTGGAAAGCTATTCCAAATTTTCTCCCGAGGAAAAACTCGAAGCCATGCAGACTCTCTCCTCCAGAGCCCGGTATGGCAACATGCTGACTCAGGAGATCAAAACCAAAAAAATCGCCAAATCGGAGGTTCCGGCAAGCGTGGCCCGCCAACTCCTCCGGGTGGTGGGAAGCGGATTCATCGAAGTTTGGGGACCGATCGAGTCAGTTCCGAGCAACCAAGCTGCCTATGACAAATACCGCGCGATGCTTAAGCCTGAAGCCTTGGCTTCCGCCAACCTCCAAACCGGAAAAACGGTCTTTACCCAAACCTGCGGAAGTTGCCACAAGATGTACGGAGAAGGGGGAATCATCGGCCCGGACCTTACCGGTTCCAACCGGACCGATCCGGAGTATATCCTGATGAATGTGCTCGAACCCACAGCTGAGATCCAGGATGACTACAAGATGGTCGTGATCAACACCCGGGACGGAAGGACTTACTCCGGAAATATTATCTCAGAAAACGAGCGCCAAGTCACCCTTCGGATTGTGGGACAGGATCAGGTGCTGATCAACAAATCGGGTATCTTATCCCGAGAAGTGACCGACGTATCCATGATGCCTTCCGGCCTGTTTGAAAACCTGAGCCAAGAGGAAATTGTGAATCTGATGGGGTATCTGAAGACGAATAAGCGGGTGGAATAAACGGGTTGGAATAGATAAGTTCGACACCCTTCGGGGTCGTTGAGAGTCTTTCGTTGTTATTTTCCATGGGTTGCACCCATCGCTATTGAGAAGTTTGACCCCTGCCAGGGTCGAATGTCTATCCTATTGAATTCAGCTATGACCACGAAGTGGTCGAACCTTTCAATAGCCCTAGGTGCAACCTAGGGGATAAGGAAATCGCAAATGAGTCCCAACCCTGAAAGGGTTGAACTAACAACGACTGTAAACCGTGGTCAGACGACCGCTGACCAAAATTAATCACCCCTTCAACCACCGATCAAACCACGAAAAAGCCTCCTCCTGCATCGCCTTGTCAAACTTATGCGGGCCGGGATGGAAGGTGCATTTGTATCGGTCAGAGGCATTGGCTTTGGCATAGACTTCTTTGAGTATTTGATCTGCCTTTTCCATCTCGGACAGCGTAAACAATTGGTCTTCAATATCATTCAAAACCAACGTTGGTAAAGGTGCTCTCAAACCCAGAATTTCTGAAAAATCCAGTTCCTGAGGCAGGATCGGCACATACGTCATCCAGGTATGGGTGTAGGATTTGTACAGGAGCAGATCAGCCCAAGTGGTCATAAACCCGACGGCAACCGCACAGGAAATCCTTGGATCCATTCCTCCCAACATGACGGTTCGCAGTCCTCCTCCTGAAAGTCCGGCGCATCCCAGTTTGCTGGAATCCACATCCTCCCTTGCTGCCAAGACGCTCAGCGCCATCTGATCCTCAGCCAGAAAAACCGCCGGCCAACTCGTGCCTGCGCAAAACAGGGACTTGGCCAAAATATGTTCGTGCTCGGAAGCCCAGGAATTATAGGCATCGATCTGCTCCTCGGTTTCCAAGCTGAAATCCGTGATACCCTTCCTTATTTTCTCCGGCACATCCTCTAACAAAACCCTCCTGCTGCCAAAAGCAAATGCATCGTGAACCATCACCACATAGCCCTGCTTGGCTGCCTCATTGGCCCAGGCCCGACCTTCGTAATAGGTAGAATGATGCTCCTGAACATATGACGGAATCTCGGCTTTGGTCCTGCTGATTTTATCCAAACCCAGAAATTTATTACCTCCGTGGCAATGTAAACCCAAGATTCCCGGAAGCTTTCCTGAGGCATTTTCCGGTTTCAAGATCACCGCTTTGGTAGGATTTCCACTGGGCAATTGGTAAGATATTTCTTCAAAAACCACTCCCTCGTAGGTTCCGGTTCGGTGAATCGTCACTTGGGGAATCGCTCCTAAATCCACCGCTCCCATCCGCTCAGCCACCAGTTTTCTGGTACTTTCCCGCCAGGAATCCAAGTTGGTAGTTGCCGGATTCCGGTAGGATTGAGAGGGCAGTTTTTCCAGGTTTAAGCTTTTGGCCCAGGGACCATAGGCCCCTATCAGATTCAATTCTTGATTTGGGTTCACAGGCAGGATTGGGTTAATCGGTTGGGGATTCGCATGAAGGTCCAGGAGATTTCCACTCATGACTCCAAAGCCAGCAAGACTGGACTTTTTCAGAAAATCTCTTCGGTTGTTTCGCATCAGCGATTGGATATTACTGGAATAAGATAAGGAAACACCACGAATATCAGAAGCTTCTGGAGAAGCTGGACAACGGGCAAAAAAAGCTTTGGCTTTTTTCTCAGCGCTCTCAAAAAACGTAAGAACCTGAAATAAGGATTGAGGTCAGTCATACGACGGGAAGAGCCAATATCAATCTCTCTTTTTTCTCTGTGGTGTTTTTTTTTGCAGTTAATGGGTTCACTTGAATTGCTCTCCAATCGTGCCATTTTAGTCGAAAGAAAGCATCTGAATGGTCCAGCTTCTGGAATCAGGACAGCGGGCCAGTTACCCACCAAAAACCACCTTTACTTCCGTCAAAGCCATATCTTCTACCCCTTTATCCTCCGGTTTGACAGCAGTATTCCAGAGGTACAGGGACTTCAGGGACTTGATTTCGCCCAATGATCCCAAGGCTGCTGAACTGATCTTGGTGCCGTTCAGGTTTAGAATTTCCAGTTTGGAAAGCCCTTTCAACCCTGCAATTCCGTCATCGGTAATGGGGTTGTTTTCGATTCGGAGTCGCTGGAGATTGGAAAATTGGGAGACAAGACTTAAGTCTGAATCCTGAATCCCAGTTCCGGCCAAAGTCAGCCAGAAAATCTGGTCCTTGATCTGGAGTAGGGCTTTCAGCAGTTCGGAAGCATTTCCATTGGCGGCTTCTTCCGGCAGCACCACATCCAAAGCTCCTGTTTCATGGGAAAGCACTCTGACACGGAAACCCATTTTCTCCAACCCCTGAATTTGAGCCGTGTCTATTTGGATTGCTACCATATTTTCAGCTCCCTGGATAGTCAGTTTGGGTTTTGCCCATTCGATAAATTCCGCATCTGATTCGGTTAAGAGAACTTTCGGATCTGCATTTCCCTTTTCAATCCACCAGGTGATTAGTTGGATTTCTTCCTCCGTCAGCGGCTTTTTTCCTTCCGCTGGCATAAAATCCTCATGATCGGATGGCAAGGTTACCCGGCGGATGAGTTCGCTTTTTTCCGCATTTGCAGCCAAGATCACCGGGCCGTTTTCCCCTCCTTTCAACAGGGATTCGTAGGAACTCATATCCAATTCGCCTTTGGATTTCCCGGACCGGTGACAGCTTTGGCACTTGCTTTTCAAAACAGGCTGGATGACATCCGTAAACACCTCAGCCTCTTCCACACTCGCCAAAATCCGGCCTTTGCTTTCCTCCTGCTTTTCCCCAAAAGGTGCATAAGCAGTCAGGTAATCCTCCCCATGAGTCAGGCTTCCACCAAAATGTCCTGTGACGGTAAGTGTAATCATCAACAGTCCCAGAAGGGAATAGTTGAGCTTTTTGGAATACTTCTCCTCGTTTTTGTTCACCCACCAAGCTATCCCGGAGAGAGCCACCGTGAGCCAACCCGCAGCCAAATGGATGTCCAGCAAATTCCCTTCATAGCCACCGTTTTGGGAAAGGAGAAATCCCAACAACGCGGCAATTAATGCACTGACGGCTCCCAGAAACAGGGTGAAATTCACTGCTTCCTGGAGATTCTGTTTCTTTAGCAAAACCACATAAGACTTCAGCAGCACGCCAATCATCAAAAACCCGATGGGCAAATGAACCCACACCGGGTGAAAACGGCCGATGAATGTGATCAAATCCTCTGTCATCATCTTTTCGGCTTAGCTCAAAATTCCTTTGACCACATGACCTTCCACATCGGTCAGTCTAAACCGCCGGCCCTGATGCTTGTAGGTGAGTTTTTCGTGATCGATACCAAAAAGATGCAGGATCGTGGCCTGCAGGTCATGCACGTGAACCGGATCCTTGACCACATTGTAGCCAAATTCATCGGTTTCCCCATAGGTAATTCCGGGCTTCACTCCTGCCCCGCACATCCATTTGGTAAAGCATCGCGGATGATGATCTCTTCCATAATTATCCGGAGAAAGTGTCCCCTGGCTGTAAACCGTTCTGCCAAATTCACCACCCCAGACGATCAGGGTATCCTCCAAAAGTCCCCTTTGCTTCAGGTCTTTGATCAGTGCGGCAGTGGCCTGGTCGGTTTTTTTACACTGGTTTTTGATCGAACTGGGCAGGTTGCCGTGCTGATCCCAACCCTGATGGTAGAGCTGCACAAACTTCACGTCCTTTTCAATCAGCTTTCTCGCCATCAGGCAATTGGCTGCGTAGGTGCCAGGATCACGGCTTTCCTCCCCGTACATCTCATACACCCAGTCCGGTTCGGAAGACATGTCGGTCACTTCGGGCACAGAAGTCTGCATCCGAAAGGCCATCTCGTACTGCGCAATCCGGGCATTGATTTCCGGGTCTCCGTAGGTATCAAACTGGACTTCATTCAGAGATTTGAGGTAATCGAGCATCTCCCTCCGGTCCGCTCCCTCGTAGTTTTCTGGATTTCCAAGGTAAAGCACCGGGTCCTTTCCGGACCGGAACTGGATTCCCTGATGCTGGGAAGGCAAAAAGCCATTTCCCCAAAGTCGGGCATATAGCGGCTGATCCAACACGGCATCTTTGGAAACCAAAACGATAAAGGAGGGCAGGTTTTGGTTGTCCGAACCTAGGCCATAACTCAGCCAGGCACCCATCGAGGGTCTGCCCGGAAGCTGATGCCCGGTCTGGAAAAAAGTAATCGCCGGATCATGGTTGATCTGTCCGGTCTGCATGCTTTTGATGAAGCAAAGCTCATCTGCTATCTCCGCAGTATGCGGCATGAGTTCGCTGATCCAGGCCCTGCTTTGGCCGTATTGTTGGAATTTGAAAGCCGAGGCAGTCAGGGGAAAAGAGCTTTGGTCTGCACTCATGCCCGTGAGGCGCTGCCCGTCACGCACCGAATCAGGAAGCTCCTGCCCGTGCAGGTCAACAAGCTTTGGCTTGTAATCGAAGAGGTCGAGCTGTGACGGTCCTCCAGCTTGGAACAGGTAGATCACGCGCTTTGCCTTGGGCATAAAATGCGGCAATCCGCTCAGTCCGTTGGCTGACTCGGTGAGCTGGGCAGGAGTTTGGGGATTTCCTGCGAAAATCTTCTCCATTCCCATCAACGAACCCAAAGCCAGGGAGCCGATTCCCAAAGAAGTTTTGGTCAGAAAACGCCTGCGGTCCATTTTCTTTTCGATGTCCTGAAGGTCCCGATTCGCAGACCGCAGCGGGGCATCGTGGTGATGGCTCATCTTATCTCTTGGTTAGGGCTGCATCTGAATTGATAATTGCACTGGCAGTAACCGCATTGGCCGCTACTTGGACCGGGTCCAAATCCGGATCTATCCGGTATTCACCGGTTTCCAGCCAGCCTTTCAGCTTGTTGCGATCAGCGGAGAATTTACGGTATTCATTTTCTCTCAGATCCAGCAGGATTTCAAGTTCCTTCGGGTGTGGATTTCTTCCGGTCACCTTGCGGAAAGTGGTTTTTATCGCTTCGGAGATTTCCGGATAAACCAGCATCCGCTCGCCCAATACCTTGGAAACTTCCACAAAAGTCGGGTCGTTGAGCAAAGCCAAAGCCTGAAGCGGGGTATTCGTTTCCTGGCGCTTGCTGACCGAAACGCTGTGGTCCGGAGCATCAAAGATGGCCAAAGTCGGGTGATGAACCGAACGTTTCCAGATCGTGTACATGCTCCTGCGGTAAAGATTTTTACCCGTGCTTTGCACGTAATTTCCTCCGTTCACTTTCCACAATCCCTCCGGCTGATAGGGAAACACACTTTTTCCTCCGATCTCGGGATTCAACAAACCAGAGGCCGCAAGTGCATTATCGCGGATAAGTTCCCCGGACAGGCGAACCATCGGGCCTCGGGCCAGCAGGACATTTTCCGGATCTTTTTCTTCCAATTCCGGTCTCTTGATGGAGGCTTGGCGGTAAGTTGCCGAGGTGAGGATCAGGCGCTGCATGGCTTTTACATCCCAACCCGAATGCTGAAACTCCAAAGCCAGCCAGTCCAGCAATTCCGGATGCGAAGGCAGTTGGCCCTGATTCCCAAAATCCCCCGAGGTAGCGACGAGACCCTTACCAAAGTAATTCTGCCAAAACCGGTTGACGGCCACTCTTGCAGTCAATGGGTTTTCAGGCGAAGTCAGCCATTGGGCCAGTCCCAGGCGGTTTCTGGGCAGATCCGGATTCATAGGCAGAACGCTTTCCGGTGTATTCGGGAAGACCTCTTCACCATGCAGGTTGTACTCTCCCCGGGTCAGGATATAAGTGGGACGCTTTTCGGCTTTGTCCCGCATGATCATCATCTCAGGAATGACCTCCACCGAGTCGGAATATGCTTCTCTCTGGGCAATAACCGCTTTCAGCTTTTCTCGATAGGCCAAAGAATGGTTGTTGAGATACAGTTTTTTCAAGTCCTGCCTTTCGGAAGCTGCGAATTGATCGGCAACTTTGCCTAGGGTGGATTTATAAACTTCCGGTTTCGAAATCTGCCGGATTTCTAAGGGGGAAAGTTCGAGGTCGTAAACACTGACTTCATCCACGATGGCGTCTTTCAGGCCTTTTCCCCTCCAGACCGCACCGACTTGCAAACCCGGCTGTCCGCCTTTGAAGAGGATGTCCTTGTACAGGTTATCGTGGGTGGTTTGGGTGGACATTTCGGCCCCGTTCAGGAAGACCTTCAGCCCTTTTGCTTTGGAAGATCCGTCGTAGGTCATGACCAGATTCACCCATTGGTCCCGGGGAATATCCTGCTCAGTGACTTTGGTGATGGCATTGTAGGGAGCGGTATGGGCCATGAGCAACTCCAGCCGGTTGTCTTTCAGGCTAAGGTGATAGCCCCGCCAATTGTACAGGACAGCGCCGGAACCCTTGTGAAAGATCGCTCCGTGGGTCAGGGTTTTGGGAATGTTGACCCAAATGCTGACCGAGAAAGGCTCATTTCTGGAGAAAACGCCCGCTCCGCCCATATTAAGCCACATGTCGCCGTTGAGTTGCACACCTTTTCCTCTTAATCCATCCACATAATCCGGAACCTGGTTTGTCACCTCACTGCTTTCCATCATCCCTTTTTGGGAGGGATTGAGTTGATTTTGGATGGCCTTTTGGTCAAAGGTGAAAAATGCCACCCGACTAGCAGGATACTCCCGGTTGGCTTCTTTTTGGTAAGACTTGGCATTCAGCCAGGCTTGAAAGGCAGCTTCCTGTTCTTTTGCTACTTGCTCCAAAGCTGCCTCTTGGTTTTCTTTCTGCGAAAGCAGATAAGCCAGCATCTTGTCCTTTTCCGTATCGGTCAAAAACATCGTCGGCGCAGGCATGGCATCGTCCCAGGAAATCTGCCCTGCCTCATCCACCTGGTTGAAAAAACTGCTCAGCTCGAAGAAATTCTTCTGCGAAATCGGGTCATACTTATGGTCGTGGCAGCGGGCGCAGCCCAAAGTCAAGGCCATAAACGCCTGCCCCATGGTACTCGTGCGGTCCACCACATATTCCACCCGAAATTCCTCCTCCACGATTCCGCCCTCCATGTTTTGGGGATGAATCCGGTTGAAAGCCGTGGCGATCAATTGGTCTCTGCTGGGATTGGGAAGGAGATCTCCAGCCAACTGATCGGTGACAAACTGGTCGTAAGGCAGGTTTTGGTTAAAAGCCCGGATCACCCAGTCGCGATAAGGGGAAGCATCCCGGTAGCGGTCCACGGTATAGCCATGGGTGTCCGCAAAGCGCGCGATATCCATCCAGTGCATCGCCATCTTTTCCCCGTAGTGCGGGGAATCGAGCAGTCGATCCACCTGCTTCTCGTAAGCATCCGGGGATTGGTCTGCGAGAAAGACGTCCATCTCCGCCAGACTTGGAGGCAAGCCCGTCAAGTCCAGACTCAGCCTTCGCAGCAGGATTTCTTTGTCGGCCTCGGGAGAAGGCCGGATTTTCTCTGCCTCCAATTTTGCTAAAACAAAGCGGTCGATGGGATTTTTGGCCCAAGACTTATCGCTTACTTTAGGCAAATCCTGCTCTTGGGGATCGATAAAAGCCCAGTGGGGTTTGTATTCCGCACCGTCTTCAATCCACTTGATCAGGATTGCTTTTTCCCTTGGAGTCAGGGTCAGATTGGATTCAATGGAAGGCATGCGGTACTCCTCATCGTCGGAAATGATCCGGTGAAAGAGCTCGCTGTTGTTCAGGTTGCCGGGCTTGATGGCAAATTTGCCCGGGGATTCCTTCAGTCCGGCAAAGGCCATCTCAGGGTCATGGAGACTGAGTCCGGCTTTTTGTGCAGCCAAATCAGGTCCGTGACAGGCGAAGCATTTGTCCGAAAGGATCGGCTTGACGTGGATATTGAAATCGACGGCTTCCGGCAGCTCGTCATACGCCACCTGTACCTCCTCCGGGAGGTCAGGACTGCAAGAAAAAAGCAGCAAAAACAGGGGAAGCAAACTCAGTAATCGGGCGTTCATCAATACATTCAATGTAGCCTTAAACTACTGGAATTTCAGGGATTATCCCACATGGGGTGTCGGGTATTGTGGGTAGTGTGTATTCAAAAAGGGATAATAAATTCAAAATCGCGCCATTTCGGTTATCAGTCTTCCAGCCATAAATCGAAGGAAATTAGGTCAGTGGTATACTTGCGGATAATCATAAAGATTAATTTATACAACCAACTATTTTTCAATACTTTAGACCTCATTTTTAAACAACACTATTTTAATTCTAAACACCTACACTATGGGACTTTTAAAAAAAGGCAGCGCCGGACAAGACGTAAGTGCACTGCAGTTATTACTCCAGGAGTTGGACTTCAATGTGCCGATAACCGGTGTTTTCGACACTGCCACCTTCAATGCCGTCCGAACCTTTCAGGCTGGACACCTGGACAAGAATGGAACCCCCTTGGAGATCGACGGAAAGGTTGGGGAGATTACCCTTTGGGCTCTTCAAAATCCCCGTACCAAGATCGCGTTCACGGATACTAATTTTACTACTATGCCAGGGCTGGACAAAGGAGGCCATCCCATGGGAAGGCTCGCCTTGCAATTTGCCATTGAAGAGCTGAAGGCCGAAGCCGGGGAAATCGGAGGTAATAACAGGGGAATGTGGGTAAAAAAGTATATGCAACCTGCTGGACTAGGAGAAGGAGACAGCTGGTGTGCGGGTTTTGTAAGTTGGTGTTTCTTACAGGCCGTTGGGGGTGACAAAGCGAAGATGCCATTCCGGTATTCTGCCGGCGCCAGGGATATTTTCAACCAGTTTAAGAACAAAGGCATGCATTTTCTCGGAACTGAAGATGGCTTTTTGCCTCAGCCTGGAGATATCGTAGCCTGGTGGCGGGTAAGTTTACCATCCGGAAAAGGCCATATCGGTATCTTACATCACTATGGAGATGGATTTATCTATACGATTGAAGGAAACAAAGCTGCGAATGTTGCCGGATTTGCCTATGTCAAAACGAGGCTGGATAAAGTCTTGGGGTTTGGTAGGGTAAGGTAACTGTATACTGACGAAGATTCTCTGCAGAGTGTGCTATCACGCCTGTAAAAATCTTTCCCTTCATCCAAATAAAAAAAACGGCGGTCCCACTATCGAGACCGCCGCATGACTTTTGTGCCAGAACCAGCTATCCAACACGGTGGACAGGCACAGCCCAGGTGGCCAAATTACTTTTTGGCCTGCTTCTTCAATTCAAAAGGAATCTCGTTTCCGTCCATTGAAAAAGTCAGCTTCATGGTATCTCCAACTATTTTTCCCCTGACCGGCATATCTCCCCCCATCACATTGATGGTGTAGGAAATGTCCTCTCCTTTGATCATTCCATTGGTGATATTGATCTTGGTGCCATCAGGGCCGACAGTGGTGCCCGCCAGTTTCTCGCCGTCCTGCGTAAAATCATAGACGACTTCAAACTGATCCATGATCATTCCGGTCCAGCGGCCAGTGACATCTTCTGCAAGTGTGATTGCGGACATCATAAAAAGCCCGATCAGCATAACTGTTTTCATCATTTCAAAAGGTTTTAAGTTTTTGGGATAGGTTAATTGATGGAATCAAGATATGGTTTTTAGATTTATCTGCAAATCGCATAGTTCAACGG
Source organism: Algoriphagus terrigena DSM 22685 (assembly GCF_000429445.1). Taxonomy (GTDB): domain Bacteria; phylum Bacteroidota; class Bacteroidia; order Cytophagales; family Cyclobacteriaceae; genus Algoriphagus; species Algoriphagus terrigena. Next base: position 404,766 of record NZ_KE386904.1, read on the forward strand.
CTGCACCTATCTGGTTAACCTTTTCGATTTTGGATTTTCATAGCTCTGGCAGACCTTAAAGTATCGATGGCTTTTTGCCACACAAAGGCATCTCTTTTTTTCAAGTTCAAACCCTCCAAAACAAAAACCGGGGAAGAAGATCTCCCCCGGTGTCTTTCACTAACTAAACCTGTTTAAACTGTTCCGGTCGTTTAACCCGTTGGAATCTTACCAAGGCTTGTTGGTACCCTGGATGATCCAAGGCTTAGCCCACTGGTTGTTTGGACCGATCTCCGCACCATACTGGGATACTTCCAGACGGCCTACGGCAGTTTCAACTTCTTCAGCGTTGAAGTTCAGTTCATTGTTGCCATAAGGGAATCTCACTGGCATCACTGGCTCCATAGAAGCAGGACCTGTCTTGAAATCAGGGAACCCAGTACGTCTGTAGTCAAACCATGCTTCGGTAGCGGAAGTCCAACTGGCAATCCATTTTTGGGTCAGGATTTGCTTAGCTGTACCGTCGAACGCTACCCCAGGCTGAGCGATATAAGCATCATAGCCATTTGACACACCCCAGGTCTTCAGGGAAGCTTTGATCCCGTTTTCATAGTGAGTTTTCGCATCTCCTACAGAATATCCTTTGGTGGCAGCTTCTGCCAAGATAAAGCTTACCTCAGCCGTAGAGATGAGTCTGGCTTTCAGCAGATCATGCTTTGCCAATCGGTAGACATCGCCAATCTGGGAAACGTGCTGGTTTTCCAATTGCTGACCCGGAGTTGGGTTCAGGTTATGTGCCGATGGATTGATCAATCCGGTCGGCACGCCTACGTACTCTCTGGTGTCCAGTTCATAACCCAATAGATCCGGATTATAGTGACGGGTGAATGTGTTGCCTGCAGCGATTTCCTCCAAATATTGCTCATCGCCCAGAGAAACAACTCCATCTTGGATCACGCCATTCTTCCGGATGAAAGGATCAGTCGCTACTGTAAGCGTCTTGTCCTCCACCCATCGGCAGTGAACCGGTCTGAACCAAACCTCTACTCTTGGATCGTTGGTTTGCAACATTGGGTCCAGCAAGGTGTTTGCTGGCTTCAATCTTCTGAAGTTAGAACCGGCATCATACGAAGCCGCTGTCGGCCAGGAATCATCCGCAGAAGCACCGAGGTAAGCCATCACGACATCATCAGACGCATCGGTCAGGTAATTGCCCGAAGCATAGATTGCTTCGATCCCTGGCTTGGCGATCTCTGGCAATTTGTCGGAGATTCTCATGTAATATCTCAACAGCAATGAGTTGGCAAATTTCTCCCAACGGGCTGCATTTCCGCCGAAATAGATGTCATACTGAGGAATAACACTCTCCGAAGATGTGCTTGCAAAGATCGCAGCAGCAGCCTTCAAGTCTTCAATCACTCCTTTGTAGATCACTTCCTGAGAATCATAGATCGGAAACTGATAATCCAGTTCCGACTTGGAACCCTGAAGGGCATACGTGTAAGGTGCATCTCCCCAGAGGTCCGTCACCATTCCAAACAGGAAGGACTTCATGGTCAGACCGATGCCTTTGTGGAAATCTGAACCGACTTCTTCTGATCTTTTGATCAGGAATTCATTGGTTCTCAAAAGACCGTAGTAACCATTCCAGTCGCTGGGTGACCAGTCGTAACTGTTGTGGCCACTAAACCAGCCGTCTTTTTGCGTGTGTTGAACTACGCCGGCGATATCCTGATATCCGAGGTTGTTCATGTTTTTTGCTGCTCCTACCATCACAGTAGGCATCAGCATGTTCACGTTAGCGTCAGCCGGAGACACCCCGTTGGGGTTGTTGTTTATCTCATCTAAACTTTCGCAGCCAGCAAATGCTATCAGCGTAGCGAGCGAAAGTACTTTGGTATGTTTTATCCAATTTTTCATAGTCTCTTTTATTTATTGAGCGAGTGGATTAGAAGTTGGCGTTGAACTTGAAGCCCAAAGGCATGGTCCAAGGGTTCACGTTTTGAAGCTCAATACCTTGTCTAAACAAGTTAGCTGAGTCACCTTGCTTGGAAGCTTGCAACTGGAATGCTCTCTCTGGATCGATACCCACATCAGCTTTAGTCCAAAGCATCAGGTTACGGGTGAAAATTGAGACGCTTGCATTCTGGAATCCTTTGATTTTAGGCAGCGTGTAAGCCAAGGAAAGCTCGCGAAGTTTGATAAATGAGGCATCAAAAGTAATCGCTTCGTTGTAGCTCCAAGGATAGGTGTCGGAGATCGGGTAGATGTTGGTACCCTCACCGCCGAGGTGCTCGATGTATTCACCGTTTTCTCCCATAATGACGCCCGGAATAAAGGCTCCGTCTGTGCCAGCCGGCCCTTGATTGACCGCCAATCCACCTTCGGAGGCATCATATCCACCCACTCTAGGGAATGCACCGTTTTGAGGAATGATGTATCTGCCCGGATCAGACTTCAGCAAGTCGATGAGTTCTTGTTCGCTGTAGTTTCCACCTGGGATCAGCATATCCTTTTGTCTTCCGGATTTCCAGTCAGACTCAGCATATCTATAAGTGAATGACATGAAATCACCACCGATACGGGTATCGATGCTGGCTGCCAACACAAATCTGCCATAGCTCAGGCTGGTTTGGAAACCAAGCATCGCGTCGGGGTTGAAGTTACCCACCTTTCTTCTGTCCTCTCTACCGTTCTGGTTGATCCACTCTCCGTTTTCGGAAAGAATCGGCCATCCATAGTACTGGGAGTTCTTGTCTTCCACTGTAGCAAAACCACGGCTCCAAAGATCACCGATTTGACCGCCTACATAAGTGCTGGCGCCACCGCCATTATCTTCCCAAAGGGTGATGAATTCCATCCCTTCAGTCAATGACTCAAGCTTGGTTCTGTTGCGGGTGATGTTCAAGTTCAAATCCCAAGTCAGACCGTTTGGCTTCTGGATCGGAGTAGCTCCGATCTGAACTTCCCAACCTTGGCTGGAGATCAAACCTGCGTTAACCTGTCTCTGAGAGTACCCAGAAGATTCAGGAGTAGGAATACTCAGGATCTGGTTTTCGTTCTTTTGGTAGTAGTAAGTAGCTTCGAAACGGATTCTGTTATTCAGGAAATTCATATCCAAGCCCAATTCCTTTGAAGTGTTGATTTCAGGCTTCAGGTTAGGGTTTAGCAAGGTACCTGGATAGTTGGTAGTGATCAAGCTACCCCAGCTGCCGGTTCCCAACTGCTGCTCCAACGCATACGGATAGGTATCGTTACCAGCCTGTGCTATACCTGCTCTCAACTTCAGCATGGAGATGCTCTCAGGAAGATTGAAGGTATAATTGGCCAGCCAGCTCAAAGAAAGCGATGGATAGAAGTAAGATCTGTTCTCTGCAGGCAAAGTACTGGACCAGTCATTTCTGGCGGTGATATCCGCATACAATTGATCCTTGAAACCCAAGGAAGCCACACCGAATACGGAATAGATTGCTTTTTCAGACGAACCGTTGCTGTAGTTCAAACCTGTACTTGCAATGTTGCTGATTCTGTAAAGACCAGGTACGATCAGACCTGCGTTAGTCTTGCTGCCCATGTAGCTATCGGTATAGTGCTGCCTCATGACGTTACCACCCGCGCTGACATTCAAGTTGAAACCTTCCCATTTCTTGTTGTAAGAAGTAAGGAATTCCACGTTGGTCTCAGTGCCACTCAGATTCTGAAGGTGATAAGCACCTTTTCTTTCTCTTGTGTAAGAATATGGGATTTTGGTTTCGCGCTCTTCGCCATAGGTATCCATAGTCAATTTCACGTGGGACCTGATCGCGTCAGAGAACTTGTATTCCGCCTTGATGTTTCCGAAGATACGGTCACGGACGAAACCGTTGTTGATTCCATAAGCGATGAAGTACGGGTTATCGTTCTGTGTGGATACTGATCGCTGCTGGATTTCCTCCTGACCTGGTACCCAGTAGTCCTTCAGTTCGCGGATATCCACGTGAGACCAAGCATACACTGCCTCCAATGGGTTCGCTCCTCTGTTACCCGTCGCAGGACGGTTGTCAGACTTATTGCGGGAAAGGTTGATATCCGCGCTGAGAGCCAGCTTGGGAGTCATGTTATAGGTATTGGAAAGGTTGATGCTGTGACGGTTCAGATCCGTATTTGGAATCATCCCTTTGTTGATCATATTGGAGTAGGACAAGCGGTAAACTGCTTTGTCGGTCGCTCCTGAAACAGACAAGGCATTGGTAGAAGTGATACCTGTCTCCAGGAAGTTCTTCATGTTGTCTTTGTAGGATTTCAGTTCGGTCGCAACCTGGTTTCCGGATGCGTCACGGGGACTGTTCCACTGCACAGCGGTGTTGCCGACATCCAATTTAGGGCCTACCCAGTAAGCAGAGCGCTCATCTAGCAGGTCCGTTCTGGAGCCGTTGGCATATTCGTAGTGCATATCCAGGTAACGATAAGGTGTTTCGAAGACGTTGGACGTGGAGAAATTTACCCGCATCGCTTCGCCTTTCTTACCTTTTTTGGTGGTGATGAGGATTACCCCGTTACCTGCTCTGGAGCCGTAAAGCGCCGCCGCACTTGGGCCTTTCAATACCGTCATATCTTCGATATCGTCTGGGCTCAAATCGGAAATAGGGTTACCGTAATCTACCTGGTTTCTGTCACCCATGGACCTTACGTTCCCCAGTGAGTTGGACACCGGCACCCCGTCGATCACGAACAAAGGCTGGTTGTCACTGCTCAAGGAAGTAGCACCACGGATAATTACGCTGGTAGAAGATCCTGTACCGGAAGTCTGGTTAACCTGAACACCGGCCACCCGACCCGCAAGTGAACCGAGTGCGTTTTCCTGGGTGACGGTTCTCATCGCGTCGCCATCGACCTCACCTACCGAGTAGCCGAGAGATCTCTTTTCACGCTCGATGCCCAAGGCAGTCACGACCACCTCGTCCATCGCCTGTTCGTTTTCAGCCATGACCACGTCTAAGCTGGTCTGGTTGTTTACGGGTATTTCGACCGTGGTGAATCCGATGTAGGAAAACACGAGTACCGCGCTGGATGAACTGACCGACATTGAATAATTTCCGTCGACGTCAGCCACGGTACCGTTGGTAGTGCCTTTTTCCAAGACGGTAACACCAGGCAGTCCGAGTCCGTCTGTCTGAGAAGTCACCTTTCCCTTCACCACGACTTGGCTTTGGAAAAATTCTTCCATGGAAAGATTGGGACTGTTTGAAGCCCTCCCCTCCACAGGAGTAAGAAGGACCGAGCCCATTACCAGAGCGAGGGAAATCCCCTGGAAGATCTTGGGCCTGATTAAGCAGTTAACTTGTTTCATAAGCGTTTAGGTTAGTTAAAGTGTATTCGATTTTTAGGGGTTTTCATCATTCGAGTCAGCAGCGCGGCGGCTTTCCAAAAACTGAGCAAAAAGCTTCCAAAACCCCTCATCAAGGGATTCTGCCTGTTTTTTATCGTCCAGCATTTTTAGAAAAAGATCAAACTCCGTACGGCTGATTTGACCTTTTGCCAGCTTCTTGACTAGTTCTGATGCGTTTGGATTTTCCATAGCTTGCTCATTCACAGGTAATACCTCGAGGGCTAAAAAAGAGACTACTGGATAATAATTTTTGTTAAATGGACTTTTGATATCACCCGGAATGGCAAGAAAAAACGCGGCTTTAAAAAAATATGGAATCAAGTAAAAAGTTGTTTCACTGGGAGTTAGAAAGGTCAGAAGAGCCTTTACGGGCGAATATTACCAAATCGTTAAGACCGACGATTCCGCTGTTCTGCACTCACTTTGCCGGGTGAGACAGGTCGCTAGCCGCCTGCGTTTGACCCGGTTATTTTGCAGTTTATTTTCAAAAAAAACTTCCCGTCCGGGAGGATCATTTGCCTCTCTGGGGTACAAATCCAATTGAAATGACTTGCAATCCCCCCTCTTCCAGCCCAAATAGGCCATGCCTATGGCATCTCTTAAGCACATACCCTCTATTTGAACAACCCTTAAAATGGCAGGCTAGGCAGTCGTCCATGCCTACGGTATTATTGATAAATACAGTTATCCCACCCTACAGGCTGCCTACTTGCGAGACTTGTTTTCAGGACAAATTCTTTGCGCTCGCTCCCCTCCGTCGAATTGGCAAATTTCATCTTTCCCTCTAAAGCTATTAAAAACCTACAAGCCGTAACTCGCACCACTTTTGCGGCCCGCGGCCTGTTGAAACGCGTGGCACAATCTGTGGATTTCTTCCCTCCCTCTATTCGCTCAAAAGCCCCTTTGGGAGCTGGATTGCGCATCTACTCTCGCTTGGAATGGTATTGGCGGCCTGTCCGCAGGTTCTCAGGCAGAGAACTGCCCCAGCGGGCGAACATTTACTAAACCACTATCATCATGAGTTTACTAAAAGACGTAAGAGTGGCGATCTTAGCCACCAATGGATTTGAAGAATCGGAGTTACTGGAGCCCAGAAAGGCATTGGAAAAGGAAGGTGCGGAGACCTTTATCATCTCTCCCCAAGGAGGCGAGATCAAAGGCTGGAAAGACGGCAATTGGACAAGTGCGGTGGCCGTGGATGCTCGGATTGACGAGGTCAGCCCCGTGGATTTCGACGCCTTGTTGATCCCCGGAGGCGTGATCAATCCCGATCAACTGAGACGGGACATGGGAGCGGTCGAGTTTGTGCGGGCTTTTTTTGAGGACCAGAAGCCTGTGGGAGCTATCTGCCATGGGCCACAGTTATTGATAGAGGCCGAGGTGACCAGAGGCAAGACACTTACCTCATTCGCATCGATCCGTAAAGATCTGGAAAACAGCGGTGCCCAGTGGGTAGACGAAGACGTCGTCGTAGATCAGGGACTGGTGACTTCCCGAAGTCCCAAGGATTTGCCTGCTTTCAACAAGAAGCTGGTCGAGGAGTTTAGGGAAGGAAAACATGCTGGACAGCGCACGTGAGGCATATAAGATGATCCCGCTTGGAAAAGGCGTATGAATTTGCGAGTTCATACGCCTTTCTGTTTTTACGGATTTGCGATGCGGCAGCAGCCCAATAATCCAAGTTTTAAAGTCTATTCCAAACTGCTGTCGACCGTGGACAGTTGACAAAATCCCAAATTATTTCAGATCTTTAATCACCTCGATCAGCGATTTATAGATGAGTGGCCCGGTTTCCGGACCCAGAGAATTCTCTTCGCCGTATGTGTCGCGCTCATCATTGTAGAGATACGGCTTTCCTGTGTCCCATTCACTTTTGGGGATGATGTATCCAATCTCATCGTTGGATAGCCCGAGATAAAACTTGTATTTGTCGGTGATGAAGTCCTGGATCGGAGGAGTCTCTATCGGCTGAATATCAAATTCACGCCCGTCAGGAGCTTCTACCCCACCAAAGATAATCTCAGGATAGATCTCTCCAGGGATGCTCAGGAACATCGCCGGGCCGATACGGATAGCGCCAACTTCTGTTCTTGATTTGAAATATTCCGGCATCCCCATCTTTATCAATCCGATCCCACTGGCGATTTTAAAGGTGATATTGTCCAAGGGAGCAAAGATTGTCTTTGCGCGTACCGAGATGCTGGAAGCTGTCAGCGTGTCGCCTCTCAGCTTCAATGCCTCGAGTGACATCAGGGCAATGTGATCGCCCAGGGCTTTGGTCTTCTCATAAGTGGGTTCCGAGTACGGCGTCCCAGTAAAGGGATCGTGTATGGCGATGGACGGATGTGGAGCCATCAAGCCTCCAATCGCTCCGGAAAAATAGATCGCCACGCCTCCTATCCCTTCCTGCATGAGTTCGTCTCCATTATAGACGCCATTTTCAAGGCCTTCCCTTACGTAGTGGGGAAAATCGGAACTGATCAGAAGATTTTGGCTCCAGAGTGTTTCGGGGTGGTTAGACCAGTTGATGATCGTACCCAGCGTTTGGTTATTTTCCAGATCCAGTACCTGCATGAGGTGTATTCCAGTTGCTTTGACGATGGGCTTGCGGGTGTCTTTCATCAGCACAGAGTCTCTGCCTGAGAGGTCTTCGGCAAATACAAGCTTCGCTGGCCGCAGTTTGCCGGCAGCTTCGATGATGGCTGCCACGGTCTGTGCCTTGACATATTCCATTATCTCGGGACTGACGCCGGAGTTGAAGATATTTTCACCCCAGATACCTACCAGATCGTTGCTTTCATGCGTGTGGGTGGAAGAAAGCAGGGTATAGTCAATATTTAATTCTTTTGGGATCCGGTTTCTGATGTCGATGACATCGCCGTGCAGAAAACCGATCGCATCCATGGAAATCATTGCAATTCTGCTTTTCCCATCGTCCAAAACCATGACGCGCGACCATACCTCATCGTGTACGCCTTGTGCAGGTTTGGCATTGCTCATGCCGGCGATCCAGAAAGCGTCGAACTCCCCGTTCTTGTTCAGGTCGTTGAACGTGTCGCCGTCATCCTCGTCGTATTTGTTGTCACCATTGACGTCGTTCCAGGTATCAATGATCGTTGGGGTGATGGCCTTTTTAGCGAAGCCCGCCAGCAGAGGTTGCGGAGTTTTGTTTTCCAGCTTCAGGTCGATGGAGTATCCGGGTTGCCGGTCCCTCCAATTGTAGACGAAGATTCCCCCGATGACCAAGATGATCGCTAGGATAAAGAGGGAAAACAGTTTCAGGAATTTTTTCATAGTGTGTTCACAATCTCTTATTGATAATATGGAATCTTGCCACTAGTCAAATTTTATTTTATTACACCTCGATACCTCAGTGTCCAGAGCAAATCAACTTGTAATGGGAGGGAAAACTCGGCGAACCTGCATTTGCCTCTCCAGTCGACTTTCTCAGCTCATTCAGGCACTTCTGTATCCACATTTTCGCCGAACCGACCCTTTGCTCCTTTCAGTTCTTCATGCGATCCGACCGCCACAGCGGAAAGTATCAACAGGCCGGCTACTATTCCAAGGAGGAGGTAAAGTGCTCTTTTAGGTTGATCAGGAAGAGGAGTAATTTCAACCGTGCAGAAAGGCATGAGGGCGACGATTACTCCAAGGTTTAGAAGATACAGGAATTGCTCGGGGCGATACAGGCTCAGGTACGATCCGGTAATCAGAAACGTATAGACGATATACATCCCAAACAGCGTCAATCCGGCCCCCTTGATCAGTGCAAAACGTTTATCATCAGAGCTGCTTCTCCACTTCCGGGAAACAGCGACACCCGAGATTAGCATGGCCAAAAAGCCCAGGAATGCCAAGCCCACTGCCATAGTCGCCCAAAATTCCGGTGCGGATGGCATTGCGGCGGTGTAGGCTGGCAGCAGATCTTTCTCCCAAAAACTCTGGTGCCAAACGATAAAGGGGATCAACACCATCAGTCCAAAAACCGGCCAAGAGATACTGGAAGACCTCGATGCAGCGGGAGTTTGCTGGATTTCAAAATTGGCTGTCAGTGCACTATATGCCATTCCGATACCTCCAAAGAATCCAAGGGAATATTCCATCATGTTCCAAAAGTTGAACTTCAGCCCGGACACGTTGCCCAAGACCAAAAGGAATTCCCCAAAAGCGAATCCAAATCCGGCACCCAGACCAGAATAAACGGCAACTTTCAGTGGAGCCGAATAGCCATTTCTACTGCAGAAATAGGCCAACGCAATCGCTGCGCCGGCGCATACTGCCCAAGCTTCTGAGCGGGGCGGCGTCATCAACATGCCCAACTCTTCAATCACGACGTAGTAGAAGATGATCGCTCCGGCACACATTTCCACCAGGATTTGATGCCATGCGACTTTTTTGCCCGAGGAAGACTCCTGAAGGCCGAGCCCAAATAGGCCCCCGCCCAAGAATCCGTAAAGCCCACCGACGATAAACATCATCAGCAGAGCATAGGCGACGTTGGGATAGTCATTCATCCGGCCGTAACCCACCAGCTGTCCGTAGCTCATCATTCCGCCAAGACCCCAGCCGATGGCTCCGAGAAGTGCCGCTTTCAGTCCTCCGGCAATCCACTCTTTCCGGTTTGAAAACAGGATCAAAAAGATACAAGCGATTCCCCCGGCCCATGCCGCACCTTGCTCGTGCCCAAACTGACCGCGGATCGCCCAGGCGGTGGCGAGGGTCATTCCTGTCAGGAGGATGGGAAGTAACTTTGATTTCATCTTTAACTTTTTGGTAGGAAAGGGGTTTTTCTTTCAAAGAACAACATAGCCGGTGACTACTTTTCTTTACTTAGGGAAGCGTGTTTTTCGTGTTGAATACCCTTGGAGGTGGAAAAAAGACTAGTTAGAGATAGATGTTTGGGATTTTTTGGGACGAGAAGGTTGGATTGGACCGGTGCGGTCATGTCGTCGACTGGCTGTTTTCGAAGATCCTGCGTTGTCGGTGCGACAAAAGTTTGGCAGGGGCGGCTTAAAGTGGACTATTGGGAAATCTAGGAAAATAAAGCATTCTGGGAAAAATATGGACAAAACCCAACGTATGTGTGACGTATGTATAACTGAACCCCAACGCAGCAGTGGCTTTGAGGTAGCCATGTCGTTGGGTTCAACTAACGTTTTCCGTATAGGCAGGAGTTGATATCAAGTTGTTGCTAGGTCTTCAAGTCGTGGTCCTGCGGCAAAGCTTCGGACAAAAACAAAACTCGCTTCCAATCACCAAAAAGGAAAAAGTCCAAGAATGGACTTTTTCCTTTTTATTCTATGGGATGGGAAAACTCAATTCAAATTCATGCTTCCGGATTCCACAGATTGCTTACCAAGTTTGATTTTAATTCTTTGTCCAGAATTTATAGAACTGGTTTCCATTATCTTGGGCGATCGTCTAACCTTCCTCCTGACAAATTTTAAGGTCATCTTTTCCAGCAAATAGCCCAGAAAAAGTACAATTACTGTAAGGATAGGTAGCACGAGATTGTCAGAATAATCCCCCAATATAAAAACTGTAAAGATAAGTGTGATCTGCAAAAAGCCTAACAACAAAGCTACTTGATCATGCTTCAAACCCATTCTCATCAGAAAATGGTGAACGTGTCCTTTGTCCGCAGTCATTGGGTGTCTGCCTTGAGAAATTCTTCTTGTAAACACCCTTGCCATATCAAACAATGGATAGATCATCAGGACGATACCGGCGGAGAAGGTCGGCTCTAGTTTCAGTAAAGCGCCTTTGGGAAGGGCCGAATTATACTCCATAAATGCAATGATTAGGCTTCCAATAGAAAATCCCAGCGTGAGACTTCCCGTATCACCCATAAAAATCTTCGCAGGATGCCAATTGTAGATCATGAACGCGAGTACCCCTCCTAATAGCGTCAAGCTAAGTACGGCCAAACTTTCAATTCCCTGGAAATAAAACCATCCACCGAGAATAGCCAATGTAATTGATCCGATAGTGGCAGCGATACCATCCAATCCGTCGATCAGATTGAAAGCGTTTGTCAGCGCCAGCAAGACAAAAGCGCTGAAGCCATAACTCACCAAAATAGGTATCTCATGAATCCCCAAAAAACCCTGAAGATCTCTGATTCGCATGTCCCCAATAATCACGACCAGAAAGACGGACAGCAACTGGCCAATAATCTTTCGAGAAGCCCTAAGCTCAACCATATCGTCTCTGAGGCCTACGAAAAACATTACGGCTATACCTCCCAACAAATACCTGATGTCCGGAATTGGAAACTGCCAAGCCCAGATAGAAAGTGCCACAAAAGAAGAAACGATAAATCCAATACCTCCCATTGAAGGCGTAGACACTTTGTGGATTTTTCGCCTTCCCGGGGAATCTGAAACGTCATATTTTTCAAAAACCTTGATCAGCACGGGAAACAAACTGAGTCCCACAAAAAATGAGGCGAGAAATGAAAAAAGGAATGGCATGGAACGTGATTTAGTTCAGAAAGATTTGAGGCTGGAATAGTTGGGGCAAAAATTGAACCTATATTTTTTGAAAGCAATAAAGACAATAAAAAGGTCTCCCTTAAATTGAAAGTGTTCCTTCTCGGACCCTCTTCCCAAATGTCTTTCAAAAATAGCTTTTTTCGACAACATCCTAAGTTTTTAAAGTAAATTCAAATCGATAAAACCCTACCATAGCGATATCTACGTCTGCGCCCTTTTCCTATAAACTAAGTTTTTTAATGTATCTCAGTTCTTTTACGTATCCAAAAGCGAAGTATTCTCGCCAAACTTCGGGGAAAATTGGCAGCACTTCCATAACGAAAAACTAAAAGAAAACGCTACAAATAAATTGGATAAAAATCTTCATCAGGAAGGCAACATTTTTTTTCATTTTCTTTCCAAAAAGCATACAAATCTAAATCTGGTTCTAATTTTGTTGCCTGCACCAGAGACAATCCAAAAATGAAGTACCGACCTATACTTTTCCTGCTATTTTTACTTACGTTTAGTTCGGGATTCTGTCAGACAATCCCTCTTGGATTTCCCGTTTTAAATGAGTACTTGAGAAGAGAGCAGATCCTTGGGAATTTAAATCCTGATTTCTCATTCAACTATAGACCGATTTTGGTAGAAAAGGCCTTTCCGGAGTTGAATTCACTCTTCGTAAACGACTCCTCAAGCAAAAAAGCGAATCTAGGAAAGAAGTTGTTCAAGGAACTCAAAATCGGTCTCCTTCCCGTACAATCAACAATAATTTACAACGCCAAACGACCATACGGATGGGGAAATGGAGCTGCGGTTCCGTCAAAAGGTGGTCAAGTATTGGTCTCTGCGGGCACATTTTTGAAATGGGGTCCGCTTCGCATGCAGTTATATCCTCAAGTTTATTATGCCCAAAATTTGCCGTTTCAAGAATATCCAAAAAACGCACCCTCAGCTTATTTCCAGGCAATACGTAATGATGTGATTGGCACAGATAAACCGGTAAGATATGGGACTGGCAGCATAAAAAAATTCTTGATTGGAGATTCAAATATCATGTTGGATTTTGGAAGTTTTGCTGCAGGAGTGTCAACTGAAAATGTCTGGTGGGGGCCAGGCACCTCTACGGCACTTTTATTAAGTGATAACGCGGAAGGATTTCTTCATGCCACTATTAAAACCACAAGACCAGCTAAAACGTTCTTGGGCAATTTTGAAGGAGAGTATTTTGCAGGAAGTCTAGAGGGATCCGAACTGCCATATTTCAGCGACGGATATCTTGATGGCCGTCTGGGAGGAAACAGGGACGATGAAAGCTTCCGCTACTTTACAGGACTTTCCATAACTTATTCACCAAAATGGGTTAATGGCCTTTCAATCGGGGGTGCTAGAACTTTTCAGGTGTACGAAAAAGACATGGGTAATAATTTCAGGGCATGGTTCCCCCTGCTTGATCCGTTGCCCAAAGACGGAGTTGGAAATATAGAAAACATTAAACTTCGTGAAGATCAACACTTCTCACTATTTTTCAGGTGGTTTATTCCAAAGATTCAATTTGAATTTTATGGTGAATTCATGAAGAATGATCATAATTTTAATTGGAGAGACGTCATCATGAATCCTGAACACTCCAGGGGATACATCCTAGGATTCACAAAATATGTGACACTCCCTAAGTCAAATAATTTCCTGGAATTACATATGGAAATGATTCAAACCCAAAATTCTATTAATCGGTTGATTCGTTATTCAGATATAGACAGAGGTATCAATATCTATTATAATGGACAAGTAACGCATGGTTTAACCAACAAAGGACAAGTTCTTGGAAGTGGATTGGGATTGAGTGGAAATCTTCAAAAAATTTCAATTAGCAAGGTAAACGAAAAAAATAAAATCGGAATTCAGGTTTCGAGACTCGTGTACGATCCACATTCCCAATTGTTGGGTAGCGTGTTTGGGCTGGACATGAGACCGTGGGTTGATTTTTCCGGCGGCATTATAGGAAACTACTCCTTTAACAATCACCTATTATTTTCAGGAGGGTTGAATGGAATCCTAACTTTAAATGAAAACTGGCTAGTTTCCGATACCATAGATCCAAATATATTCGGAGAAAAAAGTCCCGTTAGTTCGAACTTCAACTTCGAATTGAAGATAGCCTATATTTTCTAGCACCTTAGTTCAGGCGGTGCAATAGCTGAGAGAGTGGCGGCGAAATAATTGACCTTGCTCTCCTCCTCTTCAGATTTGCAAGTGAGAGCTCTGCTAGAAGAACCGATTTTCTTCTTCAAATCCGCTTCGAGTTTTCTTAAAATTTTCCAGGGAAAATCTTCAGCTATTTTTCGAGATCTAAAAAAAAGTCTCCCATTTGTGGGAGACTTAGTACTCTATTTATCCAAGCCAAACTTGTCGATTTTGCACCCTCTACTTGCTTCGCGCACCTCTCAAAAATATATTTCTGAAAATCAGAAAGAAATACTTTATATCTGTAGTAATCGGATTTCGACTATATAATTCAAGGTATTTCCGCTCAGAGGCCATTATTTCCTCTAACGTCTTAGGCATATCAGCATAAAAAGGTGGAACTAACCCTGGCTTAGTCTCAGTCCGCATTTTTTGAAGTTCTGGAGAATATAGAGAAAAATAATGTCTGCTCAATGGTCTCACTCCAATAAGTTTCATCTCCCCCTTCAATAAATTCCAGATCATTGGCAATTCATCAATCCAAAACTTTCTAAGGAATCTACCCAGAGGGGATATTCTAAAGTCATCTTTAAATTTCCCTCCCTCATCTAGCTGATTATTTTTGTAGATGTAATCCTGGAGATATTCCGCATAAGGGTACATCGTCCTCAATTTGAAGACCTTAAAGATCTTGCCATCTTTCCCTATCCTACGCAATCTAATCAAAGGTCCATAGGTTGGACTCGTATCAAATGCCGGCCTTTCAGTCTTTCTCGCAACAAAGTAAAGAATGTCGTTGTGAGCCCATTCATCCAAAACCTCAAAACCACAGGAATACAGTCTACCAAATGTCTCAGCCCGGGAGAGCATTCTATTCTTACCTTTTGTCAGGTAAAAGTAGATCTTTTGAGTGTATTTCACCTTAGGTAGGATCCGATGAAAAAACGAGTCAACTAGATAGGCCCCATAATTAACAGGGAACGCATATTTCCTGAGTAACCTTTTCTTCCGGCTCGCGTAAGTTTCCACCGAAGAAATGTACATTCCACCCGTTGGTATCTTATAGTTGACGGCCTCCAAAAACTTATTAATACGCCGGCTGCTGTTTATATTCCTCAAATTGACGATATTGGTATACTCATCCTCAATCTTGTAGATGTCAAAATTCCCTGAAGAAGCCAAAAAATAGGTGTTTTTCAAATCTTTGCCTAAATGTCGGGCGTAGAATGAAACTACCTCTTTATCTTTTTCTTGAAGAATAAGACCTTTCAAACGGTCTACCGAAATCAACGTTTCGTTAGAGGAAATTAATTCTTCAGAAATTAGCTCTTCCAAAAAAGAATCCGTAGTAAAAATGTTCATAAGACTTTTCTCTAAAATATCAAAAACAGTACCATTGAGATCATTTCCCCACATTCATTTCGAGTAAGTGGGATTTCTCAAACTTCAATTGCAAAAATTGGATTTTGACTACCATCGAACCTTGGATAAGTGCAAACAATAAGATGTTTTTTACGTAAACCTCGCGACCCCCACTGTTATCCAGTGCGGAATATCCCGACAGATTGGGGGTAATTCTCCACAAATTTGGAAAAAAAATCGGCAAGATCAATCTTCTCATCCAACATCCGCCGTCTCCTATCTTGGAAGATTTCTTTTCTATCACTCAAATTTAGCAGGAAATCTGTCTTTTCTAACAATTCAGAATGATTGCCTGGCCTAATTCCAAACCCTAATTCATACTTGTTCTCCAGTTCCTCTAGGTAACTTATTCTTCCCACGAAGTCATTGTATCTGATAAAAGGCACGCCTAATACTCCGGCCTCAGCTGCCATTGTCTGACTGTCGCCAATGTAAATTTGCGCAAAAGCCAAGACATGATGCATATCCAGCGGATTGATTCTCGTACGATAGTTTTCTAAATCTTGAGGAAGCTCAATCTCTGAAGTGACAAACACCTTGCCTTTGAGTTTTAATTTCGAAATCAAAACTCTAGCTAATTCCACATCAATGCCGGAAATTCCGGTATCGTGGTGGGCTTTTAATTTTGCAAACCTGACAATTGAATAATTATCATTGTGGGAAAAATACTGATCTACGATGGCCGGGTCAGCCTTAAAATGATTCGGATGAAGATAGGCAAGTTCATGATAGCCTTCGTACCCAATTTTCTTATCGACCCATTTGCCCACAGAGCAAACATTTGGAGAAAGAATATGATCTGCCCACGGATAAGCTAACCTTGCATATAAAGGGACGACTTCGGCATCGTCTTCGTTTACATTGATCGATGGTATTCCGAGTAGCTTCCCGACGTGGGAAATTGCCACCGATGTACCAATCAGCAGATCAGGACGATTTGCCAAACAATGAATCAAGAGTTTGAAATCTTGTTTAAGTTGTCCAATAGCAATACCGAATTTTGAATCTTTCCTCCCGTCCGGCAGAATATTTTTAAAATCAAGGTCCGCATTTACCAAGAGATCTTCTAGAATGTCCTTCTTTTTAATAAGTATCTCGACCTGAAGCCCCTTGGATTTCAGGTAAAGTATTGTATTTTTAAAAAGATGAAAATGAGCGGGGTGCCCCAGATGGAATAAATATTTCATTGATCTTATACCTGAGTTAAATTTCCTCTACAATCTGCTAATTGCTTTCGTACAGCTTTTCGATAACATCTATAATTCGTCGGGAGGTCCCTCCATCCCAAAGCGGAATACCTTTATATTGTTTCCAATTACCCGTCATCATCCTCTCAAGGGCAGCAGCAACGGCATCAGGATCCGTACCTATCAACTCATTTGTCCCCAGATGGATGGTTTCAGCTCTTTCAGTAGTATCTCTTAGCGTAATGCAGGGGACATTCATTACAGACGCTTCCTCGGTTATACCCCCAGAGTCGGTAACTACTCCTTTTGCATATTTTACCAAATAATTAAATTCCAGATACGATAAAGGTGCAGAAAAGTACAAGTTAGGATAGTCTATCCCCATGTTCTCCAAGATCTTAGCCGTTCTCGGATGGACCGGAAAGATTATAGGTAGATTATCCACGCCTGATGCGATGGTATGAATTAATTCCTTCAATCTTGATCCTTCGTCTACATTGGCTGGTCGGTGCATAGTCATCACCAAATACCTTTGAGAATCCAATGAATCATAAATATCCCCTGTAGGTCTGATCAATCTATCTTGATTGGCCAACAGCGTATCAATCATTGTATTACCTACAAAGTGGATGCGATCTTCCGACACTCCCGCATTCCTCAAATTGGTATTTGCAATTTCAGAAGTGGTAAAAAAATGGTCGGTAATACTATCTGTAACCATGCGATTGATCTCTTCGGGCATAGTGAGGTCACCGGAACGAATTCCTCCTTCTACATGAGCTACATCTATTTGCAGCTTTTTAGCCGCTATGGAACAGGCCAACGTACTGGTGACATCGCCTACCACTATCACCAAATCGGGGCGGTTATCCAAAAGCTCTTTTTCAAATGCGATCATTATTGATGCTGTTTGTTCGGCTTGTGTACCTCCTCCACCTCCCAGATTTACATCTGGAAGAGGAATGGTCAATTGATCAAAGAAAT
Source organism: Algoriphagus terrigena DSM 22685 (assembly GCF_000429445.1). GTDB lineage: Bacteria > Bacteroidota > Bacteroidia > Cytophagales > Cyclobacteriaceae > Algoriphagus > Algoriphagus terrigena. The sequence goes on from NZ_KE386904.1 coordinate 422,372, forward strand.
CACCGGACATTTTCTGATCATAATGTTGACCGGTATGGACAAGTCTAAAATCTAGTTCCCGGCCTTCACTTTTCCGGCTTTCTATTTGGTGAATCAGGGGCGCAATTTTCACAAAATTTGGCCTAGCACCAGCCACAATAGTAATTTTAATCATATTTTAAGTTCCTATATACTTAACTCACCTACTTAAACAAACTGGAAATGGAAAACACATTCATCTAAACTATTAATTCGATCGATCAAATATCCGCTTTAGATGAAACCTATTTATAAACAAGGCCAATTCCGGAGACACATTTTTAGGATATTTCTTTACTTGAGCAGTTAAATACCCCTTCAAAAAATAGTAGAATATAAACAGATTTAACTTTCGCGCAGATCTTACAGAAGCTCGAACAAATGCCAAAAATAAATTGCTACCATTGCAATAATTAGCAACCCCGAGTTTAAAACACAATTCTTTATAATTATAATCCGATGCAGCAGGCCGAAAATGCTTTACATCGACATCAAACACTTTTGTACCCCAACCAAAAAACATCGCAGTCATCTCATCCAAGCCATCCCAGCCAAGAACAGGCAAAAGTCCGCCAATTTGCTTGAAACAGTCAACTCGATAAGATTTCAATGCACCTCTAACGTGATAATTTGCTTGGGTGGTTTTTGTCCAACTTCCATTAGAAAGTTCAACTATTCGTCCGCCGGTAATGCCAATCGAACTGTTATACTGAAAAACATCAATGACTGTCTGAAAATAATTAAAAGGCAGCTCTAGATCTGCATCAATCTTACTGATAAAATAAAAATCCTCAATACTCAGGAAAGTCATCCCAAAGTTAAAGGCACTTATAACTTTAGTTCCTTGAACCTTAAAAGACCCGGATTCATTAAAAACATACAAAATATATGGAAATTTTTCCGAATATCGTTTAATTATACGGGCTGAATCATCTGTTGAATTATCGTCAACACAAACAACTAAAGAAGGAATCTTTGACTGATTTATAATTGATTCTAAAAAGCGCTCTAGAAACTTACCCTCATTGTAAACGGGGACAATGACACAAAACTTACAATCCATATCTAATAATTACGTTCTATCAAAACCAAAATAAGCCATAACAAAGAAATACATGTACGAACAGTAGTTAGTAAAAAGCCCTTGATCTGTAATAGTTTGCAAAATCAAGGTGGTAAATAAAACCAAGGAAATATAAAACTCACGTCCACGTCCCTGGGTTCGTAAAATTCCCAAAACCGGAAAAGAAAAAGGCACTAAACTTAGCATTAAAACAATAAATCCGTATTCTACAAAAATGAATGCCAGCGTTAAGTCAGTTATACTTGATATACCTTGTACAATCCCACCAGATGACATAAATCCAGATCCAAAGAAAAAGCTCTCGTAGTAGGCAAATATATTTGAAGAACGAGAAAGTGTAGATTCTTCAACAATTGAACTACCACTATCAAAATAATTGAATAAATAAAACACTCGCATAAGAGGGCTAGAAAAGTCTCCTCTCTCATAAAACTCGAGATTAAGCTTAGAAGAAATAACAGTAACAAAAATAGCTGCACATACAAAGCCAGTAAATACAAAGACTAGCCTCCTTCTATATATCAACAACATAAATCCAACTTGACAAAAAACAAAACTAACAAAAGAAGTCCGAATACCTGTATTTATTAGTGTAAAAACAAAAAGAATAAAGATCGTCCAAAATACAATTCTATTTATCTTTAACCTATAAGTCGTATATAGGTAGTAATAAAAGGGAACGAAAACAGCTAAAACGTTCCCCAAATTTGCAGGTCTTATAAATGTTCCAATCGCAGGATTACCTTTCAATATCTCCTCCGAAATAAGATTTACAAACTCTCCATTTTTATATATATATTCGATAACAAGAAAATATTTAATGGAAGGCATAAAAAGCTGAGCCAAGTAAAAACCAGATGTTAAAGTGAAAAAAATTAAAAGAAAATTGAAAACTGAAAAAAAACGATCCTCCTTTACCACTAATGAAGCTACAGAAAAAAACAAAAAAGAATGAAAGAAGTTCTTAAAATATCCAATAGATAAATAAATTGGATAAGAATAAATCCTTGAATGAAAATACATCAAAAAAAGAAAAGTAATAAGGAATAAGAAATAAAAACTTAAGAACTTTCGAAAGTGGTGTGGGAATTTAAAATAAAAGAAACACACACTAGAATATAAGTAAACTGTGTTTAACGTCCCAACTGAGCTATAATCATTGGGAAAAAACTTCAAAGTAAACCAAAGAAGGAAAAATTGGATTACAAATCCAAAAATCAAAATTTTATACGGTTTTTGAATAGAAAATACAAAACCCGCTACTACTAAAAAAAAGGGAATCAATCTCTCAGGATATTATGGTCGTCAAAATAAATATCTCTAAGAACTTCCAGATATTTTGGAAGAGTTTCTTCGCCGTCCAACAAAGAATCATAATTCGCAACGTAACTTCGAAGATACTCCATTTGAAACTCACTCAATATCCAATTCTGTTCATTTTTCAAAATATCAAAATCAATTAGGGTTTGAATTACAAATTCATCAGAAAAACCATAGGGATCTCCAGCATAACTGGAAGTTTCAATTTTAAAAGAATTAATCCCGGACAGTATTGCTTCAAAATGGATAAAACTAACCCCAGACAAATGGAGCCTTATTCGAGACAGGTACAACTCTAAAGGTTCAATATCAGGGTCACTAAAATCCTGAACATAACCACCAAATAACTCCTTTAATTTCAATTTCCTACCGGCACTAAACCCAGGATGAAATCTTACCACAATTCCAAACAAATTTGAAACAGAAATTGCCTTCAATATCCCTACAACTTTAAATTCATCATCTAGCAAATTCAAGCTAAGACCAATTAATCTAGAATCAGTTCTAGAGAATCGCAATCTAGCAATCTTATCAAACCTTACAGAACCCAATAGAAGAATGTTTGTTTTGGAGTCTCTGCTCTGAACCATGTATTTATCTTTTGATATTTCGCCATCAAGTAAGGCATAGTCAAAACTTAGCGGAGGAAACCTTTCAGAAATACCAGCATGCTGAAGATAAACAGTAAGGATACTCAGTTTTTTGGAGATAAACGTAAGGGTCCTATAATACGCCAAATGATCATTTGAAAAAATAACCACTTTGATATTACTATTAGACAGAATCTTATTCCAAATTCTCAAGTATCCAAATGTTATCCAAAATAGATGAAAGAAGGAAATCGCCACTCGCCTGTCATATCCTTTTAAGTTCCTCACCAACCCAATCAAATGAAAAAAGTAGGGTAAAGCATATAAATGAGCTAAAAATCTAGGAAAAGAGTTTCCCAAACTTGGACCAATAACGAGACATCTATCTAAACCTTCACTAATGGGAAGGATAACTTTATTGTTATTTTTTGAAGAACTAACAGCCAAATAAACTTCACTTTTTAATGCCGGCATCCTATATAACCCATTAAAAAGGGACTTAAAAAAAGAAGAAAAAAATAAACAAATCGGCTTAATTAAGTTGGAAGAATATCTCTGAGGAAACTTTTCAAGGATCTGAAAATCCTCTTTTAGATTGTAGTTTAAATCTAGCAACTCGCTAAAATTTAGAAATCTAAAAATATCTTTGTTCATGAACCAACTTAAAGTAATGATCTTTATTTCTATATTTAAAGACTCTCGCAGGATGACCACCCGCGATGGCTAAATCAGGAATGTTATTAACAACTACACTTCCGGCCTGAATGATAGCACCTTCTCCTATCGTGACACCAGCTAATATAATGACGTTAATTCCAATCCAGACATTATCCTTAATGACAACATTTTCCACTATATAACTATTGTCATATGGAATAGCAGCACCCCCATCAAAATTATGGTAATGTGTAAATATAATACATCCAGATCCAGAATGAAAATTATTACCTATATCACATCTACCCCTTCCAACTACTCGCAAGCCATTAAAATGAACATTTGAGCCGAGAAACGTATCCCTCGTTAAATATGTCGGACCATTAGCAAACAAAATTCCTAAAGAACCACCAATTGCCCGCCTAACCCTGTAAGTCCAATACTTTCGTCTGATTAAAAACCGTAATTTACTATACATATCTTTCTCTAATTTTCTTGGAAATCAAATAGCTCATTATATAATAAATCAAATTCACAACAAACACAGAATAGGCTGCTCCAGCTAAACCATAGTTAGAAATCAAATAGACAGATAAAGGAATATTGATTAGGGCCGTAAACAGCGTAATTGCAGTAATATAGTATGTCTTTTTTGAATAAAAAATAAAATTAACATGGATTTTATACAAACCAGAAAATCCAGTTGCAAGAGTCAAGGGGATAATAAACGAACGCGATGAAGAATATTCTTCCCCGAATAACATTCCGACGGCTAAATAACCAAATGCTGAAAGTGCAACCGTTACAAATATTACAATGGCATAGTAGATCCGAACCATCCGCAATATTTGAACATCCATACTTTGCCTGGGTTTGCTCAATTTTTCAAAAAGCGACGGAACATATGCTTTATTTAAAGCGTCGAAAAGTACTGTTCCAATAATATTAAACGTCGAGGCAATTCCAAAACTAGCAGTGTAAGAAGACCCCATTTTATTATTTACAACGACTCTATTGATGGTGGCTCCTGCCCAAGCTGATATTCTATGCAAAGAAATTGGAAATGAAATTCTCAGACCATCTAAGACGAATTTCTTCGCATCAATCAAACTCCATTTAAAAAGATCCCCCTTCATAAAGGAGAAAATACTATAAATTGCCGCGAATATATAACCCAAGAGATAACCCAATAGAATTCCTTTCCAACTAAGAGATGTGAAAACCACAAGTATTATTGAAAATGCACTTTTTAAGAGTGTTTGGATGATAGTGTACACTCCGAACTTAGAAACCTTTCTTTCATTTCTCCAAATAGCTTGTCTTAACTCACTAATGTACTGAAAGAATATTATCCCCAGCAAAATGTAGAATCCCTCTTCATAAAAACCTGAAATACTAGATAATTCATCAACAAAGACAATAGTAATAGTGGAAAAGAAAGAAAAAATAATCACGAAAACCATTAAACTTATTGTAAAATAAGAGGAGAACTTTTCCTTTGTTAGATTATAATAATTAAGAATTACTGAGTTTTGAAGGGATAGTGTTAGTATCGGAATAAAAAGCTGAACCAATGCTTGATATAGCACAAAAATTCCCATTGCCTCTTTAGAGATCACTCTTGTATAAACCGGGAGTAAAAGGAAGGGCATCAGCTTATCAAAAATATTAATTGTCGTGTATAGCGATGCCTCCCTAAACAACTTAGACTGCCTTAGTTTAGATATCACAGTAAATTCTTTTCAAGAAAAAATTCAGCAATTTTAAAATCCAAGTCCTCATCGATGTCGAGGGAAAATCTCTTATCCATGACGAATTTTCGAATCTTACTTGACAAATTTCTATTTTTTAAAAAATCCCTGCTATATATATATATAGCTCCATTTAACTCATAAACAGTAGGAAGATCCTGTCTTCTGGTATACGGAGCATCTAACATCTTTTTAAGCCACCCTTCCGGGGACTCTTCCACCAAAACAAAATAGGGATTTGATTTAGTCTCTATTACTGAATAAATGGCATCGCAGTTGCCGTCAAGTAATTTTAATGCTTCCACAATATGGTTTGAATTCCTAAACGGCGAAGTTGGCTGAAGCAATATTATAGTATCAGGAACGTAACCAAGTTGAAATTCGTAAAAATTAATCGCATGATCTATTACTTCCGCAGAACCCGCTAAATCTGTGGATAATTCGGTGGGCCTTAAGAAAGGAACTTTTAGGCCAGTTTTCTCAACAATATCTTTTATCTCAAGATCATCCGTAGATACACATATCACTTCATCTTTAAATACTGACCTTGCAGCCTCAATGGTATAATATATCAAAGGTTTACCTCCTAATAATTTTATATTTTTCCGAGGCACCCCTTTGGACCCTCCCCGGGCGGGAATTATTATCAATGGTTTCAATTTAAATTAATTTAAATAAGTAGGCTCTATTAAGAGATCTAAATGTACTGATAGAACAATAAAATTCATGCAATTTTCTCAGCATATACATTAAAATGAACAATCATACACTAAAACTAGATAATTAACCGATTTGCTGTAAAATAAATAAGAGCGGTATAATCAAAAAGTCAATAAACATGTTTTGCTAGTTCTTGAGCCTGTTTATAATCCACAGGATTACCAATATCTATCCAGAAGCCCAGTATTGGGTTATGAATTAACTTCCCGCCACCCTTAACTAACTCCCCCATTAGATCGGTGATATCGTAAAACTCATTTTTCGGAATTTGATGCACGAGTTCTTTTTTCAAGATGTAAATGCCGGCATTTGAATGATAAACATAGGAAGGCTTTTCTTTAAAATCCAGCACACGTGTATCTCTCGTTTCAAAAATCGCATAGGGTATGTCAACCTTATACTCTGTGGAAGCAACAGCCATATCTGCATTCTGTTCTATCAGCGCTAAATAGAGTTCTTCAAAGTCCACATCTGTAAACAGATCACTGTTCATCACCAAGATATGTTCTGTTTCAAAATGATCCACAAGAGATAAGGCGCCCGCTGTGCCCAGTGGTTTATCCTCTTTAATATACACTATCGTAATCCCCTTATTGCTTCCATCGCCAAAATACTGTTCAATCTGCTCGCCCAAGTATTTGACAGAGATGTATATCTTTTTTATTCCGAAAGAAATCAAGCGATCTATATTGTTCTCAATGATTGGTTTTTCACCCAAAGGCAACATGGGTTTAGGAATGGTATCCGTTAGTGGGCTTAGCCGCTTTCCTCTACCACCGGCCATGATCATACATTCCAAGGGAAGTTGAGATTTTATGACTTCCAGATCGATGATTTTCACCAGTTTTCCAAATTCATCTAGAATAGGTAGAATTTTTATATCTCTTTTTCGAAATTGTTGGAGATCCAAAAATCCTTCACGTTTTCTTTCAAAAACAAAATCTCTGTTACAGATCTGACCAGTAGATATATACAAGTCAGCATTTTTAAGCAAAGATCTGCGAATATCGCCATCAGTCAAGGATCCTAATATGGTGTTGTCATCATCTACCACAAACAAGATCAGCCTGCTGATATGACTAATATACAGGATACCATTCAACTTTTGTAAGGCATCCAGAATTGTTTTACCCTTATGAATGAGTAAGTTCTCCAAATTCATTGTTAAAATTTTAGATTGAAAAATGCTTTCTTAATGTCTACCGAAGGTAGATCTGACAGTACTTTCATAATTTGATTTACAGTATCTCCATTTCCATAATGTTGCTTTTGATTCTTTATCCTATCCCGAAATTCAGTACTTAATCCCTTAATTATAGCAGCGGCTATCTCTGTTTCATTGGGAAGCGTATTAATTACACTTTCAGGCATGACTCTTCCTTTTTGTCTATCTCCAATATTAATAGTGGGCACATTAAAATAGGGGACTTCTAGAATTCCACTCGAAGAATTGCCGACAATCATGTCCATATACTGAATACAAGACAAATAGCGTAGTTGACCTAATGATCTAAACTCAATAGCAATCTCATTGTTCTCGGCTACGAATTGTGAGATCATGTGATTGATTATTCGTCCGTCCCTATCCGAGTTGGCATGGGTGAAAATAAAATGAGTTTCCTCAAGAGTCCTAAATACATTAAGTACAGCTTTGAATTGCTCTTCCGCGGAATTATTTTCTAAGGTAACAGGATGATAAGTGATTAATATATTTCTCTTGCTTAAATTAAATCCTATTGATTTTTCAAAATCTTCTCTACTCAATAATTTAAGGTTTCGAATTGAATCCAACCCAATGGCCCCGACATTAAACACCCTGTCAGGGTGTTCTCCCAATTGAATTATACGCTTTCGGTAGATCTCTGTCGAAGCAAAATGCAACGAACTCATCTTTGTAATGGCATGGCGAATTCCTTCGTCATAAGCTCCTTCTGTCGTTTCCCCGCCATGAATATGTGCTATGGGAATATTTGCGAACATTGCAGCTGTAGCTGCTGCCAACATTTCAGAACGGTCTCCCAGAATGAATATCAAATCTGGCTTCAATTCATCTATTGCATCGGCAAATCCTATCATAGCCAATCCAACAGATTTTGTTATACCAACTGCAGTATCTGAAGAAAGTAAACACTCTATTTTTTTTGCTATTGGGTAACCGTCTTTCTCAATCTCCTGTATAGTATAGCCGAACTCAGGCGAAAGGTGCATGGCAGTAACAATAAGTTGCAACTGATATCTGTTACCCCGAAAAATTTGATCGATAAGAGGTTTTAAAAGCCCAAACTCAGCTCTTGTCCCTGTGACGACGGCAATTTTTTTCACTTACTCTAAAACAATTAACTCTTCCGGTTCAAAATCTTTCATGGCAGTGGATCCCACTACCTCATCCCATCTCATAGGACTCACTCCTATACCAGGGCGCTTAACCCCCAGATTTGATTCGCTTAAAGTCTCACCCTTTCTAATAGGTTTCACAGCAATGATACTCTTACGTGCCACAAACTTATTTTTTATTTCAGATGAAGAGGGTTCTTTGATTCCTGATCCGGAAATAGCTCTTTCTATATTTCGAATCGTCCTAACCATCTCTTTCAGCTCAGCCGGCTCTAAAGAAGCCCTGTGATCCGGTCCCGGCAAATTTCGATCAAGAGTAAAATGCTTTTCAATAACAGTTGCACCCAAAGCCACAGCTGCAATAGGAACCTCGATTCCTAATGTATGGTCAGAATACCCTATTTTAACATTCAATTTCCTTCCAATGTCATTCATTGCTCTAAGATTGACATCTTCCATAGGCGTTGGATACTCAGTATTACAATGGACTACGGTAATATCGCTTTTTGCAATGCCTCCATCAAGTAGAACTTCGAAAGCTTCTTGGACTTCACCCATGGACGCCATGCCGGTTGACATAACTACTGGCTTATTAAAACTCGCAATCTTACGCAAATAAGGAAGATTTGTAATTTCCCCAGAAGGAATCTTAAAAAGGTCTATCCCAATATTATATAAAAACCCTAAACTATCAAGATCAAAACCGGTGGAAAGGAACTTGATTGACTTTGATTTACAATAAGAAATTAGCTCTAGATGTGCATCTTCAGACAATTCCAATTTTTTCAGCATCTCATACTGAGAATCTGTATTGCCAGTGTTGGAATTTTGGTAATCCGCGCGACCGGCAGATTTGGTTACCAATTTTGACGCTTTAAAAGTTTGAAACTTTACATAATCTGAGCCGGACTCAGCAGCAGCATCAATAAGTTTTTTAGCTTGTTCAATATCCCCATTGTGGTTGACACCTGCTTCCGCAATTATAAGCACTCTGTTAATCATATTATTCTGCCTGGATTTCCAACTATTTTTTGATGATCTTCAATATCTTTTAACACTACCGAACCCGCTCCAATGACAACGTTTTTTCCAATTCGAACCCCTTGTTTGATCACAGCATTTGCACCTATAAAACTTAGATCACCTACTCTTACATTCCCCGCTAAAACGGCTCCTGGAGCTATATGTACGGCATCGCCAATCACACATTCATGCTCTACTATGGCACCAGTATTGACAATACAAAGGTCGCCAACTTTTGCTAATGGATTAATAGAAACGTTCTTGGAGATAAAATTCCCAAAGCCCATAATACAGGTTTTTGAAATGGAACTGGTTGGATGAATGACGTTTAGAAGCTTTCTTTTCTTTGATAGAATATAGTCTGCAATCCTTTTCCTCACTTCATTGCTACCAATTCCAAGAATGTAATTCTTGTCAGTTTCCCACTCATCAAAGTCATCATCCATTTCATTTCCCAAATATTTCAAGTCAAATGGGTTTAAAACGCTTTTTCTGAGCTCGATGTAGCCTGTTAGTTGCAAGCCTGACAGAAAAGCCGCCTCGGCCACAACAAACCCATGGCCCGAATACCCAACCAACGTCACTTCCCTATTTGACACTACTCGGAATATTGACGATACGTTCTTCCAAAAACTCCGCGTTCTGCTGCTCATCCCGTATGCAGGACTTATACATAGGTAATTTATACAACAATTGCCATATTGGACGGGTCATTACCTTTGAGTCGTTCGTCTCCTTCAAGAAAGAATCCCTTTCCATTCTATCTTCTAGCTCAACGCACATTAACCAATAATTTGCCTTTGTATTAGGTCTCTCAGTACGGAATTTAATGTCTTGCGCCTTGAAAAAATGGTCATACTCTTCTGCTAGTTTTCTTTTTTCGGATAGAAAACAATCTAACTGTTCCAATTGAGCGCAGGCAAGGGCGGCATTAAGATTGGGCATCCTGAAATTATAGCCCAATTCATCATGATAATATTCAAAGGGGTGCGGCTTTTTGGCAGTAGTTGTCAGATATTTGGCTTTTTCACCCAGGGATAAAGAACTACTTACTATTGCCCCTCCGCCCCCGCAAGTGGCTATTTTGTTTCCGTTAAAAGAAAACACGCCAATATCGCCAAAGCTACCTGTTGGTTTTCCGTGAAATTCACTACCCAAAGACTCAGCTGCATCTTCAACTAGAGGGATTCCCCACTTTTTGCAAACAACTACCAATTCATCGATTCGAACTGGGAAACCGAAGGTATGCATAGGCAGGCATGCTGCAATTCTATTTCCGGTCCGTTTGTTATAGCACCCATCCTCGCGAAGTTCACCAAACTCTTCAAGGAAATTACTGACTGCAGTCGGAGAAAGCCCCATTGTATCACGATCCACGTCCAAAAAAACCGGGTGAGCAGCGTTATATGCGATAGCATTTGCTGTCGCAACAAAAGTTAAGGCTTGTGTGAGTACTTCGTCCCCCGCCTTAACACCGACAAGTCTTAAAGCTACTTGTATTCCAGAGGTACCGTTAACTACTGCAACTGCTTTTGACGTTGCCGTAATCTGCTGCATCATTTCTTCAAATTTATCCACATATGCGCCCACTGAAGAAACAAAGGTAGAATCTATTGTATCGTTAAGGTATTTCTTTTCATTACCCCGAAAACGGGGCTCATGCAACGGTATAAATTTGCTCGTATTGAAGCTCTCGCGAACAAAACGAATCGTTTCCTGAAATTTGTTCATCACATCTTAGAATCTAAGTATTTACCAGTTTCCTTATGCCCAAAATCCGGAATCATAACATGAAAAAGGTCAACGATATCTTCTTTTTCCCATTCTCCTTCATTTCTTAGATTCGAAATTTTCTCCTCAAATAATTCAAGTTTACTTCTCTCTATCGTCAATGGGTTTTTGATTACACCTAGATTATCGAAGCTATTTAAATCCAGGGTTTCCTGGTCAGTATAAAACTCTTCAAAATCTTTTTCACCTGTAGTATCACTTTTGGTAAAATAACAAGGCCACTTTTTTTCCTCAGTCAATGGATTGACCAATTGCCTCGCCTCTTCTTCCGAGTGGCATAAGTAAGCTTCGTACCCCAATTGCTCCAAATACTTAATAGCTATGTCAGCAAAGGAAATTAAATGGAGGCTTTCGCTTAATTTTGGAAAAAATATATCCCGGTTTTCACCAAACAGACACGACATCAGACACAGTTCCCCGGACTCCTGCGGGGTAACGAAATAGCGCTTTATGTCTGATGGGGCTACGATTGGCTGTCGCTTCTGAATACGCTGGTTAAATCCGTGAAGTAAAGAACCATCAGAAAAAGCCACATTGGCAAAGCGGGCTGTCGATATGCTAATATCTTCACTTCGCCTCATGAGGAACATCTCCATGATCCTTTTAGAAGCTCCCATCATATTCACCGGGTTTGCGGCTTTGTCTGTGGAGACACAAAAATACTTTTTAACGCCATTTTTGATTGACTGACTAAGCGTTTTATCAGTATTAAAAACATTTACCTCTATCATCCTCATTAGGGTGAAAGGGTCTTTCTCACTCCTAACATGCTTCAATGCAGATAGATTGAGGACATAATCATACTTACCATCAGCTTTTATGAACGCGTCATATTCCACAGAGCCAATATCGAGAGCGAAGGTCTTAAATTCTCCATCGATGTAACCGAAAGAGCTCCGAATGTCGCGAACTAATTCGACCATGTTATTTTCACTGATGTCCACGACATGAAGTTTCAATGGATTTCTTTTAAAAATCTCCTTAGTTACAGCCTGTCCGATAGATCCGGCACCGCCAAGGACCAAAAATCGAGAATTTCCTACGATAGCAGAAATCTCAGGTTCTCTACTTAGAATATCCTTTTGAAACAACACTTCGCTCCTACCTATTAAACTAAGTAATCTCATTTACTGTTTTTTTGAAAAAGGGTGTTCTGTCAAAGGGCTTTTGGCTAAAGGATGATAATCACCTGTCAGTCCTATCGGTTCTGCATGTCTTATATTTTGGACTATTTCAATGCTTGGTCGAGCTTCCTCTAGACCAAATCCGTGTCCATCCAAGATATGCTGATAACTATGCGTATGTAATTCAGTGAATCCGTCGCTAAATTCGATTTCCGTCCCTTCCATTGTGAGCGACCGATATGTCCGCCCACCCCGAGCTTTCACCGCCTCCGGAAGCGTATCTGCGTTGATACTCAGAAACCATCTAACTCTTGCCCGCTCCAATTCAAAGTAGCCAGCGGCACGATCGTGGGTGTGTAAATGGACCACGTTTTGCTTCACCGCTCCAAATACCCAAGTCAGCATATCATAGAAGTGGACCCCTATGTTAGTGGCAATCCCTCCTGATTTACTTACATCCCCTTTCCAGGACGTATAGTACCAGTGGCCTCTTGATGTGATGTAGGCTAAGTCAATGTCATAAATCTTATCTTTGGGGCTCTCTTCGATCTGTTTTTTCAGCGCGATAATAGAAGGATGTAACCTTAGCTGAAGAATATTGAAGACCCTTGCTCCATGTTCCTTTTCTACTTCCGCCAAGGCATCAATATTCCAGGGATTGAGAACCAACGGCTTTTCACAGATTACATTCGCCCCCACCCGTAACCCAAATCGGATATGTGAATCGTGCAGATAATTTGGAGAGCAGATACTTACATAGTCGATTGGGTTACTTGTGCGCTTCAATTTTTCTACGTGTCGGTCGAACCGTTCAAATTCAGTGAAAAAATCAGCATCCGGAAAATGGCTGTCCATCACTCCTACACTGTCAAACTTGTCATACGCAGCCAAAAGAACATTTCCGGTATCCTTTACCGCCTTCATATGTCGTGGTGCGATATATCCAGCAGCACCTATTAAAGCAAAATTCTTCATTGTCATGATTTTGTTACTTGGTTATTTTGGAGCAAGTACAGATCACCTGTCTCTGTGCATTTAGCACTACCCTGCTCATTAAAGATCAATTTGGAACCATATTCGCTCATCCAGCCGATTTGTTTTGCAGGATTGCCTACCATCAGTGCATAGGCTGGGACATTTTTAGTTATTACCGCGCCAGCACCGATAAATGCATAGGCACCAATATCGTGGCCACAGACAATTGTCGCATTAGCTCCAATAGTGGCACCCTTTCCCACATGGGTCTTGGCATACTCAGACTTGCGGTTCACCGCACTTCTTGGATTGATGACATTGGTAAATACCATAGAAGGGCCCAAAAACACATCATCTCCGCAGGTTACTCCGGTATAGATGGAAACGTTGTTTTGAACTTTGACATTACTTCCAAGTACTACCTCTGGAGAGATCACTACATTTTGACCGATATTACACCCCTTTCCGATCTTACAATTTGGCATGATATGGGAAAAATGCCAGATTTTTGTTCCCGCTCCGATTTCGCAGCCTTCGTCGATATAGGCACTTTGGTGCACGAAATAGTCCTTCATTTAAAATACCCTTTTACAGTTTCAATTATGTACTCTTGTTCCTCGGCTTTCATCTCCGTATGAATGGGAAGTGAAAGTACCTTCTCACACAATGATTCAGAAACCGGAAATTGTCCTCTTTTAAATCCGGCATCTTGGTATGCCTCCTGTAGATGCAGGGGGATAGGATAGTAAACCATCGATGGTACTCCCTTCTCAGCCAAATATGCTTTTAGATCATCCCTCCTATCTCCCTCTATCTGGACAGTATACTGATGGAATGCATGGGTAGAATTTGGCACCCTCACCGGTTTTTTAACATACTCATGGCCGAGAAATGCATTATCATATCTGTCAGCAACTTCATTTCTGGAGGCCGTATATCTATCGAGGTATTGAAGTTTTACATTCAAAATCGCGGCCTGCAGGGTATCTAGCCTGGAGTTAACGCCTACAATGTGATGATGGTATTTCTTCTTTTGGCCATGGTTAGCGATCATTCGGAGCTTCTCAGCTAAAGCCGCATCATTGGTGAACATCGCTCCTCCGTCCCCATAGCAACCCAAATTTTTGGAAGGAAAGAAAGAAGTTGTTCCTACATCGCCCATCGTGCCTGCCTGCATTTTCCGGCCATCGGAAAAAGTGTATTTGGCACCGATGGCCTGAGCGGTATCTTCGATAATCTTTAGATTGTGTGTCTTAGCAAACTCCAAGATAGCTTCCATATTAGAGCATTGTCCATAAAGATGAACAGGCACTATTCCCACGGTGTTGGATGTCAACTTTGACTTGAGTTGGGCAACATCCATACCGTAAGTATCCGGATCTACATCGATAAAAACAGGTTTAAGTCCCAGCAATGCGATGACCTCGGCGGTTGCAACGTATGTGAACGCAGGAACTATTACTTCTTGACCGGGCTGGAATCCCAAGCCCATCATCGCGATCTGTAGCGCATCCGTTCCATTGCCACAGGTAATTACATATTTGGCGCCCGTATATGCTGCTAAAGCATCAGAAAATTCTTTCACCTGGGGACCATTTATAAAAGCGGTCTCATTAATTACTTCTTGGATAGCATCATCTATCTTGTCTTTTATTCTGTCATATTGGGACTTCAAGTCCACCATCTGGATCTTTTCCATATTGTTAAAGCCTTGAATCCACCAATTCTTTTTTCAAAACCGATTTCACATCAAAAACAACACAATTACTTGAAGCCTGGATTGGCCAAGATTTGAATTCTTTGTGGGCCACAGCCAGAATAACTGCCGAATAATCCTCAAGATCGGGCTTTTCCCCTCCATTGATCACATCAATGCCATACTCGTGCTTTACCTCTGCTGGATTCGCCCACGGATCGTAGACGCAGACATCCATATCGAACGACTTCAACTCATTATAAATATCGATCACCCGGGTGTTTCGGACATCGGGACAATCCTCCTTAAAGGTAAAACCCAAGATCAGCACCTTAGAATCGATCACCTTTAGGTCCTTCCGCATCATGTGTTTGATCGTCTCCGTAGCCACATGCTTGCCCATGGAATCATTGAGACGGCGACCAGCGAGGATAATCTCTGGATGGTATCCAACCTCCTGGGCCTTTTGGGCTAGATAAAACGGATCTACCCCGATGCAGTGGCCTCCCACCAATCCCGGACGGAAGGGAAGAAAATTCCATTTCGTTCCTGCAGCCTCCAGTACCTCCTGGGTATCAATCCCAAGAAGGTTAAAGATCTTGCTCAGCTCATTCACAAAGGCGATGTTGATATCCCGTTGGGAGTTTTCTATGACCTTCGCTGCCTCGGCAACTTTGATACAAGAAGCCTTATGGGTGCCTGCTGTTATGACGGCTTTATAGAGCTGATCCACATATTCCGCTACTTCGGGTGTGGAGCCTGAGGTTACCTTTAAGATCTTGGTAACGGTATGTTCCTTGTCTCCCGGGTTGATCCGCTCAGGAGAATAGCCTGCAAAGAAGTCTTCGTTATACTTCAATCCGGAGACTTTCTCCAGTACCGGGATACATTCTTCCTCTGTAACCCCGGGATAGACAGTCGATTCATAGATCACTACATCTCCTTTCTTCAGGATTTTCCCGATTGCTTCCGAGGCCTTTAGCATGGGTGTAAGAACCGGGCGGTTGTGCTTGTCCGTCGGGGTTGGCACTGTCACGACGTAGATATTGGCAGAGGAAATCGGCAAAACAGCATCAGTAATCAGCAGTCCTTTTCCTTTGTCGTCCAGGTCCAGTGAACTCTTGACCAAGACCGACTGTAAATGTGCATCTTCAACTTCCAGGGTCCGGTCGTGGCCCTTTTGCAACTCATCGACACGCTTAGGATCGATGTCATAGCCGACGGTTCTGAATTTCTCTGCAAAAGCAGCCGCCAGTGGCAGTCCCACATATCCGAGACCGATGATGGCTATTTTACTGTTTTCTAAGTTAGTAAGCATTTAAAAGTTGGTTTGTTAATCGTAATGTAATGGTTAAATGTAAAATCGTTAAAGGTTATTTGTAAAGGTTTTATTCATCGCGATTACCCTCACTGGCATATCGCCTCCAAATTGTAAACCTCCCCGGATACACTTCTACTATAGTGTGGGAAATTGGTAGACCAGTCAAATCGCAGTAGTGTAACCGAAAACCGACGTGCACTTGATGTTCATCCTGATAGCTGTGCTTGATCGCTGAGTGTTGCAAGATGAAGTTCGACCTTTGATACCATTGAACGTAAAGTCTTTCCAATAAAAGTCCAGTTCGGCGAGAGCCATCGTGGCCGGTCACACCGGCAATAGGGGCTACTTTACAATATTGATCAGAGTTCCTATTCGGGATTCTCAGGAAAAAGTAAGACATGTTAAAGTCATTAAGGGTTAAAGCGCGAGTATTTCACCCTGACCCACTGACATCAAATTTAGATCTTCAATTCTTTGAAGGAGCCCTGATGCTCCAAAAACCACCCGTAAGTCATCCTTATTCCTTCTTCCAAACCAATCTTGGCCGTCCATCCGGCTTTTTCCATCTTGGAGACATCCATCAGCTTTCTGGGGGTACCGTCAGGCTTGCTCGAGTCCCAGATAATAACGCCGGTATGGCCGACGATCTTTTGGACCAGCTCTGCAAGGGCCTTGATAGTCAGATCCGTCCCGGTTCCGACATTATAAAGGTTATCATGGAATTCATTTTCCAGAGCGAACACCACGGCATCAGCAAGATCTTCAACAAACAGAAACTCCCGCATGGGAGTGCCAGAACCCCATAATTCGACAGGTAAGTTCCCGCTCTCTTTGGCGAGATGAAACTTCCGGATCATGGCAGGAAGCACATGGGAGGTATTGAGATCGAAATTATCAAAGGGGCCGTAAAGGTTAGTCGGCATCAGAGAAATATAATCTTTGCCATATTGCATCCTGATAGCCTCGCAGGCTTTCACCCCCGTAATCTTCGCAACTGCATACCATTCGTTGGTTGGCTCCAATGGCCCAGTGAGCAGGTAGTCTTCCCTTAGAGGTTGCGGTGCCAGTTTGGGATAGATGCAGGAGGAACCCAGAAAGATAAATTTCTGTACCCCCGTATTGAATGAGGCGTCGATCAGATTATTTTGAATCTGCATATTCTCCATCAAAAACTGGTACGGGAAGGTGTTATTTGCCATAATCCCCCCCACTCTCGCTGCTGCATCGATCACCACCTCCGGCTTTTCGGTAGAGAAAAAATCATCGACCGCATGTTGATTTCGAAGATCCAGTTCCGCAGACGTCCTTCCAATTAAATCGGAATAGCCCTTTGCTTCCAATGCCCTCCAGATTGCCGAGCCGACCATGCCCCGGTGTCCCGCGATGTAGATTTTAGTGTTGTTATTTTGACTCAAAAGGGGAAAGATTAGTAATTGGTGGTTATTTGATGAACGACTTTATAACAAGACCCTCTGACGATTAACTATTTTTCAACAGTTCGTCGAAATACGCAATCGTCTTTGCAAGGCCGGAACGAAGATTTATTTTGGGTTCCCAGTCCAGCTCTTTCTTTGCCAGATCAATAATCGGTTGACGCTGCATCGGGTCGTCTTGGGGCAGGGTTAAAAATTTCAGCTTACTCTTACTACCGGTCAGGGCGATCACCAATTCCGCCAGTTCCAACATGGTAAACTCCCCGGGATTGCCGATGTTGACCGGACCGGTAAATCCATCTCTGGAGTTCATCAGGCGATACATTCCCTCAATATTGTCGTCGACATAACAGAAGCTCCGGGTTTGCTTGCCTTCCCCGAAGATGGTAATGTCTTGACCTTTTAGGGCCTGGACGATGAAATTACTTACAACTCTACCGTCATTTGGATGCATTCTTGGACCATAGGTGTTGAAGATCCTCATCACCTTGATGGCCACCTTGTGCTGTCTATGGTAGTCAAAAAACAAGGTTTCTGCGCAGCGTTTTCCTTCATCATAGCAGGCTCGAATCCCCGTGGTGCTAACACTGCCTTTGTAGGACTCCGGCTGCGGATGGACTTCCGGATCACCATATACTTCGGAGGTACTTGCCTGAAGGATCTTTATCCGAAGTCTTTTGGCTAGGCCCAGCATGTTAATCGCCCCAATCACCGATGTTTTTGTTGTTTGTACGGGGTCAAACTGGTAGTGAACAGGACTTGCCGGACAGGCTAAATTATAGATCTCATCCACTTCTGCATAGAGTGGAAAAGTAACGTCGTGTCGAAGAAATTCAAAATTCTTATTGTCCATCAGATGGTGGACGTTGGACTTTCTTCCTGTAAAAAGGTTGTCCACGCAGAGCACCTCGTTCCCCTCATTCAACAGTCGCTCACAAAGATGTGAGCCCAAAAAACCGGCGCCTCCGGTGACAAGAATTCGCTTCATTTGTAAGAGTTGAAAATTAAAAGGTTTAGGGGTAGAGTTAATAAGTTGTTAGATAGTCCTTTAGACCAATTCGGGGCGCTCACGTTCCAAACGCTCATACACCTTCTTTACATCTTGGGCATTCTCTTTTCGGAGCACCAAGATAGCATCAGAAGTGTGAATTAATATCGTATTTGACAAACCCGTAAACTCAGTATGGAGCGACGTTCCGATGACCATATTTCCAAGCCCGTCTTTTGGATGCCCGGATTCCTCCAGATATTCGCATATGGATTCAAACGAACCCATATCCGACCACTGGAAAAGGGAAGGCACAACTTTTATCTTCTTGGTCCTCTCCATTACAGCATAATCTACTGATATAGACGGAATACGCATGGATAAGCCCAAGTCCAGTTTGCCCGACGCTGAATTTTCATATGCCTCCTTAGAAGCCAAAAAAACCTCAGGCTCCAATTCGTGAAGCTCCTTTAGATAAACTCCCGCTTTAAAGCAGAACATACCTGAATTCCAATAGAAATTTCCCTGTTCGAGGAAGCTTTGCGCTGTTGCGAGGTCAGGCTTTTCTCTAAAACTCTTTACGTCTTCTCCGTCTGATTCGATGTACCCAAAGCCAGTCTCTGCCTTGGTCGGTTTCAAACCAAAGGTTACAATGAATCCGTCATCAGCAAGCTGCATCGCCCTAGAAACTGCCGCCGCGTAGAGTTCCTCCGCTTGTATGAGGTGATCGGAAGGGGTTACAAATAGAATATCTTCCGGGTCTGCTTTAAAAGCCGCAAAAGCGATCGCCGCAGCCGTATTTCTCGGACAGGCTTCTATGATCTCTGAGTAGCGGCCGATCCCGGCATTCGCCAAATCGGTCCGGGAAAGTTCATAGTTGTCACAATTGCCCACTACGATCACATGGTCGCAAAAGCTCTTATTTCTCAGTGCTGTCTTTTGAAAAAGTGTCTGCCCTTCAAAGATAGGCAGATATTGCTTTGGCCTGGTCTTTCGCGATAATGGCCAAAGTCTCGAGCCAACCCCGCCGGAAAGTATTACGTTAACTGAATTCATCTCGTATATCTGGATAATTTTAAAAAACTCTTAACACATAGCTACTAAATCCCACTCCGATTAGAAGAACGGGAATCGCATCTTGAATCCGAATTAACAGCAAATATCAAATATCACAAAATCTACTTTGCCTAAACTTGACCACGCGGTGGGTGTTAATGGTCTATACAGGCAGACACAGCTTCGCCCTTTCAGTCCCATTTCGCTTGAAGATTAGAGGAAGCTACGGTAAAGTCAGACGAATCAATCGCCTTGGTCTCTTACAATTTCCTCCTATTTTCTCGCTCGGTCTTAGCAAGTCCGGGGGCTTTGTTTCAAAGCACCCAAAACTCTGGAATTAGCAATTTTATCAAAAAAACGGCCCCAAAAATGAAAATTTGAGGCTTTTAAATTGATTTTATTGTCGCAAAGGTAGCAAATGAGCAATTTTTGTACTCATTTATTATCCTATTTTTTATCGATTTTTTTATATTAACAAAAATGCTTTTTGTCACAAGGGGTCTTATCTGAGGCGAGATTTGGCTGACTCCAGTCCAACGTCTGCACTTCCACCAATCTGCTGACAAAAACCCAGATCGGCGCAATCAAAGTGCTTGCCAAATTCAGCAGCCCGTCTAAATCGACCTCCCGGAACACATCCAAAACCAATTCCCCGGGAAAACAAACAAGTCGACATCAACTAGTTTGAAGTTTCCTGAGGCTGCAAAATAGCGTCGTTTCGGGATTTTCCAGTCTGATTAACGATTTGATAACAGAAATCCCAAATTCAAGTCCAGCGCATAAAATTCGGCCAGTTTTACCCAGAAATCCACAAATCTAACCGCTCTACCCCGAGTCAAAGCCACATTACATCATCACATTCCAAGGCTCAAAGCTAGCCTCAATCGGCCAATATTGGTGAGTTTATCGGCGGTAGTGAGTCAAATTACTAAAACTCCTTGTGAGCCAACTGAATAAGTTCATGCGCTGCGGAGGCTTTTGACTGGCTTTTTCACCTGATTTACATCGCCCAAAACGCCAAAAATTCCATTGAAAAAAATCAACCACAGAGGACGGGAGACGCTGGTATTGGTCATTTCGGTCGTATGACGGACTTCAATCCATATTGCCATTTAAAATAGAGTTTCTCACCGCGAAGTCGCAAAGGCAGAGGAATCGGGGGGATCTGGCCGTCAGACGGAAGAAGTTTGGTGGTTTCGCTTGGGTTTAGGATTTAGCGATTGGATTTCGGTCAACAGACGACGGTCGACAGTCCACTGCAAAGTACCTCAAAACGTGAAGCGCGAAGCTCTTTGTACGGGTGACCTAATAAGCAAAAACAGCCTTTCCAGTAGAGGAAAGGCTGTTTTTTTATTTCTTCATTATCCGCAGTTGTACCACTAAACTAAATTCCTTTGCTTTTGGGATTGAATGGTTCACGAGTTCACCGACCGAGCTCAGCAAAAGATACCAGGCGGCGGACCTTTGGTACTTCATACTAGATTTCAGAGACGGGTGCAAAAACGGATATTCATATTTCTGATTTTCCAGGACTCCGAGTGAGAACTCCTTCTTGATCCGGTTCTCATATCTAATGTCTTGATACTAGCGTCTTATTTCTTGATTCTTGATTCTTCCTACTCCCTCGGCCAGACGTTGTCCGAAATCTCCCCGTCTGGAAAGCGTCCGTGAGGATCCAGGGTAATCTTCTTGATCTTTCTTGGGCCGAAGTCCAGCACCGCATCGAAGGTTCTGCGTCCCTCCCACCATACATCGACTGGCCAGGTCACCTCGACTGTATTTTCGTCGAGGACTTTTGAGTTAGGCGATGCTTTGAGCGCTTCACTTCCGGCTTCAAATTCCACCTTGAGAACCACCGGCGAAGGCATTTGTCCCGCCTGCTTCACGGTAACAGTAGTCTTGCTGCCTTCTGTGCTGACATTGGCGATGGAGCCTTCGACAGACTCCGTTGTAAACAGCCAGTAGTACCAGAACCACTCCAGATTTTGTCCCAGTTCGTGGTTCATGAAGAACATGTAATCCCAGGGTGAGGGATGCTTGAAGGCCCAGGCCGCAGTGTATTTTTTCATTGCATTGACCACCGCCTCGTCCCCGACGATGCCGCCAAGCATGGAGAGCATGAGTGGTGTTTTCTGATAAGTCTGAAAGCCATACCCGGTACCTGCATCATTTGCACTCCACATCAGCGGAGCCTCGTCTTCGCTCCCACTGATCCGCCCATACATCTGCCCCAGCCCGTCCAATTTTGCCGGGACGCCTTTCGAGTCTGCGCCCGAAAGAATGTTCATATACTGATTGAATCCCTCATCCATCCAGCCATACCGGGTCTCGTTCGTGCCCAGCATCATCGGCCACCATTGGTGGGCTGTCTCGTGATCAGCTGCTCCCTGATTGGAATTGATCACCATCGGGTATTCCATGCCTGCGCTTGGCCCGTCCTGAAGTGTGAGCTGGGGGAATGGATACGGTGCCCAAAGTTTGGAGTAAAACTCCATCGCGTGACGCGTGATCTTAGCGGCATTCGCGTAAGAGGCCGCTCGCTCAGGCTCATACACCATATAGATAGGGACATAGCCCTTGCCGGGGATATTTGCCCGGGTGCCTTTCCAGATAAAATCCGCTGACGCAGCCCAGGCAAAGTCGTTCACCCTGTCTGCGACCAAGTGCCATGTCAACTTCTCTCCTGCAGCGGTGGCTTTGCCGGGTCCTCTTTCCTCTTCGCCGACAATAGTGGTCTCCTCATCAGATTCCAGGACTTTCCCAAAGCGCTCGAGCGAAGCCGCCGTCATCACTTCCTTCGGATTTTGCAGGATCCCTGTTCCGCTCACGATCCAACCTCCAGGTACCGTGATGGATACATCAAACTTTCCGAAATTATTGAAAAACTCTGCCGGGCCTAGATAGGGGCTCGTTTCCCATCCTCTGAGGTCGTCATACTTCGCCAATCTGGGAAACCATTGGGTTGGCTGAAAGAGCGTGCTGTCAAAGCGCTGCGTCATCCGGTGCCCCATTCCATTCGGGCCGCCAGGCAATTTGGTATGCCAGTCAATCTCTACTTCTGTCTTGCTACCTGCTTTGATCGGCTGGGCAAGGTAAACGGTGGCCACGGTCTTGGTAAGCCCGCTCACTCCCGGCTTGGGGGCTTGGTTTCGTCCCATCCGAATCTCCGTGAGGTCGATGGATTCACCGGCCACGTTGATACGGGTGACCACCATTCCCTCAGTTTGCTCCGCTGGAGTGGAGAAGCCACGGGGCACATCCGCTCTGAATATATTGTGGTCGAGTCTGAGTACAATTCTATCCCAATCGTCCTTACTGTTGTTGTGAACCAGGATTTTTTCTGTTCCTGTGAGCGTCTGGGTGTGTGGATCCAGACTTACCTGAATCGTAAAGTCGGTTTCCAACTGCCAATAATTTGGGCCCGGCTTTCCCGAAAAATCACGGGTTCCTGCGTCGAATGCTTTTCGGATCGAGTTGGTCATGGGGACATCACGGCGGATTTCACGTTGGGAAGTCTCCACGGAGGATCTTTGTGGAAGCCGGTTGTTTTGCTGAGCAAGACTGACTGAGGTGCTTGCCAGAAGTAATAGGAGTAGTTTTCTCATAGTGGTAGTTTAATCTGAGCAGAAAACTTAGGGATTTTTGGGTGAAAATCCTGAGTAAATCTGTCCGGTGGCACCCTAACTGGCAAATTCCACCTAAAACCATTGGGATTCCAGATAAAAGTTTTTGCGGTTCCTCCGGCGCACAACGTCGCGAAAATTTTACTACAGAGAAAAGAGAGGCTGATTTTGGCAATTACGGTCGTATGATGGAAATGATCCCTCTTCTCTGTGTCCTCCGTGGTGAAAAAATCCATTAAAAAAATTCCACTACAGAGAGAAAAAGGAGAATATGATATTTGCCATTGAAGCCGTATGGCAGACTTCAAGCCTTATTTCGGTCTCTTGCTGTTTTTGAGAGAGTAGAGAAAAAAGTTAAGGCTTTCGGTACCCAAACGGCTCAAATCGCCCGTTGTCCTGCTTCTCCAGAAGTTGGACCATTCACAACTCTCCGTATACTGCTTCAGGAGAAGCAGCATAGCTATAAACCCACCCCCGGCAAAAATTTACCACCGAGAAAAAAGAGAGGCTCATTATGACCCATTCCTGCCGTATGGCAGACTTCAATCCTCATTATCGGTCTCATGCGTTTTTTTTTAAGAGCGCAGAGGAAAAAGCCAAGACTTTTGTGATGATCAGATTGATTTCTCGATGGCCAAGAAATGGGTGTGTGTTTGAGAATCGATAAAGATCGGGATGACCTCTATCCTGCATCGGTAGGCTGTTCCGTCTTTCTTGTAGTTAAGGAGTGTGGCCTTCATCGGTCTCTTTTTCATGATTGCTTCTCTGATCCTTTTTTTGGACTCAAGACTGGTTTTCGGTCCCTGAAGAAGATTGGGTTTTTGGCCTACAACCTCTAATGGACAATAACCCGTCATTTCCTCAAATCCATCACTCACCCAAGCGATCACCTGATCCAGATCAGTCACTACCAAGGCATCAAAATCTTTCCTCAAAAAAAGAGAAATGTCGAGGGTCCACTTGTGAAGCTTCGCAAGCTCACGAAGCTTTCGGATAGCCTTAGACGCGGGAGTTTGAAATCTTCTCTGAGAAGCAATATCCCATGCCAATAGCGGATGAGAGACTTGAGAAGGCACAAGTTGGGAATCCAATTCCGGATCCGGATCTTGTCCTAATCTTCCGAGGAACACATCCAAGCAGATCATCTCGTTTAGATCAATTCGGCTTTTCATATGATTATAGTTAGACTTTATGACTATTTGGAATGTTGCATGTATCCAAGAAATTTGAATTTAAATTGAATTTTAAATCCCCCTAGCCCCCTTAGGAAGGGGGAATTTGCCAAAGGCCAGCATCACACCTTTATAATCACTGGCTACGTCCAAGATCACGGATACACATATTCGATTTTTAAAGGCCATTTGGAATTTCATTAAATGAAAAAGGAGGTCAGCTCCACGCGGTACTGACCTCCAATGGCTCATTTAGACTAAAACAGGTTCTCTAAGCGCCTTGGCAGCACCGACCATCTGGATCAGGGCTTCCCTGGTTTCAGGCCAGTGCCGGGTTTTCAATCCACAATCCGGATTCACCCAAAGGTTTTGCTCTGGAATGACCGCTCGCGCTTTTTTCAACAAAAAGATCATCTCCTCCTGGGATGGCACTCGCGGAGAATGGATATCATACACTCCGGGCCCGATGTCGTTGGGATAGTTGAACTCTCCAAAAGCGTCCAGAAGCTCCATCTGAGACCGTGAGCACTCGATGGTGATCACGTCGGCGTCCATATCTGCGATATCCCGGATGATGTCATTGAATTCCGAGTAGCACATGTGCGTATGGATCTGGGTTTCATCCTCGACACCCGTGGAAGAGATCCGGAATGCGGTGATCGACCAATCCAGATAGCCCGGCCAGTCAGCTTTCCGAAGGGGCAGCCCTTCGCGGATCGCAGGCTCGTCGATCTGAATGACCCTGATTCCGGCTTTTTCCAGATCCTGCACCTCATCACGGATCGCCAAAGCAATCTGATAGGCTGTCTCAGACCTCGGCTGATCGTCCCGTACAAACGACCACTGCAAGATCGTCACCGGCCCGGTCAGCATCCCTTTTACAGGTACCGGAGTCAGCGACTGGGCAAACTCAGCCCAATACACGGTCATTGCTTTGGGTCGTGATACGTCCCCAAAGACGATCGGCGGCTTCACACACCTGGAGCCGTAACTCTGCACCCAGCCATTCTTCGAAAAGGTGTATCCATTGAGCTGCTCGCCAAAATACTCCACCATGTCATTGCGCTCGTATTCTCCATGTACCAGTACATCGAGTCCGATCTCCTCCTGCCATTTGATCAGTTCGGTGGTTTCTTCGCGGAGCAACCGATCGTATTCTTCGGGGCTGAGTTCCCCTTTTTTCAGTTTGGCCCGCCAGGATCTTACCTCTTTGGTTTGAGGAAAAGAGCCAATAGTCGTGGTCGGAAAAACTGGCAGATTGAGCACTTTCTGCTGGTTTTGCTTTCTGAGAGCAAAGGCCGATTTTCTCGAAGACATCGCGGGAGTGATTGCAGCCACCCGTGCTTTTACCTGAGGATCATGAATCAACGGAGCAGTTTTCCGAGCTGCTAGTGAAGCTTGATTTTTTAGAAAACCTCCCGAGTCCTTCGTTCCATTCTTTGCCAGATTCTTCAGCAAGGCTACTTCCCGGAGTTTTTGCTTCGCAAAAGCCATCCAGCTTTTGATCTCAGGCAATAGGATATGCTCATCCGTCTCCAGCGCCAAGTCACAGGGAACATGCAAGAGCGAACAAGACGGCGCAATCATCACACGGGCTTCGCCCAATCTGTCTACCACCTCATGGATGGTTTTAAGGGACGCTTCCAGGTCATTGATCCAGATATTCCGGCCGTCGACGACTCCCAAAGAAAGTGACATCTTTTCAGGAATCACAGAAAGCAGTTCCGGGAGCTGATCGGCATTTCTGACCAAATCGAGGTGCAGGGCACACACCGGCAAGGAGGCCGCCAGCGAACCTTGCCCATCCAACCCTTCAAAATAGGTTGCCAGCAGGATTTTTAGCTTGGGGAATTCCTTCCGGATCTGGGTATAAACATACGTGAATGCCTCCCGTTCTTTTTCTCCCAAGTCCAGGGCAAGAAACGGCTCGTCAAACTGAACCCACTCCACATGGGCTTTTTCGAGTCGCTTGAGGATCTCCAGATAGACCGGCAGCAGGTTTGGGATCAGATCAATCCGGTCAAATCCGCTCTCCTTTTCTTTACCCAAAAGAAGATAAGAAACCGGCCCGATCAGCACCGGTTTGGTCTGGATACCGAGCTGTTTGGCTTCATTGAATTCGTCAATGATTTTGGTCGAGAACAGCTTGAAGGGTTGGTTCTTGCGGAATTCCGGAACCAGATAATGGTAATTGGTATCAAACCATTTGGTCATCTCCAAGGCGGTGATGTCCATCCCGTCCTTTTGGAAACTACGGGCCATGGCAAAATACAGGTCGGTTTCGGATTTTTTCCCGCTCAGGACGATCTCGTGAAACCGCTCCGGGATCGCATTGACCATCAGGGACATGTCAAGGATCTGGTCGTAAAACGAGAAGTCGTTAGACGGGATGAGGTCGATTCCCTCCTGCTTTTGCAGCAGCCAGTTTTCTTCCCGGATCTTGCTCCCCGTGTGGAGGAGCTGCTGGAGTGTGGATTTTCCCGCCCAATAGTCTTCGCAGGCTTTTTTCAATTGACGTTGGCTACCAATTCGCGGATAGCCCA
Organism: Algoriphagus terrigena DSM 22685; assembly: GCF_000429445.1. Lineage (GTDB taxonomy): Bacteria > Bacteroidota > Bacteroidia > Cytophagales > Cyclobacteriaceae > Algoriphagus > Algoriphagus terrigena. Next base: position 449,591 of record NZ_KE386904.1, read on the forward strand.
GGTTGTGCGTCAGCATGTTGTTTGCTTTAAAATTAGAAATAGTTTATTGCAGCCTTTGAGCAATTAAACGTATCACTTACGCAAACTAAAATATCAGAAAAAGACACACCAATCCCCCGGGCAAAAGTGGAATGGATGGTTCAATGCCTGACATAGGCTTCAGATCGCGAAAGCAATGTCAATGCGTTTGTGGCAAGTCTCCTGACTTTCCTGACACTACCCGCCTTCTCATCCCTTTCGGGACAATGGCATTCTTGGATAGGGCTGTTTTCTGACAAAAAATCAGAACAGGATTACAGTTGCGCGACAGTCCATGATTTTCACATGGTTCCTTATTAATTCCCCGGAAGGGAAACCGCAAACGGCTTTGAGTTTAAGATGAACAAAAGAACGTACGGGGCGAAAGTAAGAAGAAAACCCGAGGCAATGTCAGGGATTTCGAAATTTGGCTAATCCCATTTTGGCTGCGGGTCATTAATAGCGGCCTTCGTCAACGGTCGACAGACGACAGTACACAGCGCTTGGAAAATCAGTTTAGCTGATCTGCTGCAAGACCAAGCGCTTGGAGATCGGTACCAGCGTCTCCTCGATCGGCACCGCGTGATGACTGTGAAGCCGCCAAGTGGCGGGATTGGGAAGTTCCTTTACTTCCCGGATCAGCTGCATCTTCAGCCTTTCCAGCGTGTTGAAGAGGTTTTTTTGAAAAATCCCCAGAAACCAGAACGTAATACTTCGAAACTTCTCCCCTGCCATCTGAAGCAGGTTGGACTTGTAACGAAAGGCGTGTACGTCCGGATTGCTTTCCCGTGTCATCAGGATAAATCCCTCCCGGTTGTAGATGGGTTGAATGCCCACGGGCTCAAACTCGACCTGCTCCTCGACAAAATTATAGATTGACTTCCCCTCCTCGATCTGAGTCGCAATCCGCGGCAGTGCATACTCTGCGATCTGCGAGACCTCCTTCATGATCTCTCCGTCTTCGACTTTCTTCTCAAACTGCAGCTGCGCATTCCTGAAGTCTATGCCATTGAGCGCTTTTGGGAAGAGCTTGCTCAGTTCCGTCTTGCCGGATTCCAGCTCATGCAACAGCCGGTGGTGATCGATCAGGTCTGACAGCATGGGATAGAGTTTGACTGCCTGAAACTCCCGCTCTGCTTCCTGCAGATATGCCAGGAGTTGGTACTTTTTGTACTCAAAATCGATCAGACCTTCGGTGATCCAGTTCTTAGGTAGGGTTCGCATAGGTTTCAAGGTTTGGATTAAAATACACATTTCTGACATTTTTTACCTACATACGGGAAAATTTGGCAGATCATAAGCCGCTCATTCAAAGCTCGAGACGGATCCCCCGACCCGATTTACAGTCGATTTGTCAGCCTTTTGCCGCAAAAGCTCCCTTGGCACAGGAAGTGATAAGAGGGCAATAGCATTTTAATCTAAAATTTAACCTTAAACAATTTAATACTATGTCAAACGTGAACATCAAACCTCTTGCAGACCGAGTTTTGGTACAGCCAGCTGCAGCAGAAGAGAAAACCGCTTCTGGTCTTTACATCCCGGATACTGCCAAAGAAAAACCGCAAAAAGGGACTGTAGTAGCAGTAGGAAACGGCAAAAAAGATGAGCCATTGACTGTGAAAGTGGGTGACACTGTTTTGTACGGTAAATATTCCGGCACTGAACTGAGCGTAGAAGGCAAAGATTTCCTCATCATGAGAGAGTCTGACATCTTCGCGATCCTTTAATCAATCAAACAAAATCAACAACTGAAAATTTAAAATATCATGGCAAAACAATTGTTTTTCGATACCGATGCTAGGGATCGTCTGAAAAAAGGTGTGGATGCATTGGCAGACGCAGTAAAAGTTACTTTGGGCCCTAAAGGCCGTAATGTCATCATTGACAAAAAATTTGGCGCTCCGACCATCACCAAAGACGGTGTGTCAGTAGCAAAAGAGATCGAGTTGTCTGAGCCGATCGAAAACATGGGCGCTCAGCTCGTGAAAGAAGTGGCTTCCAAGACTGCCGACAACGCGGGTGACGGAACTACGACTGCGACTGTATTGGCACAAGCCATCTTCAACGTTGGCATCAAAAACGTAGCAGCAGGTGCAAACCCAATGGATCTGAAAAGAGGCATTGACAAAGCTGTCGCTGCAGTAGTTGCTAAACTGAAAGCAGACTCCAAGCAAATCTCTACTTCCAAAGAGATCGCTCAGGTGGCTACCGTATCTGCAAACAACGACGAAGAGATCGGTAACATGATCTCTGACGCGATGGACAAAGTCGGTAAAGACGGTGTGATCACTGTAGAGGAAGCAAAAGGTACTGAGACTGACGTGAAGACTGTAGAAGGTATGCAGTTTGACAGAGGTTACCTTTCGCCTTACTTCGTAACCAACACGGAGAAGATGGAAGCTGAATTGGACAATCCATTCATCCTGATCTACGACAAGAAGATCTCTTCCATGAAAGAATTGCTTCCTGTACTTGAGCCAGTAGCTCAGTCTGGCAAGCCATTGTTGATCATCTCTGAAGATGTAGACGGTGAAGCTTTGGCTACTTTGGTAGTGAACAAGATCAGAGGCGCTTTGAAAGTTGCTGCTGTGAAAGCTCCAGGTTTCGGTGACAGAAGAAAAGCAATGTTGGAAGACATCGCGATCCTGACCGGCGGAACTGTCATCTCTGAAGAAAGAGGTTTCAAATTGGAAAACGCTACGCCTGACATGTTGGGTAGAGCTGAGAAGATCAACATCGACAAAGACAACACCACCATCGTAAACGGTGCAGGTGACAAAGCTGCCATCAAAGGCAGAATCGCTGAGATCAAAGCTCAGATCGAAAAAACCACTTCTGACTACGACAGAGAGAAGCTTCAGGAAAGGCTTGCCAAATTGTCTGGCGGAGTTGCGATCCTGTACATCGGTGCTGCCACTGAAGTAGAGATGAAAGAGAAGAAGGACCGTGTAGATGATGCTTTGCACGCTACAAGAGCTGCCGTACAAGAAGGTGTAGTAGTAGGTGGTGGTGTGGCGCTTGTAAGAGCTGCTGACGCACTTGCTGACCTGAAAGGTGAAAACGAAGATCAGGACACCGGTATCAACATCATCCGTCTGGCGATCGAGTCTCCACTGAGAACAATCGTAGCCAACGCCGGCGGTGAGCCGTCTGTGGTGATCAACAAGATCAGAGAAAACAAAGGAAACTTTGGCTACAATGCAAGAACAGACGTTTACGAAGATCTATTTGCAGCAGGAGTTATCGATCCTACGAAAGTAACTCGATTGGCTCTTGAAAACGCCGCTTCCATCGCAGCGTTGCTATTGACCACTGAGTGTGTAGTAGCTGATGTAAAAGAAGATTCTCCGTCTATGCCTCAAATGGGCGGCGGCGGAATGGGTGGCATGATGTAATCAACACCCACAATACTAAAAAAGGAGGCCTCAGTGCCTCCTTTTTTATTGCCCTGATTTATAGTCTTTATATATACTTGAAAATAAAAAGCAGCGAATTCCTTTCTTGGGAATAGGGAATAATTGTATTTTGGAGTACTTACACACACTAACGCCCGACCTTACACTTAATGGTTCACTTTGATGCTGTTTTTTTAGTGGATGATGACCCCATCAATAACCTTATCAATAGGAGACTTTTGGGAAAAACACGGATTGGCGGGCGGATAGAGGAGTTTTTGAGTGGTCAGGATGCGCTCGGAAAGATCACGGAGCTCAACCCCGACGACAGTCTCCTTATTTTTCTCGACATCAATATGCCAGTGCTGAACGGCTGGGAATTCTTAAACAAGTATATGGAGATCTATCCAGACCGTGCTGACAAGATTGTCATCCTCTCCAGCTCCATAGATTTTCAGGACAGACAAAGGGCAGATGGATACCAGATCGTCTCCGGTTTTCTTGAAAAGCCACTTACCATCGACAAGATCAACTATCAGATGGAAAAATACGCTTAAGCCGATCAATCCATCACCTGATCCAAGCGCTCCCAAATATCCCGCATCAACGCATAGGGTACCGGCGACTCACCATCTGAGCTCCCCATCCTGACAATGACCAGATTCTTCGAAGGAATTACCATCAGAAACTGTCCGCTCTTTCCCATCGCCTGATACATGTCTGCCGGCGCTTGGGGAATCATCGAACCGGCAGTCTCAGCCTTCGAACCTGGAGCCTTAAAGGAAGCCTTCCCGTTCAACCAAGTCAGATAGCCATAGCTTAGATTTAACTTTTGGGAGGTTTGGTACATCTTTTCGAAATAGTCCCCCGACCAGATCTCCGTTCCATCCCAGTGACCCTTTGCCAGCATCAGCAGTCCAAACCGCGCAAAGGAACGCGCGTCGGAATAGAACACGTCGTTGAATCCGCTTTGCTGCCAAAAACCAGTCATCCCGATCTTGTCTCCCAAGTTATCTTTGAAAAAGCTCTGATAGTCTTTTCCAGAGGCTTTTTCGATCACATGCTTCAACAGCGAGTACGCGGCATTGTGGTAGCTCCAGCGCGTCCCCGGATTTGCCAGATATTTCATATTCTCCGGAGCGGAATCGTCCGGATTTTCAACTCTGTCATCCAATCCTGTCGTCATCGTCAGATGGTGGATCAGACGGATCTCCTTTTCTTGCTTAGCCGACATTGACGTCCAGCCTTCCCCCAGGTATTTTTGGGTGCGATCATTGGTTTTCAGCAACTTTTGCTGCTGCGCGATACCGACCAGGGCCGCAGTAAGTGTCTTCCCGGCCGAGGACCAGTACCAGAGGGAGTTTTGATCCATCTCCCCCACTCCTGTCAGCTTGGCTCCCCAGTATTCCTCCACCACAATCTTGCCGTCTTTCAGGATGATAAAAGCCCGGGTGTCCTGGGTTGGCAGCCAGGCCAGCATCTCAGCAAGCGCTGTCTGATCCCAACCCAATTCTGCAACTGGCATTTTTTCCCAATCGGAAGTTTCCGTGGGTGGGAAATACAGAGAAGAAGTGAGCGGCGACTTTTGGGCTTCGGCACAGTGAAATGTAAAAAAAGCCCAGCATCCCATCGCCAGCTTGATGCAGGTAAAAAATCGATTTGATGGCATGCCGGGCTTCATGGTTTATTTTCTTAGGGTGTCTGCAATGAATTTTTTCAAGTCCTCCCGGAAAAGCTTGGCGGAGGGCAAATGCGTGTACATCATATGGCCCGCCTCATAGTAGGTCATGATGATGCGATCTGTCGCTGATTTGGGCAGATCGATATGGGAAATCGAGTGCTCCACTCCGTAAAAAACGGTTGCCAGATCGTAGTACCCGTTCATGATCAGAACTTTGACGTTTGGATCTTTGCTGAGCGCGTCGGTCATGTCGGGCACAGTAGTCACCGCTGCATCCGCACCCCAAAAGTTGTTGCCCTGATGCTTCCAGTCCCATCTGAAGCCTTCCTTGGAATAAGCTGAAGTAGCGTACAGCAAGTCCTTGCTTACGCCCAAACTTCCGTGAAAATAGTCCAGGAATCCCATCGTGTAAGCGGATGAGATCGCGTCACTCTGCGGATCAGTGAAGGCATCCATGGACATCGGATCGACATTGATTCCCTTGTATCGGGAGTCCAGACGACCCACCGTCTCTCCTGTCGTACGCAGAAGTTCCTGGAAGTATTCGCTCGCAGTGATCTTCAGGTCGGCTCTCTTCCAGACAGCTGACGAAATCCCGGTATAATCCTGAAGCTTCTGCGCTACTGCGTTTTCCTCCGCTTCGGAGATCTTGTTTCCTTTGAAAAGAGCCGGCGTGTAGTGATTATCCGTGAAGTCCCTCACCTCCTGAACAAAAGACGGCAGGTCAGCTCCTTTGTTGGCGACTTTGTCGTGATACCAACTCGTAGCGGCCATGGTGGGCAGATACACGATGTAGGGAAGATCCTCATTGGGAGCAAAAAACAGTGTCCGCAGGTCAAGGACGGCGGAAACCATGATTACCCCGTTCAGAGCATATCCTCTGTCCAAGAGATAGCTCATCACACCTGCATTCCGGAAAGTCCCGTAGCTCTCTCCAAGGATGTATTTTGGAGAATTTAATCGATTGTGGGTTTTCAAAAACTGCATGATAAACAAACTCACGCTGCGAATGTCCTGGTCAACACCCCAAAAGTCAGCGCCCTTAGCCTCCCCAATCGGAACACTTAGGCCCGTCCCGATGGGATCCATCATTACCACGTCTGCTACATCCAGGATTGAAAACTCATTGTTCACCAGCTCGTAAGGTGAAGCTTGGTTGTAGTTGGGATCATCGACCACGATGCGCTTTGGTCCCATGATCCCCATGTGTAGCCAATAGGAAGAGGAACCCGGACCGCCGTTATACGCGAACACGATCGGCCGGTCTTTCTCCGGGTTTTCTTTGAAATAGGCTGTAAACCCAAACAGTGCTATTGGTTTGTTGTTTTCATCCCGCAGCTCCATGGTCCCGGCTTTGGCGTTGAGGTTGATCGTCTTTCCATCGATGACGACCGACTGTTTGGATTCAAAGACCTGCGCTGTCGGCTGAGGTCCTGAGGTCGTATCCTTTTTTTCTTGAGCAAAAGAAAAGGTCGCTATGAATAGGAACAAAAGTAAAAGTTTGATTTTCATATATATAGTTTGGATTAGAGGTGGTTGGACTGGTTTAACTGGTGGAAAGGTTTTAAAGTTGAAAGGTTGTAACGTTACCGAGTATCAAGTATCAAGAAGCAAGTATCAAGAAAGCTGCGAGAACTGAACACTGATCACTGCGACTGGAAACTGCCTACTGTGTTACTGGCCACTGTCTACTGCTTATACACTTTCCCTTCTTTCATCACGAAAGAGACGTCCTTCATGACCTTGATATCCTCGTCGGGATTTCCGGATACGGCGATGATGTCGGCAATCTTTCCGGCTTCGATCGTCCCCAGTTTGGCTTCGATCCCCAGAAGCTGCGCGGCATTCAAGGTAGCTGCTTGAATGGCTTCCAGGTTTGGCATCCCAACTTCGGTCATGTACAGAAATTCGCGATAGTTTTCGCCATGCGGAAATACCCCAGCATCCGTTCCAAAGGCGATTTTTACTCCTCTCTTATAGGCTTTACCAAAAGTCTCCTGAATCTGGGCACCAATGCTCATAGCTTTGTCTCTCACCACCGGTGGGTAGTAGCCCGGGATTTTGGCGTATTCGGCGGCAGACATCCCGGCAGTCACGGTTGGCACATACCAGGTTCCCGCCTCGATCATCATATCCATGGTCTCCTCCGTCATCATCGTGCCGTGCTCTATTGAGTGGATTCCGGCCTTCACCGCTCTTTTCATCCCCTCATCCCCGTGTGCATGCGCCGCAACAGTGATCCCAAAATCCTTCGCTGTCCGAACCACCGCGTCCAACTCATCCTGCTGAAACTGGGGAGCCGAGCCATCTCTGGCCACTGACAACACTCCACCTGTGGCGGTTACTTTGATCACATCTGAACCGTATTTTACAGCCTGCCGAACCGCCTTTCGCGCGTCGTCATCTCCATTGATCACGCCTTCGTCCGGACCCGGATCACGCATCAAATCTCTTCTTACTCCGTTGGTGGGGTCTGCGTGCCCGCCAGTCGGAGCGATAGACTTGCCCGCGGTGTAGATTCTCGGGCCCACAACCAAGCCGCTGTTGATGGCATTTCGCAGAGCGATATTCACCCCCGATCCGCCAAGATCACGGACGGTGGTAAAACCGGACATCAGCGTGATGTGCGCATAAGGCAGCGCCTTGTACGCGACATCGGCTTCGTTGTCGCGAAATCCATCCACATAGCGGGTTGGGCTGGTCTGGCTTTCGATGTGGACGTGCATGTCCATCAGTCCAGGCATGACGGTCGCGTTCTTCAAGTCAATGGTTTTGTCTTCGGCGGTCCCGTTTTGGTAGCCGGAGGACACCGAGAGAATCTTGTCTGCTTCGACGACGATGGTCTGCTCGGTAAGGACTTTTTTTGTTTTGACATCGATCAGGCGCCCGGCGTGGATGTATGTTTTTTGGGCAAAAACAGAAAGAGAAAACATCAGGGCAAAGCCTGAGAGTAAAATTTTCTTCATGGGTAATGGGATTGGTGGTTGTCTGAGTAAGATAAACCAATATATGATTATCCGCAATTCAGCCAGTGGAACTCATGAAATTCTTACATACGGACGATCCGTCCACGGACCACGGACAACAGTCCACAGCAGCTCGAAATTGATTCCAAACTGATTAGTGGTAAGAAAGCGGATACCCGGAAATCAGTATTGAGGATCAAAAACCCGGACAAAAAATTCGAAGATTTGAGATTTGAGATTTGAGATTTGAGATTTTTCATTCTCAATTCATAATTCCTAATTCAATTCCTCTCCGGGTTTCAATTGGTAACAGCGCTCGTGTAGTTTGAATCCCAGTTTCTGGTAGAATGGCTCAGCATCTTCTGCCGCAAAAAGTATAAGGCGCGCGTCCTGAGCCAAATCCCGGGTGAATTGAAGCATTTTCCTGCCAATACCTTTTCCTTGATAGGCTTTGGCCACTGCCAAATCCGCGATGAAACACCTGTAACACTGATCCGTCAGAGCCCTAAGAAATCCAACAAGTTGGCCATTCTCACGGGCTGTCACGAGCAGGTTGGAACCTTCGATCATCCGCTGAAGGTGCTCGGGATCATCCATAGGCCTTCTTTTGCCCAGACCGGAATCATCAAGAATAAAAACATATTCCTCCAGGGTGATGCTCGACTCAACTTGGAATGTGATCATTGCATTGCCGGTTTTTCAACGATGGAGAACCCGAAGTTAACTTAAGACATCCTGCAAATCCGCCCGCTTCTTGAAGGTCGCGTTGGCAAAGGGGCAAAGCGGAATGACTTTGATTTCCTCTTTTCGGACAAAGTCCACCAGTGCTTCCAATAATTTCGCACCGACTCCCTGCCCTTTCAGGCTTTCGTCCACCTCAGTGTGCTCGATGATCATCTTCTTTGGCCCCGCCATCACATAGACCATTTCGGCGATTCGCTTATCTCCTTCTGCGAGAAAAAATGAGCCTCTTCGGCCGTCGAATTGATGTTGAATTTCCATGAGAAAGAGTCAGTCGTTAATTGTTAAGGGTTAAGGAATAAAGGTTAATTAGCAACATTACTTGATACTTAAATCTTGCTACTTGGTTCTTGGCTCTTGATACTTGATACTTAAATCTTGCCACTTATTTCAAAAATCAGCTTCTCGTCCTGCCTTCGACGATGCCGCCGTAGACATCATCCACAGGTTCCCAAAGTTCGATACTGTGTCCGTCGGGATCCAGGATATGAACGAACTTCCCGTAGTCATAGACTGCTATTTCATCCAGAATAGTGACGCCTTCGGATTTCAACTCCTCTACCAATTCCACCAGGTTTTCCACCCGATAGTTGATCATGAAATCTTTTTCGGAAGGCTTGAAATAGTCGGTGTCATCTTTCATCGGAGACCATTGAGAAAAGCCCATCTTCTCAGGCTCCTCACTGCTTCTCCACTCGAAAGTCGTCCCATACTTGTCTGTATTCAATCCCAAGTGCTTTTGGTACCACGATTTTGTTGCACCAGGATCTTTTACCTTAAAGAAAACACCTCCTATGCCCGTGACGCGTTTTTTCATAATTGGGATTATTAAAGTATACTCTTCAAAAAATTCCTTGCCCGGTCCAGATCCTCTTTGGTGTCAATGGCAATGGCCTGATGCTCGGTTTCCACCATCTTGATCTTCACGCCACGCTCGATCAGCCGCAGCTGCTCCAGCATCTCGATCTGCTCCAGTCTCCCCTTGGGCCAGGAGGTGAATTCCAGCAATAGCTCCCGCATGTAGGCGTAAACCCCCACGTGCTTCCAATAAAATATATCCTCCGTCCGCTCCCTATTGAAGGGAATCGGGGATCTGGAAAAGTAGATTGCGTTCTTCTTTTCATCCAGCACGACTTTCACCGTGTTGGGATTGTAGGCTTCATCCTCCGAAATCCGACACATGAGCGAGGCCATCTTCACCTTGGGTTTGTCAAAGACTGCCACCAGATCCTGAAGAGACCTTGGGTCCTGAAATGGCTCATCGCCCTGCACGTTGACAATCAAATCTGCATCCACTGCCTCCAGGGCTTCGGCAATCCGGTCAGAACCGCTTTGATGGATTTTCTTGCTCATAAACACGTTGCCACCCAAATCCAAGATCTGTCTCTCGATCTCCTTGTGATCGGTAACGACCCAGACTTCATCAAAAACTCCCGTAGCGACGGAGCTGACGTAGGTCCGTTGGATCACCGAAATTCCGCCCAAGTCTTGAATCAACTTGGCAGGCAGGCGGGTTGACGCATATCGGGCGGGGATGAGAGCAGCTGTTTTCATTTTGTCTGAGATAGAAGAAAAGTAAAAGATCGAAAATATGCCGAGTTGAGTAGTCCGGAGATCGTCTTTCCCCCTCATCCCATGTTCCAGCTGAGAAAAACGTCTCCTTCGTTTAAACTCCATTTGGTACTTGCTTGAACATCAAAAGATTGGACCTTTTAGATCCAACCCCAGGTGATTTGAGCTCAGCGATCCAAAGATATAGAAAATCGGGAACATGATAAACGAGACGATAGGTATCTGGGTTGACTGAGGCTGCTAAGTTTCGGAGATCTTTTTTGTGAAACATCAGCAAAGGTTTTCGATAAAAGCGTTCCCAGAAACCCGGTCATCTGTTCCTATCAGCCGCCACCGGCAATTTTATGCCACTGAATATCAATGCTTTTGAAAATATTCTTTGTAAATTATTGGGAACGAAAAACCCAAAAGCCATGAACACTATCACAAAAATCGAACACTGGGCTGACACCCACCATCCGCAATGGATAGACTTCGTCCGAATTATCCTGGGACTGTTCATCCTCTACAAAGGAATCCTGTTTATCTCCGACACCGGTGCGTTGTTGGCTCTCATGAAGACTGCTGATCTCCAATTCGTCAATCTCGGACTGGCTCACTATGTCGCCTTTGCGCATTTGGTCGGCGGGATCTTGATTGCCATGGGCCTGGTCACACGCTTCGCGATCCTGTTTCAAATTCCAATCTTGCTGGTAGCCGTCTTTCTCGTCAATGCCCAACCTGGATTTTTATCGGTTTCAAACAATCTTGAGTTTGGCATTTCCCTGATCGTTCTGATTCTGCTGGTCACCTTCTTGATCTATGGATCCGGCAAGTTTTCGGTGGATCATTGGATGAAACAGCACCCGACTTGGTAGCGGCCAAAACGTATCCATCAACAACCCGGGTTGCGGATAAAGCCTGAGGACGTCGATGGTAACGATGCCTGGCTTTAGAGGAGCGGACAGAGGCGAGGCTGATATCCAGTCTTGGCTTGAAACCGAATGTGCGTTTGTTCCAACGATGGTAAAGCGGCAGGAGACCATGAGGCTTGACTCTCCGCCTATATTTCATCAACCCTTTTCAAATCGCTTCGATACTTCCGAGGCCGGAAAGCCCGGACCAACTAATCTGCTCGAGCTCTTCGATCCGAATCCGCTTGTAAAGAAACACTATGATCGAAATGGCAGACCGAAGTTCTAATAAATATTTATTTTCCTTTTGTAAAATGTGCAAATAGTGACCGGCCGAATTTTTTCGCCTGAGATATATTGCCCATAGATTTGCGCCTCCCTGTCAGTGGCGACATAGAACACTATCTACAAGAGACTTACGTCAAAACTTTCAGGAGTATTTTTAATTTCTAACTTTTAAACAAACACGGAAAATGGCAACAAAGACCCTATCCAAAAGCCAACCCAATCTTCAGGAATTGGTAGTCATCTTTAAGGATGACGCACAGGTTGACACCACGAAAAACACCTTCCGAACTACAAAAGGAGATTCAGCGAAGGCCCTGAACACCACTCTCAAGCGGTTGAAAAGTAAAGTCCAACCGATCTTCAATCCTTCGATCAAGCTGGATACGATGCCTGCGCAATTCAGGTCGTTCGCCAAAGCTGCCCACCTGAATCCGGCAGCCTTTTTCATGGTCCAAAGTGAGTCCAATCTTGAAGGACTATTGCAGGAATTTTTAAAAGACCCGCTAGTGGAAGGTGCTTATATCAAGCCGCCTGCGGAAGATCCAAACAGCGCTTGGAAAAGCCCGGATTTCACCGGAAATCAAGGCTATCTGGATGCCGCGCCAGGGGGGATTGATGCGAAGTTTTCCTGGAAATTTGCGGGGGGAAAAGGAGACGGAATAGGAGTCACCGACGTGGAACAGGGATTCAACCTCACCCATGAAGACCTGCGCAGCAAGATCTCAAGCATCCTGGGCGGAAACAATGTGGCTTCTTCCCGGGACCATGGCACAGCCGTGTTGGGAGTCATTGCCGGCGCAGCAAACGGGATTGGAATGAGTGGGATAAGTTCCAACGTCCAACTCAGGGCGATCTCCCATAACGGCCAGGGTACGGCCCAGGCGATCATCAACGCAGCCGACGCAAGCAAGGCCGGCGATATTATCCTGCTTGAAGTCCACCGGGCAGGCCCAGCCTATGATTTTCAAAAAGTAGACGGCCAACGTGGCTTTATCGCCATCGAATTTTGGCCCGATGACTTTGCTGCGGTCACCTATGCGACATCCAAGGGGATCATCGTAGTGGAAGCCGCAGGCAACGGGATGGAGAATTTTGACCTCGAGATCTACAACAAAAGACCCTCTGGATGGCCTAACAGCTGGAAAAACCCCTTCAATCCAGCAAATCCCCAATCCGGAGCAATCATCGTCGGCGCCGGTGCCTCTCCCTCTTCCACAATGGATCGGAGTATCCTGAGTTTTTCTAACTGGGGCAAGCGGGTGGATGTCCAAGGCTGGGGACATAACGTCGCCACCACGGGCTATGGGAATCTACAGGGCGACAAGTTTGTCTGCCTCGACCCTGCCAATAGCTGGACCGTCGAAGCCGGCTATCCGAAATCCCCGATAGGTGTTGGCCCGGGGTTTCTAAGCGCTATGGGCAATGGAATCAGTGCTTCATTTTGGTGCGACCATAACCAAAAAGTCTACTTTTTTAAGAAAGACGAGTATTACCGCGTTGATCCGAACAACGGCTGGACAGTAGAGACTGGCTATCCAAAGCCAATTGCCGGCAACTGGCCCGGAATGCCGTCGGATTTTGCGGAAGGGATCGATGCTGCGCTTTGGAGCGAAACCAACAAGCGGGTCTATTTCTTCAAAGGAAACCAATATGTCAAGATCAATCCCTCTGTGAGCTGGGACGTCGAGGCAGGATATCCCAAGCCAATTTCAGGAAACTGGCCGGGATTTCCTTCTTCCTTCGCGGCCGGAGTGGACGCAGCTATATTCAGCTATACCAACAACAGGATCTATTTTTTCAAAGGAGACAAATACCTGAGGATCAACCCATCGGTATCATGGGATGTGGAAGCCGGATACCCCAAGAGTATCAGCACAAGTTGGAACAATCTGCCATCCGAGTTTAACCGCGGCGTGAATGCTGCATTTTGGGACAAAACGACCAGCAAAGTATTTTTCCTTAAGACAGAAGATCTGTGGTACACCTCTTCCTTTAACGGAACTTCCAGCGCATCGCCGGTAGTCACGGGAGCCGTGGCCTGTATTCAGGGCAGACTAAAAGCCCGGGGAAAGGCGCTGCTTACCTCCGACGGCATGCGAAATCTCCTCCGCAGCACGGGCTCACCCCAGCAGCGTTTGAGCGGCAGCAACGAAACCAATGATGATTCCAACTGGAGAGGGCTCAATGCCAGCTTCGGAAGTGGGTTTGATGCGGCGCTGTGGAACGGCAAATCAAACAACATGTACTTCTTCAAAGGATCGCAATATGTAAAAGTAAATCCCGCAAACAACTGGAACATCGAACCAGGATATCCCAAACCAATAGCAGGAAACTGGCCCGGACTGCCCGAAAGCTTCCAATCCGACATCAACGCAGCTCTCTGGAGTGAGACCAACAAAAAGGTCTACATGTTTAAAGGCAGCGAATTTGTCAGGATGGACCCATTCAACAACTGGACTGTGGAAGCCGGGTATCCAAAACCGATCGCTGGCAACTGGCCTGGTTTTCCCGCTTCCTTTGCCTCAGGAGTCGACGAGGCCCTGTATAGCAAGACCAACAACAAGATCTACTTCTTCAAAGGAAACGAGTTTATCAGGATTGACCCGGCCGTAAGCTGGAGTGTAGAGGCAGGATATCCCAAGCCAATCGCAGGGAATTGGCCCGGAATGCCAGCTGATTTCGCCTCCGGCGTTGACGCTGCCGTTTGGAGTGGAACCAACGACAAGATCTATTTCTTCAAAGGAGAAAAGTATGTCCGGATCTCTCCGCTTACCAGCTGGAACGTCGAACCCGGATATCCTCAGATCATCGCACGGCAGCGAATTGGCAATAGGCCCAACTTGCGGCAGGTCTACCAGCAACTCAACCTGGATTCGAATTGGCCGGGATTCCCGGCAGCTTTCGGCCGAAGCTTGGATGCAGCCCTGTGGAGCGATCCCAACAAGAAGGTGTACTTCTTCAAAGACAACCAGTACCTCAAGGTCGACCCTTTTAACAACTGGGAAGTAGAAGCCGGATATCCAAAATCCATCGCCTCTGGCTGGCCGGGATTCCCCGCAACTTTTGCCTCTGGAGTAAACGCCTCGCTTTGGGCAAAAACCAACAACAGAATCTACTTCTTCAAAGGTGATCAATACATCAAAGTAGATCCGACGAACGGATGGGCTGTTGAACCTGGATATCCCAAGCCCATTGCCGGCAACTGGCCGGGGCTTCCGACTTCATTTTCCTCAGGAATTGATGCAGCCCTTTGGTCAGGCACCAACAATAAGATCTATTTCTTCAAAGGAAACCAGTATGTCCGGATCGATCCGCTCAACGGATGGAATATGGAAGCAGGATATCCCAAGGCAATAAATTCCGCCTGGAACGGGATGCCCGCGAACTTCAATGCCGGCTTGGACGCCGCCCTGTGGAACGGCAAATCTTCCAATATCTACTTCTTTAAAGGAACCGAATATTTGAAGATTTTGCCGGCAGACAACTGGACGATGGAGGAAGGCTATCCAAGGGGAATTATTTCCTAACCCATTCGTTGGATAGAAGAGGCCCAGGCTAATACTGGCCTGGGCCATTTTCTCCTTAGACCCGACCAATGAAGGTATCGTACCGAACTCAATTGCATCTGGTTATCTCGATAATCCTAAGCTGCGGCTGGATATGGACAGGTGTGCATACTTCCAAAACAAAACTTATTATGACTGACAAAGAATCCCAAGAAAGCCGCAATGAAATCATGGTCTTGCTCAAGCCAAATTCCGGTGTGAGCCTGAAGTCCGGACTCTTTCATTCGCAAAACCCGGAGCAAGTGGAAAGGATCAACGGCTTACTCAAAGAACACCGCAGCGAAGTCCGAAAGCTCGATGTTCAGACAAATCAAGAAAAACCCGGAGAAGCATCCCGCCTACTGGACTACCATCAGATCTACTATCCCGGAGATGCTACGCAACTGCTCGAGGCTTTAAGGAATGAAGAATGGGTAGAAAGCGCCTACCTGAAACCAAAATCTGAGGACCCCGGGAGTTTCTGATTTTCGCGATGCTATTTTTCATGGCGTCGCTTCGCTGACTCGAAAGCTGCACGGGTTTTTGGCGGCTTCGTGCCTTGATTCTTGACCTCAAATCTTTCCAGATTTTTCATATGAATATTGACTGCACCACGTCTTTCCGGCTTACCCATCTCGGTGTGATGATCGCCGGAGAAAATCCCGGAAGGATCATTGGCATGCCCACTTCGGAAGTCTATTCCGATCCGCAACTTCTCCAGTTTCCAAAAAATCATCTGGACAATGGCATCCAGGCCCAACTGTACGTCAGGGATGAGGACACCCTCGTAGTCTACTACCCCGATCTTTCAGCCGATTTGCTCGAAAGGATCAGGGAAAACCTCCTTGTTAATTCGTCGATCTGGAAGCAGCTGACAGGAATTTCAATACAGCCAAAGGACCTGGTGATCGCACACGAGACCTCAGACGTTGCTGATCTTTTCAAGAAACGTCCGATTAATCTAAAAAAAGGAAGCCTACTGACTTCAAGTATCGAAACGATGGCTGAGAGTGGGCAGTCTATCTTGGGATTTGTCTTTTCATCGGGCTTTCTCAGCGAGTTAAAAAAGAAGATTCCTACCTCGATCGAGTTGGACACCATGGCGCGACAGACGGATTTTTTGATGGACAAAAATCACGCGATTACATTTCTTGCCGCCGCCGGGATCAAGGTTGCTAGGACGTTTACCTATGAAAGAGGCGGCTTTACAGTCTCTGACCTCGATCGGATTGGCAAAGGCGAATTCATCCTAAAACCGGCGGGCGGAGCCGCAGGGATTGGATTGTTTCCAAGGGCCGGGATCGGGGCCTCCCCCGAACTCTTGAAAGATCATCTCAGCGAATTGATATCCAGCGAATCCCTTCCCTGGCGCTTTCAAATACAGGAATTTCTAGAAGGCCCGGTCTGGGGTGTGATGGGGTTATTCTTACCCGGAGGCAGATGGCAAATCCTCCAAGTCCACAGCCAACAGATGAACGGACAGGGAAGATTCACGGGTGGAAGATGGACAAGGTCTCTGGAAGCAGAAAGGTTGGAATTTGCCGAGGAACTTTTCTCCGCACTGGCAAATCTCAGTTCCTTTGGATATCAAGGTCTAATAGAGTTTGATTTGATCGGAGAAAGAATCATTGAGGTCAATCCCAGGATAACCGCCTCCTCTCCGATCTGTCATCTGCTTTCGCTCGAAGGCAAACTACAGGAGCATCTCGGACAAGGATTTCACCTCAGCCAGATAGACATTAATACCCAGGTACAGTTTCCTGAAGATCTCGAAAAACTCCGTCATGTCGCCAACACTATCCAAAAGATACAGCGTGACACAGAAGTACTTATCCTTCCCCAAGGCATCAACCCTACGGGGAAATCCCGGGTCCTGTTTGTCAACGACGATGAAGACTCCAAGACCCAGTGCCGGTTTCTGGATGAGCTGGATGTACTTTGAGAGTTCAAGTGCCTGTGCCGCCGAGGTTCGAAACAGAACTTCCTAAAGCAAAAAAAAGAGAGCCGGAAAAAGCTCTCTTTTTGATTTTAACCTTAGTGCTAAACCGCCTCAGAGGCGATGGTTACTTCAATTTCCCCTCGGTGTCTGTGTAGCTACCGATGATCTTGGCCCCGCTGTTGATAGTGACGTCTCCGTAGACTGTGATCGTATTGCCTTCTCCGACAAATTCGAGCGTCGCTCCGCTGTTCAACCTCAAGTCACCATAGATCACCGAGCTTCCGCTAAGTTTCAGGTAGGAATTGCTGTTGATATTCAGACTGGTATTCTTCTTATATTGACCAAAAGCAAAGCTCCCAACCACCTGAACGATCCCGTTACTGTTGACATTCAGGCTGCTCTCAATGGCCATGGATCCGCAGAAAAGCAACTCGCCACCCACGTTTACATTTTTCAGTGATGCGGCACCAGAGAATGCCATTTTCTCATTGCCATTGACATTTAAGTTGCTGCTACCAGTGTAGGCAGGCAGGTCGTTACAGAGCGTTTCTGTCGGATCCTCAGCAGGCGTATTGATCTTCAGGATTTGCAATCCCCCGGCTCCCGTCGCCACAAAGACAAAATTCTCTTCGTTTCTTACAAAATTGGAGGAGCCGTCCAGATCAAGGATACCCATGCTTTTGACATCTGAAGTATTTTCGACATTCGATACTGAGATTCCCGCGGCACCATTTGCCATAAACAACAAGGACTGATCAATTGAAACCGCATTGGTGACCACATCACCGGCGTCGACTCCTTCAGGATTGATCGGGATAGGCAATTTGGCAATCAACTGTCCGCTGCCAAGGCTATAAATGCCCGCGCCCGCTGCGCCTTCAGACACGTACAAGTTGTTGTCAGCGATGGCGATCGTTCGCTTGGCTTCCGGCGTAGCATCGTCCAGACTGATTCTCGCCAGTTCACTCAAGTTGGAAGGATTGTAAATAATTGCGCCTTCGGTACCGCTCAACACTGCCAGCTTATCATTACCATAGGCCACACTTCTCAGATCTTCCAACTCCACCTGCTGAGATACATTGCCGGCAATATCTACCAAGCCCAGAATTCCCGGATTTCCCGTAGTAATGGCTGTAGCACTACCCACCTCTGTCACATCATTGGCAACAAAACCGGGAACCGAGGTAAACGTAAATTCAGAGGTGAATTTCCCTTCAGAAACAGAAACTCTCCCGAGATTTGCAGGAGAGCTAACTCCAAGATCACCGTCGATATCGACTGCCATCGCGAGTTGAAGTGTTCCGTTGGAATATTCCAGAGAACTCACTTCGGCGTCCGTAAACAAGGCTTGAGAGACGATTTTTGGCTTGTAGACGTCCGAGATATCAAAAATCTCAACGGCACCGAGGTAGGTCTCGCCTTCCATATTATAGCCCACGTAAGCATAGTCGCCATCGATATCCACATGGGTTGCCCTCAGTCTTACCCCTTGGTATTCGGGAGCTTCCACTTGCGAGATCAACACAATCGGCAGCTCCGATGAGGTTTCCATTATCCTGCCAGCAGCAGCTTCGGGATTGATAAGGGTGATGACCCCGCTGCCGTCCAGCTTGATTCGCTGACTGAGCGCCTCGCTGTCATTGTTGATCAAGATTGCTTGAGGATCGGAATCTGTATCCTGGCAGGAAGCCAAGACTACG
Source organism: Algoriphagus terrigena DSM 22685 (assembly GCF_000429445.1). Taxonomy (GTDB): domain Bacteria; phylum Bacteroidota; class Bacteroidia; order Cytophagales; family Cyclobacteriaceae; genus Algoriphagus; species Algoriphagus terrigena. The sequence continues at coordinate 468,329 of NZ_KE386904.1, forward strand.
AGCGACAACATTAATCCCAGGATGCTTTTTTTCATTTTGGATATCAGACTATTGAGTTTTAAATACACTTTTTAGAATTTAATTTCTAATACAAGTCGTTTTCGAAATTAAATTCCGCAAAGTTAATCCAAAAATCACAAACTGAAAATAAATCAGCAAGCGGAAATGGTCTCGTACGTCTATCTTCCAAACCCGGCTAAGTTTGTTTGGCTTTGAGGTATTTTTCTCTCCTCGCGGGGTCAAGCTTTTCTATTGCATACCTGAGTGTCACTCTGGGCATCGTTGCGGCGTATTTTTCCAGAAATGCCAGGAGTTTTTCTTCGTCTCTTTTCCCAGCTTCCCTGATCCAGCCACCCACGGCTTTGTTTACCAGATCATTGGAATCGTGAATCAGAATTTCAGCAATTCTAAAAGTCTCCTCAACCTGATTCTTCTTGATAAAAGCATAGGTTGCGACAATAGCAGTTCGCCGTTCCCAGGGACTGACTGACTTCGCCAACTCATATAAGATCGATCTTGGCTTATCGAGCAGATATTCGCCGATAATATTGTAAGCGCCCCGGTCTACCAAATCCCAGTTGTTCAGCCTGTCATGCCGCTGGAGATACAGTTCATAGAGCTCGCGCCTTGTCTCTGGGGAGGTCTTTTTGTTCTTGGCCTGAAAATCCATGATACTCACCGCGGCCATCCTTATCTCGTAGTAGTCGCTGTCCAGCAGCTTTCCGATCTCCCCAAGAGGCATGTCCCAGTACTCTTGGGCAAGCGCGAATATGTTGCCAAACCGAACCCCAAGGGCCTTTGTCTGCCCGTCATTCCCCTTGAAGTACTTCTCTACATTTCCGAGATCGGAGTCAGACCTTAGCTTCTCGAGCTCTAGGATGAATTGTTGGGCTGTTTTCATAGAAGATCCTATTCTGGATTCAACGCAAACCGGTCGAGTCTATTGGTAAGTTAAAAATCAATTTGAATCTCGGTTTTCGCACCAGTATTAAAGATATATAAAGTGGTCTCGACAAGCTCCAGCACCGAACTCTGATTCGGATGGGTGCAGGGATGGAATGTGGCTGTGCCGCATTCCATCCCTGCACCAGAGACCAACAGCTCCGGGGCACCGAGCCCTCGTACTGAGCTTGTTTGATGAGTCTGCTCGCAAAAACCAAAAAGGCACCAAAAGCAAAAGCCCCATTTAATCTGGGGCTTTTGCTTATCTCTGTCTTCTCAGGGCTCTTTTCCACCAAGGCAATTGTACTTCCTCATGGTAGCCGTAGGAATTGTTACCGTAGCCATAGCCGTAGCCATAGCCGTAGCCATAGCCGTAGCCTTTGTCGATATGGAGATCATTCAGAATTCCATACATCTTGGACACCCCACCTTTTTCGATCAGGTTGTTCAATATCTGACTGTTTCCTTTCATAGAATAACCCTGACGGAAAACATAGAAGTTTACATCTGCGAAACTGAAGAGTTCCTTGGTCTCTGACACCAAGCCGACCGGAGGACAGTCAAAGACTACCACATCGTATAATTCCTTGATTTCGTTGACGATCACCCTAAACTTGTCCTGAAGAAGCAATTCCGCTGGATTGGGAGGAATCGGGCCCGAGAGTATCACGTCTAGATTCTCATAGCCAGAGGGCTTCACGACCTCTTTCCATGAAAGGTTGCTGCTGAGGCAGGTGCTCATCCCCTTGTCGTTGACCATATTGAAGTCTTGGGCGATCCTCGGCTTGCGGAGGTCGAGGCCGATCAAGATTGTCTTTTTGCCCATCAATGCAAACACCGAAGCCATGTTCATGGACACAAAGGTCTTTCCTTCTCCGGAAATTGAAGAGGTAAATAACAAAGCCAGATTGTTCTTTTGTGGGCTCAAATAAGCCAAATCCGCCCGCAGGGATCGGAAAGATTCCGTCACGGTAGATCGGGGGTTGTTGAAAACAGGAAGGGCGTCGTCAGAATTATTTCGGCCGATCATGCCAATCAAAGGAACCTTGATCTGCTTCTCGAGTTCCTTTGGATCTTCGATCTTGGTGTTTAGAAAATCCTTCACGGTAATAAATCCAATCGGAAGAATCAGGCCCAGGATCATTCCAATCAGTAAGTTAAGTGATCTCTTTGGAGCTATCGGGCTCTGACCGGACTTTGCGAAATCCAGTACGCTGTTTTTAGGCATATTTGATGCCTTGGTGATTTCAGCTTCAGCTTTTTTCTCCAGCAGATAAACGTAGATGTTTTCATGCATTGTAAACTGCCTTTGGATACCGAGCAGGTTACGCTCGGTCTGAGGAAGGGAATTTACGTCGCGCTGGATCATGCTAATCCGGTTGTTAAGATCAGCCAGTACATTCTGCGTGTTTTGATAGGCCAGACTTACGTTTTCCTCCAAGGCTCTCTTCGAACTTTGAATCCTGGCTGCATTCTCCCTGACCACGGGAGTCTGGTCTGTAAAGTTAGCCTTCAGTCGTGTCTGTTCCGCCTGCAGCTCGCTCAGCGACTGAACCAAAGAGTTCAACAAAGGATCTGTAATCCCTATGACCGACGGAGCTACCAGATCACCTGCTTGGTTGTTTTCCAAGTATGTCTGGAGGGTTTTGTAATATTTTAAGGTCACCTCAGTCTGACCCTTTTCCTTTTCCAGTTCCTGGAGTCTCTCAAAGATGACCGACCCTTCTTCAGAGAGGTTAAACACTCTGTTTTCAGTCCTGTATTGCTGCAATCTATTCTCAGAAAATCGGAGGGAATCCGTAATACCGCTCAACTGCTGATCGATAAACCGGACGGTATTTTCTGATGCCCGGTTTTTCTCATCCAACTCACGCAGCAGGTACATTTCCATCAACTTGTTGACGTAGTCTTGCCCAAGTCTCCTGACCGGAGTCTCCAAACTCAGGTTCAGGATCGAGGCTTGCTTATTGATCGGGGTGACACCCAGTTCCTCCCGATACTTCAAAGCCAGGGTCTGAGTGTCCAATACTTTGAAAAGAATCTCATCGCCCGGGAGCACATCTACCTGGTCAATCTTGAAGGAGAAACTCTCTCCAGAAACTAATTCTCCGAAGCTATAAACATCCTTCAGCGCCACTTCGCCTTCGAATGCCGACTTAAAAAATCTGTCCGAAGGTGAGTAAACCGAAAATTCTTCGTCCACAACAGTGAGGTGATACGACGATTCATTGATTACTTCGACCTTGAACATTCCGCCAACCAGCTGGGGCACATCCCAATCCACGGTCACCAATACAGGTACTTTGCCATAAATCTGGGAGGTGGTAAGCAGTCCCTCCTTGTAATAGAGCACATTCAGATTGAGCTCATTAATGGTCTGATCTGCCAGCGTATAGGACTTCAGTATCCCTATCTCGTTTTCGATGTTATTTTTCCCCTGGAGCATCCCCAGACCACTGGATTCAAAGAGGTCGGTACCAAGACTCGGCTTGTCATCCGCTACCAGGATACTGGATTGTACGTTGTAGATCGGTGTCGCGTACCGGTTGAAAAGGAACGCGCAAACCAAGCCCGCGATCATAAAGATCAGAATGATCGGCCAATACTGCAGGTAATTGAAAACAATCACCTTCAGGTCGATCTCATCTTCCTGATTGACCATGAAAGGAGATTGCGGATTGGAACTGGATGAAGGAGAACTTGGGTGCATCGGACTAGTTTGCAAATAGATTAACTACTAAAAGGGCTGTGGTCAGGATTGAAGTGAACAACAGCAAGGACTGGGCGGCATTTTCTCCGGCTCCGACTTCGCGGACTTTCATCGGCTCCACGTAGATCTGATCGTTGGGTTGGATAAAGTAAAAAGGAGATTCGACCAAATGCCGGTCGTTGAGATTCAGACGGTGAAGCTTGGTGCCTTCAGGATATTGTCTGATCAGCAGAACCTCATCCCGTTTGGCTACAGTGTTTAAGTCTCCAGCATTCGCAATTGCTTCAAAGATGGTCATTCTGTCCTGCAGCACCACAAATTTCCCAGGTCTTCTGAATTCACCCAAAGCGGAATATCTGATACCACCGAGTTTTACTTTCACATACAACTCGGAGGTGACATACCCTCTCAGTTGCGATTCGATTTGCAAGCGTGCTTCCTCCAGCGTTTTATTCTGGACGTTTACCTCTCCAATGATCGGGAGTCTGATATTTCCAGCCTTGTCTACCGTGTAGCCGGTCATGTAGTAGATATCTCCCCCATTCTGGCCAGCCACGTTTCCCATTTGATTGTTCATCTGCACTGCCTTGTTGTTAAAACCGGTGAGGAGCATGTCCTCGACAGTCTGCACATTGACGTCGATGATGTCATTGTACTGGAGACGGTACTCTGGAATCTCGTAGGTGATCAGTTCCCCTTCAGGAATGGCCTCGTTACCTTCAAGGTTCTGGAGATAAATGATTTTTTCGTTTGAAACACAGCCTATTGCGGCCAAAAAAACGATTCCAAAACTCAATACTCTAAAGAGTCCACGCATATAATATTATTAAATCAACACACTCAAAACTGGGCAAAGTTAGAAATTTTCCTCCAAAATCTTTGATTTATTGACGAATCGAAAATTCCCACACTCCTTTTCCAAAAACCATTCCCAAAAGTCAAGTAGGGAAGCAGGCTTAGAAATCCTTTCCCCTTACAATCAAAAACCAGTCCCCTTCCAGTGCCAGATACCCGTAGTCGTAACAATAATGGTAATTGTTGCCCTTCCTGTTTTGGTAGGAATGCGTAAAAAATCTAAAATTGAAGCCAGCTCTAGTCAGCCGTTCGCGGGTAGTTTTTGTCAATTCTTCATTCGTGGGAATCAGTGACTCCAGGATATTTCGGTTCTTTTTCAGTGTATTGTTGATGTTCCGGATCAGGTTGACATTCGCTGCGTTTTGTCTGTTGTTATAGGTATTTCTGCAGCTGTCATCGCAAAACTTCTTGTCTACCCGACCTTGAATGGGTTTGTCACAGTGAAGGCAACGTTTCTTTTCCTGATCCATATCTTAAAAATAGAAATAAGTTTAACTGATTAGTTTGAAAAAAGCAACTATACTCTAGCTCCGAGTTGGGAAGAAAAACCCACCCAAACGATCCATTCCTGCCTTCATTTTTCCAGAATCGAAGTCAGTATATCCGTGTCCTAGCCCTCAAACTCAGTCAAAACAAGGATAAAACTTAAATTTTGTCCACAATATTATAAACTTCTCAGCCCCATTTTACGAAACAGGAGATATGGATACCTATTATTCCGCATGAAAAAACTTCTAATCTTAGTCCTTCTCTCCACTTTCTCTCTTTCCTCCTTCGCCCAAGATGACAGTGACCTCGGATCTTGGTATATGTATTTTGGCAATTTCCGGTTTTCTGACTCCCCTTGGGCCATTCACGGCGAAGTCCAGTATCGAAACCACAACATGGTCGGCGACCTGGAGCAATTGCTGCTCAGATCTGGCCTCCAATACAATATTAAATCAGGTCAGGCAAGTTTCCTGGTTGGCTACGCTTCGGTGACGACCGGCGCGCACGGGGATATAGATGCCGGCGTACACGAAAACCGAATCTATCAAGAGGCGATCTTGCGACAGAAGGTAGGCAAGGTCGGACTGATGCACCGCTACCGCTTCGAACAGCGCTGGGTCGGGGATACAGATCTGCGAACGAGGTTTCGCTATGCCCTATTCGTCAATGTCCCTCTAAACAAAAAGGAACTCAGCGAAAAAGGTGCTTTTTATGCGCAGGTTTACGACGAGATCTTCATCAATGGAAAAACACCGGATGGTCCTGCGGCCAATCAATATTTTGACCGAAACCGATTTTATCTGGGTTTGGGCTACCGAGTTTCGCCCGGAATGGCGCTTCAATTTGGAGTGATGGAGCAGACGGGCAATACTTTTTCAAAGACACATCTCCAGTTTAGCGCGTTTCATCAACTTTACTCCAAGAAGCAAGGGCAGTAAGATCTGCATCATTTTTTAAGAGGATCGTCTACTTTTTCAAAAAGTCACGATCCGAGATCTCCACTCAGCACGTATATCGATGGCTGTGAGTCCCTTGAGGTGTGTTACTGAATCCAGCACCTCAAAACAGGCCCTTTGCAAAAAATTACTCATCTAATTTATCATAACCGGAACATTATTGCCGGGATATTGATAAATTAGGTTGCCTAGCGCGCTTAATATGAATCACTTGGCAACAAAAGCGCTCTGGGATAGTTTAGGTTTTTCATTGTTTCAAAAAAATATCGGTCAACCAAAACACCACGCTCATGAAAGCTTCCTCTGCCCTGCTGATTCTAGTTGCGGTCATTACCGCTTCCTGCTTTTCGTCTAAAGACTACGTCACTGACTACGATTACAACTACACGGGGTCATTCAAGAGATATAAGACCTTTGCCTTCGTAGAAGCCACCGCTCAGGATTCTTCTGTGCTGATCAGCGTGCTCAACGCCACCATTGGAGCCCGGCTGGGTTCGCAGGGATTTCGCGAGCAAGTATCCAAGCCTGACATGCTGGTGAGTTATAAGATCTTCTCCGACTCGATCCGATATCGTGGATACGTCCAGCCGGAATTTGACTACTGGCTCAACAGGACGGGAGAAACCTACCGAAATGATGAAGGGGACATCGAACGGGAGCAGGAAAAAGACGAAACCTACAACCAGGTGCGGTACTCCCAAAACAACGGAATGCTCGTGATCTATGTCATAGATTCCAAAAAAGGCAACACTATCTGGCAGGGCTATACCGCCGCCAACTTTGACCTCGAGTCTCCAAACTTCCAGTCTGACATCACCCGCGCGGCCTACCGCGTGATGAACGAGTTTAAGATTATCAACCGGCTTATGGAGTGACGCAAAGCGATCCTCATTCCGGGGAGCTTCTCCACACTTTTCCTTTGAATGTCCCGCAGATACGGGACATTTCTTTTGTCTGGCTACCGCTGTCTAAAACCGAAAAAGCGCCTTAAAACCACCTCAGATGCACTTTTCTCCTTTCTCGACTAGGGCGGTAAATTGAAACTGATTGTTCTGGCGGTCAATTTGGATAAGGTCCGGAAATCAAGAAAACATAACCATGAACAAATCACTTATTCTCGCAGGTGTCTTCGGACTTAGCCTTACTGTTTCCTGTGTATCCAAAAAGAAATACACAGAGCTTGAAAGCAATCTTTTTACGACACAGAGTCAACTCGCCGCGACTAATCAGGAAAAAGCGGAATTGGAGGAGAAAATGACCGCAATCGAAAGACGGGTCGCTGAGTACAACGCCAAGATTAACTCACTCAACGACTCAAATGGTCAGCTTGTAGAGGAAAACAAGGGCATGATCAGCCTACAGGATGGTACGCCGATGTCCAAGAATACGAAAGCGAAGATGATTGAGACTCTTGGCAAGGTCGATCCAGCCAAGCTTGCTGAGGCGCAATCCCTGGCAGACTCGGTAAATCTGGCTGTGGAATACAACATCAAACAAAACATCACGGCTGGTGGCGAGGGCTCAGAAGATGACGTACAGATCGACATCGACCAAACTGTGGTCATGATCACCGTATCTGACAAGCTACTCTTCAATACCGGTAGCTACCGCATCAACCCTAAGGCTGAACCGCTCTTGAAGAGACTGTCTGAGGTGATCAATTCCGAGCCTAGCCTCCAGGTCATGATAGAAGGTCATACCGATCCGCGTACCATCTCCACTGCAGTAGTACAGGACAACTGGGACCTTTCTGTCAAGAGAGCTACCTCCATCGTACGTGAGTTGCAACTGAAATACTCCGTTGCACCTGAAAAAATGATCGCCGCCGGAAGAGCTAGCTACCTGCCTGTCGTAGAAAACGACACCAAAGAAAACATGGCACTCAACCGCAGAACACGCATTGTCCTGATTCCGGATCTGGATATGTTCTTTGCGATGCTGTAACCCGAAAGACCACTACCACGATTGAATACTTAACACAAAGGCAGGCCTAAAAGCCTGCCTTTTTTTTCTCCTAACAACAGGTTAAATTAGTTCTATGGCTTTTCATTTTCAACTCCAGACATTTTTAGCGTGTACATTTCCCAAGATTACGTCGACCGACTCACCTATGAAGTGAACGGTGCAGCAATAGAGGTCCATAAAACGCTCGGCCCTGGGCTACTCGAAAAGGTCTACTGCAGCTGCCTTGCCAAAGAACTTGAGCTCAGATCCATTAACTTTCAAAGGGAGGTGTTTATCCCCATTGATTATAAGGGCACTCTGGTAAACGCTGATCTGCGCTGTGATTTTATTGTAGAAGATCTGATCTGCATTGAGCTGAAAGCCGTAAAGGAACATCTTCCGATTTTCGACGCACAACTGATGACTTACCTTAGACTGCTTAAGCTTCCAAAAGGAATAAGCTACAATTTCTTTGTATCCAATCTTTTCTCGGAGGGAACGAAGACCTTTGTAACCAAAGAATACCAGGCCCTCCCCAAAAGGTAGTCATCAAGCAGATTTCACCTTCAGGACATGCTTTTTAGTTTAACACCAAGTCATCAAGATTGCCCGTCGAACCGGTTCTTCTGAGTTCTTTGATTCTTTGCATCTAACGGGCTTAGCTTTCCTTTTTCTCAACACGAACACGAAATAATCCAGAGTTTCCGCCGAACTCCTCTTCTGTTTTCTTTGATCCTTTGTGTTTGACAGGCTTCG
>NZ_KE386904.1:478271-581997 GCF_000429445.1 Algoriphagus terrigena DSM 22685
TCAACACAAAGACACGAAATAATCCAGAGCTTCCGCCGAACTCCTCTTCTGTTTTCTTTGATCCTTTGTGTTTGACAGGCTTCGCGTTATCTCTTTTCTCAACACAAAGACACAAAGTAAACTTTTGTTCGAACCTGTCCTCCGTGGTCTCTGATCCTTTATGTTAATAGGTAGGTAGCGGATAGTTAATCATCGATCTCGAGCGTACCCAAAGCGAAGTTCATCAGGATCTCCTGGAAATAGAGCGTGAATACAGCTTGGGCTTGATCTGACTGCGCTCGCACCATTGTCTGGTTGGCGGTGGAAATATCCACAAAGCTGGAAAGCCCCAATCTAAACCGTTCGTTTACCGCCTTAAAGGCCTCTTCCGCTGCCAGCACCTGCACTTGTGAATTTTTCTCCTTGCGCACTGCAGCGAGGTAGTTTTGGTACGAAAGCTTCACTTCCTGATATACTTTCCGCTCGGTGGATTCTTTTTGCAGCAGCTGATTTTCATACGCAGCTCTGCTTCTGGTTACATCCAATCGGGTCTGAAAATTGTTGAAAATCGGAATCGCCAGACCGATGCCCAACGTATTCTGAGGATAAATTTTCAAAAACTGCTCTTGAAGCGAGCGTTCATCCAAGGAGGTAAAAAACGTGTTGTAATTGTAAAAAGCATTCAACCTCGGATAGTACATGGCTTTCACAGCCTGCATGTCCTTTTTATAGGAAGTGGCCAAAAGACTTTGCTGACCCAAGTCCTCACGGTTGGACTTAGCCACCTCATAGAGCTGCGTCATGTCCATCCCCACAAACGAACTGGTCTCCCGGATGGGATCAACGGCCTCAATCTTGGGCACCACTCCCGGCGCCAGTTGCAGGTATTCTGTCAAAAGCCATAAATCATTCTCGAGTTGGATCTCGGCATCTACCTTGACCGATTCAAGCCTTGCCACTTCGGATTGCTGATTGTACAAGTCCGAAATCGTCCGCAAGCCCGCATCCACAAATCCTTCAATCTGAACCAACTGTTGCTTCTGATCATCCAAATTTTGAGTGGCAATCCGGAACAGTTCCTGATCCAGCAGCACCTGAAGATATCTTCTGGACACGTCAAAGATCACCTGTTGCTTGGCGCGGTTCAGGCCTTTTTCTCCCGCTTCCAAGGCAAGCTGGGCTGACTGGGTATCAAGGATTCTCCTTCCGGAGTTGAACAGCGGTAAGTTGACGTTCAGATTGCCACTGACGATCTCATTGGTCACGTTGGTCACCACGATTTCACCCTCAACCTGTTGAAACTGCTGTCCGGACTGTCGGCTGAAGTTAGAGCTTACTCCGACGTTGGGGAAATGGGAAAACAGGGCCACCTGCTTCTCTTTTTTGAGAATGGCCATGTTGTTTTCCTGGATTCGGTATTCCAGATTTTTGGTAAGCGCAAGATCCACCGCCGCTTCAAAATTCAGTGGGATGGTATCTTGTGCCTGTAGGTTGCCGATCGTGAAAAAGCTTCCAATCAAGGCGATCCGTGCAATATTAAGAGGCGATAGCTTCATCAGTTTCAATTCTTCCGTCTACTAAAGTGATTAATCGGGTGCCGAAATCGGCATTTTCCCGCGCATGGGTCGCTTGGATGATGGTCGTCCCTTCCGCATGCAATTCTTTGAATATTTCCATTATTTCTTTTGCCTGAGCTGAATGCAGGTTGCCGGTAGGTTCATCTGCGAGCAAAACTCTTGGCTTACCGGCAATCGCCCGTGCAATCCCCACCAATTGCTGCTGACCTCCCGAAAGCTGCGCCGGGAAAAGATCTTTCTTTGCAACCATATTGAATCTGTCCAGCAAATCAGCAATGATACTTTTACGCTCGCCGGAGGAGACATTTCGATACAGCAAAGGCGTCTCGATGTTTTCATAGACAGTCAGCTCGTCAATCAGATGATAGGCCTGAAAGATATAGCCAAACTCGCCTTTATGAAGATTGGAGCGGTCTCTGTCCCGCATGAGCCGGATATTTCGCTCTCCGAAAAAGTACTCTCCTTCGTAATCTTCATCGAGCAATCCGAGAATATTCAAAAGCGTGGATTTGCCCGCTCCTGAAGGGCCCATGAGCGTGATAAACTCCCCTTCCTTGATGGTCAGGTGGATTCCTTTGAGGATAAATACACGCTGAAAACGCGATTCGATGTACTTATCTATTTCTTTTAACTGTATCATTAAACTATTGGAAGATTGTAAAATTGAAAGATTGTAAAATTTTAAGTTGGGAAGTTGGAGGTCGGAGGTTGAAAGTTGGAAGTTGGGAGGTCAGAGGTTGATCTTTTTTTAATTTCCATAAAGTCAATCAACAAAGTTCTTACTCCATCTTAGAGGTCTGACTACATCTAACATCTGTCACCAAGCATCCCACATTTAGTCGCTTTTTAATGTATTGGAAGGATTCAGTGTGTAGACTTTCCAGCTTCGGTAGCCGATGGTGATCATTGCCAAAAGCAATACTACCAAGATCGCGCTCAGATACGGCCACAGCCCGACGCTTGTCCTGTTGGCAAAAGCTTCCAGCCAGACACCGCTAAACCATATCCCAAATCCTGTTGCCAGTACGGCAGATATTGCCAGCAGTCGGGCAAAATCAGCCGAAAGCACACCAAGTACGTCCGTTTGGGTTGCTCCCAATACCTTGCGGATGCCAATCTCGCGGGTTCTTCTCAGTGCGACATAAGACACCAATCCAAATAATCCCATGCAGGCGATAAGGATCGCGATGCCGGAGAACAAACCAAAGATAGTCCCTACCCGCTCCTCAGAGCGATAGAGCTGTGCATATTCCTGATCGACAAACTTGTAGTTGAAGGGTCTGTCGGGGACCATCTTCTTCCAGGTACTTTCCAAAATCGCCAGATGCTCTGCCGGATTTCCAGCTGGGATTCTTACCAGAAGCACGTTGGCTTGCTCTGGATCCAGGAAGATACCCAGTGGCTCTACTTTGTGATGAAGAGAATTGAAATAGAAGTCGCGGACTACAGCCTTCACATAAGCCGTCGAACCTCCATAGTTCACTTTTTTCCCAACAGCCTGCTCCGGACTCCAGCCCAATTGGCTGAGTGCAGCCTCATTCAAGATCACCGGAAATTCCATCGAGGAGTCGTGCGCAGCCTCCCGGGACAGATCTCTCTCCGCAAAGTTTTCTCCGGCCAAGATCGTCAGGTCAATCGTATTCACCAGGTCTTTGTCTACCGAATAGCCCTTGATCATAAACTCCTTTTGATTGTCTCCTCCCGGAAAGATCGTATACCCAGCCTGAATATGGATCGGCATGTCCGCTGCCAAAGCGATGGATTCAGCAGAACCTGTCCGCAGCATTTCCTGCTTCACGGTTTCGATCGACTTGCGCATATTGTAATGATACGGTAACGCCAACACATGCTCACGCTGATAGCCCAGATTGACTTCCTGCATGTATTCCAGTTGGGATTTGACCACAAAAGTCGCGATCAACAAGCCCATCGAAACGAAGAACTGAAAGACCACCAGCGACTTTCTCACCCAGGCTCCCCCTCCTATCTTCACTTTGTTGCCCAAGGCTTTGATCGGCTCCAATCCCGACAGGATGACCGAGGGATACATGCCAGCCAACAGACCCGTGGTCAGCACCAAAGCCGCCAAGAGCATCATGCCACGTACCGAATAGAGCAATGTCAAATCCAATGGCACGCCGCCGAGTTTGATAAACTGGGGTGCTATCAGATAGATGATCAGCAAACTCAACACTGCTGCTCCGATGGTCAAGATCATCGACTCGGAGATAAACTGACCGAAAAGTTGGCTGCGATCGGCTCCCATCGCCTTTCTCAGCCCCACTTCTTTGTTGCGCTCGGTAGCTTCGGCGGTCGCGAGATTCACGTAGTTGATGATACCGATTGCAATCAGGAGGATCGCTACGATGCCAAAGATGTAGAGATACTTGACATCTGTGCCGGGTTTAATGGAACCGAGCGTCTGATCACCGAGATGGATGTTGGTCACCGGTTGGGTATAGAAGGCCGTCTCAAAGCCGTATTCTTTCTGCTCTGCCCCGAGATGCTTTTCGACCAACTGGGGAAGCTTCGCTTCAAATGCACTCAGGTCCGCATCAGGACGCAATTTCACATAGCTGTAATAGTTGCTGGGTGACCATTCCGGATTCTTGCCATGTCGATGGGTTTTGAACGAAGCCAAGAAGTCAAAATCCAGGTGGCTGTTGCTTGGAAAATCCTCCATCACCCCGGTCACCTGATATTCTTTCCCGTCTATCTTCAGCGACTTGCCTTCGGCATTCTGAGCTGATCCAAAGTATCTTTTTGCAGTTTCTTCTGTCAAGACGACTTGATTGGGCTCGTTGAGAAGACTTCCCTTCTGCCCTGCGAGTATTTCGAAATCAAATACTTTGTAAAAATTTTCATCTACAAAGGCAAACCGGGATTCTTCCTGATTACCCTCCCCGGCATCGACCAGTACAGAAGAAAACATGCTCAGATCAAAAACCAAGGTGCCTGTCTCCACCTCCGGAAACTCCTCTATCAGCGTAGGAACCAACTTCGAGGGCGTACTGCTGACCAGTTGCCGCTCGCCACCGGAGACAAATTCCTGGTTGAATTTATAGATCCGGTCTGCACCGGAATACATTCGGTCATAGCTCCATTCATGATGGATGTAGAGCGAAATCACAAAAAAGCTGACCAATGCAATGGTCAGCCCCAGCAAGTTAATGCCTGTGTAAAGCTTTCGCTTCTTCAGGTTTCTAAAAGATATCTTAAGGTAATTTTTCCACATGGTTTGTCGGATTGGAAGATTGAAAAATTGGAAGGTTGTAAAATTGCCATCGTTTTCAACTCTGTCAGTTCCGTGTCGGTTTATACATCAGTTTCGGTCTTCAGGCTTTCGTCACCATTCTTTGATCATTCCTTCTTTTCCACTATTATGCCAATAAAAAATGCCTCTGAAATAGCTCCAGAGGCATTTTTCTAATTTTTAAGCGGAACAATTCTCGAACATTTTTGTTCGCCAGCGGACGAAACAGTAGGCACTGTTCAGTAGCCAGTCGCAGTGTTCAGTATTCAGTGATCAGTATCCAGTCGCAGTTTTCAGTCATCAGCCGCAAGGTGCGGTGTTCCGTCGCTGTTGTCGCTACCAAGAGATCGCTTCATTCGTTCCTCATTCGCGATGACGTTCTACTTTGTACTTAGTACATGGTACTTTGTACTTAAACTTAGAACTTACGATACTTCCCGTCCAGAAACTCGTTGGCTTCCTTCTCTGCAAACTTGGCTTTTTTGCTGTCCCAGTGTAAGGTCTGATTTGGGAAACGGCCCGCGATCACACCCAGCAAGATCGTCTCGGTCAATCGGGAAGCATAAGAGAACGGCGCGCTACACTCCCCTTTGCCCAGACATGCGTCGACAAACTGGTGGTAGTGTTTCTTGCTTTCGCCATCGTAATCCTTCACCGGCGCACCCAGGTTGAACGACTCGATGTCCATCTCCACATACTTGCCATCAACAATCTTTCTTGGCAACTGCTGGAAATGCGGCAACAACAATCGCCCTTTTTCCCCCATAAACATCGCGCCCTGATCCGGCAATTCGTCACCGTTTGGAAGCATCAAATCTTCATGGGCTGCAGGAGCGCCGATTCCATCGTACCATACCCACTTCAACGTCTCTGCAGTATGCTTGGTGCCCGGAAACTCATAGGTCACGACATTATTTGCAGGGAAACCAAAGCCGGTTGGCTGACGGCATTCGTTGATGATCGTACGCGGCACATCCAGTTCCAGCGCATTGTATGGCGTGTCAAAGATGTGGACACCCATGTCGCCGAGTGTACCGCAACCGTAATCCATTACTTTTCTCCAGTTGCCTGGGTGATAGTAACCTTCCTTGTATGGACGCTCCGGGGCAGTTCCCTGCCATAGATTCCAGTCAAGTGTGGCCGGTACCGGATCACTTCCTGTTGGCTCGGGACCATCAAAGCCCCAATCTTTTGGAGACCAAGCTCTAACGGTATGCACTTTGCCGATGATGCCAGACTGAATCAGCAGCGTGGCCAATTTATAATCGTAGAACGAGTGAACCTGAATCCCCATTTGGGTAACGAGGTTCTTTTTCTCAGCCAACTTCTTCATTGCCCTCGCCTCGGAGACGTGGTGCGTGAGCGGCTTTTGGCAGTAAACAGGCTTATCCATCTTCATCGCCATCATCGATGCCGGAGCATGCGTATGGTCGGGAGTAGATACGATTACCGCGTCGATTTCGTCTTCCAACTCTTTCAGCAAGATTCTGTAATCCGCGTAGGTCTTCGCATTGGGATGCAGCGCCTTCGCTTTGGCCATGGCCGCACTGTCTACGTCGCAAAGTGCCACCACGTCGACCATTGAGTGAGAAGAGATGGCATCCAAGTCTGCCATTCCCATACCCCCCAGTCCGATATGTGCTGTGCGGAGTCGTCCGCCTGCCTGTGCCTTTGCCAAAAGTGACGGAGCCAAAGCCAATCCCAGGATTCCCAGGCCGCTTTTCTTCACAAAGTCTCTCCGATCGATAAATTGGATTTGCTTACTCATGATTTATAAGATTGATTAATGGGTTGATGTTAACTCTTTGATCTTGATGTTTCGAAACCGGACTACGTCACCATGGCCCAAAAAGCCAATATGTCCGCTACTGCGTTGCAATCCCGGATGCTCTTTCCCGTCAAGGGTGCCGTTTTTACTTGCCTCCAGGTAGTCGCCTTCCAGGATGGTTTCACCGTTCAGAATCACCGTGATCTTGGGATGCTTGACGATCACCTCTTCCACATTCCATTCACCGACCGGCTTTTGGAAACCGCGTTTGGCGGCCATCACACCATACACTGAGCCGTGGTATTGATACACTTGGAGGTCTTTGTATTTGTCGGCATCGTTGTCCAGTATCTGGATTTCCTTGCCTACATAGGCAGCATCTCCTTCCAGCGGCGCATGAATCCCCAATCCGTTGTTGGCGCCGGGGGTGAGCTGAAATTCAAACTTCAGGATGAAGTCGCCGTATTCCTTTTCGGTCAGGAGATTTCCTCCGCCCGTGCCCTTGGGATCGATGACGATCATGCCGTCCTGAGCTTGGTAAGCGGTCTTGTTGCCTACCCAGCCATCGAGGTTCTCTCCGTTAAACAAGGGAGTAAATCCTTTGTCGGAAGTTGCTTTTTGGCTGCTGCAGGAACCCAAGGCAGCGGCAATCGTCATTGCCAAAAAAGTGTGTGTCAGTTTAAATTTTCGCATAAGCGTAGTGTCAAACAGTTTTATGTCAGTCACAAAACTAACCGAGAATTTGACTTTTCCAGCTATTTTCCACTCAAATGCCTTCTTTAAAAATATTTATTACTCCAATGGAGGTTTTATTATTTTTTCGGGAAAGATGCTTAAGTCATATGGCACCCTTGCCACGAGGAAGAATTGCCAAAGACGCTGATCGGAAGCAAATAGGAAGGATTACAGCGAAAAGCCGTAAGTGGCGTCTTGGACGGCGACAAAAAATAATGGAAATCCGAGAAACAAAAACCACCCGTAACGTCCTAATTATCAAAAAACTAAGTCCATGCTCAGCAGGTTATTCGTATATTCCTTGCTATGCCTTTTTAACCCATCAATAACCAAAATAACTATGATAAAAACGATCTATTCCAATCTAGTCGCCCTGGCAATCTTGGGGGCTACTTTTGCCTGTCAATCAAGTACAGAAGTGGAACCTGTCCTTTCAGAAAAGGCAGGAGAGCTCTCAATAGCGGGAGACGAAAATGCCAGAAAAGTCAATTCCAATGAATTTGGTGCTTTTCTAACGGGTACAGAAGAGGTTGTTCCCGTCAGTGCACCCGGAAGTGGGGCTGCTTCTCTCTCGGTCACGGAGGATGGCAGCGCGATTCAATTTGAAGTTAGGGTGGCCAATATTACAGGAATCACCATGGCGCATTTGCACCGCGCTCCCTTCGGAACCAACGGTGGCGTGGTGGTCACGTTGATTCCAACCCAAGCTCCATCGGGATTAGAAAATGGGGTGGTTGCCGAAGGGATTATCACTGAAGGTGATCTATCAGGTTTTCTGGCTGGTAAACCCTTATCAGCTTTGGTTGAGGATATGAAAAATGGGCTGATCTACGTAAATGTCCATACCGCCACTAATCCCGGAGGACAGATTCGTGGTCAGGTAAGTGTGGTACTGCCCGAATTAAACAAGAACTTTGTTGTTCATCTTGACGGGAAGAACGAAGTACCGTCGGTAACTTCAAAAGCATCAGGCCTTGCAATTTTTCAGTTTGACGCGATGGACAGCAGTCTGGATTTCCAAATCAATCTGAATCAGATATCGGATGTACGGTTTTCACATATCCACCTCGCCAAGGCCGGAGCAAACGGGCCGGTAGTAGTCGACCTCAGGATGGATAAGGTGATAGGGAACGTCTCTGGGGTATATGCGAAGGGGACAATCACAGCTGATCAGCTGAAGGGTCTTCTACTGGGAGGGGATTTGGCAATTCTCAAGGAGGCACTTCGAACCGGAAACGCCTACGTGAATGTACACTCGGACAATTTCCCCGGGGGAGAGGTCAGAGGACAATTTTAAATATAAGAATCAGGTATAGCATAAAGGCAACCCGAGTGGTTGCCTTTGTTTTTTGCAGTCCTTGTAGAAAGAAACATTCCGCTTACCAATGACGGATTTGATTCTAGGGCAGCCAAATTGTGTCAGTCCGACACTTCGACTTCCCGCCAGGGCGGGCAAGCTGCTCAGTGTGACAGGAGTCGAGGACCCTTCGAACTTCCCAACTCTCGTTGGTCAGGTGCTCAGGGTGACAACGATCCTGTTTCATGGGCTAATGGCCAGACCTATCTTTTTGGAAATGATTCGATAGAGGCTTGTCAGGTATGCTAAACTCTGAATCGGGATAGCAGACGGCTCAACCAACCCGCTGTTTTCTCCCCGTCTTCATTGTTGTAATAGGATCCGGTATACCCACTCTTTCCCATATAGGAGTAGTTGTAGCCATACCCATAGTTATATCCGCCGAAATCATAGACATCCAAACCGGCCTTCATGCCATTGAATACCGCATATATATTGTCGACCTGATCACTGACAAAGAGATCGTTGATCATCAAAAGATAGCGTTTATGGGTGAAGTCCTGCCTGATGATGTACAGATTGACATCGGAAAAACGCATCAAGTCCATGGTCTCCGATACCAGTCCTATCGGCGGGGTATCCATGATTACCACCTCGAATTCAGACTCCAGGGATTTCATAAATTCGTCCATCTTGTCCTTGAGCAAAAGCTCGGCAGGATTGGGTGGAACCGTACCCGATGGCACGATATACAGGTCGTCAAAGCCCGTCTTCAGCACTATATCTGCGCGTTCAGCCTTGCCTACCAAGTAATTTGAAAGCCCGACGCTGCTTTCCACTCCCACATATTCGGAAATCTTTGGGCGTCTCAAGTCAAGTCCTATCAGCACGGTCTTCTTCCCGCTCATTGCAATGGCTGATGCCAGATTGATGCTCACGAAAGTCTTTCCCTCGCCGGAAACGGAAGAAGTCACCAATATCTTCTTACAGGGCTTGTCACTTGCAATGTAGTAGAGTGCCGACCTGAGAGATCTGAACGACTCCGACACCATTGACTTGGGATGTTCCTGCACCAATAAGTTGGTGTCTTTGGTGCTATAGCCAATCGTGCCCAACAGGGGAATCCTGAGCACATTCTTTAGCTGAACCTGGTCCACGATCTTGTTATTCAGGTAGTGATAGAGGAGCAGCAGGGCCAAGGGAAGGGCCAAGCCCAGACCAAAGGCCATCCCATAATTCTGGGACTTTTTAGGGAAGATCTGGCTACCCCTTCGTGCACGGTCCAAGATCGAATTGTCTGAGATGTTTGATGCCTTGGCGATCTGCGCTTCAGCCTGTTTTTCCAGCAGGTAGTTGTAGAGGTTTTCCCGCAGCTTAAACTCCCTGCTTAGGCTCATGAAGTCAGATTCGGCTTGGGGGAGCTTTGAAAATTCAACCCCCTCATCATCCAGCTTAGCCAGCATCTGGGACTTTCTGGTCTCTGTGTTTTCTACCAGATTCTTGATATTCTCGAAGATATTCTCCCGCAGTTTTAAGATCTGCCCATCCAACTCGGCTACGTTCGGGTGGTTTTCGTTGACCACCGCAAGCAGTCGTCGTCTTTGCAGGGATATTTCGATGAGGGAGCTGATCAGGGAGTTGAGCATCCCATCTTCTATCCCCACGAGTGAAGGCGCCAGGATATCTGAATAGTCCTTCCCTTTTTCCTCCAGATAGGTTTTCAGGGATTTATAGTAGCTCAACTGGAATTCGACGATCTGGATCTGGTCTTCCAAATTTTGGATATTGCCGAGCACGCCTCCAAATTCAGAATTGATGTCGAGAAGTTTGTTGCTCACCTTGAAGTTCAACATCTTCCGTTCTACCGATTTTAGGGAGTCTTCCACGATGAAAAGCTGCTGTTGCAAGAAATCTATCGTGTTTTCGGTCATCTGGTTTTTTTCCCGAAGATTGTACTCGATGTAAGATTCCATCAGCGCATTTACATAGTCCGTTCCTTTATCCACTACCGTGGTGACCATGGATATCTGTAATACGGTACCATAGGAAGTCACCGGTCTGACGGAAAGCGCAGCAGCATAAGAGTCTGCTATCTGGGAAGGATTGTGGATGACAAAGGACAGCCTGTCCCCTGCCTTTAAGTTTTTTGTTTTGCGGATGGTAAAACGGCTGTTCTCGGATGAGATCAGTTCATCAAATCCGTAGGAACGGTTCAGGATTGTCTGATCTACCTGCCCTGAAGGTTTGGCGTTGAGAAAGTCAAAGAAGCCGGATTCTTCCTGTGTCAGCACAAATTGACTGTCAGAAATCATGGTAAAGGTAACCTCGCCCATCTCCATTTGCGGGAAATCAGGATCGACCTCCACGCGGATGGGGGATTGGTCGTACATCTCCACTTCCTTGATATTGGTGGCCGCATAGTAGCTGACATCTAGATGCAGCTTGCTGAGCGCTGCTTCAGCCAAGTTCCTTGAGGTAAGGAGAAGGATGTCGTTCTCGAGATTGTACATGCCCGAGAAGATATTCGACCTGTCCAGGATCTTCATCTCCGGGCTTGAGTTTTGCTTGATCAGGATGGAGCCCTGAACCTCATACCTTTCGACGGCATACCTGTGAAAAAGAAAAGTCAGGATCAGCCCCAGAAATATGCTAGTGACGTACAGGGGCCAGTACCTGGAATACTTGATCAGGTAGTACTTGATGTCGATCGGCTTGACCTCATCCTGAAACTTTGAAAGATCCTGCTTCCCGTCTATCATAGATTTCCTGTTGCTAGCGCTACAATTAGGATGATGGAAGACGTGACAGAGATGATCAGGCCAAGGGAGGACGTAAGATTCTCTGCGTTTCCAAACTGCCGGATAGCCATTGGCTCGAGGTAGAGGATGTCGTTGGGCTGGATAAAGTAGTACGGCGAGGCCAGCAGCTGCCGGTCATTGAGGTTGATCTGGTGTATCTTCGTCCCCTTGTCGTATTGGCGGATGATGAACAGCTTGTTTTTCTTGGCGAGTATGTTGGACTCCCCGGCCACGGAGAGCGCGTCAAATATGGTAGCGCGGTTTTTTAGGATGATCTGTGTACCGGTGTTGGAAAATTCGCCAAGGGCCGTGAACCGGATCCCCCCTATCCTCAGCTTGACATAGACTTCCTCTTTGAAGAAATCATTGATCGCTTCCTGCACCACCGTCTCCGCTTCGTCTTCAGTCAGGCCGCCGAGTTTGATCTTACCCAACTTTGGAATTTCGACAAACCCCGTCTGGTCAATCGAATAGCCGGTAAAATAGAACAGGTCACTGACGCCGCCACCTCCGCCGCCACCCTGCCGCATTGATCTGGAGCCCTGAAACTCAAAAGCCTGCGTCAATTCTTCATCGGAGGAGGCAAAATCAATATCCACAATATCAAAAGGCTGCAGGATGTACTGATAATCCACTTCGGCAAAAGGAATATACTCATCCAGGGCAATCTCCGGGTTGCCCGGAAGATTTTGGAGATAGGTGATTCGCTTGTTGCTGATACAGGAACTGGCTATAAACGCAAGAAAAACACTTGCCATCAAGATTGACCTCATCCTAGTCACCGTTTTATTTGTTCGCACCGAAACGTGCCCCTTCCCTGCTTTCAGATGAAATTTTATCCAATGAGTTTGCAAATTCATACATGGTTTGACTGACCAGTTGGCCCGATTCTATCTTGTTCCGAACGAAGTTTAACAAATTTCCCAATACCTTTATATTCTCCTCCGGCAAATGTCCAAAATTATGTGGGTGCCACCACAGATGATACGCTTCCCCCATGGCGCAGGCCCGGTCTATCTCAGCCTTGATCCGTGAGATCCGCTTTTCGTTGAAGATCGAGTTTTCCCGATAGGGTCTCAACAGCCGCGAGGCAGGGATCTTTACGATCTCCCCGGTGCTGGTGTGAGTGAGGTCAAAGCTGGATCTGTAGCCGACAGGAACCAGGGTATCACCGGTTCGAAAAATCCTTTTCAGCAAAGAGTCGGTGGGCGAAGCTTTCCAAAACCAGTCCCGGGGATTGATCCTTGCCACTTCATAGCCTGCCTCATAGGCAGTTTTAAGGTAGGCCCCATCATATTGGTTTCGGGGAAAAACAAGGGACTTCAGATCTACTCCAAACTTGTCCGTGGCAATCCTTTTCGAAGAAAGCAATTCCTCGCCAAAGCTTTCGGTATCTGCGCCTTCAACAGCGGTATAGTAGTGCGTGTAGGTATGGGACCCCAGCTCCTGAAACGGCGTATCAAGTATCTGTCTGACAAGATGGGGGGCGAAAAGGCCAAGCTCGGCTTGGATGTCACTGTCCCGGTACCATTGCACACCGGCGAATTTTTCCCGTCTGAATTCCGGGAGTTTCCGTGGAGCGAAGGTCTCCCATTCTTCCCGGTTTTCGGCCATCAGACTGCCTACCGTAGCCCAAGTGGCATGAATGCCATTTTCTTCAAAAAGTGCCAAAATACGGGGAATGGCATCGAGGGTATTTTGATAATATTCCAAATACGGAGCTAATCCGTACTTGTCAAACCTCCCCCAATGAAGCTCAAAATCCAGAGAAATAATAATTCTACCTGCCGTCAATTCCTAAACACTAAACTTTCTACTATCCGCAATTCCAATACAGGTTGCCCAGATAAAAGGCAGAGACAAAAAAGGCAAAAAAATGGACTTCATCCTATAAACTATGCCGTAATTGTTAAGGGTAAATGTATAAATGACGATCATCATCAGTGAAACGACGAAAAAGGTGAGCAACGGCAGCGGGATCATTCTTTTGCTTTTGAGTAAATAATACCCTCCAAGGAAGACCACCAGAATCAGGAAGGCATTTTCCAGGGAATACACCAAGGTATGGCTGTCCACCGCTTCCCAGGGAAATGGCCTGAGCAGGATAGCAGACAGACGTTCGAAGAAACCCATCCCGGACAGGTTTATCTGTGAGTTGGCGCCGAAACCCTCCAAAAATCCCAGCTGCTGCTCACTCACTTCAGTGATGGATTGAACACTTATCTCGTCTTCCCCAAAAAGTGCGCGCTGCAGGAATACAAGCCCATGCATTAACATCAGGCCTGTAACGCCACAAATTGCAAAGCGGAGCATCCGGGAAGTGTTACGGTTGGCAAGTACCAAGACCAGGAAAGGGATAGCCAGCACCAGGCCGACAACCACCCTGGACTGCAGCGCGAGAAAAAAGCCCAGGAAAGCCAGAAGCAGAGACTTTGCGTCCGCCCGATCGGAGTACCGATACACCAGGCCAAGTGCCACGATCAAAAGTGACTCTTTCGAGATTCCCCCGCTCCAAAAGTGCAGGCCCGGAGACAGACAAACCAACAGGGAGAAGAGCAAAGCCAGGGAACTGCCTCTCTTGTTTTGAGGGAATAGTGTGCCTGTTTTTTCGTAAATCAACCCTATCCCTACAAAGGACAGGAAGTTGTAGAGGGCAGTACCTCCCAGATAGCCAACCCCAGCCCAAACAAAAGGAGCATTTACGGTTTGGACAAAGGAGCTGCCATACTCATAATACGCAATCCATCCGGCAAATCCCTGCTCAGAATACCCCGGCAACTGCCAGTAAGAAACCGAATCTCCACCGTTTTGGGTGATATAGTCAAAGAAATAAATCCCCATCACCAGGTGGATCAGGTACAGCGCGAGATAAAGCCACTTGAAAAGCCGGTCAGGATTGCCCTTGGTACGGTAAACGATCCAAGCCCCCGCACCCAAGACATTTCCGGCAACTAGTGCCCAGTCCAAGATTCCAATCATCGACTCAGTGCAGTTTGGTAAGAATCCAGGGTCGACTCCAGGGAAAAATACATCCTGCCAAATTCCCCCACCTCCGCTCTGTTTACCCCCCGCATGCGGTCCTGCCAATTCAAAAACGCCTGTGCGTCGTAGCTTTCGCCCATCCTAAATACAAAAGGCAGGTCTGAGAGCATGCTGTCAAAGTCCCCGATACCCTCACTATAGATCACCGGGAGACCACACATGAGATATTCCCCCAGCTTGATGGGGGCTATCCCTGCGATGGACTTGGACTTTTTCCGCAGACAGATTCCGATATCGGAAGCCCTGAGTAGCTCAGGGATACTCTCAAACTCAAAGGAAATTACCGATACGAGTGATTGCAACGAGTCGGGCACCAAGTTTCTGGCAGTTTTTTCATCTCTTGTCAGCAGAAGAAGTCTCACGGCAAGCCCACGTTCATACAGATTTTGCAGCAGGTCAAACATCGTGGACGACTCATAGCCTCCACCCAAGGAACCCGAGTGAACAAGCAGCAGCTCTTCTTCCCCAATGCCTAGTTTTGCCCGGATGTCTTTAGCGGCGTGATCAACGTAAAACAGGGCCTCATCCCTCCCGTTGCCGACCTTAAAGAACTTCGAAGGATCCAGACTTGGATTATTTTCCAAATGGATCTCCTTCGCCCGGTTGCTTCGAACGAGTACCTTGTCTGCTTTTCGCAGCATGGCGCTCTCTATGCTGTACAAAAACCTGTGCATTAGGCTCCCTTCTCTCAGCCCCGCAAAGTCAATCCGCTCCTGTATTGGCAGGCCATCAGCATCGAATATAATCTCGGGCAATGCACGGCTCCGGGAAAGCAACCTAAGCACGATCCATGCGGGCATGGTACTTCTCGGCATCACTACCTCGATTCCTTTTTCCTGTATCAGGGCGCCAAGCGGCGTCCGCGCTTTCCAGACTGCAAACAGACTACCTATTGCAGGGTGCGGACTTCGGGACACGGGATAGTGATAGAATGCTATCCCGAGCTGGGCTGCGATGGCCGACAGCCGATCCACCTCCTGCCGACCCGCCCAGGAAAACTGAACGACATGGGGGATAATCACTCCCCGGACCTTTAAGCCAGACAGGATCGGGAAAAACAGAGTTTCCAGATAGTTCCCGGTATCCGAGTCCCAGGTGATGAACAGGAGTTTTTTAGGGTGTATAAGGTTGGAGGTTTGGAAGTGGGATGTTGGGTGTGGGATGTTGGGTGTTGGATGAGGGATGTGGGATGATGGATGTGGGATGTTGGGTGTTTTTTGTTGGAATGGAGTTGATAGGTGTCCTTCGAACTTCCCAACTCTCGTTGGTCAGGTGCTCAGGACGACACGAACGATGTGTCAGGTTGAGCGACCACTACGGTTTGTCAGGCTGACACTTCGACTTTCGCTCAGTGTGACAGGAGTCGAAGCCCATTCCAACACTTCGACTCCGCTCAGTGTGACACTAACGATGTGTCAGGCTGACGCTTCGACTTTCGCTCAGTGTGACAGGAGTCGAAGCCCATTCCAACACTTCGACTCCGCTCAGTGTGACACTAACGATGTGTCAGGCTGAATGACCCCTATGCCAAGTAAGCGATTACTGCTCGTTGTCAGGTTGACACTTCGATCTTCCCAACTCTCGTTGGTCAGGTGCTCAGTTTGACAGGAGTCGAAGCCCATTCCAACACTTCGACTCCGCTCAGTGTGACACTAACGATGTGTCAGGCTGACGCTTCGACTTTCGCTCAGTGTGACAGGAGTCGAAGCCCATTCCAACACTTCGACTCCGCTCAGTGTGACACTAACGATGTGTCAGGCTGAATGCCCCCTATGCCAAGTAAGCGATCACTGCTCATTGTCAGGCTGACACTTCGACTTTCGCTCAGTGTGACAAGAGTCGAAGCCCATTCCAAAATTTTTATGTGTACTCTCATTGTTACATTCCGCCAGCACCTTCAGGCGCTCCCAATTTCCTTCGATGAGAGCCTCCTTCTTTTTCCGGCTCCACCCCTTTACCTGCTTTTCAAACGCGATGGCTTCTTTTACTTCTCTAAAGGTCTGCAAGAAAACCATTTGCAATGGCCTTCGCTTGAAAGTATAGCAATGTGGATCCAGTCCATCACTGTGCTCTTCCAGTCTTCGATCGATGTCATTTGTGACACCGGTGTAGTAGCTTTTGTCAGTGCATTTTAGGATATACACATGATACGTCTTCATAAAAAAGTGGAGTGTACCGAAACTATCAACTCCAATTTATCAAAAAAAGCGATTCGAGGTCCTGTATGGATTTCACGTGCATTCCCCTTCGATCTTCCCAACTCTCGTTGGTCAGGTGCTCAGTGTGACACTAACGCTGTGTCAGGTTGAGCGACCTCTACGGTTTGTCAGGCTGACACTTCGACTCCGCTCAGTGTGACAGGAGTCGAAGCCCTGAATTGAGATAGAAAACATGTCCTTCGACTCCGCTCAGGACGACACGAACGATGTGTCAGGTTGAGCGACCTCTACGGTTTGTCAGGCTGAGCGGAGTCGAAGCCCTGAATTGAGATAGAAAACATCTCCTTCGATCTTCCCAACTCTCGTTGGTCAGGTGCTAAGTGTTACACTAACGCTGTGTCAGGTTGAGCGGAGTCGAAACCCGTACCAGAAATGTTCACTGAACTGTGTCAGGTTGACACTTCGACTCCACTCAGTGTCAGGAGTCAAAGCCTGAGTGACGAGAGTTGGGAATTGGGTCCGCGACTCCCCGCCGCGGCGGGCAAGCTGCTCGGACTGACACGATGCGACTGATCGCCGAATACTGCCGGCTGCCTACTGCCTAACGATCACGGCTTACTGAACTTGAGTCAAGAAGTTAGTCCTCGACTCCGCTCGGACTGACACAAGGAGCACTGCTCGCCGAATACTGCGCTCACTGCACACTACGTACTGCCTAACGAACACTGCCTACTGCGACTGACACAATGCGACCGATCGCCGAATACTGCAAACTGCCTACTGACCACTGCCTTCCTCCGAAAGCACCCGCTTGAGCTTCTGGAAATTTCCCGCCAAGGTATACTCCCGCTCCACCAAGGCTTTGCCAGCTATACCCATTGCCTGACGGGTTTCGCTGCTTCTCAACAGTACTTCGAGGTAGCCCACCCACTCCTGTTGGGTACTTGCCAAGAATCCGTTCTGTCCGTGACACACGACTTCATTGTTCATCCCTACCGGAGAGGCGACCACGGGAAGACCGCAAGCCATATATTGGATGAGCTTATATGCACACTTTCCCTGCTCCCAAGGGTCATCCGGCAAGGGCATGATGCCAATATCCAAGGCAGAAAGCTGGGCAACCTCTTCAGGCTCCGACCAGACCAGATGGACAATCGCCTCCTTGGGCAGGGCTAGGTATTTGCCGTACCGTACACTGCCTCCGTTGATCAGCACAAAGCGGAAGGGCACACGTTGGTAAAGCTCGGAAAGCGCCTCAGAGACCAGGCCGAGGTATTTGAGTGTACTGGGTGAGCCGATCCATCCTATCGTAGGGAGATCGGGTGAACCGGTACTGGCATCGGCCACTTCGGAATAACCCACACCGGTCGGCAACGTCCTGTGCTTTTTGAGGATGGGTATCTGCCTGTATTTTTCGTGATCCACCACAGTTCTCAGGATAATGACACGATCGGCACCCGCCTTTCTTGCCCGGTCTGCGAGGTACTCATTTCCAGCAAAGACGTATGTTGCTGCCTTCATGACCTGATCGATCTTATTCGAAAACAAAGTCCTGACCCAGGCTTTTTTGCTGAGGTCGTAGTTATGAAAGACCGCGTCGTCGTAGTCCAGTAGCAGTCTTACGCCAACGGCGCTGAGCAGCCTCTCTGCCCATGCGGGAAGGAAGGGAAAGAGCTCCTTCTCCACCCAGACGTAATCGTATCGAAACACCGAAAAGAGGACGACGAACCGCCGTAGGTAGCAGCGTAGCACATTCCACACCTCCGGACGTCGGTGGGCATAAACTTGTGTGAGGTAATCATCATTGAAGAAGCTGGACACCCTGATGGTATGGCCTGCCTGCTCCCAAAGAGGCAAAAATTGGTAGGTACGCAAGCGACTGGATGCCCCCATGGGAGGGTATTTGGGGAGGAAGAGGATATTGGATTTCGCTTGCTTGCTTTTCAAAAAATTGGGGGAATAAATATTAGAGATTGAGTGATTGAGTGATTAAGAGATTGAGTTATTGAGAGATTGGGAGATTGGATATTAAGAGAGGACCAAGCGTAAGAAAAATGTCCAGTGGACATTTTTAGCTTGGGGCCAGGCTGCAGGGGGGGATTAGATATTAAGCGATTGAGTGGTTAAGAGATTGGGTGATTAAGAGATTGAGTGATTGAGTGACTCAGAGATTGGGTTGTTGGGAGACTGCTGGATTAATTCTTGACATTTGTCTTGGCATGTTCCCTTTTCAGGTAGAAGATAAAGCCGTTGAGCACCTTGATCGCTTCCAGTACTTGGGATTTGAGACCTTCGTACAGATCCACGGAGATATATCCTTCATCCTTCGCCTCGATCAGATGGTCTATGATCTCTGCAAGAGAACCCCGTGAATTATAGTAGAATCTACTGGAATCGAGAAAGTGGAATCTACCCCATCCTTCGGCAATATTGGCGGTGGCAGAACGTGCTGCTCTCACAATTTGGGATTTGAGTTCAAACTGTTCTTTCGGAGGTAGTTGAGGCAACACCTCCACCCTTATCCGTTGTTTCAGTTGATAGGCCTTCTGCCAGCACACCAAATCTTCAAAGCTTTCCGATATTTTCATTTGATATGTGATTGAGTGATTGGGAGATTGGGTGATTGAGTAATTGGGAGATTGAGTGATTGAGTGATTAAGTGATTAAGTGATTGAGAGATTGAGTGATTGGGAGATTGAGAGATTGATGCTATTATCCAAGTCTCTAATACCCCTAATCTCTTAATCTCCTAGTCTCTATTCTCCCATTCCCTATTCTCCCATTCTCCCATTCTCCATTCCCCATTCTCCTAATCTCTATTCTCCAATTTTCTTCTCTCTCATTCTTTCCTAATCTCCTATTCTCTCAGTCTCTTATTCTCCCATTCTCCCATTCTCTATTTCCCGATCTCCATTCCCCATTCTCCCATTCCCCATTCCCTATTCTCCCAATCTCTTATTCTCCAAGTCTCTATTTCCCATTTACAACAGCCTTCCTCCTCCTAATCTCATCTCTCTGCTGCAGGTCTTTCACCCTTTCCATCGCCTTTTGGATTCTCAGCTTCTTGTTATAGGCAATCAGGAAAAAACAAAAGAGCAGAAAGTAGATCATGGTCATATTCTTCATCCGCATCACCACCCCCAGATTGCTAAGGGCATTCATAAAGGCAAGGGTGACTGGAATCCAGGTAATAATACCTGCCTTCAAAAACAGAGGCATATCCCTCAGTGCCTCCGGAGTCCAGTTACGGTAGATAAAGAAGCTTAGGTAGAGGTATACCAGATTTTCGACTGATGAAAAAAGTGCAACAAAATTGTGTGCGTCCACAAACAATGGTCTAAAAAGATAGGTAAATAGACGCATGGGAAGCGAATAGCCTGAAATATCTACAGCCGAGCCAACATTTCCCCTACTCAAGTTTCCAGCGGTAGTCTCTGTCAAAGTTGTAAGTGTTTCAAGATTTAGTTCTTCAACTTTTAAGAACTCAGCGGTAGAATCCAGCATTAAATAGGTGCCCGCCATTGCAGCCGCCCCCATTAGAATCTTAAAGTGTAATTTAAGTTCGGAGCCCAGCATGATCGCCATGGCCGTACCTCCCAGCAAAGCCTGTCCCATGTGCGGTCTGGCCATGTACACAAAAAAAAGCGCAATCAATCCCTGCCACCAGCGAATTTGATACTTCTGCACCGCGAATAAAAACCAGGCAATGCCCCAAAAGCAAATCGCATCTTTTCCAACTCCCGCAGTCCAAAAGTGAAGGTTTAAGAAATAGAAAACAGCGGGGAAAAGTGAGATCCCAAATATGTCATGATTTGTAGGAAAATACTCAGCGACCATCACATAGATATAACGGATGCCGATAAAGCCCAATGCACCAAAGAGGATATTTCCGGTGATGTAACTTAATCCCAAAATCTTACTGGGGATGTAGCAAAGCCAAAGAATAAACCAAGTAGAATCCCCGAAATAGGACATCCAGGTAATCTCTCCCTTGACAATAGCCTGCTCCATCCCAAATCTCCAATATCCTTGAGAGTCTCCGCCAAAATTGAGGATATACCAAGTAAAGAATAAACTAAAAAAAACATGATAGGCTAATAGGTACTGCAAATGCAACTCTAATTTTGGAGATAGTCGAAACCGTCTAGCCATACTGCTGTTAGAGTTGACAAGAGCAAAAATCACCAGTAAAATCACAAGTACGTCTAGCATATCAGCTGCACTCCAGCGTCCCTTTCTTTCTTAAAAGTTCGGAATATAAACTTTGGACCTCCTTGCAATACTGCTCAGCCGAGTAGTTTGCCATCGCACGGGCATTCCCCTTCGCTCCCATTTGTTTGGCTACCTCGGGATGGTCCATCAGGAACCGGATTTTTTCTGTAAGTAGGGGCGGACTATGGCTTGGCACCAAAAAACCGGTTTCCCCATCCACCACGACATCCTTGAGTCCGCCCACCGATGTGGCAAGCACCGGAAGTCCATGCATCATGGCTTCCACTGCCACCAAGCCGAAGCCCTCATGGGCTGAAGGGATACAGAAGACATCCATTACTCCATAATACGGATGGGGATTGGCTTGCTGTCCAACCAAACTCACCCGGCTTTCCAAGCCCAAGGACGAGACAAGGGCTCTCAAACCCGCCAGATCGGGGCCGTCCCCGACGATCAACAGTTTTACCGAGGGGTTGCGGATCAGCTGTAGGGCCCGGATGATGTCAGAGAAGCGCTTCACTTGGTCAAATACCCTCCCTACCGCACCAACCACAAAATCAGCTTCTGCAAACCCCAAACTTCTTCGTAGATCCCAGTTTTCCGCAGAGAGATTCTTGGGGGGAACTACAATGCCATTATTAATCAACCGTACTTTTTGGCCAGGCAATCTCGCCTTGTCAAGCAGGAACTCAACCACTGAGGGGGAAATCCCAATGATGACATCCGAAAGCCTTAGGAAAAACCGCTGAAGCCAGATGGCTTTTGGGCTTCGGGTGATGGGTTCCGAGGTCTCTTCCAAGATCCGCACCGGCACACCCGCCCAGTACCCCGAAATGGCTGCCATACTCATCCCTTCAAAGATGGCTCCATGGATGATATGGGGCTGATACTCCCGGATTATCTGGATTACCCTTCGGTGCTTTTTCCATTCAAAAGGATGTCGGAATGAGCCAATGGGGATCAGTTGCACACCCTCCTCTTCCAAAGCCTCCGCTATCGCGCCACCTTTCCAGGTACAAATGATTTTGTGTTCAAACTGATCCTTGGGAAGTCCCTTGACCAAGGTTAAGCGAACCTGCTCTACACCGCCGGAGGCGATGGTTTCTATGCAATGAAGGACGCGAATTTTGTACGTCATTGCGAGGAGCTATCGGTCATATTGGATTTATAAGTTGTTTTGCAGCGACTGCCTGTCCCGAATTGTTCGGGAAAGCAATCTCATTGTGGGGTAACATTATCCTTTAATAAGATTGCCTCGGGGCAACCGTCACTGCGAGTGGAGGTACGGAGCGAAGCAGTCTCCCTAATTTATTTCTACTCTTTTGGTGGAGATTGCTTCGGACTAGAATCATCAAAGCCAATTTTTAAACTTACTGGGGAGTCCTCGCAATGACGTGATCATTCGGTGTAGATCGACATCAAGTCCTTTATATAGTTCTCCACCGAAAAGCGCTTTGCTTCTTCTTTCGCCTGCTGTCCCATCTTCGCTCGCTCTTCAGCGGTGAGGTCAAGCATGGATTGCATGGCAGACCGAATAGAATCGACACTGAGTGGGTCGACCATCAGTCCGGAATTACTGGTTCCCAAGATCTCGGATGCTCCGCCCACCTCCGTGACAATGCTCGGCAAGCCCATACCCATGGCTTCTGCCAACGATACGGAAGAACCCTCCCGAAGGGACGGTAAAACGAAAGCATCTACCTCCACCAAATAGGGCCAAACATTGAATTGAAAACCCAATAATTCAACTTGACTCTCCAATTTTAAATTCTTAATTAACAATTCCAAGTTCCCTCTTTCCGGCCCATCTCCAAGAATCCTCAACCTCAGATTTCTGCTCGGATTTGCCTTTACCAGCCCTGCAAATGCCTGGATCAGCCTATCCAAATTCTTGATCGGCACTAATCGACAGGTCGTCACAAAAACAAATTTCTTATCTCTATTTTCTATATCCCCACCCGCATCCTGGCCTCCCGATACGCTGCGCTTCTCGGGACAGGCTCTAACTAAATTTGTCCACTGGACAAATTCTTTACGTTCGGTCCTCTCCATTCTCTGCTCCCTATTCTCTAATCCTTGTTCTCTATTCTCTATTCTCTCCAAAAAAACTGGATTATAAACCACCCTCACCTTCTCTCCCCCAACCTCTCCCAATTCTACGATATTGTTTTTTACCGCCTCCGAGATAGCAATAACACTGTTTGCTTTCCGATAAATCCATCTAAAGATTCCTCTCCAATAAGAATGATGGTTGGGTAAGCCAATCTCCTCTCCGATCCTGGTTCTTACTCCTGCCATCTTTGCGGCCCAAAGACCATGGAAATTGGCTTCCGCACCTTGGCAATGGATGACGTCTGGACGCTCGGCTTGAAGTAATTGCTTTAATCTCCACACCAGCCTGAGGTTGGGGATCCTCACCTTTCGATTTAGGATCTGCACAGGATATCCTGCACTGATGAGTTTACCCGCGATCCGCCCTCCCCTGCCCAGGACGACTACTTTAACCTCAAGCCCATCGACTTTGGCCAGAGCCAGTATGGAGAGCAAAAGGACCTGCTCCACTCCACCAAAATCCAACTCTGATACAATCCGAAGGACCCTCAACTCAGGTGTAGATAAAGCGGAAGCAGAATTTCATGTACTTTCTAAACCATCCAGAAAAAAAATCCGTGGCAAAGAGCCGATGAAGCAATCCAAAGGGAAGCAGATATATTGCCCTGACCAAAAAGTACCTGCCCGGCAAACTATTCAAGGTATCTGCAATGGGTCGTTCATTAGATTTTAAGCGATAGTGGGGAAAAAGGGTAAAGTAGATCCATTTGTCCCTGAAATCTAAAAACTCCTTTTCAATGAAATTTGACCTGTTTCTAGCTGAGAAATGATAATTCTGCTTTACAATCTTTGAAATCAGGGTTTCGTTGAGGGGATATATCTTGTTTGTGGCCTTTTGAGCATCCTCCTGTCCATAATAAACTAGGGTGTTATTTATGTAATACCCATCCCCATAAAAAATGGACGCCCTCAGCCAAAGGTCGATGTCTTCTCCCAATTTGATTTGGGGATCAAAACCGGGATTGTTGCTGAAAAAATCTTTTTTGATAACGGTCGCAGAGGTGAAATACATGGTATTCCTGACTGCTCTTCGGAAATAATGATCAAGTTTAAAACAATGCAGTATTGGTGTTGACTCAATTTCAGTTGAACTATACCGTGTACCAACCATACCGATAACTGGATTTACAGCGATCACCTTGGAAACAAATTCTAAATAATTGACATGCCAATAATCATCAGCATCCAAAAAAGCGATCCATGGAAACATTGCCTGATTGATTCCGACATTCCTGGCTGTAGAAACCCCCTTATTTGTCTGTTGAATTAAGTTGAGCTTTGAGCCATACTTAGAAGCGACAAATTCCCCTCCCCCGTCTGTGGAGCCGTCATCCACCACAATAAGCTCAAACCCGGTAAAGGATTGAGTGAAAACCGAATCAATGGCTCGGGTGACAAAATCTTTCTTGTTGAATAGAGGGATGATTACGGAAAACATGAATTTCTAGGTCACTGGCAGAGCATCGTCAATGCGAGTGAGGCACGAGTGAAGCAATCTGCCTATTGAATAGGATTGCTTCGGATGCTACGTCACTGCGAGGACGAGGTACGTGGAGAAGCAGTCTCCCATTTGGTTATACTTCTCTGCTGGAGATTACTTCGGATTCATTAGCCTTATTCAAAACTCCAAGGCTATAATCCGAATTCTCGCAATGACGTAACCCGTCACTGCGAAAGCATCGTCATTGCGAGGCGGCACGTCATTGCGAGTGAGGCACGAGTGAAGTAATCTGTTTCTTGGATAGGATTGCTTCGGATGCTACGTCACTGCGAAAGCATCGTAATTGCGAGGCGGCACGTCATTGCGAGTGAGGAACGAGTGAAGCAATCTGCTTATTGAATAGGAACGCTTCGGATGCTACGTCACTGCGAGGACGAGGTACGAGGACGAAGCAGTCTCCCATTTGTTTCTACTTCTCTGCTGAAGATTGCTTCGGATTCATTAGCCTTATTCAAAACTCCATGGCTGTAATCCGAATCCTCGCAATGACGGGGAATTGCAATGACGTTCAACCCAAAAAACGTTTTAAGCGAAGGGCATTTTCAAAGCCGATCAATCTGGACATCTGTTGGAATTTAGGGCCACCGATCAGCGTCTGTTCCCGCACTTCCAGTTTCTTGATCAAATTCCGCGCATCCTGAAGCAGGTCAGGATACAGCGGATACACGTCATAGATAAACTTCATAAAGACCCGTTTCAAGGCTTTCCTGATCCTCAGGGAATCTTCTATGTCCAATACTTGCTTTTCGTAAAGGACAAAGGATTCTAATAGGGATTGGGCAGCCTCGTAGGACTTTTGACTGCTGACACTGCCTGCTCCCAAACTGCGGTAGTAGGCCCTTGACTTGGTATCGAAAAGAACCTTTTCACTCCTCAGCAATACCCTCATAAAAAATTCCCCGTCCTGATTGATGGTCAGGGATTCATTCCAGGGGCCAGCCAAGTCGACCAGCGACCTTGAGGTAAGCCAGGAAGAATCGGCCATCATTTCCTGTTTATTCCAGGAATGTAGCAACCAGTCTAACCCCGTCTCAAAATCCTGAAACACCCCATACGGCAATCTGGAAAACTGAGAGACTTGATCCTTAAAATTCACCCATTCACAGGAGGCGATGGTCCATTCAGACTTTCCCTCAAGCAGGTTAAGCTGATTAGCGAGCTTATCGGGTGACAGCAGGTCATCTGCGTCGAGAAATTGGATGTAGTCCCCCTTGCTGGCGCTTATCCCGACATTCGTGGCTCTGGATACGCCACCGTTGGCTTGGTGGATAGATTGGATCTTATCCGGAAAACGGGACCGATACTCTTCCAAGATACCCAATGACCCATCTGTCGAGCCATCATTGACCAAGACCAGCTCTATATTTGGATAGGTCTGTCCCAAGGCCGAATCAAGAGTCTCCCTGAGAAAAGCACCTTTGTTATAAACAGGGATAACAATGGACACCAAAGGGTCTAAAGTCATGCTTTTGCTTTGATTGCAAAACTCGGCGAGATGCCCCGCTCCATCGTCAAATAAACAATCTCCCAACGACGCTTGCTACAAAACTCATATACCGCCTCGATTACGCCATACTTCCAAGGAACATCGATCTCCCCGACAGTAAAATCATGCCCAGCGATAATCCCGCCCAGCTTCATCTTCGGCAGATAGGTCTCTAATTCAGAATTAGTTACAGAATAGCTGTGCGCCGTATCGATATAGATCCAATCAAAATACTTGTCTGGGAAATCCTTCACCACCTCCGTGGACAAGCCTCTGTTGATCTCGACTTTTCCGGTTTTGATCTCAACTTCAAACTTTTTATTGACCTTATAAAATAGCTCCTCAGGATAGCGTTTACTTTTCCAGACATCCACCAGATGGAGTTTCGTGGGTTGATTGATATCCAGGATCTTTTGGCTGAAATCCCCATGGTCTACGCCCAGTTCGGCAACCACCCCGTTGGTTGGAAGGAGAGAGAGCAATTGTTCCCTGGTGGCCAACAGCCTTGCATTTTCTATTAGTG
Source organism: Algoriphagus terrigena DSM 22685 (assembly GCF_000429445.1). GTDB lineage: Bacteria > Bacteroidota > Bacteroidia > Cytophagales > Cyclobacteriaceae > Algoriphagus > Algoriphagus terrigena. The sequence goes on from NZ_KE386904.1 coordinate 504,714, forward strand.
CATAGCCGATCTCCGGAACTGGCATTTGTTCAAATTTCGGCTTCTGAATCAGCCGGTGCTTACTGGTGTAATACTGATAAAACCGCTTCTTTAGGCTTTGTAACATGATCAGCTTTTATCTTTTCGTTTCTTTTCCCCTAATCAAATCAAAGTATTCCTGCAGGGCCCCTAAGTTAATGGCATGACAAACCCTCAAGATGGCCAGGGACTCATAGGGAGAAACGCTTACCAGTTTCTTAAATGCAAAGCGATACCGTCTCCAAATGAACCCCAGTACATGACTACGAAATCCCTTTGCATTGTCCTGAAACTTCCTGGTGAAGGTACCCCCCAACAATCTCCGGTATTTATTGACCAAATCTTCCGTTCTGTATCTCGCCGGATGACTTACTATTAGGTTTTCATTCCAAACGACGGAGTATCGTTGGCTTATTTTCCCAGAGAGTTCCGAATCGCCGTTGGACTTCAACTCATCGTTGAAACAGCCAAACTCCTCCAAGACAGATTTGTAGGAGAACCAATTTGCAGTGATGGCATGTCCATCTTTGGCGTATGCTTCGGTAGTAAAACCGGTATATTTTTCATAAATCTCTGCATCACTCAGATGGTTTGAATCCCTAAAAAACAAAGGAACGGGTCCAGTTAAGATTCCTATCTCCTTTTTGAAATCCTGGGTAAACATCTCCCATGCATTTTTCAGCCAATTGGTATCCGGCAGGCAATCGGAATCGGTGAAAGCCAAGATATTTCCCCTGGCTGCAGCGATACCCATGTTTCTGGCTGCGTAAGACCCGGGGTTCGGCTCTTCCAAAACCCTCAAGCTATAAGGAATAGAGAGTTTTTCGGGAAGGATCAAAGGCAAATCAGGATCATTGTTTACGACTATCACTTCCCAGTTATGCAGGGGTAGGGTCTGCCATTCCAATGAGTTGAGAATTAGCAAAAGACCACTAAAATCCTTGTAGTAGGGGATGATTACCGAAATGAACACCTATCTCTTTCCTTTAAAAACAAAAGATTTATGGAAAGCCCAAAAAACCTCCAAGCCTCTGGGGTAGGCCAATAATCCAAAAAGGTTGGAGAGATAAAAGCCTAAAGCCGCGGCCCATTTCTTTTCTTTGATCCCATAGTAAAACAAGTGGAAACGGATGGTAAAAATCTGCAATTTGATACTGGCCTTTCCTGGAAATGCCGCATCCAGTAATTGGTAAGTGTTTAATGAAAGCTTTGACTTCCGGTAACTGCTCTTTGAAGACCAAAGTCCCTGAGAATGGATTCGATAGACAGATGGGCTTATACTTGGATCAAAACTAAAATCTCCAAACTGCAAGACGTAGGCCCAAAGGAAGGTATCTCCATTGACTACCACTTTTTCGAATTCCTTAGGAAGTTTGAAATTCGAGGGCTTGCGAAAGACAACAGAAGCAGAGGGGATTTCAGGCATTGTAGAGATCAGACCTTCAAAACTCCAATTTCGCTTTTCACTCTCCTGAATCGAGTTTGATAGTATTCTCCCCTCTATGTCACGTTTTTCCCTGTTGTGAAATGACCCTATAAACTCGGAATGGGTCTCCAAAAAGTTAATTTGCTTCTGCACCTTAGAAACATCCGTCCAAAAATCATCCCCATCACAAAGTGCAATGTAATCACCCGTGCAGTTTTCCAAAGCCCAGAGATAATTCAAAGTCGAGCCCAAGTTTCGTTCCTGTCGCTTGTATTTGATCCAATGTCCTTTTGGATGTTCTTTGGCATATTTCAACACAACTTCTTCTGTGTCATCCAAGGAACAATCGTTGGAAATCACCAATTCTATATCAAAATCAGCATTCTGGTTTAAAACTCCTTCTATTGCATCGCCAATGTATTCGCCGACGTTGTAGGCAATCATGCAAACACTCAATTTGACCTTAACTTCGCTGTTATTTCCTATCAAGGTCGATAAAATGAAGTCATGGATTGAAGGAATGCGTCCTTCCCACATTGTTTGATTGCCAGTTCCCTAATTATTTGTGGATCATACCAGGAATAATTCTCTTTTACCTTCAAAATAGCTTCGGCCATAGATTTTGCATCTCGGACAGGTACAATTATCCCAGTGTCAGGCGTAATACTGTCCTCGACCCCACCGTTGGCGGTACTGACTACTGGTAGCCCACACATCATCGCTTCCCTCACGGCTATTCCATGGGGTTCTTGAATTGTAGGCGAAACAAATACATGGGCTTGGTTGAGCACATCCGAAATCTGTTCCCTAGGCACAAAAGGGAAAAATTCTCCTTTTTCAAAAATCCCCAATTCCCGGCTTTTGCGTACAAATAGGTTTTCGGAAGAATGGGCCGAACTTTTATTAGCGCCTTTCCCAATCATAATAAATCTTAGGCTTGGATCCGTTTGGAGTACAATCGCAATCGCCTCCAGGAATTCAACCGCTCCTTTGATGGGCAAGGAATTGAGAATAGTGATGACAGTAAATTCCTTTTTCCTCTTTCCTAAGTCTATGCTGTACCTGTCCTCATCTACCAGATTCCAAATCACATCGGGATTGCATGCGGGCTGGTTCATCATTACCTGCCTACGCTCATCGTAGCTGACAGCCGCAGTTCGTCTCGCGGCTTTAAAAGCATCCATAATCAAAGTGGACCGCAGCTTGGAGTAATAGTGAAAGACAAATACTTGGTGTTCCATAATCACAAATGGTATCCCGGTTTGCTTGCTGATATGGTGGACATAAATCCCCGCATCCATGCCGCTTTGGGCGTGAAGTAGATCTGGTTGCCATCCATTTTGAATAAGTCTACTATAAGTCTTCCAAAATAATCTTAACTCTAAGCCAATCTGAAGGTTATCAGGAACCCTCCTATTCGCAGGAAACTTAAAGCAAAATGCAGGAGGGTCATTTTGAACTGTTGCATCGAATATTGGGTATTTAGTATTTAGCCAAGATTGAATGAAAGTCCAAATCCACCTCAACAAGGAACATGATTTTTTCTCGCCAAAAAGAACTTGAATTACCAATCCATCATTCCTGCTTAGAAATCGTGCCTGTTCTTGAAAATACGAGCCATTTAGGGCTTGAGAAGCCAATGGATACCAAGAGGGTATAATTAGGACTTTCTTAGTCATTTTGAGAGAAAACAACTCAAACATTTCAAAAACCTCTTCACTTCAAAAATCTTAAAAAACGAATTATAACAAATTGAATGTTTTTTGCAATTTTATAAATACTTGAATTTTGAAATGAGATTATTTCAAGCTTTGATCTTAATAAATGAAAATTAATCCTTTCATAAATTTCAATATAATCTTTCCTCTCTAATATCCAATTCAAAAATCTGATATAGTCCAAATGCTTTATAACAGATCCAAGTGGATCAATTTTATTAATTTGACTTCCTGGATTATCCATTCTATATACAGCGTTAATTTCTTGTAAGAAAAGGAAATCTCCATTTATAGCAACAGAACAAAACAATGGAAAATCTCCAAATTTCAATTCATGAAAAAAATCAGGCAAAAATAGATGTTCTCTTTTAAAGAAAAATGAACAAGTAGGAATCAACCATTTTGAAGCCATCAATTCTTTGAGAGTTATAACACTTAAACTATTAACTAATAACCCACTAAAATCACTTATAAAAGATTCGAATATTCGACCTTCCTTCTTATATTGAACATCATGAAAGCTCCCTGAAAACAAAGTATTCTGTATTGATTGAAACTGACGACTCAATTTATCTCGCGACAGCCAATAATCGTCCCCCTCACAAATCGCAATATAATCTCCTAGGCAAAGATCCAAGGCAAATTTCAAATTTGGGTTAATTCCAAGATTCTTTTCCTGGTTGAAGTATTTCACTTTCATGCACCTTGATGGTTCCAATTTCTCAAGGTACGATTCGATCTTCTGGTGAGTTCTGTCTATTGAAGCATCGTTTGAAATGACCAACTCGATGTTTGGATAATCCTGGGCAACAATTCCTTCAAGGCAATCCAGTATAAATCTTTCATGGTTGTAAGCAATGACACATACACTGATTAGGGGAAGATTATTCATGCTGAATGAGCTTTCGTTTGAATATTGTCTTTAAGTTTTGTTTAAGCAAAAACAACATGTAGTAGAGCCGATTAATGGACGGATGGTACTCTTGCTTGAAACTATTGTGAAACATGCCCATGTAAGCCGAATAATAATAAGTTTCCTTAGAACCAAATTTACCTTGAGAGACTAAGAAATCCCGAATTTGAAGTCTTAGGTTAACCCAATTAAGAATCATGGTTTGGCGGTGTTGCTCACCCCTACTCAATGATCCTGTAGTTTTGTAGATCAAGGTCAAGAAACTTGAATCATACTTCGGCAAGTATCCAAGTTTCATGATTCGGAACATCAAGTCATATTCCTCACTAGTTCTTAGGGATGAGTTAAAATAACCAACTTCTTTTAAGACAGATATTTCAAATAGATTGGAACAACTATTTCCCAGCTTGCTGCAAAACAAACCTATCCAAGGATCAGTAAAAAATCGGTTCAAATGTTTTCTACTGTCTTCAAATACATCGACAGAATTACCAACAATAAATGGAATTTTGATTTCTGATTTTTGAATCAAGTTAACTTGGGCTAAAATTTTCCCAGGCAATAATTCATCATCAGCATCCAAAAATTGCACCCAATCTCCCGTTACAAACTCTAACCCTCTATTACGAGTTGCAGCTAATCCAAGATTATTCTTGTTTGGATGGGTATAAACTTGAATTTTGCTTGACAACTCCCTTAACTGATAACTTAACGCTAACGATTCATCTTGTGACCCATCGTCTACAATAATGATTTCATTTACATGCTCCTGTATAAGAGCAGAACTTACCGCTCTTTGAAGAAAATTCTCTGAGTTATAAACTGGAATTATAACACTTACTTCTAAATCAACCACTTTTCGCTTTTCCATGAAGGAAAGTATACTTCAAAACTCTCAAACTCAAACCCAAAAATAAAAAAATTCTAAAATCAAAACCATATAAAACTAAGTATTCCCTAAGTAATGAAAAACCATGAATCTTGTTTTCAATAAATAAAATTTCAAGTCTTTCATATTCAAGTTTTAAATAATATTTTTTATCCAATAAATACAAATTTTGCTTAAAGTATATATTTCTAATTTTTTTAAGTAGTATTTTAATTTCTAAAAAATCAGAAGTCTTTTCTAATTTTCTATGAAAGGAATATTGCATATACAAGGTACGCTCTCTTTTATTAAAGATAGCCCCTCCTAATTTACTCAAAATTTCAATACGCTTAGTTGTAGAATTCTCATCTTGAAGAGTATACTTTGTAGAGCTTAATTGCCCTTTATGTTTTCGATAAGCCATTAATTTTTTAGGAATAATGGCCAAATCTCCAAACATGAGAGTATCCATAAAAAGACCATAATCACCTGCTACCTCAAATCGGAAATCGTAATTAAGGTTATGTTTTCTTAAAAAATCATTATTTATTATAATACTAGGTTGAATAATTGGGCATTCAAACAATGCTCTTGTCCGAATCTCCAAAGGAGTTTCTGTCAGTTCGCTAGAACGATATTCTCCCCAAATTACATCAAAATGAGTTCCTGCGACAGCAATTTCGGGATGGCGATCCATGAAGTCAATTTGAGTAGCAAATCTCTCTGGATAACTGATATCATCAGAATCAACTCGAATTACGTATTTGGAATGAATCATTTCCATTCCTTTTCTTACTGTTCTGCCTATGCCTATATTCTCAGAGTTTTTAAGATAGATAATCCGGACATCATTATAGGAAAGAATAATTTGCTCAGAATCATCTGTAGAACCATCATTTATAATTACGAATTTAAAATCTTTGAATGATTGGCTTAGTATAGAATCAATGGCTTCCTTTAGGTATAATTCTGAATTGTATACCCCCATCAGGACTGAAACCTTATCAGAAATCATCACAAACAAAATTGAATAACTTTAACTTCTCGAACCACCACTTTTTCAATTCAACCTAGTAAAAAGTCAATACTTTATAAAGTAACTATTCAGATAATTTAGCGAGAAATATAATGATAGGAATTTTTTTAAAAGATTGTTGAATAATACCTAAACCATCGTTTTACTAATTTCTTCAAATACCAGGAATTTTTGAAGAAGGAGAATTACACCCCCAAAACTATCTGTCTAATTAATGAATTCCACTGTAAATTATACTGCTCTTTTGTCAAATTTGCCATAGCATATTTCTTGCCATTTTCACCTAGATATTCCGCCAAATCACGGTCTTTGTACAGGTTTACAATGGCCTGAGCCATTTCATCTACATCTCCCTCTTGGACCAAAATCCCATTTTGATCAGATGTAATGACATCAGGAATCCCCGCATGATAGGTACTAATTACAGGAAGCCCCGCTGCCATGGCTTCAAGGATCGCAACAGGCGTTCCTTCTTTGTCACCATTTGCAGCGGTTTTACTATGCTGAACAAAGCAGAATGATTCTGCCATTTCTTTTGCTATCGATAAAGGAGATAATACTCCAGCAAACTCAACATTATCAATTTTCAAAGACTCGGAAATATCCTTGCAAACTGAAAGCAAATCTCCTTCGCCCACAAACTTAATTCGAAGATTAGGACATATCTCTTGAGCCTTTTTGAATGCCAATAAAGTCAAATAAGGAGCTTTTTTCTCTACAAACCTTCCAATCGCTAGCACTTGATTGGATTGATAATCGGGGTTAATATCATTGAATAGCTTTGAAGGTGAACATCTCAATAAAACAACCTTCTTTTCATCAGCCCCAAGCCTAATTACTTTTTGTCTCATTTCAGAGGACACGACAACTATAGCCTTTGCTATTTTGAACATAGTGTGGTATCCAACTATATAATTTTGGATGACTTTTTCTACACTGGCATCGTATCCATGAAAATGAACAATGAGCGAAATCCCTAGCCTTTCTGAAATCTCGCTTAACTCTGCACCTGAAGGACCATAATTGGCTATAATGAGTTGAATCCTTTTACGCTTCAAGTAAGACTCCAAGTACAATTCCCTGAGAGGTATTCTGATCAATCCTAATTTGTATAATGCTTTAATAATAAGCGGTGCTGAGGAGGGATTCTTTAGCTCTCCATCTTCAGACTCAACTGGAAAAAATCCAAAACAATTAAAAATATTCCCGTCAATACTCTTTTTAAGATTCTGAATAAAGGTTTCAGAATACACATTTTTTGAAGGTGAGGTAAAACAAATATTTATTTTTTCCATGCAACAATTCCTAGACTTGTAAACATGATTTGATCACTGAGGGCAGGTTTGATTTTGTCTTTACTTAAAAGTTTTATTAGAAAAGGTTTGAAAACAACAAATAGAAATTTTTGCATCCTTATCGAAAAACCTCTCCTTTTGATCCAAAGCGCAAGCATCTGTACTATTGAGGCATCCCAACCTCCAAGGCAATTAATTTCAACATTAACAAAACCGGATTGTTCTAATAATCGCTGGATAGCAAAGGGCGTATACCGAAAATAGTCATGAGGGGCCTCATGCGTTGGCCATAAAAAAGGCACAGTCAAGACCAAAGGTGAATCTCGTTTCAACACCCTATTAATTTCAGTCAAAGTCAAATGTGGATCCGGACAATGTTCCAAAACCTCAGTGGCAATACCTGAATCAAAAGAAGCATCATCGAATGGCATTTTGATCCCATCCCATAAATAATCCGGCTTTACTCCCCTTTTGTACTCCAAGGCGCCATAGATATCAATACCAGTATAAGTATTTACATTTGATTTTCCCAGAATTTCATTTTTGTAAGGCATCTCTCCACAACCTATGTCCAACAATTCTCCATCAAGGATAAGGGATTTGCTCACCAAGAATTGATAGATTGATCTCTTTATGTAGAACCGATCTACGTTTTCAAATGTCAGACCTTGCGGATTAAAATCAATCATTCTTCTTTTCTAATACTATGAGAATGTTTCTACCATTGACGAGATACTTTCTGCAAAACGATGATATGAAATGATATAATTTTGACGGAAATACCCTTCTAAAAGCTTTCAAAATAAAAAATTTCAAATTATGGACTGAAATCTTACCAACTGAAAAAAGATCAAGAATGTAATCTAACTCTGATTGGGAAATCGGTTCGTATTGAAGTTTAATTAAACTGAATCCAAACTTTTCTCCAACTTTCTTTAAGGCCTTACCTGTCCATAATCCCATATGATGAGGAGGAAGATTTAATGTGTGAAATTTGTCAAACACATACAGGTAGGGATTACTATTAGGAACTCCAATAATGAGCTTACCATTTTTTCGTAGCAATTCACCGGCCTTTACAAAATAATTGGAGACATCTTTTATATGCTCTAAAACTTGAAATGAGGCAATAACATCATATTCACTATTTTTAGCCTCAAAAGAAAAAAAATCGCAGTCATGAACTTCAAATTTTTCATTTTCTGCCTTCAACACTTCTTCGCTATTTAATTCTAATCCCAAAGCTTTTACTCCCCTTTTTGCCAATTCTTTCAAAAAATATGAATTTCCAGAGCCTACCTCAAGCCATTTTTGGCCACTATTTACATGTCTGAGGGCTAGTTTATGTTCCCATCTCTCATGATAATAATTCCTTTTTCCTTTACTTAGATCAATATAAAATACACCGTCTCCCATAAATGAGAAAGGATAATAATATCTATACTTCGTTACTTCACATTCATAAATCTCTGCAAAATCAATCCCACTAAAATATCGTGAAACATCAACTTGAAAATCATTCTTATACCTAGCGACTATTTTTTTTGTAGGAATTCTTTCAATTAACTTTGATTTAAACTCCCTATCGATTGGATTAATCATACTATTCTCCAATTCCCATATTCAACATATTTGGCTGCACCAGGCTGCCAATAATAATCCCTTAACTCACCCATCACTTCCACTTTGAAATGACAGATTTCACCTACTGTATCCAATTTTATTTTGGTAAATTTATCAGCATAATGAACTTTCAAATAATACTCACCAGGATACAGTCTGAGATTTTTAATTTCCGAAACAATTTTTAATTGACTAGTCGATAAATCTAACTCGTGTTCTGAAGCCAAAAATAATTCATGAAAAATTGAGTTTTCATATTCATCAAAAACTTGATAGGAAACAGAAGGAATCTTGACATTCTGAATTAGACTGATCGTTATCTCAACTGAAAATTTTTCATTAAACCTTTGGATATTATTAGGTTCTGAAGTGTTTATAGAAACGCTTACAATTCCTTTACTTATGTTACTTCTATAATCAAGTGACCTTGTCTTCTCCAAACCAAGGTAAGTTGTAACTCCTTTTTCGGTACCACCATTGAATACCATTTGTCCACTTTTCAAAACTATTGTACTTCGGGTCAAAGTTGTTATTGCTTGGATATTGTGGCTTACAAATAATACGGTCCTCCCTTCCTTTTTACTTACCTCCTCCATCTTACCCAAACATTTCTGTTGGAATTCATAATCCCCAACCGCCAATACTTCATCGATAATCAATATTTCAGGTTCAAGATGTGCGGCCACCGAAAATCCCAACCTTACCCGCATCCCAGAAGAATAAAACTTAACCGGTGTATCAATATACTTTTCCACTCCCGAAAAGTTAATGATTTCATCCAGCTTTTGATCGATCTCCTTTTTCGTCATTCCAAGGATGGTGCCATTCATATAGATGTTTTCACGGCCTGTCAATTCAGGGTGAAATCCGGTGCCGACTTCTAGCAAGGCCGCTACACGGCCGTTCATTTCTATTCGCCCCGATGTAGGTTCGGTAATTTTGGATAGGATCTTGAGCAAAGTGGATTTTCCTGCTCCGTTCTTCCCGATTATTCCCAGTACTTCACCTTGCTTAACCTCAAAGCTGACATCCTTTAAGGCCCAGTGGATTGAACCACTTCCCTCCTCAAATTTCCCCAAGCTCTTGATTCGCTTAAAGTTTTCAACGGGAGCTTTAAGATTATTCCAAAGCTGTTGTACAAAGGTATCGGCCTTTTTTTCCTGTAAGCCGATTCGGTATCGCTTGGAGAGGTTTTCGACTTTAATAATTGTGTCGGACATTTTTTAGAATTCAGAATTATGAATTCAGAATTATGAATTGGTGAGATATGAAAATTACGTTAGTTACAAATTGTTACGCCACATCGGCAAAAACCTTCTGCATCCTTCTGTCCCGCAATACTGCGGGATCAAAAAATGGAAAGGTTTTATGCCACATCGGCAAAAACCCGTTCCATTTTTCGAAAGTAAAACAAGCCAAAAACGAAGAACAACGTTGCTATAATAGCTCCTGGCAAAATCCATTCCCAAGGCATGGGGCGGCTGAGAAACATGGCGCGAATGCCTTCAATTACTCCTACCATTGGATTTAGGGAATATAGAAATTGGTATTGCTCAGGAACCGCTGTTGTACTGTAAACCACTGGTGCACCATATAAGAGGAGTTGAACTATAAAACCCAATGCATATTTCACATCCCGATATTGTACGGCCATTGCAGAAAGAATCATTCCTATTCCAAGGGAACAAGCCAAAAGTTGAATTAACAAGATTGGGAAAAAAATTACCTGCCAACCTGGTAGGACTTGGAAGTAAATCAAAAGGACTAGAAGCACCGCAAAGGAAATGATAAAGTCCAATAGCTTGGAAAAGATTGCTGCTAAGGGCAGGATTAGTCTGGGAAAATAGACTTTGGTGATCATGCCTGCGTTAGCCACTAGGCTGTTAGCTGACTCGCTCAAAGTGCCCGAGAAATAATTCCACGGCCAAAGGGCCAGATACGAGAACAGGATATAAGGCATCCCATCGGATTCCACTTTGGCCAATCCGCCAAAGACAACGGTAAATACCAGGGTGGTAAATAGCGGCTGTATAATCGCCCATCCTACACCCAGGACAGATTGGGAATATCGGGCTTTGATTCCACGAACAGTCAGAAAGTATAAAAGATCTTTATACCTCCATAATTCTTTAAAATCAACAACTTTCCAGCCTTTAGAGGACTCAATTATTGTTTTGTTCACTTGTATACTACCCTATATAATCTAGACTTAATTTTTTTAAATACCCTTAAATAATAATTTACTCTTGCAGAGATAACAGATAAAAATGAGGGGTTAATTACTTCTTTTATAGAAAAAAAAACAGCAAATCTCTCATCTCTCTTTAACAAAACCTTACCAAAAAATCCAGTACTATAATTATATTCATTAATAGTCATACACCACATTGGGACTTGGGTATTTATTTTATTTACTTGAGGGTCATTTTGAAATTCATGATGCATACGATGAAAAATAGTTTTTACGGGAATACCATCTTCAACTTTGGAAATTAAGCTCATAAAGGGGTTAAATTTATGGCTCACCTTTGCTGTAACACCTGAAAAAATATCATAAACATATCCGTTATTAAAATTTATCGGTAAGTAATCTGATCCTTTGAACTGGCTTTGAATTTCTTGCAAGAATTTTATATGTAACATATCATCGGTATCCAGACGAGTAGTGATTAGATAATCAAAATTTCTCTCGGCTATGTTAAAAATATCTTCTTCTAAAAATCGGAAAATAGCAAAGTCCAGAAATTTATGACTAATCAAATGAAAATTAGGATAAGGATTAAAAAGACTCTCTAAGTCTATTCTTATTTCTTCAGGTGTTTCACTGTCAATGTAAAAGATCCATTGAAAATTCTTAGTGCTTTGGTTCGCCACTGAAGGAAAGCAATAATCTTTAAAAATTTTTATTCGCCCGATTAACCACTCTTCTGGATCATATCCATATTGAGGCATTTTCTTTTTGTAGAAAACATTCAAACGAGTGATAAGAAAGTGTTTGTATTCCATACTTCAGATAATAATTCTTCCCGGAACTTCCACTACCGTCACTCCATCAGGGACATCTTGAGTTACCACTGACCCCGCCCCCACGATGGCCCTTTTTCCGATTTTTACTTCGGGAAGGATAGTGGCATTGGCTCCTATGGAGGAGAAATCCCCCACTTGTGAAGCCCCGAGCAATACGGCCCTCGGCGTAATCTCGGCAAACTCACCGATGATCACATCGTGGTGGATTTGTGCGCCGGTATTGATGAGTGTTCCTCTTCCGATTTGTGTATTGGCAGCAATAAAACAGAGATTGAAGATGTCCGAATCTATATTTTTTGCAGAAGGAGAGTTTACTACGCCAACACCTTTGATTGCACGATGCTTTCCACCCAGTGCAAGAAACCTTTGGTAAAAGCTAAATCTGACCATTGGATTTCCGGTCCCCAAAATAAATTGGCTATCAGATTTGAAATAAGCAGCAACTTCGGCATCTATGCTTAGAATTGGGTATTTATCCTGAAAGAACTTCGCCTCTGTGAATTCATCGAAAAACACCAGATTATCCGTCATCCCGTTTGCAATCAGTATATCGAGCAGTTCTAAAGCATGGCCTCCGGCACCGGCGACGATCATTTTGGGCTATTATTTTGAACCCGCAACAACAATCTGGCAATCATCCGCTGCTCTTCCTGGCTTAGGGTATGATACAAGGGGAGGCAGAGAATTCTTTCAGAAATGTGATCAGAAACCGGACAATTCCCGGTGGTATAGTCCAAGGAATTCAGCCCCGGGAAAAAGTATCTCCGTGAACCTATGCCATTGTCATCCAAGATCGTCATGCTTGCTTTCAGCTGCTCTACGGTGGAGAATAGAACCGGAAAATAGGCGTAATTGTAAGATTCAATTTCATTTAGGTCAGGGAATACTACCTTCAATCCGGATAGAAGTTTCCTGTAAATGCTTGCCTGCTCCTTTTTCTTGGTTTGGATTGACTCTAAATGAGGAAATAGGGAAAGCCCCATTGCCGCGTGGAATTCAGAGTTTTTGGCGTTAATCCCTATCCCGTTGAACCGCTCAAATCCATCGTGTCCAAAGTTTCTCAGGTAGGCCATTCGCTTGAGCAGTTCTGGGTCCTTGGTAAATACCCCCCCTCCTTCTATGGTATGGAAAATCTTGGTAGCATGGAAGCTGCACGTTGAGATGTCCCCGTAGTCAAAGATGGACTTTCCGTCTATTTTCACTCCAAAGGAATGAGCCCCGTCATAGATCACCTTTAAGCCATGTTTATTGGCAATCTGTTGGATTTTCTCCACCTCGCATGGGATTCCATAGACATGGGTGGCGAGGATAGCGCAGGTTCGATCAGTAATCGCAGCCTCAATCAGATTGGGATCGATGGTTAGTTTGTCAGTAAGTATATCCACAAATACGGGCTGACATCCCTCCCAGATGATGCTAGTTGTGGTGGCCACGTAAGAGAAGGGAGTGGTGATAATCTCTCCGCTGAGCTTAAGGGCCTTGATTGCCAGTTGTAGCGCAATGGTGCCGTTGGAGACATAGAGCATGTGCTTTACGCCCAGATAATCCTTGAGACGGAGTTCCAGTTCATTGACCAGCGGCCCATTGTTGGTCAGCCAGGTGCGTTCCCAGATACCATCCAGATAGCGCTCATAGTCCTCCCGGGGAGGCAGAAAAGGTTTGGTTACGGGGATCATGCTATCAGAATTCAATTGGTCAACACCTTCATGTATCTTTTCTTCCTCCAGTAGATCCAATAGGCTGCGCCCCCTACCGCTCCCGAGATCAGGAAGTAGCTGAGCAGGGAGGTATATTCGGGAAGGTGGATAGCCCATACTTGGACTGCCCAGGTATTGAGGAAAAGCGTATCTCCTTCTGCCAGAAAGGCCGCAAGCGCATCTGAATTAAGCGGAAGCCAGCATAGGGAAAGTACCAGGGCCAGGCCTCCACAGACAATCAGTTCTTTGTCAGCCCAGCGGTATCTTTTGAGCGTCTTGATCAGCACTACCCCCCAGATCGGGATCCAGGCTGCCATAGCAGGAGCCTTGAAGAAAGGCAGGAACAGCACTCCCAACAAAAAGATCAGGACGACAGCCCCACCCAGATTGCCTGCTTCCTGCAGGAACCTTCTGATATATACCAGAGTGAACACCACAATGATCCCCCAGTGCAGGGCGGTGCTCAGGACAAAGTCAAGTGGGAAACGAAACGCGCCAGTGCCCGCCTCGGTGAGAAAGCGGAGGATCCCCAGCGAGTCGTTGTTGCCGGACAGCATCACCAAGATCAGCAAGATCCCGGTAAAGCCCATGATGCCCTTGCTGAGTCTGGAGGACCGGGTTTGTTTCTTTACCTGACGTAGCGCCAAGTCCCAGTTGATGGGATTGTTGACTGCCACGTAGATGATCAGACAAGGCAGGGCAAGCAAGGCAAGCCCGTGAAACAGCTGGTCCGGTATGGAAAGCTCAGCCCATCCCCACACTACCCATCCCAAAAGGGCCAGGATCACCACCGAAAAAAAGGAGACCTGCACGGGAACGACTGACTTGGGCCTTTCCCCTTCATACAGGGGGAGCTTGTCACCCGGCAAAAAGAGCATCAGCAGCCCCGAAAGCAAGAGCAAAGGCGATACAAAGGTGCCCAATATGGACACCATGGCCAGCTTGAACTTCTCGTAGCGGAGGTAATAATTCATCTGCCCCATTCCCAGCGCAAAGGCCATCAGGTCCGGGGAAAAAGGGTGGTACCAGACGGACTTGAGCCAGGCAAAATTGAGGAAGAAGAGGATAAATCCCAGAGTGGCCGGCGCGATCTTGAGCCTCAGTTTCTTGGTGATCCTCACATACCAATACACCGCAATACCCAGGTAGACCACCTGCCAGATAAGCATACCATTGCCCAGCCCTTCATTGTCCTTGACGATGTGAAAGGCCGAAAACGACAGGTTGAGCAGGGCAAAGGGAAGGATGCGGGTGAGCTGGACGAGGTTGTAGCTGGAGGTCTCAATATCGTCCAGAAAGAACCGGCCTACGTCCCTATAAAACACGCCGTCACCGTAGGCACCTTCGTTGACGGGGATTCTCTCGCCGTTTATCTGGAGGTAGACCACCAGTCCCAGAAGGGCGATTAATGCAAATATTCTCAAGGTGTCAGGAGGCGGGGTTCAGTTTGCAGTTGGCAGTGTCCAGTGTGCAGTATTCAGTCGGCAGTGTGCAGTGTTCAGTGTGCAGTGTGCAGTTGGCAGTGTTCAGTTGGCAGTTGGCAAATGGCAGCAGTAGTTTTAAGACAGTCAAATCGTGTCAGTCCGAGCGGAGTCGAGGACGAACTTCCCAACTCTCGTTGGTCAGGTGCTCAGTGTGACAAGAGTCGAAGCCTTGTACTTGAATTGAGATAGGAAACTTGTCCTTCGAACTTCCCAACTCTCGTTGGTCAGGTGCTCAGTGTGACGGGAGTCGAAGCCGTTTTGAGCGAGCAGTGAGCAGTTTGCAGTGAGCAGTGTGTCAGGCTGACACTTCGACTTCGCTCAGTGTGACAGGAGTCGAAGCCGTTTCAAGTGGGCAGCGTCCAGTGTTCAGTTGGCAGTGTTCAGTTTGCAGTAGGCAGTCGGCAAATGGCAAATGGCAGCAGCAGTTTTAAGACAGTCAAATCGTGTCAGGCTGACACTTCGAACTTCACAACTCTCGTTAGTCAGGTGCTCAGTGTGACAGGAGCCGTTTCAAGTGGGCAGTGTCTAGTTGGCTGTTGGCAGTAGGCAGCGTGTCAGGCTGACACTTCGACTTCGCTCAGTGTGACAGGAGTCGAAGCCGTATGCAGTGTCCAGTGTTAGTCCGACACTTCGAACTTCCCAACTCGCGTTGGTCAGGTGCTCAGCAC
The DNA here is from genome assembly GCF_000429445.1 of Algoriphagus terrigena DSM 22685. Lineage (GTDB taxonomy): Bacteria > Bacteroidota > Bacteroidia > Cytophagales > Cyclobacteriaceae > Algoriphagus > Algoriphagus terrigena. The sequence continues at coordinate 520,487 of NZ_KE386904.1, forward strand.
AAGAGTTGTAAGGGCGTCGGAACCGCGACTGCCTACTGATTACTGAGAACAACTTACTGCCCACGGCTTCGCCCTTTCGGTCCCAGTGAGTGACGGGAACTTGCGGGATGAATGGGTGACCCTGGGCGATTGCTTCTCAGCTGAGGCGGACTGCAATGACGACTGAGTAATAAAATTACTCGGTCATCTGGGATTTGCAAGATACCGGGGGGTACTTTTGAAGGGGAATCGCCTCAAGTACTGGTTTACAGGCCAAAAGGCAAAGGAAAAAGGGTAAAAAAAACGGGCGAGGTCACTGCTTTGGAAGTGAATAGGTTTAGCTGCGTGGTATGTCATTCGAACCTCTTTTGCAGTTCCGGCCGAGAAGCAGGACGACGGACACGTTGTCGGCGTGCGTAAAAGCTCCGTAGGAGCGGAATATTTGTAGCCTGGTGTTTCATGGTTCGACAAGCTGACCAACCGACCCCAGGTAATTGTAGGTATCCGTGATCCACCTCGGCGCAGAGATATCGCAAGGATAGGGATGCTGGTGCCGAGGAACGGAGATGTTGATTATGGAGACATAGAAAGTTCGGAGCAGGATAAAGTCTGGATAAGGCCCTGGGAACCCCCACCGTTTATTTCCTTATGTTCTTTTTTCTTGATGAAAAGAACGAAAAAATTAAGACGCAACCTGCCCTGCAAGCTGGCCCATCGCTAAATCAGTTCACTGAACTGATTCTTAACGCTCAGTCCTAGCCGCACGAGGCCGAACGCCGGCCCGCTTTTGCGTCGGCCCCCGCGCCTATCCTAACCATGATTTGTATCCGCCAAAGGCCCTGATTTGATGTCACGACCCAGAATGGGTCAAACCTCTCAATAGCCGTGGGTGAGGCCTGAGGTACGAAGGCCGTAACCCACGGTAAAATGGATCAGATGTTTTGACCTCGGCGCAGAAATCCGGTGGGTAAGAGGATCTCGCTGCCGAGGGACGGAGAAGATGGTTGTTGCACACCTCCCCTGCAGCCTGGCCCCTTCGCTAAATCTTTCCACAGGAAAGATTTTTAACGCTTGGTCCTCCTGCAGCCTGGCCCAAACCTAAAACAGCCCACCGGGCTGTTTCTTGACGGTTTGTCCTCCCTAGCCCACGGCGGGCAGGCGCAATGACGATCGGATTGAAGATCCATGATAGATTGGTCAACAAGTAGTTCGACATTCCCAATGTCGAATAACCCGGCCAGTTGCCACGTTTTCATCCCAAAAAAACCCGGGCAAGACCTCCTGCCCGGGTTTTAACTTCGATTGATTCAATATTTACCGTTACCCCTCGACTTCCCGACTCACGTCGGTCAGGTGCTCGGGGTGACAAATCACCGATTGAACTTGATAATCGAGTGGATCAGGATTTACTTCACTGCCTGTAGCAGCTTTTCCTCCAGCCTGCTTTCATCGACGGTCAGCTGGCAGATGCTGACCAGGATGGTGCCCGCTGTCACTGCATGGCCTGCATAGGCCAGGAGGATTTCGGGTACTTCTCCCGGTGCAGTCAGCATTGCCGTGCCGATAGCTGCGATCAGCAGTCCGGCCTTCTTCAGCAACTGGAAGAAAGGAGGGGTTGGGGCCAGGGCCCGGTTTTTTACTTCTGAGAGTATGTTCATAGTGAATTTGTTAAGTGTTATGCCTCGACTGCGCTCGGCAACCGAGGTTAAGAGTTAAGAGACTAGAGTCAAGAGCCAAGAATCGAGACTCTGTCATGCTGACACTTCGACTTCGCTCAGTGTGACAGGAGTCGAAGCAAAGAGACGAGAATCAAGAAACAGGATTCGAGAGACCATAGACCCTAGTCGGGATATCAATTACCCTATTGGGTGCGCTTGCTTTTGAGTTGGCCGCGGTATTTCTCCAACAGGGACTTGATCACCACCTGCTCGGATTCGAGCCGGATCACGGACTCCTTGAGCCGGGACAGTTCGGTGCTCATCCGCCTAAAATCCTCAATCAGGAGCTTTAGAAAGTAGGCAATCACCGAGAGCAGCAGGGACACCAGTGCCCCCAGGATGCTCAGGAATAGGACGGTTGCCGACACGATTCCAGGACGTAAGGAATGCCCACTGACACCACCTGCAGCTCGATCACCTCTCCCCGCTCCCAGACCGATGACAGTTCGTCCAACAGCTTCAGGAAAGCCAGGCGGGTAAAGAGCGGCGTGCCGTCGGCACGGTAAGCCGTCACCGGGCAGAGTTCCTCCTTTTCAGGAGAATGGTCCGGCGGCCGGGATCGGATCCAGCCCCTTTCCCCTACCCGTATCCTCCAGCCCTCCTCCTCAGTGTGCACCGGTTCCAGTTCGTACACTCCCTCTTCCAGACAATGGACATCGGGATCGTAGCAGGACTTCGGAGCCTCCCGGATGAAGCAGAGCTGTCGGTTGCCGAGGAAGAGCCTCCCCGGAGTGCCCCGGGGAGTGTATCTCCGCTTTAGCAGCAGGCGCATGCTTAGGCCTTGGTTGCCGTGATGATCTTGGCGGCGTTATGTGCGCCGTTGTTGATCGCATACTCGGTGCCGTTGACCATCTGGATAAACTCCACACTCAGCACAAAGGCGAAGTGGGTGCCAGCCAACTGCGTCTTGTCCACGGTGAGGGTTTGGGCCACCGCCGGATCCAAGACCGAAAGCGCGGGGCTGCTTGCGCTCACCAGACTGCGGGTGGCCGAGTCGAAATCCACGCCCACACCCGTCGCCAGGATTCGATAGTGGGTGGCTCCGGTGGGCACGGCGATCATGTCCTGCGGGGTAAAGGCAGGAAGAGCGGCCTCCCAAGAAGCAGGGCTGTCGGTGTACTGGGTTTCGAAATAGAGCGTGCTTCCCAGGGAAGATCCTGCATTCATCTCCATGTCCTTCACCAGATTCCAGTCGCCTTCTTTCACTCTGCGGTCCCCACGGGTGTTGACCTCATCGCTCTTGAGCACCTGCATCAGGATCTGGGTGATGCGCAGATTCAGCCGGCGGTCTCCGATCTTGGAGATCACCGGACGCAGCGCATCCCGCAGCAGCTTGGAGGAGTTGGCATTGTCGGTAAACTCGCGGATATTCTCCCGGGTGCGGGCATACCGGGGATCGTTCATGATCCGGGATTTGTCCACGCCACCCTTTTCACGGGCCAGGTAGCCGTTTCTGGTTTTATAAAAGGACAGTCTCCCGACCGGCCCTTTGAGTGTGATCACTCCTGTCTGTTTTGCCATATGTATATGGGGTTTAGGTTAAACATGGAGCTAAGGTGCAGGCTAGTGGATTGACTATCAATTGAATGTGCGGTCTGTGCGTACTCTTCGGAAATAGGTATTTTATGCACATGATTTTAGTTTGATAGGAGCATAGACAAAAAAATCCCGTATTGAAGTGATCAATACGGGACCAAAGACCCAAGAAGTCGGATCGGGAAGCATCAGATAGCTATTAGCGCAAAAATCATCAGACTCTACCCAGATAAATTATATCTGAATATTCTCCTTTGTTTCGTTCCAGACTAAAAAACCCTCCAAATAGCAACACTTGATCTTCATTAGCCTGAGACCATGGAAGCTGAATGATCTGCAATCCGGATTTTCGATAATTTCCCTCCTGTTGCCAGAAAACAAGTTTCCGATCGGGAACGTAAGCGATCACCTGAAATTTCTCATGCTCTCTCCAGAAATCTGTTGAGGAATTCACAGACCACGTAATCCGGATAGTTTTTTCTTCCAAACGCTCTACCATAAGATTGTCCAGATGAATCAGGTATCCCCGATGCAGGTAAATTTTCTCCGGTATCAGAATTGGCGTCCCGGCATTGTTCTCCATTGCATTCTTTAGAACCCAACTCAATGTTGCATTCATCCCATTTAAAGAACCGGACCTTTTGTGCCTGTGTATTTGATTCAAAATATTTCGAAGCGGGGTAAGAAATTTTTGCCCTACTGCAAAGGACCTCTGTTGATATAGCTGAGGTTCGGATGAAACATAGTTTCTGGGCCCTGGTTTTTGTCGTACCACCGTTTTCCCATTAAGTTTATAGAATATCAGATTACCGAGACTGCCGCTGATGCCGCTTAAAAACCCGTTGTTTATTCGTGCCATAGTTTATTAATTTTAGTTATAATTAAATTTTTAATTTAAATTTATTTCATTGATTTGATTTGAGATCCTCTGCTATTTGCCGGCTATCATCCGTTGGGTTCAACTCGATTTTATGCCGGGAAACCCGGATCAATGTGGGAGTTGAGTGGGATGAACCCAACTGGGTATATTCACAGGTATTCATCTCGCTATTGCTTCCAGTTACTTTTCAAAATTGAGGCAGAAAGAATCTCTGATCAGCTCTGAATTGGATGGTGTTGCCTGTCAGAGATTTTTTTTGAGGTCGTCTTTTGGAATGCCGACGAACTCGGCAAATTCATCCAGCGTCACAAACTGGTGCGGGGCTTTTTTTAAAGTCTCTTTGATCTTGTTGATCAGTTTTTGCGAATACCGCTCACTTCGTCCAGTCAGTTGAACCACATCTTTGGGATATATTACGATTCGATTTTTTAACATAGCGTTGTGGGTTAAGGAGTAGAAAAATCTAATTTTTAATTACCCGTTAAGGTAACTTCCCTAACGAACTGTCACCTCGTTAGGCCATTATGCACATCCTCCCATCGGGAGGAAAAATTGGGAAATCCATTCAATGCTTTTAGTGGATTAAACCATGCAAGCCAGATCCTTGATTCTGAACTTACGGAGCAAAGGTTATCCTTACTTTCCCCTAATTGTCTGTACCGAATACACTAAATCTTCTCTGGAATACAGTCAAAAGCCGGATACATTTTATTCCCTTGCCTCTTGACAAACATAGTTGCTGACAGGAAAAAAAAGCAGAAACCAGTAGCCCGAAAAACTGAAACAGGTGAATAATTGAATGAAACAGCACGGAGCGGTGATGAATTAGGACTACATAATGAATCCAAATTCTTTCGGCAGTATCAAAAAAGATCGAAGAAGACACTCCAAAATGGTATTGTTCCATCATTAGAAATATGATCAGCCCAAAATTCCCCAAGAGTTTATTATCTTAAATTATAACCTCCGTTTTCGGGGTTAAATCTCTCTTCCATCTCCTCCTGAACCAACGCCAGGCGGGTAAACTTTTCTGCTGTAGTGAATAAAAAGCTGCCAGTCCGATACAACGACCAAGTTGGTCGCATCTTGCTTTGCGTGTTGGCCGCATTTCTTGTGGCTATGTATGGCACCGGAGCGCGCTTTTTGGATTCCTTAACCTCAGGTTCCTTTTACATTAAACTGATTGCCGTCTTTTTAATGGCCTGTTTCTTTATCGAATTCATTCACTGGATAACGGTCCATCTTGACAGGTCATATGATTGGAAAGAGAAACCAATCTTCCGGCTGATACTTCAGTTTTCCCTGGGGATGGTGGTTCCAGGCATCATCGATTTCTTCTTTCTTTCACTCTACCAATGGTATTTTGGCTTGACAACGGCTAAGGAAATCCTCAGCACACAAAGCGCCATGCCAATCATGATTATTCCTGTATTTCTGTTCAATGTCTATTACCTGCTCTACTACCAAGTACTAAGAACCAAAGAAGAAAAAGAAGTTTCAAAAAAAGACCAAACCCTGCTAATCCAGCAAGGGACAAAAACCATCCCCATCCAATTGGATAACATACGGTTTATCTACCATCAGGATCGTCTGAACTATCTGGTCACGCTACAGGAAACCACCTATTTTCTGAATGACACCTTGGAAGAACTCGAAAATCAATTGCCCAGAGACTCCTTTTTCCGGGTGAACCGAAAGATGATCATTCATCACCGGGCATGTCAACATTTCCGTACCAACGGGCACGGTAAGCTCATACTGACTTTAAATCCCCCGTTTTCCGAAGAAGTAACGATAAGTCAAAACAAGGCTGCGAGTTTTAGAGAATGGATAAAAAAGTAGCACATTAAATGGATTTTGATAAGCACTTTCGAAGGCATCCCTTTAAAATAGATGCCGATTATCCGCCTTCTTACCAGTAGTTCAATCTGGCCTCGACTTCGCTCGGCCGCCGAGTCTTGGGTTACAAGAAGGGGAGGAAAATGCGGCTGCGCCGCATTTTCCTCCCCTTCTTATATAATCAAATCAACGGTCACCGAACAAAGCAGAGGTGTAATCAAAATACTTCTACTGAGCTTGTCGAAGTATAATTTGGACACTGGTGTCGTTGCGAATAATCAAAACATAAACTCTCCATATCTATAATTTTCAAAGGTAAAATATACCAAAAACCCTGTTGTTTATGCCAGAAATTTGCAAATCCGAGGAATTCAACTTCACTGAAAATCCACCAATATTCTAACTCAAATCACGCTCATTAGCTATTTCTATTGGAATCAAGAAGCGCAGACACAAAATTTTCAGCTTAAAAGAACCAATAAATCTCTCTTTAGGAAAATACCCTAATCGGAAACATAAAAACATACTCTTTAAGACCTTTGAACCTGTTGATTCTACCAGAATCTTGACCGTCTCTGACCAATTTTCCTGCTGAGACACAAAACCGGATAGGATTGGAAAAAATCCGATCCGATATGCATCTCCTATTCAGACTCCCCCTATTTCACTTCGATATTGAAAATCCAGAAACACTGGAAAAACACCGGGAAACCATTCTGGAGGCCATTAAACTCTCCTCAACAGTTTTTTACAAGGAACTGGAAGAAAAACCATTCGCCGAACTGGATGAGAAACAAAGAATCAAACTGAGAAAATACCTGCTCAGAGGCCGGTATCGGCCTACTCCATTCGGGAAGTTTGCCGGTGTAGGAATAGCCAATTGGGGGAAATATCTAAAACCGGATTTCCTGATTCAATCATCGGAATTAAATCCTGCCCCACCGTCCCATTCAAATACAACATCCGAATATTTACCCAATCCCCTAGAGTCCGATTACATTTTGGTCTCCGGCATCCATCAAAAAAACGGCTATTACGAAGCCATGATCCTGGACTCAAAAGCCCAGCGATGGACAGCTTGCAAATTTCCTCAAAACATGCTGTTTGATGTCCTAATCAAACAGGCATCAGAAAAAACCATCAATTTCAGGGAGTTTCATCAGTTGCTGAACCCTAAAGAGTCAGCAATTACCCGAGAACAGGCAAACCAGATTTGGAATCAAATCATTGATTCAGGATTTCTAATTCCTCAATCAATTCCAAACCCACCCAAAAAAGGGATAGACATCATCCTTAAAAATCAACCAGAAATCCCCGAAACGGTTAAAACCCAATTAGACAGGTTCGTAAATTCCGCCGGAAGCCTGTTTTCCAAAGAGGAAAGCACCTACCTCCAGGATTTCAAAAAATGGTTTACGATTCAATTTGACGATCGGTATGTAAGTCTGAACGATCTTTTAACCCACGGGGAATTCTTCTCGGGAAGCTTTCACAATCCTGACCAAAATCCAGAACAGGCAGAAACCGATATCGCTGCAATTCTTCTCGGTAGCAACGGAAAAAAAACCGTCGATCTCGGACAGCAATTTTCAAAATCCGAATTACCCCAAGAAATCTTTGACCTTCAAATCCTCTACAGGCTGGATGCTAATCTTAATCCGGTCATCGAAAATATCGTATGTAACCGGCCCTTTGTCTACACCGGAAGATTCAACAGAGATCCCGAGATCGAAACCTATTCCAAAACAATCAGAGGTGTCATCTACACCAATCAAGAAATAATCTATGCGAACCTTTCAATCAGGGAAACAGAGGCGATCAATCACATCTGCGACGTGAGTACTATCCTTGAATACGAAATCACTCCCTTCCCTACTACCTCTTCCCGTCAACTTGACTTCAGGGATCTTTACCTCGGTATCCATCAGAGCAGGATTGGACTGATCCACAAGCCAACCGGCAAACAGGTAATCCCAGTAGTCCTGCATCCGTTAAATGGAAACCAGATCACCCATCCCATCTTGAGACTCCTCTGGGAGATCGCCCATCAGGACAGGTTCCGCTTTCTTCCCTACCAGAGTCCAATTCTCAGCCAAGCCCCATCTTGCCCCCAACTCAACTGGGACAATCTTTGCCTTCAGAGCAGAAGATGGAATCAAAATTCAAAAATAGCTACCGATACAAAAAGTCTGTCCAAAAAACTGGATGAACTGGCTGTCCCCCAATATATCCTAGCAGGGAACATGGACCGCGAACTTCTTTTAAATCGCCACTGTAGCGATGATCTGAAAATTCTAAATCAGGAACTGCAACGAAACAAAAACCTGACATTAAGCGAACCGCTTTGGTATCCTTCCAATCAGTTTCAATCCGAAGAGGGCATTGAAGCCTATCCGCAGTTTGTCTACCAATTCTCCAGGTACCAGTCTTCCCCTAAACTCACCGGATATTTCAATCCGATCACGAAGACCCAATCCAACTGCCTCTGCATTGTGCTCACCTGCTGCGGGTCGGAAGTAACAGAGGTTCTTGAACGCCTTTTCCTGCGGATGGAAGAAGAGAAGATCCTGTCAGAAGCTCCTCTCTGGTTTTTCCTGATCTATGGAAAAAACGGTTCCACGGAAATCAGATTAAGACTTCTTGAAATCTCAGAAGATCACCAACAGGCTCTTCTCCTTAAATTAAGCTTAATCTTTAAAAAGGAAAACTGGAACTGGAAAACAGCACCCTATTATCCGGAGACCTACAAATACGGGAGCAAAAGTCTTGAAATCTCCCATCGGTTATTTCATCTGGAATCAAAATTCCTTTTTGAAAAAACCACGAGTGAACCCCCTCTATGCCACCATCCCGATTGGAAAGAAAACACCCTAATTCACCTCTGGTGCAGCATAATCCTTCACTGTCCAAATCAACTCGGGTTCTTTTCCTCCCTGAAAGAACATGTGAAGCAAATGCCTGCTGAACTGCTCATCCGCTTAAAATCGGAATTCAACTATCTCCAAACCGACGAACAATACCCATTCCCAGAACGCCACTATCTAAATCTGCTCCGTTCCCACCGCCTTTTCTATTGCGTTGGCGAACAGGTGACCTATTTCTTCCACAATCACCTTCATATGATGGTCAACCGGTTCTTCCACGTAGGTGCAGCCGATCATGAACTGAGAATCCGCTACAAACTTTACCGTGAATTGGGAAAACACTTGTATGCCGGACCAATTCCACTGATTGACTCTTTCCCTAAACCGGAATTCATCGCCGATTCATTTGACTGGATTGAACCTGTCACCTGACAAATTGCGAAGTGAGTCTCCAAAATCTCCGGACACAACAAGTATATCTACAACCAAGATTTCCCTCCATTCACTCACTACCTGATCAACTTATTTTCAAAAATCCGGCGTATTTCCTCTTTATAGGTCCTGCTAATCTGGATCACATCCCCCGAGACCAGTTCACAATGTTCAGCACCCAGAATCCTGACCTTCAGGATATTTACCGCAAAGGATTGATGAACCCTCACCATGTAAGGACTCTTCAACTTGGCAAGACTAACCTCAAAGGCTGAGGTAAGCTTGAATTGCGTCTGGTCTTCCATCCGGACAAAAGAATCCTTCTCCCGCTGTTCCATATACAGTATTTCTCTTTGGTTTATCAACTTGCAGTTATATCCCAGCTTATCGCCAATGACGACATAATCCTCCTCCACCACTTCCCTAACCCAAAACAAGTTGTCCAGCTTTTTTTTCGCCTTAGTCAGCGCATCCATCAGTTGAAGTGCGTCAGGCGGTTTTTCTAGAAAATCGAGCGCATCAACCCGGTACCCATATTTTGCATAGTGGGGATACCCCGAACAGAAGATGACCGGAACCCGGGAATTCAGCAGCCTTTTGGAAATTTCCAATCCTCCCAATCCTGGCATCTGAAGATCCGTGATAAGAATATCGGCCTTGCCTCTTCGGATGTATTCCAATCCCTGCACAGGGTCCACAGTTGAAAAACCCACCTCAAAACCCTGAATCATGCTGATTTCATGAATTAGGACCTTCAGACTGTCCTCCTCATCGTCAATCAATCCTACTTTGAATAGCTCCATAGTCAATCCTCATTTGAAGCGAATACATTAAATTATCTGAATCAACAGCATAGTTAAACCGTTCCCCGAACTCATGGCCCAACACCCGAAAAACGGCGGATGCACCAAAACCGGAGCGGACCTTCATGTCAGTCTTCTGCACTTTATTGGATATAAAAACGCTGAAATCCCGTCCTCCCGAACTATTCTCCGATAGCACAAACTCCATTCGGCAGGGATTGGACTTGTCTTCATATGCCCCATGAAAAAAGACATTTTCTACCAGCGTAAGCAGGCACATCTTGGGCATTGGCAAAACATCAGCTTCTTCCCGGTCCACCGCAATGATAAGTTCCATGGAAAGTCTGCTAAAACGGATCCGCTGGATTTCCAGATAATGGTTCACTGCATCAATCTCTTCCTTGAGTGAGTTTGGGAGTCCAAATTCCTTGATTGAATATCGGAGTAAGGAAGAAAGATGGGCAAACTCTTTAAACAGGACCGGTGACAGTTTTATCATTCTGGCGGCAAACAACGTCAGGACATTCATTAAGAAGTGGGGACTCAGCTGCATGGACCTATGCTCTACTTTCAGCTGTTCATGGCTCATCTCTATTTCGAACTTGTTTTTCCGCAACCCAAGGTTATCATACAAGATCCAAAACGCGGAAGTGATAGCCAGAAAATGAAATACCCTCAAAAACTCCTGCACCATATAAGCCTTTGACCACAAGGACTCATTCATGATCCGGTTTAACACCAACAGCTTAACCGCTCCCAGGACTACTAGTAACACCACCAATGAAGAAACCGCAAATAGCTTCCTCTTCCGCTGAAAAAAATCCGGTAAAACCCGGGAAAAATAGATGGCAATCATCACATAGCCTATCAAAAAATGGATCAATGGAATATACCATCCCTCTATCCTTCCCATCAAAATCACGGTCGCGATCGCATCAACCAAGAGATAGAAAAAGAAAATCAGAAAAAGGAAAAGCAACGGACTTTCCAGTGGATTTTTGAACCTGCGGATTATGGCAAAAAACCTGTCGTTTATACCGAATTCACCAGATGAGACTCCGTTATTCCTAGTTTCCATGACACTAAAACGTAAGCGTTATGATCAACAAACAAACCTTGGATGAATGCCAGCGCGCACTTCAGTCCGTCAGAAAAATCAGTCATCAGGGAAAAAGCAACAGCAAAGGAGGCCGGGTCACCGGCAGCTTTTTCAGGGAGTGCCTTACAACTTTTACCAGGATTTAAGTAAAGCAAAAGGGGGTCGCCCGATTCTGATTCAAAAAAGACTTCACAGGAAGTCAGCCAGCTGTACCGGAAATACTAGTAGTCTCCTATTATAATTAATCCGGTTCCAAAGGATCTGCTATTTGGCAGGTCCTTTTTTTTGGGCATCCGATTCGGAAAAACCGGCGCACCCAGTCAACTTTTCGGGAAACTTCAGAAAAACCCCGTCAACCTATAATTAGGGTAATCCAGCACTTCAGCCCAAAACCGTCCTATGCAGCTTGATTCGGACAGCATATGCCAAAGTTTGTTTGAGCGTCAATCCATCGAATGGGATTCCACGGCCCATCTCCGATTGACTCTTCCAAAAAAGTAATCTCCATCACTATGTAATTCTAAGTTAACAATTCAATCTTATTTCGCAATAGATCCTTAGTTTAATTTTTATTGACATGATGAATCGCCACAAAAACAATGACCGCAATCTTGCATCTTTTTTCTGATGCCCTACAACCCGATAACTCTGCGAGTTATACCGGTTTTCCTGCAACCTATACCCGATCCGAACACTGAATCTTTTTCCTTATCAAATTTAATTCAATGAAGCGGCAGGACTATTCCTGCCTGGAACCAGACAAAAATCACCGATAGAATCCCAAACCAACAATCAATACAGAACAGCATAAATGTAATCCAAGGTTGTAAAGGCCTTGCAAAAAACTTATCAGACAAGATCCAGAAAGACCAGCCAACTAACACATGAATCTGATTTCAAAAATACCGGCCACCCTGCTGATCCTGCTCTGGATCTATACAGGTATGGACAAAATATTAAGATTTAAGATCAGCAGTAAGGCATTCCACAACCAAGTCTTTCCTTCTGAGCTCGCTGAGATTTTAAGCTATGCAGTACCCGGAGTTGAGTTGCTGATTACCCTGCTCCTACTCTTTTCAGTGACACGGTGGTGGGGATACCTGGGCAGTGTCTTGCTGCTGACGGTATTCATCACCTATGTGGGATTGATCTGGGTGGGAGCTTTTCCCAGAGTCCCCTGCAATTGTGCGGGCATCTTGGAGAGTTTGGGCTGGGCGGAGCATTTCCTTTTGAATTTGATTTGTATAGGGATTTCGATTTCGGGTTTAAGATTGGAAAGTTGGAAAATTGAAAAATTGGAAGATTGGAAAATTTGATCGCTGGACGATTATTGATTGGTAGATAGTCCAGCTTCTGGAGAAGCAGGACAACGGGCACATTGTCGGCTTGCGGAAGAGCTCCGTAGGAGCGGAATATTTGTAGCCTGGGGTTTGAACCCCAGGATTTGAAAATGAGATCTCACAAACCTCGGCGCAGGAACACAATGAGTAAATGGATATCGATACCGAGGTACGGAGACGATTATTGATTGACGATAAATTTAAGTGAAGAAGTGGTCTGTGACACAGACCACGACGAGGCGGGCATAGGCCATGGTGAAAGAATTCCTAGTCAAATCCCCCTACCGTCTTTGAAAAGCATTTCTTTTCCCTTCGAATATTGGAATTCAAGGGGGAGTTGCTGCGGAATGACTTGGAAATTGGTCTGCTAGGCCGAGCACCGATTCGAATCGATGGTGAAACAGGACAACGGAACGACCTCCTTCGGGCGGTTCGCAAAAAAGCCCAAGGCAGTGCCCTGAGCTTTAGCGGTGTTAAGTATATGAGAAAGTATCAATCAGATACCCAATTCAAAGATAACTAATACACTATAAATTATCAATAGATCTTTAGTAGAAATTGCCGCACGAAAAAGGGTTCTATGGTAGGAACTTGACATGACAAATATAGAGGAGCGCGAAAGTGCCATAGGCACGGCCGACACCATAGCCTGGGGTTTCAACCCCAGGAAAAATGGATGAGACATTTCAACCTCGGCGCAGGGATATAGTGAGTAAACGGGTGTCGATGCCGAGGTACAGAGACGAATATTGATCGGTAGATAGTTCAGCTTCAGGAGAAGCAGGACAACGGTGAGCCAAAATAAGCCGGTGAGTAAATACACTCACGGCGGCAAAAAACAAGGGCGACGGACGTGGACCCGTCGCCCTACAGCCCAGACATAGTGATAGAGGGCCGCAAAAAATATCAATTCGCCTCACTCCTATTGGAGTCGAAGCAAAACAAGTAAAACTGTACCGTCTATCTCAGATGACTGGGGGTTGAGATACCAGTCAATACCCGGCGGTGCAGGAGTAGAATCGGCTCCTAAACAGGGTTAACCCTGACGGTTCAACACTTTGGCAAGTTGTCCTTGGTCCAAATCCCCACGGAGGATGAAGACCTTGGAAGGGACACCATATCAGAGTGAGTGCTTAATTATGTTTTACCGGGAGGAAACTCCCACAACCATTACAACTATGAAAACTATTAGAAATCTGCTCCCTGCACTGGCATTAGTGTTCGGAGCAACTCTGGCCATGGCGATGAATTTCGCCAGTCCCACTACCGCCAACGATCCAAAGTACGGCTGGCATGAGGGGGAAGTGTATGATGTTACTAACCGTTCCATGGGTTCAGGAGCCTTGCAATACCAGTGCAACATCGATACCGATCCTTGTTTGTTTCAGGATGCGGAAGTGACCACTCCAATCTCTGGCAGTCAGGGCGAGTTTGTCCCTGGCAGTGGCTTGACTCCGATTGAGGACTAGTCGAAATTTCAGCCATTGGACCCTATCCAATGGCTGTTTCACTTTTACAGGGCATCATTTCTCAGCTGCTCATTGAGCGGAAATTCCAATACATAGTCTTCCGGCTCTGTTCCCAGATCATAGACTATCCCCTCAACCACCCTTGGGTCCACTCCCTGCCATTCCTGATCCCTTAGGAATCTGCGCATGTCAGTCCACCGGGTGATCCCGCGATACACCAGCTCTTTCCTTCTCTCTGCCAAGACCTTCTTCAAGACAGGTTCGTCGCCAGGCTCAAGCGGAACAAAAGTTCCAGAATAGTGCCGTTTTTCTAACAGCGTATTCAAGGTCTCTACAGCCTCGGAATCCCTGCCCAACCGTGCCAGGCACTCTGACTTGATCAAGAACAACTCTCCGGTGCTGATTCCTGAAAACAACAAGTAATCCCCTGAAAAGCTTCCCAGAAAGTTGACCCTCCCCTCTTGGTCCGGCTCATTGAAAAACAGGTATTTCCTAATGTCTGTGCTGTCATAGGAATCATACACTTCCTGATTGACAAAGGTCAGTTCGGAGAACATATACGATTGGGAGCCAGCAAGAAGCTGAATCACCACCTCTTCATTAAACCTTGGAATCGCATAGGAATACAGAGGAATGGGGATGTTTTCCAGATCCGGGATGCTGTTGAAATCCATCAGGGTGGACTTGATGGCCAATGCCTGTTCGGCCTGTTGCAAAGCCGTTTCATATTCACCCAATTGAAGGTAGACCTTGGCCAGCATGCCCATGCCTGCCACCTTGGATGGCCGCAAGGGATCTGATGGGCTTTCGGGAAGTAAATCCGTCGCCAACTGCAGATCACCGATGATCTGGCTATACACATCTCCGAGACGGGCATTACCGAGGGGCTCGGTAAAATCGGGAACCAGCGGCATTGGAATCCCCGCCCGGTCCAAATCCGCTTTCGATAGGATCGGATGGGTAAACAGCTGCAACAGTTCGAAATAGTGGTAAGACCTGAGAAACAGGGCCGTTCCCCTAATCCTGTTCAGATATTCCTGCTCCTCAGCATTCTTGAGAACTATGGAATTGGCCTCTTCCAACACGACATTAAACTTAAAAATGTTGCTATAAGCTATCGACCAGGAAGGCATGCTACCCTCTGCATTGCTCAGCTGCTTATTCCAAATATAGCCCATTTGGATATTTTCTCCGAAACCCCGCCAGCCTTCGTCGGTGGTAAAGAGGTCATCGGAAAGCAGGAGCCCGAAGCTGTCTCCGGCATTGACGAGATCCACGGTGTTGAGGAGGCTCTGCAGGTCTTCCAGGGATTCAGGAACAACAATGCTTTTGGAAGGCTTCTGGTCCAAAAACTCGGAGCAGGAACTGAAAGCGAGCATTGCAACCGTGGTAACTAGTATATATAGACGTGATTTTTTCATGATTCTTCTTGTTGATTTTGAATAGCTGGATCAGGGATGGTATCATCTACCCCATTAGAAATCGATTCTTAAGCCAAAAGCAAAACTTTTTGCCGGAGGCACACGCTGATAGTCAGGATCAATATCCTGATCGGTCTTCCTCCAGAGAATTCCCAGGTTGCTGACATAGCTGTAGAGCTCCGCGCTTTGAAAAGGCAGCCAAGGCTGACTCAGCTTGTCCAGACGATAGGATACCCGGATGTCCTGCAGACGGATATGGTCTCCCCTTTCCACGAGGGCTTCGGAGAGATTGTAGACTACCTGCCGGTTTGCGTTGGACCGAAGTCCCGCAGGGATGGAAGGCACGATGGTGCGCAGCTCATCACCCGGTTGCTGCCACCTGAGATCATAGTCTGAATGGGTAATCCTTCCATTCAGCAGATCGGTGTAGTCCGCCGAATTGCGTCTGAAATAGTACCCCAATCTATAGGCTACATTAAAGGATAAGCCCAGGCCCCTGAAAGCAAACGTATTTCGGATAGCCCCAAAAGAAGTAGGTCTCAGGGAACCGTGGTAAACCAGATCTTCCGGGGTTGTCCCTCGTCTGATGCCGAGGTAGTCCGTGCTGGGTTCTCCATCCAGCACTCCCCTGGGATCTCCGGTGTCCGGATCCAATCCCGCCCAGGCATAACTGTACAGCCCAAACAGAGGCCTTCCTGGATAAGGGATAGCAAACAGGTCGGAAACCAGCTGGTCGACATTGGGCTTGATTTTATAGTCCGTGACTTCCTCCCTAATCAGACTGTGAAAATAATCGATATCCCACCTGAGCTTCCCTCTGAGGGGAGCTGCATGGAGTGAGAGATCCAGCCCCTTGGTCCGGGTACTCGCAAAATTCCCACGAAAGATACTGGCCCCCATGGAAGGTGCCACGGGGTAATCGCCAATCAGGTCGATCCCGTCTTTGACATACACTTCCAGTGAACCGTCCAAGATGTCATTTTTCAACCCGAAATCAAGGGACCCGTTCCACATTCTGATCCGTTCCCAACGGAGATCTGGATTGGGAGGATTCTGGATCACAGCCGCCCGCTCCCCTGGGTTTTGGGAGGTCGACCCTGTGATATAGTAGGAGGCGGTGGTGTAAGCCGAAGTCGTCCTGTCCACGTTGCCGTTGTACCCGAAAGTCCCCCTGAATTTGAGGAAAGGCAGGAACTCCGAATGATAAAATCCTTCCTGAGAGACCACCCATCCCAATCCGGCCGACCAGAGGGGCACAGCCCTCATGTTGGTATTCACGCCGAAGATATTGGAGGCATCCCTTCGGACGCTGGCAGTCAGAATGTACTTCCTGCGGTATGTATAGGAAAAGTTTGCAAAAAGGGAAACAAACCGGTCCACGGTACCACTGTGGCTGTCCCCTCTCGGTATGGTGGAAGTGGATGTGGGATTGATCGGAAATCTGGTGATATAGTCAACCGGAAGGCTCAGCCCGTACTCGTCGTCATAGCCGTAAAAGAGCCCTTGGGTAGAGACCATGGAAACATCCTTCATTTCCGCTCCCAGGACCCCAAATACCTCCCCGTGTTCACCCCAGACAGGATTGATATCCAGCTGTCCACGCAGGAAGTTTCCGTCCATTCTACTGGTTTGTTCGGACAGGGTGCCACCGAGCGGAACCGGATAGAACGCATTTCCCGATTCGTCAAACTGGGTAAATCGGTTGACCAGCCAACGCACATCGTAGCTCTCAAGCGGCTTTTTCAGTCTGTTTTCCCCCAAGTTGTTCCAATACTGGTAAAGAACCTTGGCATTCAGCCAAGGCAATATCCGGTAGCCGAGGGAAGTGTTTAGTCTCATGTCCGTCTGATCTGCCCGGTTGGATACCCGGCCTACTTCATCCAGGGGAATAAATCTCCCATCCAGAAAGCCCAACTCGGGAAAAGTGGAAACATAGCGGAGGTTAAAGTCCCGTATCACCGGCAGGGGCATTCCTGTTTCATCCAACAGCCGATCATAAGGCCCCATATCCGGCGACTGTGTGCCGGTCTCCCGCCGGGACTGGACCAGGTAGAGCGAGACCCCGAGTTCCAGGCGCTTGTTGAGCAGGGACCAGTCGTTCTGCATCCCCACCGTGATCCTGCGGTCCGAATTTCCAGGAAGCTCTTGCATGTTGTAATCCCCGCCTAGCGCCAGATTGTACCGGTGGGTCTCCGAACCGCCTCCGATGTTCAGGCTGTATTGCTGGTTTTTTGTGGGCCCGTAATAGTGATTCAGCAATTCCGACCGGCTATCGTAGGTCTTCATCGCCGCCAGCTGTGTGTCCCTTTCTTCCAGACTTATCTGGCCGTTTCGGTAGGCCAGCATGGTCTCCACTCCCAGACTCAGGGGAGGCTTCCCGGCTTGGTTGATTCGGCTGTTATAGTTCCCGTTGTTGAAGAGCAGCTGCTCCATGTCGATGAATTCAGCGATATCCATCTGGGGTTTGGCAAAGAGGTCCGGCTTCCCGGTGATCGTCACGTTGGCATTGAGGCTTATATTCATCCGGCTCCCATAGGCTCCCGACTTGGTTTTGATGACGATTACCCCGTTACCGGAACGAGCTCCCCAGATCGAGGCTGCGGCAGCATCCCTGAGCACCGTGATGGACTCCACGTCATTGGGATTGATGTTTTCAAGCGGCCCGTCGTAGGGGAAATTATCGATGACGATCAGGGGTTTGGTCTCCGCATAGATAGTGCTCCTGCCCCGGATGCTGATGGGATCATCGCCTGAGCCCAGCCCTCTGTTAAAGATCAGGCTGGGGGTCACATCCTCCAGTCTGTCCAGCAGATTGGTGCTAACTTTTCTGTTGATCAGCTCCCGGTCCACCGCCACAAAAGAACCCGTGGACCTCTCCCGGGGGATGTCCTGAAAACCCGTGGACAATACCGTCACCTGCCCCAGCTCGGTGTCGGAGGTCTTGAGGAAGACGATGGCATCTTTTAATCTGCTTATCTCCTGAGCTGTGATTTCCAGGGTCTCAAATCCGATGAAAGAAATCAGAATGGTGGCCTCTGGGCGTATGTCGACAAGCAGAAAACTGCCGTCCTTTTCCGAGATGGCTGTTTTACCGCCTTCCCTCTCCCGGATCACGGCACCGGCCAAGGCTTGCCGGTCTTCTTGGGAATACACGAATCCCCTGAGCTGCGTTCCTGAGGATTGCCTGGCAATGGCCGGAAAAACCAGCAGGGCGAAAAGAATGAATGTCAGAAGTTGTTTCATAGGTTTGGAGAGGAAAAGGTGGACGAAGAGTCAGCCATCGTGGCTTTCAGGTATTGGATCAGACCATCCGGTGTTTTGGGGATGTTCCCGATATTCTGCACGTTCCCCTGCGCATCCACGACCATGTAAGTGGGGAAGTAGCGGATGTTGTAGTAATCCAGAAAAGGATGGTCTTGGTAAGAAGCGTTCAGGTTGAGGCTTTGGGAAGTGGCATAATCCCCGGAGGCGATATTCTGGCTCCAGCGCCCGAGGTTACTGTCGTGGGAGACGTAGACAAAACTGATCTCGTCGTCCCCGCTGAAATACTCTTCAACCGGATGGATCAGGGATTTGTAGCCTTCGGAAGAGGCTTGGCAACCCGGCAGCCAAAAGCTTACTAACAGGACCTTTCCCTCCAGCTCAGTCAGGGACAGTTCATTCCCTTCCCGATCCGTCAGAGGTATGGAAGCAATCCGTTCCCCGATCCGCTGGGCGGAATAGAGCCTTCCAAGTTCTTCCAGCAGCAAAGGGTTCCTGACCTGCCCCATGGCCAGCTCAAACTGCCGGTTGCTGTCCTTAAACCTGCGGTAGTTTTTGAAGATATATTTGGCATAGACCTGATCATGAATGTCCTCCGGCAACCCACCCAGCAGATTGCGGAAAGGCTCTTTGGTAAGCGCCGAAACCACGGCTAATTTCTGATAGAGGTACTCGGGATAATAGGCAGAATGCCCGGCACCCCGGGGGATTTCATGCGCTGTGTCGGCAATATTCGCTTCAAAAAACTTCAGATGCGCCTCGTCTTCCTGATAGTAAGTGCTGAACTTGACGATCTGGTCGTGGTAGATTCTCCCGACCAGGTCAGCCCTGAGCACCGCAAGAAAATCGGGATCAAGCTTATTCTCATAGTGTTCAAGTACCTCGAAACCCGGGTGGGAAAACACATCCATGGAAAAGATGTTTTCCAGGTGATGCAGTCCTTTTTCCCCCGGACTGATAAATTCCATTCTTCTTCGGATGGAAGACTCCCTACCGCGGATCTCCAGGATGCTGAGGGAATCCGTGTCGCTATACCCCCAATAGTCAGACTGCTGGGTAAACATGGTTGGGTTCTGGTCGTAGCGGTAGTTTTCATAAGCATTGGCCAGCTCATACTGGCAGCGGAATTTATCCGCCGCCGGCCCGGAAAAAAGCGCCCGGGCATTTTCGAAGTCCAAGCGCACACGTACGCTATCCCCCGGTTCTACCAAGAACCTGTCTAAATATTCAAATCTGTCGAAACGCAGCGTGAGCCTACCATAGCCGGAGAGGGTACCCGACTCCCATTGTCCACGGGCTGTTTCCCGGGACCCATCGAACATGCTGCCGGGCTGCAGGAGCAACTGGTCCACCTCGGGCAGGGGCAGATCCCGTTCATTGAGATAGGGATTCCACAGCCGAAATTCCAAGGAATCCAAGGCAGGTACACGCCTGGTCTCGACATAGACCACGACCTTACCGTAAGTAGCGGTATCTTCAAGAAGTTGATGAGCCAAGACCGTGACCGGGGCGGGATGGAGACGGAGTGTCCCCTCCCCTGCGCCCGGATCAAGGTGCTGATCAACAAAACTAAATGAAGATGGAAGTGTGGAGAGGTCACTGCGAGGAGCCTTTTGGGGCGACGCGGCAGTCTCGTCCTTGAGTCCATTGTCGACGGTCCACAGTCCACTGCTGTGTAGTGGAAGCTTGGAGATTTCTTGTCCATTATACTCGAGGAAAGTATCGGAGAGGGTTTCCCCTCCCCGATTGGGATCGCTGACCTTATGAAGCAGGTCGACCCCGGGTGACTCAGCAACTTTGCTCTGGGCTGAGATTTGGCTTCCAATGAGACATAGGTATCCCAGGAAGCATGTTTGTAAGATTTTTTGCATGCTTGCTAATGGTTGGAAGCTGGGGGTGATTTGGTCAACGGTCCACGGATTCGACAAGCTCACCGACCGCGGACGACGTCCACAGCCGAGTACGTGCACGTCAGTGCGAGGAGCCTTTTTGGGGCGACGCGGCAGTCTCATCGTTGGGAGTATTGCTCCTATTTATGAGATTGCTTCGGCGGTGTAATGGGCAGTTTATCCGTTGATTTGCGGTTTACCTTCTCGCAATGACGTAGTCCTCCCACCCGACCTCCCGATCGATATCGGGACAGCCAGCTTCAGGTTAAGAAATAGAATGAACTGTCAGCGCTACCAGCTACTGTGAGCTTGCTGACGTGAGTGTGTGGTAACCGATCTGCTCAGGGCTGTGCACCTCCCCTTTCACGGTCCAAAAAAACTTGCCCTTAAATCGGGTTCTTGGGCTTCAGGGGAAAGAGGCGGTCGGCGGAGCCGGGGCCAATCTGAAAACAGACCCTTAGATTGTTTTCCATACCATTTTTGACGAGGACATCAAGCCAGGTGCCGAACTTTCCGGAGAGAGAAGCGATAGGAAAGCCGGCACAAACTGTCTGAAAATTCTTCATTCAAAAATGATTCTTAGACAATTTTAAATGGATGTTTTCGGAAAAAAGAATAAATTCGGTAGTATAAACTCTATGTAAAGTAGTGTTACACTACTATTAACAGAAAACCAGATTAAATCGGCCCAAAAGCCATATTTTTGAACAAATCGCATTACAATGAGAGAAGCAGAAGATTCAGAATTCACCGTTTTGGAGAACAAAACCATTGGAAGACATTTCTATAAATTCAGAAAACTCAGGGAAAGGAAAGCATTTGAAGTTGCTGATTTCCTGGGAATCAAGGAAGCCACATATACTAAATATGAGCGTGGCGAAAGCAAAATCACCATTGATATTATTCAAAAGGTTTCTGAGTTCTTGAAGGTTGATCCGATTCAAATGATCTCTACCAACCCAGAGAATATTATTGAAAATGTTAATAATTCGCCATTCACCTTTTCGGGAAATGTAAAGACCAGCTATGTTGATGTTAAGCAGACTGAAATCATGATGAAGATGATGGAGACGATGATGCAGATGAACGAGGCGATCAAGAAGATTTTGGAGGGGAAGTGAAATTTAGATCCCGATGGAGAATCACCTAATCAGTCTTGTAATCGGTGTCATATCGGGGGTGTTAGCCTCCTATTTGTTTCTGATGTACTATTTGGGAAGGAAAAAACCGAAAATTGAAATTTCCGAACACATAAGCAAAGTCAACTTCAAAGGTGAAGAGAACTATTTTTTTAAATTCGTAAACAAGACAGACTCTGAAATATTTGATGTGCGAGTCGAAGCTACCTTTTTTAAGCCGATCGGAGATTTAAACGGAACTAATTTGCATGGAACAGACATCCCGTTGAAGGATTCTTTTTTTATGTATATTCCAAAATCCACCCCAGCAGATCAGCACAATCTACATTGTATGAGATTGAGAACTACTGAAAATCTGGACGAGAAATGGACTGATGACTCCTCAAAAATCAGATTGACTGTAATTGGTAGACACGCACTCTCAGGCTTCAATCAAGTATTTTTCAAAGAATTCAATTCTAAAAGGTGCATTACCACCAAGCAATTCATTTCTGGTGACAGTCTTGAAGTAAGATGAAAGAATCCTTGCAAATCAAACTTTAACCCATATTTTAGCGTTTACAAATCAAGACTACAAAGCAGAGAAGTTATGAAAAATGATCACATTGCCGGGTAATCCCCAGCAAGAAAACACCATTCATTCAAGACGTATAAAGGTAAAAGGCATCCGGTGGGATGCTTTTTTTTGTTTGTGGACAGGGATACATTCTGGGTGAAAGTCAGCCCCGATAAAGACCTAAAAGTCAGATTGATTGGAATCGACACGCCGGAAGTGAAATGGGAAGGGCTGACTGAAGAGCAACCTGGAGGAAAAGAGGCATCCGAATATGTAAAGAATCTACTGAAGGGGAAAAAAGTACTACTGGAATACGATGTCCAGAAATACGATCCCTATGGAAGAACTCTTGCATATGTCTACCTCGAGGATAGTACTTTCTTGAATGCCCATCTATTGGAGATCGGTTTGGCGAGACTGGCGACGTATCCCCGAATGTGAGGTATGTGGAGGATTATTATACTGAGAAGGGGAAGAAGACGATCTAAAAAATCCTGTGGCAAAAATAAAAAATGAACCCATTTTTGTTAGATTCGATTAATTGAGAAAAGATAAGCCATGAGCGACAAGGATTTTGCGAAATTGATGGAGATAGCCAAAGAGAGTATCGAGGCTTCAAAGAAGATGTCCAAAAAAGAGGCAATTGCTTCTTTGAATCGAGCGGGTATCTTAACTAAGAAAGGGGAATTCACTAAAAATTATCCTGCTTTAAAGGCTCATTCCAAGAGGAAATAAGCAAACTAATAACCTAAAATTATTTTTTAATGTATGATGTAAGACCCAATTTTATTATTGGATTTCATGGGTGCGAAGAAACTACAAGAGATGAACTTATATCAAAACCCAACGAATTGGTTTTTTCTACGAAGCCTTATGACTGGCTTGGTCACGGTATGTATTTTTGGGAAAATAATTATACCAGAGCAATACTTTGGGCTGAGGATAAAAAGCAAAAAGGAACTATAAAAAAACCAGCTGTCCTTGGAGCCGTAATCCACTTGGGTTATTCCTGTGATTTCCTTGATTCCAAATACATTCGACTTGTTCAACATTACTACACGTCATTTAAGAACCGCTCTGAAATTTCCGGAGATGAACTTCCCAAAAATAAGGATGTTCCTAGTGACCCCAACGGAGATTTGTTACTCAGAAACTTAGATTGTGCCGTAATCGAGCATATGCATCAACAAATCTTCGAAAATTGGAAAAAGGAAATTGAAGAAAATGGGAATAGCAGCATTCGAAACTTCGACACAACCCGAGGTGTATTTACTGAAGGCGGACCTGCATTTGAAGGAGCTGGACTTTTCGAAAAAAGCCATATTCAGGTCTGTGTCGGAAACCCAAATTGTATTAAAGGATTTTTTATTCCCAGAGAGGAAGTGGCGTTTCCTCAGGAGGACGCGATCTTTTAAAAACACTTGAGCCTTCCAGAGTAGTAAGCTTCTCTTAATAAGATTCAAAAATTTGTGGACAGGAATACCTTTTGGGCGAAAGTCAGCCCTGAGAAGGAAGTAAGATTAGACTGATCGGATAAAAAGACGAAATTGCCAACATCAGCGATTTGGCAATCGGACGGAATATAAGAACATCTTTACACCTACTAAAAACCGGCTTAGGCTGTCTTCCGTGAAACTTCTAAAGCTCTCCTCCCCTTAGCCACCGCCGTTTTTGACTCTATTTGATTATGTTAACTGAAAATGAATTTTATGAGCGTTATTCATCTTTCGAAAAAGAAAAACTGTTCGAGATCATTTTAAACAAAGACGGTTACCAAGAAAATGCAGTTTTTGCTGCAAAGCGAGTCGTTTTCAACAAAAATTTTTCAAATGAACTAGCTGAATTGATTGCATCCCATCAGGCCAGTACGATCGATAGACAATCAATGGAATTGGAAATATTCACTCAGAAGGCTGAATACTATGCTAAAGCAGTAAAGTTTAAGAAAGAGAATAACGTTATAAATATTAGGACCTCAGAGATAATCCGTTTTGAAGCGGCGCTCCAAAATGAATCAATAGATTATTTTAGTGAAGACAAGAATGTTGATGCTTTTATGGCACACTTCCCCACCCACTCATATTTTTTTTCTTAAAGAAGACTTGGAGGCAGTGAATGTGATAGTGAAACAACTCCAGATGACCGACCCGCATCTTGATCAAAGGCCTTTTTTGAAATTTGAACTGAAGGTAGTTGCAATTGCTTTGGCGGTTCTTGTTTGCTTAGCTCTAATAATTGGAATAGTAAGTCAATGAGATCCTCTCCTTTTGCCAAGGTTATGAGGTGAATTTGCATTTTTTATTTTTTTAGACTGAGTGTGGCGGTGACACTCGCTGAGGCGAAGAGTTCAAAATTCCCGGGTAGTGGATCGGGTTGTTGCACACCTCCCTGCAGTCTGGCCCCTTCGCTAGATTAACCCTTCATTGGTCAATCCTTTACGCTCAGTCTTACCGGAAAGATTTTTAACGCTCGGTTGCTTCGCACCAGCCCTGCAGCCTGGCCCCTTCGCTAAATCTTTCCACCGGAAAGATTTTTAACGCTCGGTCCTCCCCAGCCCCCTTTGTAAACAAACTTTTCCAAAACGAAGAACCCGGTTCAAGGGGGAGTTGCGGCGTGGTGACTGGGAAATTTGTAACTCATGTCTAACCAGAAAGCCGCTAGCGGTAACACTGACGGCGGCGGCGGATTCCAGTCCAGCTTCTGGAGAAGCAGGACAACGGGAACCATCGAAAATTGAATTAACTTTACAGACATGAAAGCGAAGAAAAAACTAGAAGGAGCCGGTAAGCTGGGGGTAAAAGTCGTAAAGAGCTATTCTTTGGCGACATCCCCGAAAAAGGTTCTCTTTCCTGAAAAGCTTGAGTTTGCAAACAAGGTGGTTTCCAATCTTAAGTGGAAAGCGAGTTGAAATAGATAGATTTTTTTGATTCTCCGCAATTTTACCAATAGGGCAAAATAGACGGATCAATTAGGGGATAATCGTCCACATGCCACCGTCGAGGGTCCACAGCAAAGCACCTTCAAAACATAAAGCCATCCGATATTTGGCTACTTGTAACAAATCGAATAATCAGAATAGATTAAAAAAAAAAAAATGGAACCACGATTGGTTCCATTTTCTGTTTTACGCTGGGGGAAACAGCACCCGATTGATCTTTGGGTGCGGGTTCGCCGAAGAACCTCATGGCCTTTATAAGGTCAGTAAGTTCGTGGACGGGGATACTTTCTGGGTGAGAGTCAGCCCTGAAAAGGATCTAAAGGTTAGATTGATCGGAGTAGACACCCCGGAGGTTAAATGGGAAGGGCTGACCGAAGAGCAACCCTGCGGAAAAGAGGCCTCTGAATAACATTCCAATAGCGACGAAAACCCCTTAAATAAGGAATGCCAATTCCGGTTTACCCGAAAAAATCGGGGCAGGCACTGCAACTGGAGTTTACCTGATCGAGATTTGATTGCTATGCCATTCGGTGACACTAGGATAGGTGGTATGAGACCTGTGCACCGAGGCGTAGGCACACCTCGTCAACTTAACGGTTGACGAGGCCGTCTACTCACCTGAGCGTTCGTGCTATGTAATCTATTTTCTGTATAAATATAAGTATCCGCCAGTCGCACTAACAAACTGTCCAGGATTGGCTCCTTTAAATTTTAGACCGAGTGTAATTTCCTTATGCGGAAATCCATCAATTATATTGGATGATTGATAGAGTGTACGGGTTGAATTGCTGGTAGCCGTTATTTTGCTACCAGCAATTTCAATATTGTCAGTGATATTAAATAATTCGATAGAATTGGTGTTGTCAGCGTGCGGCACATCCGTCCAAATAGTATAAATCACCGAATCAATTCCTGCAAAATCATCGATATTAAATTTTTGAATATTATTCACCCCCTCAGAGATTACTTGTGATCCATCAATGCTGACGTTACCTGGCAACGTGAACCTTATTTGTTTGTCAAACATTCCGTCTACGCCATTGCAAATATACTTTGAAATTTCAATTTCTGAATCGTCCAGAATTCCATTTCTATTTATATCACTACCGGAATTAACCTCTATACCACCATTAGAACATATATTTCCGGCAGAAATTTCTTCGGTTAAGATTAGACTGTTTACGCCATCATTTCCTGCTGTGCCGTTTTCCCCACTACAAACGTACTTAGCTGAAGTAAATTCATTATTATCCAATATTCCATTTTTATTTGAGTCTATTCCAGATATAATCTTAATTCCACCGTTGGGGCAATTCTGTCCGGCTAGTTCGTCACTAATATCTAGTAGGCTTGTTTGCCCCTCTGGTCCTTCGAAGAGTGAACATCCAGTTAAAACAATTGATAATGTGTAAATACTGACTTTTCTCATATTTTATTATTTATTTGTTAGTTTAAATATTTTATTTGGCACAACTGGATTCAGCTTGGAGAAGACCGGCATTCGAACACGTTCACTTCCTGCCTACTCTTAAATTCTTATAGATACTGATTTTCCATTATTAGTATTACTGCCTGCTGTATCCAAGGTGTTGTGCAGTTTTTCCAAAACTCCATTACACCGTCAAGTCCCTTTTTAATCCTTTGAACGCCCCTACTTTCTCAATTGCAAGTAGTCCACATTTACATATGGCTCTGCACTTGAACCGGCGTCGTGCCTTAAGGTCAGTTTTTCGTCTTTAAGTCCGAAAATTGATTCTATTGAGATTATGTGTCCAGTTTGCAGTTGACTACTGCCCAGGCTTCGCCCTTTCAGTCCCAGTGACCAGTGATTGACGGGAACTTGCGGGATAAATGGGTGACCCTGGCGATTTGCTTCTCAGCCGAGGCAGATCGCGATTACGACTGAGTAATAAAATTACTCGGTCATCTTGGATTTGCAAGATGCCGGGGCATAGTTTTAAAAGGGAAGCACCTCAAGTACTGGTTTACAGGCCAAAAGGCAAAGGGAAAAGGGTAAAAACGGGTCAAGGTCACTGCTCCTTTTTGAATTAGATAGGTTTGACTGCGTGCTTGCTTTCAAACTTCGGGAGTCTCGTCTCTGTGTCCTTTGGCTTGAGGAACAAGAATAAAAGTTCAACAGGAGGCAAAAATGGGAGTTTTTGAGCCTTTCTGAAGAGCCTCAAACCGCGCTTTACAAAGCCATAACCTGTTTTTATCGAAGGAACGACGGTGAAGGCAGGGTCTACCGATCCTGTAATTTTCTCTTTTCCCGCCCGTTGCCCGGAGGCAGCTATTAAAAAATGAGTATTTTTTGGACTAAAATCTTTAGATGGAACCTGAACAAGCCCAGTCCCCCGAGGTGAGTTCCAAGCCCGGCCCGCTACGAAAGTGGAGCGCTGACCGGCTGTTGGGAATCTCAGCAATATCCGTATCCTTCATGACCTTCTTGGTCCTGATCTATCAGACACAGATCATCCGGGAGCAGCAATTGCTTTCTGCCTTGCCCTATCTCCAAACAGGCAACATCGGGTTTTCCGCTCCCGACTACACCTTCTATCTAAAGAATGAGGGAGTAGGACCCGCTTTTATCGAAGATATTGTCATCAAATACAAGGGTGAGGTCTGGGAAGGAAAAGACCTGGCAGAGTTTTTAATGGAGGCGGATTCTGTAGTCGGTCGATTGCCCAATATCTACTACTCCAATGTAAAACCGGGCATGCTGATTCCGGCGGGAGGAAGTTTGTCGGTGATTGACGTGCGACAAGATCATCAAACCTCTCTCAAGTTCGCTGATATCCTTTCCAATTATGAAAAACAGGGCTATGGATTTGAGTTGATCTATTCCTCGGTCTATGGCGAAAGGTGGAAGATTACCGACCAGTCCATTGCGCCTGAGAAATTGTAGCGTTGTCAGGTTGTCTGCGGAGCTGTTGCGGGATGCTGGATGACCGATGCCTGATGGGGGATGTCGGAGAGTTGCGGCGGAATGAATTGAGTAACGGAACGCGTGCCGTAGGTTCGACAGATGGGTAGCCGTGATTCGCCTTGGCACAGGGATACTGTAAGAATCAGGAAGCTGGTGTCGAGGGACGGAGCGGAAAGCTGGAAGAGTTTTCTAGTCTCCCTGTCAGCGAGTTGAAAAAATACAGAATAAGTCTGTAGTTTGATTCATCAACTTGATTGAAACCCGCAATAGACCCTCTCCTACCCATGAAAATACTTTTTCTCAGGCTGTTTTTGGTGTATTAGTTATGAACACCTTCCTTTTCTGTTTTGGTAAGACCAGGACTGACCGGGAGATTGACAATTCGCTTGCGTTTTCAAAAGCATACGGCTATGTAAAATACTTTCATCCCAGTTCTGAAAGCGAACAGGTGGACTGGCTGGGATTCTTGGAAAATGGAACGCCACGGTCTTTTATATCAACCGGAGAAAAAACTGGCTGCTGTTTAATCCCCAGACCCACTATTCGGTGATCCTGGAAAACATCACCGCCAAAGAACTGCCTAATATCCAGGAAAAATTTCGGGAGGAATTCCTTCTACAGTTGGTCGTAGACGGGATCGATATCACCCAAAACAAGTCGACTGGCTCGTGGAAGACGTCAGGCTCCACTCTACCGATGCCGACCGGAGCGCTTTGGGGTATATCAATGAGATATTGTATACGATAGATTGTTATCAAGATCCGGAGTACTACAAGAGCCTCGCCGAAATAAACGTCTATCTCAACGACAGTATCTTCAGTCTCGACGGCTCATCCAGATACACCCGGCTTA
This sequence comes from Algoriphagus terrigena DSM 22685, assembly GCF_000429445.1. Taxonomy (GTDB): domain Bacteria; phylum Bacteroidota; class Bacteroidia; order Cytophagales; family Cyclobacteriaceae; genus Algoriphagus; species Algoriphagus terrigena. The sequence goes on from NZ_KE386904.1 coordinate 549,428, forward strand.
CCAAACCCAAAGAGGAAATGGAAAAAATACTAAAGGCATATATGGGTACAGAACAAGACATGGACGTTGGTTCGAAATCCTTGAATTAAGGATCGAATTACCTAGCTACTGTCGCGCTTGCTTTTTTTCCAGAAAACCCTATTTTTCAGTAGTCATTCGGATGAAAACCACCTGGTTAAGAGATAATCACTGTGATCGGATTCTGGACTCCGCATAAACAAACCTGCCCATGTGCTACTAATTTTTCCGACCGCCAATGGCTTCAAGAGCTGTCTTCTGACGAACTGTATGCGCCTTGGGTCCAGCAGTTGGATGCTTTCGAGGGGCAGCATTATGTCAACGGTTTTGCCCATCCCCAAGTGTATATCCTGACTAATGACCCGGATAAACCCATTGCAAAGATGGGATGGGGACTCCTGCCACACTGGGCCAATAAGAACTTCATCCAAAAGAGTACCTTGAACGCCATGGTGGAAACCCCGGAAAAAACGGAACATCTCAAAAGAGAAAAGAAAATTGGGGAAGATTACTCCATGTAACACGGATCAAATTGACCTAAGACAGGTATTTCTTTTTGTAAACCAACGGTGTCATCCCGGTAATTTTATTGAAATGCCGATAGAAATTTGACACATTGTTAAAGCCGCATTCATAACAAATTACCTCAATCGGCAACTTGTCTTCGATCAAGGCCCGACAGACATTGGATATCCGAATCTCGATCAAAAATTCGAAAAAGGTTTTATTGGTCATGGTTTTGAAATACCTGCAAAAACTGGACACACTTAGGCTGGCAATTGCGGCAATGTTCTCCAAGCTGATCTCATTCGGGTAATTTGTGAGCACGTAGCTATAGATCTTATCCAATCGCTGCATCTCTGAAACGTTGCCGAGATGACTGTTGGCGTAACCGGGAGAGATGGTTTCGTATTCAGAACTGGATTCGAGGATCTGGAGTATCTTTAAGAGATGAATTACCCGCTCCAATTGACCTGCTTTTTCTGTTTTATATAAGATCTTCGCGAGTTTTCTTTTTGTATCGCCGTGAATAATCATTCCTTTTTTTGCCTTCTCCAGTAAACCCGAAATACACTGGGTTTCGGGCAGAGCCAAAAAATCTCTCCCAAGGCAGGTAGGGAGAAATTGCAGTACAAAAGCTTCTACCTCGACCTCAGGATTTCCCTGGAAATATCCTTCTGCGCAACGCCAGGTATGAGGCAAGTTCTCTCCCAATAGAATCAGATCGCCATCAGAAAATGTGCTCACCGTATCTCCGATGTATTGGGTCCCGTGTCCCTTGATAATGTAGTGTAGCTCCAGCTCAGGATGGAAATGCCAGATTGTCCCAAAATTGGGTCGCCTATCATGTCGGAGGCTGAACGAATTCGCAGAGGTGATAGGGACTTTATGAAAATGAGGTTTCATTGTCTATTCGGTTGTTCGGATTAAGGTGGTTTACAGTCGAGACAACGATGAGTACGCCGCCGTTGTAGGATCTGAATTTTTATTTCGTTTGCAATCGATTACATACGGGATATGTAGGGGTAATGACGGTAAGATAGTATAGTTATTTGGCAAAATATGACAATGCCCCATTTTGGTTTTAGGTCATATTTGTTTTGATCATTTAACTCACTCAAGAATTAATAGGAGTATAGATGGATGAAGTGCCGGAAAGTGAGAGTGGATATTGCCGGTTACATGCCCCGTTTGGACAGCAAAAAACAAACGAGTCGCATAAGAATTTTAAGATTAGTTTTTAGTAGAGTCAGTCGATACCTAAACCCAAAACCGAAAAACATGAACGTAAGACTACCTTATTTTAAGAGGTATTCCTTGTTGACGTGGCTGCTGCTCTTGGGAGCAGTGGCCATGTCAACTGCCTCGCTCGCTCAGCAGCGAAAAATCACAGGAACGGTGACCACCGGAGACAACCCCTTGGGATTACCCGGAGTAAATGTTTTGCTAAAAGGAACCACCACAGGTTCCGTCACCGATATCGATGGCAAATATTCCCTTGATGCGCCCGAAGCCGGAGGTGTCTTGGTGTTTTCCATGATAGGATTCCAATCCATAGAAGAGGAGATCGGCAATAGGTCAGAGATCAATCTGGTCATGGTCGAAGATATTGCCGTTTTGGACGAAGTTGTCGTGGTGGGATATGGCACGCAGGTAAAGCGGAATATTACAGGCTCCATTACCTCGGCAGATTTATCCAGGAGTAGCGACGATGTCACAGTCACGGAGGCTATGGTCGGAGTACCGGGAGTCCAGTTTACTGAAACCGGACGGCCCGGGCAGGTCGGTAATATCCTGATCAGGGGACAAAATTCGCTTAGTGGCTCCAATAGCCCGTTGATTGTGTTAGATGGGATAATATTCAGCGGCAATCTCAATGACATCAGCCCGCGTGATATTCAGTCGATGGAGATCTTGAAGGACGCAAGTTCGACGGCTATCTATGGGTCCCGGGCGGCAAACGGCGTTATTTTGATTACTTCCAAAGCGGGAATGTCCGAGACTCCGACGATCAGCATCAATACCTATACCGGAATCTCTGAATGGGGTTCGGAACTCAAACTGCTCAGCCCGGAGCGATATATCCAGAGACGGCTGGATTGGAGAACGCAATCCGGATTAGAGTCTGATCCCGGTTCTATCGCAAGTTACATTTCTGCCACGGAGGCAGAGAACCTGGCAAATGGAAAATCGCTGGATTCATGGGATGAAATATCCCAACAGGGCAGGACAAGTTCATTAGACCTCAACATTTCCGGTAAGTCGAATTCGACCAATTATTTTCTAAGCGCATCCCTAGGTGATGACCAGGGGTTGATCTATGACGACAACCAAAAGAGAAACACTTTCCGGGCGAATATTTCGACCACCATCAAGCCCTGGCTGCAGATCGGGACGAATACAATGTTTTCTCATAGAGATCTATCTGGCGTAAGCGCCAGTCTGAATGATGCCTATCGAATGAGCCCTCTCGGAACCATGTACTACGAAGATGGTTCTCCCACTCAATTCCCCGTTCCCGATGAACAGGCGGCTGGGAATCCGATGAGAACGTCGTTGCTCTCCGACAATGAGGAAATACGAGAGAACCTGTTTAGTAATTTCTTTGCCAAGGTGGATGCGCCATTTTTGAAAGGGCTTTCCTATCGGGTGAATTTCTCCCCCAGTTTCCAGTGGAATCACGACTATAATTTTGTTCGCCAGGATAAAAATGTATCGTTCAACAGTACTTCGGCGAGAAAAGCCAACGAAAGACAATACAACTGGGTCCTGGAAAATATCCTCACCTATGCCAAAAGTATTGGGGAGGATCACAACTTTGATGTCACCCTGCTGTTTGGAAGAAATCATGTAGAAGCTGAGTCTACCCTGGCTTCTGGTGAGCAATTCAATGTAGATGTGTTAGGGTATGACAATCTGGGACTTGGTGAGATTCAAAGGATAAGTTCATCCGCATATTCGGTAGACATGATTTCCTATATGGCAAGGGTGAATTACCAATTCAAGAATAGGTATTTGTTTACGCTTACAGCAAGAAAGGACGGGAGTTCCGTGTTTTCTGTAAACAACAAATACGCTACGTTCCCTTCCGGTTCTGTCGCTTGGATCCTGACCGACGAAGGCTTTATGAAGAATTTGGAGTTTTTGGATATGTTGAAGTTACGGGTCTCGTATGGTTTGGTAGGGAATCAAGCTATCGAACCGTACCAGTCTTTGACTTTGTCTTCCACCGCCAGATATGTCTACGGTGATGGAGGTGCCAGCAGTTTGGGGGTTATCACGTCTACCTTGGGGAATGACGACCTGACTTGGGAAACCACTAAAACTGCAAACATCGCGATGGATTTTGAATTTTTCCAGAGGAGAATTTCGGGCACTTTGGAATATTATAACAGCAACACGGAGGATCTATTGGTGAGGAGAAGTATCCCTGTAATGAACGGATACACAAGTATCTTAACCAACATCGGAAATGTAAATAACCGCGGTGTTGAGCTTTCCCTGTCAACTGACAATATCAGGAAGGCTAAATTTAACTGGAGCACGGACTTCACCTTTTCCTATAACAAAAATGAAATAACCCATTTATTCAACACCGATTTGGATGAAGACGGAATGGAAGATGATAATATAGCCAACAGTTGGTTTATCGGTAAGCCGATTAATTCTTACTATGATTATGTCTTTGATGGCATCTATCAGGTTGGTGACGATGACATCCCTGCCGGATCTCAAGCAGGCTTTGTAAGAGTAAAGGACCTCAACGGTGACGGCGTACTTAACCCGGACGATCGGACAGTGGTTGGGTCAGGAAATATTCCCAAATATCAGTTTGGTCTTAGAAATAACTTTAGCTACAACAATTTCTCTCTTTCCATCTTCATCAATGCGATGCAGGGCTGGATCGCCCCATTTAATTTGATCAATCCGCTGGTACCCGGACGAAGCCTTAACCAAATAGATGCCGGCTGGTGGACTGCCGAAAACCAGTCAAACACCAGGCCTTCTCTATTGTACAATAACCCGCTAAATACAAGCTGGTATCAAAGCAGAGATTTCATAAGACTTAGGGATGTGACGTTTTCTTACGACTTCGAGCAATCGATGCTGGATAAGCTGAAGCTGAATGGGGTAAAAGTGTATGTGACCGGAAAGAACTTGGCCACAATGACCGATTGGTTAGGCACAGACCCTGAAAATGGAGGTGCCTACACCAGCTCACAGGGAAATAACAACCTCTATCCTATGCCAAAGACATTTTTAGTGGGGTTGAATGTATCATTCTAATTCTTAATCCTTAAAGACCAGAAAAATGAAAAATCTAAGTATATACAGTAGTTGGAAAAAGGCTTTTGGAATGTGTTTCCTTGTCCTTGTATTTTCCTGCAATGACGATTTCTTATATGAGCAGCCGTTGTCATCCTTAAGTGCTGATAACACCCTGGTTTCAGTTGCCGGATTTGAAACTTATATGACCGGACTGTCATGGGCTGCCAGGGAGGAATATTCCCAGGATGACAATACCTTTTTCATCACCAATTTTCCAGGGACTGATGTAGGAGAGGACGCTGGGGCAGAATATTTCACGTATCGAAACTGGATTTCTTACCTGACTCCGGTCACTCCTGAAGTAAATGCAAACTGGAATTGGGCCTATGGAAAGATGCTTCCTCAGGCAAATACGGTAATTGTTTATGCCAATAAAGAGTCGAACAGTAAAATTTGGCAAAATGAAGCACAGAAGAATGCAGTGATTGCCGAGGGCAGGTTTTATAGAGCTTATACGCACAATTTCTTGGCAAATCTCTATGGTGGTGTGCCTTTGGTAGATACCATCCGTAACGTCCCACAATTTGATTTTGAGCGGAAGGACCGGAGTGAAGTGTATGAATTTGCCAAACGCGATTTGGAATTTGCTTCACAATGGTTGAAGCCGGCGGGACAGACTTTGCCGGGAAGAATTTCCAAAGGCGCAGCGGATCATTTGCTAACTGAGGTTTATATCAGCTTGGGGCAATATGCGGAAGCTATTGAAAGCGCTTCTCGAGTAATCAACTCCGGTGATTATCAACTGATGAACTCGCGATTTGGCAGCAGCAAAGACAAGCCCGGAGATGTATTTTCGGACCTGTTCAAGGATGGGAATTACAACCGGAATTCCGGGAACATGGAATCAATTTATGTCTGGCAGTTCGAGAGTTTCACTGCCGGAGGCGGCGGGACACGGGATGGGAACCAGGGTGTCAGAAATTTTGGGCCGTTCTTTGTCCGGATACTGGATCCTGATGGCGTTCCCAATATACCGACCGATGAGATGGGCAGGGGTGTCGGGAGGGTGAGAGGTACAGAGTTTTCGCTTTATGAAATTTGGGATGACGCCAATGATCTTCGAAACTCAGAGTACAACATGCGTCGGAATTTTTACTTCAACAATCCAAAATCCAAATATTTCGGGCAGCTGGTGCCCGCACGAACTACGGGTGAAGATACCCTTCGAAGCATGTATTCGTATCCCCGGAAGATAGAAGGACTGCCTTGGAACCTGAACAATACTTCTGGAAGGACCTCAAAAGATGTCTACGTTTACCGACTGGCGGAGACGTACCTGCTTCGGGCCGAAGCGTATTATAGAAGCGGAGATTTGGCGAAAGCTGCGGAGGATTTAAATGCGCTAAGGGAACGCGCTAACGCAAGTCCTATAACAGCCGGGGAGGTTTCCCTTGATTTTATTCTGGAGGAGAGAGCTAGAGAACTGCTTTTTGAAGAACCACGAAGACGTACCCTGATCCGCATGGGAAAACTGGTAGAACGTGTGAGGAAATACGGCCTCTTGGAGAGTTCACGCAGTACCGTCCAAAATCACAATGACCTGTGGCCAATCCCCCAGGTGGCGATCGATGCAAACTTTGGCAAAGACTTGGTACAAAATCCCGGCTATTAAAAACTAAAAAATGATTCTGAAAATGCGTTTTACGTTAACCGGGCTGTTAATTGCACTGATCCCACTCTTTGGATCAGCACAGCAAGCGCCCAATGATATTACAGGGAGATTTTATCTACCACCAATGGCCAAGCCCGGAGAAGGCGCTTTGCTCAAAGCAGAATTGATTTATTCGCTTGAAAACCCGCCGACTCCTGAAGTGCACGCATCGACCTTGATCGAAACACCGAAAGGGATCGTTGCGGCATTTTTCTCAGGAACCCATGAAAACAATCCCGATGTAGGGATCCGGGTGACTCGCTTGGAAAATGGCAAATGGACTTGGCCTGAAGAAGTAGCCAATGGAGTTCAAAATGATACACTTCGATTTCCCTGCTGGAATCCCGTCTTGTTTCAACCTGAAGGCAAGCCACTTATGCTGTTTTACAAAGTTGGTCCCAGTCCGACGACTTGGTGGGGAATGCTGATGACGTCAACCGACAACGGAAGAACCTGGTCAGAGCCTGAAAAACTTGGCGAGGATCCGAAGATCGGGCATATCATCGGCCCGGTCAAAAACAAACCAGTCCAGTTAAAGTCAGGAAGAATCATCAATCCAACCAGTTTGGAATACATTATCAATAAGCGGGAGCAAGACTGGATGGTCTATTTTGAAATCAGCGATGACGGAGGCGAAAATTGGAAAATGGTTGGGCCAGTACATGACGGAGTGAAATTCGATGCAATCCAACCCAGTATCTTGACCTACCCTGACGGGAAGATCCAGGCGATTTCACGGACCAAGCAAAACGTACTGACGCAGATCTGGTCTGCAGATGAAGGCGAGACTTGGGGCGAAATGACCGCTCTGGATCTGCCAAATCCCAATTCTGGCACCGACGCGGTAACCCTTGCGGATGGCAGACAATTGCTGATCTACAATCATTCAACAAAAGAGGGCGAGCAGCCAAAGGGAAGAAACATCCTGAATCTTGCCATTTCAACCAATGGAAAAGACTGGACACCGGTGATGACGCTGGAGAATGTTCCGATTGAAGACGGGTATGCCTATCCTGCAATTATCCAAAGCAAGGATGGATTGGTTCATCTCACTTACACCTACAACAGAAGGTCTGTAAAATATGCCGTCGTTGATCCTGCTAAAATCAAATTATAGGTCTTTTTAAAAAAACTGAAAATGAATTATTTAAAAGCATTTTTTCTGGGTTTCGTTATCTCTGTCGGATCGGAGATGCCACAGGCAGTAGGCCAGGAGATGTATATCAAGCACCACGTGGTCTTCCAGGAAGACGGGAAATATGCGGGATGGCCTGCGAATCATGGCATTTGGGGTTGGGGTGATGAGCTCTTGGTTGGGTTTGTCGAAGCGTCATTCAAGCAGACGCAGCCGGGGCTTCATACCTATGATCCCAAGACAGCCGAAAATCAATATGCGAGAAGCATGGATGGTGGCGAAACTTGGACCATTAAGGACGCCTATTCCCAGGGTCAAACTGCTTGGGGCCATGACAACAACATCACGCCCGATCGCGCAACTGTACCCGCTGTGCTGAAAGAACCCATGCCCGATTTTACGTCCAAGGACTTTCTTCTGACCTTCTTGAGACATAATAACCACGATGGCCCAAGTCACTTTTACTATTCAAAGGATAAAGGAGCACATTGGGAAGGTCCCTACGTGTTTCCAAATATGGGTACGGCGGGCATCGCAAACAGAACTGACTACCATGTGGAGGGCAAGCAGACGCTCAGCGCTTTTGTGACTACTGCAAAATCCAATTCCAAGGAAGGGAGGGTTGGATTTGTGAGGACGACCGATGGAGGGCTCACCTGGAATCTGATCTCCTGGATTACCGCCGAGCACGGGGGCTTTGATATCATGCCGTCTTCTGTCAAACTGGATGAAAATACATGGTTGACCACCATCAGAACGCGCTTAGAAAACGGTCAAAATCTGATTTCAAGCTACCTCTCAAAAGACAACGGAAATACCTGGAACCGGCTGAAAGACCCTGCTCCGGATACCGGAAGAGGCGGGTCCCCGCCAGCTCTGGTCAAACTCAAAGATGGTAGATTGGCGCTGGGATATATTCACCGGAGTGACTTTGGGTCAAGAGTCCATGTCCGATTCAGTTCGGATAAGGGTGTCTCCTGGAGTGATGAAATCACGTTGCGCAACGGCGACGGTGCCAACAGAGATGTGGGCTATCCCCGAATGATCCAGCGGGCAGACGGAAAACTGGTGATGGTTTACTATTGGAACAATGCCAAGGGAGAAAACACAAAGCCCTATCGATATATCGTGGCAACCATCTTCGATCCTGAGCAATGGAAATAAGTAGTACCAATTCAACCAATTGAGCTAACATCTTCAGCAAATCTCATATCTATGCCCACATTTTCAGGAGACAACCCACCGTTGCGTGGAATCATCCCACCAATGATCACCCCACTTCATGCCGACGGATCGCTGGATTTGGACAGTGTGAAGAAACTCATCGAACACCTGATTTCGGGAGGCGTTCATGGGATCTTTATCCTTGGAACTACCGGAGAGTTTTCAGGCCTTAGCTATTCCATTCGCAAAGAACTCATTTCCAACACCTGTAGGCTGGTGGCTGGCAGGGTGCCGGTTTTGGTTGGAATTACTGATGTTTCTTTGCACGAAAGTATCGAACTGGCCAATTATTCGGCTGAGGCCGGTGCGTATGCAGTGGTTGCTGCTCCGCCGTTCTACATGAACATTGATCAGCAGGAAATGTACACCTATTTCAGGCAGTTGGCTGATGGGATTGCTATTCCGATGTTCCTGTACAACATGCCCTCTCATACCAAGCTTAGCATTGAGGTGAATACTGCGATCAAACTGTCCTCGCACGAGCGGATAATTGGCTTGAAGGACAGTTCTGCGCATGCGGTGTATTTTCAGCTACTCATCCATGCATTTAGAGAGCAGAAGGACTTTGTGCTGATGGTAGGGCCGGAGGAGATGATGCCCGAAACCGTCTTGACGGGTGGTTTTGGGGGAGTTTGCGGAGGTGCAAATCTTTATCCCAAACTGTATGTGGCGCTGTATGATGCAGCCGTAAATAAAGATTTTGAAAAAATCAGTGCTTATCAGAGATGCGTGATGGAGGTCAGCAAGAACATCTACAATGTAGGCGGATACAAATCGAGCTACATGAAAGGGCTAAAGACGGCACTATCCTTTAAGGGACTTTGTCAGGCAAATTTTGCCCCGCCGTTATATCCGTTCTCAGCGACAGAAGTGCAGGAACTGAAAGTTAGATTTGATAAAATTTCCGACATGTTGGCCTCATTGGAGGAGGAAGTTTTAGCCCTGAACGGGAAGAAATGATCAAAGAATATCTTTCGGGGGATTACTCGAAAGTGGAGATTTGGAACAAGTGTACTGGTCAGTCTACAGAACATGGAAAAATACTTCAATCGATCGATCCGTCATTCAGAACAAGGAATTCAATATTGCAGTAATGAGTATGTCAGGTTATTGGAGGACCATAATACCGCGATCAGCATGACCGAAAACGGAGATCCGTTGGAAAATGCATTGGCGGTTCCGGTTTACTAATAATTGGTACAATAAGTCAATGAGATTCCCTTATTTCCTCAAGGTAGAGGGGTGAAGTTGCATTTTTTATAGTTATAGAATGAGATTAGCGATGAACTTATGGAGGCGAATTCAAAATTCTTGGAAAGCAGATTGGGATTGCAAATCCCGACCAGCTGGGCGCACCGATTGGGATATCTCGTCAAATCCCCCGACCCCCCTTTCAAAAACAACCCTTTCCTTTCGAGTATTACAATTTAAGGGGGAGTCAACGCGGAAGGAAGCCGGACTCCCGATACACTACACTTCCCGATTCTATAACTATCGGGATTAAAACCTTGGGACAGGCTCTCCCCTACCTCATCCCTCACAGCCCACCCTACAGGCTTACCCAAGCCTTCCCGCCCTGCATGCTGGGTCCTCGCTAAAATGATCCGAAGGGGTCATTTTTTGACGCTCTGCCCTCCTCAGAAAGATTTTGTAACGGCTTGTGCCCTGCCTCCGTAAGGAGAAGGCGATTCAATCAAGCCTTTCGCCTTCTTGCCAGCGTCTGATTTTCATTCGAATTGTCTTCGCATAGAAAACCCCGCTATGGCTTTTTTCATTCCAGCGGTTGGGATTGCCCGACTGTATCAAACCGATCCGAGCCGTGTCCTAAATTCGGACAGGCTTAAGTAAGTAGCTCCATAGTATATTGATGATTAACAGGTTGTATTTTGGCGTCAACTTTGACAACAGGATTGGATGCGATCCCGCTTCAGTATTTGGCCAATTTTCAGTTATGAACCAACATGTTAAAAAACAACATTAAGATCGCTTTACGGACGCTGTGGAAAAACAAACTGTTTTCGTTGGTCAATATCCTAAGCTTGTCACTGAGTATGGCGGTTGGGGTTATTCTTTTTACAGGCATAAAGGCCGATATCGACACAGACCATTTTCACCCGGACCTAAATCAACTGGTGCGGATAATTACGCAGGAATCAAAAGAGGGAGAAAAAACCAAATGGGCAACAGCTCCACTGCCATTGGCACCGCTAATGGAAAACATCACCTTTGTTGAAAATACGGTGAGAGTTCGCCTGGCAGGAAAACACAACCTGCAAACCGACAGAGGAGATGTTCCTGTTGATGTAAAATTTTCTGAGCCTTCTTTTTTTGATGTTTTTGGTTTCAAACTGCTGTCAGGCAATCCACAAAGCCTTAGCAGCAATCCTACCACGCTTTTTTTAACTGAAAGTACAGCCGAAAAGATATTTGGAAATGCCAACGCCTTAGGCCAAACTGTCCGGTTTGAGAACCTGGGTTCTTATACTGTGGGGGGAATTATCCAGGACCCGCCTTTACGAACGCATCTGCCCATCGAGGCAATGATTTCTATCAGTTCTGCTGAAACGCTTGAAAAGGAAGGGGCGATCAATGATATATCGCAGCATTGGGATCAATTCAAAAGTTCTGCAATCTATTCCAGATTAAAATCAGAAGATGATTTAGAGCAGCTCAATACAAAGCTTCAAGGCTACAATCGGAAGTTGGATAAGAGCAGTCTCCAGTTTGTGGCACAACCCATCGAAGATATCACCCCTGGAGACCAGGACATTAAAAATGATCCCAATGTGGGCGCCAATTGGGAGAGCATAAAAATCCAGCTGTTTTTAATTCTGGCCCTGACCCTTTTATCTGCTTTCAACTACATCAGTTTGGCATTGGCGCGTGCTGTCTCCCGGGCGCCGGAGGTGGGTATCCGCAAGACGTTGGGTGCGACAAGAGCTCAGGTTATTGGTCAGTTTTTAATGGAAGCGACTCTTGTTTCCCTATTTGCTTTGGTGCTTACAGTACCCTGTGTCAGCTTTCTAATGGATCAGATGCCCGAGATGGAGGTGACGTTTTCTTGGGATCTAATTTTATTCTTAGGCCTGCTAGCCTACGCAGTTATCACCGGCCTAGTCGCGGGGGCATTTCCCTCCTGGCTATTGTCAGCGTTCCAGCCTGTACAGATCTTACGTAAGATGAAGAATGTCAAGCTGTTTCGGACTGTTTCTTTTTATAAGATCTTGGTAGTTGTACAATTTTCAGTTGCGATCATGTTTATGATACTGGTGGTGATAGTGGCCGATTATGAAATAAAAAGCCGTGCAATCATCGGCTCAACCGTCCCATCCAATGTGCTTACGCTCGATTTAAAAGGTGAAAAATACGAAGCCCTGCAAAACGAAATAAACCAGTTAAGTCAGGTAGAAACAACTTTGGCGACTAACTGGTATCATGAACCAATGCAAACTGGGAAGTCTTCCGTCACATTTGGCGGTAAAACTCTGGAAATAAATTACGTAAGTATTGACCCACGTACTCTGGAAACAGAAGGTGTCAGCTTGATCTCCGGGCAAAATTTTCCTAAAGATATGCCTGAAAGTACAGAGCAGTATGTGTTGGTAAATGAAGCTGCGGCAAACTTATTGGAGGCTAAATCAGAGACCATAGTGGGGCAAAATCTGTTGCTGGACTCTACCTATGTACAAGTCATTGCCATCATGCCCAATGAGACCATTGGCGAACTACGGCCTATGATTTATCGGTATCTGCCAAATGAAATAGCCACCTTGACCATTAAGATAAACCCGCATGCAGAATTGGAAGTGTCCAAGGCCATTCAATCCTTATGGAAAGACAATTTTCCTGAAAAAACAGCAAATCTTTATAATCTAAAAGATTACCGATATTCAGGACCAAGCAGTGGAGATAGATTAGGGTTGTTTGGAGGTGCTGCCCTGATTGTCCTGATCATCGCTGCTTTGGGCATCTTGGGCATAGCCAGCTACTCTGTAGAAACACGCACTAAAGAACTGGGTATAAGAAGAGTGCTAGGAGCCAACAACTTAAAATTGGTGTGGGCGGTTACCAGAAAATTTGGCATTCTTATGCTGATTGCCGGGCTTGTTGGCACTCCACTGGGCCTGTTTTGCGGTGATTTAATTAAACGGGATTTAGGAAGCAGTCTGGTTAATCTGAGCTTTATAAATGTAAGTATCGGCTTCAGTTTGGTTGTCCTACTTGGGCTACTGGTTGTCCTATCCCAAACCATTCGAGTGGTGCGAATTGAACCCGTCAAAGTCTTGAAAGCGGAGTAAATTTACCCATAGGGGTTTAAAGTGAAGAGTTTAAAGTGGGAGGAATTCCGGCGATGTTCGCGAGTTGATATGTTTTCGGATTTACGGTTTACGAAGTACGATTTACGAGGTCTTTGGGGTAGTTGAGGAATTTGGTCTTGGCTATGTTCTCGATTTTCCAAAGTTGTCGCGTTGTCCGTTGAAGCTGTTGTCACGTTGTCGGATTTACGATTTACGAATTACGATTTACGAGGTCTTTGGGGCAGTTGAGGAAGTTGGTTCTGGCTACGTTCTCGGGTTGTCGAGTTGTGTGCTGCGCGGTGGCGAGTTGTCGGGTTGTCACGTTGTCTGCTGAAGCTGTTATCAGTCTGGAGTTTAAAGAGAAGAGTTTAAAATTGGAGGAATCCAGCGGTGTTTCGGGTTGGTGAATTGTGAGATTGTAAGTGGTAAGGTTGTTTGATGATGTGAATTTCCCGAGGATGTAAATGCCGAAAAGAGGAACTTCACAAGGGTATTTTTTGAAGTTTAATAAATTGCGTACTTTACGTAACGCATTGTGCGCAACGCATTATACGTAAAACAGAACCATCATGAAATTGCCATTTAGTCCATTCTTAACGCTCGGTTCTCCCCCTACCCCCATTGAAAACATTCAGTTCCTTTCGGAATATTAGACTTCAAGGGGGAGTTGCCGCGGAATGAATTGGAAACTGGTGTGCTAAGCCGAGCATCAATGCAGGACAATGGAACGAAAAAATAAAGATTCGTACTGCCCTGCAAGCTAGCCCAAACCTAAAACAGCCCGCCTCGGCGGACTGTTTCTTCACGCTCACCCCTTGAAGAAGTGGGACAACAAGAGACGAGAGAGGCGGTTGCGGGTAAGTGAACCTCGATTCCCTATTTGACCGAGCTCGCAGATTTTTTCCTTCGTCACTTTTTGAAAGCCAAAAAGTAACCCAAAAGCTTCGGGCCCCAGTCTTTACTTCCAATCGGTGGTGTTTTCTGCCAGAAAGGTATTGGTGGACGATTGGATTTTTGGTCCTGCTCCAAACCTAAAAACAGGTGGATCTCTCTCGCTTACTCGAGAGCTAACCTGTTTTTTTTACGGTTTTCCGCATCACCAAAAACCGTAAATTCTGAAGGGCCCTACTCTACCCGAATACGTCGTGTATCTCACTAGACGTCGCTTACGACTGAAAAATCTTACCTATCATTTGGTTTTTACGCTCCTATTATCATCCCTGATTTGCATACATCATGCAGGGTTTTGCATACAGTTCTCACTGCTCTTTCCCTGAAATTTGTGTCTTCAATAGAACATAAATTTATGGATATCAAGAAAATAGCATTGGGAAATCAGGGACTTATTGTTCCAAAGATCGGTTTGGGCTGTATGGGTATGACAGGCTTTGAAGAAGCACATATGTATGGCAAAGCGGACGAGCAGGAAGCGATTGCAACGATCCACCGGTCATTCGAACTGGGTGGAAACTTCCTGGATACCGCGGATCTTTATGGTCCTTTTAAAAATGAACAGCTTATAGCAAAAGCTATCAAAGGCAACAGGGACCACTTCATTATTGCCACCAAATTTGGATGGGAGATAGACGACAACAACAAGGTGACCTGGGCAATCAACGGGAAAAAAGAGTATGTAAAAAAAGCTGTTGAGCGCTCCCTGAAGAATCTGAAAACCGATTACATTGACCTATACTACCTGCATCGTCTGGATAAAAATACGCCCGTCGAAGAAACCGTTGAGGCAATGAGCCTACTGGTGAAAGAAGGAAAGGTGGGGTACTTGGGACTTTCTGAGGTATCCTCCGAAACAGTCAAAAGAGCTCATGCCGTTCATCCGATCACCGCAGTTCAGAGCGAGTATTCTCTGTTTGAGCGTACGGTGGAGGAGCGCGGAGTATTACAGACCTTAAATGAGTTGGGGATAGGGTTTGTCGCTTACTCTCCTTTGGGCAGGGGCTTTTTGTCCGGAAACATCCGCAGTCTGGACGATTTGCCGGAGGATGATTTCCGCCGGGCAATCCCCCGTTTTCAGGAAGCGCATTTCCATAAAAATATCGAGTTGGTGAAATTAATTGAAACCATGGCGGCGGATAAAGGAATTACCTCCTCCCAACTGGCGTTAGCATGGATCATGAGCAAAGATATTTTGCCGATTCCAGGAACAAAACGAAGGAAATACCTTGAGCAAAATATTGCTTCTGTCGAAGTCGAATTGAGCGAAGCAGAACTGCAAAAGCTTGAAGGTATCGTGCCTTTGGGCACTGATACAGGCTTGCCTTACGATGATTTCAGCATGGGGCTTATAGACTAAGCTTTCCTGGCGACTGCAATTCAAGATGCAGTCGCTGTTTTCTTTACTCCTATTCCCTTTTAATTGACCGCCATGAATACCATCAAATCCATCTCAGAATTTCACCGCTTGTTGTCTTTGCCTGAACCCAAGCATCCGATGGTGAGCATGATCAACCTTTCCGAAAGCATATTTTTAGATGAGGATGTGTGGAAAGGTTTTGTCAACAGCTTTTACTGTGTGGCACTAAAACGGGAAGCAAAAGGCAAAATAAGATACGGACAGCAACACTATGATTATGACAAAGGGGTATTGAGTTTCACAGCGCCTAATCAGGTACAATATTTAGACGTTCAAACAATGGAATGCGGTTCAGGATATCTGCTGATTTTCCATCCGGACTTTCTGATGAAGCATCCCCTGGCCCAGAGCATCAGCAGATACGGATTTTTCTCATACGCTACCAATGAGGCACTTCATCTATCTGCTGAAGAGGAAGATGATCTCATTATGATACTCAAGAAGATTGATAAAGAATGTGCACCTATTGACAGGCATACCCAGGAAATCATTCTTTCTCAGATTGAATTGTTGCTGAATTATTCAAAACGCTTTTACGAACGCCAGTTCATCACCCGTAAAAACAACAATCATCAGCTACTAATAACCTTTGAACAGGAAGTAAACCGCTATTTTGAAAATGAGCAAACCGGGTTATTGACGGTTCAGTATATCGCACAGCGAATGAATCTTTCGCCTAATTACCTGAGCGACCTGTTGCGCGTGCATACTGGCCAAAATACCCAACAACACATCCATGAGAAATTAATTGAAAAGGCGAAGGAGAAACTTTCCACAACCAGTCTTTCAGTCAGCGAGATCGCTTATACCTTGGGGTTCGAGCATTCCCAGTCATTTAGCACGCTCTTTAAAAAGAAAACTACGATGTCACCCCTTGAATTCCGTCAGTCATTCAATTGATTTTTTTGGGAGAGTGGAGGTTCGCTGCTGCGCGTTGGGAGATTAACGTTTCGACTCCGCTCAACACAAGAGTTTGAAATGTGGGATGACGCATGAGGGATGACTGATGTGTTTGTTGTCGGGTTGTCGGCTTCGCGTTGTCCGCTGAAGCTGTTGCGGCGCGGACTCTGAAGCGATAGTCCCGATGAACGGAGTGATTTCGGGAGAGTCCAACTGTGAATAGCCGTGGGTGAAGCCTGAGGTACGAGGGCTGTAACCCACGGTAAAAAAGAAAAAAGGCCTTTGACCTCGGCGCAGGGATATTGTGGGTAAGAGGATCTCGCTGCCGAGGGACGGAGCCGGAAGTTGTAAGAGATTTTTTGGTTGTCGGATTGCAAGTACTATGATAGGACCTCTACATTGCAAATGGCGAGGAGCTAGGCAATGTAAAGTACGACAAGGGCTTGGGTGAGGCCTCAGGAACTGCTATCGTTGATTTCTTTATGTTCTTTTTTCTTGATAAAAAAGAACGAAAAAATCAAGACGCAACCTGCCCTGCAAGCTGGCCCCTCTCTAGATTAATTCACTGGATTAATCTTTAACGCTCGGTCCTCACCGCACTGGGCCGGACGCCGGAGTCACTTTGCCCACCCTGCATGCTGGCCCGAACCTAAAACAGCCCACTGGGCTGTTTCCTAACGGTTTGTCCCCGGACCGCGCCCTCCATTCGGGTATTGGGCAAGGTGTTGGTCTTTTAAAGAGTTGCCGATCTACCAGTTCAAATGGCATGAAGTGGGTAGCGATGTAGGATTCGGAAAAAGCTCCGTAGGAGCGGAATTTTTGTAGCCTGAGGTTTCATGTGATGTTTGATTATCTAATGGTCACATAGCCTGTCCCGATTTTTCTTCGGGAGAATCTCGCATGGAGGAAATCTGTGCATGGATATCGGCCAGTAGGTCATGCTTGATTTTAACCCCAGGTAATTATGAATCAGAATTTCAACCTCGGCGCAGGGATACAATGAGTAAATCGGTGTCGATGCCGAGGTACGAAGACGATGGTTGATTGATAATAAATTTAAGTGAAGAAGTGGTCTGTGCGGACACACATCACGGCGAGGCGGGCATAGACCATGGTGACAGAACTCCTGGTCAAATCCCCCTACCCCCTTTGATAAACATTCAGTTCCTTTCCGAATATTAGACTTCAAGGGGGAGTTGCCGCGGAATGAATTGGGAATTGGTGTGCTAAGCCGAGCATCAATGCAAGATAACGGAACGAAAAAATAAAGATTTGTCCTGCCCTGCATGCTGGCCCAGTCTTTACTTCCAATCGGTGGTGTTTTCTGCCAGACAGGTATTGGTGGACGATTGGAAGAGTTTTCTAGTCTCCCGGTCAGGAATTAATAATAATACAGAATAAATCTGTAGTTTGATTCGCCAACTTGATTGAAACCCGCAATAGACCCTCTTCTACGCATGAAAATACTTTTTCTCAGGCTGTTTTTTGGTGTATTAGTGATGAACACCTTTCTTTTCTGTTCCGGCCAGACCAAGACTGACCGGGAGATTGATAATCTGGTTGCGTTTGCAAAAGCTTACGGCTATGTAAAATACTTTCATCCCAGTTCTGAAAGCGAACAGGTGGACTGGGGATGGTTTTCGGTGTATGGTGCCCAAAAAGTTCTGCAATGCCAGGATCAGGGAGAACTGATCCAGACCCTGCAAAGGCTGTTTAACCCTATAGCTCCCACGGTTACCTTTTCCTCCACGGCTCCCGATCCCATGGATTTTCAGGAACTAATCCAGCCGAAGGACACGACCAGATACCTTCCCGTGTACTGGCAACACCGTGGAGTGACCAAAGACATGGCTCCACTTGGTCCGGTTTATCGAAGTGTCCGGGTTAACTCCCTCCAGATTAATACCACTGAATCTACCGGCGAACAGTCCGGTAAGGCTGCAGCCGAAGGTCTTACTGAGGCAATATTTGAGGGTTCCCCCGACCCCAACGAAATCTGGATCAGGCAGATCGGAGACAATCTGTGGATGGGAATGCCGCTCGTCCTGCAGCTTAAAGCGGGGCAGACCTATCCCGAAAGCACGGTTGCTATAGAAAAGTTTATGACTGAAGGTGAGCCGGACACCCCGGAGGATGCTTCCTCTTTGGCTTTTCGCTGCGGAAATCTGATCAATGCCTGGAATGTATTTCAGCACTTTTATCCCTATTTCACCGAGATGGGTATCAACTGGCAGCAGGAACTCAAAAACAGCCTGTCTTCCACCTATTCCAGTGACAAAGCCACGCACATCAAGGACCTGAAGCGGCTTACTGCAGCGCTCAAGGACAATCATGTCACTGTATCAAGTCCGGAAACGGAATACGCTGCCCCGCCTTTTGATGCGGAATGGATTGAAGGGAAACTGGTGGTAACCGCGGTATATGCCGGATCTCCGGATTTAAAAGTCGGTGATGTGATCAAGCAGATCGATGGGAAATCTTGCGAAGAACTGTTTGGGGAGCTTCGTCCGTTGGTATCCGCTGCTACGGAAGGGTGGTATAGCTATCTGGCGCCTATCCTGATGCTCACCGGAAAAGAAAATTCGACATTCAGTTTTACGGTAGGCGTCAATACTTATGAAACCACTCGTCTTTCGAACTATTATCGGCAGAAAGGCGACTCAAAACCCAGCGACCCCGGCTACCGATTCCTGGATGACGATGTCGCATATCTCAATCTGGATGTGGTTTCGATGGACACGATCACTAAGCTGATGCCCAGGCTGAAAGCCAGCCGGGCGATCATCGCTGATGTGAGAGGGTACCCCAACTCCAACCATGGACTGATCAATCATCTACTGTCCAAGAAGGATGAAAGGAAGTGGATGCACGTGGACCACTACCTCTACCCTGATCAGGAAAACAAAGCCGGAACGAGTGACTACGGTTGGGAGATGGAACCTAAAAAACCTTACCTGGGCGATAAAAAAATTGTTTTCATCACGGATGGCCGCGCCGTAAGTTATGCAGAAAGCTATCTGGGCTTTATCGATGGTTATGGTCTGGGGACCCTCATCGGTCAGCCGAGTTCGGGTACCAACGGAAATGTCAACAGATTTGATCTTCCCGGCGAGTATCGGATTTCCTTTACAGGGATGCGGGTGCTAAAGCAGGACGGAAGCCAGCTTCATGGGATCGGTTTTTTGCCGCAGGTATATGTGGACCGCACCATTGCCGGAGTGAAGGCAGGGAGAGATGAGTACCTGGAGAAAGCTATTGAGTTGGTCAGGTGACGCTGTTGTCGGGTTGTCCGCTGAAGCGGTTGTCAAGTTGTCGGATTTACGATTTACGAGGCCTTTGAGATAGTTGAGGAATTTGGTCCTGGCTACGTTGTCGGGTTGTTTTTGGATTTACGATTTACGAAGTACGATTTACGAGGTCTTTGGGGTAGTTGAGGGATTTGGTTCTGGCTATGTTCTCGGGTTGTCGGGTTGTCCGCTGCGCGTTATCCTGTTGTCGGGTGGGGAGTTTAAAGTTTAAAATGTGGGATGACGGATGCTGGATGACGGATGTGTTTGTTGTCACGTTGTCAGCTGAAGCCGCTGTCCCGTTTTCGGATTTACGAATTACGATTTACGAGGTCTTTGGGGTAGTTGAGGAATTTGTACCTGGCTATGTCCTCGGTTTGTCGAGTTGTCCGGTGCGCGTTATCCTGTTGTCGGGTTGTCCGCGGAGCTGTCGTCAGGTTGACGCATTGTCCGTGGAGCTGCCAGGAAGGTTAAGGGTTAATTGTTTAAGAGTTAAGCGTGGGGATGAAAACCTTCGAGGTCCTATCCAATCAGGCTTTGCCAATCAGCAGAAATCAAAAAGCCGTGAGTGGAGAAACTCACGGCGGCGAAGTGCCGGATGACCGATGTCTTGGACAGCGTTATTGCCAGGCTGTTGAGGCGAATTAGTGCGCCCAAAAAACTTTACTTAACAAATATGAAACATATTATTTTCTATTACTTTTACGTTTGTTAAGTAAATCATTGCATCCATGACACCCCACACGCTTGGTGAATTCGAAGAACTGGTACTATTGATGGTTGCTTCCCAGCACAACACCGCCTATGGAGTTTCCATCCTGGAAGGCTTAGAGGAGGAACTCCAGCGAAACGTCAACATCAGTGCGGTACATGTAGTCCTAAAGCGCATGGAAGAAAAAGGGTTTGTCAGTTCCCACTATGGGGGCATAACCGAAAACCGGGGCGGCAGACGAAAGAAATACTATGTGATTAGCGCTTTCGGAAAGCGTGTACTCGATGAACAGCACGAATTGCGGAACAGCATCTACAAGCGTATTCCTAAAATTTCCTTCAGTTAATGCATCCCCCAAAGAAAGCACTTTCATTCCTGCGCTGGTTTTGCAGGCAGGAATATGTAGAAGAGATCGAAGGGGATCTGACGGAGATATTCTATAAAGAGCATTCGCAATCATCGGCCAAGGCCAGGTATAAATTTACTTGGCGCGTATTGAAATATTTGAGACCGGAATATATCAAGTCCTTCAACTTTTCCCCCCAATCAAGCGGCATGTACAGAAATTACCTCACCCTCGCATGGCGGAATATCCGTCAAAACAAAAGTTTCTCATCGCTAAATATCATAGGGTTATCCATCGGCATGACCTGCTGCCTGATCATCTTCCAGTATGTGACGCTCGAGTCCAGCTTTGACCGTTTCCATGATAAGAAGCAAGACCTGTTTCGTGTGCTACAGGCTTTTGCAAGCGGGGGGGAACAGATGGAGACAGGGCACGCTTACACGGCCCAAGCGCTGGCGCCTACCCTGGAGAATGAAGTTCCTGAGATCGTAAACATCGCCCGCGTCCATCAGGAAAACGCACTGGTCTCAGCGATCCAATCTCCGGAGCAGGTCTTTGAAGAAGACCGTGCCCTCTACGTGGATGCTGCGTTTATGGAGATGTTTTCATTTCCGCTTATCAGTGGAGATGCAAAACTTTCTCCGGGGACAGTACTGCTCTCAGAAGCTACCGCTAACAAATATTTTGGGAATCAGCAGGCGGAAGGCCAAACGCTTCAGGTAACAGGTGAAACGGATAAAACCTATACCGTCGCGGGAATTTTCAAGGAAGTCCCAACCAATTCACATCTTCAATTTGACATGTTGTTGCCAATGGAAGATCTATTGCGCGGAACGGGTTATGAAACAGAGCCTGAAGGTGGCTGGAGCTGGAATAATTTTACCACCTACCTGGAATTGCACCCTACTGCCGACCGGGAGGAAGTAAAGCGCAAGATGACGGAAGTGTTTGCGAAACACCGGGCAGATATGCTGAAGCAGCAGGGAAGAACAGTCGCTGTAACGCTCCAGCCTCTGGACGACATTCACCTCAACTCTGACATCACCGGAGCAGGAAGCATTGTGGCGGGCAGCTACAAGACACTCTACTTTTTCCTGGTGATCGGGATAATCACCCTGGTGATTGCGCTGGTCAATTACATCAACCTGGCTACTGCACGTGCCTTGAACCGTTCGCAGGAAGTGGGTGTGCGCAAGGCAATCGGTGCGCGGCGTAATCAGTTGATCACGCAGTTTCTGTATGAGTCTGCACTCACTAATGTCACCGCCATGGCCATTGCGCTGCTACTCACATTGATCCTGCTGCCGTTTGTAAATGATATAGCAGAAACGCAATTATCCGTTGCCCAATGGCTTGACCCTATGTTTCTGCTTGCGCTGGCCGTCACCCTGATCGCGGGCACATTGTTGGCTGGCCTCTATCCTGCTTTCGTACTCTCCTCGTTCAGGCCCGCTGTTGTATTAAAAGGAAAGGCCCTGTCAGCCTCAGGACATTTCTGGTTACGCAAAGGCCTTGTGGTTTTCCAGTTTGCAGGCTCAGTGGTGTTGATCGCAGGAACCCTCGTGGTTTTCAGCCAGCTTTCCTACATGCGCACCCTGAACCTTGGGCTCGACCTCGAACAGGTTGTTGCCATCCGGGCACCGCGGGTCTTACCCGATGATGCTGACCGGGCTACGATGATGGCTACGTTTAAGCAGGAAGTAAGTCAGCTTGCCGGAGTAGAGCGGACTGCCCTTTCCTCCACACTTCCCGGGCAGGGCTTCAACTGGAACGGAGCGGCTCTTCGCAAGCTAACGGATGATCCATCCGCTGCTATTAGCGGGGTCGCCACCTATATCGATTCGACATTTGCATCCTTATACGGACTTGAGTTGGTAGCAGGCCGGTCATTCCATCAGGTGGCCGCCACGGAAGATACGGTCGGGGCCAACTGGAAGATTATACTTAATGAAACCGCTGCGAAAAGTCTGGGATACAAGACATCATCAGAATCCGTGGATCAACTTGTGATGGTAGGCGATTTCCAGGCAGTGGTCATTGGCGTGTATAAAGACTTCAAATGGTCGTCTGCACATGAGGCCCAGCAGAGCATCATCTTTGGAAGGACCACTTCGGGCAACCAGGTGTCGGTGCGGCTAGCCACCACTGACTTTGGCGACGTTATCGGCAGGTTGGAGGAAAAATATCACACGTTATTTCCCGGCAATCTATTTCAATACAGTTTCGTGGATGAAGCGTATGACCTGCAATACAAAAACGATCAGCGTTTCGCGCGGCTGTTCAGCCTATTCGCCGGCATGAGCATTTTCATCGCGTGTCTTGGTTTGTTTGGGCTTGTTGCCTTTACTGCACAGCAAAGGACCAAAGAGATTGGTATGCGTAAAGTACTGGGGGCCAGTGTTGCGGGTATCGTTGCCTTGTTGGGGAAAGATTTTCTGATCCTCGTGCTGATCGGTTTCGCACTCGCTATACCGGTTACCGTCTATGTGATGGATCAATGGCTGGAAAACTTTGCATACCGTACGGATATCAGCTTTGGCACCTTCGCGCTTGCAGGATCCATGGCAATCCTCATTGCATTGGCAACGGTGAGTTGGCAATCCATACGAGCCGCTATTGCCAACCCGGTGAATAGTCTGCGCAGTGAGTGACGCCATGCACTGTATACCTTCGGGTTTGAAATTAGACCGTGCGGAACCGATATGTTGGTTGTAGAAATGACCGATGTGTTTGTTGTCACGTTGTCCGCTGAAGCTGTTTTCGGGTTGTCAGATTTACGATTTACGAATTACGATTTACGAGGTCCTTGGGGTAGTTGAGGAATTTGGTCCTGGATATGTTCTCGGGTTGTCGAGTTGTCCGCTGCGCGTTGTCGGGTTGGTGTGAATTGAAAGATTGAAACACTTCGACGGAGCCTTCGATTGGTCATTCGAAGATCCTTATTTTCTGAAGACGATCTCCCCGTCTTTGATCACCATCTTCACCTGGTAAAGTGATGTTTTGATGTCTGTTTTCAGGTCTCCCCCAAATACCACAATGTCGGCAAACGCACCGGGTTTGATGACACCGATTTGGTCCTTCATGCCCAAGGCTGCGGCGGCATTGATGGTAGCAGTCTGTAGTACATCCTCCGGTGACAGCCCGGCATCAGCATATCCCCAGATGGTTTGCTTGGCAAGCTCGCCCCTAGGACGCTTTAGGTCGATATAGGCATCGGAACCTGCCACGATGGTGACGTCTGCCGCCTTGAGTTCCCTCGTCCATTTGTTCCAACCGGCGGCATTGTCTTTCAGATCCTGTTCGGTATAGGGCTGGTTTTGAACCTCATAATAAGCTCTGATAGTTTCCGTCGACCCATAGGTCGGCACGACATAAATTCCCTTGGCGGCCATTTTTTCAAGTGTACTTGGCTTAAATCCATAGGCATGTTCGATCCCGTCGACACCGGCCTCGATGGCATTTTGGGCGGCCCAGTCCCGGTCACAATGCGCCGTGACCGTGAGGCGTTCGGCATGGGCGGTTTCGACAATCGCTTTCATCTCATCCAGGCTCAGCACCAGTCTGTTGCCGATGGCCAAGATCTTGATCACATCCACTCCCCTTGCGATATGCTCCCGAACTGCCTTTTTGGCTTCTTCGACCCCGCTGACCATGCTGTACTCTTGGCGCGAGATTCGATCAAAATCAGCCAGGGGAATCCCATCTACCTGCCCGTCCATCGAACCGATGATCGGCCCGGATACCAGCATCCGGGGTCCTGGAAAGTATCCCCTATTGATGGCTCTCCTTACCTCCAGATCCAGGTATTGGCCTGAGTTGCCCAAATCCCTGATCGTGGTAAAACCGGCGTCCAGATAACTTCGGGAAAACTTGGCCGCTCGCAGAACTCTTGCCTCCGAGGACATCAACATCGCATCCACTGCCAGAGGCTCGTCGCTCTGCTGCTCGAGCAGTACATGGGAGTGTGCATCAATCAGCCCCGGAGCAATGGTGGCATCCCCAAGATCAAGGACCTCTGTATCCGGGGGGACAGTGAGTTGGGTACCTACTTCGAGCACCAGGTTATTCTTGATCAAAACCTGCTGGTCTTGTACAAAGACATTTTTTTCCGAATCGTAGAACTGTCCTGCTTTTAGCAGATAGTACTTGTCGGGAGTCTGCGAATAGACGAAGCCGGGGCCTATGGTAAAAAGAATGAGTAGTGCAGCAGAGAGAGCCTTAGCCATAGAAAAGTGAGTTTAAGTAGCGGGTTTTGTTAATCAGGGCAGGATGCAAGACGGGTGGTGACGCCATTGTCCAGCTGCCAGCAGTTGCCATACACATCCGCATAAGTGACTTTAAGATTGACAGAATCACTTTCCCAACGGTAAATTATTGAATTAATCACCGAATCCGGCAGATTCACGGAGAGGAGTGAAAGATCTTCGTCGGATTTGAAGACGTAATCTTTGCTTATACCGCTAAACCCAACCCCTCTTTGGTTTTCTCCAAACATAGCTGAAAAAGCGGACCGGGTATCGCCATAGCTCGATCCTTTATAGGTGTACTCAAAGCTCTTGACAATCGCAGGGCCGACGCCTTTGTTTTCGATACCATATTCGTAGTTCCCACTTCTAAAGCTGGCAGTGGTCTGCAGATAAGGCCAGACCGAAGCGTATTGTTGTTCTTTGAAGATGGTGGTCTGGATGATGGATACAATCAATGCTGAAGCGCTTAAAAAGACTGCAGACAGACCCAAAAGTAGTTCGACGTTGATCTTTCGTTTGGGGACAGGGGCGTTTTCATCCATGTGTTGAAACTTATTTTTTCAAATATATAACTGAAAAGATATTGCGCAAGCCCAGTTGTCGGGTTGTCAGTTGTTACGTTGTCCGCCGAAGGTGTTGTCACGTTGCCGGATTTACGATTTACGAATTACGATTTACGAGGTCTTTGGGGCAGTTGAGGAATTTGGTCCTGGCTATGTTCTCGGGTTGTTTTTGGATTTACGATTTACGAATTACGGTTTACGAGGTCTTTGGGGAGTGTTAAGTAGGCAGTGTTCAGTCGCAGTTTTCAGTAGGCAGTCGGCTGAAGCTGTTGTCACGTTGTTGGATTTACGAATTACGATTTACGAGGTCTTTGGGGTAGTTGAGGAATTTGGTCCTGGCAATGTTCTCGGGTTGTCGAGTTGTCTGCTGCTCGGTGGCGAGTTGTCGGGTTGGGAGTTTAACGTCTCGACTCCGCTCAACACAAGAGTTTGAAATGTGGGATGACGGATGCTGGATGAGGGATGTTGGATGACCGATGCTGGATGACGGATGTGTTTGTTGTCGGGTTGTCAGATTGTCTGCTTCGCGTTGTCACGATGTCAGCTGAAGCTCTTGTCACGTTTTCGGATTTACGATTTACGAGGTACGATTTACGAGGTCTTTGGGGTAGTTGAGGAATTTGGTCTTGGCTACGTCTTCGGGTTGTCGGGTTGTCGAGGTGTCTGCTGAAGGTGTTGTCACGTTTTCGGATTTACCATTTACGAGGTCTTTGGGGCAGTTGAGGAATTTGGTCCTGGTGCTACTTCGATTTGGAGCTAACTACTGAGGATCGGACTCTGAAGCGATAGTCCCGATGAACGAAGTGATTCAGAATTCTGGAAGAGGTTCGGGAAAAACATTGCCCGAATCTCTCTCTTCCCCACGTCGGTTGAAATCCTCTCTCGACAGAGAAAAGACTTTTTTGTCGTAATAACTCCCATTCCAATACATCCGAGTCGGTACAGCTCCATCGAATTTAAACCCCAATTTCACAAGAACTCTGTCAGACGCTGTATTTCCAATAACGACATCAGCCTCAACCCGTCTGATTTGAAGATGATCAAAGCCGTATTCTAAGACTGCCCTGGCCGCCTCTGTTGCATATCCCCGGTTCCAAAAGTTGAATTGCAAGTCATACGCCAAGTTCCCTGTATGGTTCCTTTGAAAGCTGTTGAAACCAATAGTTCCGATGATTTCGGTAAATCCTTTCAGCGCAATCCCCCAGCGAATCCCAGTTTCTCTTTTCAGGCGGAATTCAAACAGGTCAAGGTAAACTTGCGCATCCTTTGCTTCTTTAAATGGGATAATCTGGTAATACAAGGCAACCCTTTCATCCCTGAAGAGGTTAAAAAAATCGATCAGGTGTGTTTTTTTGATTTCAATCAGTTCCAATCTCTCGGTTGTCAACTGGGGGAAAGTTTCAAACATTGTTTCGAGGGTGAAATAATGAGTTACTGAAAACGAACGCATTTGATACTTGGATTCAAGATTTTGAATCTCTCCTTAACTCTCTATTTAGCTAACGAACCTTCAACCTACCAATTTCGAAGATGGGTGATCCTCTATGACTTACCGACTGATGGCTAATTCCCGTGATACCAACACCGGAAAGAGAAAACACAAACCGGTCAAATTTGTTTTCCTCCCATCTCTAAAAAACTCTCAGAGTCACAGGAAAATCTGTATTAATTTAAGAAATATTGGACAAAATCAATACGATTTGACTCAGCTTTAAGCGTGATTGGACTTATTTCCGGAAACTCAATTCAGTTGAGAAGTGTCCGTGACATGTGGTAGCGCTGATCCCCACCTACGTACATTTGCACATTTTCCACCTTTAGTTGAGCCCTTTATAAAGGATCAAATTCCAATGATCTGGGCTTAGAACTTTTGAAAGGAAAAGATTGTCGGTGTCGAGGAACGGAGATGGTGGGAGGCTATAGCTTAGGGGTGGTATGTTTTGACTAGCTCACCAACCGATCCCCGGAAAAAATGAATCGGATATTTCAACCTCAGTGTAGGATTATCCGAAGCAACGGGTAGTGAATACCGAGTTACGGAGATAGAGAAGTGCCATAGGCACGGCCGACATCATATTAAATGTGGACATCCGTAATCCGCCTCCGCGCACGAATCTCCTCGGTAAAAGGATGTTGATGCCGGGGAGCATACAGATCGATTGGTAAATAGTCTGGCACCGATACGAATCGGTGGAGAGGCCGTGCAACCGGAATTCTGCTTCATTAATTAGGATGGTTGGGGCCGTTGATTTAGACAATAATTGGATAATACGTTTGATTCCTCGCAAAGACGATCCTATTGAGAATCCTAAAACAGGCAGTTGGGCAATTCAAAAGTCAAACCAGTTGAACGGCGGAACGCGTGCCGAGGGTACGCATCACGGGTTTAACATCTGGAGTAGCCGGATAACTGAAGGCAAAAAAAAAGCCGGGCAAGATCCGGCCCGGCTTTGAAATTGAATTGATTTGGTTGTCACTTCACTGCCTGCGGCAGCCTTTACTACAAGATGGGGATATTAGATCTAACGAGCTCGCTTTCGAGTTCCCGGTTAGAAAAAAAAAAAAAACGACGATTCTACCCTGGCGAAACAACGCTTTATCCTGTTCCGGAGCGCCGCTAAAGTTCCATACATTGGACGGCTGGCTCGACTCTCAGCTTTTCAGCACCTTGATCACTCTACCCGGCACTCCGACTACTGTGACACTATCGGGAACATCCCTGGTCACGACCGTTCCTGCCCCGACGGTGACATTATTTCCAATCTTGACCCCTGGCAGGATGGTGGAATTGGCGCCTATGAAGCAAAAAGATCCTATCTCAACCCGTCCAAGTATAACGGATGCGGGACTGATTTCTGTGAATTCTCCAAGTACCACCTCGTGGTGGATCTGAGCGCCACTGTTGATTAGACAGCCTGTCCCGATACGGGTGTTTGGGCCTATGAAACAGAGATTAAAGATATCCGCCTCTGAACAATCAGAACTCGGGCTAATCACACACCCCTGTCCCCTGAGGTAAAAAGGCTTCCCTCCGAGGCAGATTAAGTTACCATGCAGTTTTTTTCTGGTCGCAGGTTTGCCGGTTCCCAAGACAAAACAAGGGTCTTTCTCAAAGGCTCTTAGGATCTCGGTTTCAGTTTGGATGACAGGATACTTATCCTGAAACAGACCTCCTCCCCCGCTTTCATCCAAAAAAAACAGTCTTGCTTCGGGCTTTGTTGTGATTAGGATGTCGAGGACTTCCAGGGCATGTCCTCCGGCGCCGGCGATTAGCATGTATTCATTGTTAGGTTTGCAATTGGCAGTGATCTGTGGGCAGTAAGCGCCATTGCTCGGTGTCGAGTCCCGTGCTTCTTACTTCTTGATACTGGCTCCTTGATACAAGAAACTCTCCCTTCAATGAAATCGAGAATCAAGGGGTGTTGCTGTCGCATCGGTCTTGCGTCCTAATCTCTCTACTCGACTTTACTTTTTGACATGTGATACTTGCTAAGCTACTGAGGTCGACAGTGTTTAGTAGGCAGACGACAGATGACAGTGGGCGGTATCCAGTTTGTAAAGGTCTAAAATAGATTGACCGTTTTTGGGAGTCATAAAACTTTCAAAGCATGGAAAATCAGAAACAAGTACAAGTGATCCGCCACTTCAGTGAATCTTTCAAGCGGGAAAAGGTTCGGGAAATTGAGCGTAACTTAGTTACAGTCTGGTACAGAGCAAGCGGCTTTATGCTTGCTCCCAAGAGGAATTTCCGCAGGACTACCGATAGCAGTGGAGTGATCCGCTTTCCCAACCTGACGGAGAGTTTGGAGTTGACACATGTCAACCAGGCTTGGGTAAGTGACATCACCTATTATGAACTTAACGGGAAGTTTGCTTACCTGACCCTGATTATGGATGCCTACAGCAGAAAGATAAAAGGCTATCAGGTAAGCAAGACGCTCAGGGCCGACGACACGACTATTCCTGCTCTCAGAATGGCCATGAAATGTTTGCCCCAAGGGTTGAGCCAATTTTCCATTCAGATGGAGGAGGCCAGTATTACTGCAGGCAATTTGTGGCCATGACCCAAAAGAAATTCCAAAATAGTATGGGGAAAACAGCTTACCAGAATCCTAAAGCAGAGCGACTAAACGAGACCATCAAGAATGATTACCTCTATGGATATCATCCCACTACATTCAAAGAGCTGGAAATCAAAACAGCCAAGGCAGTAAAGATGTACAACCAACAGAAACCTCACCAAAGTCCGGGAGGCTTAACACCGGATCAGTTTGAACGCAATAAAAATCTAACCAAAACCAACTTCAAACGGTCATCTCTATTTAGGACGGTACAGTTTTCGTGTATCGAGTTATCACATTGTCAGGTTGTTGTCGTTCGACGGGCTCACCAAGCGTTGTTCGATAGCTCATGAGTCGACGGGGCTCACCGGCGTTGGTTCGATAGGGCTGGCGAAAAGTCCCGCCACCAGTGGTATAGGTGTGTTTGTTCCTGCAGTTGATATCCCAGGCTTTGGTACAGGTTGCAGGCAGGGAAGTTGGTTTGCTGGGTCGGGATTTGTATTTGATTAACGCCCAACAGGAGGGCATAATGCTCTGCGGCATGGACAAGCTTTCTCCCCCATCCCTGGTTCCGGTGGGCAAAGTTCACAGCGAGAAGTCCGATCTTAGCAAGTTTGTCTTCGGAAGAAACCGTAACCATTGCTTCGAGGTTAGGAGAGCAGAAGATCTGGCGCTTTTCCCAGGCTTTCTCAATCCATAGACGATAGAGCTTTTCGAATTCGCCCTGAACGAGGCGAGGGTCTGTTTTAAACCTGGAGAAAGCACCGCTTTCCAATGCCAGTTGGACCAGGTTTCCGATCAGTTCGCCCTCCCATCTGTAGATTTCATGGTTTCTGGGTTGAGTTTTGACCAAATCTTTGGCAAAGGTCACCTTGACGTCGACTAGACGAAACGAATTGCAATTGACCGGAAGCGCGCTTTCAGAAGAGACGTATACAAGCTGAAAGGCTTTGGCTTCTTCCAAAAAGCTGATTTCATCCCAGTTTCCTGATATGGTGGCCTTTCCGACCGGATAGCCAAAAAGGTCGGAATCGAAAGGAAGAAGTGTGATCATTTCAATAGATGGTAGGCTGTATTCAGTTGGAAGTTGAGAGAGTTCAGTTGGCAGACGTCAGAAGCGAGTTTTGGCGAGTCGTCCGCGGCGCTGTTGTGGCCTTGTCGGAAGATGGATGACGAGGTTGGATACATAGGCTCTATTCAGTAGGCGGCGTTTCCCAATACTTGGTACCGCTACGTTAAAGTTTATACCTCGACTGGATTCGACAAGCTCACCAACAGTGAAGAGTTAGGCGTCGTCTGCTGAGGGTGCTGCTATTTTCCGTACACCAAAATCCCGGCGGTGTCTGAGGGGAGGATTTCAAGCACCTGAACCCGCACTTTTCGGTTGATCTTTTCAAAGGTTTTGTTCACGATAAAATCCAGGTATTCCAGATCCAAATCCTGTCCGACAAGAATCAGATCGATCGTGCCGGAGTCCACTCCTTGGGCGTAGTCACCGACGATAATGGCTTTTTCGACGTTCCCCATCCGCTTTACGATCTTCTCCATGAGTTCGTCCAAGCCGAGAAATTTCGAAACCATCCCTTTGATTTCTGAGAAAAAGGGGTGGGAATGGTTGGCCCTATACACCTTGGTCTTCCCCTCATCTTCTGCGAGAAGCAAGCCGGCATCGGTCAGACGATTAAGCTCCACTCGAACTGAATTGGTAGATTCATCAAATTCCTTGGCAAGAGAGCGCAGGTAGCCTGAATTGGAATGGGCGAAAAACTTCAGAAGAAGTTTGACGCGGGTTTTGGATGTAACGAGGGAGTCGAGCAGACTTTTTTAATTAAGAATGGAGAATGAGGAATTAGAAATGTTGAATCAGGAATTGGGAATGAGGAGTTAAGTGTTTGAGCCGGGAGGTTTTCCACCTTTTAGATTTTCTCTACTGGACTTAATGATGGAATTGAGGATTTTGAGAATTTCTTCGATTTCAGTTTTTAAAAAAGGAAAATCGGGAAGATTCTGAGCCAATTCCTTTCTGTCCAATAGCCGAATCCAATATCTTGATTCTCTGGCTTCCTTGGCTGAAATAACCATTTTGGAAATAAAATCAAGCTTTGAATGTGCGGCTTGAGCTTCTTCCACATTTGCTCCTATGGAGGTTGCTGCACCTACAAACTGGTCTGCAAGTCGGAAATGTCCATTTTTCCTCAATTCGAAATACACATTCAAGGATTTTTCAGCAAAGACAAAAGTTTTTTCAACAATTGCATTTCCCATTTTTTTAAAATTCAGAATTCTTCATTCCACATTCATAATTAAAAAGCTTCGCCCGGTCAGTCCCGGAAGTGGGCCTGTTGATTGAGTAAAAAAATTACTCGGCAAGCAAATTTAATTGGTTTGGGGAATTTTGCAAGGGAAGGATTCCATGGCAATTTTCAGTAGGCAGTTTTCAGTGCGCAGTGGGCAGGGGTCGTTGCGTTGTCCCCGGAAGCTGTTGTCGGGTTCTCGAATTTACGATTTACGAGGCCGTGGGCTGTGTTTAGTTGGCAGTGTTCAGTTTGCAGTATCCGGTCCCAGTTGGCAGTGGGCAGTTTACAGTGTGTAAAGGACTAAAATAGCTTGACCGTTTTTGGGAGTTACAAAACTTTCAAAAAATGGAAAATCAGAAACAAGTGCAAGTGGTGCGTCACTTCAGTGAATCTTTCAAGCAGGAAAAGGTTCGGGAAATTGAGCGTAACTTAACTACAGTGATGCAGGTGAGTAAAGTGTATGGGGTGACCCGAGCAGCGGTCTACAAATGGCTTTATAAATATTCTGCTCACCGTAAAAAGCAAATTCGCCAAATCATCGAACCCATGAGTGATACCCATAAAATTCAGGAAATGGAGCAAAAAATCAAGGAATTGGAGCGTCTGGTTGGCCAGAAGCAGATCTTGCTT
>NZ_AUBW01000003.1 GCF_000429445.1 Algoriphagus terrigena DSM 22685
ATCATCCACGAAGTGGGCACCACCCGGATGGGAGACGATCCGAAGTCTTCGGTAGTCAACTCCAACTGCCAGGCACACGACTGCAAAAACGTCTTTGTCGTCGATGCGGGTTCGTTCGTGTCCCAGGCAGACAAAAACCCCACTTGGACGATCCTGGCCCTCTCCTGGAGGACCTCCGAATACATCGTGGACCAACTCAAACAAAAAAACATCTAAGCCATGAACAGAAGAGAAAACCTAAAACTCCTCTTTACAGGCTCCGTGGGAGCGGGCTTGCTGTTGACAGGCTGCGAGCCTGAGCAGGTTGCCGTACAGAACCAAGTCCTCACCGGAGGCACCATCGGCGGCAGGACCGAGGAGGAAAAACTCCGCGATTCACAACTGCTCTCCGAAACCTTCTTCACCGAAGCGGAAGTGAAAAAACTCAACACCCTCGTGGACATCATCATGCCCGCAGGCGAGGATTCCCCCTCGGCTACGGAACTCAAAGTGCCCGACTTCATCGAATTCATGATGAAAGACCAGCCCGGCAACCAAACCCCGATGCGGGGCGGACTAATGTGGCTGGACTTCGAGTCGGACGAACTGTTCGGAAAGCCCTTCAACGAGCTGAGCAAAGACCAGGTCATCCAGATCGTGGAACTGGTCGCCTGGCCGGACAAAGCCGCTCCGGAGTACGCCGGCGCCGTCCGCTGGTTCAACATGCTCCGAAACCTGACCTGCTCGGGCTACTTCTCCACGCAGGCCGGCTGGAAATACATGGACTACCGCGGCAACACCCCCAACGTATGGGACGGCGTCCCGCAAAAAGTCCTCGACCAGTACGGCCTCGCCAACCCCGACAAATACAAAGACCTCTACCTCAAACCCGAAGAGCGCGGCACCATCGCCCAATGGGATGAAGAAGGTAACCTGGTCGGGTAATCTTCCTCTAAACCAAAAAAGCCCTCCGAAATTGAATTCGGAGGGCTTTATTTTTTATATCTGTCTGTGTTTTCGAAGCTGTGGAGGGTCTGAAGTCATACGTTTTTTTGGAGGCCTCTATGAATCTCCCCCGGCAAATTCATACGACCAGGAGCTGAGTTCGACCATGAATGATCCGAACGTCTCTAATCCATTCCCATTGCCAGATTAACAAATTTTTCCGGCGGATTAACCCTGATTTAACCGATTATTTAACCACTCGGCTTCTATTTTCCCTACCTGCCAACCGGTGAAGTGACACGCATTTCAGTTCGGTTGATCAGATTAAAATCAGTACAACCCCTAATAACCTTACCTATGATTAAACAACTACGAGCGATTGTATACGTCGCTTTGCTGGGTACTTTTTTCGTATCCGCAATCTCCTGTATCAATGAAGATGAGCCGATTGAGGAGAGTCGGGGAACCATCACGGGGACTGTCACGGACACGGACGGGCAGCCTATCGCGGATGTAGACGTTTCTCTTTTGGGAATCGGTGAAGAAGAGATCTCTGTCACGACGGGCAGTGACGGGAAGTATGTCTTTGAGAACGTCACGTTGAAGACACGTGCCGTGAAATTTGCCAAGACGGGCTGGCTTGCTGTCAGCGTAACCGTAAATCCCGAAAAATACAACAGTGAAAACATCGCCACGGCGGATGTGTCCTTGGTGTTTGCCTCTGCCAAGATCACCGGCACAATCAAAGACGGCAGGAACGAGAATGCTCCTCTCGAAGGGGTGACCGTCAGCGTGGGAGTTGCCGGTACGCAAACCACCGGAAGCGACGGGACTTTTGCCCTCGAAAACCTGATCGTAGACACCTATACGGTCACCTTCACCAAAGCAAATTATGAGACCGTCACCAAGACGGTAAGCGAGGCTGATTTTGTCGACGGTGTCGCAGCCTTGGACCTTACCATGGGCAGCAGCGAAATCCTCAGAGGATTGACTTTTGCCGATCTCCTGGTAGCTGAGAAGTGGTTCTACAATGAATATCGGGGCGGACGGAATGCAGATGCCTACCCACGATGGGACTGGGCATGTAACTACATGTCTGCACTGGATTTCCGTGGGGCATGGCAAGAGCAAAATGAGGGTACTACCCTGCAAATCCGGAATGGGGATGCGGATCGCAGCAATCCAGCCGATCTCAATGTATTTGACTCCTATGTGTATGGCAGCAAACTGATCACGGAGGACAACAAGATCCTTTCCTTAAGAATCAGCACGCACAACACTGACGCGGCAAACCCGGCCTATTTCGGAGTGCAGGTAGTGGACCTGTCAGCAGCTCAGCCTATCGCGGTGAAGATCGGTGAAAATAGAACGTATGCTTCCGGAAGCTACGGCGACGTCGAGTTTGATCTAAGTGACTATGTGGGCAAGGAGGTCATCGTCGCTGTGGGTATCTACCGACAGTCCACCGGCGACTATTGGAAGCAGCTGGTGGTTCGCGCGATTCGCTTCGCGGACCAAAAAGTGAACAATTGGGACTGGCTGCCGGGCACCGAGGTGATCGAAGGCTGGAAGCTGACCCAAGAGACTGTCCGCTCCACGATGCCGCATACAAAAAAGTCCTTTACTGGGATCAGCCCTGTCAATGGCAACCGTGATAACTATGTCGATGCCTACCGTGCCTGGCGGAATGTAGACCACGTTGCTGCACGATGGTTCTTTGTCCCGCTGAAGAAAGACCCAGAGGTGTTCCCGTCTGAGGGCTATCTAATCAAAACCCGCAATACGACGGAAACGAGCACCGAGGTGCCGGAGGCCTATCTGTATTCTAAGTTTTCCATCAATGCAGGCAGCAATCTGCTTACGCTGAACACGCGAAACTTCGGCGACAACTTCACCTATTTCAAACTTACCGCAATAGAAGACGACGGTACGGTGACGCATCTGGATCCCCAGTCTAATACCGCCGACGAAGCCAGTGCCGCAGAAGACGGATGCTGGAAGTTCAAGCATGGCGATGGGGGAGCCGGCAATCCGGAAGGCTACGCATCTTTTGTGTATGACTTATCTCAATTCAATGGCAAAGACGTGACTCTCGCACTTGGGGTCTACAACGCGGAGGCCAATTCGGGAGAGAACAAACTGGTAATCCACAGAATTGATCTGAACTAATACAATAAACCTAAACATGATACAATATCGAATGATGATCACAATTTGGAGTCTGTGCTTACTGCTGCTATCGGCATGTACTGAAAATCCATCTGACACCGACCCAAAGACCCCTCCGGTGGAGGTGAGTCTTTCTGAACAGAACCTGACCCGCGCCATGGAACTCACGGACAAAGCCGTATCCGCCCACTTTAGCGGATCAGGGATGGCAATGGCCAGGTATTACAATCCTTACACGGGAGTCCGGTCCGATGAGACCGGGAGCGTGTGGATGTACTCAGCTGCGATTGAAGCCGTCAACGCAATCCTCCACGGACTGCAGGCGCAAAAGGAAAACGGCAACGTGGCGATTTACGATGCGCACTTTGACCGCTATGCCACGCTTCTGGGACAACTCTACGATAACGCGGACTATTACCTGGGGACGTTTGAGTTGGTATCTTTTACCCAGACCAAAGAATGGTCAGTGTACGGCGTAAACCGCGGCAATGCCAAGGGGACAGCCAAAGTCGAAGGCATCGAAAATGTCTACGATGACCAGATGTGGCTGATCCGTGAACTGCTCGAGTCTTACAAGATCACCGGAGAAAATGCCTATTTGGAAAAGGCAGAATACCTGACAGACTATGTCTTGGATGGATGGGACAGCACCCGAAATCCGGACGGAACAGAGCGGGGCGGGATACCCTGGGGTCCAGGCTATGCGACCAAGCACGCCTGTAGCAATGGGCCAATGGTAAGCCCCTTGGTATGGCTTCACGAGATCTATAAGGACAAAAGCGACGAGATCACCTACCGCTACATCGATGCGGAAGACCGAAAGACCAGAAAGACCGCATCAGTGAAGAAAAGCGAGTACTATGCTGACTTTGCCAAGAAAGTATATGAGTGGCAGAAGAGTCAGTTGCTGCGGGCTGACGGGGTTTACGATGACATGAGAGGCGGATGTTCTCCGGGAAGTCCTCAGAACGAGACCATTGACGGCGAAGTCTATCGCAGAGGTATCACCTGCAACGATCGCGTAGGCCCGGCGATCTCTTACAACTCCGGGAC
This sequence comes from Algoriphagus terrigena DSM 22685, assembly GCF_000429445.1. GTDB lineage: Bacteria > Bacteroidota > Bacteroidia > Cytophagales > Cyclobacteriaceae > Algoriphagus > Algoriphagus terrigena. Next base: position 4,147 of record NZ_AUBW01000003.1, read on the forward strand.
GATGCTTTCGGGAGCTGCAGATCTATACAGAGCCCTCGGAGATGGCAGCTATCTGGACGACGCGAAGAAATTGTCCGACGACAGCTTCCGCTATTTTGCGAAAGCAGGAGAGACCAAGGAGGGATACTACACCTACAACATCGGCGGCTTCAACAACTGGTTTAACGGAGTCTTGATGCGCGGCTACGTAGACGTGCAGCCAGCTCACGGCGCTGCTGCTGAGTACATCGACACGTTCCAGAAGAACCTCGACTATGGCTACGAGAACTTCCTCTACGAGGGATTTCTTCCTACCAACCTGCTGGTAGGCTGGAGCCCAACGCCTAACAACAACAGGACTGAGGGTATGTTCAACTTCGCATTTGCAGCAGAATATGCCGTGCTATCGCGCTATGAGCTGTCCAAATGATTCCGGTTTTTGGCTTCCTGTGACAATGGAAAAGCCAAGTTTCTCAACTGTGGTATCTGCCTCAAAGGGGCATCGATCAATTAACTAGTCTAAAACATATGCAAAAGATATATAAGCAGTTTTTCAAAGGACTGATTAAGTATTCCCTCTTGGGAATTGCAATACAGTGCTTTGTCTTTGCTCCTGCTCTAGCTTCGGGATTTGTCGCAAACATTCATCCGATAGAGAAGCCTGATTTAGAGGACAAAGACAGAACCGTCACAGGTACGGTGACATTTTCCGAAGACGGAACCCCGATGCCGGGAGTGAATGTGCTGATCAAGGGGACGGTAGTGGGTACGACCACGGATATTGATGGTAAATTCCAGTTGACTGTCCCTGACGAGAATGCCGTCTTGACATTTTCCTTCATAGGATATGTGACTCAGGAGATCGAAGTAGGGGCACAATCAGTGATATTAGTGGCGATGGTGCCGGATACACAGCAGCTTGGAGAAGTGGTGGTCGTGGGCTATGGGATGCAGGAAAAAGTAACCGTGACAGGCTCTGTAGCCAACATCAAAGGTGACGAAATGCTGCGGACCAAGAACGAAAACCCACAGAACATGCTCACCGGTAGGGTAGCGGGTGTCCGGGTGTGGCAGAAAAGTGCCGAGCCCGGTACGTTTAACGCCAGTTTGGACATCAGAGGGCTGGGCTCCCCATTGATCGTGATCGATGGTATCCAGCGGACGATGGCTGATTTTCAGCGCCTCAATCCGACTGATATCGAAGATCTGTCGGTCTTGAAAGATGCTTCCGCTGCGATCTATGGCGCCCGTGCCGCCAATGGTGTAGTCCTCGTGACCACCAAAAAAGGCAGCACGACTGGCAGAGCACAGGTAACCTACAATGGCTCCTACACCCTGCAGAGCCCTTCTGGATTTCCGGAGCTGTCGGATCCCTACCAGACCATGACCCTCTACAACGAGATGGCCATGAACAATATCAACGGGGGAAATCTGATCTATGGGGCTGATGATTTTGAGGCCTTCCAAACCGGCCGACGCCGCACGACCGACTGGAATTCACTGCTGATCAATGAGTATTCTCCGCAGACCCAACATGATATCAGTATCACCGGGGGCACGGAAAAAACCCAGTATTACATCGCGGGTGGATACCTCTATCAGGAAGGATTTTTCAAATCAGGTGACATGAACTACAACAAAGTCAACCTGAGATCCAACATCACTACTGAGATCGCAAAGGGGCTGGATTTCAACCTGAACCTAAGCGGCGTGGCTGACCAACGAAATTCGCCTTACTCCAGCGCGGTGGACATCATCCGCAACTATTGGAGACAGGGAGTCTTGTTTCCGGCTTACGCAGATCCGGAGAATACCATGCTGAACTATGAAGGACTGGATCTGGAACAGAATACCGTGGCAATGATGGACGCTGATGTGTCAGGCTATAGACAATACAAGCAAAAGTATTTTCAATCTTCGGCTTCACTGGACTTTGATTTCGGAGCAGTCTCCCACGCATTGCAGGGACTGTCCGTCAAGGGGTTGATCAGCTACGACTTTCGGGGCGATGACAACAATTTCTATCGCAGAGAATACTACCAGTACATGTACGACCCGGTTGCCGATTCGTATGTGTCAAAACTCTATAACAACAGCTCGCCCAACCAGATCCGACGCGAGATCTACAGCAAGCAGCAGATACTGGGACAGTTTCTGATCAACTACAAGCGCACCTTTGGTGTCAACCACGACGTGTCCGGCCTTTTGGGTTTTGAAACCCAAAACCGAAAAGGAGACAATTTTTATGCGCAGCGTGATCTGGCGTTCGCCATGGGGTATCTCGTCGGCGGTATGAACGAAAATCAGCAGGGCGGAATGCAGGGTGGTTCCGGTGACCTCTATGAGATCGCCAACTCTGCGATGTTTGGTAGAGTGAACTACGCATACGCTGACAAATACATCGCCGAGGTGCAGTTCAGATATGACGGATCGTCCAAATTCGTCAAAACCAACCGCTGGGGCTGGTTCCCTTCCGCTTCTGTTGGTTGGAGACTTTCTGAAGAATCTTTCTTCAAATCTGTTTCCGCGCTGTCTTTTATCGATCAGCTCAAGTTCAGAGCCAGCTATGGGATGACTGCTGATGACGGATCGCTGGCCTACGACTGGTACCCTGGCTATATCTATCCGGCTACCAGCGGCAATGCCCAGCAGGGATACTACAACCAGTATGCTCCGGGATATATGCTCAACGGGGAGTTTGTCTATGGTGCGTCTGTGGTCGTTCCCAATGAGAACATCACCTGGTGGACAGCCAAGACCTTTAACGTAGGCTTGGATTTCGAAGCATGGAGAGGCAAGTTCGGTTTCGCGGTGGACTACTTTGACCGTCGCAGGGATGGGCTTTTCTCCACCCGCTCGGGCGATGTACCATCGGTGGTAGGTACTGGAGCACCGAGGGAAAATACCAACAGCGATCGCCAGTTTGGGATCGATCTGGAGCTTTCGCACCGCAACACCATCGGCCAATTGTCCTATGGGCTGAAAGGGATCGCGACCGTGACCCGCAGACAGCATTTGATCGCTGCGGAAAAGGGCCCCTATGGCAATTCCTATGACCGCTGGCGCAACGACAACCTGACGGACCGCTATCAAGGGGTACAGTTCGGGTATGTATCCGCGGGACGGTACACGGACTGGGAGGATATCTGGTCTTATGATATCTACAAGGATCGCGACATCTTGCCTGGTGACTACAAATATGAGGACTGGAACGGGGACGGCGAGATCAATGGTCTGGACCAGCATCCCTTTGCCTACGATCAGACCCCTTGGGTCAACTTCAGCTTGGGGCTCGACGCCAACTACAAGGATTTTGATCTGAGTCTGTTGTTTCAGGGATCTGCCCTGGGCTCGATGGAGTATCAGGAGCCACTGTACTCGATATGGGGCAGCAACGGAGGTGGTGCTTTGCAGCAATACTTGGATCGCTGGCATCCGGTGGATCCGATGGCTGATCCATACGATCCCGAGACAGAGTGGGTGAGCGGCTACTACGGCTACACCGGAAATTATCCTTTTGGAAACTCCGACTTCAACAGGGTAAGCACTGACTATCTGCGTCTAAAAAGTATCGAACTCGGCTATACACTGAGACCTCGGAACAGTCCCTCTACCAACATCCGGTTCTTTGCCAATGCTTACAACCTGCTGACTTTCACCGGGGTGAAGTTTGTCGATCCTGAGCATCCCGGAGATGAACTGGGACGAATGTATCCTTTGACCAAGACCTACACAGTGGGTGTGACAGCGTCATTTTAATGAGCGCTAGTTGAGACTTTGGAAAATTAAAATCGAAAAAAAATGAACATACGAATCATACTATTGCTATTCAGCTTATTGTACATCTCAAGTTGTACAGAACTGGATGTGCCCCCACCGAATGTGATCGGTGATGAGACACTCATGACCAGTGAGTCAGGAATGGATGTGTACATCGCCGGCATGTACAGCAAGATGCCTTTTGAGGATTTCAAATACATGGCACAGTGGGGTGTGGAATACAACTCCTGGCTGGGTTCGCTGGGGATCGAGGGAACCGGCGAAGCGCTCAATCGAGATGGAATCAGTGCGGCTTTCACAGGAGAGCGGACCCCTTACTGGGGGATGGCTTTTGGCTTGCTTCGCGAGGCAAACTATCTGTTGGAGAAATTGCCTGAGTATGCGGACGCATTCCCAGAGGTGACTTACAATCACTACCTGGGTGAAGCGTACTTTGTCCGGGCGACCGTCTTCTCGGCCATGGCCAGACGCTTCGGAGGCGTGCCGCTGGTGACAAGTGTACTTCGTTACCCTTCGGATTCGGAGACTTTGGAAGTACCCCGTTCCACAGAGGAAGAGACTTGGGATCAGGTGTTGGCCGACTACAATCAGGCGATAGCTTTGCTACAGCCGACCAGTCCTAAAAGCGGATACTCCAACAAAAACGTTGCGCATGCATTCAAATCTGAAGCAATGCTCTACGCGGGAAGTGTGGCAAAATACAACGAAACCGTGCCGGGAAGACTTACAGGCACCGGTCTGAAAACAGGGGTGCGCGTCATCGGCTTTTCCGAGCAAAGTGCACAGGCTGCTTCGATCCGATATTTCAGAGAAGCTTACCTTGCTGCAAACGAGGTGATCCAAAGTGGCCAGTATTCCCTTTACAAAAGGAAATGGGCGGCAAACGATCCAGACGCACAATACCAGAACATGGTGGACATGTTCAGTGACCCTACCAGTCCTGAGAACATCTATGTGAAGCAATACCAGTTTCCCGTGGCGACTCATGGCTACGACGCGTACAGCGCTCCATTTATCTTCAAAGCTCCACTTGCGGCAGGCACCTGCCCAACGCTGGATTTCCTGGAGCTGTTTGAAGGCTTCGACCGCTATCCGGATGGAACCATCAAGGTCACCACGGGTTCGTCAAATAACCAGGGAGATTACCTGATGTATGACTCTCCGATGGAGTTTTTTGAAGATGCCGAGCCCCGACTTCGCGCTTATGTCATATTTCCGGGCGATGTGTTTAAAAACCAGGAAATCGAAGTCCGCGCCGGAGTTTATACCGGTTCGGAGCCGGTGAAGCCGCTCTTCAACGATTATTCCTATGCTACGGCTGAGACACGCTATCAGCAATTGGCTGCATACACGCAGGCGCCCAAGAAGCTTTTCCTCAGCGCAAGAGAGGGAGGGAGCCAGGAGTTGGTTTCTTATCAGGGCGGACAGATCACTGCAGCCGGAGCCAACGGGCCTTTTTTCAACAATGGAGAAAGCACGCTCACAGGATTTTATGGTCGTAAGTGGTTAAATCCCGATCCTTCTTTCGAAGCAGGAGAGGGCAGATCTTCCCAGCATTTTGTGTTGATGAGATATGCAGACGTATTGCTCAACGCTGCCGAAGCGGCAGTAGAGCTTGCGCTCGCAGGCGAAGCTTCTCCGGATGGATCGGATATGCTGCAAATAGCGACCTCAGGCATCAATGAGATCCGTGAAAGAGCCGGTGCAACCCTGCTTACCGGAGCGCTTGCCTCGGATATCGCCAGCCGCAATATCGTGCGCAAAGAGCGTCGTAAAGAACTCGCACTGGAGCATAAGACCAAGTGGGACCTTCGCCGATGGAGAGTACAGCACTACGAAGAAAGAGATGGATTCTGGGGCGAGACGCGAGACAAAGAGGATTTCAGCATGAACTCCCGCTATCGCTTCAGAGGGCTGTATCCGTTTTTGTCTACCGAAAGTGGCAAGTACTTCTTTGACGCCCGTTTTCAGTGGGTGAGTCTGAAGACGTTCGAATACAACATTATCGACTACTACTTCGCCATCCCCGGCGGGGAAGTATCCAAGAGTCCGGTAATAGACCAGCAACCCAACAGATAAGTGATTCCCAATAACCTAGAATTTCAGAAGATGAAGAATATAGCATCCTTAGTACTTGCAGCGCTGATATCCCTCAGTTCCTGCAGTATGTTTGAACTGGATAACTACGATCTGCCAGCCGAAACTCTCCAGGGAGAAGTGGTGGACAAAGAGACAGGCGAGCCTGTGCTAACAGACCAGGGAAGCGAGGGCATCAGAGTCCGGCTGACCGAACTGAGCTGGGGAGAGAATGCCTCTCCCAACCCGGACTTCTTTTGTATGCCGGACGGGACATTCCAAAACACCAAGCTTTTTTCGGGAACTTACAATGTGCAAGTTGACGGTCCTTTTATTCCGCTTCTTCGCGAGGATAACCGCGGAGTGCCGCTGGCAAATGAAACCCAGACGCTGGATATCCAGGGCGTTTCCAATGTACGATTTGAGGTACAGCCTTTCCTGAGAGTGGAATGGGTCAAAGACCCGGAAGTGATCAATGGCAAGGTACGGGCGCAGATCCGTGTGACCCGTGGCGTGTCCGAAGAGGAGTTTCGCGCCAAGATCGAGCCTATGGGAGGGTACAGCAACAGCTTTCAGAATGTGACCGATATCCAGTTGTTCGTCAGCTATTCTTCCACCGTGGGCTACCGTGCCCGGGATGAGCGCTGGTCGAGCCAGTTGGAATTCTCCGGCACTTCGTTCAATTCGATGCTCGGGGAGGTCATCACGATCGAGTCAAACGGGACCATTCCGGAAGGCCGGATGGTCTTTGCCCGGGCAGCTGCGCGGATCAATTTTGACACCCCAAGAGGAAGCGGTACCCGACGCTGGAACTACAATGAGCCCCGTCAAGTATTGGTTTATTGATTTCAATAAAAGTAAGGAAGCCACCGGTTTTAGCGGTGGCTTCCCATTTACAGTCATTGCGGGAAAAGACCGCTTCATCGGCAAGTGATTCACACCGGGAACTTGATTCCTTTGGCACCGCCATGTAATCACTGCTCATCTCCATCCGTTTTTAAACAGTTTTTAAACTCATGCAAAAAATTATCCCAGTACTTCTACTCTCTCTTTTTCTCCTTCAGGCTTGCTCAAAACTACCCAATACAGGTTATCGACAGCAAAGCAAGGAAGGCGAGAAAACTGCTTTCCAAACCTCGAATCCCTGGAAACCCGTCACAGACGTCCGGGCGGATGTGGCGATCGTCTACAGTGTGAAGGATCATCACGGAAAGGCCGAAATGACATTCGAAGAACGGGTCCAGACTTGGCGCGACCGGGGATATACCACGCACTTCATGACCGGGATCGCCTGGGGCGAATACCAGGATTACTTCACCGGCGAATGGGATGGTGAATGGCATCTGGACGAAGGACAGGTGACCCAAAAGGGCGATACGCTGTGGCACGGCCGGATGGTACCCTACATCGTCCCGACGGAGAATTTTATAAAATACATGAAGGAGAAAGTGATCAAACGGGTCATTGACGCGGGGATTGATGCCATCTATCTGGAGGAGCCGGAGTTTTGGGCAAAAGCAGGATACAGTGAAGCATTTAAACGGGAGTGGAAAGCATATTACGGGTTTGACTGGAGGCCTCAGCATGAGTCCGCTGAAAACACCTATCTGGCCAACAAACTTAAATATCATCTGTACTATCGGGCGGTGGAGGAGGCCTTTTCCTTTGCCAAAGAATATGGGAAAAGCAAGGGGATGGACGTCCGCTGCTATGTTCCCACGCATTCGCTGGTGAACTATTCGCAATGGATGATCGTGAGCCCGGAGGCAAGTCTGGCTTCGCTGCCAAGTGTGGACGGATACATTGCGCAGGTCTGGACCGGCACGTCGCGTGAACCCAATTATTTCAACGGGCAAGCCAAGGAGCGCGTCTTCGAAACCGCTTTTCTCGAATACGGCTCCATGGAATCCATGACTGCTCCGACGGGCAGGAAGATGTACTTTCTGACCGATCCGATCGAAGACTGGCCGCGTGATTGGGCCGACTACAAGAAAAACTACCAGGCCACCTTTGCAGCACAATTGCTTTATCCGATGGTGGCCGACTACGAGGTCATGCCGTGGCCAGACAGGATCTACGAGGGACTCTATCGCACCAGTGCCAACAGTGAAGAAAAGGCGCAGATTCCGCGATTCTACTCCACCCAGATGCAGGTCATGATCAACACGCTCAACGACATGCCTCTGTCTGATAACAAAGTCAGCGGGTCGCAGAGGATTGGTATCTTGATGTCCAACTCCCTGATGTTTCAGCGGTTTCCAACCCACGAAGGGTACGATGATCCGCAGCTGTCCAATTTCTATGGACAGGCCCTGCCGCTGCTGAAGCGGGGAGTTCCCGTCAAGACGGTTCATATCGAGAATGTCTCATTTGAGCGTACCTGGGATGACCTGAAGATCCTGATCATGTCCTATTCCAACATGAAGCCCATGGAGAGAGAGGCGCATGACCACATTGCTGATTGGGTGAAAAACGGCGGGACATTGGTCTACTGCGGCAGGGACGATGACGCTTTTCAGAAGGTTCAGGAGTGGTGGAACACGGATGGAAATGACTTCAAAGCTCCATCTGAAGACCTGTTTCAGAAGTTGGGCTTGAAGGCGCCATTTGAGGCTGGAGAGTTTGCTGTTGGCAAAGGCAAAGTAGTCATCATGCGAAATGATCCAAAGGAGTTTGTCTTGGAGGAAAACAAGGACGAGGAGTTTGTCGGCACGATCAAGAGGCTTTACGATTCCGATGTCAAGTCCGCTGAGCTGGAGTTCAAAAACCACTTTGCGCTGACTAGGGGTCCCTACGAAATAATCTCAGTGGTCAATGAAAATGAAGATCAATCACCCTATACAGCCAAAGGGAAATTCATCGATTTGTTTGACCCGGAGATTCCTGTGCTGGACGAAAAGCAGGTGAATCCGGGTGAGCAGGCGTTTCTCTACAATATCGGAAGCGTAAAGAATCCAAAACTGCCACAGGTTTTGGCTGCTGCCGCGCGGATTTATGAGGAGAAAGTAGCGAATGATTCCTATTCCTTCGTGGCTAAAAGCCCGCTGAATACGACCAACGTGATGCGGGTCCTTTTGCCCGAAAAACCGAAAACCATCGAAGTAACTGATTCGGCTGGCGCGTCCCTACAGTCGGAAAGCTCCTGGGATGAGGGGAGCAAAACCTACTTCCTAAGCTTCGAAAACAGCCCGGAGGGAGTGCGGGTGAAATTCAGCTGGTGAGAGTTGCGGTGGCGGAAAGGGGAGGACGTCATTGATTGCTAATACCGGAATAGGTCCGGTGAAACTCCCTGCCCGTCGCCCTTTTGTACTCGATGGCAAAGGTCCGGTAGGCGATCTTGGACTCCTCAATCATCTTGAGTTTCAGCATGGCTTTGATCTGATGTATTAGTGCGGTCTCACTCAGGGGATCAATGTTGAATAGGGCTTCTGCCAGCGAGATCGTAATCGGGTACGATTCGCTGGCAAAGCTTTTCTCCACTTCCAGTACCAAGACCGGTTCCAGCTTTGTTTCCGCTTCTTCCTTGAACTGGTCAAACAGCGGATCATCTGCGAGGTACAGGAATTTGCCACGGGACACGATCTCTGCAAACTCGTCTCTGTGGGCGTCCATCTCATGTGCGGCGATGATCTCCAGACACTTGGTGTAGTCGCAGTAGGCTCCTTGGTGTAGGATCAGTTTGTAATGTCCTTTTTCATGGATCAATTCCACGCCTTCCAACTCGTTCAGTGTTTTACGGAGGTTGTTGATCGTGACTCCGCGGGAGTTTTTGACTTTTTCAGCAGGCTTATCCGGCCACAGCAGATTGCTGAGATGCTGGGAACTGATGCCGTCTTCCGTGATGCTACCTTGTAAGATGAGACAGAAAACCTGCTTTAGCTGTGTGCTAAACATGTACGTAATGTCTCGGCCTTTACTGTCTCTGACTGTGAAGTTGCCAAACAGCTGGATGGAATTGGGTCGGATTGAGTGTTCGGACTTTTGGACAGGGATATAGCCGCCCACTTCCTCGGGTTCAGTCGGGGTGTTGGCTGGCTGCGGTTTTAGTTTTTTGTACAAAAAGAACCCCAATCCTATTGCCACGGCTCCTGCAAGAATTGCCAACAGGGGCGCTTTTCCGGTTTGTTTTTCGGGAAAACTCGACAATTCTGCTTTGGTGATAGCAGGGAAAGCCAAGGAGTAGACCTTCAAATCCGAGGAGATGTCGTCCTCAAATTCCTGAACAACTGCGTACAGATTATTGAGTCCCTTGTCAAAATAGAGGTTGGCGTTGGTGGTGATCTTGTCCGAGCGGATCGGGATCGAATCGCCCAATATCTCGTAGCTGCCGTCTTTGATAGAAAAGCGATACAGTCTCAGCGATGACTGGGAGAAATGTTCGGGGTAGAGGAGGGTGTAGAAACTGGAATCGTTCAGTACCACCATTCCCCGCACCGGTACCATATTGTCATCTTCCCAAGGGATTTCCCAAAGTTTGGTGACCTGGTTTGTGTTTAAATCGACCTGATGAAGATCGTAGTAGTATTTCCTGCCCACGGATTGTTCCCCTGACTCATTGCCCATTCCGCCCAAGATGTATATCCGGTTGCTTTCAGGCTGATAGCCAAGGGAGGAAAAGTAACGGGGTGAGATTACGTCACCGGCAAATCCGTCCGTTTGATTCCACTTCTTTTGATTCAAGTCGAAGGCAAAGAAGCTTTTGCTGTACTTCATATTCCCAAACCCGCCGAAGATGGTGTATTGGGAACTGGAGTGGTCGATGTAAGATCCGTGGTGGTGGAGCTGGGTTGGCAGTTGTTCGCTGCTTTCTACATTCCACTGATAGGTGGCAAGATCCAGGCTGGCGACTGTCGGTCCCTCGTAGGGAGTGTCATAATAGACCTCATAAGTGTACAGTCTATTTCGGGTTGTATCGACGAAGTTGGTCCCCAGGATGAGTTCTACGGGACTTTTTTGCTCCAAAACTCTAATCTCGGTACTTCCATTTCGGACATTGTATAGCCAGAGGGAATCTTCGTTGTAGTAGTAAATTTCCTTTTTTTGCGGATTGTAGTTTGCGCCTGCGACGGAGGCCGATTTGAACGTGGTCTGATGCTTCCATTGGTAGGCATAGTTCTTTAACCAATCCGGATTGGTCACCTGGCCATAGGGCGTACCCTTCATGTCATGGACGATATTTCCTTCGTTTTCAAGCAAGGGAAAATGGTAGGATTCCCGACCCGCTATGGATAAATCTTTTATAGCAAAAGAGGGGACGTCGATGATATGGTCGCTCTTCCCGAAGAGAATCTTGGGGTGATAGATGTCGGCGAGATTCTGATTTTCAGCGGAAAAATCCTCACCGTCGATCGACAGTGTAATGGAATCGCCTACGAGGTCAAAGGAGATTTTCATGTCAAACCATTGTCTGTTGAGCAATTGGTCCCGATCCATATTGGCGACAATAAGGGTGCTTTTGCCTTCCTCGTTGAACTTGAAAACCAGATCTCCGCCTTGCCCATCGTAAAACAGATTGAAGATGCGACCGTTATCCCGGTTTTTGATCCGAAGGATGTATCCGATCTCGGTAGCCGGACTCAGGGAAAGGCTAAGGTCGATGTTAAAACGATCGGGAAACTCTACCTGATGTGCTCCCAACACATCGTAGGACGTCCGTTGGTCAATTGCCCGCTCGCTTCCATGGAATTTTAATCCTCCGATGTTGGAGGACTGCTGCGGCAAAAGCCCCACAAAAAGAATGACTAAGAAGTAGATTTTAGTAAATATGGGCATCGGTTATTTTGGTCGATCAAATGCTCAGGAGCGCTTTACTGCATACCAAGTAAAGATCTCAGGATCACAGGAGAATGCGGGATTCTATTTCAAGGAGATGTACCCCTTGAATTTTCATCCCCGTAGATAGCTGCTCTCATGCAATATTCAATCATTCGGGTCTTGGGCAAAGGTATCAAATTGGAAAAAAAATCAAAGAAGGCATGTGCTAACGGTAGTCGGACTTTCAGTAAAGTCAATCGTTACTTGTAGCTCCAGCCGCTGACAAATCCAGGAAAGACGGCTTTAGAATTTCTTTCGTAGGGTTTTCTGAATTTTTCTGCAAGCATTCTGGTTTTCAGGGATATGAAAAATTTCATAGAACAGATGTTGTCTTAAATATCTCGCAACGTTTTGGTGAAAAAATTAATAATTTTTCACTTGTTCTGGAAAATAACTCGATTTAGCTTTGTAGTCATGTTGAGAAAAGTGCTCCGACTTATTGTGAGTTTAACGCTGATCCTTTCTATAGGATACAGCCAGCTTTTCCTTGTATACTCCCTCGGCTCATTTACGTTCGGTTCCTCTACCTCGGACCAGCCCGTCAAGACAGAATCCAGAGCTTTTCATTTCAGCCCAAAAGTGAAGTCCGACCATTCGGCGGATCAGCAAAATCAGGACTGGGAATCGGAAGTATTGGAGAAAGACCCGGATGAGTACGCCGGAGCCTTCTCACTTGAACTCCAGCTTGCCCTGTCGGCGGTCTTCTTATTCCTCCTTTCGGTAAGTTTCGGAGCGTATCGCACCCGTTTTCTTAGATTCTACAGACACTTTTTCTTCATATTTCCGCATCGTTTGCACTTGTACAACGGGGTCTTTACTATTTAACAGGTTTCTTTTTCCCGGCAGTTTCCTGCCTGGTATCCTGTTCAATTAGCATATGACCCACTATCCCTGGAAGGCGGACTGAGATAGCCTCAGTCTGGTAATGTCCTCTCCAGCAGTTGTATTTCCATCACTCTTTTAATGATTTTAACGAATGAAGATCAATAGAATTCTCATGGCTATGGGAATCAGCACGCTGCTGTTTCATGCCAGCTGTGACTCCCATCATGAAAAACACGAGGAAGAAGCTACTTTCCTCGTCACGAGTCCCGTTCAGAAGGACACCATCGTATACAAAGACTACGTCAGCCAGATCCGCTCTTCCCAGCACATCGAGCTGAGAGCACTTGAGAAAGGCTACCTCCAAAATATCTACGTGGACGAAGGCCAGATCGTAAAAAAAGGGCAGCTGATGTTTCGTATCATGCCGCTGATCTACCAGTCTGAGATGGAGATCGCCAAGGCGGAAGCCAGCTTTGCGGAGATCGAATACCTCAATACCAAGACCCTTGCCGACAGCAATGTGGTTTCCCAAAACGAGTTGGCGCTTGCAAAAGCCAAATTGACAAAAGCCAACGCAGAATTGAAACTCGCTGAGACGCACTTGAGCTTCACCGAAATCCGAGCGCCATTTGACGGCATCATGGGTCGGTTCAACGACGTCCGGATGGGAAGTTTGCTGGACGAGGGAGAACTGCTGACGACCCTGTCTGACAATACCACGATGTGGGTATACTTCAACGTGCCTGAGGCGGAATACTTAGACTTGGTGTCCAGTGCTTCCATCGAAAATCTGCCAAAAGTGTTGCTCCACATGGCAAACGGTAAAGATTTTGGCACCCCCGGTGTGATCGAAGCGATCGAGTCCGACTTCAACAACGAGACAGGAAACATCGCCTTCCGGGCGACTTTTCAAAACCCAAACAGAGTCCTGAGACACGGTGAAACGGGAAATATCAAGATGCCCGTGCAGCACCCCGGCTCTTTGCTCATTCCCCAAAAGGCAACCTTCGAAATTCTGGACAAGAAATTTGTCTTTGTCGTAGGTGAAGACGGCGTGGTTCAATCCAAACAAATCACTGTTTTGACCGAATTGCCGCATCTTTTCATCATAGCAAATGAACTGAGAGCGAATGACAAGATCTTGATTGAGGGTTTGAGAAAAGTAGAAAACGGCCAAAAGATCAAGGTTGAATTTGTACCACTGGAGAAAGTAATGTCTGAGCTGAACAGCTTACATGCTGAATAAGGTCATACTCTAAATCACAGCTAAGATGTTTACTAAATTCATCCAAAGACCGGTATTGGCTATAGCCATATCGCTGGCCATTATATTCCTCGGAATTTTGGCTATCACTACCCGTCCGATATCCCAGTTTCCCGAGATTGCCCCTCCACGGGTCAATATATTCATCGCCTATCCCGGTTCCAGTGCCGACGTGCTGGTAAGTTCCACCCTGATTCCTCTGGAGCGCGCCATCAACGGCGTACAGGGCATGCAGTACATCATCTCTGATGCGACCAGTGCCGGTGAAGCGACTGTTCAGATCATCTTCGAACCCGGTACTGACCCGAATGCGGCGGTTGTAAACGTGAAAACCAGGGTCGATCAGATCATGAACAACCTGCCGCCTCTGGTGCAGCGTGAAGGGGTCATCATCACCCCGATTCAGCCGAGTATGTTGATGTATGTCAACCTGTTCAGCAAGGATAAGAATGCGGATGAGAAGTTCCTATACAACTACGCCAACGTTCACATTCTCCCTGAACTGCAACGGATTCATGGAATGGGCCGTGCCCAGATCCTGGGTAGCCGCCAGTATGCGATGCGGGTTTGGCTGAAGCCAGACCGGATGAGGGCTTACAACATTTCCACAGAAGAAGTGCTGGAGGCCATCGATGAGCAAAGTGTGATCGGCCGGCCGGGTCGATTGGGGCAGGCATCAGGTAAGGATCCGCAGTCTCTCGAATATGTGCTGACCTACAAAGGTCGATTCAACAAGCCCGAGGAGTATCAGGAGATCATCATCAAAGCTAACCCAGAGGGAGAAATCCTGAAGCTGAAAGACGTGGCGGAGGTTGAGCTGGGAAGTGAGTTCTTCGATATCTATTCTAACAAAGACGGCTATCCGGCGGCTTCCATTGTATTGAAGCAAAACATCGGAAGTAACGCGAGCAAGGTAATCGAGGAAGTGAAAGCCAAACTGGAGGAACTGAAGCCTGACTTCCCTCCCGGAATGGAATATGAGATCAACTACGACGTCTCCAAGTTCGTGGATGCATCCATAGATAAGGTAATGCACACCCTGCTCGAGGCCTTTGTCTTGGTGGCTGTTGTTGTGTTCCTATTCTTGGGGGATTGGAGATCTACGCTGATCCCTGCCATTGCGGTTCCGGTTTCATTGATTGGGGCATTTGTCTTTATGCAGCTATTTGGGCTCACGATCAACCTGATCACGCTCTTTGCCCTCGTGCTGGCGATCGGGATCGTGGTCGATGATGCCATCGTAGTGGTGGAGGCGGTTCACGCTAAGATGGAAGAGGAAGAACACCTCACTCCGTACAAGGCCGTGAAAAAAGTGCTGGGAGAGATCAGCGGTGCGATCATCGCGATCACCCTGATCATGACCGCGGTATTCGTGCCGGTTGCCTTCATGACGGGTCCGGTGGGAGTTTTCTACCGACAGTTCTCCATCACCATGGCGAGTGCCATCGTCCTTTCGGGTCTCGTCGCACTGACGCTGACGCCTGTATT
Source organism: Algoriphagus terrigena DSM 22685 (assembly GCF_000429445.1). GTDB lineage: Bacteria > Bacteroidota > Bacteroidia > Cytophagales > Cyclobacteriaceae > Algoriphagus > Algoriphagus terrigena. The sequence goes on from NZ_AUBW01000003.1 coordinate 19,373, forward strand.
GTGTGCGATGATCTTGAGAAACAACCACGGCAAACACAAGAAGAAATCGATTGTCGACAAGTTCATCGATTGGTTCAACCGCAAGTTTGACAGATTGACCGGCGGATACACCAAGCTCTTGACGCTGATTGTGAATCGCCGGGTCGTCACCTGGGCGATCTTGGCCTCGTTTGGCTTCGGTATCTTCGCGGTCAACCAGGTCCTGCCCTCAGGTTTTATCCCGAACGAAGATCAGGGGATGATCTACGCGATCATCCAGACTCCTCCGGGTTCTACCCTGGAGCGAACCAATGAAGTGTCACGACACCTTCAGGAGATCGCCGAGGAAGTAGAAGGAATCCAGTCTGTTTCTTCATTGGCAGGTTATGAAATCTTGACCGAAGGTCGTGGATCCAATGCAGGTACCTGTTTGATCAACCTGAAAGACTGGTCAGACCGTGAACATTCGGTACATGAGATCATCGAAGAGTTGGAGGAAAAAACCAAGGACCTTGGTGCAGTCATCGAGTATTTCGAGCCACCGGCAGTACCGGGCTACGGTTCCTCAGATGGTTTCTCACTCCGTATGTTGGATAAAAACAGCACCGTGGACTATCACGAGTTTGACAAAGTCAACACCGACTTCATGAACGCGCTGAAGAAACGTCCTGAATTGACAGGTCTGTTCACCTTCTTTGCGGCCAACTATCCGCAGTACGAGCTGATCATCGATAACGAACTGGCGATGCAAAAAGGCGTGTCCATCGGCAAGGCCATGGCCAACCTTGACGTACTCATCGGTAGTACCTACGAGCAGGGCTTTGTACGATTTGGCAACTTCTTCAAGGTGTACACCCAGTCTGCTCCGGAATACAGAAAGCTGCCAAGCGACATCCTCAACCTCTTCATCAAGAGTGAGCATGGAGAGATGGTGCCTTATTCGGCTTTTATGAAAATGGAGAAAAAGCAAGGGCCAAACGAGATCACCCGATTCAACCTGTACACTTCCTCCTCTATCAAAGGAGTGCCAGCCAAAGGCTACACCAGTGGGGATGCCATCGAGGCGATCCGGGAAGTGGCTGCACAGACGCTGCCCCACGGCTATGACATTGCCTGGGAGGGTCTTTCCTACGACGAATCGCGAAGAGGCAACGAGGCAGTTTACATCTTCATCGTCGTGTTGATCTTCGTTTACCTCGTTTTGGCTGCGCAATATGAGAGCTTTATCATCCCGCTTGCGGTCGTATTCTCGCTTCCGGCTGGGGTATTTGGATCGTTTCTGCTGCTGAAGCTTACGGGACTGGCCAATGATATCTACGCTCAGATCGGTCTGATCATGCTGGTCGGTCTCCTCGGTAAAAACGCCGTGTTGATCGTCGAATTTGCGGTGCAGAAGCGTCAGCAGGGCTCGACCATCTTGGATGCGGCGATCGAGGGAGCCAAGGTCCGTTTCCGTCCTATCCTGATGACATCCTTCGCCTTTATTGCAGGGTTGATTCCATTGGTGATCGCTACGGGTCCGGGTGCGATCGGCAACCGAACCATCGGTTCTTCGGCACTCGGTGGGATGCTTTTCGGGACCATCTTCGGCGTAATCATCGTGCCAGGCCTGTACTACATCTTTGGTACGTTGGCAGATGGCAGACAGATGATCCGGGATGAGCACGAGACCCCGCTCAGCGAAGAGTTTGTCGAAAGTGCTTCAAAAGATAGCACCATCAAAAAGTTGAAAAAGTTGCTGAACAAAAAAGGAATTGAAAATGAATAAGCACATTATCACCAAATCCCTTGCAGCCGCTTTTATCGTGCTTGCTGCATGGGGTTGCAAGATCACCGAACCTACCTCCCGTGCCGAACGGACAGGGACACCTGAGAGCTACAACGGCTCTCAGGATACCACCAACGTCACAGAGGTCAAGTGGAGCGAGTTTTTCAGTGATCCGAACTTGAGAGCGCTGATCGATACTGCGCTGGCAAACAACCAGGAGCTGAATATGATGCTCCAGGAGATCAATGTCTCTAACAATGAGATCAAAGCCAGAAAAGGTGAATACCTGCCCTTTGTCAATATTCAGGCTGGTGCCGGCATGGACAAGGTCGGGAGATATACTCGCTACGGTGCCTTGGAAGCTAACAACGAGATCAAACCCGGTGAGGAATTTCCGGAGCCTTACACTGATTTGATGGTTGGAGCCTACGCTTCTTGGGAACTTGACGTCTGGAAAAAGCTGAGAAACGCCAAGAAAGTGGCTGTTTTTAACTACCTCTCAACCGTAGAAGGTAAAAACTTCATGGTTACCCAGCTCGTAGCAGAGATCGCCAATTCCTACTTTGAGCTCATGGCACTGGACAATCAGCTGAGCATCCTGAACCAGAATATTGGGATTCAAAAGGATGCCTTGGAGATTGTGAAACTGCAAAAGCAGGCGGCCAAAGTATCCGAGCTTGCGGTGAAGAGATTTGAAGCGGAAGTTGCCAAAAACCAAAGCCTGATCTACAACATTCATCAGCAGATCACCGAGGCTGAAAACAGGATCAACTTCTTGGTAGGTCGGTTTCCACAGCCGGTAGCGCGTAATTCATCGTCCTTCGAGCAGATGACACCGCAACTGATCAAGGCTGGGATTCCTTCTCAGCTACTGGCCAACCGCCCGGATATCCGACAGGCAGAGCTCGAGCTGGAGGCTGCAAAACTGGACGTGAAGGTCGCGAAAGCCAATTTCTATCCTTCCTTCCGGATTACAGCCGGGCTGGGCTACAATGCATTCAACGCGGAATTTCTGTTTAACTCACCTCAGTCGATGCTGTACTCGCTTGCCGGCGACTTGATGGCTCCCCTGATCAACAGAAATGCGATCAAAGCCAACTATGCCTCGGCCAACTCCAAGCAGATGCAAGCGGTCATCAACTACGAGCAGAGTATCCTCAACGGATACATCGAAGTGGCTAACCAACTCTCCAAGATCAATAACCTGGAGAAAAGCTACGATTTGAAGTCCCAACAGGTGTCAGCGCTTACCGAGTCCATCTCGATATCCAACAGCTTGTTCCGCTCTGCACGGGCGGATTATATGGAGGTGTTGCTGACGCAAAGGGATGCCCTGGAATCCAGGATGGAGCTGATCGAAACCAAGATGGATCAGATGAGGGCCATGGTCAATGTCTATCAGGCTCTGGGCGGAGGATGGACCAGACCTGAATGACGGAAGACGTTAGCGTAGGCTAGCATAGAGTGATGATTAATCTTATTCAAAAACCATTCTGCAGCGTTGCGGAATGGTTTTTTGATTTTGGAAAGCTTATGAAGCTTCGGCCGGCTAAATCCATCTTTAGAGAAATCAGCGGAAAGGACACATTTCTAACGGTGAGCCGTTAACTTTTGGGTTGGAACTAATCGCCGCCACAATGACCTTCAAGCCTGTGTTTTTCTTCTTGTCCCTCGTCCTGCTTACTTTTTCGCTGAGCGCGCAGGAAGTCTATGTCTCTCCGGGCGGAAGTGATTCCAATGACGGCACGAAGAAACAACCGTTGAAGACAATCCCAGCTGCTCAAAAACAGGCTTTGAAAATCCTCGAAGATGAAGAGGAGTCTGAGGTAACGGTTTGGATAGCTGGGGGAACTTACTCGATTTCGGAGCCGCTGATATTCCGGCCATTTGGCTCGGGGCAGCTTGTCTTCAAGGCTCAGGGAAACGAATCTCCCGTGATCTCTGGAGGAGTTGAGGTGTCCCGGTGGAGCAAAAACAACGAAGGACTTTGGGAGGCTCCGGTGCCGGAGATTTTAGCGGAGTCTGGCTTTCGCGAGCTTTTTATCTCGGGGAAAAGGGCCATTCGGGCCAGATTTCCCAATGAGGGTTTCCTCTATGTAAAGCAAGCGGGAGAAGATCGACGCACCAATTTCTATTTTGAAAAAGGCGACTTTCCCATTCCCTCGGCTACTGATGGGGTCGAGTTGGTCTTTCTTCACGACTGGTCGATCTCGAGAATCGGCGTCAAAAACATCAATGCCGATACGGATCAATTAGTGGCTGTGGACACGATCGGCGCGCGGTCGCCTGCATTTTTCACGATCGACAACTGGGAACCTAATCCCCGGTATTTCTTGGAAAATGCACCTGAATTTTTGGATGCAGACTATGAGTGGGTTTTTCTCCCCGATCAGAAAAAACTCCTACTGAAGCTTCCCGAGGGTGTAAATCCGGCTGATTTAGAGGTGACGATTCCTTTTTCCGAAGGACTGATTTCGATAATCGGACAAGAGGATCAGGTTGTGAAAAACATCCGCTTCGAAGGAGTCGCCTTCCAATACAGTAAATGGAACATTCCCGAAGAAGGCTATTGTGGCGTTCAGGCCTGTCATTTCGACCCACGGCCGGGCAACGGAGGCTGGGCGGTAGTGCCAGGTGCGATCTCTGCGGTCTGGGCGGAGAACATTTCCTTTGTCGGCTGCTCATTTCGGAATTTTGGCGGCTCAGGGATCTGGTTTGGGACAGGCTCCAAAAACTGCAAGGTGGTGGACTCTGAGCTTACGGATATCTCGGGCAACGGGATCATGATAGGAGAGGGGCAGGACAGGCTCGTCGACGGCCAGCCCTGGTGGAAGTCAGCGGCAGAGCAGGTCGCAGCTTCCAACACCATCGAAAACTGCACGATCTCCCGTGTGGGAGCGCAGTTTTACGGAGCCGTCGGAATCTGGGCTGGTCTGACAGCTCAGACTACGATCGCTTACAATGAGCTCTTTGACCTGCCCTACACGGGAATTTCGGTGGGCTGGATGTGGACTCCGCAGGCTACACCTTCGCGGGAAAATACCATTGTCGGAAATCACATACATGAAATCATGAACACACTCAGCGATGGTGGAGGGATCTATATGCTGGGCCTTCAGCCCGGAAGCAAGATTCTCGACAATCGGATCCATGATGTGAAAGTCAATGCCGGTCGAGCAGAAAGCAACGGGATGTTCCTCGACGAGGGTACCACGGATCTGCTTGTTGAGGGTAATCTGGTGTATGAGATTGCCAAGTCTCCGCTCCGCTTCCACCGGGCGACTACTAATTTGGTAAGAGGAAATTACTTTTTTACCCAAGAAAGCCATCCGCCGATCCGCTATAATACGACTCAGGAGACCGATATACAGAAGGTGGACAATCATTTTTTTCCGAAGGGTGACGCAGACTATCAGAAGACCCTGCGCAAGGCAGTGTCCAGATGGAAGAAGAAGGTGAAAAGGGAAAAGCGCTGAACGGGAGGTTTGAACCGGTGCAGTCTGAAGGAAGTCATTTCTGAAGTAAAAACATCCCGGGATTCTGTCGGTAGTGGGAAGTTTTCGCAACAGTGTGTAGGCATGCTACCCAACGTTTTTAGGGCAAAACGCGCTTAAAACGCCATATAGGCATACGGAACAGTCCTTGCACAATTCTCGGAGTACACTAAACCAACTAATTTTCTTATGAGAACAGTTAATCAAACCCTGCCCACATCTTCTATGCGAACTGCCTTGGTCAAGAGATCAGGAGCGGTATTGCTATCCGCATTTTGCCTGGTAGGCATGGCATCTTGCGATAATGAAGACGACGAGCCCATCGTGGATTCGGTGAGCGAACAAGACCGGAACTTCGCCATCTCATCTTCTCAGTTTATCAATGCTCAGGTGAGTATGGGACAATTGGCCCTTGCTAACGGAGAGGACGATTCGGTGATGGAATATGGCACGCTGCTCGTGAACGAAAACACGGAAAGCCAAACGGAGTTCAACGAAATAGCAGATTCAAAAGACATTGAAGTCTCCACGGATATGTCCGCTGAAATGCAGGCCAAATACGATGAACTGGCTGCGCTTCAAGGCGAGGATTTTGACAAAGCATTTATCCAGTTTCAACTGGATGCGTTGGAGAGCTCCAAGTCGATGTTCGAAAATCAGATCGATAACGGCGAGAACTTCACTGTCAAAGGGTATGCTGAAAAGACCCTGAGCATGATTAAAGCTCACAGAACCGAGGCAACTTTGGTGAAGACAGAAATCGGGTTGGAAGATATCTAAGACTTGATCAACCAACCTTTGAGCCGGTTTCCTTTGCGGGAGACCGGCTTTTTTTGTGGGTCTCAAATTCCCGCAGATTTATGGTTTGTGTAGCTTTTCTTTTTGCTGTACTGCTTCTTCGAAACTGCACGCGTGGAATTAGAGATCAAATGTTGCTTGGGGAGAAGCAGCATAACGAAAAAAAGCGCGGACCGATTTGGCCAGCGCTTTTCTTGTTTTATAGAACGGGTTAATTGTTTTTCGCTTAAAACAGCATCGGAGCAAACATCGACAGGTAAGTTCTCCAGTTGGCCCAGGTGTGGCCGCCTTCATTTTCGAAGTACTCATGCTCAAAGCCCGTCTTGTCCAGCATGGCAAGCAACCGCTTGTTGGATTCCATGACGAAATCCTCTTTGCCGCAGGCCACCCAGTACTTGGAAACGCCGCTGTCTTTTAACGCGATGAACTTTTTCTCCATCTCGGCCATATCGGCATTGGCGTCAAAGATTCCGCTGCTGAATACCCCAATGTAGCCGAAAGTGCCCGGATAGTTGATCGAAGCGGTGATGGTATGTCCTCCCCCCATCGACAAACCGGCAAGCGCGCGGTGGTCTTTGTCAGCCTTTACCCGGTAGTTCTTTTCGATATAGGGCACGACGTCTTCGACCAGGCTCTTTTCAAATTTACCCTGATACTGTGCACGGGTCTCCCGAGTTGGTACAGGTTGGCCCGGAATATTTCTCAGGGTGGAAGTCTGCCAGGCATTGCCATTGGTCATGACGACAATCATCGGCTTGGATTTGCCCGAAGCGATCAGATTGTCCAGGATCAGATTTGCTCTTCCCAAGGAAGTCCAAGCATCTTCGTCTCCGCCGGCACCATGAAGGAGGTATAGGACGGGATAGGAATCTTTGCCGCTGGCATATCCGGGAGGAGTGTAGACGTACATTCTTCTGTCTACTTCCAGCGAGGGGGAGTTGTACCACACTTGCGAAATGTCTCCGTGCGGTGTGTCATTCAACTGGAAGACTTCTGATTCTTCTCCCGGTACCATCAGCAAACTGGCATAGCGGGTGCCGTCACGCAATGCCTGAGAATTGGTCGGGTCGATCAGTGCGACTCCATCCACAAAGAAATTGTAGTGATACATCGAGGATGGCAGCGGATCGATGGTCAGGGACCAGACACCCTGTTCGCCCTTTGTGAGGGGTAACGTTGTGCCAAATCCCATCCAGCTTCCGTTGAGCGTGACTTCGGTTGCTTTTTCAGAAAGCACTCTAAAAGTCACCGAGTGATCGTCGGCAACTTCCGGCGAAACGACCCGGGGAGCCTGCATCGCGCTGATCTCCTGCGCTTGGGTGCTGGCGGAAACTCCCAGCAAAAGGAGGAAGGCCAGGCTTTTGAATAAATAGGTAAACTTCATGTCGTAATGGGTTGATTATTGGTTAATTGAAAAGCAGCGGCGCAAATTGGCTCAGGTACACTCGCCAGTTTCTCCAGATATGACCACCCTCGCTTTCTACATAGGTGTACTTCATCCCCATACTGTCGAGCTTGGCCCGGTATTCTTTGTTGGCGTCGTAGAGGAAGTCAGTCTTGCCGATGGCGATCCAATACAATTTGTAGCCATTGTCCATTTGCGCTTTGAGCGTCTGGTCAAAATTGCTATAAACCTTGCCTGTAGCGTCTTCACGCGCCATGATCGCCGCGGAGAATAAGCCTACGTAGTCGAACGTGTTCGGATAGTATCGGGAGATGTGGAGGGAATGATAGCCGCCCATGGAAAGTCCAGCAATCGCGCGGTGAGCTTTGTCGGCCTGCACCCGGTAGTTGCTTTCCACGAAAGCGATGATGTCCTGGAACGAACCTTCATAAGTTCCGTCCATAGTCTTGGCGACCATAAACTGCGGCTTGTAGAAGCCCATACTGCCCTCGCCCGGCGCTCCGTCCTGGATTACATTCCCGTTTGGCATCACCACGATCATCGGTTTGACTTTGCCTTCGGCGATCAGGTTGTCCATGATTTGAGCGGTCCTGCCGAGCGCAATCCAAGCTTCTTCGTCACCACCGGCACCGTGAAGAAGATAGAGCACGGGAAGTTTTTCGGTTGATTTTTCATATCCCGGAGGAGTGTAGATCGTGATTCTGCGATCCATTCCCAGTCCCGGAGAGTCATACCAGCGACGGGTGACGCTGCCGTGGGCAATGTCATTGGTTCGGTACAGATCCGCTTGTCCTTTGCCGACGATCAGGATATTGGTGACAGAGGCCACATCCCGGATCAGGAAAGGATTGCTCGGGTCGGTAGTGCTGAAACCGTCGACGATGAAGGAATAGCCGTAGAGTTCTGGCTTGAGCGGTTCGCTTTTATAGGTCCAGACGCCCTTGTCGTCTTTGGTGAGTTCAGCCTTTCCCGGGCCGTCGAAAGTTCCCCGAGGGGTTTCGATCTTCACGGTTGGGAGAAAGTCTCCGGTGATTTGAACCGATTTGGCGTTGGGAGCCGAAAGCCGGAACGTCACCGAGGAGTCGTCGTGAATCTCTGGTGAAGTGATCGGCTGGGCTCCAAATAGAGCTTCCTGTGCCTGAACCGAAAAGTTCAGCACGAGGAGGCAAATGAAGGTAAAGAGTAGGTTTTTGTTCATGGGTTGTTTTCTATTGTCTCAAAGTGGAAAAATAGAAAAACACCCAATAAATTCCTACGACTATTTTTCTACAGGGAGCTAGTCGATTGATAGTTGTGAGACGGATGAAGTTTTTTTACCCTTCGTTTTGCAATGAATCTACCGGATTGGTCCAAGCGGCCTTGAGTGTATGATAGCCGACTGAGAGGAAGGTCAGTCCGAGCATCAGGATGGCCGTTAGAAAATACAAAGTCCATCGAATCTCCGTATGGTAGGTAAATCCGTCGAGGAACTGGTCGACAAAGTACCAAGCCAGAGGAAATCCGATCAGCAGACTTGTCAAAACCAAGATGGCGAAGTCGCCGCAAAGCAGGACGGAAAGACTTCCCGCTGACGCTCCGAGGACTTTACGGATGCCGATCTCCTTGGTTCTAAGCTCTGCGGTAAAGGAAGCCAAACCAAAGAGTCCCAGTCCTGAGATCAAAATCGCGATAGCCGTAAAAGCCAAAGAGAGCTTTCCGATGACTTGCTCGCTCTGATATTCCCTGTCAAAAACCTCCTCAAGAAAACGGAATTCAAATGGATAATCGGGGTTCTGTTTTTTGAAGACTGTCTCGATCTGCTCCACCGCAGTAGCCATGGGAGCCTGGCCGGAGACCTTGATGAAGTAGTGGGAGCCCACATTTTCGGAGTACATAAAGATCATCGGCTCGATATCCAGCCTGAGATTGTCATTGTGAAAATCCTCCGTGACGCCCACGATTTGGCCTTTTCCATTCCACATCTCCAGCGCTGTCCCGACCGCCGTCTCAGGATCCAAGCCCATGGCTTCGGCGGCTTTTTTGTTGATGATGTAGTTGGATGCATCTTGCGCTCCGGCAAAGTTTCGGCCTTCGCTTAGTGGGATACTCAAGGTGGGAATGAACGCTTCGTCACAGCGGAAGATCTTGAAGTTGACGGTCGATTGGGATGGTTTTCCCGGCCAAACAGGATCGGGGGTGGTGATGGGAACAGAGAAGATACTGTTTCCGCCAAAGGCGATGCTTTCCACTCCCGGTAGCTGATTCAGCTCGTTTTTGATGCCCGCGTAGTTCTTGACGATGCCCTCGTTTTGATCGACGACGAGGATGTTTTCCTTGTTGAAACCGAGATTACGCTCGCTGATATAAGTGATCTGCTGATAGACGGCAACGCTTCCTACGACCAGAATCGCCGAGGTCGCAAACTGCGCTACGACCAACACTCGCCGCAAGCCAATGCCGCTAAGCATGGAGCGACTGTCACCTTTCAAGACTTTGATCGGGTTAAATCCAGACAAAACCAAGGCAGGGTAGCTTCCCGAAAGTACGCCGGTTAGCAGGGTAATGGATACAACTCCGAGCAGAAAAACCGGATTCGTCAATTCCAAGCTGACGGATTTTTTGGTCAGGTCATTGAAAAAAGGAAGAAGCAGCTGCACCAGCAAAACGGCAAAAATCAAGGCAAACCACGAGAGTAGGATTGATTCCAAGATGAATTGGACGATCAGCTCGGATCGGTTTGCGCCGATGGATTTACGGATGCCAACCTCACGTCCGCGTGTGCCGGCTCGGGCGGTGGCGAGGTTGATGAAGTTGATGCAGGCCATGACGAGGATCAGCAGGGCGACCGTGCCGAAGAGATAGACCTGCTCGATTCTACCGCCGGCGTTCACTCCATTCTCAAATTCGCCGTGAAGTCGGAGGTTTTGATACGGAAAAAGAAAGGACCTGCTGGTACAGTCGGCGCAGTTACTTTGGATCAGACCGGCGATCTTCGAATTGGGGATTGGGCTGTTTTCCCGAAGCAAAACTGCAGTTCGGGAACCGCCAGCCTGCCAGTTTTCCATCCAGGGATTTTCCCGCAGGTACAGCTCAAAGGGCGCTACAAAATCAAACTGAAGTGTGGAATTGACGGGTAAGTTTTCGAAGACTCCGGTCACGGTCAGCTCTTGGTTTTGATTGAGAGTGACGGTCTTTCCGATGGGGTTTTCCTGAGGGAAAAGCTTTGCCGCCAAGTCTTCCGAAAGGACGATTGTATTCAGTTCTCCGAGATTTCCTTTGGAAAAAGGAACCCTGAAAACCTCAAAAAAGGCCGAGTCCGCAAAAATCCCGGTTTCGTTAAACCCTTCCGATTGGTTCTTCACCAGCAGATCTGTCTCAAAGCTGTATCGAGCCGCCGCTTCGATCTCGGGGATCTCGTTCACCAGCACGTCTTTGAGACTTGCCGATGGCACTGGGTGCGTCGAAATGCTGCCATCGGGCAGTTTGGAGTTGATCATCACGCTATAGATCCGATCAGTGTTGGGCAGAAACCGGTCGTAAGACACCTCATCGAGAATCCAAAGCAGGATAAAAATACTTACTGTGATGCCGGAGGTCAGGCCGAGGATATTGATCAGCGCATAGCCTTTGTGCCGAAGCAGATTTCTAAATGAGGTCTTTAGGTAGTTTTTCCACATAGGTTTTTCATGTTTGGAGAGAAGCTCCGTGTCTCTTCCAAGCCAATTTTCAAGGCTAAAGCTATGCCTGAACTAACTAGCTCAATTTGGATGGAAAGGCCTAATTGAAGAGACTATTCATCTTTTGACGAACAAAAATGTCCGATTTTGGGAAAAATCCCTACAGACACATCTCAATGAAAACTTTTAACCTCACTTCCAAGCGTCTTTGAAAACCGTATTTTCTTCAAGGCTATTTTGAAGGAAATTTCTTTGCGGTTAAAAATCTCCCACAGATTCCCACAGAAAAGGACACAGATTTTCGCAGATTAACCATTCGTTTTGGCAAACAAAAAAGCTTTAGCTTTTTCTCCTGTACTCTTGAAAAAGGTCCGAAAGAAGAAGGAGGGTTTAAGTTCGAGACATGATCAAGCCTAACTATTCTTCTTCTCTGGGTGCTCTGTGGTAAAAAATCCTTCGCGGGACTTAATTTGATTTCTCAAATTGAAGAGGAGGTTTGTTTTAAGTACAGTTTTTCAATTGGAATTAGAGTTGAAAAGGAGATCGGATCTGCGAGGCAAAGAAAAGGAGAGATCCCAGCACAGGAAAAATCCAAGGCACTCCAAATAGAATCAACAGAAAGCTACCGAAGAACAGGCCTACGCCGAATTGAAAAAAGGAATTGCCGGGGAACCTGTAGACCAATCCTTGCAGGGCCAAAACAAGGGAGATCAGAAATAGCGGCAAGGAAATCAGCATATCCAAGCCGGATTGTTGTCCTCCTTTCAGCAGGAGAAACAGCAACTCCGGAAATAAGACCAAGACTAAAGTCCCAAGATGGGTCAGCATCTTTTGAGTGAACGGTCGGGGCAGATTTCTGAACCATTCCATTCGGCTGTTTTCAAACTCACTCTTCTCCATCAGGATAGGAATCTGGAAGAACGCAACACATAGGACTCCAAATTCCAACCAGCGGTGATCGTAGCTTCCTGACCGGAAGGATAGGAAAAATCCGTTGAGCAAAAGCAAGCTCAGGCCTTTGGTCAGCAGCAGGAGAATCGGACGGTTTTGGCGGAGTTCCAGCGCAAACCAAGTGATCCGGGGTAGTGCTCCCTTCCATCGAGGACGTATCAAAACAGCTTCCTTGAGTGGCTTGCAAAGGTGTCGGCGAATCAACCAGATCGATATTCCCAACGCGAATAAGACAACAAGCCACAGGGTAGCAAGGAGCGTCCAGGCATTTTTTTCCAATCCAAAATAGCTCAGGAAGGCCAAATAGCCAATGAGAATCAAGTGGTTGGAGAGCAGGATGACCGTCCAGCTTTTTCCGAAAATCCGGAAAGGAAGGAGCGCCGTATGGTGAAAGAACCGATATTCCCGAGTCCGGAGAATCAGCAGTTGAAATCTAAGGTGAAATCCAGCGTAGAGCAGAAACCCGAAAGGCAGGATGGAAAAAGCCAGGGGATGCTCAAAGAGAAATTTACCTAAAAGGATGTGTTGCTTAAGCTCCATGAAAACTCCCCCAAAAACCAAAGCCAAAACCCAAAAACCGAGCAGGCTTCGGTAGAATGGGATGACGAAGGCTTTGAATTCAATGTCATTCATGGGAAAGGAGCTTGCCCGTCTCAAACACGAGTTTGGAGGTAAAGGAGAGATGATCCAAGGGGTTTGACTGGTGGGAGGTGAGCAGGAAGCTCACGCCGGATTTGCTTTGCTCCAGGATCAAGTCCGTCAGTATCTCCTGAGTCGAGACGTCAATGGTGGTGAATGGCTCGTCGAGGATGATCAGGCTGGGTCTTCCCAAGAATGCGAGAAGAAGAGCGGTCTTTTTGAGCATGCCCGAGGAATACGTTCCGACTGGATAGCTGGAGAATTTCCCAACTCCGAGTTTGTCCTTCAGGGTCTCAATTTGGAGCTTTTCAGCATTCTTGGACGCAGCGACCACTTGAATGATATCGTTGGCATTGAGGAACTCGGGAAAAACGGGTTCGGCTTCGGCATAGCCAATCTTCATCCGGTAGGCCAGAGGGCTTTTGCGTAGGGAGATTCCGCCCAGCGCAATTTCTCCCTCAGAATCATGGATGCCGGCCAATGCCTTCAGGAAGGTGGATTTGCCCGAGCCATTCTCTCCCTGAATCAGGTGAATTCCCTGTTGTAATTCCAATTGATCCAAGGTGAATTGAAAGCCAGAAGGATACTTTTTTCTAAATCCGGAAACAGAAAGCATTGACGCCATTTTGAGAATTATAGATAGGCAATTTGGCGGAAATCAGAATATATCTCAGGTTAAATGATTTTAAATCAGAACACTCGGGAAGTCATGTATTATCAAGATTCAATATTAAGCTCGTAATTTTTGCTACAATGTTGCATTTCTAATGTTGATGCCACAATATTGCATTTTAAAAATAACGGGAAATACCAGCCAGATGAAATTGCTCGCAAGATCAAATCGAATCTCTTCTATAGATGTGTTACGGGGCTTGGTGATGCTGATCATGCTCGTGGATCATGTGCGGGAGCGTTTTTATCTGCATCATCAAGTTGCCGATCCCATGGTAGTTTCGGAGACTGAGCCTGGGTTGTTTTTCACGAGGCTGTCAGCCCATCTTTGCGCTCCAATCTTTGTGTTTTTGACGGGGCTTGCCGCCTGGCTGTATGCCCATCCTGCAGATGGCGCACCGAGGTCAGCGAAGGGTTTCCTGCTAAAGCGCGGCTTTTTTCTCGTTTTTCTGGAACTCACGCTGATCAATCTTTCCTGGTTTGGGACGTATGACCGACTCTATCTCCAGGTGATCTGGGTGATTGGGCTTTGCATGATCGTCTTGGCTCTTGCTAGCAACCTGCCCAGATATTGGATAGGAGGAATCGGGTTTTTGATCGTGTTAGGGCACAATCTGCTGGATCCGATAGCCTTCAGTCCCGGAGAATTCGGATACGGAGCCTGGACGATTCTGCATGATCGGGGATTCCTCGTGCAGGGTGGTGCGCTCGATGTGAAGATCTCCTATCCTGTATTGCCTTGGTTTGGGGTGATTTTCCTGGGCTATTTTGCCGGATCTCTTTTTGGGAAAAAGATCGATGTGGAGCGTAGGACGAAGATTTTGCTGGGATTGGGAGCTAGTAGTCTCTTGCTCTTGACGGTGCTGCGGGGTTTCAATCTGTATGGTGAGCGTCAAGACTGGCTGGTGCAGCAGGACACTTTGCACACGGCGATGGACTTTCTGAATTTCACCAAGTATCCACCTTCGCTGGACTTTCTGCTGCTGACCCTTGGTATAGGTTTTCTTTTGTTGGCATGGTTTGAACGCGCAGATACGGGTTGGAGTCGCGTGTTACGTGTATTCGGATCTGCGCCGATGTTCTTTTACGTAGTCCACCTTTACGTATTGTTGATAGCGTATTTGATGTTTGTTAGACTGCTTGGGGATGAGTCCAGGGAGTATCTTGGCTTTGATCAACTTTGGCAAGTCTGGCTGACAGCGGGGGTGTTGGCTGTGACTTTGTACTTCCCGACGAGATGGTTCAGGGATTATAAGCGAAAGAGCCCGCTGGAGATTTTGAAATATTTCTGAGCAGATCCCTCCTTTTTTTAAGTGTGACTAAATATCTCTTTTCAGAGTAACGGGAGATGCTCCCTTTCTGAATGCCGGTTACCTATTAGAACCACCGATTTAAGCTGGCAGCGATTTATTCCGCATGCAGCGTGTCCACAGGATTAGCCAGCGCCGCCTGCACCGAGCGGTAGCTGACGGTCAGCAGCGCAATACCCATACTGACGCCCAAAGCGGCGATGAACAGGGCAGGCCCCATTGAGATCCGATAGGCAAATTCTTGCAACACTTCGCCCATGACGAACCAGGCAATTGGCATCGACAGGGCAAAGGCGATCAGGATCAAACGGATAAATTCCTTGGAAAACAGCCAGACGATGGATGGAGCAGAGGCTCCCAGTACCTTTCTGACGCCCACTTCTTTTTGTCGGTTGTTGGCCATGAAAGTCGCCAGTCCAAACAAACCCAAGCAACCGATAAAGATGGCGATGCCTGCAAAGAAGGCCAATAAGCTGGTGGTTTTTCGCTCACCTCGAAACAGATTGCTGACGTCGTCCCGGACGAAGCTGTATTCGAAGAGATGTTGCGGATAGGCCTTTTCCCAGATTTCCTCTACCTGGCCGAGTTGCTGCTGGACCTGAGCGCCGGTCAGTTTGAGGGAAATGGTCCGATAGCTGTCCAAGCCGTTCATCAGTAACAGGGGACTGACGTTATCGCCTGGTGAGGTGGAATTGAAGTCCTTCACAACCCCGTTCACATGCAGAAGATTGCCCCAAAGGTCGATTTCCTGACCTACGAAGTCGGAATAATCTTCGAAGCCGGCCGATTTGGCAAGACTTTCATTCACAACGACTCCGCTTACCGTATCAAGATCCGCCAATCCGGTGCCTGCCAGGATTTCCAATCCAAACAAGGCGATGTAGTCTCCATCTGCTTCTTTGATCTGAGTATTGATGAGTTCATCGGAGCCGGAGAGGTTGATGCTGGTGCTGAGGACACTGTTGGCAGCGGGCGCTGTTCGACTTAGGCTGGCAGCTTCCACTCCGGGAATCCGCATCAGTTCAGCTTTTAGAGTTCGCTTGTCCGTCTGTCCCATCGTGGAGTCGGACTCATCGGTGGCCGGGATAGGAATGTTTACAATTGCCTCTTGCACAAAACCCAAATCCCGCTGCTGCATATGGCGGAACTGCGCGTAAATGACCAAGGTAGAGATGATGAAGAACTGAGAAATAAAGAACTGGGATACAATCAGCGTACGTCGAATCGTATAGCCGGAGCCCCGGGAAACTGAACTTCCATGGATCACGTGCCCAGGACGCAATCCCGAGATGACCCAGGCCGGATAGAGTCCGGATAGGAGTGTGACACCTCCCCAAATAACAGCGAAGTAGAGCCAAATCCCCCAGTCAGAGGTCAGAGACAAACTAAGAGACAGATCCATGTAGCTGTTGACTACAGGGAGAAGTAGCTGGGTGGCTAGCAGGGAAAGAAGACATGCGCTAAGCGTCACCATCGACGACTCGGTCAGGATTTGGGCAATGAGTTGACCTCGTGTACTTCCCAGCACTTTTTTGATCCCGATCTCCTTGGTGCGGTTGACCGCTGAGGCGGTCGAAATATTGATGAAGTTGATGCAGCAGGTGAGCAAGAGAAACAGTCCGATCGCGGTGAATGCGATCTTGGCGGCGGCAGGCATTTTCGAATTGTAGTTCCCAACCCGCATGTCGGAATGAAGCTCATCAAGAGGCTGGATCAGAAAGTGCTTTCCCTGAGGATTTTCGTTGCCCTTTCCATAATGCTTCTCGACTAAGGCGTTCAGCCCGGCTTCCACAGACCCCAGACCCGCATCTTGGCTCAGCAAAAAATAACAGTTGTCCTCATCCGAAAGCCCGTCCCAGGCCCCGGGTTCTTTTTGTGATCGGATGGACTCAAAGGAAAGCATCAACTCAAACGGAAGGTCTGTCGCGGTGGGGAAATCGGCCAGCAATCCTTCGATTTGGTAGGGTTGATTGTTGTACAGGATTTCTTTGCCGATGACTTCCCGGCCGCCAAAATATTTCTCGGCCCATCGCAGAGAGATCAGCGCTTTGTAGGGTTCGGTGAGGATTTTCGAAGGATCCCCGACGAGGATTTCCCGGTCGAAAATCTTGAAAAATGCGTTTTCGGTGAAAACGACGCCGTTCTTTTCTTTGAAGCGGTCAACCGTCCCGTCGGACTTCACCACTCCCAGCAGACTGTTTTGCTTGTACACTGTGGTCACCGCCTTTTGTATCTCCGGTACTTCGGTCTTCAGCTCCACCGCCAGACTGGCGGGGACAGACTGGACGAAGGAGAGTCCGTTGGAGCTATTTTCTCCGGATATCACCCGATAAATCCGGTCTTTCTGCGAATGGTGTTGGTCGAATTGCAACCCTTGCCTGACGATCAAAAAAAGCAGCAAACTTCCAGTGATCCCCAACGTCAGCCCCGCGATATTGGTAATGGAATTGGCGCGTTCGCGAAAAAGTGTCCTCAGGGCAGTGATAAGATGATTTCTAAACATGGCAAGTGCAACTTTATTTTGGAGTTGGCTTGCCAAGCAAAGGCCAGAAAAAATGGCCTTTCAAATCAAACAGACAATCATTGAAAAGGAAGGTACTGTTCGGCAACGATTTATTTTGTTCCTCAGCGGACAAAGAGGAGTCTGGTGACATCTGTTTGGGAATTTGTCTTTGGGCAGAATCACAGCCAATTTGTAGGTCTGGTTTTTTCTGTTTTTCCAGCCGATTGAAATCCACTTTTTGCTACAAGGTTATGAGATTTACAGGGGAATATTTTATTCTTTTATACTAAAATATAATGCTATAAATATCTGAATATCAAAATTTTAGTATTGAATTTTAGACTGGAAAAAAGTACCTTTTTTGTCATTTCGACCGCGTTGCCGGACCAGTGGCTTAGCGAGTGGCCTTCCGCTTTTTATTTGCGGATAATTCTTAAGGTTTTGGCCCCGTTTTGAAAAGGGCCAGACCTATCTGCTGACAGTTTTAGTGAAGTTTTTACGCATTGATTTTCTCAAAAGTTGGAGTTCCGAGTCAATTCAAATCGATGGTCTTGGCCTCGTCAAGACTATTCGGACAGTACAAAATCCTGTTTTAACCCAAAAATCAAATGAAAGACAGCATGACAAACACAAGGCGTGACTTCCTCAATACACTGCTATTGACTGGAGCCGCAGGAGGGATGACCTCACTTATTTCTCCCCATCTGGCGATGGGCGGTACCACACCTGTTTCGGCGAGCGAAGCGGAGGAGTGGTTTAAGAAGATCAAAGGTGAACATCGGGTCGTGTACGACGGATCGACGCCCCACGATGGATTTCCGATCATTTGGAACTGGGCTTTTTATCTATCCAACAACCAGACAGGATCTACTGACAGTGATATCACGGCCATGACGGTGCTGAGGCATTCTGCAATCCCCTTTGCCTTGAAAACCGAACTTTGGGAAAAGTATCAGTTGGGTGAATTTGTGGGGGTCAATGATAAACAAACCCAAAAGCCATCCCTGCGAAATCCTTATTATGAACCTATGGCTGGCGATTTTCCCGTTCCGGCCATTCAGGGTATAAAGGATCTCCAGGCGAGAGGAGCTCTCTTCTGCGTCTGCGACTTGGCGTTGAATGTGTACAGCGGCATGAAGGCAACCCAGATGGGCGCGGATCCGGCAACTGTCTATGCGGAGTGGAAGGCTGGTGTTTTGCCGGGAATCCAGGTCGTGCCGTCAGGGGTATGGGCTTTGGAAAGAGCCCAAAAGAACGGTTGCGCCTACATTTTCGCAGGCAATTAAGGACTGATCGATGAAAACTTGGTTATTGAGCGCGTGCTGTTTTCTGATCCTGAGCGTCGGATTTGCACAACAGGCACCTGTGAAGATTGTTTTTGACGTGACCAGTGGGGATTCTACGGTTCATCAGGCAGTGGTCCGTCATGTGTCGATGATGGCTGAGGCCTATCCCGGATCACAGTTTGAAGTGGTGATATACGGAGGGGCGATTGATCTGGTCAGCAAAGACCGCTCGGTGGTGTCCAATGAGGTACAGAAACTGGCCGCGAATCCTAATATCAAATTTGCTGTCTGCGAGATTACCATGAAGAAATACCAGGTGGAATCCACCCAACTTATCCCCGGAGTGATTCACGTCCCGGATGGGATTTTGGAGATCTACAAAAGGCAGCAGGAGGGCTGGGGTTATATCAAGGAAAGCAAGTAGGCACTTCAAAATTAGCAACTTTCAAACGGAGGACCGCAAGGTGGATTCAGACTGATTGACGTCTTCTTTACAAGCCTGGATTAATAAAGCCAATTTTGGGGGCTGCTTACCGGACAAGCCGAACAAATTATTTAAAAAGAAAAGGTCCTGCAAACGGAGGACCTTTTCTAGTTAACAGACTAGTTCAATCCATATTTTTCTTTTCCACTACCCATCCCGGGGATTGAGCCAATCCCGGAGTCTTTCCGGTGAAGAGTTTGCCAGCCTCCTGGTCGTCCTTCAGCTGCCACTTGTACCAAGCTTTAGCTACTCTGGCAAATTCGCCGCCGTAAGGTTTGCCATACGTGCCACCATGCCCCACATCCAGATTGCCGACAAACACAGGAACATGGTTGATCCGCGAGAAATCATCCATTCCATTGCCATAAGCGATGTCAGACTTGCCTCCTAAAAGGTAAAGTGTCGGGACTTTAATGTTCTTCAGTTGCTCTTTGGTGACTTGTGGCATGCCCGGCATTCCTCCGCCATTTCCCAACACACCGCTGTTGAATACCCCAACAGTGGTGATCCGCGGATCGCCGGCCACTTCCAAGGTTTGCAAGCCGCCACAAGACATGCCGCTCACTGCAATGTTTTCGATGTCGATCTTTTGGTAGTAGGGACTTTTTGGGTCAGCATTTTGAGCAATCGCCCAATCGATCGCATCCAATAACTTATGCGATTTGGAGCGCACATCGGTTTGCTTTGGCATCGTGCCGATCGCAATCACCAGGAAGCCATGAGAGGCCACTTCATTGAGGAAGTTGACATGCTCAAAAGGGGAGTCAAAGCAGGCCCCATTGCCCCAGGAGATGATTGGAAGCTTGTTGGTACTTCCGAATTTTGACAAATCCTGAGGTTGGAAAACGGTATGGCCAGGCAAAGAAGCCGCACTGGTCATGACAGCAGGATAGCTTCCAGTCCCGCCATTTTCGATGGTTTGCGATTGGAAAACGAGGTTTTCGGAGAAAAAGGGAAGCGCCTTGGTCTGAATCCGCTCAGCGATGCGGTTGAGGTGATCGCCTTCATAGCTTTCGTACTGATGCGGGATTTGGTATGCGTTCAGGAGTTCATGCAGCTTTTTGGTGGACGCGCTGATGCCTTGATCCTGCAAGCCTGCGTCCATGCCAATGGCCTTCAGTTTCTTCAGGTTGGGAATGTATTGATCGACAATCGAAAGGGTTCGGTTGGCGATGATCTTATTGGCAACATCTTGCTGCGGCTCTCCATCTTTTGCAGGAAGATCGAGGTAGAAAGGAGGGTTTTGTGGATTGGGGGCAAAGGCCGCTGAAGTGGCCAGCGTCGCTATTTCAAAGAAGGAAGCTCCCTGCAATTGATCAAGCGTGAAGCCTTCCAGCTTGGTGATCAATTCTGCATTGGTGGTAGCTCCACCGTCCATACAGCAGGGACTGAGTGCGTAGATGGAGGAAAAAACCTCCGGATATTTCATTCCCAAGCGCATTGTACCGTATCCTCCCATGGAATGTCCGGCCAGGCCTCTACTTTCTTGTTTGGCTAACGTCCGATAATTCTTATCAATGTGGGCAACCAACTCTTTTGCAACAAAAGTCTCCCAGTCGCCCACGGTTGCCGAGCTCGCGTACATGCTTCCCTTGAAGCGGTTGTAGGCGTTGGGCATGACGACAATCATTTCATTGGACAGGCCTTCGGCCAAGGATTGCTCGATCACAGTTTGAAGATTGATCCAGTGATCCTCCCAGCCAAACCACTGGGAATCGGTGTCAGTAAAGCCGTGCAGCATGTAAAGCACAGGATATCGGCTATCAGGATTGGAAGCGTAGGAGGGAGGCAGGTAAACCGTCACGTCCCGATCAGTCGGGTCTCCAATCAGGTTGCCTTCGAGGGCAGTGCTGTGGAGTTTGATGCGCTCTTTGGTGCCTTTTTGCGCGAAAGTAAAACTGACGCTCAAAAGAATAAGAGCGGTAAACAGGAAAAGCTTCTTCATAGGTTAATGGGTTTAGGTCAGGACTAAAAATAGGTTTTATCCTGAGATTGGCCAAGAGGGAGTTATTCGACACAAAGATTAGGGTGAATCAGATCCGCGCCTGGGACAACCGCCGGTTTTTGGAAAAACTCGAAAAACTCAATTCTGGAAAAGCCTTGAAAATCAGAGGAAGCTGGGGGCCGTGATGGTTTTTCAAGACTTTGGCCAATTGCTCTTAGCGGGATGACAAGGATGGGAAGAGGCCAATTGCGAACTTACTAGGATTGAAAAGTAAAATTGCAGTTTCACCTAGCGTCTTGAGAAACATCAAATGTAAAAGCGAATTGCCACTTCTACGGACGGCAGCATCGAAACAAGACATCTAGGTTTGGAAGAAAAGAGTGCTGAAATTGGATTCCTAACGCTAAGAGAGATAACTGCTAAAGTATGGATCGCTATTTCGACGAAATGTTTGCCTACATCAATCTAATCTGGGACATCCCAGAAGGAGATAAGGAGGTCTGTCGGCTGTTTTTCAAGCCGATTCGGGTGAAAAAGGATACCCTTTTGGATGTGGCCGGGAAGATTCCGAACTATCACAATTTCATCGTGTCAGGTTATATGAGAAATTTTCATCTGGATGAAAAGGGAAACGAAGTCACGGTGGATCTGAACGACGGCCCTAGATTTTTTACCTCTTATTACCATTTTATGAATCGCTCTATTTCCAATGAAAATCTTCAATGCGTGACCGATTGCGAGATTTTGAGGATCTGTCGCGACGACGTGGATCGATCTGCGGAAATGGGCGAGACCCAAAAAGACTACACGATCAAAGTACTTCAGCAAAAAATGGAGCAGGAGAAAGAGCGAATCCATGACATGGCTAACCTCAACGCCGAGCAACGCTATTTGAAGTTGCTCCGAAATCAGCCTAATATCATCCGGAATTTCCCCCTGAAATATATCGCGTCGTATCTGGGGATCAAGCCCGAAAGCCTCAGTCGGATTCGGAAAGAAATTACTTAACAATTGTTAGGTGCTGATGCGGACAGACCCAACTAGATTTATGAAATAGACTATTTCATACCTAGTTAACCTGAGCATTTTGAGCACCACTAGTTTTACCCAAAAATTCCCGAGCCCGTCGGCTTCCTCAGTTTCCACCCGCATTTTTGATCTTTCTACCAAAGTTTGGTTTACCGTGATCGTGATTGGTCAAATGACTTTTGCCTACTATATCATTCGCTTGTATGGATCGTCGGTCCTGCAGGGGAATTTGGAGGGCTGGAACGCAATGACTTCGCATGGGTATGTGCCCAGCGATCTGATGGGAAATATCGTATTTGGAGCGCATATTTTCTTTGCTGCGGTCATTACGATCGGTGGGCCAATTCAACTTTTGCCACAAATCAGAGCGAGAATCCCTCGATTTCACAGGATCAACGGCAGACTCTATATCGGATCTGCGTTTTTGATCAGTTTGGCAGGACTCTATCTTGCCTGGATACGAGGTGCCGCAGGCGGGCTGACGGGTTCGATTTTTATCACGATCAACGCACTGATCATTCTCACCTGTGCCTACTTTGCCATCCGGTATGCGATCCAAAGAAACCTGGAGATTCACCGGCAATGGGCCATTCGATTGTTTCTGGCGATGAGTGGGGTTTGGTTCTTTCGGGTTTTTTTGATGCTTTGGCTTGTGATCCATCAAGCTCCGGTTGGCTTTGATCCGGAGACTTTTCAAGGGCCCTTTTTAAATGCACTGAGCATGTTCGTCTATATTTTACCCCAGGTTTTTGCTCAGATTTATTTTCGTGCCAAAGCAACCTTATCCACTAAATTCAAGATCGTAGCCTCGGTGGGACTGATCAGCCTAACATTGGGGATTATTGTGGGTGTTTTTGGGGCGACAATGGGACTGTGGCTGCCCGTGCTTTAAGGTTTCTCACACATTCTAGGATGAGAATGAGATGCTCTGAGCCTAAACTTTCGCTCAAATATGAGGGAGAATAAGTGCTGTTTTTGAGAATTTGACAGGAGCAGGGATTTGCTATTCACTGCAAATCCGAGAGGTTAAAAGAGTAAAAAGCCAATTGTAAATTGGTAAAAACGGGCTGGGTGGAATTACAAATCCCACCCAGCCTTTTGGAACTCATCTACTCCTAGATGGAAGAAAAAAATCGGGAAACTAACTTTGGCAGTGCTACTCGAGGTTTGAAACCTCGAGAACTTATCAAAGGACTTTGAATCCTGAAATGTAAGTCGTTACTAAAAAAAAAATCTCTTGAAATCGATGCATTATTGGTGCATATTTACATCAAACGCTAATAACGATGGGGAGACAAAGTATTTCTCTGACAGAGCCAAATGATCAATGGCTTCAGGAGCAAGTAGCCAGTCAAGAGTATGCCAGCAAAAGTGAATTGGTTAATGAGCTGATCCGCCAAGAGCGAAAACGTCAAGAAGAAATCGATTGGCTCCGATCAGAATTGATCAAAGGTGAGCAAAGTGGGTTTTCCACGAAATCCAAGCAGGACATTTTAGCTTTGGCTAAAGAAGGACTTAGATGAATTATCGATTAAGCCAAGAGGCCGAGGATGATTTAATCCGGATCTATCGATTTGGATTTTATCGTTTTGGAGAGGCTCAGGCAGATCGGTATTTCGAGGCTCTTTATTTGTGTTTTGACCAAATTGCAAAAAATCCAGAGCAATATCCAACAGCGGATCGAATTCGTCGCGACTATCGATTTTGCGTTCTCGGTCCGAACACCATCTACTTCAAAGTTGAAAACCAGGGAATTGTTGAGATTATTCGAATTATCGGTAAACAGAATTTTTGAATCCGATTTGTGAGGATGCGTACTTGGTGCAAAATTACACCAAATTAATAAAAATAAGGGAAGACAAAGTGTCGCAATCATAGCACTAAATGATCATTTGCTGCGAGAATTAGTGGCAAGGAAAGAGTATGCAGGCAAAAGGAAAGTCGTCAACGAGCTAACCTGTATATTGTTTTTTTTTCAAACTAGCTTAGCATATTGGAATTCGCAATTAGTTATCAGTATGGTTTTGTATTTTAGTTGAAATTATGAATAGTTTTAAACCTTATCTATTTAGCTTACATAGCTATTTAAGTTTGATCGACAATCATTACGTTGAGGGTAGATATTTGTGGATTAGTAACGCATATTTGGGTTCGTCTAATTTACTATGGCTTTCTTTTGAGCAATTAATTAAGTTTTTGATTGTAGAAGCTCAAATTTTAAATAAATAATGTTTTTGAAGAGGTTGTGTTTAAAGATGATAGCGGAGCTAAGAGACGTGTGGTTATTGATGAGCATGAAAGGGATGTTAAATTGACGTTTAAGGTGTTAGATACATTATTTTTCAATATAGAGTCTAAACATAATGTTCGTAATCTTTTTATTAAGCTCAAAGATGAGACGAATATAGAGTTTTCTAAATTTGAAGATATGTTAATTAAGGTGAATAGGGGGTTTAAAAGAAGGTACGTAATAAATGAGAGCTTTTCATTAAACCCAGTAACTTTAGATGAGATAGATGAATGCTTTTTTTTTCTTAGGAGTTTTGTTTCAGATAAGGTTCCACCATCATTTATAGACGAACTAATTTTCAAGAAAAAATATAACATTCAAGAACCAGTTCCTTTTTTTGATTCACTTTTTTTGAAAAATAGACATATTCATTCTCGGAAATATTTAGATCTTATTGATAAGATTCCGGACGGAAGGATTATAGCACATAATGGATTGAAATTTAAAGAGTTTCCAAGTGGATCCTATGAATATTTAATAAAAAAGGGCTATCTAATACAGAATAGATTTACTTATTTGAAAATGAAATCCTAGAATAAATTACTTGAATGTTCCAGAAAGTTGATCTGGCCATCATTTGCCATTCCCCCCCACCCAAAGTATCTTTGTCTCAGAATCAAAAATCCAAAATCGTGGCAAACAAAACCGTCAAAGTAGGTCTGGTCCAGCTCAGTTGCTCTGGGAATGTGGCCGAAAACATGGAGAAAACCATCGCAGGCGTCCGCACTGCCGCCCAAAAAGGCGCTCAGGTCGTGGTCCTGCAGGAGCTTTTTAGATCGCTCTACTTCTGCGATGTGGAAGACTACGAAAACTTTAAACTCGCCGAAGCCATCCCCGGTCCATCCACCGACACACTCGGTGCCTTGGCTAAGGAGCTTGGCGTGGTGATCGTAGCCTCACTTTTTGAGAAAAGAGCCGAGGGACTTTATCATAATACTACCGCCGTACTCGATGCCGACGGAACGTATCTGGGCAAGTATCGAAAGATGCACATCCCCGACGATCCAGGCTATTTTGAGAAATTTTACTTCACTCCGGGCGACTTGGGCTACAAGGTGTTTCCGACCAAGTTTGGGAAGATTGGAGTATTGATCTGTTGGGATCAGTGGTATCCGGAGGCCGCTAGAATCACGGCTTTGAAGGGTGCAGACTTTTTGGTGTATCCGACCGCTATCGGTTGGGCGCTACATCAGGATGAGCAAACCAATGACGACCAATACGGTGCTTGGCAGACCATTCAGCGCTCGCACTCAGTGGCTAATGGCATCCCGGTTGTTTCAGTCAACAGAACCGGAATTGAAGGTCCAATGCAGTTTTGGGGAGGCTCATTCGTATCCAATGCTTTTGGTCGGGTGACTTACAAAGCCCCTCATTTGGAAGAGGAAATACACGTGGAGGAGCTGGATCTGACAGGTTCGGATCGGTACAGGACGCATTGGCCGTTCCTGAGAGACCGTCGCATTGATTCCTACGAGCCGATCACCAAGCGCTACCTCGACGAAGAATAGTCCCATGAGAGATATCTTTGAACTCGCCAGAACCGGTGCTGCGACTCCGGCAGAATTGGGGTATTATTTTCCAGCGGAATTTGCCCCGCAGGAATCCATGTGGCTGAGTTGGCCACACAAGGAGGAATCGTGGCCGGGTAAGATTGACACGATCTACGCTCCTTATTCCCAGTTTATCAACGAGGTCGCTAAAGGTCAAAAGGTCAATATCAATGTGGCTGATGAAGAGATGAAGGCCTTTGCTCTCGGACATCTGCAAAAAGCGGGAGTGAATCTGAGCAACGTTTCTTTCTACCTGTTTCCAACCAATGACGCCTGGTGCCGCGATCATGGCCCGGCTTTCCTAATCAATCCTGAAGCAGAATACAAGAAGGCCTTGGTCAAGTGGGAATATAACGCTTGGGGTGAAAAATACCCTCCGCATGACCTCGACAATCTGATTCCACTGCACATCGCTGCCGAGTTAGCGATTCCCTGCTTCAGACCCGGGATCGTCATGGAAGGCGGTTCGGTGGAGTTTAACGGCAAGGGAACCTTGCTTACCTCGACCGCTTGCCTGCTCAATGAAAACAGGAATCCGCAACTCAGCCAAACTCAGATCGAGAAATACCTCTGTGACTATTACGGAGTAAAGCATATCCTATGGGTAGGCGAGGGTATTATTGGTGACGACACAGACGGACACATCGATGACATCACCCGCTTTGTCAATGAGGACACAGTGGTGACTGTGGTGGAGGAAAATAAGTCCGACGAAAACCACGAGATTCTGGACGAAAACCTGAAGTTGCTGAAGCGGATGCGTCTGCAAGACGGCAAGCAACTCAATATCGTCGAACTTCCGATGCCAAGTCCTGTGATCTGGGAGGACCAGCGCCTTCCGGCTTCTTACGCCAATTTTTACATTGCAAATGAGGTCGTCGTGGTTCCGACTTTCCGGGACAAAAACGACCAAAAGGCCTTGGATATTCTGACGGGATGTTTTCCGGAAAGAAAAGTCGTGGGAATTGATAGCACGGATATTATCTGGGGCTTGGGCTCGTTTCACTGCCTGAGTCAGCAGGAACCGGCTGTTTAGATTGCAGTTTACAGTGATCAGTAGGCAGTCCTGCCCGCTGATTACTGTAAAATGCCTACTTTTCATCTGATCTGTTTATCTAGACCATTGGGAGAATGGCAATAAAATCTTTTAGAAGGCTCACTTTTACGTTTTGGACATCGGTCTTTCTCTCGGGTTTTTCCTCAGAGGTGTGTGCTCAGCTCGGAAGCAAGTCCCAGGAGGTTTGGCCGGGTTTGGAGGTCTTTTATCGATTGAATCAACGATCGAGGTTTCTGGCAACCATGTCTGCCACCAAACTCGATAACTCCAGCTATACGGATGGTGGATATGGTTTTTTTTACGATCACTTCACTTTTCCTCCGAAATTTGCCCAAAAGTTTTTGACTCATCGGACGGACAGCCTTCCCGGAAAATACCTCTGGCTCCGGGTCGGATACCAGTTTAGCAATTCATCCAAGGGTGCCGAAGATGTCGTCGATAACCACACGATTGTCACGGAAGTCAATAGCCGTACCTATCTGCCGGGCAAGTTGTTGGGCACGATCAGGAACCGCGTGGATTGGCAGTTTCTGAACGGGGACTTTCAGGCGAGGTATCGACCTAGGCTTATTCTGGAGCGGGATTTCAGGACTGAGTATATGTTTTTCACCTTTAGGTCTTTCGGTGAATACTTTGCCTACTTTGGAGATTCGGACCTCAACCGGTTTCGGGTGCAGTTTGGAGTGGAGATCAAAGTGGCCAGAAATCTAGATTATGAGTTTTACTGGAATCACCAATTCAAGTATGCCCAGAAGCAGGATGCGGTGGATGCCTTTGGGATGAACCTGAAATTCTATTTCGTCAAAGGGGAGAGGGTAGTAGTTTGGGACAAAATCTTTCCAAAAAAAGAGAAGCAAATACCGGCGAACACGGATCTCCCGGAGTAGAATTCTGAGCTTCTTTCAATCAAAAGGTTTGGCTGGCTGCGACTGAAAACTGCAAACTTTTTCTACTTTGCTATAAAACTCGCCCAATGTCTTTCCAACGCCTTATTTTGGGATTTCTCCTGATTTCTATTTCCTACTCATGCGCCTTCAGGCGGATCAACCGAACGAAAGAGATCACTTACCTCCAAGCGGCCGATTCCCTGCCCGAGAGACAGTTGAATGTATTTTCCCCGAAGAAGAAGGGGATTTATCCGGTTTTGCTGTTTGTCCATGGCGGCAGTTGGAACAGTGGAAACAAGGAGATCTATGACTTCTTTGGAAGCAGGATGGCGCGAAGAAAAGTCGTGACCGTGGTGATCGACTATCCTTTGGCTCCGGAGTTTAAAGTCAATGCCATGGAAAAGGCAGTGGTGCAGGCGGTCAAATGGACGTCGGGAAATATAGCGGAATACGGGGGAGACCCGAAGCAAATCTACATCTCCGGTCATTCCGCAGGGGGCCATCTAGCGGGATTGGTTGCGATGAAAGCCAGTCTTTTTCCGGACGGAACTCCTCTGAAAGGGGCGATCCTCAACGATCCCGGAGGACTGGATATGGATCGGTACTTGGCAGATTCAGGCCAGACTACGGGGAAAAAATTCATCAAATCTTTTACCGATGATCCAGCCGTTTGGAAGGAGCATTCTCCCATTAATTTTCTGGGAGAGACCGATGTGCCATTGCTCATCATGGAAGGTGGTAAGACTTATCCTTCGATCACGCAGACGGTTGGAATCTTCCGAGAGGCGGCGGAGAAAAAAGGAGTGCCGCTGGAGTATTCCTTCTATCGGAGAAAACACCACATCCCCATGATGACCCAGTTCTTTTTCACCTGGACGAGGGGGTATCAGGATGTGTTGGGGTTTATCGAAGAGCAGTCTCAGTAGGCGGGTAATCGGTCGCAGTGATCAATAAGCGCAGTCATCTCGACGTTAGGAGAGATCTTTACAAACATATCGCTGCTCCGCATGATAAGATTTCTCCCTGCGGTCGAAATGACCCTCCAGTTCATGCTCACTGTCTGATCACCTTTCCATCCTCCATCTCAATCGTCCGGTCGGTGCCGTCCGCAAACTCCGGATCATGAGTCACGATCAGCATGGTTTGCTTGAACTGCTGAGCCATCTCGCGGAATTTATGAAAGACAATATCCGAATTTTTCTTATCCAGATTTCCGGTCGGTTCGTCGCCCATGATAAGTACGGGATCATTGATCAGGGCCCGGGCGATCGCCACCCGTTGCTTTTGTCCGCCCGAGAGTTGGTTAGCCCGCTTGAGCGCATGATCCTGCATGTCAAAAAACTTGAGCTTTTCCATCGCCCGATGTTCCAGTTCGTCACGGGAATGGAGGCCAAGCTTTAGGCCCGGGATCAGGACATTTTCAAGTACTGAAAACTCGTTGAGCAGGTAGTGAAACTGAAAAACAAAGCCGATTTTGGCGTTTCGAATGTGTGCCAGATAGTTCTTTGGCTTGCCGGAAATCATCTCTCCGTCCATGTACAGCTCGCCTTGGTAGTCGGTGTCCATAGTGGACAGGATGTAGAGCAAGGTTGATTTTCCACAGCCAGATTTTCCTACTATTGACACAAATTCGCCCTTTTCCACCCCAAAGCTGACCTTTTTCAGCACTTGCGTCTTGCTAGGATTGTAGAAGAATTTATCGATATTTTTTGCTTCGAGTACTGGCATCTGTTAGGTTATTTTCCCCTAATAATCTCGACAGGATCTACGCGGGAGGCTTTTCTAGCAGGAAAAAATCCGGCAAAGTAGGTGGTGATCAGACTGAATGTACCTCCAATAATGTAGTATTTGGGGTTGTAGTCGACCGGGAAAGTCTTGATCGTAGGCAGCGCTTCCGTCTCAAAAGGAACCTGATCGATGGCTAATCCGGCGAGAAACCCAAAGACCAATCCCAATACTCCTCCGACGATCCCGATGGTGAGCGCGATGGTGATGAAAATCCGGTTGACATCGCTGCTGTTGAAACCAATGGCTTTCAAGATGGCGATGGTGTCGAGCTTTTCGTAGATCATCATGTTGAGAATATTGTAGATCCCGAAGCCGGAGACGACCAGTAGCGTAATCCCGACGGCGTAGCTGATCATGGAGCGGATTTGAGTTCCGGTCTCGAACTGCGCGTTGACGGTCTGGATGTCGTCTGCGTCGATCTGGTAAATATCCCGTAGCTCACTCGCCATGGCGGGCGCGATGGTGAAGTCGTTCAGTTTTACCTGGATGTCGGTAATATAGGAGGCGGGTTCTCCGAGCATTTTCTGGACGGTATTGATCGAGGCGTAGCTGTTGACATTGTCAAAATCCCCCAGTCCGCTCTGGAAATAGCCAACTACCTTGAGTTGAACCCGGTTGCCTTGGGCAGTGGTGACCTGAATGACGTCGCCGATATCGGCCAGCATACGATCTGCGGCTCCTTTTCCCAAGATGATGGTGTTGATCTGATTCAGATCTTCATGGTTTCCCACCGTGACATAGTCCGAAAAAGCAAAGAGCGCCGCTTCCTTTTCCACGTCGATCCCGTTGACGATTCCTGTGAGATCGATGGTGCCGACATTGAAGAACACCTGCGCGGCGATCTTCGGACTGACACCGAGGACGCGGGGATCAGCCTCGAGATTTTGGATGATGGAGGCGCTGTTGTGGATCGAAAGCCTGCTGGTACTTGGCTTGATGGATCGGATGATGTTCAGCTTGTCCTTGAACTCCTCGCTTTGGTCAATCGGTTGATTCGGGTTGGGTTTGATCTCGTTGTAGAACCTAATATGGGGCGTTCGGTTGAGAACCAAGCCATCGAGCATCGTGTTGAGCCCGTTCATGAAGCCCAGCAAGGCCACAAACATGGTGATGCTAAACATCACGCCTGTGGCGGCGATCAGCGTCTGCTTCATCCGCGCGAGCATCAGGGCTTTGGCTATCTCGATGATCAGCGTCCACTTCATTTTCCCGGCATGATCAATTGAGTACTCGCCGTGATTCCTTCTAAGATCTCGGCGTATTCATAGGTTTTGATACCCAGTCGGACGGGGATGGTATCCTCCTCGGCGGTGATGACCCATTGGTCTTTCAAGACGTAATTCCTGGGAACGATCAGCGCGTTTTCTTTGGACTGTGTGATGATGTTTGCTTCCAAAGTCAGGTTGGGAAAGAGCGTCGGTGGGGCCTTGGTGAACTCTGCTTCGACGGTGAAGGTCTTGCTTTTAGAATCCATGATCGGGTAGATCTTGGTGACTTTCCCCTCAAAGACCTCCTCCTTAAAGCTGTCCATCGTCACCATCGTCCGCTGTCCGAGCTGGACCTTGGCGATGTCGTACTCGTCTACCTGCATCTCTAAAAAGAAGTCTCCAGCCCGTCCCAGTACTGCTAAGGGCGTCTGAGGACTGACCATTTCACCTTTTTCTTTCAGGATAGAAAAGACTACCCCGTCAAGCGCACTGCGGAGCACATAGTCGTTTTCCATCACCTTGCTGATCGCCAGACTTTTGCCGGCACTTTCGGAGTTGTAGGCGATTTCCCGCTTGAGGTCGCTGTGGTGCAGTAAAGCGGATTCGTAATTGGTTTGGGAGTTTTTGTAGTTTAACTCTTTCTGCTCCAAATCTACTTCCGTGCCGATTCCCTTGGCCCACAGGTTCTTGGTCCGAACCCACAGCAGCGAGTCATTGTGCAGCTTGCTTTTCGCAAGTCCGATCGCCAGCTCCGCATCTCTGAGCCTAGTCTGATTGGCTTGCTGATCCGCAAAATCCCGAGCCAGGAGCGCATTTTCCCTTCTGAGTTTTTCCGCTTCGCTATAGATCATCAAGATCGGTGTACCGGCTTTGATGGTGTCTCCTTCGTCGACAAATATCTCCTGAATTGGTCCGTTTGCGGAGGTGAAAGCCTCGTATTGATCCCTGGCTTTGACGATTCCCGAGGCGTAGACAGATTCGGTGAGCGGCTGGACCTTGGCGGTGATGGGTTCTGATTCAGACGATCCGCAGGAAAAAAGGATACTTGCTAAGATCATCCAGCCCGACAAATGGAAAAGAACCGGGTTGTAAAAACCTGAATTGACCATGGTTATTGCGAGTGAATTGGCTTTCAAAGTAGGGATTTTTCAGCTTGCGACAAGGGAGATTCGCGATTAAGACCACCGACTAACCGCTCTGCTAGTCGATGGCCTGGTAGACCATTTGCCGGAATTTGTTCTCGTAAAAGCTGCTGAATGGATTCATTTGCGTCATGAATACGGCCACCATTTTTTCTTTTGGATCGATGAAAAAATAGGTGCAATAAGCGCCGCTCCAATAGAATGTGCCCTCGGAACTCATGGCTTTGGAATCAGCCAGATCGTCCACGACAGCAAAACCCAGCCCGAATCCCTTGCCTGGATCCTGAAAGAGATCCCCGCTTTGGTTGATCGTCATGATCTCTACGGTTTTCGGACTGAGGTAGCGCTTCCCGTTCCATTCGCCTCCGTTGCCCATCATCTGTGCGAAGAGCAAATAATCCTGAGCGGTCGAAAAGAGTCCATGAGTCCCGCCAAATACAGTATTTCCCGAAGTCGGCGTTTGCCTTTCGGCATTGATCAGTTTGCCAGAGTCATCCAACTGGTGGAGCTGTACCATTCGTTTTGCCTGCTCTTCAGTGAGATTATAGCCGGTATCCTTCATGCCCAATGGGTCAAATAGGCGCGTTTTCAAAAATTCTGCGGGGCTCATTCCCGTGAAGACTTCGATCAGTCGCGCGAGTACATCCGGCGAAGCGGAGTAGTTCCACTTTTCACCCGGATGGCTGGCCAAAGGCTGAGACGCAAGTGCCTTCACCCGTTCCTCAATAGTTTCCGGGTTGGAGATATAGATAGCTTCGCGGACTTCTTCATCCAGTTTGGTTGGGCCGATGCCGTGAAGGAAGCCTGCCGTGTGGCTCAATACCTGTGCGATAGTGATCTGCGACTTGGCTGGCTCTAATCCAGAGGAACTGCCGATTTCCGGGTCTTTGACCACTTTCATGTCCTTGAACTCGGGAAGGTACTTGGAGATCGGATCATTCAAGAAGAAGTAGCCTTCCTCGTAAAGCATCATGAAGGCCGTACTCATGATAGGCTTGGTCATCGATTGGATGAAAAAGATCTGGTCTGTACGCATCGGAGTTTTGTTAGCGTAATCGCTGTAGCCTAAGGCGGATTCGTGGGCCTTTTCGCCGTTTTTGTAGATCAGGGTGACGACTCCCGGAAGTCGCCCTTCATCAATTTCTTTCTGATAAAAGGCATCGTAGCGGTCAAGTCTTTCCGAAGAAAGGCCACTTTGCGCTAGCGCAGAAGTAGCTAGCAGGGTTGAAAAAAGGACTACAAACAGGAATCGGAATTGGGTTTTCATGGGCTTAGGGACAGTTTGTTACCAAGTTAACCGAATCGCAGTTCTTTTTCCTATTTTGAAACCCAGAATCAAAAGCCCATGAAACACCTCGAATCCTCCTACACGACTCACGACGGCAAAAAGCTATTTCTGCAAGCTTGGATGCCTGAGCAACCCAAAGCAAGTCTGCTGCTGGTGCATGGATTGGGCGAGCACAGCGGACGATATCTTCCATTGGTAGAGAAACTCACGGGTCTCGGAGTTGCGGTTTTTACTTTTGACGGACGGGGACATGGGAAATCTGTCGAAGGACGACCGGACGCATTTTTTGAATCAGCCAGCGACTATCTGAAGGACATTGACGTGCTTTTCGGGAAGGCCAAAAACTACGTAAAAGACCTGCCGGCGT
Source organism: Algoriphagus terrigena DSM 22685 (assembly GCF_000429445.1). Taxonomy (GTDB): domain Bacteria; phylum Bacteroidota; class Bacteroidia; order Cytophagales; family Cyclobacteriaceae; genus Algoriphagus; species Algoriphagus terrigena. Next base: position 52,869 of record NZ_AUBW01000003.1, read on the forward strand.
TCCTCTTTGGACACAGCATGGGCGGGGGATTGGTTGCGGCCTATGTGTTGAAATACCAACCTGAAGCAGCTGGCGTAATATTGAGTTCTCCTGCGATCATGGAAGATCCCGAAACTCCCGCCTTGCTGAAGACTGTGGCTGGTTTTGTGAGCAAGTATTTCCCCCGGCTAAAAGCGCTGAAGCTCGATGCGAAGATGATCTCCCGGATTCCGGCAGAGGTGCAGGCATATCTTGATGATCCGCTGGTCTATACCGAACCGGTCCCGGCCCGGACAGGGCAGGAGCTTTTCCTCAAGATGAAATATGTGCAGCAAAATGCTGGAAACTTTCGCCTTCCGCTCTTGATCCTACACGGCAGAGGAGATCGCCTGACCAATCCGGATGGCTCCGATTTGCTTTTCCAAAAAGCAAGTTCGGAAGACAAAACGCTGGAGGTATTTGAAGGGGGATACCACGAACTGATCCGAGATCTGGAGAGCGAACGATATCTGGGTCTGATTGTAGATTGGGTGCGAGCCAGAATGCCTTAGGAGCTAAGCTTGGATTGACGTTTCGGCGATCGGAGCTTTTTTCAATCTTCCCCATGCGGTAAATGCCGCCAGTAAAAGATAGACGATATTGATCCCAATATCGGAGCCTTCACCTCTGGAAACGTGAAAGACAATCGCCCCGAGCATCATCAAGACGGTGCCGAATGCGGCCCAAATGATGAGGCTGGGCCGGATTTTCAAAAGTCCGGGAAGGACCAATCCTATCCCAGTAACTAAGTCCAAAACTCCCGTGATCCTGACTAGCCGCTGATTTTCACCCGCCCAAGGCCACATTTCTGCGAGCTCGCTGATGGGGTAGGAGAGTTTCAGATAGGCTCCTATGATGAAGCCAGCTGCAAGGAAAGCTTGGCAGATCCAGAGTACCGTATTCCAGTTTTTGTTCATCTTGTATTGTCAGTTCGAATGTCCCTGCAATACTAGCTACCTTTACTATCCAACTGATATTACTTTCCTCGCGGATAGCACTATCCACGAGGAAAGCCACGCAAGAAACGGATATATGATAGCTAAAGGAGGATGCCCCAAAACGATGCTTTCGATCAAAGATGCCCTGGAGGCCTTGGAAGGGAAATGGAAGCTGTTAATTCTTTTTTCACTCTCAGCCGGGCCAAAGAGGTTTAAGCAGATCTCCAGAGATGTACCCGGAATCACAGACAAAACTCTTTCAAAAGAGCTGAAAAACCTCGAAAGTAATCAACTGATCAAGCGGGAAGTGTTTGACGCTTTTCCTCCGGCTGTGGAATACACGATCACAGCCCATGGGCTGAGCTTGGAAAAAGTCCTCGACGAGCTGCATTTCTGGGGACTTTCTCACCGGAATAAGGTGATGGGTTAGAAGATCAGTGGCTTTGTTGTCGGGATCCTGTCCGGTTATTTTTCGAGCAAAGCTCGCGTGACGGTTTCTTTGAGCTTTTTAGCATCGCCTTTCATGCTGGACAAGTCGACCACGGCCACGCGTCTGAAATCGATCGGATGACTTTCGCTTTGGAGGGAAATGTAGCCTTCTTTCAAGAGCTTGCCGTCAATCTTCACTGCCGGATCAAAAGGCGCTACACTGCCTCCGCCGATTTGTGGTTTGAAATAGCTGATTACCGTGTCCGATCCAACTAGGTGATGGACTTCTTCATCGCCGAGGACGATGAAATTCGCCGTGACCCACTGATCGCCAGCATAGGTTTGGGACTTGGAGTTGATGCAGTGAGGGGTGAAGAGCGTATCTGCCATGACTACGTTAGTGCCTGGAGTACACAGATTGCAGGTGGTGCGGGGATCTTTGCCATTGCCGCCGAGGAACTGCGCTTCGATGGAAATTGGGAAATTCTGGTCTTTCAAGATCGTCTTCGGGTCCTGAGAGTGCAGCATCGCTCCGCTGTTTCTCAAAGCCCAGCCTTCACCGCCTGGACATTGCTCGCCGACAAAGCGATACTCGACCTGAAGCAAGTAGTAGGAGAAAGGTTTTTTGTAGAAAATATGCCCGTACTGTTGCTCAAACTGTGTATATCCGTCGTACCTGACCTTCATCAATCCGTCTTCTACGCGAAAGGTATTTGCAAAATTATCGTTCAAGTCATGGGTACGGATTTTCACCGTCCAATCCTTGATGTCTTTTCCATTGAAAAGCTGAATCCACTTGGTATCAGCGGGAGTATTGACGCTCATGGCAGTAAGGCCTGCGACGAGCAACAGGGCAAGTGCCACTATCGGAAGATAGGTTTTTGATTTATTCATTTTGAGGGTCTTTTATCATTCTCAGTACCGCCCAGACGGGGTAATGATCGGAGAAGGGGATTTGATCAAGTACTTTGTATTCTACCAGTTCAAACTTGCGGGAATCGTACCAGATGTAGTCTATTCGCCCACCTTCGGTTTCTGTCCCATACGTATTTTGGGTGTTTCCGGCGACTGCGCCCGCTTCCTTCCAGTGGGATGGAATATGTGTGTATTCTGGAGAATCTGGAGTGAAGTTCAGGTCTCCAACCCAGATCACGGGCTTGTTGAGTGAGTCCGCGTAGGAGAGGATAGAGTCCAGTTGAGCTATTCTGTTTTCTTCAAATTCGTGACAAAGATGGGTGGCTCCAAAGTAGAATTCCTCCATTGATTTGAGCTCGGCTTTCGCCCAGGCGATGGCTCTTGGCTCTCCTCCCGCAGGATTGGGAAGTTTTACGGTATGGTAATTGGAAATCTTCTTTGCAAGAATTCCTTCGCCGTATCCGCCACCGTCGTAATCCATCGCTTTGGCGAAGTACCCTCTGTATCCGGTCTCTTGGCGTAGCTTGTAGATATAGTCAATCGGCTCTCCATGTATCGTGGCGGAGCGGGCCGTCATGCTGTCTACTTCCTGGAGGGCGACGACTTCCGGCTGGAGTTGGATCAGGAGGTTGGCGACTTCTGGAATGTTAGAGACCGAAGGGCGGTCGGCACGTTCGCCGTGAAGTATGTTGTAGGTTAGTATCTTGACATCTTGAGCTGATATTGGCTGCGCAAAGACACAACACGCAATCAAGGCAAAGAAAAATTGCTTCATATTCAAATGTATCAAAATTGTGTATTACTCTAGAAGCCAAATTTGACGAAGGGACGATAAAATGTACTTTTAACAGTTTTCAATCCAAATTGAGCACACCATGCGTAGATCGACAGGCCCAGATGGGTACAAGATTTTCCCAATGAAAAAAAGAGCATCCGACACCGTCCGATATGAGATCGTCGACAGATTGCTTCTGAAATTGGCCGGTCGATGAAAGCATTAAAAGTTCTGGTAATCGTCCTGGTATCTCTTGTTGCAATCGGTGCCGCCGCTGTGTTTGTCGGAATCAGGTGGGTCAACAACAATCTGGAATCCGTCATCAACGCCAACCCTGAGCGTACGTACAACATTCATTTTGAGACCGTGGATTTCGACTATCTGCAGCGGGTCATCATCATCTCCGAGGTAAAGATAAGCGCTGTGGGTAAGCAGCAGGAGGATGTTTTTGTCGACGGCCGTGTCGCACAGATACAGCTGAATAAACTCAATGTGCTGAGGCTTTTTCTAAACAGAGAGTTGGTCATGCAAGAGCTCGTGCTTGTCGAGCCGCTCCTCATCGTCTATGTGTCTGAGGAAAATCCAGATCAGCAAAGGCCCGCCGAGGGACTCAGGAATCTCTTTGGTGACATCCTGTCCCGTGGGAAAATCAGAAATTTTAAACTTGGCCAAGCCAGTGTTCAGATGATGAAGAATGGGGACCAAATCGGGACCTTGAGCGATCTGAATATATTGGCGACCGAACTCGAGACCGACTCGCTAAAGTGGAATAATCCGATCCCATTTGATTACCAGCGGATTGTCATTTCACTGGATAGCTTGGATCACACGTTTGCCAACGGACAAATCTTCCACACGGGAAAGGTCACTTTTGACACCGATCTCCAGGAGATGTCCTTTGTCGGGCTTTCGCTGAAGTATCCGAATGGAGCCAGGAAGGCGGCTTCCGAAATGGAATATCAGATTGACTTGATTGAATTTGAGCTTGACTCGATGAAGTTTTCAGGGCTGGAAGCCACCAGCAATCTGTATTCTGATCCTGATGTGAGGGCGGGGAAGTTGGAGATCTCAGGACTGGTGTTGAAAGATTTTCGCGACAAGAATCTGCCACGGCCGCACGATGACATCAAGCCGTTGTTTCAGGGAATGGTCAAGAGAATCCCTTTTCCGCTTAAGCTGGATACGTTGAGTCTGCTACACAGCACGATTATCTACAGCGAAGCAGTTCCGGATAACGGAGGGTATTGGGAATTTCATTTGGATCACCTCAATGGACAGTTTGTCAACATCACCACGATTCCCGAACACCAGGCCAGGCTGCAACTATTCGAAGGGGACTTTACTGCCAAAATAAATGGCGGCGGATCGATGACCATTGATTTTGACATCCCTTACGCTCAGGACGAATTTGATCTGAAAGTGGAGCTCACTGATTTTCCGCTACCTAATATCAACGAGATCCTCAATCCGATCATGAACGGCGAAATAGTCGAAGGTAGCCTCCATACCCTCTATCTCGAGATGCATGCAGATTCTATGAAAGCGACCAATCAACTCCGGTTTGACTACACTGATCTTAAAATCAACTTATTCAAAAAAGACTCCCGGGAGAAAAACAAGCTGATGTCCTCTCTGGCAAACATGCTCCTGCAGCAATCCAATATGCCCGGGGAAAAAAAATACCTCCGTCCGGAATACGTCACCGAGCGAAATCGGTATCGGGGACCTTTTCACCTGATTTGGAACAGCGCCAAGGAAGGGATGATGCGAACGGTGCCCGGCGGCGCCGCAAAGACCATCCTGAAACCTGAGAACAAATAAAAAAGCCAGCTTTATTGCCGGCTTTTCATTGGAACTTCGAGATAAATGGGTTTACGTTCTCAAACGGGTCTTAATCAAACAGTCTTCCGAGATTCGTAAATCCTTCTTTGAATGACTTGAGCGAATCAGCCAGTATATCTTTTATCTCTTCCCAGCTGTCATCCGCATCATCCTGCAGCGCATCGATCTTTGCTTCGAGGGCATCTTTTTTGGCTTTCAGGACTTCGACTTTTTCCATAAATTCTTCCTTCAACTCTGCGGAGAGGCCGTCTTTCTTGGCGTCCAGCTCTTGGATTTTTGACTTGGCCTCTGCGAGTGCTTCACCGGCTTTGGCTTTTATTTCTTCTTTTGTCATGATAAAAATGGATTGAGATGAGACATTAAGTTAGCTAATAAAATCTTGATTTTTTGTCGTTTTGAGGGTTGGATTTTGTCCATTGCACGAAGCTGAAAAGTAACTGGTTTTGGGATTTTTCACGTTCCCGATATTTTTTACAAAGAGAGGTGTCGAAATAGTTTTTGTCAGGCATGTGTGGTTCGGAATATTTGTCGGTTAAAATTCTTATTTTCACTTTATTATCTAACCAAATTTACCTTATGAGAAAATTATACTCTATGCTGTCTTTTTCCGCTCTGTTGGGCGTAGCAGCATCCTGTGGGGACATCATCGAAAACGATGTTACAGTTGATGACACCGTCGAGGCGGTGCTTCACGAGGCTTTTGTGCCTGGGCAACTATTGATCAAATACAAAACCTCGAGTCAAAGCTCCCGCCTTTCCCAAGACATCTTGGCGATGATCGATGCGAGTGTGGTCGAAGAGATCACTACCGGAGCCATGGAAATGGCCAATGCAAGAAAGAGTGGACCCTCTGGAGATCTTCTGCTGGTCGAGTCCAAACTCGGTACGATGGAAGCGATCGAGCGATTAAAAGGAATGCCTGAGGTCGAATACGCTGAACCAAACTGGATCTATCAGCACCAAGCCACTTCCAATGATCCGTACTTCACTGGTGGGCAACTATGGGGTATGTCAGCTAGTAACCAATTCGGTTCAAAGGCAGCAACAGCTTGGGCTGCAGGTAAAACGGGATCCGCGTCAGTTTATATTGGAATCATCGATGAAGGCTACATGTACACCCACGAGGATCTTGCAGCCAATGCGGGAGTAAATCCTGGAGAAATTGCCAATAACGGAGCGGATGACGATGGCAATGGTTTGGTCGACGATGTGTATGGATGGGATTTTGACGGAGGAGACGCCTCCGTGTTTGATGGGACCGGTGATGACCATGGTACTCACGTAGCAGGAACTATCGGAGCTGTCGGTGGCAATGGAAAAGGTGTGGCTGGAGTGGTTTGGAGTGTGAAGTTACTCAGCGCGAAGTTTTTGGGCAGAAGAGGTGGTACCACCGCCAACGCCATTAAAGCGGTAGATTATTTTACAGATTTGAAAGCCAGTCAAGGATTGAATATTGTGGCGACTAATAACTCCTGGGGTGGCGGTGGATTTTCCCAAGCGTTGAAAGAGGCAATTGACCGTGCCAACACTGCTGGGATTCTTTTCATCGCTGCGGCAGGCAACTCAGGTACCAATAATGATACATCTCCCAGCTATCCCTCAGGATATACTTCATCCAACGTGATCGCCGTGGCCTCAATCACAAGTAGCGGGGCGTTGTCTTCGTTTTCGCAATACGGAGCGACTACTGTGGATATCGGAGCTCCTGGATCTGGTATATGGTCCACTGTTCCCGCGACAGTTGGGAAAGGCAAAACGGCTACCGTGGGTTCAGGCTATGCGAGCTATAATGGCACTTCCATGGCGACCCCTCACGTGTCTGGCGCAGCAGCGTTGTACGCTTCATTGAATCCGGCTGCGAATGCTGCTCAAATCAAAAGTGCTATTCTGGGTTCCGCTATCTCAACAACATCATTGCAGGGCAAGGTGGCAACTGGAGGCAGACTGAATGTATCCGGCTTCTGATACGCCTGATTAATCATAAAATAAAAAGAGCGTCGGAAGGCGCTCTTTTTTTATTTACTCGGGTCGTCTTTTTCGCATCTCATCAGCGACATCCCTATCCGAAGGATAAGGGCTTTCCCCGAGTTTCGAGACGATGTTTTGATAATTGACGTCATCGCGGTTTTGGGAAAGCTTGGCGCTCGCCTGTACTTCTTTGATCTCTATTTCGATCCCTACCAGGGCCCGAACCTGACTCTGCACATAGGATTCTGACATTGTTTCCACACTGACCCGGTTGGGACGGCCAGACTCATAGACATCTACCAAGGATTTTAAGTGAGCCATCAGCTCCTCGCCTTCGATAATTCGGACTTTGCCATAGACGTGCACCGCTAGGTAGTTCCACGTAGGGACATTTTCGTGATTGTACCAAGAGGAGGAGATGTAGGCGTGCGGCCCTTGGAAGATCACCAAGACTTCGTCCTGCTCGGAGATACCTTTCCACTGAGGGTTTGCTTTGGCGATGTGACTGCTCAGGATAGCATTTCCTTCCTTATTTTTTTCCAAGACAAAAGGGATATGGGTTGCCCAAGATCTTCCTTTTGCCTGGCTGACCAGTGTAGCAAACGCGTTCTTTTTGATGAATTCGATGATTTCAGGTTCGTTTTCCCAGGAGTTGATCGGGTGGATGTACATGGAAGAAAATTTGAGGTTTGAGATTTGAAATTTAGGGATTCGTCTTCAAATGTTGGGTCATTTAACAGCTGCAAGATTGGCTTTACCCGAAAAGAATCTAATTTAGTTGAATGGAAAACCAATCCACCAGCAGACTGGAGCTCGCGGCTAAGTTTATCAACAACACGGGAGCGCCGATTTTTTTGACGGGAAAAGCAGGGACCGGAAAGACCACCTTTTTGAGAGATCTCACCCGGCTGACCCATAAGCAATTTGTCATCGTGGCTCCGACCGGCATTGCCGCACTCAATGCCCGCGGGGTGACCATCCATTCCCAGTTTCTGTTGCCATTCGGGTCTTTTATCCCTACCCGGGAGGCGGAAGGGAACTACTCGGATCAGTCTGGGTTCTTCACCCAGCAGACCCTGGCAAGGCGGCATCCCCTCAACCAAGTGCGGAGAAATGTGCTGAAGGCCATCGACCTCCTCGTGATCGATGAGGTCAGCATGCTTCGCGCGGACATTTTGGATGCGATTGATTATCGGATGCGAAGTGTGAAGCGCAACTATCAGGTGCCTTTCGGCGGCATCCAGGTGTTGCTAATCGGAGATCTGTACCAGCTGCCACCCGTGGTCAAAGATCAGGAGTGGACCGTCCTCAGCCGATTTTACAAGTCTATGCATTTCTTTGAGGCGAAAGGCCTTCAGAACTCCGGCATGATCTACTTGGAGCTTGACAAGATCTTTCGTCAACAGGACGATGTCTTTATCCGGATATTGAACAACCTGCGAGACAACCGTGCTACCCAAGAGGATGTGCAGGCGCTCAATCAGCATTTCAAAACCGTCGACGAAATACGCGATTTGCCACCGACGATCACGCTCACCACGCACAACTACAAGGCCGACGAACTTAATCTGCGAGAGCTGAGGGTTCTTGATTCACCTTCCTATTTTTATGACGCCGAGGTCGAGCGGGACTTTCCGGAGTCGCTCTTTCCGCTACCAAAGTCAATCGAGCTGAAAGTCGGCGCGCGGGTAATGTTTATCAAAAACGACTCCTCGGGCAATTCATCCTACTTCAATGGCAAATTGGCTACGGTCACCAAGCTCAGCAAAGAGGAAGTCACGGTAGACTTGGACGACTCATACGCGGAATATGTGTTGAGAAAAGAGATCTGGGAGAACAAAAAATACCGCATCGATCCCGACACCAAAGAGCTCGAGGAAGAGGTGGTCGGGACGTTTTCCCAATATCCCGTCAAGCTGGCCTGGGCTGTGACGGTACACAAAAGCCAGGGGTTGACTTTTGACAGGGCGATCATCGACGTGGGGCAGGCCTTTGCGCCCGGACAGGTGTATGTGGCACTCAGCAGGTTGAGAAGTCTTGATGGCTTGATCCTGAGAACCCGCGTTCAGACCGAGGTGATCTATTCGGATCCGAAGGTGGTTGATTTTACGCAGGGAGCGGGGCAGAGTAATTTGTCAGAACTGCTTTCCCAAAATCAATCCCGGTACCTCAGTCGCTTGATTGAGGAGACTTTTGAGTTTGAAAGTATGCTGAAGTCGATGGTGCAGTTTGACAAGGACCAGACGAGCAGCATGGAGTTTGAAGATGATGACCTGCGAAAGGACCTGCCGGCGATCTATCAGGCTTTGGAGTCGGAGAAGGAAAATACCCGAAAGTTCCGGCTACAGCTGCAGGTTTTACTGCAGCAAAATGAGGGCGAAAAACTCCTTCAGCGAATCGAAAAGGGCTCTGGCTATTACCTCAATTTTCTCCAAAATGTCCTGGAAAAGCTGATGCTCCATGAGGCCATGGTGGAGGACTTTTCCCGAATCAAAACTTACCAAAGTGGCTTGGAAGAACTCGAACTGGAATTGCTGCGAAAGTACCTCGGGATCGCGAGATCGGGACGCCTGATTCAGGCGATTACCAAAGGGGAAATCACCGGGAAGATGGTAGATCTGGAGCAGGAAATCATCTCAAAAAGAAAATCGATCTTGGACAAAATCCGGGAGACCCTTCCCGAAAAAGCCAAGAGCAGCACGAAAACCGGAAGGAAAAAATCAGCCGAAAAAAAGACAAAAGCGCCGAAAGAAAAGAAAGGGAATTCCAGTTTGCTCAGCGTCCAGATGTTTCTCGAAGGAAAAAGTCCCCAGGAAATCGCCACAGAACGGGAGTTTGCGCTGACGACGATCATGGGACATTTGGGAGCTGGAGTGAGATCAGGCACACTCAAGCTGGAGCAACTCGTGTCGGATGAGGCCATTCGGGAGATTCAACCTCTGGCGGGAAAACACGATTCGCTTAAGCCGTATTACGAGCATTTTGAAGGGAAATACGATTACGGCACGCTGCGGCTGGTGTTGTTTTCGGGAGGGGAAAAAGACCAGTCAGAGGAAGGCTGAAATCATCCTTTCTCTGTTCAAAAAAGCGAACCAGTAAAGCGGGAGAGACACTGGCACAATTTTGACATTAAGTCCGGCTGACAATTAGAGAATTGTTCCTTCTGATGAATAAGATGAACGATTGATCGGTCTGCTAAACTAAATCGTCCGAAAAAAGCTAGAAATGGAAAACCCCGCATCCTCCCAAAAAGAAGAAGAATTCCGAAGCGACGCGTTTTGGTCAAAGTCGTTCTTTTTCAAGACTTTTTTACATGGATTGTTTTTGATTTTACCGACGATCATCATCTTATTTTTGCTGTCCGTGATTTTCAGATTCGTTTTTAACGTCGTATCGCCGATCAGTTCTTTGTTAAATCAAAATCCGGAAGAGCATACCTTTTTGATCAACATCTTGGCTTTGATGATCCTCCTTTTACTGATCTTCATCATTGGCCTTGTATTAAGAAATACCGGCCGAAAACGGTATTTTATACAGTTTGAAGGTAAATATTTGCTTCAAATCCCGCTTTATTCCACGATCCGGGAGATCATCGCCCAGTTTACGGGACTTAAGAAAATGCCCTTCAGCCAGGTTGTTTTGGTGGATGCTTTCAATACCGGTGTATTGCTTACAGGGTTTGTTACGGAGACGAACACCGGAGGTATTTACACCGTTTTTGTCCCAACCGCACCCAACCCAATGAATGGCAACATCTATCATGTGCCTGCTTCCCAATTGAGATTCTTAGACATCGAGCCCGAAAAGGCGATGCGCTCTATCGTCGGACTGGGGACCGGTTCCGCTACGTTGTTTGCTGCCGGGTACAGAATCGGGGAAGCGGAAGAGCTAGATCAAGCCGCCGGGATCAATACATCGGCTCCGTCAATACACTCATAATTGCCAAGATCCCTTCTTTGAAATTCCCCAACCTGAGGTTTTCGTTGGGGCTATGTTGGTTGTTGTCTGCATTGACGGTCGGGATCGTCACTGCGGGAATTCCCAGCGCATCGACGAATGGAGCGATCGGGATCGAACCTCCCGAGATACGGATCTGAACAGGGTCTTTGCCAAATGCCCGGTTCATGGCTTTTCTCAGCCAAATACCGACGTCAGAATCCATCGGTGTTCGGAATGCCTGATAGGAAATCGACTTGTTTAGCCTGACTATCTTGGGATATTTCATCCGCTCTTCATCCGTCGGGTCATGATCCAGGATTTGAAATCCCTGCGCTTTGATATGGCTTTCAATCAATCCAAAAAGCCGATTGGGATCTGACTCTGGTACGAGTCGAATGTCCAACTCGGCCACTGCCGTCGCGGGAATGATCGTCGTGGCCTGGGCTCCGGTGTATCCGGAATTTAAACCTCGGATGTTCAAAGACGGGTAGTTGATGCTTTCTTGGTAGGTGTCGCCCACTTGATCTGTCCGCCCGATTCCAAGGCGCTTCTGCACGGCGGGTTCGTTGTCCGGGACTTTGGAGAAAATCTCCCGCTCCGCATCGGTAAAGCTGATCCCATCGTAATAGCCGGGAATGACCACTCGGCCGTTGGCGTCCTTCATCGATGCAAGTAGTTGGGACAAAAGGAGCGCAGGATTTGGCGAGTAATTGCCGTAGTGACCACTGTGCTGGGGGACTTTTGGGCCGTAGGTGGTAAGCGTCATGTCGGCAATTCCACGGGCGCCATAGCTCAGCGTGGGTTCGTTGCTGGTGTGACGCGGCCCGTCCATGATCAGCATCAGATCGGCCCGGAGCTTTTCTTTGTATTGAATTACAGCAGCGGGTAGTCTGGGTGAACCCTGCTCTTCTTCGAAATCCAAGATGATTTTCACGTTGAAATCAGGTGCGATTCCGGCTTCAGCCAGCGCATCCCATCCAGCGATAAACATTGCCAGAGGTCCTTTGTCGTCCGAACTTGATCTTGCAAAAATCCTCCATTCCGGATTGTATTCAGTTTTTAATCTTTCCAGAGGGATAGCCTCCCAAACTCCAGCGGAGTTCTGGTTTTTCAGGACAGGAACGTAGGCGTTCGGCTGATCCCATTTGCTGATGTCGACTGCCTGTCCATCGACATGAAAGTAAAAGAGTGCAGTCTTGCTGGCATTTGGCTGTTTTTTTTCTACCAAAAGGAGGGGGATTCCGCCCGTCTCCAGTCGCTCTAAGTTCCAGCCTCTGGATTCAAAAATATCCTCGCACCAGGTGATATTGACCTCGATCTGCTCGGGAAAGACGGCATCATTTGGCATCGACACAATCTCTGTAAGGAGGTTGAGCGCAGGCTGCCACTGCTTTTCGGTGAGGGATTCCAGCTGTGCGCGACTTGGTGCCTGCGCCTTGATTATTGCGGGAAGGAGTAGGCAGGAGACAAAAAGGAGAACTCTCATAGGAAGTGGGTCGGAGGGATGGGGGGAAACAGAAATTTAGAAACAGTGGGTAAGAAGGCAGGGATGATCCCAACTGTAGGACAGACTCATCGATATTTGTCATTCAAACCGACTCCTTCCAACACCATCGGGATGATCTTTTCCAATCTGGTGATCTGGGTTGCTTCTCGCTTGGCGGATTCCAGGTATTCGACGTATTCTTTTTGCTTGAATAGAGTGAGTTTTTCGAAAGCGGATTTCAGGTTTTTGTCGGCATCAAGTCTTTGCTGAAATAGATCGGGAATGACTAGTTCTGAGGATTTTTCCGGCTTCCAGACTTTGCCAGCGTCTTCGTTTCGGATCGCCTCACGGATGTATTCCAGGATCTTTTCCTCGTCGATTTCTTCACCAGATTCAAATCTCCAGTGCCTCAGCGCTTTGGTGACACCTTCTTGGGCATTGACAAGTTTATGGTAAGGATCGGACAGGAAGACGCCGTTGTAAAACCAGAGGCTGAAGTAATTTTTGAAGCCGAGTGCGCTTACCACATTTTTGCCCTTGTGGGTGTAGACCTTGGTTCCCCATTTGATTCTTTCCTCCAATCCGCTTTTTGCGATGATGGATCGTAGTGTCTCGATTTCTTCCTGCCAAAGTGGATCGCCGTTCATAGATTGTTGGGTTTGTAAGTCGATTTATGGTGTTGCTGGATGAGATCAGTTTAGACCCGAAGCAGACCCCGAAATCCCCGTGCAGCATAGTAAGAGTCCGCTCCGTTGTGGTACAAAAAGACGTGATCGTAGCGACGGTCGCAGAAAAGTGCGCCTCCGAGTTTTCGGATCGCAGCAGGCGTCTTGATCCAGCTGGAGGTTTTGGTGTCAAATTTCCCAACTTGTTGCAGTGCTCGATACTGCTCCTCGGACAGGATTTCGATCTTCATTTCGGCGGCCATTTCCATGGCGTTTGTTGCAGGCTTATTCTGTTTTCTGGACTCCCAGGCCTCCAGATCGAAGCAGCAACTTCTGCGGCCAGCGGGGCTTTCGGCGGAGCAATCAATAAAAATGACTTCACCGGATTTCCCCTCTGCGAGTACGACGACGTCCGGTTCGCCACCGGTGGTTTCCATTTCATGCAGACTGTCAATTTTCTGAGGATTAGACTCGAGTTTCGCCCGCACAGCTTCCCAGTCCATTCCTGGGTGGCGCTGCATGTTTTTTTCGAAGCGGGTTTTTAAAATGCTGAGAAGTTCTTCTTGGCTTAGTTCTTCTTTGGGATGGTTCATTGTGCTGAATTTTTGGAATGATCAAGTTACTCGCTTGGCTAAAAATAACCCAACAAGCCGCGATTTTTCAAGTCTGGGAGAGCTAGAAATACTGCAGTCTTTCAAAAAAAGCTATTTTTTTCAACAGGCCATTGTGTTTTTAACTGTCTGAAATTCAATATCAAATAGCGTCTTTTTTGCCCGTTTCGGAGAAAATATTGAGAAAATAATTCATCGCCTCAATCCAAGGCCAACTACCACTTCGTAATTCCCTTCAAATCCAATCTTGAGAAAAGTCTGATTTCGGATTTGACTTTTTTTAATGGGAGACCGAAACCGAATTATTAACCTAAAACACCACAACATGAAAAAGGAATTGATCAAGCCTCAAGGCTTGGTAACCAATGCAAACAGACGTCAGTTTCTCCGGGTGGGAACCATGACCGTCGCTGGAGCAGGCCTGCTGCTCATGGGCTGTAACGATGATGACGATATGGTGCCAACGATGCCGGGTAAAGTGAATCTCGGCTCTGGAGATACAGGTATATTAAACTATGCCTATGCTTTGGAGCAACTGGAAGCGGCTTTTTACGCAGAAGTGATGAAGGGGAGCTATTTCGCAAACGCTTCTGCGGAGGAAAAAACCATCATGGGCGACTTGGAAAAGCACGAGAGAGCTCACCGCGAATTCTTCAAAGCTGCGCTCGGGACCAGTGCCATCGGTGCTCTGGAGGTCGACTTTAGCAGCATTGATTTCAGCAGTAGAAACTCCGTCTTGGGAGCGGCAAAGACATTTGAAGATTTGGGTGTAGCGGCTTATAACGGCGCTGGTCAGTTTTTGGAAAGTCCTGACTTTCTTCTCATCGCAGGTAAGATCGTGTCCGTCGAAGCCCGTCATGCGGCGGCGATCCGCGATCTGATCAACCCGGGCTCTGCAGATTTTGCAGGAGATGACATCATCGATGCCAACGGCCTGGAGCGCACATTGAATTTTACTGAAGTGTTGACAGCTGCCAGCACGTACGTGAAGACTGAGATCGACTTTAGCTCGCTACCAAGCTAATCCCACACTTTAAATCACACAGACATGAACTTGATCAAATTATTAGATAGCATGTGTCCTGACACGAATAGTGCGGAGGACAAGGATCGTTTTTATTCCCGAAGAGATGCCTTTAGGCAGTTTGGGGATTTCAGTAAGAAAGTAGCCATGGCCGCCGTGCCACTAGGAGTGTTGAATGCCATTCCCCATGTAGCCAAGGCTGATACAGCCAGCCTGATCGGCGTGCTGAATTACGCGTTGACACTCGAGCATTTGGAGTATCGGTACTACCAGATGGGCTTGGATTCAGGCGTGATAGAAGCTCCGGAGCGGGTGATTTTCCAAAAAATCAGAGACCACGAATTGGCTCACGTGAAGTTTTTGCAGGAGGTGATCGCTAACGTGCTCATGGGCACTCCGGTCGCTGAGCCTGGATTTGACTTTACAGCGGGAGGAAATTTCAGTCCGTTTACTGACTATCCTACTTTCTTGGCGCTTTCACAGGCATTCGAGGATACGGGAGTGAGAGCTTACAAAGGACAGGCCGCGAATGTGCAGGAGAGTGATGTGGTGTTGACAGCGGCCCTGTCCATTCATTCGGTGGAGGCACGCCATGCTTCGATGGTTCGTAGACTTCGTACCAAAAAAGGGCAGGATACCGTGAAAGGTTGGATCACCAATGGCTCGATCGGCACGCTGCCTGCAGCTACCACTGCGATCTATGCCGGCGAGGAAAACCTCACGCATGGCGGAGTGAATGTGTCAACGGCAACAGGAATCGATGCAGCGGCAGTGTCCGAAGGATGGGATGAGCCACTGAGCAAGGATGCCGTACTTGGTATCGCCAGCCTGTTTTTGGCCAGCTAAATCCCAGTCAGAGTTGAAAAGGGGTAGGAGTGGATGTCATCCTCATACGGGGATGGCATCTTTTTTTGCCTCGCTCAAAGATCGATCCGGTACAGGGCACAGCGCTCGATGTCGGGAAAGTCCTGAAGTTCGGAGTGGTCAAAATGCTTCCAGTAGGTCATCCCGATCTTTTTCATCACCTGAATGGATGCCGTATTTCCTTCAGATGCCATGGACAGCACTTCACGGATTTCTTTTCGCTTCGCAAAGTCCAGGCAGGCCAAAGCTCCTTCTGTAGTCATACCTTGGTTCCACCACTTTCGGGCGATTCTCCACCCGATATCCACGCAGGGAGTGAAATCCGCCTCAAAGGTCTTCCATCCAAGGCCGATCGTTCCGATCAACTCCTTGGTTTCCAATAGATCTACTGCGAAATAGCAGTAGCCCCTGTCGTCATAGAGTCGGAGCATCCGGTCGATCATCGCTTGGGTTTCCTCTCGGGAAAGAGGTTTCTGAAAGAAGCGCATGACTTCTTTGTCTGCATTGATGGCAGCAAAATCATCCAGATCGAAGGACTGCCAAGTGCGAAAACCGAGTCGGCGAGTAGTGAAGAGATATGGGCTCATTAAATGGGGAACTGCAAAATGCCTGTCGAAACCGAAAATTTACTGGTTTATTTTTGATTTCGTCCTTAAGGTGACAGGCCATGAAGCCAGAATTCGGTTCCTCTCGTGGTTTTTAACGAAGATTAAAAGCAAACAAAAAACCGCGTTGTTCAGTTAAACAGACCATAGTTGCGTTAGATATGGGAGCGGAGCAATGCAGCGGATTGCAGGATGTTATTGAGCTCTCGGCCGACTACTCCTGATTTTTGATCCTTTTCCGTTTTTGAGTATTCACAGCACGCAAACCAATTTCGCTATCATGGCTATCATCTCTTCTCCCGTTGGAAATATCCGCATTACCTCCCGGGAAGGCTGTCTTTCTGAGTTGAAGTTTACTGATGAAGAGCCGGATGGATTGATCTTGGATCAAGTGCTGTTGAGTACGATGCAGCAGCTGGAGGAATATTTCGCGGGAGCGCGGACGACTTTCGATATGCCAATCGGGTTGGGAGGAACGGATTTTCAGCACAGAGTATGGTTGGAGATGGCTAGTATTCCATTCGGTCACACGACCACCTACTTGAAGATCGCCCAAAAACTCGGTAATCCGGCTGTGATACGTGCAGTGGGGGCGGCAGTTGGAGCCAATCCGATTTTGGTGGTCTTGCCCTGCCACCGTGTGCTGGGGACTGACGGCAGCCTGACCGGCTATTCCGGAGGGATGAACAGAAAAAAGGCCCTCCTGGAAGTGGAAGGCCATGCATTTCAGGGAAGTCTCTTTTTGTGACCTGACTGCCATTTACTCTAACTCATCGCGGCAACTGAATCTACTGTAGTTCCACGATGACCTCGATTTCGACAGCCATGTTGTTTGGGAGGGATCCGACGCCGACCGCGGATCTGGCGTGTTTTCCCTTTTCTCCAAAAACCTCCACCATCAGATCCGAGAATCCATTGATGACCGCGGGCTGGGCAGTGAAATCCGGTGTGCAGTTGACCATGCCGAGGACTTTTACAAACTGCTTCACCCGGCTGAGATCTCCGCCCGTGGCAGCTTTGAGCACCGCGATGATTCCGAGTCCCGTCTCTCTGGCAGCATCATATCCTTGTTCGACAGTGAGATCATCACCGACTTTTCCCAATGTCTTTGGACCACTTCCCGAGAGATAGAGTAGGTTACCGACTTGTTTCCACTTGACGTAGTTGGCGATAGGCAGGCTGACCTCGGGGATCTCCAGGCCCAGCTGTTTGATTTTTTCTTCGGGTGTCTGAGCTTTTGCTATAAAAAGGATGCCGGAGGCAAGCAGTGCAAGCGAGGTCAAAAGGAATTTTTTCATCTATAATTATGAGTTGGATGGGTGTTCTAAGCTAGTCTATTCTCGCTATTTTTGGTACTGCTTTAATCCTGCTTTTATGCCGACTGTCGAAATAATTCCCTTTTCTCAACCGCTGAAACCCTATTTCGAGTCGATCAACAAGGCTTGGGTCGTTCATTATTTTTCTTTGGAACCCTTTGATATAGACCAACTGGAGAATCCGGAAGAGACCATTTTGGCAAAGGGCGGAGCAATTCTTTTTGCAAAAATGGGAGATGAAATCGTCGGGACCGTGGGACTGGTGCCTGTGGAAAAAGCTACCTGTGAAATGATCAAGATGGGAGTAAGTCCCGCCGCCCAGGGAAATGGCGTGGGATTGGCACTGGGAAAAGCTTTGATGGAGCAGGCAAAAGCTATGGGGTTTTCGAAGATGGTGCTTTATTCCAACACGGTGCTGGCGGCAGCCTTGCATCTATACGAAAAGATTGGTTTTCAAAAGGTTGATCTGGAATGTGGGGCGTATGGGCGCTGTAACGTGAAGATGGAAGCGGCGCTTTGAAAGGTAGTTTGATTCCTAATTTATATCAGGTTTTCCCCTGATTTTTCACAAATAGAATGTGTTTTCAAATGGAGAGATTGGAAACTAAAACCAGTCGATCTCATGAAGGTTGTATTAGTTCCTATCGATTTTTCTACTTTCTCACTTGCTGCGCTGCAAACTGCCCGCAGGATCACTGCCAAAAATCAGGGAAGGATCATTTGCATCTCGGTCATTCCCTCGGAGATAGATTGGGATCTATTGCCGGATGAGGCCAAAGCGAAGTATCCGGAGCTGATGAAAGAGCAACAAGAGACCTTGAAAATCCTTCCGGGATACACCAAATCGGTGACCCCGGTCAAGTCAGATTTTGGTCAAATCGTCAAGATCGGTGTGCCGTATGAGCAGATCCTGAGGGTAGCCTCCCAGATGGGCGTAAACTTGATCGTCATCGGTGCTCATGGCAAGGGCTACGTTGAGGGGAATTTCGTGGGCTCAACGCTCCAAAAAGTCATGCGATTTGCTCCCTGTCCGGTCTTGGCGGTGAAAGAGGCGCTCGACGGGAACGCGTTTCGCAAGTTCGCTTTCGCTACAGTTTTCAATCCTGCAGGAAAGGCCGCATTTCAGAAAATCCTGCCGCTTGCCAGGGTTTTCAAGTCCTCGATTCATCTGCTATTTGTAAACACTCCGGCGCAATTCACCACTTCCGCACAATCTGATCAGGATATGGCGGAATTTGGCAAGGGCCACGAGCAGTTTGTCATCCATCGCCATGTCTTCAATGACCAGGATGCCGAGCATGGGATTCGGGGATTTTGTGATAAAAACAGTATTCGTCTGGTCGGGACTGCAACCGGTGAGCACCTGCATTCTCCGGCCTACCAGATTGGTACTACCGAGACACTGATTTTTAAGTCCGATCTGGGAGTATTGAGTGTGAAAGCTTGATTACCAGAATCTAAATCGTTTTTCATAGATTCTGTTTCGGAAGATCCAGTTGTCCCAAATGTCCGGTGACAGGTAGATTTCGAGCCCCAGACTGACCGTCATGTAGCCGTCAAATCGGTGGTCGAGCCCCGATCCCCGGCGTACTCTCCCGTTGTTTCTGAGTATGGCGTCGACGTTTGGTTCGCCATTGTCCAGCACAAATTGTGGATTGCGGATTGCCAGACGAAGCCTGTCAGGATTGGTGCCGGAGGTATAGTCTTCGACCAGATCCAAATAAAATTCCTTCACGTTGTAGGCTGAAATGTCATCCATGTAGTCTGTGAGGGTGAAACGGTAGTTGCCCTCAAATTTCAAGTCCATGTAGACATTCAACTTGTACTTGAAGCCCAAGCCCATGGGGAAGACGACAATGTTCTCCTCATAAGGATTATTTTCCAATTGAAGTGGCCGTAGATCCACCCAAGTGCCGTTGAGCTCGGCTTGAGGGTTGTTTGTGGACATTCCTACACCCGCAAAAATGTAGGGATTCCAGAGATGACGTGTGATGTTATTGACCTTAACGGGATGCCAGTAGTATTCGATAAGGGCCGCAACTTCGATATTGGAAGCTTTGAAATGCAGGTTTCTTGGGGTGCGGTAGGCTCTCGGGTCGGAAGGTGGATCTGAGCCGGACATCTTATAGTAGGTGCCCTCAAGTCTGGCTTTCAGGTGTGTTCCGAAGATGTAGTTGACTGCAAAATTTGCATTCCAGTCCGGCTGTATTCCTTCATTGTATTTCCAAAAAGAATAGAGCTCCCCGAAATATTGAGTGGGGCCAATCCCAGCCGAGATCGACCAGGGTTCTTCAAAGCGGTAGCGATAGAAACTCTGGGAAGAAGCTTCCCAGACGATAAAGCATAAAAGTAACGTAAGAACTCTCTTCATCATCTACCTGTAATTCGGATCAAAAAAGTCCAAATCTGGTGGGAAATTAGCCTATTTTATCAATTTTTCAAACCCTGATTTCAGGTGAAGATCCCGCTGTGGAAAGGGAAGTTCGATGTCATGTTCTGCAAACTTCTTAAATATCTCATAGTACAGCTGACTTCGCAATACTCGGGGTTTACCCACGAATTCCGTGGACCAAACGCGAAGACTAAAATTGAGGCTGCTTTCGCCATAGCTGTCGAAAAGCACATCGGGGCCTGGGTTTTTGAGGACTCCCGGATTGGCATTGGCTACTTCTACTAGGATATTTTTGATTTTCTCTGGATTTTCTTTGTAAGCGACGCCGACAGGGAAATTGAACCGTATTTTACGCTCATTGAGTGACCAGTTGATCACCGGATTGTCGATAAACTGGCTATTTGGAACAATGATACTGATATTGTCATTGGTGAGAACTGTAGTGGACCTAGCCGAAATCCTGACCACATCACCGGTCACATCACCGACCTCTATCCGATCGCCTACCTTGATGGGCTGCTCAAACAGAATGACCATACCGGAGATAAAATTATTGGTGATGTTCTGCAATCCGAATCCAATCCCTACACCGATCGCACCGGCCAATACCCCAAAAGCGCTGAGGTCAATTCCGGTTGTTTGAAGGATGGAAAAGATTCCCGCCAGGATCAAGAGATACTTTACGATGGCTCCGATCGATTCTTTGGTGCCGGTTTCAATTTGCCGTTTACGGAGGATCTTGTAGACAAGAAGTTTCCGGATCCATTCGGACACAATAAATAGCAACGTCAGGGAAACGATCACTGTCAGAATCAATCCAACTGTTAACTTTGAGTCGCCGAGGGTAAAGAGGCTTTGGCTTAGGATTTTTTCCAACCATTCAAGGAAATCATTTTGATCTTTCATCGTAATCAGGTGAATAAAGCACAGCAACAAGCTACCATTTTAGAATCTATTCAAAAAATTGAGAGTTCCACCCAATTATGGTTGCATTAATTTGAATATGATTTTTAATCAGAATATAATTCTGAATCTATTTCCCCTTGATTTGGTTTTTAGAACAATTGACTGAATTCGATTAAATTTGACTATGAGTAAGCAAATACAAGAACTAGAGCACAGGCTCAGACTCAGAAATATCAAGCTCTCCGACTACGAAGACATTCGGGAGATCATGGTGTCGATCTATAGAAATCAAGGCGGCGCCTGGACCAAGGCCGAGCTCAAAAATCAACTCAAGGCTTTTCCCGAAGGGCAGATCTGCATCGAGGACAATGGTAAGGTAATCGCCGCTGCCTTGAGCATTATCGTCGACTATGGTAAGTTTGGTGACAATCATACCTACGACCAGATCACCGGATTTGGCAAGTTTGACACGCACGACGACGATGGGGACACGCTTTACGGTACCGATGTATTTGTACATTTCGACTACCGGGGCATGCGTCTGGGCCGTCGACTGTACGATGCGCGTAAGGAACTCTGTGAAAACCTGAACCTTCGCTCTATCATCGCAGGGGGGCGGATTCCCGGCTACTCCAAGTACGCCGATGAGATGACTCCGCGCAAATACATCGATCTGGTCAAAAACAGGGAGGTCTTCGATCCGGTGCTGTCTTTTCAGCTAGCCAATGAATTCCACGTGCGGAAGGTTATCACCAAATATCTGCCGTCAGACACCGATTCCAGAGCTTATGCGACCTTGCTGGAGTGGATCAATATCTACTACGAAAAAGACGAAAAACTCATAGGTAACAAGAAGTCCATCGTCCGTCTGGGACTTGTCCAGTGGAAGATGCGACGCTTCTCCAATGTGGATGACCTGATGCAGCAGGTGGAGTTTTTCGTGGATACAGTGTCTGGTTACAAATCGGACTTTTGCCTGCTTCCCGAGTTTTTCAACGCCCCGCTGTTGGCCGAATTCAATGACATGGATGCCTCCGAGGCGATCCGGAATCTGGCCGACTACACCGATGAAATCGTCGGGAGAATGAGCGAGCTGGCGGTATCCTACAACGTGAACATCGTGGCGGGCTCGATGCCTGAATACGACGGGAAAAAGCTGCGAAACGTCAGCTACCTGTGCCGTCGTGACGGAACTCAGGACAAGCAGTACAAGCTGCATATCACTCCCGATGAAGCTGCATACTGGGGACTTCAGGGCGGAAACGGGATCAACGTCTTTGAAACTGACGCTGGAAGAATCGGCATCTTGATCTGCTACGACGTGGAGTTTCCCGAGCTGGGCAGAATCCTCGCCGAGCAGGAGATGGACATTCTGTTCGTTCCCTTTTGGACAGATACCAAAAATGCTTTTCTCCGGGTAAATACCTGCTCCCGATCGAGAGCCATCGAAAACGAATGCTACGTGGCGATCACCGGCTCGGTGGGTAATCTTCCCAAAGTCGAAAACATGGATATCCAGTATTCTCAGGCTGCGATCTTCTCACCTTCCGATTTTTCCTTTCCGCATGACGCGATGGTGGCGCAAGCCTCCGAAAACGAGGAAACCATCATCGTCGCCGACGTGGATCTTGACCTGCTTACCAAGCAGCGCAAAGCAGGAAGCGTCAGAAATCTGGAGCAGCGCAGACTCGACCTTTATTCAGTACAATGGAAACAGAAAAAATAATCAGCGAATACTTCGCACATGTGCCGGAATCAATCTTTGAAAAGGCAAAATCAATTAAAGTGCTCATCACTGACATCGATGGCGTGATGACCGACGGAGGCATTATCTACGATGATCTCGGTACCGAGTACAAGAAGTACAATGTCAAGGACGGGCTGATTGTTCAGCATCTTAGAAAGGCGAAGTTTTTGGTTGGAGCGATCACTGGCAGGACATCGCCGGTGGTGGAAAACCGCTGCGAAGAGCTCAAGTTTGATTTCCATTATCATGGGATCAAAGACAAAGGGAAGAAGCTCGCAGAAGTGCTGGAGATCATGGAAGTGGCGGTCGAAGAGGTCGCTTTTATCGGCGATGATCTGATAGATTTGCCTATTCTGGTCAAAGTTGGACTGGCAATTTCGCCTGCTGATGCCCTGCCCTATGTGAAGATGCACGCGCATTATGTTTCCCCGTTTTCCGGTGGAAATGGCGTCTTTAGAGAGGTGGCGGACATCCTCCTCCACTCCAAAGACCAGTTGATCCCATTGATAGAATCCTTAGCCCACAAAGAATCATGATACGCAATACCCAGCCCATGCAGATCCGAGAAGGAATCGTCCTCGGATCAGAAAAACCCGTGCTTTTCTCCGGCCCCTGCGCCGTGGAGAGCTTTGATATCTGTATCGAGATCGGTACCAAAGTCAAAGCCTGGGCTGAGGCCCATGGCTTTTCTTATGTTTTTAAGGCTTCTTTTGATAAAGCTAACCGCACCTCGTCGGGTTCCTTCAGAAGTATAGGAATGGACAAGTCGCTGGAAGTCCTGCAGCGGGTCGGAAAGACGCTGGACGTTCCCTTGGTGACCGACATCCATGAGAGCTATCAAGCAGCGGAAGTGGCTGAGGTAGTCGACGTGCTCCAGATTCCGGCTTTTCTTTGCCGCCAGACAGATCTGCTTTTGGCAGCAGGAAATACCGGAAAGGCGGTGAAGATCAAGCGTGGCCAGTTCATGGCTCCTGAGGATATGCAATACGCGGTGACCAAGGTGAGATCTACAGGCAATGAGAATGTCTGTCTGACCGAGCGGGGATTTTCCCTCGGCTATCACAATCTGGTCGTCGATATGCGCGGACTGCCGATTATGCGCCAGTTTGCTCCGGTGGTATTTGACATCACCCATTCCGTGCAGCAGCCGGGAGGTCAGGGAGGGACGAGCGGCGGACAGCGGGAGTTTGCGCCAATCTTGGCTCGAGCAGCAGCGTCTACCGGCATCGATGGCTTTTTCATCGAAACTCATCCCGAGCCGGCCAAAGCACTCAGCGATGGACCAAACCTGATTCCCCTTCACCGGATGGGAGATTTCCTTGGTATGCTCAAGGAAGCATGGACTTTGGGGAGAAAGTATCAGGATTTCAACGTTCTATAAACTTAGCTACAATGCGGAAAATACTTTTTGGATTGCTTTTTTGGATCCTCGGAAGTTCAGTTTTTGCCTTTCAGAATACTCCAGAACCTATTTCGACTTTGCTAAGAACAAAGCTGGAGGTAGAGAATCCCACTGTGAAACCGGTAGTTTCTGGGAGTGAGCTGGAGAGTGCCGATTTGATCCACAAGTTTTATGCGGATCGGAATTTTGAAGCAGTTTGGTCTCAAAAGGGCGTTCTGTTGGAACTAGCCTATGAGATGCGATTTGAGCTCCTCCAGGCCAAATTTGACGGACTGAATCCGGAAGACTATCATCTCACGCTCATCAATTCCTATTTCCAGACTTTCGAATCCAACAAGGCTGGCAAGAAGGAAAATGAACCGGGCAACTTGGTCAACTTGGAATTGCTGCTGACGGATGCATTTTTTGCTTTGTCAAAAGATCTGGAATTGGGCAAAGTAGATCCCGCCTCTCTGAAAGGTGACTGGGAGATCAAGCGGAAAGACGCAGAAATCAACTACCTCGACCTGCTCAAGGAATCCATCGCGGAGCAAGAGATCCGGAGAAATCTGGAGACGCTTTATCCTAAGTTTACAATCTACAAGAAAGGTCGGGAAGTGCTCAGAGCAATGGACGAACGCACAAAAACCGACACGCTGGATTGGAAGGTCGTCAAGCTGGATAAATCGCTCAAAGTGGGTGATTCCCATAACTCGATTCCGACCTTGCGCGAGCGGTTGAACTATTGGGGTTATGCGAAGGCTGACACGGTCTCGGATCCTAAATTGTATGATTCCACGATGTTTTTGGGCGTCCAGGCGTTTCAGCTTAGAAACGGAATGCAACCTGACGGAGTCATCGGCAAGAATACCGCGATCGGTCTGAGCGCCTCTCCAACCATGCTGATGGAGAAGGCCGCTGTGAATCTGGAACGGCTACGCTGGCTGCCTGATACGGTGCAAAATCTGGAGATGATCCTGGTCAACATCGCCAACTACCAGCTGGACTACGTCGACAAGTTGGACACCTTGCTTTCCGCACGGGTCATTGTAGGGAAGCTGTATCACGAGTCGCCAGTGTTTACAGCCCAGATGAGCTACATCGTTTTTAGCCCTTATTGGAACATCCCACCGTCTATTACCAAGAGTGAGATTATGCCCGCGGTACGGCGAAATCCATCCTATCTTAGCCAAAAGAACATGGAGGTGGTCAACTTCTCCGGAAAACATGTCGATCCGGGGAGTGTAAACTGGTCAGGGAAATCCTTTCCATACATGGTTCGTCAAAAACCCGGCGGCAGCAATTCGCTTGGCTTGGTCAAGTTTATGTTTCCAAATGCACACAATGTCTACCTCCATGACACGCCTGCTCGGACGCTGTTTGACAAGGAAGATCGCGCCATGAGCCACGGATGTATCCGTGTTCAGAATCCTGCGAAACTGGCAGAGGTTCTTCTCAGGTCCGATCCAAGTTGGACACCTGCCAAGATCGACAACGCAATGCACCAGACTTCCGAGGTTATTGTCAATTTGCCGCGAAAAGTCCCCGTCGTCTTGCTGTATCTTACATTTTGGGCGGACTCAAAGGGAAATGCTCATTTCCGACAGGATATTTACGACCGAGACGAGGAGATCTTGGCGCTTTTGAAGAAATAGGAGATTGGTCAACGGAGGTCTTTCGACCGCTCGTGTGAGTATTCTTTTGCTACCTCTTGTAGATGGTTTTTTAGAGGTGTGTG
Organism: Algoriphagus terrigena DSM 22685; assembly: GCF_000429445.1. GTDB lineage: Bacteria > Bacteroidota > Bacteroidia > Cytophagales > Cyclobacteriaceae > Algoriphagus > Algoriphagus terrigena. The sequence continues at coordinate 78,428 of NZ_AUBW01000003.1, forward strand.
AAAAGGATGTTTGATCAGCTGGGTGTGGGCGATTCCTCAATTTGGGTAAACGGTGACTCGCCTTTGATATTCGATTTTAGAGATTTCCCACGTTAATCCTTCTCAATGAATTGAAAGTTAGCTCTATAGGTTAGCTCAGTTGAAATGAGTACGAACTTTGAATCGTAACGGGCAACACACCAACCGCCCGTTATGAATAAGAAGATATTGATCCCGATTGCTGCAGTTCTTGTACTGGCTTTCGGGCTTTTTTGGTTTCTCGGCCAACGCCGAACTGATATTTCCGATGAACTGGAGCAAAGTCTGACCGATACTGAATCGGACGTCTTGGCGAATTCTGCCTATGCCGCCGAAATCGAATCTTTTTATGCAGATCGGGACTATCTGGAAGTTTGGCTGCTGAATGGCTCACTTTCAAAGGAAGGAAAGGACCTGCTTGCGCGGATCCAGGATTCCAAATATGACGGGTTGCAGCCTGCTCATTACCATTTGGAAGAGGTCGCGGCGCTCTCTTCCAATCCAGAAAAGGAAAACAAGAAGTTTCGCAATCTTTCACCAGATGAAAAAGTCCAGCTCGAACTCCTGTTGACAGCGGGTTTTTTTAATCTCGCTCATGACTTGGAAAAAGGGAGAGTGAACCCGGCGACGCTTGATCCGGACTGGAAGTTTGAAGCGAAAGAAACAGAGGTTGACTACTCCGATATGCTGAAGGAGATAGCTGCCGGCGCCCCAGTGGACAAGACCTTTGAGAGGCTCTATCCCAATTCCGACCTATATGCAAGTGGAAAAAAAGCCATCAAAGAACTCTATGAGATTCAGGAAAAGGACACCTTGACCTGGGACCTTGCAAAAGTCGACGGTGCAATCAAAGAGGGAGAGCGACATGATGCAATCCCGGCTTTGCGTAAGCGATTGATCTTTTGGGGATTTTTGAAGCCCTATGATGTCGAAGATTTGACATTGTTTGACCCTGAGATGGAGGCTGGACTTCAAAAATATCAGGAAGTCAATGGGATGAAACCTGATGGAGTCATCGGTTCGCTGGTCGCTGAGTCGCTGAACAATTCCCCTCAAAACTTGATCGACATCGCCTCGGTCAATATGGAGCGTCTTCGCTGGATGCCGGCGATTGACTGGAGCCAAGAGATGGTGCTTGTAAATATTGCCAACTATCAGCTCGATTACATGCAGAAGAATGATACCGCGTTCACTGCCAAGGTGATCGTGGGCAAGGAATACAGCGAGTCGCCGACGTTCACTGCCCCGATGAGCTACATCGTTTTTAGCCCGTATTGGAATATTCCGCCGTCGATCACCACGGATGAGATCATTCCAGCGGTAGAGGCAAACCGAGATTATCTTTCGGAGAAAAATATGGAAGTCGTCAATGGCGACGGGGAGACTGTGAACGCTTCAAAGGTGAATTGGTCAAAAGACACAGCCTATCGCGTGCGACAAAAGCCCGGAGGGGACAATTCGCTTGGGCTCGTGAAGTTTATGTTTCCAAACGAATACAACATCTACATCCACGATACGCCGGCCAGAAGTCTGTTTGACAAGGAAACACGGGCACTGAGCCACGGATGTATCCGCATCCAAAACCCGGAGCAGTTTGCGAAAATCCTGCTGGATGATGCTGAATGGGACGACGAGAAGATCCAAGAAGCGATGAGCCAGGACGAAGAAGAGATCGTGAAACTGAATAGAAAAATCCCCGTGGTGCTGCTTTACATGACTTTTTGGGCAGACAAAGACGGAAAGGCAAACTTCAGATCGGACGTGTACGAGCGGGACGCAGCGCTTTTGACAGCTCTGCGAAGCGAGGAAATCAAGCCTTGATCAGACTTGATTTCTCCAGATAACCTGCGTCCTGTCCAAAGATAAAAAGTAAAGAGCCGTCTTTGATCAAATCAATCGCTTTGGCTGAAAGCTCACTAGGAAGCGCGGGACAGCCTAGGCTTCGTCCCAATCTGCCCACAGACGCTGCAAACTCTTCCCGTGCATAGTCGGCTCCGTGAATCACGATCGCGCGACTTCTTGCCTGATCGTTAAAGCCCTTTTCCAAACCATCCAATCTCAGCGAATAGCCATGCTTGCCGGAGTAGGTTTCGGCAGTTTTATAAAAACCCAAACTGCTTTTGAACGATTCTGGCTGATTGGAAAATGACTTGGCCATCAGTTCGCCGGAGTTTCTGCCGTGAGAAACCACGGAATTGAGGAGAATCACGCCCTTTTCAGGATCAATGATCCACATGCGCTTGGCAGTAGAGGGGAGGCTGAAGTCAATCACGGTCAGCAGTTTTGTCTTGAGATTGTCTTTCATCTTGCTCCAACCTTGGATAGCCATTGTCAGCACTTCTTTGGAAGGAAGCGCGCCGGTATTTCCACGCAACCCATCGTAAATCAAGGCGATAGGATCTGAGGAAGCGACGGGGGCTGGGGTGTTTTCTTTAAAATTTGGGTTGGTGAAGATTCCTATGAACAATAGGAAGGTAAGCGTAATGGTTTGGGTAAGCATAAGCGTTTGGGTGATCGTGCAAAGTTAGGGCGATATCCCGCGATATCCTAAGGAGAAACGAGCTTGCAGTCAGTATCTTATGATTTAATGCTTAAAAGTTGTGAATTTTTTATCGGGAACCTTCCGCATATCAATCGCCGTTCTTGCTCTGATGCGCATCCAGACTGATTTTAATACCTGTGTTAAATTCTGTAATTTTGCGTTCCTGATTTTCTCGCTGTCATTCAGGATTTCTCTCTTGCAGTAGCAGATTAAACCTAAAAAAATCAAACAAAAGTCGAGAGACCGCTGTTTCATCACTTCATGAAATCGAGCATGACGAAAAACTTCACACACTGGGATGATCATCAGCCATGCAAAATTTCATATTCCCAGATGAAAGGCATTTTAAACACATGAAAGTATCAGTTTATAGAAAAGAGCACTTCAACGCTGCTCACCGTTTATTCAATGCCAACTGGTCAGACGAGAGAAATGAGGCGGTTTTTGGCAAGTGCAACAATCCGAGTTTTCATGGGCACAATTACGAATTGATTGTCCAGCTCAAGGGGGAGATTGACCCGGAAACGGGGTATGTTTACGATATGAAAGTGCTCAGTGAGCTGATCAAGAAGCACGTTCTGAACAAATTTGACCATAGAAATTTAAATCTTGATACCGATGAATTCAAGAATCTCAACCCATCCGCTGAAAACATTGCAGTGGTTATTTGGAATATTTTAAGGGAAAAAATTGATCTAAAACTCGAGTTAACTATTCGACTTTATGAAACGGAAAGAAACTTTGTTGAATACGATGGGAATTGACATCCCGCAGGCCTCTTTGGAGGAATTTGGTGAAGAGCATATCGGCACTTCCCTCGAAACTCCGCTTCGCGAGGATGCGTTTGCGATGACCGACGAGCTGAAGATCGAGTTGATCGAGAAGCATTTTCGCGAAATCATGAACATTCTCGGGCTGGATCTGACTGACGACAGCCTCAAGGGCACTCCCCATCGCGTGGCGAAGATGTATGTGAAGGAGGTCTTTTCGGGATTGAATCCCAAAAACAAGCCTGCAGCAAAGCTTTTCGAAAACAAGTTTAAGTACAACGAGATGTTGGTGGAGAAGGACATTACCTTCCACTCGCACTGTGAGCATCACTTCGTGCCGATCTATGGCAAAGCCCATGTGGCCTACATCTCCAACGGCAGCGTGATCGGTCTTTCCAAGATCAATCGGATTGTCCAGTATTTCGCTCAAAGACCACAAGTCCAGGAGCGTCTGAACATGCAGATCGGCAATGCGCTAAAAGAGGCGCTCGGCACCGAGGACGTGGCTGTGATCCTGGACGCTTACCACATGTGTGTCAGCTCGCGTGGTGTGAAGGACACCAATAGCTCCACGGTGACTTCTTTCTATTCCGGGAAGTTTGAGCAGGAGGAGCAAAGCCGAAACGAATTTCTGAAATACATCAGTCTGGAAAAATAAGACTGGAGTTAGCGATAAAAGGAAACCGGGCCGAGAGGTCCGGTTTTTTTGTTTAAACGCAGAGGGTGGGTTTTATTTTGATAAAGCAGTAAGAGCAATTGAAAAGGTTGTTTCGATATTGTTGCGGCAATATTTTTACAGACTGTTTCTAGGTGTAACCCAGCCGTACTCAAATAGGTGTTTAGAGTTGTTTTTGATATTTTCTCTAATTAGATCGACATCAATAACTGATTTCCGGCTTATTTTCAGTGCTTCGTAAAATTCCTTCGCGTTAATTAATTGAATAGGTAATTTTTTGGTAGTAAAATTCTCAGAGGCTTTTATAGCTCCACGCTGAAAGTCCGAGGTTGTTACAAATATCCCTTTTTCAAACCCGGATAGCATTAATGCGCCAGCAAACGATCTAATTTGTTCAGCCTTGATTTGATTTTTATATCGTTTGACTTGAATACCAATGGACTTGTTTTGGTCTTTTTCTAAAATGACATCAATTCCACCATCGTTGCTATATCCTGTTATGCTTACATGGTAGCCTAAGTTCTTAAATACATCGGCTACTACTTCTTCAAATACCCTAGGATTAACATAGAATCTACTGTCATACTTTGCCGTTAGATAGCTGGCTACTTCGGAGATAGGCTGGTTTACGTCCGCTAAGTCAAGGTTTTTTAGGGTTCCAGATATTCCAAAAAATATATCCCAGATTTGCCACACCTCAGCACATACACATACATCTTTTACGACCCGATACCATCCGCAGACTGGACAGCAATTTAACCATACCAGTTCTTCTTTTGATTCTATTCTAAGATCTAGGTAACAATCATCAAGTCCATTAATTTCTTTGTAGTCCCTGTGGATAGTCTTCTGGATCTTTAACACATGATCATCATCAGATTCTCCCCAGATATTTTCTATTTCAAATTGTTTTAAAGTACTTGAACAGAATGCGCATTTAAGGGTGTGTGGGTTATCACTAATTTCTTGAGGACTTATGTGATTTTTATAGTCAAAGACGCCCATGGTTATTTTCGAGATTACTATGCCCAATTTTCAATAACGTCTTCAATTACAAATTGTTAGATATGCGGATAGAATTGTAAATCCCGTTCAATAATTCACTTTTTTGACACAGGATTCCTAGATTTAGGTCATGAGATCAATTTTTCCATCCTTACTCTTCTTCCTTAGTCTCTTTTCCTGCTCGACACCAGAAAACAACCCTCCCTATTTTAACTCGGTCACTGGCAGCTTTCCCATCGACTCTCTCGGGCTGACCTTGATCCATGAGCACATGCTGGTGGATTTTGTTGGAGCGGATTCTGTCTCGCCGGAGCGCTACGATCAAGAGGAAGTTATCGCCAAAGTCTTGCCCTATCTGCTGGAAGTGAAGAAATACGGCGTAAAAACCATCTTTGACTGTACGCCTTCTTATTTGGCGAAGGACCCAATCTTACTTCAAAAGCTCAGCGAACAATCTGGAATCCGAATTGTGACCAACACAGGTTTTTACGGTGCAGTGGGAGGGAAACATCTTCCGGAATTTGTCTTCACCGAATCCGCCGAGCAGTTGGCGGATCGGTGGATCTCCGAGTTTGAAGATGGAATTGATGACACAGGAATCAAACCCGGTTTCATCAAAATCTCCGTAAACGAGGAAACCCCACTTCGGGAAGTTGACGAGAAACTGGTCAGAGCAGCGGGGATTACGCATCAGAAGACAGGATTGAAGATTGCTTCCCACACCGGAACTTGGGCGACGGCTAGTCAGGAAGTGGCCATTTTGCAGGAAATGGGAATTAGTCCATCGGCATTTGTCTGGGTTCACGCGCAAGCCGAGGATGATTTTCAAAACTACCTGAGAGCTGCCGAACTGGGCGTCTGGATCAGTCTCGATGGAATCGGCTGGGGCGTGGAGGAATATGTCGATCGCTTGTTTTTTGCGAAGCAAAACGGAATTCTCAAACACGTGCTGATCTCCCACGACGCAGGCTGGTATGATCCTGCCAAACCAGGCGGAGGGGATTTTCAGCCTTTTACCAATATCTTCGAAAAGCTGATTCCGGCTCTGAAGGCCAAGGGTTTTGTTGATTCGGACTTTGAGATGTTGTTGATCGAAAACCCAAAGAGAGCTTTTGGGCTGAATTGATATTAGGTTTTGTGGTCTTCTTGAGTGAAGCCATTAACGCGTTTTCAATCACAAATAATAAGAATTATTACTTAAAAAATTTCCCCCAAATGCTATGTTTCGGTTTAAAAGAGTTAACCCATACTATAATGTTTTCTGGATTTAAATCGAATCCGACCGCGTTTTTTCCACTCCAGTTTATTCCAACTAAGTAATTATCAATTTTTAATTGAACTAAGAATGATAGAAATTCATCGATAGTTATCTCCACAGGCTCAAAGCCCTTATATGCTGCCACATTTTTTATTATCAATTCCGCTCTAGATTTGCTTGACCAAAAGGGCATTGCTCTAGCACCATTCCGAGTTATTGGACTTGGAAAACCATCGGAATCTTTTATCGACCAAATTTTTTGTGAAATTTCAACATCTCGATAAAATATTGCGGCTTGTGAAGCTGACTGACTCATAATCTGGCTAATTGACTCTTTTGATCTCGGTTCATGTTTTTCATTTCTTTCCTTTGTGATTCATGCTATTTACAATTTTTCAAATTGCAGGCTTCATAGTCTGATAGGCTGCTTCCAGCTTTCGTTTGGCGACTTTAATTGAAACATCCAAGTCTTTATCGGCTTCGGCTGATAGATCGCTGATTGAATCCAGAGACTTCATGTACCAGTCCTTCCACGTTTCAAGGATAAGTTTTTGTTCCGTGACATCGGCGCCATCGGCGATGGCTTTCTTGCTCAAAATTGACTCGATTTGCAATCTGGCGATGGCTTTTCCAAGAATCAATTCTGCGAGTTCTCCGCCTGTTGCCACATCCGCATTTAGCAACGTATAAGCGCTCACCAAAGCCGCCGTTCCGACATTGACCATCGTAGTTTGGGATACTTTGTCCAGTCGGTCATTGTCCGTGTGGTAAAACTGATCGGTGAAATGCCAAAGCAAAAGTCCCGGGATATCGGAATGGAGGAATGGCGTGTGATCAGATCCGCCCTCGAAAGGATTGGTTTTCACCACCCAGTCGGCATATTTTCCTTGTTCCTCAAAAGTGCTGATGATAAAATCATTCAGATAGTGAGGCTTCATCTGGTCGATGGTCATCGGCTCTCCGCCCCATTCGCTGTGTTTTTCTTCACCACGAGTCCAGATCGCACTCGGATCGGGCATCTTTTCTATCAGAAAAGTTCCGCCCGTTACATCGGTATTCTCACCGACCATGTCCAGCGATATGCCCCAGTTGATCTCGGCTGCTCTTTTCTCTTTCTCCTCGATATAGCGATGAGTCGAGATGATCTCATCGCCCCAGAGGAAGGTCAACGTTCGCTTCAGATCGAGTTTTCCTTTTTGCATTAGATCAGCCGTGAGCATGGCCATCTCCAGTTGGGTGCCTACGCCGGTGGCGTTGTCATTGGCGCCGGGCTCTTGGATATGGGCGGAAAAGACCAGACTTTCCAGCGGCAAGTCCGAACCTCTAACATCTGCCACCACGGTCAATTCTTCTGATTCGTAGATCTTGGTTTGGATGTTCACTACGACCTCTACTTTGCCGGTTGCGAGTTCTGCTTTTAGTTTCTCTTTGGCTTCGAAAGACAAGGCAATGGCCCATGCAGGTTGTTCGGCCTCGTATCGGAGGCTTCGAAACTGAATCGATGTGATATTTTTCTCAGGCTGTAGATAGCCCGGCAGGTCGTAGGTCAGCACGCCGATAGCACCCTTTTCCTTTATGGCAACTTGCAGGGTTCGGTAGGGCAATTTGTCGGAAAAAAGGATCTTGCCGGAAAGGTCTTTGGAGCTGAGGTCTTCTTTGTTTTCGATGTAGACAACTTCTCCTTTTACGCCATCCGCAGAACTGGAATACTGGTAGACCATGTTTCGATTGGTTTCCGAGGAAAGCAAAAAGCCTTCGCTCCCGACCAATTTTAACGAAGCTGTGACAGGCTCCCACGTCGGGCGATCCATCTTCCGGGTTTCGATCCGATAGGTGAAGCGATCAGAGTCCTTCGCGTTTTCCCCCAAGACGTAGCCAGCCGCTTCCAGCTTTTCAGCGATCCGAAAAACTGTATTGTTGAAACCAGTATTGCCGGCGATTCTCCAGTATTGTTCCACGAAAGCCACCGTTTCATAGGCCTCGTTTCCTTTGAATTCGGACCTGACAAGGTCGAAATACGGGTCGGTTACTGTTGCCAGAGGGGACTTTTGGGCAAAGGAATGGATACTAAGGGCAAGAAGGAATAGAGTGCCGACGACTTTTAGATGTATGTTCAAAACGGGCGTTTCGTTGGTTTAGAGCCGCTAGTTACGAGTTTGATCAATTCTTTCCGAGGCCGAACCGCACTTTGTAAGTCAAGTTGACATACCAGGGAAAGGTTTTATCTGCTCCAAAAGCGGAAATACTCGCTGCATTTTTCACGTTTGGATTTTTTGTCTTCCATTCTGCTTCCAGTTCTGTTATCAGGCCCAGTCGTTGGTACTTGTTTATAACATAGGAAGGTGCTGGAACTCCGGTATAGAAGGATGCGAGGTACGTGTCTCCACCAAATTGGAGTGAAGGACCAAAGGCCAATGCCAATTTGAAGCCGGACGGCCGCTGGAGAATGTCGAATTTGAGAGTCGGACTAATAAAGAGTCCCGAGGACTGATCCTTGTTATTTCCTCCTGATTCCGGAGGCAGTGATATTGTAGAAGCGGAGAATAAGGATTGATAAAAAGATAGGCCCAGATTGAACGAAGTTCTTTTTCTCAAGTTGACATTCAGCTCGTTTGAAAAGTTTACTCCCCAGAGCGTGTTTGTCCTATCTAGAGTTGAGCCAAGACCAATAGTGTACTGCAGCTTGGGTTTGTCCTGTCCATTCGTAACAAATGGAATAGAAATCAAAAAGAAGAGGAAGAGAAATAGTTGGTTTGTTTTCATATTTGGGGTATTTAGTTGAGCTATAAAAAGTCAGATCAGGCCGAGAGCTGCCACTGTAGGGCACTCTAATTTTTCATGCGTAGACGCCGATAATTTTAGTCTTCCTGCTTTGAGTTTGTTACTTCTTTCCGAGGCCGAACCGCACTTTGTAAGTCAAGTTGACATACCAGGGAAAGGTTTTATCTGCTCCAAATGCGGAAATACTCGCAGCGTTTTTCACGTTTGGATTTTTTGTCTTCCATTCTGCTTCCAGTTCTGTCATTAATCCTATGCGTTGGTATTTGTTGCCAAAATAAACGTAGTTAGGTTCGTCTGAAGTGGGATAATTGATATCCAAAGTATATGCATCGCCGCCCAATTGTAAGGATGGCCCCACAGCCAAGGCTAGCTTAAAACCCGATTCCAGTTGGATGATATCATATTTGAAAGAGGGAGTTAGAAAAATCCCGGAAGATTGATCATTGCCATATTCCCCCTGAGGCATTGTTTGTTCTTTGGTGCTGCCCAATGACTGGTAAAAGGTGAGATTTGTGTTAAAAGATGCTCTTTTCCCAAGACGGACATTCAGTTCATTAGAGAAATTGATTCCCCAGAGTCCGATGTTATTGTCAAAGGAAGGACCGAAGCCGGCAGCGTACTGGAGTTTGGGCCTTTCCTGTCCAAACGAGGCGATCGGGATAGCAGCCAAAAAGAAGAGGATGAGAAAAAGGTTTGTTTTCATCTTAAAAAGGGTTTTGGATTTGTTTGAGCAATGTTCTAAATATTTATTCACAAAAAAAGTTTGCTTAGTTTTAATTAACTAAATAACTGTTAAAAATTAGATTGTCAGTATTTTAATAGTTGTAAAGGATGGAAAGGTGAGTCCCAATGTCACAAATCAACAATCGGACTTTTAAATTCTTGCCCATTTAACGACAGGGTTCCGTCTTTGACTCAACACATTTGCTGCTGCCAATTTTTCAATCTTCAAATCTTTCAATTTTGAAATCTTTGGCGCCAAACATTATTCTGAAATTTTTCGACAAGACTTCGTCAATTTGACTGACCTGCTTACCTTTGCGCATGGCAGAACAAATCCTCATCCTCGATTTCGGTTCTCAGTACACCCAGCTCATCGCCCGAAGAGTAAGAGAACTGAACGTTTATTGCGAAATCCACCCCTACAACAAAGTTCCTGAGATCACTTCCGACATCAAAGGCGTGATCCTTTCTGGGTCTCCCTGCTCTGTGCGGGAAGCTGACGCTCCCGACTTGGACCTTGGAGCATTCAGAGGGAAGTTGCCTTTGCTTGGCGTCTGCTACGGAGCGCAACTTTTGGCCAGCAAATATGGAGGTGAGGTTTTGCCGTCCACCATCCGCGAGTATGGTCGCGCCAATCTCGATCACATCGACCTGCATCATGACCTGTTGAAAGAAATGACGCACGGTTCGCAGGTTTGGATGTCGCATGGAGATACCATCAAGACCCTTCCGGCAGGATTTGAAGTGATCGCCAGTACATCTTCTGTTCGCGTGGCGGCTTTCAAAGTAGAGGGCGAAATGACCTATGGAATCCAGTTTCACCCCGAAGTGACACACTCCACCGAGGGCAAAAACCTCCTCAGAAACTTCGTGGTAAGCATCTGCGGTTGCTCTCAGGATTGGACTTCGGATGTATTTATCGATGCAAGCATCGCTGATCTCAAAGCTAAGATCGGTTCTGACAAAGTGGTCATGGGATTGTCCGGCGGCGTGGATTCGTCGGTTGCGGCAACCTTGATTCACAGAGCGATCGGCGATCAGTTGACCTGCGTGTTTGTGGACAATGGTCTGCTTCGCAAAAATGAATTTGAAGAGGTGCTCGATTCGTACAAGCACATGGGCTTGAATGTGATCGGGGTAGACTCCAAGAAGCGATTTTATGACGCTTTGGCCGGTTTGACCGACCCAGAGGCAAAAAGAAAAGCAATCGGAAAAGCCTTCATCGAGGTTTTTGATGAAGAAGCGCACAAGATCGAAGGCGTAAAATGGCTCGGACAGGGCACTATCTACCCGGATATCATCGAGTCCGTGTCGGTCAAGGGCCCATCTGCAACGATCAAATCCCATCACAATGTGGGCGGTCTGCCGGACTTCATGAAGCTGTCGGTAGTCGAGCCTTTGAATACACTTTTCAAAGATGAGGTGCGGGAAGTAGGACGTGCATTGGAGATCGTGGAGACGATAATTGGTCGCCATCCTTTCCCGGGCCCTGGTTTGGGAATCAGAATCCTGGGCGATATCACCGAGGAAAAAGTCAAAACCCTTCAGGAAGTGGATCACATCTTTATCCAGGGACTGAAGACGAGTGGACTCTATGATCAGGTTTGGCAGGCTGGAGCGATCCTTTTGCCGATCCAGTCCGTCGGTGTGATGGGTGATGAGAGAACTTATGAAAAGGTGGTTGCGCTCCGTGCAGTTGGTTCAGTGGATGGAATGACGGCCGATTGGATTCATTTGCCGTATGAGTTTCTGGGCAAGATCTCCAACGAGATCATCAACCGCGTCAAAGGCGTCAACCGCGTCGTGTACGATATCTCTTCCAAGCCACCGGCAACGATCGAGTGGGAATAACTCGATTTTAGATTTGCGATTCGGAGTTACGACTTTCAGATAATAGACATCCTGCTTCTTCGGAGGCAGGATTTTTTTGTAGGGGCCGTTAAGAAGAAATCACCACGGATTTGAAGCACAGGATCATACGGATATCTGTGTTGATCTGTGATTTTTTCCGTGAAAATCTGTGGGAGAAAGCCTCCGAAGGCCTTCACAAGTAGGTCGCTTTTTGGAAAAGGGTTGAATAAGCTTACGCCGGCTCGATGTGAATCAGGACGTGGCCCAGTTCGGTGATTTCTTTGCGCAGCGTGTCTTTCAGGGCATGGGATATCGTGTGGCCTTCTTTGACTGTCAGGGTTCCTTTGACAGTGGCATGCAAGTCAACATGGTATTTCATACCTGCTTTGCGGATGAAGCACTTTTCGGTACCTTCTATGCCATCTACTTTGAGAGCAATCTGACGGATTTTTAAGGTGAGATCTTCGTAGTTGTTTTCATCCATCACTTCGCCCAACGCGGGTCGAAATATCCCATAGCAATTGTAGAGAATAAATCCGCAGGCGATCAGGGCGGCATAATCATCCGCGACTTCAAATCCCTCGCCTCCGAATATTGCGACCGAAATACCGATAAACGCCGCAATCGAAGTAATCGCATCCGAGCGGTGGTGCCAGGCTTCGGCTTTCAAAGAGGAACTCCGGAGTTTTTTGGCTCTTTTCATCACCAGCTGGTAACTGATTTCTTTCCAGAGAATGATCGCCCCCAGGACAATCAAGGTCCACGAAGCCGGAAGTGCGTGGGGCGTTTGTATTTTTTGAATTGCCTGCCATCCGATCACCACTGCTGAAACGACCAAAAAGACCACCACCAAGAAAGTGACCAGAGGCTCAGCTTTTCCATGTCCATAGGGATGGTTTTCGTCTGCCGGTCGTGCAGCGTACTTCAATCCGAGCAAGACCAAAAGCGATGAGAAAATATCGACAGTGGACTCGATCCCATCTGCGATCAGGGCATAGGAGTTGCCAAAAAATCCCGCCAGAAATTTTATTCCCGCCAGACAAGCATTGCTCAAGATGCTGAAAAGGACGGTGCGTATGGCTAGATTGGGCGGCGACATCGGCGGTAAAGAAAACGCGTGTTTCTGTTGTTTTGGCTAGTTGGTTTTAGGAGGAATGTACTGGATTGCAAATCAGCTTTTGATTTGTTTTCTTCCAAGCCAGTAAAGTCCTGTGCCGATCGCTATAAATATCCCGGTCATCCAGATCGATTGGGCGCTTACCTGAAGCATCAGCCAAAGGCAAGCCAAGATTCCCAATATCGGCACAAGGTATCCTCCTCTCAGTATAAATCGCCCTCCTCCCCGAAAACTTGGGCGGAGCCTTGGAATCGCAGAACAACTCATAATATAGAGAAAAAGCCGGGACAAAACGGTCATCGCCGCCAAGACCGTAAAGGTGCCAAATGCTGAAAGCAGGAACGCTGAAATGCCAAAGAAAACCACTGAATTGGCGGGAGTGAGGAATTTGGAGTGCACTTTTCCAAACCAGGAGGGAAGCGAATGGTCCAGGGAGAGTGCGTAGGTCACCCGAGTGGCTGAAAACATGGATCCTATCAGATTAGCGACGACCGAAGCAGCCACACCGATCATCAGGATGACAGCTCCCGAACTCCCGAAAAGTGCCGCAGATGCGTCCAGAAGTGGAGTTTTGGTTGCAGCCAAGTCAGGAATGGCCGCTTGGGAGACGAGCTGAATCAGCATGTACAAGACAGTCACCACCGCCAAGCCAAACAACAGCCCCAGCGGCATATCCCGCTCCGGCCTTTTGGCCTCTCCAGCTGGCACCACCGCGCCCTCAAAACCGACAAATGCATAAATCAAGAGCAGTGTAGCACTTCCCAAAGCTGAGGACGAAGGCATTGCTGAGTCAAATGTAGGGATCACGTCTGCTCCCAAGATGATAAATCCCCCCAGTGGCAACAGGATCAAAACGGCAAATTTGATCAGCGTGAAGAGCGTCATGGATCGAATCGATTCCAAAGAGCCCAGCACATTGATGAGACTGAGTCCAAGACAGATCACGGCAAGGGAGATCAGCCGGCCCGTACTTTCTCCGGCTGCAGGTAGAAAGTAGGCAATGCTGTCCGTGAGGAGGACGGTGTTGGCAGAGAAGGAGATCAGGCGAGCGAGGTAGTACAGCCAGCCTCCCTGAAAACCAATGAACGGTCCGAAGGCCAAGGTCCCATAGCGGATGGGGCCGCCCGTACCCCTAAAATAACTTCCCAGTTCAGCGAAGCAGAGGATCACAGGAAGCATCAAAAGGGCACAAAACCCATAGATGAGAATGCTGTATTCGCCGGCCAAAGCGGCCGCGCCACTGGGGAGCCCAAAGATTCCTGCGCCGATCAGGCCATTCACTACCAGCATCCAGATTCCCCAAAATCCGAGCAATCTGGGCAGTTTTTCGTTTTTATCTTCCGTAGTAGTTCCTTGGAGCACGCGGTTATTGTTTCTGAAAAGTCCGATTTGGGAAGATAGAGAGAAAGTCCAAAGAACAAAATGGGTTCTACGGGATTGGTTGTCGGGGAAAAGCTGGGACTTCCGGTTTTTGAATGTATTGAGACCAGCGGAAGTATGATTGGTGGGATCGTCTGATCGAACTTACTTTTTCCTAAATCCCTTGATCCATTTTTCCAGCTCCACGGCGTGGAATACGATCAAAGCCATCCCCGCACAAAAGCCCAGTTCTCCCAAGTCCAGTGGCTGGGTGTGGAAGATGTCGTTGAGCCATGGGACATAGATCACCCCAAACTGGAGGATCATCGTAAATCCGACGGAATACAGAAGCGGCTTATTGCTCAGAAGTCCCTGCTTGAAGAGGAAGGTCCGGTCGCTGCGGATGGCCATGACGTGTGCGAGCTGGGAGAAGGAAAGCACCGAGAAGACCATCGTCTGCCAATGCCAATCCTGCCTGATCGCCCAGTATTGGGTGAAGAGCGTGACTCCTGCCATCAGCATCCCGACCCAGACGATATGATAGCCGACGCCCTCGGCAAAAAGACTTTGCTTCGGCGGCCGTGGGGGACGCTTCATCAGGTCTTTTTCGGACTTTTCGCTGGCCAAGGCCAAGGCAGGAAGGCCGTCAGTGACTAGATTGATCCAGAGGATATGAATCGGCAAAAGCGGATTTGGAAAACCGAGAAAAGGCGCTAGACCAATGACCCAGATCTCCGCTCCGTTGCAGGTCATGATGTACTTGATGAATTTTCGGATGTTGTCGTAGATCCTTCGGCCTTCCTTGACGGCTCTGACGATGGTGGAGAAGTTGTCGTCCAAGAGGATCAGGTGGGCGGCTTCCTTGCTTACGTCGGTACCCGCTATTCCCATTGCTACGCCGATGGTGGCTGCTTTGAGTGAAGGAGCATCGTTGACGCCGTCGCCGGTCATCGCGGCGAAGTGGCCTTTTGCTTGCAGTGTCTGGACGATTCTCAGCTTCTGCTCAGGTGCGACTCTGGCATAGACGCTCACCTTTTCGACCTGATTGGCAAAATCATCATCGCCCAGTTTCGCCAATTCGGCACCGGTAAGTACCAAGTCTCCCGTTTTCCAGATTCCAACTTCGTCAGCGATTGCCTTTGCCGCCGCCGGGTGATCTCCGGTGATCATCACGGGTTTGATACCCGCGGTTCTACACTCTTGAATAGATACTTTCACCGCCTCACGCGGAGGGTCTATCATCCCGGTTTTTCCGAAATAGTCCAGATCGGCCTCGAGCTTCGCCCATTCAGATTCTTCCGGCAGATCATCGATTACTTTTCCTGCGAAAGCTAAAACCCGCTCTCCCTTTGAAGCCCAATCTTCTGATGAAACCGAAAGCTCTTCGGCCAGTTTTGGGTCCTTTATAATCTCGGAGATGGACTCAGAGGCGCCTTTGCAAAGCACTAATACCTGATCGCCAAACTGGTGAAGCGTGCTCATTCTCTTTCGCTCAGAGTCAAACGGTATCTCACCGATACGCGGGAAGTCCTTGGAGATCTCATGGTACTGGTCTGTAGAAATTTCACCGAGCAGGTATTCTACCAAAGCCAGTTCGGTCGCTTCTCCTTCCGGTTTTCCCTTCTTGTCCAAAAGCACATCCTGACAGAGAGCCATTCCAAGCTGGAGATTGGAAAATTCCGAACTGACGGCCTCCTTGGAAGCCGGATCGACGTTCACCACGGTCATCTTGTTTTGCGTCAGCGTGCCGGTCTTGTCGGTGCAGATATAAGTCACCGAGCCGAGACTCTCCACAGCAGGAAGTTTGCGGATCAGAGCGTTCTTTTTAGCCAGTCTACCAGCGCCGAGTGAAAGTGCAATGGTGATCAGCGCAGGCAAGGCCTCCGGGATTGCCGCTACAGCTAAGCTCACTGACAGTAACAAAACCTGATAAATATCTTCGCCACGAGCCCATCCTGCCACAAAAAGTAACCCGCAAATCCCCAGAATCAGGTAGGAAATCACCTTTCCAAACCTTGCCATTCGCTGCTGGAGAGGAGTGACAGGGGGATCTTCCTGAAGGAGGCCCGCGATCTTTCCGATCTCTGTCCTCATGCCGGTACCGACGACCAGTCCGGTGCCGCGGCCATTGGTGACCAAGGTTCCTTTGAAGGCCATATTCACCTGATCCCCGGGAGCAAGATTCTCCGTTGCAATCGGTCCCGATGATTTGTCGATAGGGACCGATTCTCCGGTCAGGGAAGATTCATCGATCTTGAAGGAAAACGTCTCAATCAGTCGGCTATCCGCCGGCACCATATTCCCAGCTTCCAGCAGGATCACATCACCGGGCACGAGATCTTTGGATGGCAATGAAACGGTCTGACCTTCCCTTAGGACTTTGGTTTGGGTTTCTGTCAGCTTTTTTAGCGACTCCATCGCCTTCTCAGCGCGGTACTCCTGCACAAAACCCAAAACTGCATTTAGCACAATGATCACAAGTATGATGATTGTGTCGGTGAGGTCGCCGACGACGCCGGATATCACCGCCGCGGCAGCCAAGATCAGGATCATGAAGTCTTTGAACTGGGCCAGGAAAAGAACCCATGCAGGTTTTTTCTTTTTCTCTTGGAGTGCATTTGGGCCAAATTCTTTGATCCTCTTTTCCGCCTCGGAATCTGTCAATCCCTGCTTTTGGGAATCGATGGTCTTGAAAAGTTCCTCAATCGGCTGTTGGTAAAAAGTCATGCTAGCTGGCGTTCATTTGAGGTTAAAATACAAAGGATTGACCACATGCGGGTAGCCTGTCCCATGACACCCGGAAATTATGTAACGACCGAAAAAATAAGCCCAGTCAAATCGTCAATTCGGCGACAGAAAGATCCGCTGTTGGTAATAGAAGTTCAACAAACCGAGGACTTCTCCAAAAGCTTCGGCTGCAGCCACACGGTGATCCTCGACGGTGCCTCCGAGTAGCCTGTTAAGCAAGAGGCCATAGATGCCGTTGAGACAAATCTGGATCTCGTTTCCGGGATTTTCGCCGTTCGCTTCCACGATTGCCTCCAGGATAAAGGGCTTTGCCTTGGTGTAGGTGTCAAAGTAGGTTCTGTCCTCCTTGAGCAACTTCCAATGGAGGTTTGCCAAGTTGTCCACCAGATCCTTTAGCTCCTTCAGGTGACCCTTTTCGAGGATTTCCTGGCTTTTCATTTTCTCCAAGATGGATTCAAACCACGCGATGATCTCTGTTTTTTCCTCCTCAGAGACAGGGTAGTGTGAGACGACATACTGTCTGAGTTCGTCGATATTGCCCTGATAAGATCGGATCAGATCTTCCATCTGGTACATATAGATCAGGTATTCGCCTATGTTCTGGGACTTTTTGCGGTCAGCGACGGATTTCATTGATTACTCTTTGTTGGCTGCGCAAAGATAAAATGATCTTCGTTTGTTGAAACCCATTTTCAGCTTCGGATCAAATATGACTTTGGTCAATCAAAACTCAGGGTAAAACAGTGAAGCCCTCCAAAATAGGCCTGCAGGATCCTGTATTTTTTACTACTTTTGCGGCACGTAAGCTTATGAAAAACATCAGGAATTTCTGTATCATCGCCCATATTGACCATGGGAAGAGTACATTGGCGGATAGATTGTTGCAGCAGACCGACACCGTTGCGGATCGGGATATGCAGAATCAGTTGTTGGATAATATGGATTTGGAGCGTGAGCGCGGCATTACGATCAAGTCGCACGCGATCCAGATGAAGTACACCCACGAGGGGGAAGAGTATACGCTCAATCTCATAGATACCCCGGGCCACGTGGATTTTTCATATGAAGTTTCCCGCTCGATCGCAGCCTGCGAGGGTGCGCTTTTGATCGTGGATGCTTCTCAGGGCGTCGAAGCCCAGACGATTTCCAATCTTTATTTAGCACTCAATCATGACCTGGAGATTATTCCGGTCTTGAACAAGATAGACCTTCCCGGCGCAGATCCGGAGGTAGTTGCCGATGAGGTGATCGACTTGATCGGTTGCAAGCGAGAGGATATTATCCTGGCCTCTGGCAAAGCTGGACTGGGAATAGACGATATCCTTAAAGCAGTAGTAACCAGGATCCCGGCGCCAAAGGGAGATCCCGAAGCTCCGCTTCAGGCCATGATCTTTGACTCCGTCTACAATTCCTTCCGCGGCGTGGAAGTCATTTTCCGGATTTTCAACGGCACGATTAACAAAGGCGACAAGATCAAATTTGTAAACACGGGCCGTGAATACGAAGCGGATGAAATTGGGATCTTGGGACTCAACCAAATCCCTCAGCAGACCATGGCTGCAGGCAACGTCGGCTACCTGATCTCTGGGGTCAAAGTTGCCAAAGAAATCAAAGTCGGAGATACGATCACACACGTGAAGCGTCCTTGCGATGCCGCGATTCAAGGGTTTGAAAACGTAAAACCGATGGTTTTTGCCGGGATCTATCCGGTAGAGACGACCGACTACGAGGAGCTCCGCTATTCGATGGAAAAGCTCCAACTGAATGATGCGTCGCTCGTCTGGGAACCGGAGACTTCCATGGCTTTGGGCTTCGGTTTTCGTTGTGGATTTCTGGGTATGCTCCACATGGAGATCATCCAGGAGCGATTGGAGCGTGAATTTGACATGACCGTCATCACCACCGTACCTTCAGTACAGTTCAAGGCGCTGATGACCGACGACACCATTCAGTTGATCAATGCACCATCCGATATGCCGGATCCGACGCGGATGAAGCACATCGAGGAGCCGTATGTGAAAGCATCCATCATCACAGCTGCCGAATATGTCGGCGCGGTGATTACCCTTTGTATGGACAAGCGAGGCCAGATCAAAAATCAGGTTTACCTCACTTCTGAGCGTGTAGAATTGACGTTTGACATGCCGCTGGCGGAGATTGTTTTTGACTTTTTCGACAGACTGAAGACGATCTCCAGAGGCTATGCTTCCTTGGACTACGAACTGATCGGCTATCAGGTGTCGCACATGGTACGCTTGGACGTGATGCTCAACGGCGAGCCTGTCGATGCCCTGTCGGCGGTTGTTCACCGGGACAAGGCTTATGACTGGGGGAGAAAACTCTGCGAAAAGCTAAAGGAATTGGTTCCCCGTCAGATGTTTGAGATTGCGATTCAGGCAGCCATCGGACAGAAGATCATTGCCCGCGAGACCGTGAAGGCGATGCGTAAAAACGTTTTGGCAAAATGCTACGGTGGTGATATTTCGCGTAAGCGTAAACTCCTCGAAAAGCAGAAAAAAGGCAAGAAACGCATGAGGCAAGTGGGGAATGTGGAAATTCCGCAGGAGGCGTTTATGGCGGTGCTTAAATTAGATTAGGAATACGAGGTACGAAATACGAGTTGCGAGTTACGAATTACGAAGTGAATTAGAACCTCAATCCGAATCGTTACCATGAAGCAAGATTTGAAAAGCAGGACAAAACAATTTGCGATTGATGTTTGGAATCTTTGCTCAAAATTGCCTCATACCAGAGAATATAATAATTATATCAACCAACTTATAAGGTGTTCAAGCTCTGTTGGGGCCAATTTTAGAGCTGTCAGTAGAGCGAAATCTAAAGCAGATTTTATAAATAAATTAAAAATAGTTGAGGAGGAAGCAGACGAAAGTCAATTTTTCCTAGAGTTAATAAAAAGCATAAATTCTGATCCTAACTTGATCAATGATATTGATTTGTTAATTAAGGAATCTGATGAAATAATTTCAATAGTGGTTTCGAGTTTAAAAACGGCGAGAAGTTCTTAATTCAATTGAAGTTCATTTGGACGTCGTAACTCGTAATTCGTAACTCGTAATTAGAATGATACTAATAGACGGAAAAAAAACCTCCTCCGACATCAAAAGCGAGATCGCTGTTCGCGTAGCGGAAATCAAAGCTGAGGGAGGCAAAACGCCCCATTTGGCAGCAGTGTTGGTGGGAAGCGACGGCGCGAGCCAAACTTATGTAGGAGCAAAAGTAAAGGCTTGCGAGGAAGTGGGGTTTAAGTCCACACTTGTTCGTTTGGACGCAGACGTGTCTGAGGAGCAACTCCTCAAAGCGGTGGAGGACATCAACAACGATCCGGATATTGATGGTCTGATTGTTCAACTTCCTTTGCCCAAACACATTTCGGTAGACAAAGTCACCAACAAGATCAAGCCCGAAAAAGACGTCGACGGATTCACTCCGGCTAACGTCGGTCGGATGACCTTGAACTGGCCAGCCTATGTCGCTGCTACGCCCTACGGAATCATCGAATTGCTGAAGAGATACGAGATAGAGACCGCCGGAAAGCACTGTGTGGTCATCGGTCGTAGCCATATCGTAGGCAGCCCGATGAGCATCCTGATGGGTAGAAACGGCTATCCGGGTAACGCAACCGTGACGCTCACACATAGCAAAACCCAAAACCTTCCTGAAATCTGCCGGAAAGCGGATATTCTGATCGTAGCGATCGGGAAGCCAGAGTTTGTGACCGGTGACATGGTGAAGCCGGGCGCAGTGGTGATCGATGTTGGAATTCACCGGATCGAAGATGCCAGCAAGAAGTCCGGATTCAGACTGATCGGAGATGTGAAGTTTGATGAGGTGGCTGAAAAAGCTTCCGCCATCACTCCAGTGCCGGGTGGAGTAGGGCCAATGACCATCGCTGCCTTGCTTTACAATACGCTTCAATCGGCCGAAAAGAAGGTTTTTGGATAAAATTGAAAAAAAGTAGAGAAATCATCGAATCGCGTTTGCTTCGATTGAGTTGGATTTCTACTTTTGCAGTCCCTAACCGCGCACGTGGTGAAATTGGTAGACACGCCACTTTGAGGGGGTGGTGCCCTTACGGGTGTGGAAGTTCGAATCTTCTCGTGCGCACAAAGCCTAATCGAGCAATCGGTTAGGCTTTTTTGATTAATGGACTTTTTGCAGCGTGATTTTTAGCTATTTTTCAGGGAAATTCTTTCGCATGAACTATACTATAAAAACCATTCTAGCGGGTTTATTCTTATTTCTGGCCGCTCAGCTTCAGGCGCAGACAGCCCAATATCCGATCGTCAAAGGATTTGGTGGGATCTATGAGATCCCGGAAGCCACCGAGCGCCCTGATCCTAGTTTGGAATATAAAATCATCGTCGATCTTACCTCTGCAGCTGAAAATGACAAGGAGATTTCTCGCTGGGTAGACAATGTCGCCCGGATGATTAACCTCCATGGTTTGGCGGGAGTGCCAAAAGACAAAATCAAGGTAAAGGTGATTATTCATGGCGGAGCGATCTTCACCCTGCTCAATGATGAGAACTACAAAAATAAGTTTGAGGTAGACAATCCAAATCTGAAGGTTTTCGAGGCGTTGAAGGCCTCGGGCGTGGATATTATGGTGTGCGGCCAATCGTTGCTTGCCCGCAATCTGAAGACGACAGACCTATGGCCGGGAGTCAGGGTGGCTCACTCCGCACTGACCACCATTACCACCTATGTACCTCAAGGCTATGTTTTGCTTAAGTTTTGAAAGTTTTGGAATAGTTGTTGGGCTGAGAGAGGCTCAAGTATTAATGCATGAAGCCCTTCACCTCAATTACTTCCACCGGTAGAAAAGTCGCTGCGGGTTTCTTTCTGGCTACGGCGATTCTGATCAGTGTCGCGGGGCTGACTTATTTCACCTTAAACAAACTTGAAAGCTCAGTCAGGCAATTGGCACAACCCAACCAAAAGTTGGACTTGCTCAACAACCTGCAATCGGAGATCTTTAGAATTACCAGAATCGGCGGAGATAGCCTCAAGGCAGATGTCCGGGTCAATGATTCGACCATTTCACTGCTTCAGGGCAAACTGGATCAACTTGACAGCTTGACTGCAGATGCGCTTGAGAAGCAAAGTGTCCAGACCATCCGGGACAACCTCGCCGTCCTCATCAGCGGATACGTAGATCTGTATGAGGTCAAAAGAAACCTCGCTACGCGAAATTTTTCTCAGGAGGCGTTAAACCGCGTAGAGCTTGGAATACGCCGGAGATCCCAAAGTATGGAATACAGACCTCTTCAGGAGCTGAATCCAAAAAATTACCTCTACAACGAACTACAGCAGCAGACCACCAGTCGGCAGGATCTCCGAACAGGGATGATCACTAGGGACGAAGATCAACTGATTACGTATCTGAGGAGGCTGCAGGAGCAGAATTCCTCCGCTTCACCGACCACTGAAGCATTAAGCCCAGATAGCGTGCTGTATTCCCTCAGGGGTGTGATCGGCAGGATCTACCGAGAGGAAAGCTCCCAGCGGCAAAAGTTGGCGAATCTGGAGATCGATCTTTTACAAAAGCAGAATGACATCGGAACCACGATCCAGACGTTGATCGGAGATCTTCAGTCCAAGGCGATTCTTGCTTCCAATACACAAAGCGCCCAAGCGTCTGGTTTGGTGTTTGAAGTGACATTTTTCCTGATCATCGTGGTGGTAATAGCGGTGCTGGGGAGCTTGTTTCTCGGGTATTCGGTGCTGAAGGAAATTCGCATCAACTGGTCTTATCAGAAGGATTTGGAGCAATCCCGAAAGAAATCAGACGAGCTTGCACGTTCCAAGCAGGAGTTTTTGGCAAACATGAGCCATGAGATCCGCAATCCGCTCCACGTGATTCAGGGATATCGCGCGATCCTCGAAAAGTCAGAGTTGGAGTCAGACCAAAAATCGCATCTGAAAATGATCGGATTTGCCTCTGACACCCTGATTGAAATTGTAGACGATATCTTGGATTTCTCCAAACTTGAAGCCGGAAAACTCAAACTGGAAAAACAACCTTTCGACCCCATTCAGCTATTTGGGACAATCCAAAACTTCTTTGAACTCACGGCCAAAGAAAAGAAGCTGGATTTTAACTGGACACTAAACTTGCCTGAGGAGAATTGGTTGGTCGGAGATGAGCTGCGCATCAAGCAAGTGATGAACAATCTACTCAGCAACGCCTTCAAGTTTACGCAGGTCGGGAAAGTGGAAGTGGGCGTGACTTGGACAAAAGGTCAGCTGGAAATTGAGATCAAAGACACCGGAATCGGCATGACTCCTGACGAATTGAAGAAGGTCTTTCAGGAATTTGATCAGGCAGACACCTCGATTTCCAGGAAGTTTGGAGGGACGGGACTGGGGCTGTCGATTGTGCAGCGGCTAGTAACCCTGATGCAGGGTGAGCTGCGGGTAGAGAGTGTGTCCGGCAGTGGTACGACGATGTTCCTGAGCATTCCCATGGGCTTGAGTCCTGTGCTGGACATTCCTGAGGCTACCGAAGGAACTACTTTCATTGACCTAAAGGGACTGAATATCTTGTTGGTGGACGATGATCGAATAGGCCTGCGCTATCTAGAGACCATTTTGATTTACTACGGGGCCAATGTGATTTCATTTCCCGGAGGGAGCTCGTTTCGCGATGAATTCGAGCCGATCCCGTTGGATCTTGCGATGCTCGACATTCAGATGCCCGAGTTTTCAGGGTTTGATGTGGCCAGAGCGATCAAGAATTTTGACGAGTATAGAGATTTGCCTCTTTTGGCGATGACCGCCAATGTGTTCGTTGGAGAAAAGGAGCGTCTTTTGTCCGAGGGATTTGATCAACTGATCTTAAAACCTTTTCAGGAAAATAGGTTGGTTTCCGTCTTGGGTTCTTTTTTCCCGTCCAGATTAGAAGTTCGTGTGGATGAGCAGACGAAGGCCGAACCCGACTCACACGAACTGTTCGATCTGTCCGATTTGGAGAAGTTCTGTATGGGGGATCAGGAACTCCTCACGGATATCGTCCGCGACCTGATCCGGGACACGGAGACTGACCTTCAGCGAATCACCCGCGCCAGATTGAATAATCGCTGGCCTGAGATACTTGAGATCTGCCATCAGCTGGGAAGCAGACTTGGACAGATCAGAAGTCATACGGGCCCGATTGCCAGGAGAATTGAAAACAGTCTCAAGCTAAACAACCATCAGGGGCTCCAAGAGTCTCTCGGTCAGCTGGACCATGACACCAAAAAGGTCCTGAATGCTTTGAAGGAAAAAGTGGCAGAAATGGCCTGAAATTACTCCAGGCCGTATTTTTCGAGTTTGCTGTAGAGCGTCTTTCTGTCCATATTCAGTATCCGTGCAGTCTTGGATTTATTGAACCGGGTGTCGTGTAGCACCCGCTGGATCAGTTCTTTTTCTTGCTCTTTCCACTGGGTCTTGTAGTCTTGGGCAGGAACGGCATTTGCGCTGGAAGAGGCGATCCCAATAGGCTGGGGGGAGAAAGTCACTGGAGGCGAAGGTCTCTCTGCAAGGAACGACGAATCGTATAATTCCAGCGGCAAGGCTTCCCTTTCGATCTTATCTCCGGTGGAAAGCAGGACGGCACGCTTCACTATATTTCTGAGCTCGCGTAAGTTTCCAGGCCAGTCGTAGTTGTAGAAGATATCCCTTACTTCGGGACTCAGTCCTTTGATTGACTTGTTCAGGCGATGATTGCTTTCGGCTAAAAAGCCCGACACGAAAAATTCCAGGTCAGCCTTTCGCTGGCGTAGAGGAATCGCGTAGAGGGTAAATTCATTGAGTCGATGGTATAGATCTTCTCTGAAGACGCCTTCTCCGGACTGCGAGATCAGGTTTTCGTTGGTCGCAGCAATGATCCGCACGTCGATGTCGATTTCTTTGTTGCCACCGATTTTCCTGATTTTCCGCTCTTGGATAGCACGGAGAAGTTGAATCTGCACCTCGTAGCTGAGGTTTCCGATTTCATCGAGGAAGATAGTGCCGCCGTTTGCCGATTCGAAGTGTCCCGTTTTGTTGTCCAAGGCACCGGTAAACGCACCTTTGACATGGCCGAAAAGTTCACTGCCGGCTAATTCTTTGGGCAAGGCTCCGCAGTCGATCGCCACAAAAGGGCCGTCTTTCCGCTGCGAGTATTCATGGATTCGTTTTGAAATCAGCTCCTTTCCGGTTCCGGTTTCTCCGAGGACCAATACGCTCAGATCCGTGGGAGCGACCAGGTGAATGTGTTTTTCCAGTTTTTCAGCCTCCTGGGATTCTCCTGTGACATACGGAGTTGGGGCAGCTGGTTTTTGTGATTTCAGCGGTTCTTTTGGCGTCTCGACCGTTCGCTCCTCGATCTTTTGGGAAAGAGATTCTCTCACCGTCGCGAGCAATTCATCGGGATTGATGGGCTTGGTGATGTATTCGAATGCACCAAGTTTCATGGCTTTGATCGCTATTCTGATGTCAGAATAGTGGGTGATCAAGATGACCTGTAGTGTTGGGAAATGAGCTTTGGCCCACTGAAGGAGCTCCATGCCCGTGCCGTCGGGTAAGCGAAAATCGGCAATAACCAAGTCAAACTTGCCCGTGTTCAGGATGTTTTGAGCCTCTCTGACCTTGGTGGTGGTGACTACTTCAAATGAATTTTTCTCCAAGAACGTCTTTACGATCCTGGAGTAGGTCAAATCGTCTTCGACTAATAGTATGTGGGCCATCCTTTTTGTGGTTAATAATTAACAGAAACAAAAAAAGCACCAGACTAGTGTCGGGTGCTTTTAAAATAAAGGGGATCTAGCAACTTACTCCTTTATTTCGTTCCCTTGCGGGTCGTAGGTTTTCCAAAGTTTGTCTGCCGTACCGTTGTCGAATCCGACTTTGTAGGTGATTTGTCCTTCCGCACTCTTGAATTGCCAAGCTTCTGATACGGGAAAATCCTTCAATGTCTCGTCGCCGGCAATCGTCTGTTTGACAGGCGTTGGCAGGTCGTCGGGCTTGATTTGAATCTTCTCTTCCTGCAGCGTGATGACAACCGATCTGGCTACTTTGTCGGCGATAGCGGCAGCTGCAAAAGCGGCGCCGCCCACCATCACGGCGAATATTAGAATGACCTTTTTCATGATGTCTTAATAGTGGTTAGTGAAAGAGTCAAGTCCGGACTTGAAGCTTGGAAACATATTTCCCAAGTGTTTCGGATCGATTGCCAATGATGTGCCATCAAGGATATGGGGTTGGATGGGCACTTTTCTTTAAAAGTGGCATGGGAGAACTGGGGATATTTTACCCAAAATGGGGTGGCTGATGGGGAAAAGTTAAAGGAACTGCAGTCTTTCGTTAACGAACTGCCAGCCATATAAAATTCTTTAAACAGGAACTTTTTATCGGGAAATTATCTTTTGAAATCGCTTACCTTTGATGTCTCAATAGAACATTCGCCCCCTCCATGAGTGATGCTATAAAACATGAGTGCGGAATAGCCATGATTCGGCTACGAAAACCCCCTCAATATTACATAGACAAATACGGATCAGCTTCTTACGCGGCCAACCGGCTGTATGTGCTGATGCAAAAGCAACTCAACAGGGGCCAGGATGGCGCCGGAGTCGCAAATATCAAGATCAATACGATGCCCGGCACCCGATATATCAGTAGATATCGGTCGATCGAGCCCTCGGCAGTCAATGATATCTTTGATAAAATCGGCAAGAAGTACAAAAAGGCCAAGAAGCTCGGAGGCCATGATGCGCTTACGGACGCAGAATGGCTCAAAAAGAACATCGCATTTACCGGCGAAGTTTGGTTGGGACACCTCAGATACGGCACCCACGGAGAAAACAGCATCGAGACTTGCCACCCTTTCCTCAAACAGAATAACTGGAGAAGCCGAAACCTCGTCATGGCAGGCAACTTCAACATGACCAACAATGAGGAGCTTTTTAGTAAACTAGTCCAGCTCGGACAGCACCCGAAGGAAAAGACCGATACCGTCACCGTGATGGAGAAGATCGGACACTTTTTGGACGAGGAAAATCAGCGCATTTTCGACAAGTACAAGCATCAATTCTCCAACGAGCAGATTACCCATGTCATTGAAAACGAACTGGATGTAGCGAGAATCCTTCGCAGATCCTGCCGTGATTTTGACGGTGGCTATGCGATGGCTGGGATGATAGGCAATGGGTCTGCTTTTGTAGTGAGAGATCCATCCGGCATCCGCCCGGCATTCTATTACGCCGACGACGAAGTCATCGTAGTGGCATCTGAGAAGCCCGCGATCAAATCCGCTTTCAACATTGATTTCAAATCCATCAAGGAGATAAAGCCAGGCCACGCCTTGGTTGTAAATAAAGACGGCAGCTACGAGGAATCGGAGATCTTGCCAGCCAGAGAAAAGAAGTCCTGCTCTTTTGAGCGGATCTATTTCTCCCGTGGCACCGACCCGGGGATTTACCAGGAAAGAAAAAATCTGGGTAAAGCATTGATTCCGCAGATTCTGAAATCGATCGACTTTGATCTGAAAAACACGGTCTTTTCCTACATTCCAAACACCGCCGAAACGGCCTTCTTGGGCATGATCGAAGGATTGGAAGATTACTTAGTCGCTAAACGCAAGGAGATTTTCCTTGACGGGAAGCCGCACGTTGGAGATCTGGAGGATTTGCTGAGTTTCCGCCCAAGGGTCGAAAAACTCGTGAGCAAGGACGTCAAGCTGAGAACTTTCATCACCAGCGACGACGAGCGCGATTCCATGGTGGCGAGTGTCTACGATACTACCTATGAGGTGATCCGGCCGGGAATCGACACCGTGGTCGTCATTGATGACAGCATCGTGCGGGGTACTACGCTGGAGAAAAGCATCCTGACCACCCTAGACCGTCTGAATCCAAAGAAGATCGTCATCGTATCTTCTGCTCCGCAGATCCGTTTTCCGGATTGCTACGGCATCGACATGTCCAGAGTGAAGGAATTTATCGCCTTCCGCGCCGCCATCGCTTTGCTCAAAGAGCGAAAGATGGAAAACGTTCTGGACAAGGTGTATGACAACGCCGTCGCGCGTCCCAATGACTTTGAGAACTTTGTGAAGGAAGTTTACAGCAATTTCACCGATGATGAGATTTCTGCCAAGATCGCGGAGATCGTAACCACTCCGGAGATCAAAGCTGAAGTAGAAGTTATCTTCCAAACCGTCGAGAACCTTCATAAGTGCATACCAAACCATACCGGAGACTGGTATTTCACCGGTGACTATCCGACATCCGGAGGCACCCGCGTAGTGAACAAAGCCTTTGTCAACTACATGGAGGGCAAGACGGTCAGAGCTTATTGATCGGGCATTTCTTCCCAAATCAACTCAAGGCGCAGAGGCAAACTTTGCGCCTTTTTACATTTGTGGCCGCTTGCATTGCTGCCAAAAGTTTTAATTTGAAGCAAAATTGAATTCCTCTAGACAATGGAAATAAACGTTCCCTTACTGAAGCAGATCTGTGAAATTGCCGGAGCTCCGGGCTTTGAAAAGAGAGTGAGAGACCTCGTGGTCGAACTCGTCACGCCGCTGGTGGACGAAGTGAAAACCGACAATCTCGGCAATGTCATCGCGATCAAGAAAGGCAGGGAAAACCCCGACGGGAAGCGGGTCATGGTGGCCGCGCACATGGACGAGATCGGTTTTATCGTCACGCACATCGACGATCAGGGCTTCCTGAGGTTTCACACGCTGGGAGGATTTGATCCGAAAACACTCACCGCCCAGCGCGTAATCGTCCATGGAAAGAAAGATTTGGTCGGCGTGATGGGAAGCAAACCCATTCATGTGATGTCTGTCGAGGAGCGAGCCAAATTGCCGAAAACGACCGATTTTTTCATCGACTTGGGGATGTCCAAGGAGGAAGTGTCGAAGTATGTGACCATCGGAGATCCCGTCACCCGTGACCGCGAACTGATCGAAATGGGCGACTGTGTCAACTGCAAATCAATCGACAACCGTGTTGCCGTCTTTATCCTTATCGAGACGCTGAAACAGTTAGAGGACCCGGCCTATGATGTCTATGCGACCTTCACGGTGCAGGAGGAAGTAGGTCTTCGCGGCGCAAACGTAGCTGCGCACAGCATCAATCCGGATTTTGGGATCGCGCTGGATACGACCATTGCCTTTGACGTGCCTGGAGCGCAGCCCCATGAGCGTGTCACCGAACTTGGAAAAGGTACCGCGGTCAAGATCATGGATGCGATGACTATTTGCGACTACCGGATGGTGGACTTTATGAAAAAGACGGCGGACTCCGCCGGAATCTCCTGGCAGCCTGAGATCCTCACTGCGGGAGGCACAGATACTGCAGGTGTGCAGCGGATGGGCAAACAGGGAGCAATTGCCGGGGCGATTTCCATTCCAACCCGCCATCTCCACCAAGTCATTGAGATGGCGCATAAACAGGACATTGCCGACTCTATCGCTTTGCTGAAAGCCTGTCTGGAGCAAATCGACACCTACAATTGGGGTCACTGACCTAGCCGCCGGTGACGAACACCGGCTTTTTTATTACCAAAGAATCCAAATTTACTATGGCGGTAAAAAGGACAGTTTTAAAATGGATTGGGAAACTCGACATCATCCAAGTGGAGCCTTTTTTAGCATTTGGAAATGGGATCGAAATTTTCACCAAAGGCAGGGTGATCTCTGCATACAAGCAGAGCAGGCCTTCTGCCAAGAATAATTGGCTAAAAAATATCCTGGCCGCCATCCGCCGATATTCTGGCAAGGGGATCTCTGGGGTCAAAGTCAATATTTCGGTTGGAGATTCTGAGTTTATGGTAGAGACGGATGAAGACGGGGTTTTTCAGTGTGTTTTTAAAGATTTTCAGCCTGAAGTTGACCGCATTTTGTTCCGGATTTTGGACGAAAGTGAGGGATTACACACCAGAAACAGAACCTTGAAAATAGACCGGATCCATTCTGATGTCGGGGTGATCTCAGATGTGGACGACACTATCTTGATTTCCCATGCGACAGACATCGGAAGGAAATTCTGGTTGTCCATCTCTAAAAATGCCTACACCAGAAGGCCGCTGCCCGGGGTCTCTGAGTTTTACAGGAAGTTGACCCATGAAGGTCATCACCCGATTTTCTACGTCTCGAGCAGCGATTGGTCTCTTTTTGATCTGATCAAAGATTTTCTAGCGTATCGGAGTATTCCGATGGGGCCGATCTTGCTGAAGGACAAGCATATCAACCTTAGAAATATCTGGAAATCCGGAGGTGGAAGCCATCAACACAAGAAGGAGAAAATAGTGCTGCTGTTGGAAATGTTTCCCAAGATGGCGTTCTATTTGATTGGCGACAGTGGGCAGCACGATCCTGAGATCTACGAGGAGATCGTGCATGAATTTCCCCATCGGATCAAGGCTGTTTTTATCCGAATCGTGAATCCCTCACACGAAGAAAAAGAGCGAAGAGAGCGATTGGATAAACTTCCCAATTTTCATTTCGTGAAAAATACACAGGAGGCCATGGAGGTCGCCTTGCAATACGTTTAGAATCTCCTTATGAAAAACAACGCTGTTTTGGTCTATAATCCAAATTCTGGAAGTGATTCAGTTCCCAAAGCTGAAGTCTTGGAGCGTATCCAGCTGAATCTTCAAGATTTTGAGATTGCTGATTTTGACGTCGAAGGAGAAAATATACTGGAGAAGCTTCGGGAGTTTTTGGATCAGACCAAGCCGTCTTTAGTGCTGATAGCAGGAGGAGATGGTACCGTTAAGCTGACCACTTCTTGCATGACGTCGCGAGTACCCCTTGCCATTTTGCCTCTTGGATCAGCCAATGGTTTGGCAAAGTGCCTGGGAATCGGGAATCTGGAGGATGGATTGGAGGCATTGAGAAAACTTGAGACCCTCAAGGTTGACGCGGTTCAGATAGGGGATGAGGTTTGTCTCCATTTGGCAGATTTTGGATTCAATGCGAGTATGATTCACAAATTTGAGCAGGACGGAGTGAGAGGCATGATGGGCTATATCAAAAGTTCTATTTCAGAAGTTTTCAATACCGAATCCTGCCGATTTAGGGTGGAAATGCCGTCGGAAGTCATCGAATTGGAGGCGAAAATGTTGGTCATTGCCAATGGAGAAGAATACGGAACAGGCGCCGTGATCAACACAGAGGGAAGGATGGATGATGGGAAATTTGAGATCGTAGCTGTAGAATTCAAATCCGCGGGTGATCTAATCTCGATCACCAAAGCGCTGGTCACCGGCGAAAATCAAGCGCAGCCGGCTGTAAAAACGTGGTCTGTAGAGGCCTGTAAAATAATTAATTTGGATCTGGCCAATTTTCAAATCGACGGAGAGCTGAGGGGTACACCCGAATCAGTAGACGTGAAAATATTGAAAGGTGCCTTTGATTTTGTAATTAAATCCTGAATTTGTCAGAAACTATAACCCCGACTTGAGCATGAGTTATTTTGTGAAAATTTTTATTTATTCCCTTCCCCTGTTTTTGCTGTCTACTCTCTGGTCCGAAAAACCGAAACAGGAAGTGCCCACATCCAAAGCTGAATGGCAAGTGCTCTTTAACGGAAAAAACCTGAAAGGCTGGGTTCCGAAGATTTACCATCACGAAGTCGGGGATAATTACAAGAACACGTTCCGGATCAAAGACGGGGCAATTGTCGTGGATTACTCCGACTATGAAGGTTTTGGAGATCGGTACGGCCACTTATTCTACGAGAAGCCTTTTTCTTCTTTCCACCTCCAGTGGGAATACCGGTTTACCGACCAGTGGCTGAAAGACGCAGCGAGCTACACCTACCGCAACTCAGGGATCATGTATCATTCTCAAGCTCCTGAAACTATCCTCAAAGAGCAGGATTGGCCAATCTCTGTCGAATATCAGATGCTTGCTGAGGAAAAAGAAGGCGTGGCCCGTCCGACCGGAAATATGTGTTCCCCCGGAACTGACGTGGTTTTCGAAGGGAAAGTGGACCCCCGTCACTGCATTAACTCGACCTCTCCAACATTCAAATGGAATGAGTGGGTAAAGGCTGATCTGATCGTTTTTGGGGATTCATTGGTGATTCACCTCGTCAATGGGGATACCGTGTTGAAATACAGCAAGCCTCAGATCGGCGGCGGTGTCGCCAATAACTTTAATCCGGAAATCAAGGTGGACGGCACTCCGCTCAAGTCCGGCTACATCGGCCTGCAAAGCGAAGGACAGGGGGTGATTTTCAAAGAAATCAAGATCAAGGAGCTATAACTGTCAAGCCATTTGGGGGGATCAGAGTTTCCAGGTATCTGAAGTAAGGGTGCTCACACTTCCACGATGATCTCAAAGTCCTCGAAAATCGCTTCGCCTTGAGTCCCAGGCATCATCACGGCAAAGGGTATCAGACGAACAGTCTTTCGCGTTACATTGAGGAAGCTGATCTCGATAGTTTGTTGTTCCAAAACGCCGGAAACAGGATTTGCTTCTGTTGAAGACACGAAAGATTCCGTAATCACTGCTCCTGTGTTTTGGATTTGGAATTCATACCCTCGAAGGCCGACGGCCACTCCCGGGCCGGTAAGCCCCGCTGAGCTGACCTTGGTCCGGAGCGTGACTGTTGCACCGACGGGGATATTTTGTACCTCTAGCTCTGTGCGCCAATATCCGGTTTCAGTGGATGTTTTTCCGGTGACGGAAGCTATGACCAACGCGTCAGCTGGGGAGCGCGATCCTGTCATCGTTCCCTTGGCATCATAAAAAATCCAACTACCAACACCTGTTTGATGCTTGACGAAGGTCGGGTTTGCGCTCCAATTCTGGGCTGATTCAATGCATTTGTCGTCTCCAACCGAGCGGTCGAAAAGCTCATCGAGGTAGTATTTCTTTTTCTCGGATTCTCCGTCGTAGTAGTCAAGCGCATGAACCTGGGAATTCATCAAGGTGATCGGGCTCCCGTCGCATAGGGCTGCGTTGTCATGCGTTCGATTGAGGAATGCGTGGCCGATTTCATGGAAAAAGAATTGCTCTCGCTTCAAGTCAGACAGCGTCGACCAGGCACAGGGACTGGATTTAGAGATATAGACCGTTCTCTTTCCTGTGTCTGGATGAGCCGTCCAACCATATCCGCAATAGATGGATCCATCAGCGAATTTAATTTCATCAACATAGGCTACATCAACGGCTGAAGCGTTCAGATTTAGACCTCTGGCTTTGGCTTCAGCTAAAAAACGCTCTGTGAAAGTGGATAAATCAGGATAAGGCGATGGAGTTGGTGTAGGATCATCTTTCTCGTCACAGGAAAAGCTAAAAATGGAGATAAAAGTGAGGAGCAGGATTTTGGGATAGGTTCTGTTCATGAAAGTAAAATTGGTTGTAGATGAAAAAATAAATATAAACAACGGTAAAATTATTGATTAGTTCTATTTTGTCGTTTTCTCTGTCAAACCGATCTCTGCACAAAAAAATCCAGAGCCTCGCGACGCTGGATTTTTTGTATGGAGTGTAAACTTTCGAGGTCTTCGAGACCTCAAAGGTTATCCCAGCTTCGCCAGACTCTCTTCCAAAGCCTTGATCTTAGCCTCTGAGTCAGCCTGCTTTTTGCGTTCCATTTCGAGTACTTGGGCAGGCGCGCCGGCGACGAATCGCTCGTTGCTGAGCTTTTTCATCACCGAATTCAGGAAGCCTCTCGTGTACTCAAGTTCCTTCTGGATGTTTGCTTTTTCCTCTTCGATATCGATCGAGTCGCCCATTGGGATGAAGCACTCGTCGGCTTTCACAACGAAGCTCATGGCGTTGTCTACTTTTTCGGCAAAGCTCAACGAGGACAGGTTTGCCAGCTTGGTCAGCACCGATTCAAAGCGGCCGTAGAGTTCCGGATTTTTAGCATTGATGCTCAAATCCAAGGCTTCTTTTGGAGACATTCCTTTGGATGCGCGTAGATTTCGCACCTGAGAGACCACCTCAAATACCTGCTCGGCTTCTTCAATGATCTTTGGATCAAAGGATTTTGCCTCCGGCCAAGAAGCCAAGATGAGTGAATCCTGGACGGATCTTTCTTTGATCTGGTGCCAAAGTTCTTCTGAAATGAACGGCATGAACGGATGTAAAATCTTCAGGATTTTCTCAAAGATTTCAACTGTCTGGTCATACGTCGTCTGATCAATCGGATGCTGATAGACGGGCTTGATCATCTCCAGATACCAAGAGCAGAAGTCATCCCACACCAACTTGTAAGTCGCCATCAGGGCATCGGAGATGCGGAACTTCTCGAAGTGCTCGTTGATCTCCGTCAGCCCTTGATTGAAGCGGTTTTCAAACCACTCAATGCTTGCCGCATTTGCAGAACCGTCCAGACTTGGGTCAATTTCCCAGCCTTTCACCAAGCGGAAGGCATTCCAGATCTTGTTGGCAAAGTTTCTTCCCTGCTCGACCAGCTTGTCGTCGTAAGGGAGATCATTTCCGGCAGGAGAGGAAAAGAGCATGCCGGTTCTGACGCCATCAGCGCCGTATTGGGCGATCAGATCAAGCGGATCCGGAGAGTTGCCGAGCGACTTGGACATCTTGCGGCCCAACTTATCCCGGACGATTCCGGTCAGATACACGTTTTTGAAGGGTTTGTCGCCCATGTATTCGTATCCGGCAATGATCATCCGCGCCACCCAGAAGAACAAAATCTCCGGAGCAGTCACCAAGTCATTGGTCGGGTAGTAATATTCCAGTTCTTCGTTCGGCTTGCCGGTGGTGAAGACCTCAGGATCGAAAACCGATATTGGCCACAGCCAAGAGCTAAACCAAGTGTCCAAGACATCCTCGTCCTGTTTAAGATCCGACAGGCTATAACTTGTGCCAAATTGGTTGTTTGCCTGAGTCAAGGCTTCTTCGGCGGTTTTGGCAACGACATATTCCCCGTTTGGAAGGTAAAAGGCCGGAATCCGGTGTCCCCACCAAAGCTGACGGGACACGCACCAGTCTCGCACATTCTCCATCCAAGAGCGATACATGTTCTTGAACTTGGGCGGATAGAGCTGGATCACATCGTCCATGACCGAACTGAGTGCCGGTTTGGTGATTTCGTCCATCTTAAGGAACCACTGCAGGGACAGCTTCGGCTCGATCACGGCGTCTGTACGCTCGGAGTGACCGACGTTGGATTTGTAATCTTCTACCTTGTCGAGTTGATCAGCCTCCTTGAGGCGTTTGGCGATCATCTTTCTGGCGACAAAGCGATCCTCTCCGACGAGGATCTGCGCCTTTTCATTCAGCGTGCCGTTGTCATTCAAGATGTCGATGACTTCCAGCTTGTGCTTGACGCCCAATTCGTAGTCATTGATATCGTGAGCAGGCGTCACTTTCAGACAACCCGTACCAAACTCCATGTCCACGTACTCGTCCTCGATGATCGGGATGGCTCGGTTGATGAGTGGAATGAGCGCTTTTTTGCCCTTCAAATGCGTGAATCTCGGATCGTTGGGATTGATGCAGATCGCCACATCGGCCATGATCGTCTCCGGTCTGGTAGTTGCTACGGTGAGGAATTCGTCCGCTGTTCCGTCGATCTTGTACTTGATATAATAGAGCTTGGAAGCGATTTCTTTCATGATCACTTCGTCGTCCGACAGCGCCGTTTGGCCTTTTGGGTCCCAGTTGACCATGCGGATGCCGCGGTAGATCTTGCCCTTTTTGTGCAAATCCACAAAAACCGAAATTACCGCGTCACTAAGTCCCGCATCCATCGTGAACGCTGTTCGATCCCAATCGCAGGATGCACCCAGTTTCTTGAGTTGCTCGAGGATGATTCCTCCGTATTTTTCTTTCCATTCCCAGGCATACTTCAGGAATTCCTCACGGGAAATAGACTTTTTGTCGATTCCCATGTCCTTGAGCATGTTGACCACTTTAGTCTCCGTAGCAATCGAAGCGTGATCTGTTCCAGGTACCCAGCAGGCATTTTTGCCTTGCATTCTGGCACGACGGATGAGTACGTCCTGAATCGTATTGTTCAGCATATGACCCATGTGGAGGACGCCGGTCACGTTTGGCGGAGGAATTACGATGGTGTAGGGTTCCTTGCTGTGATCGACTTTAGAGGAGAAAAGCTTGTGCTCCATCCAGTAAGCGTACCATTTGGCCTCAGCCTGGGCCGGATCATATTTGCTGGCGATAGACATACTTTGGGGTTTTTTCGAAGGTGCAAAAATAGCAGAAAAAGGGGAAAAGGCCGTTCAAACTTCCAATTCGGTGAAACATTGATGAATCACAAACCCACCTGTTTTCCAGTAGGATCAAAATCTATTTGAGTCGGGCGTAGCCGGAAGAAATGGCCTGAAATGCAACAAAAACCTGCAATGCAAGTTTTAATAAGTGCCGAAGGGAAGGACCAAAGGCCTTTTTCTTTCGTTACTTATGTACTCGATTTTTAAGCGAGTTTTAATCATTTTAACCTAAATCAGTTAGTTATGCCATTTTTGAAACACAAAGAAGGAACCGAACCCGTGCGGATATTCTATCAGGACTACGGGAAAGGAAAACCGGTCATCCTGATTCACGGCTGGCCACTCAGTCACCAGAGTTGGGAAGGTCAGATCCGGGTTTTAGTTGAGGAGGGATTCCGGGTGATTGCGTACGATCGACGGGGATTTGGAAAATCTTCGCAGCCGTGGGGAGATTACGATTACACAACCCTGGCAGGCGATCTACACCAACTGATCCTGCATCTCGATTTGAAGGATGTGACGCTCGTCGGCTTCAGTATGGGAGGAGGAGAAGTGGTCAGGTATTTCACGGAGTTTGGCGCAGACCGGATTTCAAAAGCTGCGCTGATAGCGTCGATTATTCCTCTGGTAGCCCAGAAGGACGATAATCCCGATGGAGTGCCGCAAAAAGCTTTGGACGAAATCCTTGCCACCCTGAAGTCCAACCGGATAGGTTTCCTGAAGGATTTTCACAAGAATTTCTACAACTACAAGAAAGAAACGGATGAAGTGAGCGAGGCCAATCTGGACTTTGATTTCTCAGTCGCCTCTCAGGCTTCTCCTATCGCCACGATCAAAGCAGCGGAAGCTTGGGCCGGGACAGATTTCAGAAAAGAGCTGAAAAATGTAACCGTGCCAACCCTGATCGTGCATGGAGATTCAGACAATATCGTCCCATTTCAAACCTCGGCGAAACAGGCTGCCGAGGGCATCGCCGATAACGAATATCACTTGATCAAAGACGCTCCACACGGATTGAACTTGACCCACGGAGATAAGCTGAATAGGTTGTTGCTGGATTTTCTGAAAGAATAAAGGGCAGTTCGTACTAGACTAAAAAGCTGGATATCCCTATAGGTTTCCAGCTTTTTAGTTTCGTGATAATCTTAAGCAAGGTGATTTCCAGCACCACACCGGGTGCATCGCATCAGCCTCCCAAAGCAGAACTTTTCCAGCTTTTACTGATCGTGCCCGGAATTTGCTGATCTGCTTTCAGGATGATAAATCCTGCCATGGCACAGGCAGCCATTCCCATGACCATCGGAAGAGCTGTTCCATCGTGGAAAAAGCTGATGATAGCTGACACCACGCCGCCCATTGCCATTCGCATGCTGCCCAACAGCGCGGCGGCGCTACCTGCATTTCTCGAAAAAGGAGCCAGTGAAAGCGCAGCCGTATTTGGGCTGTTTAGCCCGTGAGCCGTCAGAAAGAGAAACATCAGGCCGACCAACGTATACACATTCAGCAATTGGGCATATATCCCGATAATCAGCAGAATGCCCGTAAACACCTGATAGTGCATCGAGAAATGGATAATCTGCTGGCTCTTGTATTTTTTCAACAAAATATGGTTCAGCTGCGTGGAGCCGATCATGGCGAAGGCCAGGATTCCGAAGATCCAACCGTACGTTTGTTCGCTGACCTGATAGATATTCATGAACACATCTGCCGAGCTGGCGATGTAAGCAAAGGGGGCGGCGCCAGCCAAACCGCCAACAAGCATATAGACGAGGAACTGACGGTTCTGAAGTACAACTCCATAATTTTTCCAGACTTTACTTGGCTTCAGGGAGATCTCTGGGTCGGGTTCGGCACCATTTGGCAGCACGATCGCAGCTCCAAACCAGATCAGAAGGGTGAGACCAGCCAGGATGATAAATACCCAGTGCCAGTTGTAGAATGTTGTCACAAATCCGCCCACGGTCGGTGCGATCATCGGCGATACGGCGATCACGAGTGTCAAAAGCGATAGAACTTGGGCGGTTTTTCCCACAGGAAAAATATCCCGCACAATCGCCTGCGCTGAGACCATTCCCGCGCAGCCGCCGACAGCCTGAAGGAATCGCATCAGGATCAGGTTTTCGACCGACTGCGAAAGTGCACATCCGATAGAGGCCAAGACATAGATGCCCAAGCCGATGTAGAGTGGTTTTTTTCTGCCGTATTTATCCAAGAGCGGGCCGTAAAACAGCTGCCCGATCGCAATTCCGACAAGATATCCGGTCAGGGAAAGCTGAATATTGGAGATGGAGGTGTTGAGGTCGCGGGACATCTCGGGAAAACCCGGTAGGTACATGTCGATGGAAAAGGGGCTGATGGTACACAGCGCTCCCAAGACCAAGACAATCTTAAAATATTCCCACTTGTTATATTGACTTTCCAAAACAAAAAAAGGTTTTCTACTGAATGATATAGCTAGTGAACAGGGTCAATTGTTGTAAAGTTCGCAATTCAAGATCAATATCTTTGCCATATTGAAAATGCTGGTTTTCAGGGTTTGGCAAGTTTGAAAAGAGAGATTGAGATTGTTTTGAAACTGCCGGATTTGGGAGTGGGAATGCGGGAGCGGATCGGGCTGGGGCAAAGAAGATTTTGTTTTCTCGGGAAAAAAGATTGCCGACAGATTTCCGGGGAAAAAAAACGCAGATGGATACAGACTTTCGTTTTTGTGCTGATCTATGGGGAAGAGAAGAGAGAATCAATTTTTAAATAGCCCTTTCCGGTTTGTTCACGGTAATTTAACCTGAGGAGGTAGGGAGATTTATCCTTCTCCTTCTATTTTTGAACACTATGACGGATTCCAGAAGAGAGTTTTTAAAGAAGGCTGCTTTACTTGGCGGTGCTGCCGGTATGTGGCAGATTTTACCAGGATCTATTGAGCGGGCAATGGCCATCAGTCCTGATCCGGGCACCACTTTTCATGATGCAGAGCACGTGGTGATGCTCATGCAGGAAAACCGCTCCTTTGACCACTGCTTTGGCACACTTCGCGGAGTCCGTGGATTTGGCGATCCGAGGGCGATCTCTATCCCGGAAAAGTTTCCCGTATGGATGCAGCCAGACAAGGAAGGGACGCGATTTCCTCCCTTTCGCCTGGATATGAACAAGACCAAAGCCACCTGGATGGGCGGAGTTCCACACTCCTGGACTGATCAGGTGGATGCGCGCAACGAGGGGAAATATGACGGCTGGATCGAAGCGAAACGACCGGGGAATAAGGCCTATCGCGAGACACCGTTCACAATGGGATATTACACCCGGGAGGATATCCCGTTTTATTACGCGATGGCGGATGCCTTCACGGTATTTGACCAGCACTTTTGCGCTGCGCTGACTGGCACTACGACCAACCGGAGCTATTTCTGGACGGGGAAAACCCACGGTCCAAAAGACGAAAAGGCCAGAGTCCGCAACGGAGAACTGACCTATAGCAAAGAAGGAAGTTGGACGACTTTCCCAGAGCGACTGGAGGAACTCGGGATCGCTTGGAAGGTCTATCAAAACGAGATCAGCCTGGATACACTGGTCGAGGACGATTCGCTTTTGTCTAATTTCACAGACAATAACCTGGAGTGGTTTACCCAATTCCACGTCCGGTTTAGCCCCGCGTTTTACGAGTTTTTGACCCATCGAAAGAAGCAACTTGAGGAAGAGTTTGCAGGGATCGAAAAGAATGGTTTGCCGGCAGACGCGGACGACAAATTCAAAGAGGAACTTGAGGAACGAAGGGCCGAACTGCCTCAGGTGCTGGAGTACTTGGAAAAATACGATCCCAAAAACTTTGACAAACTGCCTGAAGTCGAAAAGAAACTTCACCAAAAGGCTTTCACCACCAATACGGGAGATCCCGATTACCATCGCATCGAGACATTTCGGTACACCCAAGATGGCCAAGAGCGAGAAGTTTCGGTGCCAAAGGGGGATATCTTTCACCAATTCAGATCCGATGTAAATTCTGGAAAGCTGCCAACGGTATCGTGGATGGTCGCTCCTCAGAAGTTCTCCGATCACCCAAGTGCCCCTTGGTATGGGGCTTGGTATGTGTCAGAGATTTTGGATATTCTGACGCAAAATCCGGAGGTTTGGAAGAAGACCATCTTCATCCTCAACTACGATGAAAATGACGGCTATTTTGACCATTTTCCACCCTTTGTCGTCCCCAATCCAGCAAGCAAGGAGGAAGGAATAGTGTCCAAAGGGATGGATGCAACCGGAGAATATGTGACGAAAGCCGAGGAGCTGAAGGGCGGGTTTGAAGAGAAAAATGCGCGCCAGAGTCCCGTCGGCTTGGGCTATCGGGTGCCTTTGATCGTGGCTTCCCCTTGGACTCGCGGCGGTTGGGTCAATTCTCAGGTGACCGACATCACGTCGACGATTCAGTTTTTGGAGACTTTTCTAAGCAAAAAGGCAGGAAAAAAGGTCTCCGAACCAAACATCAGTGCTTGGAGAAGGAACATCTCCGGCGACTTGAGCTCGGCGTTTAGACCGTACTTGGGAGAGTCGTTGGAGCGCTTGGAGCCCATCAAGCGAAACGCGTTTATGGAGCAAATCCACAAGGCGCAGTTTAAGGGGTTGCCGGAGAATTTTGTCGCGATTCCAGCGAATCAAGCCGGGGAATGGACGGAAAGTAGATTGAGAAAAGAAGGCGTTCTGCCGCTTCAGGAAGCCGGAACCCGGCCTTCGAATGCGCTCAATTACGATCTTCGAGTCTCTGGGAAACTGGAGAAACGCGTCTTTACCATCCGTATGGAGGCTTCGGACGAGCTCTTGGGCAAAGACGCCTGGGCTGCGCCGTTTCAGGTGTATGCTCCGGGGAAGTATCGAAATGCTGAGACAGGAGTCTGGGAATCCGCCAGATCCTGGAACTTTGCCGTGAAGCCCGGCGACGCGCTGGAATATGCTTGGCCGTTGGAGAGTTTTGAAGATGAGGAATATCAACTTCGCGTGTACGGCCCTAACGGGTTCTATCGGGAGTACTCTGGGAATGTACAAAGCAGCGGATTGGAGCTGACGCTTACTCCAGGCTTTAAACTCAGGGAAAAACGAGTCGGACTTTTGGAAGCTGGATCTAAGCAAGCTGGCCCGGTTAACCTGAAAGAAAATGCCTATCGCAATCAGGAGAAATCACTTCAGCTTGGCGCTGTGAAGAAAGTTTCTGAGCCGCTGGATTTCGAGTCTTCGCAGGGCTGGTATGACTTTACGGTGTCGGGGACAGACTTTTCTTGGTCTTTTGCGGGAAGGCTGGAAAATGGATTGGAAAGTATCTCGGATCCGTTGTTGGACGGCCGGGGTTGATCACCAAGCGGAATAATCGAGAAAAAGGGAACTGCGGCTCCCTTTTTTTATGAATCAGTTTTTCAATCACCCACCTTTCCTTTTCTTTAAGCCTCATTCCAACCGGAGCAAAATCCTTCCATGAATTCAACCCCCCAAGAAGCTGCGATTACGCATTTTTCGCACTATTCCAAACTGAAGTCCATTTGCTATCATGAATCCGATCCGGGCTATCATCAGCATTTTGAGAAATACCAGTACGACCAGTCTTTGGATGAGGTTTGGGAAACCTATGTGACAATTGATCCGGGCAAAGCCTGGGCTGGCAAGATGATCCATTTCAATCAGCTGTATTCCAGAGCTTCGGGTGAGGAAGTCTTTCCCGGTCAGGAATATCTCGGTGGGATGGGTGTGGGGCAGGTGATCATCCTCAACCTGCACGTCTTTGGCGGCGCTGTAAAACTCACAGTAGGTCATGAGGTGATGGAAGTGGACAAGGCGAAAGGGTTGATCAGGATCTGTTATCTGGAAAATTCCAAGTCTCAAGGCAGCCAGTTTCTCCGTTTCAAGACCTTGAAAAACGGGCAGACTGAAGTTTCTCACCATACTTTTTACCGCAGCGGCTCCTGGTTTCGGGACAAAGTCATCTATCCCTATTTCCATACCAAAGCCATCAACGAGTTTCACGGAAACGTAAGGAGGGCGATTTTGGAAAAGTAAATTCAGTCTACTTCGAGGATAAATACAGCTTCAGGATCACTGCGCTCGAGCGATGATCAGGACATTTCTTAGATGGCTAAATGATCAGTTTCGATTGATTAGTTGGATCGTTTCTATTCCGGTTTCGGATTGAATTCTTATCAAGATCAGACCCTTTGGAAGGTTTGGTAGAAGGCTTTTTAGATCAATTCTTTCTGAACTGAAACTAGGGATTCTAAAACTGCCCAAGAATGTCCCGGTATTGTAAATGTCGATTTGCAGTGGGCCAGAGTTGTGCTCTCCCAAATACTTTAAATACACATTATCTCCATGGGCGGGATTTGGATAAAGGATCCAGGAGTTTTTTCGCTCTGAATTTCCCTTTGACTGGATCATTTTCACAGGGCTTATTGAAGATTGCTCTCCTGATCGTCTGACAATTCGGTAGTAGAAAGAATCTTCAAATCGTGGAAAGGAGGAGTCTGAATACTCATAGACTGTTGAAGTACCCTGTCCAACTTCACCGGGGACTAAGCCAACGGGTACAAAATTACTCGCGTCGCCGTGGCTTCTTTCAATTTCATAATAGCAGTCTTCTGTCTCTGAAGGGACTGTCCATCGGATTGTTGTCTGGTCAAAGTCGTTGAACAATTCGATTGACTCCCATGTAAAACTAAGGACAGATGCAATGTCCAATTCGTAGGACACCGTCTGGTTACAACCGTTTGTATCCGTGACTGTGAGCGTATAAACCCCGTCGCTAAGATTGAAAATATCCCGGGAAGAGCTCGTGAATCCATTTGGACCGACCCATGAAAAGGTATAAGGGGGCGTGCCTCCGGTTACACTTTGAACATAAATAATACCGGAATCCTCATTGATTTTCGTCGGGAAGATGTCGACTTGGATTCCAAAGTTTGGGTCAATAAAGATGTCTTTGTAGATCGTGGTAATGGTAGTCCCGTCGTTGGCGGTCAGACCGATTGTGTAGGTGCCTGAGCTTGGGAAATTGAACAGCGGATTGGTACCAATTGCAGTGCCCAAGCCCGCAAAATCCCACGCAAAGGTATAATTGAAGGGAGGAGTTCCGCCGATGGTCTGACTGGAAAACTGAATTGTCGTATTACAAATCCCATTGCTCAGGAAATTAAACTTTGGGAACAAGGGCACGGCGGCTGTATAGCCGTTTAGATTGCCATAGCATTGGGAGTTAATGTTGTTTTTGTCAGAGACGATACATGAGGTCCCTGGTTGCGCCGATCCGGTGTCCCAGTGGATGAAGATGTCTTTGATATCCACCACGTCACCCCATTTCCAGCTGAAATCCCGCACTGGCCACCACACGTTTTGCTGAGCCTGCCGGCCGGGGAAAAGACAATTGTATTGGTCCTCTTGAGTTTTAGTTCCGTTGATATAGACGTCAAAAAAGAACCGCATGTTGTACCCGTTGGTAGAGGATCCTCCAAGCATTACCCACAATTCTCCGTTTACTTGGTCACCAAGTTTGTAATCATCTGTGACCGAAAAGGGGTTTCCATTTTGATCTCTGAGTTGAAAACCCGTTACTGTGAAGTTATTCTGTGGACAATCCGCGAAAAGTATATAAGGATCTGTAATTGCAATAGCTGTTATTGCAATTAATATAAATCTCCTAATATGTTTTATCAGAGACATGTCCAGATTTGAATTGTCCATCTTTATCTTAGATGGGTTTCAAATCTATAACATATTTAATGAGTTATATCACTATAGTTATTTTTTGTAAATGAATTGTACTATTTTTTAATATAACCCATTTTATATAAGCTGAAATACATAAATAGTACTGTCTATTTATTTCAATCGCTAACTGAAAGTAAGTAATGAAGAAGTGGGTTCCAAGTCACCAATTATGCATCTCTTTTGACCTTCAACTTCTTCATTTTGCGACAATCGGCAGTACAATCCTGCTTAGGCTCTTTCCGCCGTGGTGGATGGAATTCGTCGCTACTACACCTTCGGTTTCGTCATAGGTATTTCCGCCGGTATTCATATTTCGGTCGAAGCGGGGGAAGTTGGAGCTGCTGACTTCGATGCGGATCTTGTGGCCCTTGGCGAAGTAGTTGGACGTGCT
The DNA here is from genome assembly GCF_000429445.1 of Algoriphagus terrigena DSM 22685. GTDB lineage: Bacteria > Bacteroidota > Bacteroidia > Cytophagales > Cyclobacteriaceae > Algoriphagus > Algoriphagus terrigena. The sequence goes on from NZ_AUBW01000003.1 coordinate 122,601, forward strand.
CATGGGCGTCATCTTGACCTCGTAGACTTTTCCGTCTTCCATCCAGACTTCCTTGTCATAGCCCTCTCTGTACCGCACACGCTGGATTGTTTCGTCCAGATTGTAGGCCTTTCCGTCGGGATAGACATCGATAAGTTTGATGGTCACGTCGGTGTCCTTCGCATCAGACGAGAGATAGAGATACGCATCGATAAAGCCCGAAACCTCTATTCCTTCTTCCAGCACTTCGGAGGTATAGACCAGGATGTCGTCCCGGAGTTCCATCTCGCTTTGATCAAAAGAACCGCCGGTCACGGCATTTCCGGTACAGCAGACGTTGCCGCCGTGGGAGATCACCGGGTCCATCGGATCGTATTGAAATGTGTCAGACAGGTCCTTCTTAGGCTTTTTGGCGGTAAGCTTGCCGTCGCCGTTCAGCGTGTTTGCATTACCCTCTGAGCTTAGATACATGTCTGTCATGACGGCGTTGGCTGGGGGCCAGACATCGGAAGTCTGCCATTTGTTTGATCCCATGGTGTAGTACTGAACCCTCGGCATTTTTTCCATCACTTCGGACTTTTCGCCTTTCAGCCACAGGTCAAACCAAGCTGTGATGATCTCATCGTAGTTCAATCGCGCATCGCCAACACTCAGGTCGCCGATCATCGTGTTTTCCGTAGCGCGCGTATAGGAGCAGTGCATCACCGGAGCGATGACCAGATACTGGTTGTCTTTTGCCAGTTGCGAAGTTGCATTTTGACGGGCATGGTTGAAGAGCGCGATGTTTGGTCCGGCAGACACGTCAAACCAGCTGACGAACCAAAAGCTTGGCTTGTCAAATGGCATCTCGTCGTGATAAAGACCTCCGTTAAACCATTTTGGATCGTTGGGTTTGCGGGTGATCATCTCTTCGTAGATCCCAATCGGGCCGTTTTGGTTTTTGATGATGTCTTGAATCGGCAAGTGGCTGAGTGCGGCTTTGGAGTCGATCTTTGGATATTCCGGCGACATGTCGTAGAAACGCTGCAATCTCAGCAGGTCTTTCTGTTCAATTCCTTTCGGCAGTCTGGGCGCCATCGGATCGTGTTGCACGCCATAGAGCCAGTTGGTAAAGAGCATCTGTCCCGCACCGCCGCGATACCAGTTGCCCTGCTCCCAAAAGTCGCCGACCTTGCCCACCCCAGCGCCATAGCCCTGAGGCACCAAGGCTCCCAAAGCCGGATGATCCAGCGATGCGACAGCCATCTGCCACTCTGCAGTGGAGGAGCAGCCGAGCAATCCGACCTTTCCATTGCTCCAAGGTTGCTTGGCCATCCAGTCAAAGGCATCATTGCCGTCGGTCAGCGGCACACCGAGGATGTCCCAGTCTCCTTCAGAGAAGTACCTGCCCCGCTCGTTTTGAACGACAAAAGCATATCCCTTTTTCACCCAATCAAGCGCTGACTGCATCGTGCGGGTGTTTATCTCGCCATTTCCCCAGGTGTTGAAGTTATAGGGAGTCCGGGAAAAGACGATCGGATATTTCCCCTCGCCCTTGGGCCGGTAGATGTCCGTGGCCAGGCGTACGCCGTCACGCATTGGCATCATAACCTTCTGATCGACGATGGCAATTTCTTCCAGCTGAACCAGGATGGGTTTTTCTTCCTGAGCATAGGCCAGATTTGCACAGGCCAAAAAGAGGAAAAAAGTGAGGATTTTGAATTTCATCTGCATAGAGGATCGTGGTTTGGAAAGGGAAGTTAAGTTACAGAATTTAATTTGGGAGCTTATTTCTTTCGACGGTTTAACTTCTGCCGTAAAGGGCCAGAACGCGGGGATGGCTAGACGGCCCCGGTTTTCTAATCCGAGGGAATCGACTAACTTTGGGCAGTAACAATTTTTGATCATGCCTGACCACCCCCTGCCTGCCCTGAATACTTGGGTGGAAGTACCAAAGAATTCCGATTTCTCGATTTATAACCTTCCTTTTGGTGTTTTTAAAAACAAAAAACTAAGTCCTCGCATCGGAATAGCGATCGGTGACAAGATCGTCGATTTGAGCATTCTGGATCAGGAGGGATTTTTTGCGACACTGTTTCTCCCTGAGGGAATTTTCCTCAGAGATTCTCTTAACGACATGATTGCCTTGGGTAAAACCCAAACCAAAAAGATCCGTGAGCGGGTGCAAACCCTGCTTTTGGAAGGAAACGCAGAACTTCGGGACCACTCGGCGAGGGGTAAAGTCATGGTGACCCGCAAGGAGGCCGAGATGCTTTTGCCGGTGAAGATCGGCGACTACACGGACTTTTACAGTAGCAGCGAGCACGCAACCAATTTAGGCAAGATGTTTCGCGATCCTGAAAATGCACTTTTGCCTAACTGGAAGCACTTGCCTGTTGGATATCACGGAAGGGCATCATCCATCGTAGTGTCTGGCACACCAATCCACCGCCCGAAAGGGCAATTCAAGAGCCCTGACAGTGCGGCGCCGATGTTTGGGCCAAGCCAAAAACTCGACTTCGAGTTGGAAGTGGCTTTCATCACAGGCAAGCAGACACGACTCGGAGATTCTGTCTCTACCGTGGATGCCGAGGATTTTATCTTTGGATTTGTACTCTTCAACGACTGGTCGGCTCGCGATATCCAGGCTTGGGAGTATGTGCCTTTGGGGCCATTTTTGGGAAAAAACTTCGGTTCATCGATCTCGCCTTGGGTGGTGACCTTGGAGGCTTTGGAGCCGTTTCGGGTAGCCGGACCGACGCAGGAGCCGGAAGTCCTCCCTTACCTGAAATGCGAGAATACTCACAGTTTTGATATCAATCTGGAGGTATTCATCCAGCCCGAAGAGAAGAAGCCCGCAAAGATCAGTACGGCCAATTTCAGCGCCATGTATTGGAACGTAGCCCAACAGCTGGCGCATCACACCGTCAACGGATGCAACATCAATGTCGGTGATATGATGGCGTCCGGCACTATCTCCGGCTCTGCGGAGGACTCCTTCGGATCCATGATCGAATTGAGCTGGAACGGAAGCCGCATGGTGAAACTGGGAGAAGGGGACGAGCGGACTTTTATCGAAGACGGTGATACGGTCATCATGAAAGGCTTTGCTGAGAAAGACGGTGTCCGCGTAGGTTTTGGCGAGGTGAGCGGACAGGTATTGCCAGCCAAGCCGCTTTAATAGTTTTAAGAATCGGTCGTATACCGACAAACTCCTGACGGCTTTCCTTCGCGATAGCGGCCACTTTGGTTTAGAATTTCCCGCAGATTTCCACAGAAAAGGGCACAGATCTTTACGGATTTCTGTTTTGACTATGTGATTCAATTCAGGAGACTGAGATCATTCCGGGACTTTTTTCCGGGATAGTTTTCCTCTATTATCTATTTTCGCCACATGAATCCTGAGCAAAGAATCCCGATTTCCCTGAGCTGGTCAGGAGGCAAAGACAGCGCTTTTGCACTCTATCACCTCCAGCGGGATCCATGCTTCGAAGTGAAAAGGCTGCACACGACGTTCGGAGAATCCACCCGGCGGGTTGGTATGCACGGGATCTCTGAAGAGTTGATCGAGATGCAGGCGACTGCGCTTGGACTTCCGCTCGACAAGATCTACTATCCCGCCAGTGGCGACAACCGGGCCTATGAAAAGGCCATCAATTCCTACCTGGATGAACTGACTGAGATGGGGATTAAGCACTTGGGATATGGGGATATTTTTCTGGAAGACCTGCGGAAATACCGGGAAGACAACCTTGCGTCAAGGGCTTTTACCGCTGTCTTTCCGCTTTGGAAGAAGCCGACGGACGAGCTGGCAAAAGCTTTTATTAAAACCGGATTTAAAACCGTCATCTGCGCAGCCGATGCCGATCTTATTGACAGGGATCGAGTAGGTAGGGATTTTGATCAGGAGTTTCTGGACAGCTTGCCTGCTTCCGTCGATCCCTGCGGGGAAAACGGCGAGTTTCACAGCTTCTGCTACGATGGGCCGATCTTCAAGCTGTCCGTTGCAATTCAAACTGAGCAGGTGATTAGCCAGTCTTATGATATCGTGCTCGCAGGTGGAGAAGCCGGTAAAAAACATTTTTGGTTTGCGGAAATCACTTCCGCTACCCCCTAAAAACCGTTGTCAAAATAGTTAAAATAAACCTTTAATAAGTAACAACTAGAAGAAATTGTTATCCCATTATTGTGTTTTTTGTTTTTTAAACCTTAATTTAATTGACTGGTTAATAGACGGTTTGTATTGAAACTGTTTTGATTTACCACTTAAGGTTCCCGATAAGTCTTCCTCAGACTTCCTATTGGGATTGTTGTTCCAAGTGTCAGCTCCGGATTTTTATAGCCGAGCAATTTTTCTTCTTTTCTAACTTTTCTAAATCCAAAAACCATGGCCAAAGTTGTCAAAAGCTTATCCATTACCACGCCCATTCTGTTCGCGCTCCCATTTAAGAGCGAATGGGCCCAAACACCGATTGATCTTCATGCGCCGCTGAATTCAGGCGGATGGGATGATGCAGGAACGCTGAAGTTTACCCGAGGGGTAGTACTGGCGAAAAACGATGCAAAGTTTCTGTACCTCGCGCTCGATCTTACGTCAGATCTGGGCAATGATACGGGGACGAATGACTATTTCTGGCTCAGTTTTGACAAAAATAGAGACCGGGCAATCACTGCTAATCAGGATGTGAACTACGGCCTCTATCCGGGGCAGCCAAACAAGCTCGGCCGACAGCTTTACCTTGGGCCGGGAACCTGGACGACGCTGCTGCCAGACCCCTCACTCAGCGAAGTGAGGCAGGAGTTTGGATCCAGCGACAATTCTTCCTCTCCGCATCGAATCTGGAAATTTAAGATTGACCTGAAGGAGATCAACGTCTCACTTGCCTGGCCCTTGAGCACGCCGTTTACCTATTTTGGGTTTCGGGTGAAGTCTTCCAGTCCGGCATTCACGACGGATTTCCCGGGTGGTTTTTACACCGATTTTACCAAGCTTCGCCAGCTGGTTTTCTCCAGAAAGCCGGTCGTTCCTTCTGCGGATCTGGGACCCTTGGTGGGTAGCGTGGGGTTGATTCCCACGACAAAGATCAATGCCTCCGGCCGGGCAACTACGGACGCCGGCTATTTCGTCTTCGTGCAAAATGCCGCTTTTGGAGGTACGCTCAACCTGATCGGAAACCGGACTAAGATCCAACAGCTTTGGGACTCCGATGTGAAGAAATACAAAGTGGAAATCACACCGCCGGGAGGCTCAGCCCAGAAGCTGATCAGCAACTGGTCGAACTACCGCTGGAACGGAAGTACCTATGTGTTGGAGTCTTTTGCGCCCTCTGCGCTCGGCTTCTATGAGTTGGCAAATCCGGGAAATGATTATTCCATTGACGACCTGCTGATTCAGTTTCCAACCTCTGCCCTGCTTCCGGGGCTCTATCAGATCAAGGTTACTTTCTACAAAAGAGTACTGAATATCGACGTCCCCAATGCCACTCAGACGCTTGGCCTGTACATCGACAACCATCTGCCGTCGATCAACATCGACAGTCTGAAACACGGAGCGAACGAGGTCTCAGCCTGCGCCATCGAGACAATCGGTGCTGCACCAGATGGGATAAAGTTCAAAATCACCGGTCATGATCCAGAGGGAAATCTTCTCCAGGTCAGCTTCTCGGCAACCTATGGAGCAGGGCTTTCAACGGGAATCTACTCAGAAGCCTATGATCCATCGAAGGGCAACTGGGCTGGATTCACCGCAAAATCGATCCCCGAGGCAGGGAACTGGAGGCCGCCCCAGTCCTGCGCGTATAGCTTTATCATCACAGCCTGGGCACGGACGACCAACGGCTACGGCTACATCGGGCACAATTCGACACATCGCAACTTAACGCTTTTGCTGAGTTGATATCACCTGATTTTTAGTGTTAAAGGCCATTCCGGATGATCGGGATGGCTTTTTTGCTGCCAGTGGTCGTGCTACAGAGGAAAGTGGACATCCGGCCCAAAATTTCAAGTTCACTGACAAGCCAGAGAAGGTGCATGTATTTTGGATGATCAACAAAGACTTTCTTAAAAAGCGCATCCGGGATTTTTCCGGACAATTCTACATCTGCGGGCCGGACAAGATGGTAAAAGCGATCAACGAAACGCAGGAGCAGCTAGGAGCAAAGCCTGAGGAAATTAGGTTTGAGAAATAAAACGTGTTTTTTGCTTCAAGATGGACTTTTACGAAAAATGAAAGCTCAGCGGAAGTATACAAAACCCACCGCTAAGAGCTCACTTTTTTCTTCCATTCATAGAAAAGGCCCTCCAAATTCTTGGCTATATCCGGATGTAGGGAGATGATGTTTTGAATTTCGGATGGGTCGTCTTCCAAGTTGTACAATTCCCAAGGGGCGTCTTTTCCATGTGCGACAAGCTTCCAGTTTCCTTTCCGGACGGCTCTTCCCACAGACCATTCCCAGAAGAGCGGTTTTTCCCTAAACGAGATTTCCTCCCGGATGGCAGGTAAAAGACTTTCCCCTTCAGCGGGGAGAACCGGGCTTCCCTTGAATTCAAGCGGGTAGTCCGCTCCCGCGAGTTCCGCAAGCGTCGGGAGAATGTCGATTAAATGGGCAGGGAAAGAGTTGATTTCGTTTTGATGGCCAAGTCCCTTCGGCCAGGAGATGATCAGCGGTGTTTTGATCCCCCCTTCGAAGGAGTAGTTTTTGTAAAACCGAAGCGGCGTGTTGCCTACATTCGCCCAATCCTGGCCCAAAGAAGTCCATTGGCCGACGGTTCCGATCTTGCCGTCGCCTGGGATATTAACTACTTCGGCGGAGGCTCCATTATCCGATAGGAAGATGAATACGGTGTTATCCAGCCTGCCCTGGGTCCGCAATTTCTGGATGATTTCACCGATTTTTTGATCCATGCGGTCAATCATGGCTGCATAGACTCCCATCTTCTGCTCTTCTACATTTCGCAGTGAATCAGAAAGTGACGACCAGGGAATATGCGTGGCTTCGCTGAGAACATAGTTTTCATCGACGATCCCCAGCTGCTTTTGCTTTTCAAAGCGGCGCTGCCGGATCACCTCATAGCCCTCTGAATATTTGCCTTTGTATTTCTTGATGTCCTCGGGCCAAGCCATCAGGGGATCGTGGGGAGCGGTGTAGGAGAGGTACAGGAAAAAGGGTTTGTCTGGATTCGGATACTCATCCAACCATTGCAGGGCATGTTTGGTGAAGTAGTCCGTGGAGTAATAATCTGCGGGAGGCGTGTAGGGTTGGAAGAGTTTTCGATCCTCATAGAAAGGCCGATCTGGCCTTTTTTGGGCTGGTTGAGGTTCATTTTCTCTTCGTGGCCCTGGATTGAAATGGTTGGAAGCGCCTTCTTTCAATCCATAATATCGGTCGAAACCCCGATCCATCGGGTGGTCAAACCCATGATGCTTGCCTGCCCAAAGAGTTCGGTATCCCGCAGATTGCAGTAGCTCACCCAAGGTAATCCCGTTTTTCAGAGGCTGAAGGTACGAGGCTTCATAGCCTACCTGCTGGGCATACAGGCCGGTGAGCAAAGCTGCTCTGGAGGGGTTGCACTTGGAGGTATTGTACATCTGGGTAAATCGGACGCCATTGGCTGCCAACCAGTCCAAATTTGGTGTTTCGACTTCACTTCCGTAAGCCCCGATATCCGACCAACCCAGGTCATCCGCCAAGATGAGGACGATGTTGGGCTTTTCTGATTTCTCTTCTGACTGAATCGACGGAAAAAGCCAAAGCAGCATAATAAAAACCGGGTAGTGCATGACCTGAGGGAATTGGTGAGTTCGGTCAAGATAATTAAAAGGCCCGATTAGTCTTGGGCAGTGTTTTTAAACCAGAAGGAGAAGATTTTTAACCATCGACGACGCAACAGCAAGGAGGAAATTGGCTCAGTCCTTCACGCAAAAAAGCCAGAAACCAAAAAAGCCAACCCGAAGGCTGGCTTTTGATGGTAAGACGGAGAGTTCGCTTACTTAAATCCGATTTTTTCCAGACCTGCGTGGCTTATCTTGATCGCTTCCAGCGGATCCAATCCGAAGGTGTTGTCTTGCTCCACGAGATAGAACTCCATTCCTGATTTCTTTTTGGCATCCAGAATTCGTTTGAAATCAATTGTGCCGGTGCCAACAGGAGCAAAAACTCCTTCAGTACTCATGTCTTTGACATGCCAAGCCTTAAATCTGCCTGGATATTTTTCGAAGTAAGTCAATGGATCTACCTCAGCTTTGGTCACCCAGAACAGATCCATCTGGAAGTTGACGTATTCAGGATTGCACTTTTCCAAAAGGACGTCCTCGATCACAGTGCCATCAGCCAAAGGCTTAAACTCAAAGTCATGATTGTGGTACAGCAGCTTGATTCCGGCTTTGTGACATTTTTCTCCCAAGGTATCCATGATCTTGACGAGGTCATCTGCGGTGCCTTTCATCGCCATCGACTTGGTGGCTTGATCAAAGGTAAACATGCCCATCGGAGGCACAGGAATCACGAAATATTCAATACCGGCAGCTTTCACGTCGGCGATCAACTGGTCCGCATTTTCCATGTTGACCATGCCCATGTGGGCGCTTTTGGCGGTTAGGCCGAGGCTGTTCAGATAGGATTTGAATTCGGCTGGGGTCATTCCGTAGAATTTGCCATCCGCGTAGTTGGCGGATTCGACATAGGCGTAGCCGGCGTCAGCCACCGCTTTGAGCGTTCCTTTGGGATCTTTGCCCATGGCGTCACGCACGGTGTAGAGTGCCAATCCGCCAAATTGCTTTGGTTTTGCGGCTGTGATTTCGGTTGATTTGGGTTGCTCTGCGGTGTTGGTTTTCGGGCCGAAAGCCATGAATCCAATTGCAATAGCAAACAATAAGCTAATGGGTCGTTTCATTGTTTTTTTAGGTTTTAAGGGCTGTAAGATACCCAAAACGCTTAAGACTCAACCTCGGCCCTTCGGTTATTTTGTAGGGAAAAGTGTTGAAATAAGTATCAAGGGCTACGAGCCAAGAAACTAGAAATAAGAGCCGAGAAACAAGAGGCAAGAAGCAATAGTCAAGAAACAAGAGCCGAGAAGCAAGAGTCAAGAATTCCTGTCATGCTGAGCGGAGTCGAAGCAAAATTAAGATGAGAAACCCGGGAGTGACTCTGGAACCCAAAGTCTATCTCTTACCGATCGTCTCAAAAAGCAGTTCTGGTTCGTCAGTGGTGATGAAGTCCACTTTTTGGTCGAGGAGCCACTGCATGTCTTCTACCTTGTTGACCGTCCAGACGTTGACCGTAAGGCCGAGATCTTGCGCTTCTTTGATCCACTGAGGTTTTTCCTTCACGACGCGGATATTGTAATCAAAGCCGAAGAAACCGGCTTCCTTTAGCTCGGCTGGGGATTTTTCACCGTTTAGATAGGCGACATTGGCCTTTGGGTCAAGTTCGATGACCTTGATCCCTGCATCGTAGCTGAACGTGATGTAGTCCACCCACTTTTCGGCTTTCAATTCCTTGACCTGATCGACACATTTTGCAGCGAGTTCCTTGCTTCTCTCGACACTGATCTTGGAAGGCTTAATCTCCAGTATCAGCTTGGTGCCGGTCTGCTTCATTCCCTTTTTTAGGTACTCTTTCACCGTCGGGATTTTCTCTCCATTGGGAAGTTTTTTGCTTCGCAATTCCTTGAAGGTGGAGGTCTCAATGGGCATTTCCAGATATTCGGCGTCATGATTTACGACCAGGATGCCATCTGCAGTCATCCACACGTCAAACTCCGAACCCTCACACTTCAACCTCACGGCCTCATCCAGTGAGGCGAGGGAATTTTGGGGAAGTCCCTGAGCCTTCCACGCTCCACGGTGGGCAATCACGGAATTTTTATGAAACATTTCCTGAGAAAAAGATGAGGTGAAAGACACAGTCAGAGCCAGTAAGCAGAGTAGAAATCGTGACATTTTGGTTGTTTTTGAAAAAGAGAAGAAAGTCCTAAAGTATAAATTCCGACCGATTTGGCTGCCCTCGTCACGTAATTTTACATAAACTTCATACGGAAGGGGAGGCCAAACTCCTAGTTTCGGATCAGCCAGGCCTCGGACACCAAGGTTCCCCAACCTCCTGAATTCCGCCATTGCTCGACGCTCACACGGTCTCCATTGGCTACATCCGCAGCTTTGCGAAAGCGGATCACCAGTTCGCCATCCTGCGTCAACTTGACGGGAATGTCGAACGTAAAGTGGTCGCTCATCTGAAGAGGAAGTTCCACATTGTCAGCCAAAATTTGATCGTCGGCCAGGATTGTTTCGGATTTTTGATTCATCCGACTGGCATACCGGTCCTGATACCAAGGACGGACCAGCGTAAAGCGGATCTTGTACTTAGCATTGGGATCGAGATCACGGTAATGGAGCGTCACTCCCTGAGCTTCATCCTGGGTGAAATGCATGGAGCGCTGGCTTGGACGATTTCCCTCGGAAAGCATCTGCTGGATGTAGGGTTGGCCATGATCGTAAGGATAGCCGAATACAACGTTCGGTGCAGGATTGGCTGTTCCCAGGTTGTCATACTGACCTCCTTCACCCGGGTTTTCGTAGTCGGTGATCATCTCCAGGAGTTCTTTTCGATGTTCTCCTTTAGCTGTCAGAGCACGGTTAAGTTGACGCTCCAGCCATCCCAAGCCGATAAAATCATGCTCAAGATTAAAGAATCCTTCATTTCTTGAACCAAACAGCGCGTTGCTTTCCTCTCCAAGCTTCTCGGTTTCCGCTTTGAGTGTGGCCATTTCAGGAGTTTCTGAGTTCGCCGATTTCAGTTTTTCCAGCGCGGATTCGAGAGTTTGATTGGAAACATCTTTGCTTGATTCGGTTTTGACTAGCACTTCAATTTCATTTTGAACTTGCAATTGACCGCTGACAGCCAGTTGTGTGTAGCGATCCAAAGCCCCTTTTTGCAAATACATTCTCCAGAGCCAGTTGTTTTTCTTCCAGTTTTCGGGCATTGCATTTCCAGCCTCTTTCACTAGCTCATAATAAGTAAGGATTCCTTCCTTTTGAGGAAGCGGCTTTCCGGGGATTTCTTCCAGATTTTCTTCCAACTGGAAAATCGCTTTTGCCATCAGCGGCGCAGCTTCCGGTCCAAACCATGTTTTGGCATATTCGTCCACCACGTCCTCCACCGAAGTTCGGGGAGCCCAAAGCAGCCGCTGCCACATCCATTGATTGAAGTGGTCGTGATTGCCTGAGGAGTGGGTGATATCTCCGATACCATACGGCATTAGATCGTTGAAGACGCGGTGATATTGCTTTGGCCAGGCGAAGAAGGTAAGTCGATTATAGACCTGCGTCAAGTATTGATCCGGTCGGCGCTCGTAGATGTCCTGTCCCCAATGTGGAGGCAGATCGCCGTTCTTGTCCGCTCTTGGATACATCTGGACATAGGCATGCTGGGCGTATTTCCAGTGGGTGATTTCGTTGTAATACAAGAGCTTGTGTCTGGCGGGCATCTGTCTGGTTATTTCCAGAGGATACAATCCATAAGGCCCAAAACCCGGATATCTGAACAGGTCCATTCGGTGAGTCTGGCGGTGTCCGGGCTGCCAGCTGGTCGCGTCCGAACCCGGACCATAACCCCATGCCCAAAGCCAATCCCTCGGTTTTTCCTGCAGGTATTCAAAAATCGCCTCATCATCCGCATTGTCAAACTTCTGATTGGTGAAGTAAATCCTTGCGTGAGGATGATACTTGTGCATGATGTTAGCCATGTCCTCCACCAGCTGGATAAAGGTTAGTCCATAAGGATCGCAACGATCGCATTCACAGCCGCCTCCGTCTCCTCCCTGGAACTTGAGCAGATCATAGGAAGGGCTGGTTTTGGCAAAGTCTTCAAACTTCTCCAGCATATAGGCTCTAGCTGCTGGGACAGAAGGACAGACATAACCTCCCCGACCGATGGATTCAGAGGCCATCCAAAGCGGGTCTTTAACTTCAGCAGCCGTATTTGCCCCAAATCCTCCCTGGGTCATCAGGCCAAAAGATTTGATGAAATCATACATCGGCCCTTCGTCAACAGTGAACGTGTTGGCTCCGGCAAGTGCATAATCAAGAATCACCCGCTGGGTTTCTTCGTCGGTCCAATCCCGAACTTTTGCGAGGTTCTTTGCCACGCCACTTTGCCCAAATTGCGTTCCTCGGATCTCAAAAGCCGGGGCAGTTCGGATGTTTAGATTTGGAGGTAGGGAAATTTCATTCTCCTCAAAAGTCATTTGTCGGAGCAGCTCGCCTACTACGTAGAGGCTTCCCCGGTCATCGATTCCGGCTGCCAAAATCAAGTTTTGATCCACCTGACGGAGTAGAAAACCCTCAGGTCCCGGAGCAAGGGTAGATAACGGAGCAATCCGGTTTTTGGTGAATTGCTCCTGAATCCCGGAATGGTGCTCCGGTCTGCCCAACAAAATCAACAGCCCTTCTGATTCGCTTCCATCACTGACGGTGGATATCTTGATCTGAATCGCCGACTTTTCGAGAATCCGTTCTTTTAGCAATTCAGCCACTTTCATTTCGACACTTCCGGCCTCTTTTCCCAAGATAATAGTGACCTGAGCATACTCTTCGAAAGTTGGTTTTTCTGCCCTCGCCTGGCTTAGGAAGAGGAACAAAAAGACGGGGACGAGTAGAGTTTTGAGCCTATTTTCCATGGTTGAAATACCTACTTACCATAAAAACAGGCTATCCAATAGCCCAAAATCAAAAATGGAAAGTATTGTCTGTGAGATTTCCGACATCACCTCTCGGCGGTATACCATTCAATTTCTGTTTTGCCCATGCGATTACAAATTACCTTTCTTCTCTGTTGCTTGATTCTGGTATTGAATGTCACGTACGCTACGCCAGTAAATCTGGACAAACTCAGCGTGCTCATCTCGGCGGACATCAAGCCTCAGGTCAGGCAATCTGCCTTGGAGATCCTGCAGGAAGAGATCGGCAAGCGCAGCAAGATCAGCGTCAGCCCAATACAGCAATGGAAGGAAGCAGGGAAATTTACCGTTGCTTTGGCACTTTCCTCAACGGCCGTTTTGGATGGGAAAAACCCTCCCAAAAATGCAGATGCCAATTCCCCGGAATTTCAACCGGAAGGTTTTCGAATCGTCTTTCATGACAATATTCTGTGGATCATCGGAGCAGACTCCCGGGCATTGATCTTTGGAATCGGCGAATTGTTGAGAACAAGCTCTTTTGCCAAAGGACAGTTTCTCATCGACGATCAGCTTGACTTTGCTTCTTCTCCAAAATATTCCCTTCGCGGTCACCAGATCGGCTATAGAAATACCGCCAATTCTTACGATGCCTGGTCGGTGGAGCAATACGACCAGTACATCCGGGAACTTGCCCTCTTTGGTACCAATGCCATCGAAAACATTCCACCCGACGGAGGAAATGACAACAGTCCGCATTTTAAGATTTCCCGCGAGGAGATGAATGTGAAGATGAGTGAGATTTGCGAAAAGTATGACATCGAATACTGGATTTGGACTCCAGCCACGGTGGATCTGACCGATCCGGCCATCCGTGCAAAGGAACTGGATATCCACGAGGCCAATTACCCAAAAGTCCCCCGTCTGGACAATATCTTTTTTCCGGGCGGAGACCCAGGGCACAACCATCCCAAAGATGTTTTACCGTTCCTGAAAGACCTCCATGCCCGATTGATCAAGTACCATCCGAATGCAGGGATCTGGATTTCCCTCCAGGGATTCAGCCAGGAGCAGGTCGATTATTTCTACCAGTATCTGGAAGAAAACAAGCCGACTTGGTTGCGCGGAGTGGTGTCTGGACCCAGCAGTCCACCGATCTCCGAGACCCGTTTTCGCCTTCCCAGCCAATACAAACACCGAAGCTATCCCGATGTGACGCACAATGTGCGATGCGACTATCCGGTTCCGAATTTTGACCAGGCTTTTGCACTGACGATCGGCCGTGAGGGGATCAATCCCATGCCGGTATTCTATGCCGATGTGCACAACAAATACGCGCCTTTCACCGACGGATTTGTTTCGTATTCTGACGGCTGCCATGACGATGTGAACAAGGTCGTCTGGAGCCAAAGAGGTTGGAATCCTGACAAGAATGTTCGGGATATCCTGATGGAGTATTCCAACTTTTTCTTCGACAGCAAGGTGGGGGAGAAAGCAGCGGAAGGCATTCTTGCCCTCGAGAGCAACTGGGACGGATCGATCATAGACAACGGAGGCATTGAGCCAACCCTCGCCTATTGGAAAAATCTGGAAGCAACCAATCCACAGCTTTCCGGCAACTGGAGATGGCAGATGATGGTCATCCGGGCCTATTACGACTCCTATGTCCGTCATCGAAAAATCTATGAGACCGGATTGGAAAAGCAGGCCGATCAAGTGCTATTGCAATACCCGACACTCGGCATGGATGCAACAATGAATCAGGCCTTGGACTTAGTCAATCTGGCAGATTCTCAGCCTATCGAAAGAGAATCCAGAAAGAAGATTGAAGACTATGCCCAAGCACTGTTTACCTCTATCGGGCTCCAGACCTCAGTGGAAAAATTCAAGGCGAGCAACTCCCAGCGCGGATGTATCCTCGATTTTGTGGACTATCCACTCAACAACCGCTGGTGGTTGGCAGATCAGTTTGATTCCATCCGTGGAATGGGTTCGGAAGAACAAAAGCAAGAGTACCTCAATCTGATCGCCAACTGGGAAAATCCGGGTGAAGGCGGCTATTACGACGACGTGTCCAATATCGCCAAAAGCCCGCACGTGACTACGACGGTGTACGATGCGGTGGATTTTGGTTGGTGGGCCAGTGGATACAGCCGTTGGAGACTTTCCTCGCAGGTCTATCAGGTGAATCCGGAATTGGAGTATGAAGATTTGGATCCCAATGCCCGCTACCTGATCCGGGTGACCGGGTATGGAGAAGCCCTGATCCGCATTGACGGAAAGCGACTGGAACCCTTGGTGTATGAAAAGGAACTGGGCGGATTCAAAGAATTCATTGTGCCAAGAGATGTGGTTGGAGACGGAAAGATGACGGTCAGTTTTGACCGGCCTGAGGAATCCCACCTGGCATGGAGACATTATTCCAGGATCTCGGATGTGTGGTTGATAAAAAGATAATTCCAAGCTTCAATTCAAAACCATAGTTGCTTGAAAGGCCAAAAGTCAGAAGTCCCCGAAGAAAATTGTAATGAAGAAATTAGCATACGTACTCCCGATAATCGCACTTCAGCTTTACTCCTGTCAAAAGCCTGACAAGATCTCCAAAGGGGAGCAGCCAGTCTATCAGGATGTGGCCTATATGCAGGATTATGCGGTGAAGTATTATTCGGAGGAAGAAAATATAGAGTTCAAAAAGGTCTATAGCGACCGAAACGAAGTCATCCAGATCTTGACTTCTCAGGGCCTGATGAATCCGGACAACGGTCATTTTCAATATCCCGGCACTTTGCGGAGGGACGTCAGGTACATGCCGATGGCGGACAAAAAAGTATCAGATTTGATCCTGTATCAAAACCAGTTTGTTTATCTGGACGATGAGGCGGTCTTCAGCAATGCCTTTGCCGGAAAGTTGTTTTCCAGACATCAGAGCCCACAAGCCGATGTTGTGGCTGGAGGGAAGGAGTTTTCCTTTATGATTGCCTCCGGCAATGCTTATTCCCTGATTCAGGACTCCAAAACGGTTTTCAGCGGTACTTTGGATGCCCCGGTTTTGGACAGTAAGTACGATGCTAAAAACGGCGTTTTCTATGCGCTGACCGGTTCTGCTGTTTTTCAGATTATAGAAAATGGAGGGGAGAAAAAGCAGATTTACTCAGGTTCGGGATTGACTTCATTTGATTTACTCGCTTCCGGTGAAATTGCGGTGGGTACAAAAGAAGGATTTTTCGTCATTGATTCCTCCGGAAAAGTTACCAAGCCAGTCAACGCCAAATTGCCCTCGACCGAAGTAACTGCCGTCAAAGAGATTGATGGTAAGCTTTGGTTCGGTTCGACCAAAGGAGCTTTTATGCTTAAGGACGATGGAAAGTTTAACTACTACCATGGAGAGAAATGGCTTCCGGGAAATCAGGTCGTCCATATCGCTGAAGGCCCCGAACAGTCCGTTTTGATCCTCACCGACAAAGGCTTGGGCCAGATTGTTTTCGAAAAAATGACGCTGGAGGACAAGGCGATGGTCTTCGAAAAGCAGATGAGACAGCGCCATATCCGCTACGGCATCAACAGCAATGTGACCCGTCTGGCAGATCATGACCTGGCTACCGCGCAAAACGGCATCGCCGACAGCGACAATCTCTGGACTGGGATGTACATGGGCAGTCAGCTTTTCCGCTACCTGGTCACCAAGTCCGAGGACGCCAAGCAAAATTGCATCGAGTCCTTTGAAGCGATGGAAAGACTTCATCAGATCACTCCGATAAAGGGGCTTTTTGGCAGAACTTACGAACGCAGTGGCTACTACGAATTCAAAAAAGAGTACCGCGATTACGTCGAAAACTACTGGTACGAAGGATATAACAACAACGTCAGCTGGAACCATTCGGCAGATCCCGAGTGGGACTGGAGAGCCTCAGCCAGCAGCGATCAGACCGTGGGACAGTTTTTCGCCTTGGTTCTCATGGCCGAATACATGGATGACCCGGGCTTGAAGCAGCGGGCGGTCAAGTTGATCGACGACATGGTTGGCTACATGGTGGCCAACAACTACACCCTGGTGGACGTGGACGGCAAACCCTCGCTGTGGGGCCGATGGAATCCCGAATTTATCAACCGGTTTCCGACTATGGTGGGGGACAGAAAAGTCTATTCCTCCAATCTGATTGCCTTTTTGCAGGCGGCATACAAGTTTACGGGAAAGGAAATCTATCGGGAAAAAGCGCTGGATCTGATGAAAAACCACGGCTATCTGGAAAACCTCGCCCGACCGTTCAGTGAGATCGGGAACGCTCCGGCAGATGCAGACGAGTGGACGAAGATGCTTTCCCAAGAGTGGAATCACAGCGATGATGAGATGTACTTTTTGGCGTATTGGGGTTTGTATCCGTATGCGCTCAACGATTCACTCAAGGGAGTTTACAAAGAGGCAATCAAAGATCACTGGGAATTTGAGCGGCCGGAGAAGAATTCACTGTGGAACTTCACCTATGCGATGACCGGTGCGCAAGACTTTGACTTGGAGGAATCGGTCTGGCATCTGAAAGAATTCCCGCTGGATATGATCGAATTCAAGACCGAAAACAGCCACCGCAAGGATATTGAGCTAATCGAGCCGGGATTTTGGGGACAGACGACGGCGGAAGTTCTTCCTCCCGACGAGCGCCCTGAGTTGAAGCACAACCGCAGTCTCTTCAATCTGGATGCGGGAGATCGAAATGCAGAACTAAGCGCGGGAGATACCTATCTGCTTCCCTATTGGATGGGGAGGTATCTGGGAGTGATCAGCGCACCGATACACGAGTAAAAGTAAACATAGTTAATGGGTAGTTTATTTGGTTAAATCCTTCCTCCTTGGGGAAGGATTTTTTTTAAGCTACAATACCTGTTATTTTTATATGTGCCTGACTTTAAGGGAATTTCTCCCGAAAGTCAGAGATCCTGGGAAAGTGGCAAAATTTAAACTTTTAGAGATGTTGACCTATTCGATCTTTTTAGCTTCCTCCAATGAATTATTGTTTGAGCGGGAAAAGTTTGAAATTTTCATCGCTAGGAGAAATGAAATTTACAAGACGAGAAATGTTCGCCTGGAGCTGAAAATATGGGAGACTGTTTCAGAAGAATTAGGTGCCGGAAGAAAGCAAAATGAGTATAATTCCATCTTGAAAACGGCCGATGTGGTGATTGTCCTATTCTGGACCAAAGTCGGGATGTACACGGAAGAGGAATACCGAAATGCAATAGTGCTTCGCGAGAAAAAAGATCGGCCAAAAGTTTATGTCTACGAGAAAACAGAAAAACCTGCCCATCCAATTTCAATTGAAGATGAAACAACCAAATTGAGATTTATTGAAGCTTTAAAAGCAGACGGTAAGTTCCATGCGCGTTTCAAAGATTCTATTGAATTGGAGAGAAAATTTTTGGAGGAGCTTGATCAGCTCTTTAATGAGGGATATTTTAAAAGTGGGGAAAGCGAAAGTCTTCTTGGATCGGTATTCAAATTTGCGAAAAGAATATTGGGAATCTCTTTTGTATTAGCTTCTATAGTTATGTTTTATTTTAGAAGAGATGTAATATCTAGATGGACATCCGGAGACCCTAATTCGCCGATTCACGAATTGATTGCTCCGTTATTTCTATTAATAATCGGTATCCTAATTTTCATCTTTAGATTTAAGAAGAAATGAAAACCTCCATAAAATCACACTATTCCTTCAAAATTTTGATTGTATTGTTACTCTGCATCTTTCAATCCAATACTTTCAAAATGGGAGGGTTTCAACTGCTTATGACTTCGGAGCAACAGAAGAAGATCCAACGAATCATGGCCTACCTGGAAACCGATCATAGCTTGTTGCATGAAGAGGTTAACGGTATACTTTACCTTAATGGAGAGAGGAGGAGAAATGTCGTCTTAACTGATGCTCAAAAAAGTAATGTTGCTTCACTCTCTAAAAAACTCGCAGTAGACTTCGATGAATTAAACACTTCATTTCGATCTGTTTATTTTGTTTATGGTAAGGATGATAGTTACAAAAAATATTTTGATCCTTTGATTGAGTTTAGGAGAAGCTTGAATAACTCGGCAAATGACATCGATAAAAACTATTTAAACAATCTCTATGCACAGAGTGAAAAAGCTGAAGAGAGGATGGACTTAATAAAGGGTTATGTTGCTAAGGCCGCTCTTGAGAATCAGGAGAAGATCGATGCCAGAATCAAGGAAATGTCTATTTGGCAGTGGTTGTTTGGGTATTGAGAATCCAAAAATGCGGGCGGTCAAGTTATTTGAATTAGGGAAAGCGAATTGCAAATTCGTTGGGATAGAAGAGCGTAGTTGCAAACTACGCTCAGGCCAGCGTCCAGATGACCACTAATCGAGAAAAAGAAGACTACACCTAGCTGGGGAATTAGCATAAAATTGCGTTATCCACTTTGGCTTTCTTTTATACAGGATAAGAAAGATCATTTTATCATTCCTGATTTTTTGAGTTTTCTTTGCAGCTCATAAAAACATTGTTCCACATTGTCGCCTGTGAAAGGAATATATTGAAGTCCGGCAATATTCGAGAAATCTTCTGTTTCTGACTGTTTTAAGATGACCACTTTATCAAAGCCTAAACGACCTTGGAAGAGACAAGCTTCATGAATTACATTTTGTCTTGCTCTGCTTTTTCCTTCAGCTGTTTCATCCTCAGCTGTCATCATCAATATGGCAAATGATGATTTCTCTAGAAATCCTTCGAGTATATTGACAATGCTTTCACTTGTATGAGATTCACTTTCAAAAGTTAGCGTCTCAAGTTTAAAATCATCTTGTAGAAATAACTGCACCCTAGCCCACAATCTACTTCGTCCATGACCGATAAAAATATCTCCTCCACCTTTTGATGGTTTTTTAGTTTTTGGTTTTAGTTTGGAGATTTCACTTTGGATTTCCTCTGATGAGAGATTTTTAATTTGCTGAGATATTTGAAATATTCGTTTTACAATAGTTTGATTTTTGGAAGTTTCAGGTGGCGGAATATAGAATATTCCAGGAGTGGACCTGTATCTTTGAAAGAATTCTTCAATTTTTTCTGCAAAGACAACGGCATCTTTAATCTCGTTTTCATCAGTGAAATCAAGTTCTGCGAGTTTTTTTGCAAACGCTTGAATGGGTGCAAAGAACTTTAAGTCACTTTTTACACTTTCCCATAAAGCCTCAGCTAAAAGTTGTAATTCTTTTATCATAGTTTTATTCTCTCCAATCTTTTGTTTTTAACAAACTTCCCAAGTCCCCAATTTCTTTTCATGTCATTTGCCCGAAGAGTTCTCTCCCGGTACCGACTCCAAATTAACAATTTCGTCCAAGCTCCCCATGGTCCTCTGACTTATTTTGTTATAGATGCCCATAAAAAAGTGTGGCG
Source organism: Algoriphagus terrigena DSM 22685 (assembly GCF_000429445.1). GTDB lineage: Bacteria > Bacteroidota > Bacteroidia > Cytophagales > Cyclobacteriaceae > Algoriphagus > Algoriphagus terrigena. Next base: position 142,631 of record NZ_AUBW01000003.1, read on the forward strand.
GCCGAAATCAGCCGCCAATCTTGATGAATAATCAACCAAATTAACCTTACGATTTTTTAGCTTTCCGGGACTTTCCAAAGAGTCAAAAGCTTCAAGTCTATACCGAACGGCTGTCGACTGTCGACCGTCGTCCGTTGACTACTCCTTCCTATTCAAACCCGAACATCAGTGGAAATAAAAACAACACCACGGCTGTCCAGAACATGTAGATCGGCAGGTACACCACAATAGTTTTTCCCACTTCTTCCAGTGCCGCTTTCTTCGTGGCAGTTTGGTAGAGCTTCCATGTGATCATCAAGAGATGGATCAAAATCAGGATATTTCCTCCCAGCACTGCCATTCGGTTTGGGGTGATTCCCCACTCAGAAATCCGGAAAATGATCGCTGAAAGAGCGACTCCGTTGACCACCACAGTCACGACGGAAAGGAGCATTAAAATCCAGATACCGGAGTAGTCCTCTTTTTTGGTGGAACTCTCGGCGACGGAAAAGAAGATCAAAGCAATCACTCCGATCAAGACCACATTGAAAAGCATCAGGAATTCCCGGTCGTTGTATGGATCTTTGCCGGTCGCAGCAATAGCAACCAGATAGACTACCAATATCACCAACACCAGCGGACTGAAGATCTTGGCAATCACCGGAGATACCTTGTTGACCAACTGGGGATTGGTGTAGGTGAGGTAAACGCCCAGGATCGGAATCGCCGGCAGACCAAAAGCCGCTACATAATCACCCCAAAACTCTTCGATGTGGACGTCGATCAAAAGAAACAAGTTGATGGTGATGGCGCTGAGCAGCCCCGCTCCAATGCCGATCAGGACGGACATGACCGCAGCTTCTCCATTAAATCTCAGGTAGCTCAGGCGGTTTTTCCAGTTCAGGAGATCCGGTCCGGAGTATGCCGCACCCAGCAGTCCCCAAAGAATCAGCGGCAGGTGGATGCAGGCCAGGATCAGCGTGTCGGTATCTTTCCCCGGCAGGGAATTGATGTAAACCAATGAGATGCCCGTAATTCCTGTAAGAATGGAAATAGCATTTAATGACAGCTTGTTTTTCCAGGCAAAGAAGGCTGTGATCACGGGAAGGACGATGAAACTGATATTTCTGGAATAGAAAAACTCTTCATCAACGGAGAAGATCTCTGGGATTTTGGCCAAGATTCCGGCAACCAAGATTCCAAGAACTATCCAGAGCAGTTCTTTTTTGGAGCCCCAAGAGATGGCTTCTGATTCTTCTTTCAGGCGTTCGTGCCAAAATTGCGCAACTTTATTTCCTTTGAGATCTGGATATACTTGGCCAAACGATTCTTTGAAGCCGGATTTATTTCTTCTGTAAAGATTTTCCAGATATGCTGGATCATCGATGTGAATTATGATTTCTTCATGCATGATTTTATGAGTTAAAGATTGTGTCAACGATTTTTTATAGAGAGTTAGTTTGATCATGTACGTTACATTCTACTTGATTCGAGATTTTCCAAGCATTTGTCCAGGGGATTTCCAACGGTATGGATGCACTCGCAAAATTCAAATCCGGCTTCCTCGTTTTCTGTGTCTATAAATTGGGATTTGCAGTCTGAAAGGGAATTTTGTGGCATCACCTCATGTCCAAAAAGAGAGAACCAAATGAAGAAAGCCATGGTGGAAATCACTCCGGCAAAGAACAGGAATGGGAATTTTTTCTCGTATTTCACAGGCTTTGCCAGGCTTACTTCTTTCGAATAGCGGTGGAATGGCAAGATGTATTTGAGTTTATCGTAATGCCAGGCTAGGAGATACAGGTTTGCCAAAACCATCAAAGGCGAAGTCATGTAAGAGCCTACAAAGCGAACCGCATAAGAAAGCACCCAGATGTTAACAATGATGGGAAGGTATAGCAATGCGCCTACTAAAACTGTGCGGGGAATTAGGAGTAAGAGGGCGGCTAATATTTGGGCATAGCCGATGAAGGTGTAGTAATACCCCGTGTGATGTAATGCTTCCAGGTAAGAACCCATGGGGTGTATCACGGATAGGCCGCTGGCAAACCGTTCTCCCAGGATTTTCACCATACCGGCTACGATAAATGCATAGGCGAGCAGGATTCTGCATACGAGTTGGAATATCCAGTGCCATCTGTTTTTCTTGATCTGGAAATAGTAGGATTCCAGCGCATTGGGTTGTTCTGAATCGGCCATCGTGTTTTTCCGCTTCTTTAAGTTCAGTTGAATAAATTCACAAAGTTTTTTGGGCGCCTCAATCAAAGCGTCCTGACAGGCTGAAGGCGAGCACGGCGGCCATCCAGAGCGCGACGAAATAGAATATCGTGCTGAAGATGATGGCGATCAGTTTTTGCTTTCCGTAGGGAAACCAGACAAAGCCCATCAGGTAGAAGATCACACCGCCGAAAGCCCCACCCAAAGGGATGAGCGTGAGCGGAGCCAGCATCCAGGATTCGAAAACATCCTCTTTGGTAAGGATGATAAATAGGAGCAGAGCCAAGGGAGCAAATGCTCCGAGTAGCGCGGGAAGAGCCAATGCCTTTAGCTCGATTCCGAATGGAGTTTGATTTCGGGGATTCATAAGTTTGTTTTTTGATGGTTTGAATGCGTGGGATTTATATACTATCTCTGATTAGTTTTTATACCAGTCGATCTTTCTGGAGATAAACATGGTTGTGGCCAGTGCAATGAAGAGACCTATACTGCCGATCAAGAGGGCATATTCTTGCTGCCTCACGATCACGAAGATGAAGGTGTAGAAGACGATAAGAATCCCTGAAAACAGTGCTGTGGTCTTGAGTTTGTCAAATAGGCTTTTGGCGTAGAGAGCCAAGAGTCCCACCGTTGCGGTGCTTGCCAGGAGGTATGCTAATTTGAACCCCAACTGTTCTGAGAGGGCAATCAAAAGCGTGTAATACAAGACCAGCGAAAAACCGACTAAGGTGTACTGAAGCGGATGGATTCGTTTTTTTGTGAAAATCTCCATGAGAAAAAGCGACAGAAAACTCAGGATGATGATCAAAACAGCATACTTGGAAGTCCGGACACTTTGCTGGTATTGATCCGCTGGGAGCTTCAGCGAAAGACCAAAAGAACTGTTTTCTACAGCGGGAATCTTTCCCCGGAACTCCTGTCCAAAAGGACGGTTGAAGTGCAGGATTTTCCACTGGCTGGTAAAACTTGAGTCTGTCAATTCTCTGGATTCCGGTAGGAACTCGCCCTGAAAACTTGGGCTCGGCCAGTTTCCCTTGAGTTCTAATTGGGTGGTTTTGCCGACAGGCGACACCTGAAACTCGCGGCTGCCTTTCACTTTCAATTTGCCTGAGAACCGAAGGTCGACATTTGTCGAATCCAAGTCCAGTGGGATTTGGAGGCCTTTTAGCTGTGTTTTTTCATCAGAAAATGGTTCAGCGGTGTAGTCGATCCCATTAAGTTGAAGCTTGGGATTTTCTCCGATTCCTCTGAGGTCCGAAAGTCCGATGAAGAGCGAGGCCTGATCCCATAGAATTTGGTCGGATTGAAGATCGAGCTTTTCCAGTTTCAGAGGTAGAAAATGGGCTTTCAAATCCAAATCTCCGGAATAGACCGCCACGTCGAATATCCCGCGGTGTAACAACTGAACATCCAAATCCCCCAGAATGTCGAGGGTTTCAGGAAAGAAGTAAGCCGTGTTGAGCTCCCGGATAGTTTTCTTCTCACCCGAGGATTCCACCTCCTTTATTTGATAATAGGGGACGCCAAGGAACGGGCCGATCAGTGTCTGGGACCTGGACCATTTGGCACTGATTTCTTCTTCGGCTTCTTGCAATCGGGTTTGACGTTCATCTATCAAGTCAAGTGTCATGGATTGAGGGATGAGGAGAATAAGCACGATGAAGCCAATGACCAACAGCTTGAGACTGATCGATCTATTGATCCAGAGCTGGGTTTTTTCTAAAATTGATGGGCCAGTTTGATTTTCCATAGGAGTTTTTAAAAGTACTTTGATTTTCAAAGTGAGTGAATAAATTTTTTTAGGTTTTGTTGGCTTTAATCAAATTTTCAAGGAATTCGAGGTGGGACTGAAAGGCCGCTTTGCCTTCTTCAGTCGCCGAATAATTGGTCAATGGCTTCCGTCCTGCAAAGGATTTTTCCACCCGGATGTACGCGGCATTTTCAAGGTTCCGAAGATGCGAGGCGAGATTGCCGTCAGTCACCTCCAGGAGTTCCTTGAAGGAATTGAAATCAAACTGCTCGTTGACCATCAGGATGGACATCACACGCAGTCGGATCACATTTTCAAAAGCCTTGTCGTAAGTCCCCTTCACGTTATCGGTCGTATTTGTAATACATCATGGAACCGTAGATCACATGCAGGATCCCAAATCCCAGAGCCCAGCAGATCAGTCCGTATTCGTGGTGGAAAGCGGCAATCAAGCCCAGAATCAATTGGCCCAGTCCAAGATTTTTGATTTCGCTCAGGGTAAAATGCGATGCGTTGATCAATCCAAGTCCGTAGAATACCAAGGTCGTAGCCGCTATGAGATGAAAGTAACCTTCGTGGATCAGGGCAAATGAAAAAAGTCCGCCGCTAATCACCGGGATAAATAAGGCAAGCATGAATCGCTTACTCGCTGACGACCAGAACTTGTGGGAGTTTTTTTGACTTTTCTTTCGGCTGAGCAGAAAAGCCGAGCCCAACGCCAGTAGCAAGATCACCCCTGCAAGAAGCAGCATATTGTTCATCAGTTCGCTTCCGTGCATCTCGGTGGCGCCCTGACTATAGGAGGTCTCGAGGAAATAAATCCAGTACCACACGATCCCCGCGCCGACTAGGGCGTAGATCCCTGCCAGTACTCCCGCCAGTCCATTGAGCGAAAGGAAACGGGTACTCCGCTCCATCATAGACTTGATGTCTGCTAATTCTTGTTCCGGTTTTCTCATATCGAAAAGTACTTTGTAATGCAAAGTAAATGAAGTTTTCTGAATTTGATTCCAGGCGTGAAAAAAAATCTGAAAGTGGGAGGAGCCGAAGTTTTTCACTTCTGATTACCTCTCATCCAAAAAGGCAGTTGAACGGCGAATCATTCCCTTGCTTAAATTGGATTTGCTGAGAAGAATTGCGTTCTTTTTAGCCTCTTTTAGAAGTCTTATTTTCAAAGCAACAAACTCTCTTTTTTGATGGAAAAAAATAAGCTGTCCAATGCCGATTGCCTGGATTTGGAACTGGTCTGGTTTCAGGAGCTGCTATTGCTTCGGGGAAAGATCACCTTTGAGCAAAGCGCCGAAGAGTCCCAAATCGAAGAGCTCAGCCTGCCGGATTTTGGCGATTCGGATTCGAACTATGCCCACCTGGTCAATGAACACGGGATGGGAATGGAGGAAAGGCTGGTGTTGCTGCTTTCCCTTTTGCCCCATATCAAGCCGCATCTGCTCGATATTCTCCACATCAAAAACCAGACGTATGATACCCCATTCACGGAGTTTGGGGGCATAAAGGGCGAGAAGCATCGGGGGTTTCTTCCGACTGGTGAGACAGCGGTCTTCCTGTTAGCGGGTTCCGATCTCAAAAAGAGATTTCAGCTTTTGAGACTATTTGAGCGGTCTCATTTTTTCGCAAAGCATAAGATCCTCTCACTGGAAGGCACCTCTCGGGACGAACCTTATCTCAGCGGCGTTTTGAAAATCTCCAAAGAATATCTGAGCCTTTTGACCACGGGAGAGGCATTTAAACCGGACTTTGACGTTGATTTTCCTGCCAAAAGGATTTCTACGGATCAGGAGTGGTCAGACTTGGTCATCGGCGAAGAGGTACTTCAGGGCGTGAAGGAAATCCAAAACTGGCTGGTTCATGGGCATCGGCTGAAAAACGACTTCAAGTTTGGTCGGAGAATCAAGCCCGGGTTTCGTGCACTTTTCACCGGCCCTCCGGGTACGGGGAAGACGCTGACCGCGACGCTGCTTGGGAAGGCCTGTCAGCTGGACGTGTACCGGATTGACCTGTCTATGGTCGTGTCCAAGTACATCGGAGAGACGGAGAAAAATCTCTCTAGAGTCTTTGACCTTGCCGAAAACAAAAACTGGATTTTGTTTTTTGACGAGGCCGACGCGCTCTTTGGAAAAAGGAGCCAAACCTCCGACTCACACGACCGCTACGCCAATCAGGAAGTGTCTTATTTGTTACAGCGGATTGAGGATTTTGACGGGCTTGTCATCCTGTGTTCCAACTACAAAAATAACATCGACGAGGCCTTTTTCAGAAGGTTTCAACTGGTGGTCGACTTTGACCTTCCGGACTATTATCAACGGCTGAAAATCTGGGAGTCCGCACTCTTGGGTGAGTTTGAATACGAAGCCGAAGTCAGTCTACATCTACTCGCAGAAAAGTATGAATTGACCGCCGCGGCGATCGTCAATATATTACATTTCTGCCTGCTGAAAACATTAAAAAGAGGCGAGGTGAAAATAAGGCAACGGGATATATTACAGGCGATCCGACTGGAGCGGGTGAAGGAGGGAAAGAGTATTGTCCACTAACGCTCGGTATTCGCTATTGTTTGAATACATATTCTACGACGATGTCTTCGTTTTTGGAGCTTTGTTTTTTCTGAAGTCCTTCGAGGAGATTTCTAAGAGCGAGATTTTCCCGGTCCTCCCGGTCGACCTTCTCACTCAATTCAAGATTGATCTTTCGGATTTCGAGTAGCTCTTTCTCAAGCTGATAAACGATCTCATCCCTGCTCGCCAATTCCCTTTGGAGAGCGATTTTCTCGAGATTTAACTGGTCAACGGAATTCTGTAAAAAAATTTCTTTTCCACGGTAATTTTTTTTCAAAAAGATAAATCCGGCCAAGAGGAAAATTGATAGGATAAATGGCAAAAATGAATACATAACCTGTTATTTGTTTGCTTTTGTTAATTAATTGAATGTTATTGAAGCCACGAACTAATTTGCTTTTATAGGCTTATTTTTCTAATATAAACACTCTTTAGATATTATTATCAGGGTTACTCCTGCTTTCTTTTTTCTGTTAGACTTTTATTTAAATTAGAATGGTCGATGTACTTTTGATCCATATCAGGGATCTGCTGAACCAATATTTTAAGAATCAGTATGGCTTCGCTGAGAACAAGGTAGTAGTTTCCAATTTATTGGACAATTCCGGTTCGTCACCCGTAGAGCTGGAAGACCGGATCGTTTGCTTTTTGTTGTCACTGAATGAAGAACCCGCCCTAAAAAATAAAACCTCGAGATCGTCGGGAAATGGGTCCGTTTTTCTGGACAAATCTACCCCGTTGTACCTCCATCTTCAGCTTGCTTTTTGTGCCAATTTCAAGAGCAAAAATTACCTGGAAGGTCTCAATTACCTCTCGCAGACGATTAATTTTTTCCATCAAAACCGATCGCTTAATCCAGCTAACATCCAGGGCTTGTCCAGACGAGTGGAGAAGATCTCGTTCGAACTCTGTACGCTATCCTATGACAGCCTGAGCCATGTCTGGTCGGCCATTGGGTCGAAGATCATGCCTGCTGCTTTCTACAAAGTCGGCCTTGTCATATTTGACGATACTCCTATTAAAGGAGTTATCCCGGCGATTTCTGCCACCGGCACCAAAAATGTCAACTAGCATGAATCAGAATTTTTTCCATATAGCCAGCATTAACTTTCACCATGACTACAGCGGGAAAGACCTATTCGAGGGGTTTTCGGTGTCGTGGGCTCCAGAGAATAGCAGGAGGCTAGCCAATCTACAGCTACTGATCAAGCCTTTTGCAGGCGGCATCCACCTCCTAGGTTCTGATCCAGAGCTTTTGCGAGGAGAAACCGAGCCGTTACTGCTTCGCCTGCATCCGACCGATCCGCTCTTTTTCAATTTCACGGACTTCGGCCAGGAGGTCAAACCCAATTCGAAAGTTTTTCTCTTTTCAAATTCAGCCAAAAGTAAATCAGCTGATTATCTCCATTCCGGTGATTTTGTAACGATTGAGGATAGCCTGGATTCTGCCAACCAGAGAACCATCGATGAACTACTGACGCAGCTTTCCAGCGGGAAGGCTTCGCTTCGGGATGCGCGGGGTGAGGAGCTGGTGCCGGGGGATTACGCCAGATATTTTTTGGAAAAAGGAGAATCCGTCTTTTATGTAAGCAACGGCTCCGGCACGACTAGATTCTACCGGCGGAGCTCCGGGATGGAAAGAACGCCTTTTGGGATTATTTCCCTTGATCTCGATCAGCTGTCCCTGGCGTATCGCGAAGTAGGTGAGACGCTAAATCTTCAGATCCGGTTCAGAAGCCGTCGGACTTTTTGGAAATACATCCTGTCTGATCGGGTCTTTGACAAGTTTTCCAGGCTGTCGGTGATCGATGCCCAAAACAATGAGATTGTCTTCAAAGAGGAAGAATTTGAGATCCAGCCAGCCTGGAAAGTCAGAAGCTTTCTGTCCGACGTGGAAATACCTTTTAACGCCGACTTTAATCCCCGTTTTCAATTGATCGAACGATCCAAAGAAGAAAATCAAGCGGGGAAAGTAGTCTACAAACAACTGCCAAAAGCGAGTCCAGAGCAGCTTTTTCAGCGCTCATCCAACACCGAAATTTCTTACTCCCATATTTTTATTTAACCAATTTCTCACTTTAACAAACGTACAATTATGGCACAAAACCTCATGACACCGGGTGTTTACATTGAAGAAAAAAATGCATTCCCCGGCTCCGTAGTTGAAGTCGCTACCGCTATTCCCGCATTCATCGGGTATACGGAGCGGGCTTCGAGGAATGGGAAGTCCCTGGTCAACACTCCTACCAGGATTACCTCTTTTGCAGATTACATGGAGCTTTTTGGTGGAGCTTTCAGTCCCAAGTTCACACTGGCAGATGCCCAAAACGGGGATAAAAACCTCGTAACCATCGGCGGTGTTGAAAAATCCATCCAGTACAAGGACAACAACCTGGTGTATCTTTTCAACAGTATCCGGCTGTTTTTCACCAACGGAGGCGGGACTTGCTACATCGTATCGGTAGGTACTTATGCCGGTAAAGATGCCATCGAAATCAAGAAGGATGACCTCCTGGGCACTGGCAAGGACGCGAACGACAAGCCAATAGAGGGCGGACTGGCTAAGCTTGTGAAGGAGCTCGAACCGACTATGGTCGTGATCCCCGATGCAGTGGGTCTGGGTGCCGACGCCTATGAAGTCTACAAGCAGATGCTGGCTCACTGTGCCAAGATGCAGAACAGAGTTGCCATTCTCGACGTGTTTGACGGATTCAACAGCCGCGAAGACGGAGACGCGGATAACATCACCGTGTTCCGGGAAAAAATCGGTACCGAATACCTGAGCTACGCTGCTGCCTACTATCCTTGGCTGGAGACTAACGTGGTTCAAAAAGGTGAAATCACCTTCAAGAATTTCGACGACTCAGTCTCTCTGGAAGCGATCCTTCCCGAGGCGCGGGCGGTTGGCTTGGCTCAGGCTTTCCCGAAGACCTCGGATGATTTTAAGACGATGTTGAAGACTGATAGACCGGAACTTTCGGATGAAGACGTGGAGTCTCTTCTACCGGGCTACATCAAAAACAAAGAAAGCAACTTCCACTTAGGACTTTTGGCGACGAGCCCTACCTATTCCGCCTTGCTCGATGAAATCCGTGCGGTCATGAACCTGCTTCCTGCAGCTCCCGCCATGGCTGGCATCTACACCATGGTGGATAACAGCCGCGGCGTCTGGAAAGCTCCGGCAAACGTGGGATTGAATTCGGTGGTCAAGCCAGCGGTCAACATCACACACGACCAGCAGGAAGACCTCAACGTGAATGCGCTTTCCGGCAAATCAATCAACGCGATCCGAACTTTTCCGGGTGTGGGAACCCTGGTCTGGGGTGGCCGAACGCTCGACGGCAACAGTCTGGATTGGAGATACATCAACGTGCGCCGTACGATGATCATGCTGGAGCAATCCATCAAGCTGGCGTTGAGAGCGTATGTCTTTGAACCAAACGATGCGAATACCTGGGTGACAGTGAAGAGCATGGTTTCAAACTTCCTGGTGGAAAAGTGGAAGCAGGGCGCACTGGCGGGATCATCTCCTGAGGACGCGTTTGACGTGCAGATCGGCCTGGGCGCTACGATGACTGCCCTGGACATCCTTGAAGGCAAGATGCTGATCACCGTAAAACTGGCAATCGTGAGACCCGCCGAATTCATCGTGGTCACTTTCGAGCAGCAAATGCAAAAATCTTAATCGAGTCTATTCTTAACAATATATATCTAGCAACTAAAAATTTTAGAAATTATGGCAGGCGAAGCACAAGACAGCAATTGGCCATTACCCAAGTTTTATTTTTCAGTAGACTGGGGTAGTACTACAAACATTCCTTTTCAAGAAGTAAGCGGTCTGGAGATCGAGGCACAGCCGATCGAATACAGACACGGTAACAGTCCAGTTTTTTCCACCATCAACATGCCGGGAATCATCAAAAACAGTCACGTGACGATGAAGAAGGGCGTTTTTGTCAATGACAATGCATTCTGGGATTGGTATAACAAAATCAAGATGAACACCATCGAGCGACAAAATGTCGTCATCAAACTTCTTGATGAGTCTGGCTCACCAACCATGACTTGGACGCTCAACAACGCTTGGCCGTCCAAGATCAGCTCTACCGATCTGAAGTCAGATGCTAATGAAGTCGCCGTAGAGACGATCGAAATCTCCCACGAAGGGTTGACGATCGCTAACGGCTAAGGTAAATGGGGAACACGAGTTTCTTTCAGGAAGGATACACCCCGCCTAGTGCATTCTATTTCCAAGTGAAGTTTCCAAATTTCCCGGAGATGGATTGCAGTTTTCAGGACGTGTCCGGCCTAAAGGTCACAGTGAAGGTCACCGAAAAAGTGGAGGGGGGAGATAACAATTACATGCATTATCTCCCTTCACCTCCCAAATACGCTGACCTGGTACTGAAGCGATGCCTGCTCCAAAGCTCGAGCTTGGACACCTGGTGCCGCAACGCGCTGGAAAATTTCAAATTCGAGCCTTTGGACCTACAGATCATTCTTTTGGGAACCAATGCGGAGCCGATGGCTTCGTGGACGGTCTTCCGCGTCATTCCCCTTTCCTGGGAATTGTCTGCGCTGGGAAGTACCAAAAATGAACTGGCCATCGAAACCCTTACCCTCAAGTACAAGCACTTTAAGAAGGATAGCTGACATGACGTTGATTATTAAGCAACTGGTGATCAGGGGCGAGGTGGTGGAGGATTCTGCCAAATCGGACCGTGAGGAAAGCCTGAATTATGAGCTGGTCAAGCAGCTCATTGAAACGGCGAAAAAAGAAATCGAAAAGGGGTGCCAGGAGATGATCTCCGAGATGGTTGAAAACAACGCAGCGCGTTAAGGAATGGATTCCGGACAGTTGACCAAGATGAAATTGGTCGCCTATAAGAAGCCAGACTTCTCTGACAAGATCGGTGAATACGATGTCTTGGTCAACCCAAGCAAGTACAACGACAAGTCGGAACTGAAGTATTCGACCAATTCGTCTCCATTGGGAGTCTCTGCCGAAACGGTGAAGTTTCGCGGAGCGGGATCCAAGGTATTCAATATGGAATTCTTTTTTGACAGCACGGGAGTCATCACTTCTCAGCCTGTGGATCAGCAGATCGATTATCTGAGGAGCTTGGTCTATACCTACAACGGGGATATCCATGAGCCCAACTATGTGAAAATCATCTGGGGGACGCAATCCCTGTTTGAAGGAAGGCTGAAGGAGTGGGACATCCTCTATTCGATGATGGATCTCGACGGTACACCGCTGCGGGCGGAGATCAAGGCGGTATTTATCGGGACCGTCTCTGTCCAGAAGAAAGCAGCCGAGGAACGGCGAAACTCCTCCGATCTCACCCATATCCGGGTAGTGAAAGCAGGAGATACGCTGCCCGGCATGTGTTTTAAAATCTATGGCGAAAGCAAATACCACATCCAGGTGGCCGAATACAATTCTCTGGACAACATCCGGTCGGTGTCGCCCGGAGATCAGCTTATTTTCCCACCCTTAGTTTGAATCTAGAATGCCTGAATTGCTGACAGAAAATGATCTGCCGATTTCCTATGAAATCACCATCAACGGAACCGTTCTCTCCGGAGAAGTAGAGGTGATTTCTATTGGGATGACACTGGAGGTCAATCGGATCGCATCGGCAACTCTCAAGATCTCGGACGGTGGTGTCTTTGGACTGGAGAATGACCCATTTTCCAACAGCGCTTCGGGCGATTTTATTCCGGGAAATGACATCGAGATCAGTTTGGGGTATGGGGGAGAGAACGCGCTCGCATTCGTAGGAGTGGTGACCGGTCAGCGGATGGTCGTCCGCAGCAACACCTCGTACCTGCTGGTAACCTGCAAAGACAAGGCCTTCAAACTCACCAAATCACGATCCAATACGGTACTAGCCGATTCCAAAGATGACGACCTGTTCAGCACGTTGGTTTCCGGTGCGGGATTGACCGCAAGCGTAGAGTCTGCTTCGCAATTCACCTATCCGTTGTTTCAGTTCAATTCATCGGACTGGGACTACTTGGTGATCCGAGCAGAAGCCAATAACTTCTTTGTAACCACGCTGCAAAACAAGGTCACTGTGAAAAGTTTTGACTTTTCTGCTTCTCCAAGTTGTGCCATAGATGCCGCGCAGTCTGCCATTGAGGTAGACTTGGAGCTGAACGGGGAAAACACCTTTTCGGAGTTTAACTTCACCTCCTGGGATCCAAAAAATCAAGCCATCACCTCCGTCAGCGGAAGTATGGCCGATCCTGCGAGTTTTGGGAATCTGACCGCACAGACGATCGCCGAAGGTCTGTCTGTCCCCAAGTTGAATAAGTTCACCTCCGCATCGGTATCGACTGAGGAATTGACAGCCTACTCCAAGAGCTGGATTAATAAGTCCGCTTTGTCAAAAATCCAGGGGAAGATCACCATTCCGGGTACAACCCAGCTTTTGCCGGGGGATCTGGTGGAGCTGAAAAACTTTGGAGACCGATTTGACGGTGATGCCTTTGTCTCGAAGATCGAGCAGAGCTGTCTGGAAGGCAGCTGGACTACCGTCGTATTTGTAGGGATGCAATCCCGCTGGCACTCTTCCTTGCCTGACGTACAGGAAGAGGATGGACTGGGACTGTTGCCGGGCATACGGGGAACCCAGCTCGCGGTGGTCAAACAAATCGACCAGGACCCGGACGGAGAATACCGTGTTTTGATAGAATTGGTGACTTTTCAGGGCTCCTCAGGGATGAATGAAATCTGGGCGAGAATGTCGTTTAACTACGCTTCCAACCAAGCCGGATTTTTCTTTTTTCCTGAGATAGGTGACGAGGTTTTGGTAAATTTCATGAACGGAGATCCCAGATTCCCGGTGATTACCGGCAGTCTCTATAGCTCCAAGCTGAAACCGAAACTTGAACCGGATGCGGAGAATTCGACCAAAGCAATTCACTCCAAATCCGGCATAGCGATCATTTTTAACGAGAAAGACAAGATCCTGACCGTAGAGACTCCCGGAGGCAATACGCTGATCTTGGATGACAAAGAAGGGCAGATTACGATGACGGACAGCAACTCCAACAAAGCTGTCCTGAGCAAAGACGGAATCAGTCTGTCCAGCCCCAAGGACATCGTCCTCGATGCCAAGGGAAGTATTAACCTCAAAGCAGTCTCGGGCGTCAGCCTGGAAGCTTCGGGGGGAGATCTCACAGGAAAGGGCCTGAATGTGTCACTCGAAGCCCAAGTTTCCATGAAAGCTGCAGGAAATGCCTCAGCCGAATTTTCAGCCTCTGGCCAGACCGCTCTCAAGGGCGCCTTGGTCATGATAAATTGATTGAAATATGCCATTAGCTGCAAGATTAACAGACATGCATACTTGTCCCATGCAGACTCCGGGGGTCCCTCCAATTCCCCACGTCGGAGGGCCGGTCATCGGTCCTGGTGCGCCGACTGTCCTGATCGGGGGCATGCCCGCCGCCGTCTTGGGAGATTCCTGCGTCTGCGTAGGTCCTCCCGATTCGATCGTGATGGGCTCCGCTACCGTGATGATCGGAGGAAAACCCGCCGCAAGAATGGGGGATACCACTGCCCACGGGGGCTCGATTGTCTTGGGTTGTCCCACTGTCATGATCGGCGGCTGAGATGGGAGATTCGTCCAACGCATTTTTGGGGATGGGATGGGCGTTTCCGCCTGCATTTGAGATAGACTCCAAATGGGTGGAAATGGTATCCGCCGAAAAAGACATTCAGCAGAGTATACGCATCATCTTGGGGACCATTCCGACCGAGAGAGTCATGGACCCAAAGTTTGGCTGTGATATCCTGTCGTATGTGTTCGAAGCCAACGACCCGACCTACCTGACGCTGCTCAGAGATACCATCAAAAACTCCCTGCTGTACTATGAGCCAAGGATCAAAGTCCTCGACATCAGATTTGGCAAAGAGAAACTCCTCGAGGGCATTCTCCACATTCACATCGAGTACTCAGTGATCATCACCAACACAAGAACCAACATGGTTTATCCCTTCTATTTCAAAGAAGGAACAAACCTCTAACCCGGCTCGACGACTGATCTATTATGAAATCGGGCATGCCTCCCAGAGTCACACATTGGACAAGTGATGTGACTATTAAAAAACAAGTATAAACACATGAAAAACGGAATCAATCAATCCGAAAGACTACTCCCTTCGCTGGACCCCTCGTATGTGGTTCCGGATGAGCGTACTGTCTTGGATTTGGTTCAATTCACGCTGGATTACTCGGACGCCGTTTCCTATTTCAGTTTTCAAAATAAGCGATTAGACACGTGGAGGCCGTTTTTGTTGAACGATCCGGTGTTTATCGTCGGGATGATAGCCGCCACCTCGCTGGATGGTTACAAGCTCCGGCAGGACGATCTGCTGGCTAAGGCCGAAAACAGGAGGAACACCAAAAAAGAGATCCAGGAAGCCATGGCGACCAATCTCCTGGCGATGAGCAAGAATCTCCTGGTATGGGAGGAGCTTTTCAAAGATTGCAACTATTCGGGATTGATGGCCAAGGAGATCATCAACAGCAAAAGGTTTCTGGAGACCATGATCGGCCATGCTTTTCCCTTTCAAAGCCGCTATCGCGCGTCTGATTTTGCAGGCATTCCGATGTCGGCCAAGATGGACAGCCGCGAGGTGAACTTCACGGAATATTTTAAGGCAGCATATAAGAATCTGGCCTTTATCGTAGAATTGGCCGGGAGGCGATTTGAGGATCTTATCAACGAAAACACGGGCAATCACCAGCCGCATATTGGGTTGCTGCTAGCCGCGCTGAAACTCTTCAAGGAGGTGCAGGCAGATATGAATGCGATGACCCGCCGGCATCTCGACTTCTATTACCAGCGGGTGCTTCAGCAGGTATCGCCTCCTGCGAGTCCACTACAGCTTTTGATCGGTGTGGTCCCCAAGCCGGGTGCGCTGCTGCTGCCGGAAAACTCCAGCTTCAGTCTGCTTTTTCCCACAAAGAAGACCATCGCATTTCAAAACCAATTCCAGACCGAGCTGAGCCAGGCTAGGATTGTTGAGTTGAGAACCTTATACAAAAGCAACTATTTCCCTTTTTCTTCAGGCTTCAAAAGCGAAAAGATTGCTCTGAATGGCGTGTACGACGCGATTTTGTATCAGGGCGAGGGGAAAAATGAGGTTTCGTTCAGAGGAGACTCCCAGCACGATTTTCCGATAGTCATGGGGGAAGACCAAAGCCAAAAAGGGCTTAACCAACGGACAATGAGCGCTAGCTTACTGGGGCTTTTGGTAAGTTCACCGGTTTTTTTGGTAGAGAACGGCAGGAGCTTTTTTCAACTGACTTTTACACTCAGTCCTGCTTCCTGTGAGGAATTTAGGACCGTTCTCTCGGAGTTGCTGCACGAGAAGGAGGCAGCCATGGGTGTGGTTCATGACCATTCCGACCACGAGTTAAAGAGCTTTATCCAGGCATTTTTGAATGAGGCATTTACCGTGGCGCTCACCACCGCCAAGGGTTGGAAAACCCTGGATTTTCTGCACGTCAGATACCTTGATGGCGAGTGTAAGCTGGTGATCAAGTTGGAGCCGGAGGGCTTGGAGGAGTTTCCAACGTCGTATGATGCGGCACTCCACGGTGGCGTCTCGGGCACGACATGGCCTTGTGTCCGGTTTCTGTTGAATAACTCTGCACATTATCCGCCCTACCGGCCACTCGAGGCGTTGGAGATTTTGGAGGTGGAAATATCCACACTGACCAAGGGCGTAACTTCGGGATTTGACTGCAGCAATCAGCTCGGCAAGCTTGATCCCAGCAGCCCGTTTCTTCCTTTCGGATCATTGCCGACCAGAGACTCTTGCCTCAGAGTCTACGATCCGCTGATTTTCAACAAATACCTCTCGCGGCTTTCCGTGAAGTTGACCTGGATGGGACTGCCAGAGGAGCGGACAGGGTTCATCGGATACTATCAAGCCTATCCCGAGGCCGTGGACAATCAGAGTTTTCGGGGAATTGTATCGCTCAAATCATCGATCAGTGACGATGAAGAAGGTTTTCAGGCGCCGAAGCAGAAGGTTTTTCTTTTTGAGACTGTCGAAAAGTCTGACGGCGAACATCTCCTGAAAAATAAACAAATCGATCTCAATCTGGATCTAATTGACCGGACGATCCTGAAAGAACCGGTGGTCAAAACCCCGGGGCAGGACAATCCGGTTTCCTTTGGGATTCAACTGACTGATCCCAGTTTATTTGCTTTTGGGCACGAGTCTTACCCCCGGGTCTTTTCTGACATTTCATTCCAAAACAGCAGGCATCCCAGACGACAAAAAGAACTGCCACGGCCACCGTACACTCCCCAGCTGGAGAAATTGGAGTTTACCTATAGCAACCACACCAAAGAGAATCTGTCGAGGAGAGGAGAGGAAAACAGGGGAAGTGTCAAGATCTTCCATTTGTATCCGTTTGGACACAGTCAGGTATTTCCTGCGGCAGGAGCTGGGTCTTCTTACCTGATTCCGCAGCTGAGTGGGAAGGGGAATTTGCTGATTGGCCTGACAGGCCTTGCCGAAAATCAGCTGCTGAACTTGGGCTTTAAGCTGCATCCCGCTTTTTTCATCCACACGATCACGCAGCCACCCAAGGTGACCTGGGAATACCTGGAGAAAAACAGTTGGGTTCCGTTGGGCAATTTGCTGATGGAGGATTCCACTCACGGGATGCTGCAGTCGGGGATAGTGAAACTCAAGCTTCCGAGCCGCTTGGACTTTAACAATACCCGCCTGGCTCCTGGCAAATTCTGGCTCAGAGTCTCCAATTCGGGAAATTCCGACATCAACAGCCGACTGATCGACATGTTTACCAATTCCGCCTGGATCACGCAGGTGGAGGAAAAAGACCCGCCCGAGTTTCGCCCCGTGGAGTTGCGGGAAAATCTGACGGTCATATCGAACGGCAACATGCATTTAAGCCCGGCGGTCGGCCTCTATCATATCAAAATCGAGACATTCAAGCGATCTCCTGAGCAAGACCGGGCCAGAGTGAGCGAACTCGTGCGGCATCGA
Organism: Algoriphagus terrigena DSM 22685; assembly: GCF_000429445.1. Classification (GTDB taxonomy): domain Bacteria; phylum Bacteroidota; class Bacteroidia; order Cytophagales; family Cyclobacteriaceae; genus Algoriphagus; species Algoriphagus terrigena. Next base: position 160,188 of record NZ_AUBW01000003.1, read on the forward strand.
AACAGGGGCATTACCACTTGGGACCTGGAGCGCCTGGTACTGCAGCGTTTTCCCCAGATCGGCCGGGCGATGGTCTATGGGAGGACTGATTTTCCGCTTCACTTGGTCAAAAACAGCAACATTCAGGTGGTCGTTATTCCCCTTTCCCCGCTCAATTCCCAGATGAAACTGGAGGGTTTTCGAGCGCCTTTTGAGTTGCTGCAGGAAATCCGCAGTTACCTCCAAGGGTTTATTTCTCCCTTTTCGAGGCTGGAGGTGTGCAATCCGGTATTCGAGAAACTGAAGATCCGTGGGGCGGTCAAATTTCGCCAAATCCAGCAGTCCGGATACTATCGCGATATGCTGGAGCGGGAGCTGATCGAGTTTCTTTCTCCAAATCCCAAGGATTTTCATGAAGAAAAGGGATTCATCAACTCGATCTACAAGGCTGAGATTCAGAATTTCATCGAATCCAGACCCTACGTCGAATTCGTCACCGGGCTGTCGGTCCTACAGATCGTGGATGTGCAGGGCAGCTACAAGATCATCGATACCGCTGAGACGACCTACAGGGTGGAACTGCTGCGGACGATCAGTCCCTATGCGGTCCTGACTTCCTCCGAATCCCATCAGCTGGAGATCATCCAGGACCATACACTCTTGGATCCGGAGATCGCCAGTATCGGAGACCTGTCGATTGACTCGGACTTTATTATCAAACCCAAACAATAACCTGGCTTCATACCATTCATGGCAGATATCACAGAAAATAGTATTGTAATCAACGACCGCGAACAGCTCAAGAAGTATTTCAGAAGTGGAATGCTTCCCTCTGAAGTTCATTTTGCAATCCTCATCGATTCCATGTTCAACAAAGTGGATGACGGGATCAATAAAAATGACGAAGACGGGCTGATGATTTTTCCCGCCGGCGATGAGGAGGTTTTACTCAGTTTCTATGATTCGTTGAAAGACAAAAAGGCCAGCTGGGTCTTAGTCAACGGCCAGGGCGAGACCCAGGGCATGATTTTAAGGCAAAAAGGCGAGAAACATCCGACGATTTTTTTTCAGAAGAAGAGCGGAAACGTCGGAATCGGTACGGACCGACCCTCCCAAAAACTGGAGGTGGCTGGACTGATCGCCTCGACGGGCAGAGTGGGAGTTTTTAAGAAGGGACAAGTCCCTGCAGACGGTGATTGGCATGACGTTCTCACCAACCTCACGGGATGTCAGGGCTTTGAAATCATGGCACATGCGGGGCGCAAACAGAAAGGAAAATACGCGCTTTTGCACGCCACGGCTTTGAGTACGTTTGGGAATTCCAAACCTACAGTCAACAAGACCAGCGCGCATTTCGGGTTCTGGTGGAATAGGATTAATTGCCGCTGGGTAGGGGATACGTTCAACTATCGCCTTCAGATCCGGACAGGAAGCAACTACGGGGGCGACGCCAAGATTACTTTCCAGATCGGGAAGTTGTGGGACGATGATTTTTTGGCTGAATTCTGATCGATATGGCAAAAACCGGCTCCATTCGAAAGGATAAGAAACTTCAGGCCTCGCAGGACTTCAAGATTCTGATGGATAAAGGATTGGAATATGTCCAGGGCCTCAGCGGTGACATCTGGACGGATTACAATTCCCATGACCCCGGGGTGACGATTCTCGAGCAGTTTTGCTACGGACTGACCGAGCTCGGCTATAGGGCTTCCTTCCCCATAGAGGATCTCCTGGTCGAGCAATCCGACGGAAGGATTAATTGGGAAAAGAATTCCTTTTACTCACCCGCGCTGGTGTTTAGTTCACATCCCTTTGCAGTGGCTGACTTCAGAAAACTGCTCATCGATTCCTTTCCGGAGATCCAAAACTGCTGGCTGGAAACCGTGTATCCAGCCGCGACAGAGGACGGGATCAACGGAGTCTATCAGTTGGAAGTCTTACCGACTTTGGCTTTTCAGAAGCAATTGAGGAAAAAGCAAGACTTGGCCAAGTCCTTTTTGACGAAACTTCATCACTTTCTAACGACAAACCGAAACCTCGGGGAAGATTTTGACAGGCCTCGGCTGCTCACTCCCCATTTCATTTTTTTGCAGGCAAGTGTCGAGATTTCCGAGGAGGCAGACCCCGATCTGGTGATGGCCGAGATCCTGTTTGCGCTGGAAGTGTACCTCTATCATCCGGTGGCCTATACCAATCTGGAAGAGCTTCAAAATGAAGGCTTGAGACCGGAGACGATCTTCTCAGGACCGAGGTTGACCCGCGGATTTATCCCAGACTCAGAGCTTAAGGAGCGAAGCAAGACCCTGTATACAGAGAAGTTTTTGCTGCTGATCTCCAACGTGCCCGGTGTCAAAAAATGCTGGAACCTCGCCATTGACAAGGATGGAAGATCCAAATCATTCGGTCTGCCCAACCACAGCTATGCATCCATCAATACCGACCCGAAAGATCCCGATAGTATCTATTCGACGCTCGGGATATTTGTAAAAGGGAACCCCCAGCGCCTAAACAAGCCGCGGGTAGAGGACATGCTCTTGGATCTCTGGTCCAAAAACTACCGGGTCTATCAGGAGGATTTGTTCCGCGAAAATTTTGAAAAAGAGAGTCTAAAAGGCCGCTTTAGGAATCCCGGTAAGTACGTGTCGATACAGCATCATTTTCCGGGCATCTATGGGCTGAGACCTGAGGGGATTTCTTCCCACGAACCTATCGAAAGGCAGGCTAAAGTCCGACAGTTGAAAGGCTATCTTCTGCTGATGGAAAAGCACCTGGCGAACTTTTTGGCGCAGCTGGCCCATCTTCCTGACTTCTTTGATCAGGACGTGTCGCGGGAGACGGGCACTTACTTTTCACAGGATCTGGAATCCAGGATCGGTGCCGACGACCTGGAAATCCGGGCGAAATTGCCTTCGGGATTTGGTCAGTCTGGAGTCAATTCCCAAACGGGAGAGTCCAGGATGTCCTGGCTGAGGCGAAAAAACAGGATCTTGGACCACCTGTTGGCCCGATTCGGTGAGAGTGTGCAGGAGTTGCCGTTTCAGCTGGCATTGAAGATGAACCTGCTTGGAAATGAGGAGGAGATGCTGGCCTCGCTTCTCCTCTATAAATCGCGCTTTCTAAGGCTCGTTCCAGAGTTGAATTATGGAAAGCACCGGGCACATTTTTCCATGGAAGAGGAGGGAGAATCCATCTCCACACTGGAAAAGACGCTTTGTCTCCTGATTGGAATAGAGAGAAATCCAGCGTCCGTGATTCCCAAATTTTTACCCAAAAATGTATCGGGGCAACAGGTCGAATCGAGCGCTAGTTTCCTAAAATCACAAACGACTTATGCGGAATTAACCGAAAAATTCAGACCGCTGACCAAGCGAGAACGGAGCTTTCCCCAGATCGCCAATGTCTCGAGACCGGAGTCTTCTTTTGGGAAAATAGGCATTCGGGATCTCTATGCCCGAGCCGTAGATCCGGATTCCTATTGGATCTCGCTTGAGCCGTCCCGTGTAGGGACGCTCGAAGTGCTTTTTCAAAAATCCGAATCCAACTGGGTGAGCATTTGGGATGGGACACATGAAGAGGATGCGCTGAGCGCGATCGCAAAAAACATCCAATATTTCAGAGCGATGAATACCTCGTCGGAAGGGATGATTTTGGTAGATCATATCCTGATGAGACCGATGTTGGAAGGGTCGGAATATGGATTTGTCCTGCTGGATGAGTGGGGAAATCCCACCTTTAAGTCTCCCTGGAAAGCGGCTGAATCCGAGCGAAAGGCACTTTTGACGAAGTTCTACAGGGCCGCGTCAGATGGCCGGGCGTACCGGAAGGGCGGAAAAGCCCTGAGCTTGCACGGCCCGGAGGGAGAGGTGCTCGGGACTTTTGCAGACTGTGATCATCTGGATCTTGACGTTGTCATCGAGTCCACCGCCAGCCTTGCCCGGCTAATGGCGGGAGACCGTGAGCTTTCCGGTCTTCTTGCGCTGTATGAGTTGGAGGGGCTCCGGTTGATGGGCTCGCTTCATGAGCGTGGAGTTTTTCGCCAGCGTTCGGTCGTTTTTCTTCGAAGACTGGAAGACAGGCGGGAGGTCAGAGAAGATTTCTTCGATCTTAAGGCATCCCTGATTTTGCCGGATTGGCCTGCACGGTTTCAGGAGAGCCATTTTCGGTATTTCCTGACCAACGAAGTACGGGATCGGGTGCCTGCCCACATGCAAGTGGGAGTGCATTGGCTGGATCTGCGCAAGTGCGAATCGTTTGAGTCTCTCCATCGGGATTGGCTGGACCATCGTGGCCACGCATCCCAAAAACAGCTGTCGGACAGCACCTACCGCCTCTACGAGTTTTTGAATAACCTGACCGGCGAAGAAAATGGATAATCGGCACTCACATCAAGTGGATGATCTGGTATTTTCATTTGCCTACTCCACACGCCCGCAGGCCTCTCGCTGCAACACCAAGCTTCAGCAACTGATGGCGCATGACGTCCTGCCCGAGCTGGAGAAATCGTTTGCTGAAGTAGCATTCGGCGGGCTAAGCTTGGAATTTGACAGGCTGGAGATAGACTTGGGGAGTTTGTCTGAGGAAGATATTTCGGAGGATTTGGGGGAGAAAATCAGACCGCTGTTGGTGGAGGCTTTGAAGCGGGAGATCCGCGAGCGAATCCTCGGCGAGCCGGGATATGTTCTCAGCACCGGCGTTTCTCAGCGGCAAGACTTCAGTCTGTTAGCTTTGAAAGCATTTTTTCTGCAAGGGTACTTTCCGGCATGGGCCGACTCAACGCTGAATTTGTATTCCCTTCTGGATTTTCTGATTGCCTCCCGCTCCACTGGAATCGGAGAGCTGGTCAGAGAAGTGTCATTGAAAAGTGAATCTGCCCGAAAGCGTATTGCGTTTCTGAAGGCCCCTTACTTTGATCAGTTGATCGAAGTATTGGTGCCGGGGGATGCGGAGTGGATCATGGGATATCGGGAGTCCTACCTTGATCTTCACCGGCGGGAAAGACAACTGACGGATTCAGCAGAAAACATGCAGCATGCCCTCAACCTGTTTATCCTGACTTTTGTAATCCATAATGTCGGCCCGAAATTCAACCGGCTAAGTTTTTCTGACAGTCTGCTCAAGTCAATCGCGGCGCATTACAACCTGGACTTTTTGGAATTTCTGAGACAAATCACAGAGATTCTTCATCAAAACACGATTGAAAATCAACTGTTTCGGGATTTTAAGGAAGCTATTATTTGGGTTGGGGAGAAAAACAACATCGAGGTTCAGGACGAGTATTCGGACTTCGCAACCTCTGCCCGGGATGTCATTGGATGGCTGAATCATCCGACCGAAGATGATGCCATCACCCGCTATATCCAAGAGTGGGCGAACACCGGAATGTTGTTTTGTGAGTTGTCCAGCCGCTTTCCTGGATTTTGGAAATCGCTGTCCAAGCAGGGGCTGACTCAACTGATCAGTCTAATGGGCGGTGATGCAAAGAGAGAATGGCTGGAGCTTACTTACACCTATCTGGCGTGGCACTCGCGACGCGCCAAATCCGGCGTGACGGATCAGGAGGCGACGGTGAAGGATTTGTTTGATTTGGCACAGCAGGGATCATCTAAGGGCGAATACCTTCTTTTTGACTTGGAGAGTTGGTTTTCCACCGTCGCCCGCCACGGATTTGCCCACTTTGGATCTACGACTGAGATCACCAGGGAGCTTCTCGCGATGGGACTGGGTGCCGGAGTCTTCCAGGCTTCGTTGACTCTGATCCGTGCCAAGAAATACCTGAATGTGAAGGTAAAGGGCGAGTCGGCTGGATTCTCTGACCAAAAGTACAGGGATGTCATTTCTGTAACTGCTAACCCTTCAAGTCCCATAAACGACGATTCCATCGCTGGCGAGGACTGGCCAAAAGGTTTCTCGAATGAAATGGCGAGTTTATCCGAGTGGGCTCTGGCGGCCTATCTCAGTTCAGGATCTCTGCCGAGTTCATTTAGAGAGCTCAGTAAGTCCGACCTACAGGGCACAATTGCCCGATTGATCAAATCCCAAAATCCCGTGTTGCTGAATTTGATCCGAAATAGCTCGCGGCTGGGTGATTTTGACCTTCAGAAGCGCTGGGAAGGCTTGTTTGATCAGGTGAGTGAAGGGGAAATGCGGGATTACGTCCAGAAGTTTGCCGGGCCGATGACGCTTCGACTACTTGCTTGGAATGAGTATTTGAAGAAAGTCTTGGGCTCAGATCTTGCAACTAGCGGGTATTTGGATCGAGAGATCTGGAAGCGGTTTTTGGAGGAAGTTTCTCACGAAAACCGCTCAGGAAAGGCGGAAAAGTCATTGATTCTTATTCACGCTGTGGAAAGGTATCTGGCTGCCGTCATGCGCATGTCCAGTGTGTCGCCCAAAGCCAGCAACCGCATCCGTGAACTTCAAAAACTCCTCAATTCGGAGAAATCTGTCTTGATCGAGCTGGTCGCAACGAATGCTGCAGGTCGTTTCAGCGCTTCAGTTATTGCTCGGATCGCCGGGGCAAAGACGGCTTTTCTTCAGCAGATTGGTCTGCTGAGACTTCCCAGTAGAAAATTAACCGCTGTTCTCAAAAGCCTTAATCCGCAGTATATGTCACGACTACGTCCGGCAGCGTTTGGAGTAGCATTCGATCAGATGGTGCGGTTGCTTGGGCAGGATTCTTTGCTCAAAAAGCTGCAAACAGGGTTAGTGAAACTGACCGAAAAAGAGGTCTCGCAGGGCATGAATCTGGATAATTTGGCTGAGCTGCAAAAGATGTTGCAGACAAGCACTTCTGAGCTTGAGTCTAAAGCTGAGGAGGTCATCCGTCAGGATCTCGCAAGACTGGCGAAAGCCGTGTTTTCAGACACTTCCCGGACGTCCCGCAAAACGGAATTGCAGGAAAGTATCCGTCGGATTCTTGTCTTTTCACGGTCCAAGCCCGAGCTGCTTCTTCAGTTTTTGAGAAGAAATAGGCATCAACTGCCGACGATCTTGGTTCAAGTTTACCAACATACAACGCCGGGCAACTGGAGGATTTTTACGACTTGGTTGCGGCATAAAAAGCCCACTGAATTCAAAATGCCGGAATGCGTGGTCTATCCAACCACAGAGGGGACGAAGGATATCTTTGACTTTGTTGAGGAGATTTCGCGAGGGAAAAGCATTCCATCGAGGCGATGGATTGACGTTCGTCTGCTGAGCGACTCTTCGAAGTTGGACAAGGGTCATGCGAAGGAGACTTTGCAGAAAATCGTGCCGGTAACAGATGCCCTTTCAGGCGAAATCACCGTCTTGCTGACGCTTCCTTCAGGTTTTTTTGCAAAAAAATCTGTGCTTCAACTGTGGAGAAAAACAGTCCTGATCAGCGCATACCAGTACCAACTGGCGGGGAATTTTGGACAGAGCGGATCGGCAGGTTCTTTTTGGGCGATCTTCCTAAAAGCGCTAAAAAGTAACCGGTCTGCATTTCGCCCAGAAATGATGGATTGGCAAACGCTCATCCAGTCCAGCCGCCTTGAGAGCAGCACGAGACAGATGCTTCGCCGATTCGTTCAAACCAGTTACCTCCGTGAGCCACGCCGATATTCGTATTCGGTCAACACCGAGCGACTTTCGTCCGTGGTTGGGTATTGGAAAGAAGAGGGTTTTCTGCCATGGTGGACGCCCATCAAGTCCAAGATCAAACTACTCTCCGTCCTGCTTTTCTCCATCGAGCATGTAGAAAAGAGTGAGGCATTCTTGTTGGTTTCAGCCCTGACTGACGGAAATGCGGCGAAACTGATCCAGGATTTTGATGCGAAGCAATTGAAAAAACTGCTCCGGCGCTTGTCGTCCAGTAAGTATAAGAGGCATTTTGCCTCCCTGATCCTGGAAGGTCGACGTAATCTAGCCGAACTGGAAAACCGGGGTCAAATCGAAACAAGGCTCGCGGACGACCAGGAGTTTTTTGATTCGATATATTCCCTCGATCCACAGACGCTGTCAGGCTCTAAATTGGAGCGTTGGATTAAAAAGCAGATCAACTCCTCCGTCGAAGGTGAGGTGGTTAGGAGCTGGTTTGGATACGATCCACGCATTCAGGGGCAATTGGAAGCGCTGCTGTCCTGGAGCCGATTCCTGCATTTTGGGAATCTCAGTCCGGGCAAGTGGAAGCTTTGGGTGTTGAGATTTGCCTTAGACTTTTATGTCAGCAAACGAAACAGCTTTTCTGAAGCTTTTCTGGGACATTTTCTCAGGCATCTTTCCCGATCCCAAGCCGGTGTGAACTGGAAAGTTGTTTTTCATCGGTTGCTTGGCAACAAAGAGTTTGCGAAGCAATGTGAGCCACAGGTCAGGGATGAAATCAAACAGCTCTTTCCCGAGCGGTCTAAAAAGGAAATCTTGGAACCCACCACGGGTGATCTGGTCAAGATCGGAAATGCGGGACTGGTTCTATGCTGGCCTTTTCTGTCGGTGCTGTTTTCGAGACTCAAGCTTAGCCAGGGGGGCGTGATTCCGGTCGAGTCACAGTCCAAGGCTGTAATGCTATTACAATACTTGGTCTTTGGTCACACCGATTTTCCCGAGTATGAGCTGGTCTTAAACAAGGTGCTGATCGGGATGAAGACCAGCCAGCATCTGGAGGCGGGGGAATTGAGCCAGGAGGAAAAAGACATGGTGGTGAGTCTTCTGCATGGGATGAAGGGCAATTGGGAAAAGATGAAAAATGCTTCCGTGGATGCGATCAGGGAGACCTTTCTCCAGCGACAGGGCACCCTTGAGTTTGGCGCAGCGAGTAACATCCTGAGAGTGCCAAAGACAGGTGTGGACGTCTTGTTGGACTCCATATCCTGGAACATCTCAGTGGTCAAGCTGCCCTGGATGGAAAAATCACTAGAAGTCAAATGGCGATAGATATGAATCGAACTTTAAATTTTTCGGCGAGAAAAGCCAAAATAATCCTGCGCCAAACGGCCCGGGTGATCTTGGTTTTCGGGCTCGCCCTTTTGACTTCGCTTGCGTCCTACGCTCAAGTGGGCAAGGTGCCGCCATCTCAGATCGTAGTGAAGGATACGATCAACTTCGGTGACAGCGCCAGAAATGGCCTGATCAATAAGATCATCCAGCCGATACGCTTTCACGAGAACAAGATCAAACGCGAGCGAGAGCGGATGGTCACACTGATAAGAAAGCTGGCGAAGGAAGGGGACATGAGCATCGATTCTGCAACCGTCGACGCCATCGTCAATGACTTGATCAGCCTGACAGCAAGTCTGGCCGCGACTCAGGATACGACCGTCCGCCTCCAGGATGAGATCGATCAGGCGATCTTGGATCTGAACACCAAAGCACCCAGGCTGCTGGTGGACTCCATTCAGGTCCAGCTTGGGAATGTTCTTCAGGGATTGCTGGACGACTCCAAGGCAGAGAATGTCGCCGCCCGAAAGGAGCTGGTCGCGAAGCTGACAGCCTTGCGGCAAATCCAGTTTTCCTGTGGATCGGAGGAAGTTCCTGTCTTTCAGGCGACTCTTGGCGACACCCTGCAAGTAGACTACCAGAAATGTCTGAGTGCCCAAACGCGGATTTTCGGATGGCATCTGGCGTCTGCCAAAGACCGATATCAAAACTACAACCTCAACTACCTCACTGATCTGGTGCTGTACGGGTTTGAGCTGGCCGCCAGCGGGAAAGAAAACAATCCAAAGACTCTGGCGGGATTGCTTGACGGCGGGATTTTGGAGAAAAACCAGGGCTATGGCAAGACAGTTTCCCTTTCGGTCTACAGTAACTCGACCGCGGTGGTCAGTACTTTTTTGAATCAAGATGCTGCACAGGAGCAATTTCTCTCACGGATCAAGGAGCTGATCTCATCCTATAAATTGCAGGGAATCAACATTTACTTTGGAGATATTCAAGCCAAAGACTCCAAGAAATTCTCCGCATTTGTCAAACGGCTAAAAACCGAGTTGACAGATGATGGGCAGAGCCTTGTGCTGACGATCAGCATTCCATCGATTGCCAACAGAAGATCTTTGGCGCAAGCCAATGTCTATGAGTTTGCGGTTTTGAATTCGTTGGTTGACTTCTATCTGGTTCAAACCCAAAATCTGAACATCACCGAGACCCGGATTCCCTTTGTCCAGAGTCCCCTGTACCCGGATCAGCTCAATTCCCGCGGATCGATAGAGGGGACGATGGCCTTTTACTCCAACGGCAAGGTACCTGTCGGAAAACTCGTCATGACGGTCGGTTATCAGGGGATTTCCTGGCCGATGCCGGACTTCGTGCCGGGCAGCAGAGCGACGGGTTTTGGGACGGTACTGGATTATAAGACGATTCAGCAGACGCTGGTGTCGACCATCGGACTACCCGATGGGGCGGTGCTGGGCTACGACCCCGAGCAGGTGGCGGCGTATCTCAATTACGGGACTTTGGCCAATCTTAGACAGGTGTGGTATGACGACGCCAAAAGTCTGGTGGAAAAATATAAATGGGGGCTGGATAACTCGACCGGAGGGGTTGCTATTTGGGGCTTGGGTGATGACGATGGCTATACTGAGCTTTGGGATGCGCTGGGCGCCACATTGATCAGGGAAGATTCGGTTGTAGTCAGCTCCAAAAAACTGGTGGCTGACAGTTCCCAGAGGCTGACACTGAAGGAATACCTCTGGACCTATATGCAGGATATCCAGTGGGCCGGGCTGAACGACATCTACATCGGAGATCCCAACAAGAAGCCGGAAGCTGACTATTGCTACTTCGACACCTATCCTGACCGTGACAGCCTGTATCGCCTGGCAAAAGCCTATGATGTCGCCAGTTTTTGGCAGAATCGCAGTGACTTTGTCAGATACGACACCACAGAATATTATTCGATCGATTCTTATCAGGATTGTGTGTGTATGGTCGGCCGCTGGAATCGGTACGCGGAAGTCAACGGGATAGCGACACTCGTCCTGCTCGGCTTGACCGTTTTGGGTTTTGTGATCCTGCTTCTGGGGATCAGGAAGCATGGGGATGATTGGTCCTTGCGCGGGGTATTCACAGGAATTTGCATTGGATTGGGCCTTTTGGCTCTGGTTGCGCTGTTTTTCTCCCTGTTTTTTAATACGCAGGTCGGATTCATCGGCGCGGGTAGCAGTGAAGTGACGATCTGGGTGCTGATCCTGATTTTCGCATTGGGTATCGCAGCTGGACTGGCGATCAATAGACTAAGAATGGCGAAGAAATTCGCCCATCGGGATTTGCCTTAAAACACTTAAATACTTTTCACTATGGGAAATTTTTCAAAATCAAACTTGCCCGAAACTTCCAAAAAGCAAGAAACGGGCTCAGGAAAGGGGCAAAATTCATCGGTTCAAATGAAGGATACCAGGACGGAGAATGTTGCTCAGCGTCAGTTTGCTGCCTTGGCTAATTCCAAACAGGGAAACGAAGCGGTCCAACGCACGGTGTCCGAAGAGGAACTTCAGATGAAAGGGATGGAGGAGGAGGAAGTCCAGATGAAAGCTGTGGACAAGGAGGAATTGCAGCTAAAATCCGTAGAGTCTCCAGTGACGACGTCATTCGTCCAGAATCCGTTTGCCGCCCCCTTCCAGCGAGTCGAAAACAACACCGGCCTGCCTGACCAGCTCAAATCCGGCGTCGAAAACCTGTCAGGGTACAGTCTGGATGATGTCAATGTCCACTACAATTCAAGCAAACCGTCCCAACTTCAAGCCCATGCCTATGCCCAAGGGACAGACATACACGTCGCGCCGGGCCAGGAACAACACCTTCCCCATGAAGCATGGCACGTAGTCCAGCAGAAGCAGGGGCGGGTCAAGGCTACCCGGCAGCTGAAGGGAACACTCAATATCAACGACGATGCGGGATTGGAAAATGAAGCGGATGTGATGGGGGCTAAGGCGTTGCAAATGAAGGGAACCGGAGGGAGCGTCCAGAAAATGAACGTGAGATCAAGAATAGTGCAGCGGGAGCCTGAAGAAGAAGCCGAGAACAACCGGATGACCGACAGCAGGATGGACGCGCTGGTAAAACGCGTCTTGGCGATATTGGGCGTTTTGACCGCGCAGGGGGAAGATTACGAAAAGACCTATGGTGAGAAAGGCAAGGATCTGGGAAAGCAAGGGGTGGAGAAAGCAAAAGGCGCACTGTTGGGCAGCGGAGAGAAGGAGGGACCATCACTCAAAGAGAAAGTCGTCAAGGAAGGATTGAAGAGATGGTGGGCGACACTGGAGCCTGAAGAAAAAGTGGATATGCTTAAAGAGAGTGGAAGCTTCTTTTCTGGCCTTTTCGGCGGAGGCTCAGGCGAGCAGGAAAAGGAAAAAGTAAAGCATGAAGAACCAGAAAAACCAAAGGGCAAAGGAGCGAAATTTGAATCCGATATTACCTCCCAAGATCTGGAGACACTCTATGAAACCTACAAAGGGTACGGTAAAATCAAGAAAAAAATCGAAGAGTTTGGATCGGGCGTAAGAGATTTAGCGGAGGAGCTGGGGGCAGACGTGGGTGTTAAAGTCGGCGAATTCAAAAACGAACGGGAGTTTTTATCCAAGTTTGAAGAACAGCAGGTTCCCTACAAAGTTGCCAGGTTGGAGTTTGCTTTTTTGAAGGAGACCATCGGGAAAACCAAGAACGAAAGTAGATATCAGGAAGAATTGGAAGCCCTTTCCGACGCGTTGGACGTGAGACTACAGGGGCCAAGCGGCATGATCAACAATCCGGGCCGGTTTACCGGAGACAAAGAACAGATGGCTAAGGCCGTTGACACCTGTTCGATTGCCTATCAAAATCTAAAAGTAGCCAATGTGGTCCGTAACGGCACGACATCCTTGTTGTCCAATCTCGGGATAGGAATCGATAAATTGGTGAAGGGAGGCGTAGAGTTCGTTGAGGGTCTTTTGGGGATTTCCAAGCAGGTCGATCCTAAAATCGGACAAAAACAAGCCGAGCTGGTCACGGCGCTCTTGGCTGTTTGTAACCGGTCTTGGTACACGCATACCAGCGGCATATTTGCATTCAAGCCGGATGGTGTCACAGAAGTGGGGAAAAAGCTTGTTGGAAGTAAAACTGCCAGCCAGAAACTGACTGCGATCAAATCGCAATTGACTAAACCGGAAGAAGATCTGGTCAAGACCGAGAGCGAGATCACTTCAAACGACAGCAAGATAGGCAGACTGACCGGATCCTTGCAACAAGACGTAACTGTCGACAAGGCGCTGTCCAAAACCCGAACCCAGAAAGGAACCGAAGAATACGGCGGAAAGCAGATAGACAATTCCTCCAAACTTGCAGAACTGGGCGTCGAAAAGGCGAGGCTTGCGCTCGAAAAGCGGAACCTGAAGAAGAAGATCAAAGGGGACGGCAGGAGGCCGCTCACCCAGGTCTTCTACAATGCCATCAAAGATCTCCAGCCGGACGATTTGACCAGCTTGGGCAAAACCATTACCATTATGGAACAGATTGGAGAAGAGCTGGAAACCACGAAGCATACTGCAAGTTAATTAACAAGAGTGGTTTTCCTTTTTCACCAAAAAGTGGAATAAAATCTGTCAAATTGTAAAAAAGTCAGACAATTGCTTGTAGTATTTTGAATTTTCGGTTGATAAAATGGAAAATTTACTAATTTGCCTGACCTATTAAATTTGACCCGGAATGCACCCTATCTACGACACGCAAGTCGCCAAGCGATTCACCATCTACAACAGCCTTTTTTTAGACCTGCCGTTTGACGACATCTACGTCACAGGGACGCTGTTGCCCTTTTTGGGCAAGGCCTGCGAGCGCGGCTATGCCTCAGGCAAATCTCCGCGTGAGATCATTGATGGGTTTTTTGAGGAAATGATGCCCGGGGAAAGTGAAAAGAAACGCTTCGATTTTCTTTTCGAAATGATCCAATACGTGGAGCGTCAGGTCGTGCTGTTTGACTCGATCGAAGACGCCGCATTTGAGAAGATCAACGACATATCAGGGAAGGGATCCATCAAAGCATTGATCAACAGAGTTGAAAATGACCGGAAAAAAGAAGCGCTGATTGAGAAGTTAAAAACCTTTTCGGTTCGTCTGACTCTCACGGCACACCCGACTCAGTTCTATCCAGGCAGTGTCCTGGGTATCATCACCGACTTAGAAAATGCCATCCGGACGGATGATCTGGAAAGTATCAATCTTTTGCTTCAGCAGCTTGGCAAGACCGGCTTTATCAACCGGGAAAAACCAACTCCTTTTGACGAGGCCATCAGCCTAATCTGGTACCTGGAAAATGTGTTCTACCATAGCATCCCCGATATAATTATTAGGCTCCTCAACGGGCTGGGTCAGCCCCTGCATACTTGGGAAAATCCTTCGATCCTGAGAGTTGGCTTCTGGCCGGGAGGTGACCGTGACGGCAATCCCTTTGTCACTCACGAGACGACCATCCAGGTGGCAGATCGACTGAAGAAGTGGCTAATGCGCTGCTATTACAGAGATTTAAAAAAGCTCAGAAAGCGACTAACCTTCAAGCATGTGGAGGAGCACATCGCCAAGGCTGAGCGGGGAATTTATTACACGCTGTTTGAAAATAAACAAATCTATGCGTCCAAGGATGACTTGCTTGCCATCCTTCTCGATGCCCGCGAGGCGCTGGTCACCTATCACGATGGCCTGTTTCTCGACTTGCTCGACCGATTTATACTGAAAGTCCGGATTTTCGGATTCCACTTTGCACACATGGACCTGCGTCAGGACAGCCGCAAGCACGATGGGTTGTGGGAGGAGGTATTCAGCATTCAAGGCAAGGAGTATACTGGGACTGAATCGGAGTTGATTGACAAGGTCATGAAAACCAAGGCGCTTCCGTCATTGGAGCATTTTGAGGAGCCTTTTCACAAAGAAATCCTCCAGTCTATGGCGACCGTCAAGTCGGTGCAGCGAACTAATGGCGAAGAGGGACTGCATCGCTACATCATCTCCAACTGCCAGTCGGTATTGCATCTCCTCGAAGTGTACCAGATGGCCAAACTGACGATGGGGGTGAAGGCAGGTGAGCTGCCGCTGGACATCGTTCCGTTGTTTGAGACCATCGATGACTTGCAGATGGCTCCACAGATCATGACCCAACTTTATCAGATGCCCGAGTACAAAACGCATCTAAATAGCCGAGGCAAAAAGCAAAGCATCATGCTGGGCTTTTCTGACGGCACCAAAGACGGCGGATACTTAAAGGCTAACTGGTCGATTTTGGTTGCAAAAGAAGAACTGACCCGTGTTTCAAGAGAAAATGACATTCAGGTAGTATTCTTCGACGGAAGAGGTGGCCCCGTCGCTCGCGGCGGAGGGAATCTGCATAATTTCTATGCATCCTTGGGCCAAAAAGTCGAAAATTCGGAAATCCAGGTAACGATCCAAGGTCAGACAATCTCTTCCAACTACGGAAAGCAGGCATCCTGTACCTACAATTTTGAACAGTTGCTGAGCGCTGGGGTCGAAAATCATCTCTATCCGGACTCGGAGAAAAATCTTAACGAGGTACAAAGAGCCTTGATTCAGGAGCTCGCCGACAGTGGCTATGAGACCTACAAGGACTTGAAAAGCCACCCAAAGTTTGTCCCTTACCTGGAGCACGTCGCACCGCTTAAGTTTTTTGGAATGACGAATATCGGTTCGAGACCTTTGAAAAGAGGAGGCGATTCAGGCTTGAAATTCGAAGACTTGAGAGCAATCCCTTTCGTGGGATCATGGGCGCAGATGAAGCAAAACATTCCGGGATTTTACGGAGTGGGATCGGCTATTGCGGCGCTGGAAAAAGAAGGAAAGTTGGACGATCTAAAGCAATTGTACCAGGACAGCCTATTCTTCCGGACCTTGCTGGGCAATTCGATGCAATCGTTGAATAAGTGTTTTTACCCGGCAACGGCCTATTTGAAAGACAATCCCGAATACAGTGAGTTTTGGAAGCTGCTCTTCAGGGAGTATGAGTGCTCGGTGAAGATGCTGAAAAAAATCTCCGGCATGGAGGAATTGCTGGAAGATAATCCGGTTTCCAAATCGTCCATCGAAATCCGTGAGCGGATCGTCTTGCCGCTGATCACGATCCAACAGTACGCTATACAGATTGGGCTGGACAAAGGAGCCTCTACAGAGCTCTTGGACAGACTGATCCTTCGAACCATGTTTGGCATCATCAACGCTACCAGAAATGCAGCTTGACGTCTTATTGAATTGAGGAGCTGATAAGGCTTCAGAAAAACAAAAACTCTCCAGGGAAACTTGGAGAGTTTTTGTTTGTGTGTTGCGGAAAGAAAACGGGGGTTTGTCGGCGTAAAAAAGGCCAGCCGGTTTTTCCGGCTGGCCTTTGATTCATTGGGCTGAAGCTTATTACTTCTTCGCAGGCTTTGGAGCAACAGCGATGATGCCGTCTTTGACCATACGGTCTACGACCACCCCAGCAAAGGTGTGTGAGAACGCCTCCAGATTGCTTGGGTTGGTAGTCTCTGACTGAGAAGACCATACCAGCGCTTCAGTCTTGGCATCGTACAAGTTTACTTCGATGTAGTAAAGCTTGTCCGTGGTATAGTATCCCGGATCATACGTCATGGCGCCATAGTAGCCATAGTATCCGCCAAATCTTCCGTAGTATCCACCATAGCCCATTGGAGCGTAGGCGGTACTGCCCTGCACGTAGCGGGTTTCAGAAGTTTGATCCAGCAGAGCGACGGTCAAGATGCCGTCATAGCCCGAATCCTGAACAGTCTTGATGGCTTTGGCCATTCCTTCTTTGTCAGCTGCAGATCCAAGTGGGATGAGGGTCAAACTGCTGGAAGCTTCGACGCCGTCTTCTTGGAGAGTAGCGACAAGCTCTTCTTCAAAAGCCTGTCGGTTTACCAGATTGCTGGTCAATCCGGCTGTGAGGATTTTTTTATAAGGACTTGCCGGCTTGTCCGGGCTTGACCAAGAGCCGCTTATCTTGGTGCTTGGAGCGCAGGATGCCAAGGCTAAAACGAGCGCTAAGCCCGCGAGAAAAGATGTTTTTTTCATAAAGAGTTTTATTTGTTGTTGATATCAAGGTATTTAAAAATCTGTTCAACTGCAGTTCTGACTGCTTCGTTTTTGTTTTCCTGTTTTTTGGGTACTACCTCCGAAATCGTCCCGGCCCAAGCCAGCACATTTCCGGATTTCTCGACAAAATGGACCGTTAGACTTCCCTCGCGGTAGGTGTTTACGGGAATGTCTCTGACTTCCCAGTTGTAGCTCCGCTGTCCGGAATAGGTGAATGGGTCGGTAGTGACGCTGGTTTCCCGCGTCTGTACTTTGTCTTCGACGACCAAGCCCAAGTTGATCCGCAGGTCTGGGTTCAGCGTATCCTGTGTCAGTCCCCGAGATTCCAGTGCATTTGCCATTTCTTCCTTCAGCATCGTCACGATTTCTGAATAGGAGACAAGGCTGTCATTTGGGATGTCAATCTGAGCAAAATCAAAGGTAGAATGAGCACTCAATTTGAAGTCTGCAAACTTGCCTTCTTCGACTACAACCCGGGTAGGCGCACAGGAGCAAAGTAAAATCATTGCGAGAACGGGAGAAAACAGATTCTTTTTCATGAGAATTTGAGTTGTTCTAGGTTTGATTTCTTTTCCTTGACCGAGAGCAAGACCGGGTTTTCTAATCGACCACCGTGTTAATTGTTTAAGATAACCAAACCGATGTTAAAACTCAAGTTTGACTGGCCTTCCAATCCACCGCCCTCCAGGGTTCCGAAATATTTTGCCCCGACACGGAACGCGACATTATCGGCCGGCTGGATCAGGACACCCAGTTCGGGTCGGAAGCCAAACTGCCAATGCGTGTCCTCTGACTTGTACATGCCCATTTCGATCGTCCGCTTGTTGGCGATGGTACCGATGCCGAAAGACGCGTAGGGACGTATCAAGTCGGTGAACGAATGATAATAGGCCGCTGTGGCCATGATTGGATAGGCATACTGGTACCGATACTGGATACCGGAGAGCGATGCCGTCTCCCGGGTATATACTTCGTTTTCAGTCCGCTCAAAGATCGTAGAATGTCCAAATTCTCCACCGATGGCCACATGGTCATTGATGAATTTTTGGAATTCCAGGGCAAAACCTCTACCCGAAACCACGTCAATAAAATCCGCGGTATTTCCGGTAGGAAGTGTCACTGTATAGTTAACGCTATATAAAGAACGCTGTGCTTTCGCAGATATTCCCAAGCCTACCAGCAGGGAAAATAAGATCAGATACTTTTTCATTATTTCTGTAGGTAGGGTGATTGGGAAAATGCCTGATCGAGGGTTCTGTCAATTCGATTGGCGGCGTCACCTGGTTCTCCTTCAAGAAGTCCATTGACAATGGCTATCCAGTTAACCGCGATATTGTTGTTACTATCGACATCCTTTGGACTGGTCATCTGAACGAAAATGCTACCCGATCTCACCGACGTCACCGTAGGAGGGTAATAGCCCGGATAGTACCAGCCTGCTCCGCCGCCTGGATAATACCAGCTCCAATACCACCAATCGTAGTAATAATACACTTCAGTCGTCTGCAGGGCAGCAGGCAGTAGCACCAAGTCAGGGTTTGCAGATTCGGCCACTTCCCGATATCCCAGAGCATTCATGTTGCTCCTCAGGGTGGCCAGGATAGGGTTTGCAAGCTGTGGAGGCAGGAAGTCGGGTTGGTCAGTATCTCCGGCTAAGCCGCCGTTGGAGATGCTGATGACTTCGTCTGGCAGCGCGTAGGTGCTTTTGGAAGAGAAGTTGAAATCCTTGTTGTAGTTAGTATAGACTACGTCTTGTTCTTCAACGAAAGTGGCTCCTTCCGGAGAGCAGGCTATCAAACCTGAAACCAGAAGGAGCCCGAAGCTGGATCGCTTAATAAAATCAACCATAAAAGGTAATTGGGGTAATTTAGATGTCTCCGACGAATGGCAATTCCTGCTGGATTACGTTTCGGATGGTGTTGGTAATGTAAAATTCAATCTGGATGAACTTCGCTGCGTCGATCGCCGAAGTTGCTTTTTTGACTTTGGAATAGTAAGAAGAATAGAGTTTGTTCAGAGCAGCATCGTTCTTCAATGAGCGCATTGCCAACGCATCAGCTTCTTCGTCGCCGATGTGGGTGAATTTCTCAATGTAGTCGTTGATGATCATGATTCGCTCTTTGCCGATTTCTTTTCGGGCGATCTCAAACTCATCATAGACTGGCCAAAACGCAGCTGCTTTCTCCGGCGAAAGTCCCATGTAAGACTCGATCAGTGTTTTTTTGTCTTTGCCAAAAGCTTCCTGAACTAGCTTGATTTCTTCATCGACAGTTTGGGCAAATGAGCCAGCGATACCAGCTGAAAACAGCATAACGGCAACGAGTAGTAGTTTTTTCATGATTTTAGATAATTGTATTTGGAAAAAGATGAGTAAAGATTCGTTAGTAAAGCTGGCGTATTGTTAAAAATTAATTCATGATTAAAATCAGCTTTGAACTTTATTTTATCGCTAAATACTGTTAAAAGCTTTCGTTTACATTCAGGTAAAAGCCGGAATTTCCCTTTTGTCCAAAGCCATAATCTGCCGAAATAGTCGTCCGGTTTTGCTTGTTGATCATCACCCGCAGTCCCAGTCCGTACCCTGGGTTGAATTGGTTGAAGAGTTTTTCCTGGGTGGTCTTGCTGCTGAAGCTTGCCGCGTTGACGAAGACCGTTCCTCCGAAGGTTTCCTTGTTTTGTTGAAGCGGAAACCTCCATTCTGCTTCGGTATAAACCATGCTTTCCCCACGGAATCTCCCCTGGGCGTACGCACGGCCGGAGCGGCCAAACATATCCCAGCCGATCCCTGGCAGGTTCATGTAGGGCACCTTTCCCGATACCACAAAGTTGCCAAATCCCCACAGCGCGATCAGGTTTCTTTTCCGTTTTTCACTCAGGTTGATGTAGTGCCGGTAGTCCAGTAGTAGCAGGCTGGAACTTTGGTCAGAGCCTAAAAAACCGGGATTGATCTTGTACTGGATCCATCCGAAGTTCTTTTCATATGGCGACACCGAGTTGTCCCGGTTTTCCATTACCATGTTGAGACTGACGCCGGATACCGTGTACTTATCCGTGTCAAAGCCCATTTCAGTGTTATACCTATCGTGGGAAAACTCCAATTCCCCGACGATTTCTTCCTCTTGGAATGTTTCGATCTTTGAATGAATGTCCAGATGATAGCCCGCTCCCAAGTAGAACTTGGAATCACCTATGCGCTTGAGGATCGCTTCGTAAAATCGGATCAGGCGAAAGTCCATCTGCTGCTCACCCCACCAGACTCCGGGCTGGCTGGGGTTTTCGGCTGGTTCATTTGGCGTACTGCTACCGAGCCCGTAGGTGGGCTGGGAGGTGATAAAATACCGCCAGTCACCGATGAGGATGGTCTTATTTTCATTGAGAAAAATATTGCTGCGTGAGCTGAAGATCCACTGTTTCTTGGTTGTATAGAGGAAGTTGCCCACGAAGTTGGACATCTTGGTCGTCTGCGGATCACCCATGTACCAGGTCGCTGAGGGCGCCAAACCAAAGAGCCAACCATTGGCTGGGTTCGAGCCGATTGCCGGTAGGGGAACCAGTTTGAAGTGGTGGATTTTATTGGGTTGATAGCTGATCGAGTCTGACTGCGCCGAAAGCTGCAGGGTGACAAGAAGAAAGAGTCCGAGGAGGAGACCTGATTTCATTGAGCTGGATTGGGTTGGCTAGTGGCTATTTTCAATCCAATCTAAGGGTTAGAGCGCGATTCAAAGAAGTAATTGCTGCCAATCCGAAAAAAATAATTGGGGAATAAGGAGAAGGACGGGGGAAAGACCGGCTTTCCCCCGGAATGTTATTTATTGAGGGAATCGGAAGACGAGGCCGCCGTCAAATCCAAACTGATACATAGTAGAGTAGGTAGAAACCCCCGCGCCAGCACCGCCAGTACCGAAATAAAGTCCTCCGCCAGCACCCTGTACGGCTGACATGAGCGAAGCCTGAACTTTTAAGCCGACTTTCTCAGAGAACCAAAAGTTAGAACCGCCACGAAGTGCCCATGCAAATTTTGTGGCGCCGTTTTCATTTTTGTTGTCCGGATTGTAGGTGTCAAAGATGGCCATTCCGATGCCGAAGCCAAAGTAGGGCTCTGCCACTTCACTTACCGGGAAATAGTTGGTGCCGTTCAGCATGATCCAGTTGGTAGACAGGTCGAAAGTGGTATTCTTAACGTCATTACCAAATCCATCATAATCGAGATAGGTCACGGGAGCGGTCGTGTCTTGTCTCAAGTACTGAAGTTCAAAGGCTTTGGTGGTGTTGGGTAGCTGGTATTCGATACCTGCACCCCATCTGAAGCCTCCCAGGATTTTACCGTCGTAATACGAAGTAGCGGAGTAGTAGCTTTCCACCTTGTCGTCAAACACGTAGCCAGCATAGGTATTGACACGAAGTTCTTGGGAAAAAGCTGTTCCGGCTGCCAGGGCCAAAACAAATAGCATGGTAATTTTTTTCATAATAGGGGTCTTTGCTTGTTAGTCTTCAAAATATAAAGGAGTCGATTTTTAAAATCAAGGGGCATCCCTAAACAAATATGAGACAGTCTTTTCCTTCAATTCATGATAAAAATCATCTACAGGTATGCGGTTTGGTGATTTTCAACAAGATTCCAGAAGATAGCCCTGAAAAGTTTCGGCTTGGCAGTCTATCCGTTTTGTGCGATCTAGAAAAAATTCGGTTCTACTGGTTTCATCGACGACGATTCACTGTCGCTTTTTTGATAAGCACCTTCGCAGCAGCCTCAGCTTGCTTCGGATCAAGCCCGGCTTTTTCAAAAGTTGAACCTTGCCGACATCAACAAGATGCGGGTCTCGCGTTTCGCGTAAAATTCCTGAGAAAACGAATTGGTGACTGCATTTCCAGCAAATCGGCGGGTGTCAAACACGTCTCTGAGACTGAGTGATAGATTTGCTTTGTCCTCAAAAAATGACTTCTGCAAGCTCGCGTCCAAGTAATATTGGGCAAGGTCTCTTCCCTGTGCCTCAACCTCGGGTGAATCATAATTGGCCGCCAGTTGAAGATTGATGCCATACGGCAGCTTAAAATCCTGGGTCAATTTGGCATTCCATGAGAACCCCGAATTGGTAAATTCCTCGCTGATATTGGACCCATCCACCTCGATCCGGAACACCGTCACCCCACCGTTGAGCGAGTACCAGTCGTTGACCTCGCCGACGCCGATGAACTCGACTCCGTAGGAGCTGGAGGAAAGCAGGTTTTCCGGCTGAGAATAGGAGATTCCGTCTTCCACGATCGTGATGAAATCCAGTTGCCCGTTGACCTTTCGGTAAAAGAGGTTCGTGGTGAAGCTTGACTTGTCAAAATTCGCCAAGTGACCAAACTCGAAGGAGTTGATCATCTCGGGCTGCAGGTCTGGGTTTCCCCGACGGATGTTTAGAGAATCCGTGATGTCCGGGAACGGGTTCAGTCTCCAAGCTGTCGGACGGTCGATTCTTCGGCTGTAGGTGAATTTCAGGGAATGGTGATCATTGAGATTGTACATCGTCTGCAGACTGGGAAACAGATTGAAATAGTTCTGCTGATTGTCTTCGTCGGTGTTTTCCAGATAGGTGTCCACGCGGGTCAATTCACCCCGGAGACCCAATGCATACTCAAACTTGGGTCGGGTAGAGGAGAAGACTGCATACCCGGCGTGAATCTGGTCTTGATACAAAAACCGGTTGCTGACAGCCGGATCTTCGACAAACTCCTGGCTGGTCTCATCAAATCTCAGGTATTGGTAGTCGTTGTCAAACTTCCGGATGTTCGACTTCAAGCCCGTTTCAAACTTTCCATTTTCCAGGGGCTTGATGTAGTCAAACTGGAAGACGGAGATGTTTCTGACCTCATCGGTATAGGCTCTTTCCTGGCCAGTTAGGTTGTCAGGAGCTGGGTCCAAGGTGTTTCCAAAGATCTCGATCCGCTGGGTTTTGAATTGGTTACGATAGGAATGGCTGGCAGTGAATCGCAGCAAATGCCCTTTGTCTTTGAAGTTATGCTCAAAGATCAGGGCGTTGTCCAGTCCTTCGTCAATTTCGTCTTCCGTATTTCTCCTGACATAGTCAAAGGATTCATCTTCTCCTGTTTCGCCCATCCGATCCAGCTCCGCATAGAGCGTATTCGTCTGAAAATTCTGCCCGTACTGATAGACCCCTTCGTAGCTCAGTACATTGTTTCCAAAGTAGTAGTCCGCTCCATAGTTCATATTGTGACCTTTTTCGCGGCTCGTGTTGTCGGTGTTTTGCGTCAGAGTTTCCTGATCTTCCGCGATGATTCGGGTGGATTCTCTGGTGCCGACATCTTTCCAATCCCGATAGTTGTATCCTCCAAAGACATTAAAATTGGATGTCCGGTGATTGATTCTGCCTCCGACATTTGTCCGGTTTCTGGTGCCGTAGGTCGCTTCCAAGCCCCCGTGAGTTCCAAGATCCTGGCCTTTCTTTAGAATGATATCGATCACCCCGCCTTCGGCTTCGGCGTCAAATCTTGCGTTCGGGTTATTGATCACCCGGACCTCTTCGACAGCACTTGCGGGAAGCTGATCCAGATTTTGGGTGAGGGAGGAGTTTCTCCCGTTGATGAGGATATTGGTGCCGGTACTTCCTCTCAGTGCGATGGTGCCGTCTTCTGCCACAGAGATGGAAGGCGTATTTCGGAGGATGTCCAGCAGCGTGCCGCCGGCGTTGGCAATGTTGTTTTCCGGGGTGATCGTGATGCCCTCCAGACTGGTTCGGACCGGCATCTTGGAGGTTTGGACGACGACTTCTTCCAGGTTTTCTGCCTCATTTTGCATCATCACATCCCCCAAGTCCACATTCCCGGAGACTTTTACATCGGGGATGATTTGATCCTTGAATCCCAGGAAAAAAGCCTTGAAGGTGTAGGTGCCCCGCGCCACTTCCAGCGTGAAGTCTCCGTTTTCATCCGAATCCGAAAAGGCAACCGGCTCAGTTGCCTCACCATCCTGGAATACCGCAACCTGCACAAAACCCAATGGCTCCTTCCGATCCCCATCCTTCAGGGTCCCAGAGATCTGGAAAGTCTGCGCCCAAACCAGCGTGGGCAGTGCAAAGTAAACAAATGCAAAAAGGAAAAATCTGGAGGTTCTCATCGGGCAGCTTGTTGGTTTTGATACAAGTCTAAGGCTAGAATTTGTATCAATCTTGAAGTTGACTACCTGAACAGAATCCGAATCACGTGCATATTGTTTTCATAATAATAAAATATCCGGAATCCGTAATTGACGCAGATCTGCTTGACTATAGCCAGGCCCAGGCCGATGGAATCAGGAAGTTCGCTTCCTTTTTTAAACCTTTCCAGGAATTCCTCCGGGTCGTTTTTAGGTGCTTTGCCGGAGTTCTCAATCCGGAGGTGGTCTGGATTGAGCTCGATGTGGATTGAGCCATGATCGATATTATGCTTGATGGAATTTCCGATCAGGTTGGTGAGCAGGACTTCTGCCACGAAGGGATGGATCTCCAGCCAGACCATTGGATCAATCTCGGTGCTGAGTTGGATCGATCTCATCTCGATCAGCTCATCCAGGCCGTCCAGTGTTTTCTGGATGTAGGAACTCAGATTCAGTGTCTGCGGAGCTTCAAATTCCTCATTCTCCAGCTTGGCGAGCATTCCGAGAGATCTCACGATCCGGTTGATCCGCTCGTTGTTTTGGTAGGCAGAGTGGATCAGATCCGCTTGTTCGCCGGTGATTTCACCGTTCATGAGGTGCTCCAGCTTGCCCCGTATCACAGCTGAGGGTGTCTGGATTTCATGGGAAAGGTTTTCTGAAAATTCCTTGATCTGGCGGTAGTCCGTCAGGAGTTTTTTGGACATCCGCTCGAGGAACTCGTTGAGTTTTTCAAACTCAGAGATTCCGTTTTTGGTGAATTGCAGAGGCTCGTTTTTCTGAAAGCTAAATCCCTGAACCGCATCCAGACTCTTGTGAAACGGGCTGAGGATTTTCTTTGAGATAAATCGGAAGAAGATGCCGATAAAGACCAGCTGGATCGCAAAGACAGACAGCATGGTCACCACGACAGTTTCGGTGATGTCGTCGGCCTCGACGACCAGGTTGTAGTAGGAGATCCGATAGTGCTTTCCGTCGATCTTGTACGATTTGCTGGCCTTCAGCTGGATCTCATTTCGATTCATGGGATCGTGGTAGGCAAGGGTGTCACGCAGATGCAGCTCCTCGATCGGGAGGTCAAAAGGAATTTCGGTTATCTCCAGCTTGTCGTATAGAAGCCTGTTGGGAGGGGCACCTTTTTCGATGCGTTCTGCATAGGCGTCGATCTCCCGGGTGAGCTCCATGCCGAGCTCAAAGTCGATCTCTGACCCCAGCTTGTTGTAGATGAAAAAGCCCCCCACCAGCAGCGCCGCCAAGGTAATTCCCAAGTACCAAAGGGTGATGATATTGATCAGTTGCATGCGGTTATTTTTCATGACACAAGCGGGTCAAATTTGTATCCGATGCCATACACGGTGCTGATGTAGTCCTTGCCACCGGCTCCGGTGATCTTCTTTCGCAGGTTTTTGACATGCTGGTAGACAAAGTCAAAGTTGGCCAAGTCGTCCGTGTAGTCGCCCCAAAGGTGCTGGGCGATGGCCTGCTTGCCAAGGACGCGGTTTTTGTTGGTGATAAAAAAGAGCAAAAGGTCAAATTCCTTCTTGGTCAGGTCCAGCGGCTGATTGTTTACTTTTGCCAAAAGCTGATGGATTTCGATCGTGATTTCATTGAACACAATCTCATCAAATCCGCCCGTCTTTGACCTCCGAAAGATCGCCTTCAACCTCGCCAGCAGCTCCGAAAGGTGAAAAGGCTTTGGCAGGTAATCGTCGGCTCCCTCGTCCAAACCCCTGAGTCGGTCATCCAGGGCATCCTTGGCGGAGATGATCAGGACGCTGGTTTCGATCTTTTGGGACTTGATGATCTCGAGCAGCTCGAGCCCGTTGCCATCGGGCAGCATGAGATCCAGCAGGACACAGTCGTAGTCGAAGGATAGAATTTTATCCTGAGCCTCATACAGGTTTTGGGCAGTCTCACAGATAATCCCCTCCCCGGACAGGTAATTGACCACATTTTGGGTGAGTTCGGGATTGTCTTCTACGAGCAGTATTTTCATTGACAGGTGATTTTTAGGCCGGTCTTGCTGGATTAAGATAAGGGTGAAAGACCAAACTGCCGAAAATCTACTGCATTGCTTTGAAGGAATTCTGAAGTTGGAAAGATTGATTGCGGTACCGCTCGACCTAAGTTCCCCTCCCAATTTGGAAATAGCCTTGGAAGGAAAAAGTTCGACACCCTTCGGGGTCGGGGAAATCGTCGTCTTGTCGTTTTCCACGGGTTTCACCCGCGGCTATTGAGAAGTTTGACCCCTGTCGGGGTCGGGATTTTGGCAATCTGGAAGTGATCGAATTGGGTGATTTTAACGATCCTCACAGGATCGAACTTCTGAATAGCCCTAGGTGAAACCTAGGGAATGACGATTAACAAGGTTGACGACAACCCCGAATGGGGTTGAACTTGCGAGGTAGGAATTACAAATTCCGAAGGATATTAGGGTTGAGGTAGATTGCAGGGAGAGCAAATTACACCCAGCGCTCAGTGAACCTCGAAGCTGAAAGGCAATAGACTACGCCGAGGTGAGGGTCTAAAAAAAAACCGGAACAATCATATTGATTGCCCCGGCTTCTGCCTGTAGTAGTCAGATTATTTATTTGTTGACTCCAGACCCTTGAGTCACTGATTCCATGACTCTGTCCAAGTTAAAACTTCCAGGCTTTTGTCTTGGAGGAAACTCTCTGAAGCTTTGCAGCCATTGACCTACATACCCCGCTGCAGGAGCGAACGTAAACATATGCTCAACAAACCATTTTCCGTAATCCATTCCTATTTCATGCGCCAGTTCGAAAGGATCCATTCTAAGATTAGTCAGCATTGGAGCTCTAAGTTCGGTGAAAGGTTCCTGCCAAACTTTCAATCCATGAGCGTCCTGGCGTAAGAATGTAACCTTCCAGTTGTTGAATCTAAGTGCTGCAACACTTCCGTCATCGGTCCAATAGATAAACTCCTGGCGAGGCCACGCGGATTCTCCTTTCAACGCGGGAATCAAATTATATCCATCCAAATGAACCTTATAAGTTGTTCCACCGATATTTTTTCCGGAAAGCAATTCTTGTTTTACATCAGGAGCACCGGCAGCAGCAGCGAAGGAAGTCAGCATGTCTTCGTGCGCCCCGATTTCATTCACGATTGTACCTGGCTTTATTACACCTGGCCATTTGATTAGAGTAGGTACCCGATATCCGCCTTCCCATTGGGTGTTTTTCTCACCTCTAAACATGGTTGTTCCGCCGTCAGGCCATGAGAATGATTCGGAACCATTGTCAGAAGAATACATGATGATGGTATTTTCTTCCAAACCAAGTTCTTTAAGTTTATCTAAAATAACTCCTACTTGCCTGTCATGCTCGACCATGCCGTCCGCATAGATTCCCAATCCGGTTTTGTTGTTCAAGCTGTCAACCAGGTGCGTGAAGATGTGCATCTTGGTACTGTTCCACCAGATGAAAAATGGCTTATCAGCTTCTGCAGCCCTCTCCATGAAATCCATTGCTCTTGTATTGACTTCTTCGTCAATGGTTTCCATTCTTTTCTTGGTCAATGGTCCTGTATCTTTTATCCTTCCATCAGAGTAACTTTCAATCACGCCTCTGGGTCCGAATTTCTTTTTGAATTCAGGGTTTTTTGGATAGTCCGGATTTTCAGGTTCCTCTTCGGCATTGAGGTGGTAGAGGTTACCATAGAATTCATCAAAACCGTGATTGGTAGGAAGCATTTCATCCAGATCTCCCAAGTGATTCTTACCAAATTGACCAGTCATATAGCCTTGAGCTTTTAGCACAGTGGCAATCGTCGGATCCAATTTCGTCATCCCCTCCGGCGCCCCAGGCAGACCCACTTTGGTAAGACCTGTTCGGATTGGTGATTGACCGGTGATGAAAGCTGCCCGACCGGCTGTGCAGCTTTGCTGACCATACCAATCAGTAAAAATTGCTCCTTCTCTTCCGATTCGGTCAATGTTTGGAGTCTTGTATCCCATCATCCCCATATTGTAGGCACTGATGTTAAACTGTCCGATGTCATCTCCCCAGATGACCAGAATGTTGGGTTTCTTTTCCTGGGAAAAACTTAGGGTCGCAAAGACCAAAGCAATCCCAAGGGTAAGTAGGATTTTTTTCATAGAATGAATTGAATAGTTGATGAAGAGGGATGACACTTGTGAGAAAAAAGGTCACAATTCTTTTAGGGAAAGGTAGTTTAATCGGTTTCAATATTTTGGGTCTGAGAAACTGATATTAATCATGAAGATGTCAATAATGAGCCAACCTTTAGAAAAATCAGAAGCATTTGAATTTCAGCATTGAATACGATAGCCCAATCTTAGCCAAAAGCCCCGGAAGAAAGTCGAAATACCATTTTGGAATGGGGGGAATGCCTCATTCCAATTCAATAAGCTGAATTATAAACTCAGGCTTGTAGGTAAATACTCAGGCTGAAAGCCTGATTTATAGCAGCCCGGACACATGCAAAGGGGAAGAGGTCTGAGGACCGATTTGGTTGAGGATTTTTGAGTTAGGAAGTCGGCCCTGGTGGAGATTGGTTGGATTGAAAAACCCAGCCCAATCGGACTGGGTTGGGATAAATCGGCCTTTCAGGCCTGACTGATTTCAGTCGAATCTGAGGTGCGGAGCAAGAGGGAAAATGGACGGTAGAATGAATTTTCTCTCAATGACTTGGAATATTATTATCCATTTACTGTTTTGTTCTCTCTTAGATATAAGTAAAGCGGCAAGGACGAGCTTAAACCAACGGCAAAAGTCAGCACGATCAGGAAAATGTTTCTATTTGATTTTTTTCCTTTTGAATCAGCGAACATAAATACAAAAAACACCAAGCAACTTATAAAAACCTGCGAACTGAAATCAGCCGCTGGGTTTGATGCAAAAATAGCCTTCCCGAATGCATTTGGGTCTAAACTGTTTTCATTCAGAAATTGAACAAAAAAATAGGTCGGGATGATTGAGCCTATTACGAAAAGCACGAGATAAACCAGTTTTAATTTTTTCATTTCGTTGAAGGATATTTTTTGTAGAAAGGATATGCAAATGAAATTAATTAAGTGATGGTCTTTATAAAAATCAGATTTCGCGGAAAAATGGATGACTGAATTTCGGGAATTTGGATGGGTTTGGCAATTGAAATTGAGATAAGTTCGACACCCTTCCGGGAAATACCCAGGCTGAAAGCCTGACTTATAGCAGCCCGGAGCGGTTGAGCTCCGGGAAAAGGCAGGACACATGCAAAGCGGAAGAGGTCTGAAGGACCGATTTGGTTGAGGATTTTGAGTTAGGAAGTCGGCCCTTCAGGCCTAGTGGAGATCGGTTGGATTGAAAAACCCAGCCCTAGCGGACTGGGTTGGGATAAATCGGCCTTTCAGGCCTGACTCCCGATAGGAATCATGGCAAACACCCAGCGCCAAACGGATCTCGAAAGCGAAAGGCAATAGACTAAGCTGATGTGGGCGACATCTTATTAAAGACTTTCAGTCAATTTTTGAAAAACTAATTCGTCCAAATTATTTTACCTTCAGCGAAATTTCATCAAAATAAATCCTGCCATAAGTCAAGGATGGATAAGATAAATCGACGATTATAAAATCTGCATCGGCAGGAAAATTATCTAAGGTGGTCCTAATAAGCGTCCAATCGAAATCACCTTGTAAATCTAAAATCACTGCGGAAGAGCCATTACGATCACTTGCAGGATATACCCGAAACTTGACTCCTACTCTGCCCTCGGTCAAATTCTTGACATCGACCCCCTTAATGAATGCTGTCAGCTCCACACTACTTCCTGGGGCAGGCATAGGGCCAGAATAAGTTTGAGTCCAAGTTGCGGAGCCAGAGTTCAAACTATCAAGATTTTCGATGAACAAGGATCGATTTCCAGTCATAAATACCTCTTTGCTCACGCCTACTTCAGTATTTCCAGATTGGTAGGATGTCCAAGGAATGACCGAATCAGGATAATAAGATAGATTGGCATTCGTCAATAGTTCTGTCCCTACCGGAAGGATATCTTCACCCGTACAAGCCAACAACAGAAGGAATAAGATGGATTTTAAAGCAACTTTTTTAAGCATAATGCCTGAGCAGTTTCACCGACTGTAATTACTAAAATGATAAATATTATTTAAAAATCAATGAATTAAGGGGAAGTACCCGGTTGGAAAGAAATATCACCCAGGCTGAAAGCTTGATTTATAGCAGCCCGGAGCGGTTGAGCTCCGGGAAAGGTGGGGCACACGCAAAGGACAAAGGTCTGAAGGCCCGATTTGGTGGATGGTTTTTGAGTTTGGAAATCGGCCTTTCAGGCCTGGCTGATTTCAGTCGAATCTGAGGTGCGGAGCAAGAGGGAAAATGGAATTACTCCCGACAACTGTAGGGGATCCAAAAAATAGAAAGATGTAGATGCTCCCGATAATATCGCGGACTACACCCAGCGTCAATGGAACCTCAAAGTAGAAAGGCAGTAGGCTACGCCGAGGTGGGGGTAATTACAAATTCCACCCCGCGTCCACGGAACCTCGAAGCTGAAAGGCAATAGACTACGCTGAGGTAGGTGTAAATCACCTACAATTTCTAGTTTTAGCAAGTCTCTCAATATCCATTTTGGACTCCAAGGCTCCAACATTTCAAGATATAGAGTTGTGAATGTCAATTTCTCATTTAAAGTATTATAAACATCGACTGCTAAAATGCTTAAATCATAAACTTCTTGCCATGAAATATATTTATCTTTTGAAGAAGGATCAGTATGGGCATAAATTTTATCCCTTACATCTTTTAATTTTTGTATCAATTCCAGTTTGCTATCAATTTTTTCCCTAGTTAATATAACCAAAGAAGGAATGTTATCTTTAATATCCTTCATATTTTCATAAAAATATTTTTCCTTAAGTGATTTAAAATTTCCAGATTTATTTTCTTTTATTCTGAAATCTGCCTCAAGTCTTCTTAAAAATCTTGGAAAATTTAATTTTTGGCTATCATTATCGATTAATAACTTACATAATTGAATTGAACAAACAAATTTCATTTGTGAAATATAGTTTGTAAAAAAAACCATGCTTACTAGCCCATTTTTCATCCTCCTTCTCAAGTGTTCCTAAATATTTGGAAACAATTTTTAAATCTATTAAAATTGGCTCAACATCATTAAGATACTTTTCTATCTCCTTATAACTTCTCATGGTGCATTAAAAGTAAATTGTATTTTCCCTCTCCACTATCCTAATTTCCTCCTCCGTCAACCCATACCCCAATGTATCGACTTCACGGTCGAGACGGTTGATGCTGAAAAATATTCCCAGAGGCTTTTCCATTTTGGGTTCTTTTATCTAAAGATATTAGTTTCCCTGAAAACGAAAAGCGATTTGCTGGCGAGGAGACGGGAAATGTCAGCCTTGAAAGACCACACAATCCTCCCCAGCAGGATTGTATCTCTCAGATTTTCCGGTATTTTTTGGGGCGGATTTACCCTTTCTCCCAAATCATCGATGGCCCAAACCTATCCCTACAACCAAACCTATATCTGGCTGATCAGCCTGACCGCCGCCTTGGGCGGATTCTTGTTCGGGTACGACTGGGTGGTGATCGGTGGGGCCAAGCCCTTTTACGAACCGTATTTCAACATCACCTCAGCCGCCGATCAGGGTTGGGCGACCAGCTCCGCATTGATCGGCTGCATGGTGGGGGCGATCCTCTGCATCTTTCTGAGTGACCGGTTCGGGCGGAAGCGCCTGCTGATCTTTGCCGGGATGCTGTTTACGGTTTCGGCCATCGGGACGGCCTTGGCAGAGACCTTTTGGGGTTTCAACTTTTACCGAATCGTCGGCGGAGTAGGGATGGGCATTGCGCTGAATCTGTCCCCGCTGTACATCTCCGAACTGGCGCCTCCGGAGAAGCGTGGCCGCCTGGTGACGATCAACCAGTTTCTGGTCATGCTGGGGGTGCTCTTGGCCCAGGTCGCCAACTGGCAGATTTCGCTGTTGGATACGGACTTGGCGGAAAATGCGGATTTTGCGGCAATTGCCACCAGCTGGAGCGGGCAGGAGGGATGGCGATGGATGTTTGGTGCGGAGACCGTTCCGGCGGTATTGTTCTTTGTGCTGATGTTTTTCGTGCCGGAGAGCACCCGCTGGCTGATCAAAAACAACCAGCAAGAGAAGGCCTATCGGGTTCTGACCAAGATCGGGGGAGCCGACTATGCCAGAGATTCCGTGGCGGAGACGCTTTCTACCCTGAGCGAAGGGGATCTTGGCGAAGTCCACTTGGGAGAGCTCCTCAAAAAAAATGTGCTCAAACTCCTGGCTCTGGGGATATTCCTGGCCTTCCTCCAGCAGTGGAGCGGGATCAATGTGGTGATCTACTACGCAGCCGATATTTTTACTGCTGCAGGCTTCACGCTCAAGCAGATGATGCTCAATATCGTGGTGATCGGCGGGGTGATGGTGGCCTCGATCTTTGTGACCTTTGCCACGGTCGATAAATACGGGCGAAAGTCCATTCTGATGGTTTGTCTGGCGGCGATGACGCTGCTGTACGCAGGCTTGGGCTATTCGTTTTATGCGGATCTGGGCGGCAATTCGGTCGTGATCTTGGTGCTCT
Source organism: Algoriphagus terrigena DSM 22685 (assembly GCF_000429445.1). Lineage (GTDB taxonomy): Bacteria > Bacteroidota > Bacteroidia > Cytophagales > Cyclobacteriaceae > Algoriphagus > Algoriphagus terrigena. Next base: position 192,927 of record NZ_AUBW01000003.1, read on the forward strand.
TGAATGTGATGTTTTACTCGATCTCACTGGCGCCTTTGCTGTGGGTGGTGCTTTCGGAGATCTTCCCGACGCGGGTGCGGGGAGCGGCTATTTCCATCGGTGCTTTGGCCCATTGGATTGGGAATTTTACGCTGACGTATTCCTTTCCGGCGATCAAAGAGAACCTTGGCTGGGCCAATAATTTTTGGCTGTATGGCGTGATCTGCGCGGTGGGTTTTCTGGTGATCTGGTGGATCTTGCCGGAGACGAAGGGGAAGACGCTGGAGCAGCTGGAGAAGGAGTTGCAGTGATCGGTGGTCTCAGCCCCGATTTTGCCCTTTCAAATCGGAACAGAACTGGGCGGGTTTTGGAAGTCGCACTACATAAAAATAACTTGGCCAACCTATTTATTCATGGAAATCCGATTCGTGAAAAGCGTTCAAGGGATTACCTTACCGGAAATTTGAACACATGCGATTTGTTCTGATCTTCTGCCTCGGATTTGCCAGCGTCTTTTGCTCCTATGGCCAAAGCCAGATACGGGGGAAAGTGCTCGACGAACTGACCCGAAGCCCGATTGAGTTTGCCAGCGCGGCCCTCTATCAGAGTGGGGACAGCACCCTCGTCGAGGGCGGCATCACGGATGTGAACGGTGATTTCTTAATTGAAAACGTCGGACCCGGCAGCTACTATTTGAAGGTGAGCTTCATCGGTTTTCGCACGCTCGGAAGTCCGGTTTTCGATTTGGGTAAGAATGAAAAACGTGATTTGGGAGTCTTGGGACTAAGCCCGGATCTGCAGCAGCTGGAAGGGGTCGACGTGCAGGGACAAAAGATTACTTCGGATTTTCAGCTCGACAAGCAGAGCTATTCAGCTGAAAATTTTGAAGCGGCCCAAGGCGGAAGCGCGACGGATATCCTCAAAAATCTGCCCGGGATCAGCATCAACGGAGAAGGTCAGCTTTCCATCCGGGGAGCGACAGGATTTGTGGTGATGCTCAACGGTAAGCCGGTCCAAGGAGATCCGATGATGATACTTAGCCAGCTACCTGCAAATGGGATCGAAAAGGTCGAATGGATTTCGTCGCCGTCTGCCCGGTATGATTCCGAAGGGAAAGCAGGAATGATCAACATCACGACCAAAAAAGGAACTACCGACGGGCTGTACCTGCAATTCAACTCCAGGCTGGGATTCCCACCCGTCGAAAATTATGACAATGCGTCAAATCCACAGCGGTACGGGGGTGATTTCAATCTCAATTACCTGAAGGGGAAATGGGATTTCTCTTTAGGAGCCAGTTACCAACGAAATGATCTGGCGGGTCGTAGGATTGGCGAAGTCTACACGATCAGCGGAGATACGACTACCTATTTCCCTTCCGCAGGTGAGCGGAGTACCGATGAGGTAAATTATTCCGGCAGATTTACCGTCGGGTTTAATCCAAATCAGAACGATGCCTTCAGCCTGGGATTCTTTGCCGGAGTGCGGGACAAGGTCCGGACAGCTGACATCCTGTATTACGACAACCATGCAGAAGTCAATGGCCAGGATCTCTACACCATGCAGTATTTCAATGCCAACGAGCAAAACCGGCGCGGTGATTTTGTCCTTGGTAGCTTGGATTATGCGCATACGTTTGAGAATTCTTCAAAGCTGAGCACCTCCTTCCTTTACGAATACACCATGCTCGGAGGCCCCACGATCAACCGAAATCTCGGATATCCCGACATGACACAAGTCTATCAGGACGAATACAACACCAATGACAATCCGCTGAATGGTTGGCGAGTCAATCTCGACTATACGTTCAAACCTCTCACTATCGGTCAGCTGCAGGTCGGATACCAATACCGCAATCTGGACCACAAGGGCGACTTCGTCTACGAGCGGAAAAACAATGAAAGCGGCGAGTTTGAACTCGTGCCTGAGTTTTCCAGCAATGTTGACCTCCAGCATTTGATCCATTCCGCCTATTTCCAACTGGATAAGAAATTGAACAAGTTCAGCTATGGAGCCGGCCTTCGGGTGGAAATGATGGACCGTGACTTCTGGCTGAAGGACAAAGCGGGCACCTTGGACACGCTGTATGTCTATGACTATCTGCGTCCCTTTGCGAGCGCAAATCTGGGATATCAAGTCAATGAGGAGTTGCAGCTGAAAGCCAATTTCAGCCAACGTGTGGAGCGGACTACAACCTTCAAGATGAATCCATTTCCTGAGCGCGAACACAGCGAGACGCTGGAGCAAGGTGATCCCGAGCTCCTTCCGGAGTTTATCAACCTCCTGGAGGTCGGCATGGTGAAAAACTGGAAGGACAATAGCTTCTATGCTACAGCCTATCATTCTCGGGTCAAGAACCTGGTCAACCGTGTAAACACGGTGTACAATGACACGATCTTAAACCGAATCTACTCCAATGTCGGCACCGGAAAATCCACCGGAATCGACCTTGGAGCAGAGCTTTATCCAGCCGATTGGTGGAAATTCTTTGCAGGATTCAACGGCTATTACTACTCGATCAAAGGCGAATTTGATGACCGACCAGTTGATACTTCGTCATGGGTTTACTCGTTCAATCTGACTTCGAGTTTTGAGATCTTCCCGACCGTATCCCTTCAGGCTTCTTTCAGCTACCTGTCCAAGCGGGTCACTGCCCAGGGGGAAGACGGTCGCTTCTACAATCCCAATTTGTCCATCAAAAAATCCTGGCTGGACAACCGACTCACCGCCAATCTGCTGTGGCAAAACATCGACTTAGGCGCGCTGAAGAGCAATGAACAAAGAATCACGACGTACCGAGAAGGGGAGTTTTTCACCACGACCAACTACATCTATGAGGTGGACGTGATTGTGCTCAACTTGTCCTATACGCTCAATTCTTCCAAGAACAGGGCGAAATTTGTGAAGAGTGAGTTTGGGGAGAAGGAGTTTTGAGAGGAGACTTGGGACTGATGGGATGCTCTTGACTTCGGGGGATTTTCCGGACTTTTAGGAACGGAGCAAGGCCTGTCCTTGCTGAAACTGTAAAATGATTTTAAGTGAAAATCAGATTCCTGGCAAAAAAACAAGGGCTGCAATTACGCAGCCCTGTACAGATTGTGTTAAGTAATCAATCCGCTTGTAGTCACATCCTAGTTGGTAGGATTTGCAGTAGTGTCAGTGGGGTAGGTGGTCGTATCGACTTCAGCCGGTTGCTCCAGCTCTGCCGGTTCTTCCATTTCCATTTGCTCCATGCTGTCCTCGTCTTCCGCCTTTTTCTCCCCGCAGGAGGTAAAGGCTACCGAAGCAAAGAAGCCGAACGCCAGAGTCAGTGTCAGAATTGATCTTAATTTTCTCATCTTGATAATGGTTTAGGGGTCTGTGGTAGAAAGATTTTTTCGATAGTTTCTTGAGTTGTGCCTGTCTGGGATCCTGAGTTTTATAACCAAAGAGGATCCGACAGTGAGCAGGCCTATGAGAATTATCGCATATTTGATACCAAACAGGTCTGCCGTAAAGCCAGAAAGTATCGCTCCGAACGCATATCCCATGTCCCGCCACAGCCTAAAAGTCCCGATACTTTCGGCCCGCTGTATAGGGTGTGTTTCTTCAGCAATTGCCGCCAAAAACGTCGGGTAAACGATTGCGGTGCCCAATCCTAAAGCCACTGAGATGACCACGAAAAGGATATATCCCTGCGCAAAAGGCAAGCAGAGGATCGCTAATCCCTGCAGCAACATTCCCCAGAATAACAGCTTTTTCTTAGGAAGAATGTCGGCCATCTTCCCGGTGAAAAGTTGACTTATTCCCCAGACTGTGGGATAAATTGCCACAATAAGCCCCACTTGATCCAGCGGGAAATTCAGTGAAATCAGCAGAACCGGCAGCAATCCCCAGATCATGCCATCGTTCAGATTATTGACCAGCCCGGCTTGGGTGATGGCGCTCAGAGTCTTGTTCCGGAAAGTCGTCTCCCAAAAGATGCCCCTCAAATTTGCTTTCGAATACCTCGCAGACTCCGCCAGGACATGTCTTCCGGTGTCTTTTACAAACAATATTGTCAGGAGCAGACCCGTCAGCGCGACCAACTCGCCCAAGAGAAAGGGATAAGGCCGAATCCCATACCGCTGGGCCATGTAAGCACTGACAAAAGCGAAGACTCCGACGGCGAGATACCCGGCAAATTCATTCAGCCCCATCGCTAATCCCCGGTCTTTTTCACCCACGAGGTCAATCTTCATGACGACCGTGCTGCTCCAGGTCAGCCCCTGACTGATGCCGAGCAGGATGTTGGAGACGATCACCCAGTGCCAATGGCTGGTGAAGGCGAGCATCAGCGGGACGGGCAACGCGATCACCCAGCCGATGAGCAAGAGGTTTTTTCGCCCGACACTGTTGGCAAGCCTTCCCGAAAAGTAGTTGGCGGCAGCCTTGCTCAAGCCGAATGCGGTGATGAAGGACAGGATGGCAAGATTGGATTCGAGTCCAAAGACCTCCGCAGCGAATTGCGGAAAGATCGAGCGCTCCAGACCGATCATGGCTCCGACAAAAGCATTGATCAGGACCAGCAGCGAAAACTGCCGCCAGTTTTGACGCAAACCCAGGGCAACCGCTGAACCTTCTTGTTTCATGGGACAAAAGTCCCAACAGGCGATTCCCCGTCCTTTTACAAATGTTAAATAATCAGCGGACTGCAGCCCGGATACGGCTGAGACTGACCTGAGTGATCCCCAGGTAGGAGGCGATGTGCTTCAGCGAAATGCGCTTGATGAAATCAGGTTTTTCATCCAAAAGTTGCGCGTACCGTTCCTCTGCCGAATGAAACTGGATGGTTTCCATGCGGTGAACCGTGGCGACATAAGCCTGCTCGATGACCTTCCGAAACAAGCGCTCAATCTCCGGGGACTGATCAAAAAGTGAAAAGAGTGGCTCCGCAGGAATCCCGATAAAGACGGTATTTTCCAAAGCCTGGATAGCTTTCTTGCTCGGTTTGCCGGTGAAAAGACTTTCCGCGCGGATGATCAGGTCATTTTCAAAGGCAAAATATTCCGTGACCTCAACGCCGTCTTTCAGGTAAAAAATCCTCGCCAATCCTTCCTTCACGAAGTAAATCGTCTTGCATCGCCGACCGATTTCCTGGAGGTTTTGATTTTTGCGGATCGGAATAAGTGAGCAAAGTGAAAGCACCGCATCCACCGCCTCGGTGGAAAGGGGCTGGATTTGGTAAAGGACATCCAAGAAACCCGCCAGTTGGCCTTTGTCGGTCATAAGTTCGGCGCTATTTCAGGGCTCGTTTGATCAGCTCCCGCTTGATAAAGACGATCAAAAACCACACGAGCCAGGCGAAAGCAGCACCTATCAATGCGCCTACCAGGATGTCGAATGGATAATGGACTCCCAGATAAACCCTGGAAAAACTGACCACCACCGCATAGAGATACAGCCAGCCGAGGTTTTTGACTTTTCCCTTCAGCTTCAGATTGAGAAAGACCGCAACTCCAAAGGTGTTGGCGGCGTGGGAAGAAGCGAAACCATACAGCCCGCCACACCGCTCGTAATTGTACATGAGGTCCTCCCATCGCGGGTCGTGACATGGTCTAAGTCGCTCGACAAAGGGCTTCAGAAAGCCCGAAGTCAGCTGATCGGCAGCCAGGATAGTCAGAGCGACGCCGCCCAAAACCCACCAGGCATTTACCCGGTCCTGCCTGAAGATCCGCCAGATCAGATAAACATACAGCGGAACCCAAGTGATCGTCTCGGAGATCTGAAACATGATCGGATCCAGCCAGTCCACGTGGTGTGAATTGAGCCAGAGGAAAAACTCCTCATCCCATTTTTTCAGCGTTTCGATCATTACTCAAAAGATAACCAATCGATGCCCTTTTTCAGGTGGTTCAGGGTGAATTCTTCCGGGCTGCCCGGCTTGGGTTGATGCATATAGGTCCATTCCGCCTGTGGCGGCATACTCATCAGGATGCTCTCGGTCCGGCCATTGGTGTCGAGTCCAAACTTGGTTCCAGCATCCCAGACTAGGTTAAACTCCACATAGCGGCCTCTGCGGAGATTTTGCCAGGCTTTCTCTTCCTGTCCGTAGGGGATCTTGGAGTTTTTCTGCATGAAATGAGAGTAGACTCTCGGGAAAAGCCGGCCGAGTTCCAGGCTGAAGTCGAGGATTTGCTGGAAGTGATCATCCGAGGTCGCACTGAGCCGATCGTAGAATATTCCCCCGATCCCGCGGGTTTCGTTTCGATGCTTTACGAAAAAGTAATCGTCCGCCCAGGCTTTGAATTTGGGATAATATTCAGCGTCAAACTGATCGCAGGCCGCTTTCACTTCTTGATGAAAATACCTGGCGTCTGCGGCGTCGACGTAATGTGGAGTCAGGTCAATCCCGCCTCCAAACCAATGCACGCCATTGTCCATCTCAAAATACCGGATATTCATGTGGATGATCGGCACCATGGGGCTATAGGGGTGCAACACGATCGATACGCCGGTCGCAAAGAATTCAGCTTCTTTCAAGCCGAGTTTCCTGAGGATTTTTTCCGGAGTTGGTCCATGAACTTCCGAAAATGCCACGCCGCCCTTTTCGATGATCGCCCCGCCTTGGAATGTCCGTGTGCGCCCGCCGCCGCCATCTTCCCTCGTCCATCGGTCTTCCACAAACTTGCCCTGCCCATCTCCCTGCTCCAGTCCGGCGCAGATGTGATCCTGTATTTGACGGTAGATCTCGGCGATTTCGGTTTTTGTTTTTCTACTCATGTTGCGTTTAGAAAGGATAGCCAATCCCAAAATTAAGCACTGTTTGGCCTTTGACCCCAAAGGGTCGCTGGAAAGAAATGTTGTCCAGCACCCATCGCTCACCGATGGGCCTTGCTGGATCGACCATCTTGGTGGCTAAGTCGAGTCGGACGACCAGAAAATCAAAGTCCATCCGTAAGCCGATGCCGGTGCCGACAGCAAGTTCTCTGTAGAAACGGTCCCATCGGAAGTCTGCTCCAGGCCGGGCGGCATCGTATCCGACCACCCAGCTGTTGCCCAAGTCCAGAAACACGGCCATGTCAAAGTAGCCGACGAGCTTTCTCCGGTATTCCAGCATGCTCTCCAGGATCATCTCCGCCGGCTGCTCGTTGGTGTAGTCGTATTCTCCTTCTTCCCCTGTGATCGGCACATAGCTGCCGGGGCCCAACCTTCTGGCTTGCCAAGCCCGGATACTCGTACCACCTCCCGCAAAGAAGTATTTTTCGTAAGGGAGGATTCCTGCACTGACGCCATAAGGCATTGCCCAGCCGAAGTTGAGCCGATACGCAAGTTTTTGTTTTTCATCCAGCGGATAATAGCGCCTGAAATCGATCTGGGTTTTGACCCACTGAAAGTTGGCGTATTCGATATCCGGTTCACTGTTGCTTCTGACGTCAAAAAAGTTGAGCGTGGTACCGCCGCTTTCTGCAAAGAGCCGAAGCAAAGAGGCTTTTTTTGAGTTGAAATCCCCGTATTTGTTGAAATTGATAATCGATTGTCCCGAGATGCTGCTGATGAAAGAGGGTAGAAAAGACCAGATCAGGTTGTTGCCCTCATTCTGAAGGTCTTCCAGGATTTGGAGGAATTCATCTTGGATTTTTGGGGTGCGGATGTAGCTCAGATCGGCAGCATTCAGCGTGTACAGTACCCGGTTGTTGGCGGTAGCCCAGGTATAGGAAAACTGTCCGTTCACGGAGTTTCTGGTGTATTCAGGGCGCTTGGTGTAGATGTAGCTTAGCCTCGTCCGAGTATTGGGATTGTAGCGCCCGTACTTTTCCAGCGTGCCTGGGGCAAAAGGGATCAAGAATCGGGGGAAGATCACTGTCACGCCCGTGCTGATCTCGGAACTTTGGTAGACACCCTGATCGGTCGCCGAGGCAACTCCCTCCAGGCCCGCGCGAAAGTTGAATTCCAGGATTTCACCGGCTCGAAAGAAGTTTCTGTTCCGCAGAGAAGTACTGAAAAAAGGCCCCGGCAACTGCTCAGTGATGGTCATCCCGAGTTGGTTGGTCAGCTGGTATTTTTGGTTGGGCTGGGTGAAGATATTGGCAGTCAGCGAAGTGCCGAGCGTATCAAAGGTGATGTTGACAAAGCGAAACAAGTCCAGATTGCTCAGTTGGCGCTGGGTCTCTATCGCGGAGGTTCTGCTGTAAGGCTGGCCGGTCTGGAGGAAGATTCTCGAGGCGAGGACCTTGGCAGAGTAGTGGTTGTGGTAGAAAGAAAAGTTGATGTCCCGGTATTTCTCCAGGACCCGTCGATCTACAAATTCGTTGCTGGGAGGATTGATTCGGAAAGCGATCGAGTCGATCGTGTACACTTCGTGTTTGTCTGTAAACGTCGGTTTTTGGATCAGTTGCTCCAGTTTGATCGTCTTGGTAGCCGTGTCCTGATAGGCGATGTAGTTGATGTACGACTTCGAAAACATGTAGAAACCGTTGTTTTTCAACAGTTCTTCGATCCGATTGCGCTCACCGGCGATATTGTCCTGATTGTAGTATTCTCCCTCCTTCAGCAGAGAAGACTTGGATGTCTGATTGAGTAATTTGATGATCTCGGGATTGTCTGTCCGGGTGTACGCCGAGTCGAGGACATAGGGCTGTCCCTCGGTGACTTGATAGGTGACAAAAGCTTTTTTCTTCTTTGTTTCTACCTCATACGCCACGTCTGAATCAAAATAGCCATGATTGACCAGGTAGCCTTTGAGGTTGTCGACGGTCGTTTCGGTCTCTGCGCTATCCAGTACTACGAGTGGATTACCCGTACGCATGACGGCATTGCCAAACTCCAGTTTTTTCTCCAGGCCATCTATCTGTGAGCTGAGCTTTTCAGATTTCTTCCGGAGTTTTTTGTCGTCAGGCAGGGTGTCTCTGGCGAGCTCGATCGCGGACAATTTTTCATTTGCGAGTGACAGCTTCGCGGCTACTTTGGTACTGTCATAGAAATTTTCGCCGATCCGATAGATCGTGACCCCGAGAGATCCGCCGAGAAACCGTGTGTTGGGTTCCTGTTCGATCAAGCCGTAGAGGTCTTCCTTTTCGGATTTTTCGATACCGGTGATCTCGTTTTCATAGACGGCATATCGGCCTTCCGGTAGGTCTTTGGTAAGTGAACAGCCGATGCAAAGCCCCAGAAGAGTGATAAAAAGTATATATTTGGAGGATTTCAAATCGGAATAAGCTGAAGGGATGCTGAGCAAAAATACAGTTAAGTTTATTAAATCCTTACATCAAAAAAAATACCGAAGCGAGAGCGGAAAGTTCTTTGTAGAGGGCGAGAAAAGTGTTTTGGAGGTGTTGCAGTCTGATTTTTTGGTGGAAATGCTGGTGGTGACGGAGGCGTTTGAAAGCCGGCATCCTGAGATTCTAAGGGCCTTTCGCGGCCAACTTCTTACCGCCACTCAAGGTCAACTCGAAGATTTGGGCCAATTTCAGTCAAATGATGCTGCGCTTGCAGTGGTGGAGATGAAAAACAATGCGCCGTTCGATCCTGAGGGAGAATCCCTGATCTTGGCTTTGGACGATGTGCGGGATCCCGGTAATCTTGGCACAATCGTACGCATCGCGGACTGGTACGGGATCACCAAGTTGGTGTTTTCTCCACAGACTGCTGAGTTTTACAATCCCAAGGTGATCCAGTCTACCATGGGCTCGTTTACCAGAGTACAGTTTTTCTACGAAGACTTGACCACGGTATTTGACCGATGGAAGCTTCCGGTGTATGGGGCTTTTTTGGGAGGTGAAAATATCCACCAGCTGCAAAACCCGACTTCCGGAGTTCTGCTGATGGGAAATGAGTCCAAGGGTATTTCACCTGTGTTGGAAGAGAAGGTGACCCAAAAAGTCACGATCCCCGGATTTGGAAAAGCAGAATCCTTGAACGTAGCGATCGCTACGGCCATACTTTGCGATAATTTTAAAAGGCTGATGGGCTCATGATCAACAGACTGGCTCAGACACTTCAGCGGGTTGGAATCAATGGGTTTTTGCTGGGTCTGTTTGCGGCGATTGGTCTGGCGGCGATCTTTCCGGAGGTAGGCTCGGCTGAATCGGGGATTCCCTGGAAGCCGATGATCAACCTGGGAATCGCTTTTGTATTCTTCTTCTATGGAGTAAAACTGAACCCCGTACAACTCCGCGCCGGACTCTCCAACTGGAGACTCCATCTGTTGATCCAGCTTTCTACATTTTTGATTTTTCCTGTGATCGTATTGTTGCTGATGCAGGTCATGCCTTGGATTGATCCTGATTTCCGTTTGGGGATCAGCTATCTGTCGGCGCTGCCTTCTACGGTCAGCGCGTCTGTCGTGATGGTGTCGATCGCCGGAGGGAATCTGCCCGGGGCAATCTTCAATGCCAGTATTTCGAGTCTTTTGGGTGTCATCCTGACTCCGGCATGGATGGGATTTTTAGACGGCGGAGCAGCGGGTGAGATTGATTTTTGGTCTACGCTCGGCGAGCTCACGCTGAAGGTGATCCTGCCTGTGACTCTTGGGATACTAGCCCATGGATGGCTTTTCCCCAAGCTAAAAACCATCCTGCCTAAACTTAAATACGTGGATCAGACGGTGATCATGATGATCGTCTTCACCTCATTTGCAGAGTCATTTTCTCAAAGAATCTTTTCGGCTTACAGTATTTCAACGCTGCTGACGGTCAGTGTCACGGTGCTCGGCATCTTTATCTTAATCTGGCTTATCCTGGAGCTGATCAGTCGGTCTCTCGGGTTTAGTATTGAAGACAGGATCACGACGCTTTTTTGCGGATCCAAAAAATCCCTGGTTCACGCAGTAGTCATCGGAAAAGTGATTTTCCCGGATGCAGCCGTACTTGGTCTCGTTCTTCTGCCAGTGATGCTTTACCACATCCAGCAGCTGATCTTGGGAAGTATAATCGCCGGATATTTTGGAAGGCGAAACGTCTGATTTTGAGGAGTCTTGCTTGTTGTCGTCTATTTTGGTTTCTTTAATACTGCTTTTTAAAAGATTCTTCACATGGGAAAAATTGGATTGATTTCATTGAGCGTGCTTTTACTATTGGTGTCCTGCGGAAAAGGCCCGGATGCCAAAAATCCTGAAGGTGAAACTTCGGATCAAGCCCCCGTCGTCGCAGTTGCCCCTGGAATTCCCGATCCGGATACTACCGACCAAATCCCCGGAGATCAATACCTGATTGATGCCATATCTCAAGAAACTGCTGCTAAGGTTCGGGCAAGATTGGAATCACTTTTGGCTGAAGATCTGAAGGTTGGGATTGTGGATTCACTCAGCAGGAGATTCATTTTCCTGGAATATGATCTCGACGGAGACGCTGCCAAGGAGATTTTCGTCGGGCTGACCGGACCCTATTTTTGTGGCAGTGGCGGTTGTACCCAGTATATTTTAAAAGACAACGGAGAAGTTCTGACAAAATTTACCGTGTCAGATTACCCTGTCGTAATAGCTCCGGACAAGACAAACGGGTGGAACGATCTGTATATCCAAAGTGGAGGCGACTACCGGGTGGTAAAATTTGATGGGAAAACTTACCCCGCAAACCCATCCATCCTTCCCAAATTGGGAATGATTCCCGGTGACGGACTACCCAGAGCTTTGGATTTCATGAATGATAATTACCCCTGGTTTTCATTCTGAGCGTCGTTTTCTGGAGTAGTTGGATTCAAATTCTCTGGAACGGTTTTGAGGTAAAGGTCCCGCTGAGGGAATGGAATTCGAACGCCGTTGGCCTTAAAGGTCAGATCTATCTTGGAGATCACTTCCCCTTTGACAAACGGATAATCCATGTAGTTTGCAAGCCAAAAGGTGATTTCAATCTCAATGCTGCTTTCTGAAAACTCCAGAGGAACAACCCGCGGGACGGGAACTTGTCTGATCCGGAGATCATTGGCGATGACGTCTTTCAGCAGGCGGACAGCCAATTCCAGATCTGTGCCATAAGCGACTCCAACCACCAAAGAGAGTTTTCTTCCCTTTCCGGTGGTCCAGTTGATCATCTGCTTGCTGATTAGATCGCCATTTGGGATCACGGCTGTGGAGCCCTCAAACATGTTGACGACACTGCTGCGGAAGCCGATGGACTTCATGATGCCTGGCTTTCCTTCGACCTCGATCAGATCGCCGACTTTTACTGTGTTTTCGAAAGCAATGATCAATCCGCTGACGAGGTTGTTGACCAGCCCCTGGAGACCGAGTCCAATGCCCACTGACAATGCACCCAGAATGATTGTGATCTTATCCAGCGGGATTCCTGACGCGGCAAATGCCAAAAATAAACCCAAAGAAATGACGAAGATCTGAACCAACAGCAGCCAGCTCCCGAAGCTGACCCGTTTCCGCTGCTCTGGAGAATTGATGGCTTCCGGCTCTGCAGAAAAGATTGACAACAGTCTGGAAATCAATACTGCGACAAATAGGATAATGAGAAAGACAAAGAGCCCGTTGATCGTGAACTGATAGGATCCGATCATCCGATCGGCTGTCAGGAACGCGGTGATAGACTCAGAGATTTGCGTAAACCGGTAGAAATTTTTGCCTACCAATGCTCCCCAACCTACGATCAGGAAGGTGTAAAAGATGCCTGGAGCTCTGTTTCCCAATTTGTTGAAATTTATAAAAAACAGCTCCCGCTCCTGGTTATGGTAGATCTTGGTGGCTATAGACAGGCCTTGGTTGACCAGTCGGACGGTCCACAGAAGCAAGATTCCGACGACGATGCCGATGTATCCGGCCAGTAGGAATGACTTGGCTAAATTGAACCTTCCCGTGATGTTCATCATCAGGGAGATAAACTCAAAAAGTCCCATCAAGTAGATAAAGTAGATGATCCTTTTCTCCTTCAGTTGCCTGTTTTGTTTTTTCAGAACAGTAAATACCAAAAATAAAATACCGAAAAGCGACAAGCCCATGATCAGGTAGCGCTCTGTAACGGTGGGCAGCAGAAGCATGTTGGTGATGCCGGCGATGAGGAAAACCAACACGGTGCAGATCCAGAAGAACATCCAGAACCGGTTGAGATATCCGATGAAAATGATGGTCAGCGAAATGGAAGCAAGCAACCAGATCAGCCAATAAAAGATAAAGGGAGGATTGATGAAAAAGAACTGATAGAATCCCAATACAATGACCATTGCAGATAGAAACGGTAATTTCAAAACCACTTTTCCATCATCGTGCTCGTCAATTTCATGCAGGTTCACCGTCCTCTTCTTGAGATTTGCCAGAAAAATCCAGGACGCCAGCACTAAAAAGACTAAAACAACCAACCTGCTTTCCCGAAGTTTTAAGTAAAAGGCCAGGGCGTATTTTTCCTTGGTATAAGAAAAGCTAAAAGCATCCGAAAGACTTTTGGTAAAGAATGGGTGGGTGAGGTCTTTTGGGATTTCATCTTCAAAGCTGGCTTCATTGAGATTTTTCCTGAGTAGTTCTAAGTTTTCGAGATGGTTGTTCAGTTCAAAAACCAAGGCATTGATGGACGTTTGGAGGCTATCCAGTTTGCTGCTGAAGGTCTTGACCGAATCTTCGACGGGCTTGATTTCATTGTTAAGCTCACTCAATAAGAAGGCGTATTGCCTGGTCTGAAGCGAATCGGGGGGGAAGAGGTAGAGGTCCTTTTCAGCGTAGATGGAGTCGATCCGATACAGGGAATGCCTAAATGTGCTTGCAAACAGATCAACGCGTGTTTTTTCTTCGACTAGTTCGTCCAGCATTTCTCTGAAAATCGAAGCCGATACGGTCACATTTCTGTCTGTTTGGAAGTCAGAGGCATCAGGGAAGATTCGTTCGAGGACCACAGGTACGAGCTGCTGAAATTCGATCAGCTTCCTCCGGATTCTTTGCTGATCCACCCCTTTGTTCAATAAGCCTTTTAATTTGAAATTCTCACTTTTCAACTCTCCGATGAGTTGGTGTTGCTTGAGATAGACTTTTCTACCCTCAAATTTGTCCTGACTTCTCAGATATTCATCATGACCGATCTGCTGGACCTGTCGGATGAATTCAGACTTGGTGCTATCCGGTTTTGGAGCGCCCTCCTCCGCCTGTGCGCCTGATGAAACCTGCAAGGTGTCGGACTGCTGACAGAACACTGGCACAGCAGTAAGGAGGAGAAAGAATAGCGAGAAAAAGACCGTCAAAAATCCTGACCGGTGGGCTTTGTAGATCCCCTGAAATGAGCGTGCGCTTTCGTTCATTCTAAAATTATGTGGCATTGATTCCAAGCTAGGTAAAACAGGATAAACAAACAATAATGGCTGGTTTCGCTCACGGTTAGGATGAGTTAGACTCCGTCGGGATATCTCCTTTTTTCAGCACCGAATTTTCTGTAAACAATTCAGTGACAAAAAAGTTGAGTCGTCATTTCCGGTTTTGAGCGGCAGAGGTGATCGTATTTGAATCATATTTCTTTCGATTCAACTGCGGAGATTGGTAACATGGCCGAAAAAATGCGATCAAAAAAGTAATTCAAATTGGGACAATATTTATAAATTTGGATGTATTCTTTAGTATTCAATAAATTTTTACTTAAAATTTTACAAAATATGAAATCAATTGGATTGATCTTAATGGCGCTTTTTTTGGCCACTTCACTTGTTTTTGCGCAGGCCAAACCGGATGTGTTGACGCTTAATTCCGGAGAGCGTAAGGAAGGAAAGGTCACAGGTGTAACCGAAACCACCGTCAAATTCAGATACAACGGTGAAGATTTTGACTATGAGATCGCCAAGAAAGATCTCAGTCAGATCGAATTTTCGAGTGGGAGAGTAGAGAAGTTTTCAACTGGGCAGTCTATGACCGGCACCTCAGCCACTTCGAATCCCGGCAGCTCACCGGATAGACACAACAAAGTGGCAGTTTTGCCATTTGATTTCATCTCAAATGACCCGGGAATGCAGTCTGCGTCTATGAAAACGTTAACTCAGAACAGTACCGCTAATTTTGTGAAAGGCGAATACGGGACCCTTACCCTGCAGGATCCGATGACCACCAACGCCCTGCTGGCAAAAAACAATGTTACCGGTGACAATCTTGCTGCCTTTACCCCTGTCGAGCTTGCCCAGCTTTTGGGTGTTGAATATATCATCTACGGGACTGTCAATATTACCAACAAAGGCACTTCCACTTATGGATCGGCGGGTACGACCTATAATCAAAAGGAGACTTCCACCTACGACCAGAACAAAAGCACTGATAAGACTAAGGGAGGGGCATATACAGCCAGCAGCTCCACAACTACTGTAAACTATGACACCTCTGTAGATCTGAGGATGTTCAATGACCGGGGGGATAATCTTTACAGTCAATCCAGACACGTCTTCGGGACCGAGGCGGATGCATACAAGTCAGGGGTGGAATATATGCTCAAGCGAACTCCTTTTGGTTCAAAATACGGCAAAAAATAAGAAAGCCCGGGTTTACCGGGCTCCTTTTATTGGAAGTTCTACAGGTATTTTTCGGATAATTTCTCGACCAATTCGATGTAGAGCTCAGCCGCTTCGGCTTTACTTTTGCCCTTGAAGGCAAGCCAGCTGCTATACTTGGCTGCCGCTTTAAAATCAAATCCTCCAGGCCGTTCGGTTTCGTTGTCTCCTTCGGTAGCTTGTTTGTATAGACCATACAGTCTCAGCAACTCGTCATTGCCTGGTCTGGTGGTGAATTTTTGGGTGAGAGCGGCGGCTTCCTCCAAGGTTGATGGTTTCATAGATAATTTGGTTAGTGCCCTCAAATTGCCAAAAATGGCACTAATATCAAATACATCAACGCTAGGGAAATGAAAAAGCCATCCCTTTTCAGGAATGGCTTTGGTCTTTATCAAGTATGGCGATTATCTTTTGTTGATGAAAACGTATTCGCGCTCGGTAGCGCCAACATAAACCTGACGTGGTCTGCCGATTGGCTCCTTGTTTTCACGCATCTCTTTCCACTGAGCAATCCAGCCGGGAAGTCTGCCCAATGCAAACATCACGGTGAACATGTCGGTTGGAATACCCAAGGCGCGGTAGATGATGCCTGAGTAGAAATCCACGTTAGGATAGAGTTTTCTGTCGATGAAATATTGATCATTCAGCGCAGCATACTCCAGTTCTTTGGCGATTTCAAGTACAGGATCTGTCACTCCCAATCTGCTCAAAACCTCATCCGCAGCTTGCTTGATGATCTTAGCCCGAGGATCAAAGTTTTTGTAAACACGGTGGCCAAAGCCCATCAGACGAAACGGATCGTTTTTGTCTTTTGCTTTGTCCAGGTATTTTTTGGCATCGCCGCCATCCGCTTTGATTGCTTCCAGCATTTCGATCACGGACTGGTTGGCTCCACCGTGCAGTGGGCCCCAAAGCGCGTTGATGCCTGCGGAAATAGCTGCGTAGATGGATGCTTGGGAAGAACCGACCATTCTTACGGTAGATGTAGAGCAGTTTTGCTCGTGATCAGCGTGAAGGATCAGTAGCTTGTCCAAAGCCGTAGCGACGACGGGATCGGATTCATATTGCTCTGCCGGCAAGGCAAACATCATCTTAAGGAAGTTGGCGCAATAGTCCAGATTATTGTCTGGATAGTTTACCGGATGTCCGATTTTGTTCTTGAAAGCCCAAGCTGCAAAAGTTGGCATCTTGGCCAGCAAGCGAATGATGCTCAGATTGATTTCTTCGTCTGTTTGGTTTGGATTCAGTGAATCAGGATAGAATGCAGAAAGAGAACAAATCAGCGAAGAGAGAACCCCCATCGGGTGTGCATTGGAAGGAAATCCTGCCAAAATCTTCTTGATGTCTTCATGAACAAGTGTGTGCTGGGTGATTTCTTTGCTGAAAGCATCATACTCAGCTTGGGTAGGCAGCTCACCGTAGATCAGCAGGTAGGCTACTTCAAGGAAGGTTGATTTTTTAGAAAGCTCGTCAATCTTATAGCCACGATACCTTAATATTCCTTCCTCGCCGTCAAGAAATGTGATTGCACTTTTGGTCGCTCCGGTATTTTTATAGCCAGGATCCAGGGTAATCAATCCTGAGACATCTCGTAGCTTACCGATTTCAATTGCACTTTCATTTTCAGTACCTGTGATTACAGGAAATTCATATTCTTGCCCCTTATAGGACAGCTTGGCGGAATCAGACATATATCGTTTTTTGGATTACTTGTATTTCGTGAAAAACATCAAAAGACGCCCTTAAGTTAATAAACTCGAATGTTTTTTGGAATTTTATTATAAGGAGGGGCAGTTTATTATTTCGGAAGCGATTTCGTAAACGTTTTTTTGAAAATCTCAATTCTTGGATATCCCTCTTTTTCATGGCGTTGTTCTCCAAGAGCTTCCGGGTGGACCGGGATTAAAAAAAGCCCAGGAGGGCTTTTCATTTTATTTAATCACAGAAATGCTCAAAGACTTCCACCAAGTGATCGCCGATCATCTTGGCATTTCTACCTTCGATGTGGTGACGCTCAATGAAGTGAACGAGTTCTCCGTCCTTGAACAAGGCCATCGCTGGGGAGGATGGAGGATAAGGCAATACTAGTTCTCTCAGCTTTTCCACCGCGTCGCGGTCATTTCCTGCAAATACGGTCGCCAGCGTAGTCGGTTTCTTGGGAGAATTCTCCACCGCATAGCGGATGCCCGGTCTGGCGGCGCCTGCGGCACAGCCACAAACCGAGTTGACAACCACTAGTGTGGTGCCTTTATGATTTGGGCCAAGGTGTTCCGCAACCTGCGCTGCAGTGCGGAATTCTTCGAATCCAACGTTGGAAAGTTCGGCTCTCATAGGAGCGATCAGCTCTTCAGGATACATAGTATTGTGTTTTTAATTGTTCGTTTTTTAGAGAAAGCCAAGCTCAAGTTTGGCAGCTTCGGACATCATGTCCTGAGAATACGGAGGGTCAAAGGTGACTTCGACTTCCACGTTGTTGACTCCCTGGATCTGCTGGATTTTGTCTTTTACTTCCGAGGGGATAAATTCCGCAGAGGGACAATTGGGCGAGGTCAGGGTCATCTGCACGTAAACATTGTTGACAGGATAGACGGTGATCTCATAGATCAAACCCAGATCATACACATCCACGGGGATCTCGGGATCATAGACCTGCTTGATAGCCATCACTACCTTATCTCTCAGGTTTGTTACCTGTCCGTTTTCCAAATTGCTCTCAGCTTCCATTTTCAGGCGTTTTGCTTGGCTTGAAATGCCAGCGCGTACAGCTTCATCTGCTTAATCATCGATGCCAGGCCATTTGACCGTTGGCTCCCGATGATACTACCCATTCCGATCCGTTCGATGAAATTCAGATCAGCCTTCAGGATCTCTTCAGGGCTTCGGTCATTCAAGACCCGGATCAAAAGAGAAATCAAACCTTTGGTGATGTCCGTGTTGGAATCTGCCTGATAGTGGACTTTGCCATCTACTGTATCGGCGATCAGCCAAACCTTGGACTGACATCCCTTGATAATATTCTCCTCTTTTCGTTCCTCTTCAGGAAAAGTCTCCAGATTACCGCCGAGCTCCATGATATAGAAAATCGTCGATTCTTTGTCGTCGCCGAGGATTTCAAACTCGGAAACAATCTCTTCCTGTATTTCTTTGATACTGCTCATTTATTCTTAAATCTAGCGATTTGGGCGATACCCTCCGCCAGTTTTTCGATCTCTGATCTGGTATTGTAAACCGAGAAAGAGGCCCTCACAGTTCCTTCGATCCCAAATCTTTTCATCAGTGGTTGCGTGCAATGGTGGCCGGTGCGGACGGCAATTCCTTTGGCATCCAACATCTGTCCCACATCGAATGGATGCATTCCGTTGATATTGAAAGACAAAACGGAAACTTTCTCTTTGGCAGTCCCTATTGGAACAAATCCTTTGATATCACTCAACAATTCGTTAGCATGGATCAAAAGCCCATCTTCATGCGCTTTGATCGCCGGCTTCCCCAAAGAATTGACAAAATCCAACGCAGCTTTGAATGCAATCACGTCCGCAATGTTGGGAGTACCCGCCTCAAATTTGAAAGGAATGTCGTTATAAGTTGTCTTTTCAAACGTGACTTCTTTGATCATTTCACCGCCGCCGAGGAATGGTGGCATGGCTTCGAGCACGTCCCTTTTTCCATATAAAACCCCAAGGCCGGTGGGACCATAGATCTTGTGAGCGGAAAAAGCCAGAAAGTCGCAATCCAAGTCCTGGACGTCGATCTCTAAGTGTGAGGTGGACTGCGCTCCGTCCAAGAGGACTTTTGCCCCGACAGCATGTGCCGCGGCGATCACCTTTTTAACAGGATTGATCGTGCCCAGCGCATTGGATGCGTGGACGACGCTGACCAGTTTTGTCGTGGGGGAAAGGAGCTTTTCAAATTCCCCGAAGAGGATTTCTCCTGCGTCGTTAATCGGGATGATTTTTAGAATGGCTCCGGTTTCTTCGCAGAGCATCTGCCAAGGCACGATATTGGAGTGGTGCTCAAGCGTAGAGATGATGATTTCGTCACCTTTTCCGATGAACTTTCTTCCAAAAGTCTTCGCTACCAAGTTGATACTTTCGGTCGTCCCTTTGGTGAAAATGATCTCCGCAAACTCTTTAGCTCCGATAAATTCCCGAACGGCCTCACGCGTTTCTTCATAGTATCTGGTAGCTCTATCCGCCAAAACATGTGCGCCGCGGTGAATATTGGAGTTGTCCAGCTCATAGTAGTTGGACAGAGCATCGATCACAGACTTTGGCTTCTGCGTCGTGGCCGCATTATCAAAATAGATCAGGGGCTTGCCGTGCACTTCTTGGTGAAGCACAGGAAACAAGCCCCTGATCTGTTCGATGTTTAAACTCATGATGAGATTTAGAATTTACTTCCCAATCGCTCCTGAATGAGCGAATCGCAATACTCGCGGAAGCTTTCCGTCTTGATTTTTTCCAATACCTCCCCAGCGAAAGCATGAAGCAACAAGCCCTTGGCTTGGAGCTTGTCGATTCCTCTGGCTTGAAGGTAGAAAAGCGCTTCCTCGTCCAGCTGACCTACGGTACAGCCGTGAGAGCACTTCACGTCGTCCGCCCAAATTTCCAATTGAGGCTTGGTGTTGACAGTCGCATCTTCGGAAAGAAGGATGTTGTTATTTTGCTGAAAGGCATTGGTCTTTTGCGCGTCCTGACGGACAAAGATCTTCCCGTTGAAAACGCCTCTGCTTTGGTCAGCAAGGATGCCTTTGTACAGTTCGTTGGATTCGGCGTGAGGAATGGTGTGGTCCACGTTGGTGTGGTTATCCACGTGGGTTTTGCCATTCAAAAGGTAAATCCCGTACATGTTTCCTTCGGAATTGCTTCCGACTAGATTCAGGTTCAGGTTGTTTCTCACCATATCCCCGGAAAGCGAAATGTTCACGGAGTTGAAGGTCGAATCTTTTTGAATGTCAGCTTCTATCGTGCTGACTTCGATGACGTTTTTGCCCTCGTTTTGAATCCGGTAGTAGTGGACGTGAGAACTCACTCCGCCTTTCACTTCCACGACCTCGTTGACGAAATAGCTCGATTCCCCGAGGCTGATGCTTTGATCAATGAACGTGACTTCTGAGAGATCTCCCACTTCGATCCAAACCCGTGGCTGGATCAACTGACCGCCGTTTGCCTGATCAAAGGATAACAAGAGGATCGGCTTTTCAACTTGCGCTTTCTTCGGAACTGAGATGAAAATCCCGTCCTGGAAAGTGGCTTGATTCAAAGCTGCAAAAGCATCTTTTCCCGGCTTGGCGATGGAGCCAAGGGCCAATTCAGACTTTTCGGAGAGCAAGGATACTTCGATTCCTTCGATTTTGGCAGAAAGTTCTGGAAGGAAATTTCCGTTGGCAAACACCAATATATCTCCGTCAAAACCTTCGTAAACGGCAGATTTCACATGCTCTGCGGTCACTGCAAAAGGCAGGGCAGGAGAGAAGTCGGTGATCTTTTGCTCCAGTTTCTTGCTGATGTTGGTAAACTTATATTCCTCAGCTTTTACAGCGGGAAGCCCCTGGGCCAGATAGGAAACTTTTGCAAGCGTCCGGACTGACTCAAAGTTTTTTGGAGCGGCTTCGATCAGGCTGCTGAATGAATCTTGTTTGGTCAAGGTACTCATGATTGTGGTGTTAGAAATCAGACAGTGGCTTGGGAATCAACTTCTTCTTTGATCCAGTCGTAGCCTTTCTCCTCCAGTTCCATTGCCAGTTCTTTGGTGCCTGACTTTACGATTCGGCCTTTGTAGAGTACGTGGACGAAGTCCGGAACGATGTAGTCCAGCAACCGCTGGTAGTGGGTCACCACGATGGTTGCCGTTTTTTCTGATTTCAATTGGTTGACGCCGTTAGACACGATTCTCAGTGCGTCGATGTCCAGTCCAGAGTCGGTTTCATCCAAGATGGACAAGGTCGGCTCCAGCATAGCCATCTGGAAGATCTCGTTTCTTTTCTTTTCTCCTCCGGAAAAACCTTCGTTTAGAGATCTGCTGAGCAACTTTTGGTCGATCTCGACGAGTTTCATCTTCTCCTTCATCAGGGTCAAAAACTTCACTGCGTCCAAAGGCTCCAAGCCTCTGTACTCACGTACTTGATTGACCGCAGTTCTGAGAAAATTCGTAGAGGAAACTCCAGGAATCTCCACAGGATATTGGAAAGCCAAGAAAACGCCTTCTCTTGCACGGTCCTCAGGAGCGAGGTCTAGCAGATCTTTTCCTTTAAAGGTTACTTCCCCTTCGGTTACTTCATATTCTTCACGGCCTGCCAATACTGAAGCCAAGGTGGATTTTCCGGAACCGTTTGGTCCCATGATGGCGTGTATCTCGCCGGCCTTTACTTCAAGATTGATTCCTCTTAGGATTTCATTTCCTTCGATTGATGCGTGAAGGTTTTTTATTGATAGCATGATTCTATTTTTTCAATTTTTAAATGTTCCAATTTTTCAATTGGAGAATTAACCAACGGACCCCTCTAAAGTCAGCGCCAGCAACTTCTGCGCTTCCACTGCAAACTCCATCGGAAGCTGGTTCAGCACTTCTTTGGCGTAGCCGTTCACGATCAAGGCAACTGCATCTTCAGTGGCGATTCCACGTTGGTTGCAATAGAAGATCTGATCTTCGCCGATCTTGGAAGTGGTCGCTTCGTGCTCGACTTTCGCACTCGGATTATTGATGTCGATGTAGGGGAAGGTATGTGCTCCGCACCGGTCACCCATCAGCAGCGAGTCACATTGAGAGAAGTTTCGTGCATTGTCTGCGCGCTTCATCACCTGCACCTGACCTCTGTAGGAGTTTTGGGATTTGCCTGCGGAGATACCCTTAGACACGATTCGAGACTTGGTGTTTTTCCCGATGTGGATCATCTTGGTGCCCGTATCTGCCTGCTGATAATTGTTGGTCACAGCGACAGAATAGAATTCACCGATGGAGTAATCGCCTTTCAAGATGCAGGAAGGATATTTCCAAGTCACCGCAGATCCTGTTTCCACCTGAGTCCAAGAAATCTTGGAATGGTCGCCAGCGCAGATTCCACGCTTGGTTACAAAATTGTAAATACCGCCTTTGCCTTCTTTATCACCTGGATACCAGTTTTGAACGGTGGAGTATTTCACCTGAGCGTGCGTACCGGCATAGATTTCCACGACGGCGGCATGCAATTGGTTTTCGTCACGGGATGGAGCAGTGCAGCCTTCCAAATAGCTAACATAGGATTCATCATCGGCCACGATCAGCGTTCTTTCGAATTGACCTGTGTTTGCGGCATTGATTCGGAAGTAGGTAGAAAGCTCCATCGGGCAGCGGACGCCCTTTGGAATGTAGCAGAATGATCCGTCGGAGAATACCGCGGAATTCAGGGCTGCATAATAATTGTCAGTCATCGGTACGACCGACCCGAGATATTTTTGGATCAATTCAGGATATTCTTTGACAGCTTCGCTGAAAGAGCAAAATACGATTCCCAGCTTGGAAAGTGTGCCTCTGAATGTCGTAGCAACGGAAACGGAGTCCAACACTGCATCGACAGCAATGCCTTGCAATCTCTTTTGCTCATTCAAAGAAATTCCCAATCGCTCGTAGATAGCAATCAGTTCCGGATCGACTTCGTCCAGGTTTTTTGATTTTTTGATCTGCTTGGGAGCGGAATAGTAGCGAAGCGCCTGAAGGTCTATTTTTGGATAGTGTACATTAGCCCATTCGGGTTCGGTCATGGTCAACCAAGTCCGGAAAGCCTTCAATCTCCACTCGAGAAGCCATTGAGGCTCTTCTTTTTTAGCAGAAATCCATCGAATGATGTCTTCATTCAGCCCAATCGGAGCCTCATCGGCTTCGTAATTGACTGACCAGCCATGTTCGTATTCTTTGGAGGTTAGTTCTTCTAAAATCGAGTTGTCTTTGCTCATGTGCTGAGTTATTTAGACTAATTATATTTTAACTGCAAAGGTACAACATATAATTAAAATAATATGTTCGCCGTCATTCGAATTATCTATGAATGATGCCAAAAACAGATCGAAAAAGGCCCGAAGCTTCCAGATTTTCAACAAAGTGGGCTAAAAAAAATGAATTCCGACGTGGGTCGGAATTCATCGCCATCGCATGAAAGCGATCTGAAATTATTTATTTGATTTTAATCTAAATAGAGTTACTTCTCTTTGTCAAAAAACTGAATCGGTCGATTGATGCTTTCCTCCAAGACAATCAATGTTTCTGTTCTGTCGATTCCATCCACTTTTTGGATCTTGTCCAAAACCAATCGCAGGTGGTTTGTGTCGCGACAGATGATCTTTGCGAAAATGGAATAATTCCCAGTCGTGTAATAGGCGCTCACTACTTCAGCGATTTCCTTCAGCCGCTCGATGACCGTGTCGTAGAGTGAACTCTTCTCAAGATAAATTCCGAGGAAGGCCGAGATGTCATAGCCCAGCTTTGAGAAGTCAATATTGAGGGTCGCACTCTTCACTATTCCCATATCCTCCAATTTTTTCATCCTCACGTGGACAGTTCCGGAGGACACAAAAACCTTTTTGGCAATCTCAGTATAAGGGGTCTTTGCATCTTCGTTGAGCAACGAGATGATCTTGAGGTCTATGTTGTCGATATCTAAAATTTTGTCCATTTTCCTATAGAGGATTTAGATGATTGTTAATGAAGGATGCGGTAAATTAGAGATTGTTCAAAATATTGCAAAATTTTTTTTTCAATTTGTAATTAATGACAAAATCCATTTACTTTGGGCTTATCAAATAATGGCAATTGAAAATTTGGTTTTAGGGAGGTTGGGTGCCAGATAAATTTGACGACATCCGAAAAACCAAACAATTGGTATTCAACGCGAAAACTTTTAATCTCTAAAGTTATATTTGGGTTTATATTCTGAAAAGGGTCTTGCTACTGGCAAGACTTTTTTGTTTCCCGGGTAAGCAGATTTATTTTTTAAAATACAAAAAATTGCATTTGAAGTTTTTAAAAGTGTATTTTTAACTATACTTTTGAACTATGCAAAATTTATCTCTGCTCCGAAGGTTTTTTGTCTTGTCCTGCTTGGGACTTTTTCTCACACTTCCGCTCGAAAACGGTGGTGCTGTAGCTCAGCAAAGCTCAGAATTAGTTGAATTCAACGCCATGGAGGTGGATTATCACAAGTTGAGTCTTCTCAAGATTCGCGCAATCTCGGATGCTGGGGATTTCACAAAAGCGGAGGAATTGAAGGTTTCTCCCCTGACTACCGTGGAGGAAAACATGGCCAGGAACCTGAATTCGCATTGGGCATGGCGGGAGAATACCCTAGAAATGATCGACAGCTATTCGACCTTTCTATTCAGGACCAAAAAGAGCCAAGAGTTGGATGAAGTTAAAGTCGTCTTGCTGGTCAACTCCAAGGGGCGAGTAGCGGGCTTCGAGTTGTTGGGTTCTACCGACAAAGGCCTCAAAGAGCGTCTGGATCATTTGATTAGAAAATTGCCGGATTGCAAACCGGTACCCGGCTATATGAGCTATAGTCCTGAGAAATTCGAGATGACAATCAGAAAATAACAAGGCCGGATTATCCGGTCTTTTTTTTGAGCGGTGGGGTACGCGTTGGGGGGCTTTCCTATTTTTAGTCAACCAACCTTAAG
This sequence comes from Algoriphagus terrigena DSM 22685, assembly GCF_000429445.1. Taxonomy (GTDB): domain Bacteria; phylum Bacteroidota; class Bacteroidia; order Cytophagales; family Cyclobacteriaceae; genus Algoriphagus; species Algoriphagus terrigena. Next base: position 217,964 of record NZ_AUBW01000003.1, read on the forward strand.
CCCCCATGAGAAAAATTACCCTTTTGACAGTTGCATGCCTGGCCTCGGGCATTGCTGCTGCTCAGGTCCGATCTTTTGAGCCTGATAAACTTTTCCCTGAGAAAAATGAGAAATTGAAGTTTCACACGGTCTCCGGGGAAAGGCATGGCCCGTCCTTCTTTAAGAAATATCAGTTTCCAGAAGTGGAGTATGCGCCGGGAGAAAAACTGGCTTTTGATAAATACCACACCGTAGATGTCATGTACGCCTGGTATGAGAAATGGGCGGCTACGTATCCGGAAATTGTAGACTTATACGTAATCGGTCATTCTTTTGAGGGGCGACCAATCTATCAGATGACGCTGACGAACAAAAAGACCGGCAAAGACACCGACAAGCCGGCAGCTTATTTTGAAGGAGGTCGCCATTCTGGAGAGATTACTTCCAGCGAATCCATTCTTTGGTTGACACAGCATTTGCTCGAAAACTACGGCAAAGACCCTGAAATCACCGCTCTGATAGATAGCAAGGCGATTTACCTTCGTCCACAAAACAACCCCGACGGATCTAATCTTTACCTCCATACTGAGCAAAGAAACCGGAGCACGGTCAGATCAACTGACAACGATCGGGATGGATTGCTGGACGAAGATCCTGAGGAAGATCTGGACGGTGATGGCATCATCTATCAATTAAGAAAAAAGGTCGTAACTCCAGAAGAAAAGGAAAAAGCCAATTTCATCATCGATCCCAAGGATCCCAAAGGGAGATTGATGAAGCGGACTTTCCCAGGCAAAGGGGACTACCTCGTTTATACAGAAGGCATCGACAATGACGGCGATAGTTCCTTCAATGAAGATGGAGTAGGGGGATTGGACCTTCACCGTAATTATCCGGAAAACTGGCGGCCCAACTCAGGCGGTGATCTGACTGGGCGTGGCTACACCCAAGGTGGAGCAGGCGAGTATCCACTCAGCGAAGCAGAAACCCGCACCACCGTACTTTGGATCTTGAGCCATCCGAATATTTCGGTTGTGAATTCCATGGATACCAGTGTTCCGATGCACTTGAGGCCACCGTCCACTTCCAAATCCACAGATCGGATGTATCCTCAGGATTTGGAGATCTATAAAGAAATGGATCAGCTGGGCCTTTCGTTTACTGCGTACCCGTGGGCAGGAGATGTCTATGAAACCTATTCCACCCGCTACAAAGTCAATACTATGACAGGCGATCCGCTGAAACCCGAACCGCTTTTCGGCCACGGACCTGATTTTGGCTATTTCTACTTTGGCAGTATCTGGTACGGAGATGAGCTTTGGAACAACGGCGCGATGAAGGATTATGACGGAGATGGGATTTATGACCAATACGACGGCCTGATGTGGGACGACGAAGCCAATGGCAGCAAAGGTTTCAGGCCATGGGCGCCGATGACTCACCCACAACTCGGCGAAGTCGAGATTGGCGGTTTTCATCCAAAATTCTTCGGACAAAACGGTCCCCCTTGGCAGTTGGAGAGCTGGGCTAAAAAGCAGGCACTCTTCAACCTGGCCATGGCCAAGAAACTACCCCAGCTCACGATCTCTGATATGAAAGTGACGAAACTTCCCGACGGCGAATTTGAAATCACGCTCGAGTGGAGCAACACCGGAGAACTTCCCGTGGCTTTGGAACAAGCCAAACTCGTGAAGATCGTGCAGGAAGATCGGGTCACGCTGGACTTTGACAAGGAGCTGACCAAAGGATACGAGGAAGCGAAAGTCAAGATCACCGCGCCGACTTTGTATGACAAGACGGTCTATTCGGGGTACACCGGAGTTGGGGAGAAAAAGACAGCGACGTTCAAAGTCAAAGTGGAAGGAAGCGAAGCCGTCAAAGGAAAAATCAAGCTTTCCTCTACGAGAGGTGGATATTTTGAAAGAGAATTTACATTAAACCAATAAAAGAGTAACGATGAATTTGAAGAGAATAAGCCTGGGTTTGTGGATGATTTTTGCAATGCAACTCACCTTTGCGCAGCAGAAAAGATCCCTGACTCATGCCGACTACGATGGATGGGAAAGTTTGAGCTCCCCGCTGATCACAAAGAATGGACAGTATGTCGGATACCAGATTGCGCCGCAGGATGGAGACGGAAGGTTTGAGGTTTTCCCATATAAAAGCCCTACGCAAAAAACCGTGATACCCAGAGCATCTGCGGTGAGCTTCTCAGCGGATGATGCCTATCTGGTGGGGAAGATCGCTCCGCAGAAGGACTCCGTGAAGGTGCTGAAGCTCAAAAAGAAGAAGGCGGACGACTTGCCAAAGGACAGCCTTTTCATCTTAAACCTTGCTTCAGGAAACTTGGAGAAGATGCCGAGAGTGAAGTCTTTTGCCATTCCATCAGAGAAAGGCAGCTGGCTGGCGGTCCATTTTGAGAAGGATCTACCGAAGAAGAAAGACCCCGCCGACTCTACCAAAAAGGAAGAAAAGCCGAAAAAGGCAGACGGAACCAAGCTGCTGGTTCGCTCGCTGGATGGAGTGAAGTCTTGGGAATTAGAGCGGGTGAAAAGCTTTGGGTTTGCCCAAAATGGCGACTATCTCCACTACACCCTCGCCGAGGAAGATACCCTCGACAACAGTGCGGTCTATCTGCTCAATCTCTCGACGGGCGAAAGCAAACTCGTCCTGGAGAAGATGACCACTTACTCGGATCTGACTTTTTCTCCCCAGTCTGCACAGTTAGCCTTTGTGGCAACGGATGATTCTCTGAAAGCTAAAAAGCCAATCCATACCTTATATGTATACGATGTGGCCAAAGGAGAAATGGGTCGGAAGATCGAGAAATCAGCGGTCAAGCTCCCAGGCGGACGAATCAGTGGCGACGGCAACATCCGTTTTTCGGAAGATGAGAGTCGGATGTTTTTCGGCGTGGCGGAGGACTACGAGGATTTTGCCTACGAAGATGACACCACCATCCTCGATGACGAACGGGTGAGTTTGGATATCTGGGGATGGCAAGACGCCGAGATCCAGCCCATGCAGCTGAAGAATCGATCGGAGGAAGAAAAGAAAACGTATTGGTCGATCTTGGAGCTGGGGTCTGGAAATATCGTGCAGCTCGCCACACCAGAAGTGGAGAACTTAACGCTTGAAAACAAGATCACACATGACAAGGCTTTGGCCTATTCGGACGATGCTTATCGAAGAAACTATAGCTGGGACATCCAGACAGGAAGGGATCTTTATTGGGTCGATTTCAAATCAGGAGAAAAAACGCTGATCGAGAAAGATGCTTCAGGTTTTGCCAGGCTTTCTCCCGATGCCAACTACGCATACTGGTATGATGGCAGGGATAGCGCTTGGGTAGCGTATGATTTGAAAGCCAAATCCAAAATCAATCTGACCAAATCACTTCCGGTGCCATTCTACGAGGAATTGCACGATTCCCCATCACTTCCAGGAAGCTACGGTTCGGTTGGTTGGTTGGCTGGTGACGCTGCGATCCTAGTCAATGATCGCTATGACATCTGGAAGATCGATCCAAAAAACCCGTCTGCCGCGGTCAATTTGACTTTGGGAGAAGGGAGAAAAAACAGCATTTCTTTGCGTCGGGAGCGGCTGGACTTTGAGGAGACTTCCATCGATCCAAAAGCGCCTTTGATCCTTTCGGCATTCAACGAAGTGACGAAAGACAACGGCTTCTACGTCGGATCTTTGGATGGAAAAACAGCGCCCAAGTCGCTCCTGATGTCCGCTCACAACTATCAAGGCCTGATGAAGGCCAAGGAATCTTCGCAGGCATTGGTCAGACGAAGTACGTATCAGGACAACGCTGATCTGTACCTCACTGATCTGAATTTCAAAACACTCACCAAAGCCTCAAACCTCAACCCGCAGCAAGCAGGTATCAAGTGGGGAAGCGTGGAGATGGTGTCGTACTTGACTTTGAATGGTGATTCACTTCAGGGATTGCTGTTCAAGCCTGAGGGGTTTGATCCCGCCAAGAAGTATCCGATGATGGTCTATTTCTACGAAAGAAACAGCGACACGTATCACAGCTACCGGGCTCCCGCGCCAAGCCGTTCGACGATTAACATTCCCTATTTTGTCAGCAATGACTACCTGGTTTTTGTGCCGGATATCAAGTACGAACTGGGGCTGCCTGGTCAAAGTGCCCTGAATTGCATCATTCCCGGCGTCCAAGCGGTGATCGCCAAAGGTGGCGTCGATACCGAGAATATGGCTATCCAAGGTCAAAGCTGGGGAGGCTATCAGGTCGCTTACCTGATCACCCAGACGAATATGTTCAAGGCTGCCGGAGCTGGAGCACCGGTCGTCAATATGACTTCGGCCTACGGCGGGATCCGCTGGGGCACCGGCATGAGCCGCATGTTCCAATACGAGCAGACGCAAAGCCGAATCGGCGGAACACTCTGGGAAAAGCCCATGTATTACCTGGAAAACTCCCCGCTCTTCATGATGGATCGCGTGGAGACTCCGGTGCTGATCATGCACAACGACGCCGATGGATCAGTGCCTTGGTATCAGGGCATCGAGATGTTTATGGCGCTGAAGCGATTGGACAAGCCGGCATGGCTGCTGCAATACAACGGCGAGGATCACAACCTCACGCAGCGTAAAAACTCAAAAGATCTATCCGTCCGCCTGAGCCAGTTCTTTGACCATTATCTAAAAGGAGCCCCCGCGCCACTTTGGATGACCGAAGGTCTCCCGGCTGTCGAGAAAGGAAGGACACTGAAGTATGAGCTGAGTAAGTAAACTAGAGTTTTGCTAAAGACAGAACCCCATTTGGAAAGATCCAGATGGGGTTTTACTTTTTATCCGCCATCGTGCCGCTCAGGTGTAAGTGATAAAGATTATTTGATTCCTCAACAGGAATCGCAGACAGATCACTCAAACCGAGATCACATAGGAAACAATCGCTTTGACTTTGTTTGAACCGGCACTTTTGAATTCATAGAAATCAGCAAAACTGTAGACTTTTCCGTCCTCCATCCCCATCTCGCCATGGACGGCAGCCTCTTTGCCGTGGGTCAGGATTTGGCGGATGGTGAGTTTGGAGGTTTTGGTACCACTCATCTCTCGGAGCACTGCGGCAAAGTGTTCTTTTCCCTCGATCGGCTGATCTCCGACCAGCGTCCACTTGACATCTTCGGCGAGGTATTCGGTTACTTTTTCGATCTGATAGGAAGCGAAAAGGATCGTGAGCTCTTGGATCAGCTTCATCTTGGGCGAGTTGCCGCAGTCGGGGTGGGTCAGGATTTCCATAGTGTATGGGATTGATCTGAAGAATTGAAAGACTACTCCAAGCTACAAAAAACAGAGCATCGGCGAATCAAAAAGGAGCTTTTGGCGCGACGTCAGATCCCAGAATTATCCCTTCATCAGCTGCATCCGGAAGATCCAGAGGTTGTTTAGCTTCAGAAAAATGAGGAAGGAAAAGATCAGGACCGTACCCACCACGCAGACGATGTTGATTAGTTTTTGGGCTTTGGTTCTGCTTTGAAATGCCCTTTCGAGCGCCGCAAAGATTAAAAGGCCGAGAACCCCGCCTGCCGTATTATTGATCAAATCGGTGATGTCAAATGCCCCGACTTTCAGGATATACTGGGATATTTCCATCAAGAAACTGGCAGAGAAAAACAAAGCCACCTTCCGCCCAAAACTCCATTGCTCCCACAAAATCCCCGCATAGAATCCAAAAGGGACGAAGATGAAAATGTTCAGCAGGGTTTCGTTCCAGTCCACCGGAGATTGAAAAAGCACCGCCTCCCGAAACGGAATCAGGTTGATGACCCGCTCCACGCGGTCATGGTAAGCCGTGATGTTAAACTTCAGCACGATGATCCAATAGAGCGCAATCAGGTAAACCGAAAACAAAACAAAGGTAATCTGAGTGGATCTGGAGTGAAGTTTCATGCTGGGAGTGGCTTTTTGGGGGATAAGTTCCTTCACAAGAGGAGTGCCGAAAGAGCGCGGGAGTTTGGAACCAGGGTTGAAACCTTCTTTGAACTGAAGTTTGCCTTACAATTATCCAGTCTAATAAATCCAGGTAAACAGCCAAATCAAGAAAAACCAAATAAATCCCATCCAACTGATAGGATGCAGTTTTTTGAGCGCATTCCAGTCGTAAATCAGGAGAGAAATAAACAGGCCATGCCAAATGATCGTCTCGAAAAGAAAAAAGCTAAGATCACTACTTCCGCCCAGCTTATCCGCCACACGGTCTATGACAGGTCCCAGGATATACAGCGTTCCTACAAAAAGGTAGCGCTTGTGGGCAGCGGGAGTTTTCCTATTCACATAAGCCAATAGAATATAAATGGCGAAAGTCAGGGTGAGAATCCGGTTGGCTTTCACAAATCCTTCCATCTCAGACCAACCTTCATATACCTCATAGAAGACGTAAAAGGTGCTTAAAATCACGCCCAAGGCAATCCCCATCCCCCACATGCCCCATTTTCGATGCGCGAGAAGGTCGCCTTTTCGGATAAAATTGGACTGAATCACCAGTATGACAAACCAAGCTAGGAAGAAGAGCCCATGAATGATAAACTTGGGATCGCTGTTGCTTTCCTGTCCGATATCGTAAAACAAATTGTCTGAAAATGCTACCAGCGAAAGAACCAGCAGGAAGATACTGGCCCAGGAAAAATAGTTTTTTGGCATTGGAAAAGGAATTGGGGTCTAGAATCAAAGGTCGGTTTGGACTACAATTGCTTGGTCAATCAAATAAAAATACACCTTTTAGCCATCTGTGCTACACTTCCCGAGCTGGACAGGGGACTTCTGACCTTCCTGCGTTTACCTATTTACCCTACACTTGGAGCTCGGAGGTGAAACGTCGGACCTTTTGCTCAACCATTGGACTTCCGAACTCGGCGTTTGGAGTTCTGAGCTCGAAGTTTAGACTTTAGAACTCGAAGATTGGACTTCAGGACTCGACGCTTGGACTTCAGAGCTCGGCACTTGGACTTCAGAACTCGAAAGTTGGACTTTTGAAGTGGGAGGGGGTACTTCTGAAGTACCCCCCTCCACTTCGGAACTCAACTAACTGAGTTCCGAACCGAACTGGTTTGATTAAAAGGCGAACTCGCTGACCTCTGAAGGCAACTCGTTCAGTGAAAAGCTGAACTGGTTAACCTCGGAGGATAACTTTTTCGGCAAAAAGGTGAACTGGATAACCTCTGAAGCTAACTAGTTTAGCAAAAAGATGAATTAATTAACCTCGGAGGATAACTTTTTGAGTAAAAAGGTAAACTCACTGACATCAAAGCCGAACTGGTTCATTAAAAAGGTAAACTGATTCACTGCCGAACTTACCCGGATAGGTTATGAAGTGAGGAGGTGGGCATTTGGATTGGGAGATGGGTCGAATTGCAAATTCGGAAGAATAGGAGGGTGGAGTTACAAATCCCACCAAGCGGCAAACTGAACTTCCGGGCTTAAAAGACTATGTCAGTTGGGACATAATATTATAAAGCTATTTTTTATTTAGAAGTTTTGGGATGAGAGCAATGACGAAGGCTATGATGATTAAAATAAGTAAAGCAATGGCACCATTGTTTTTCTCAAATACCGCAAAATAAATAATTGATATCACGATTAGGAATAAGGTTCCAAAAGGTATGATTTTTCCGCCCACAAATCGCATAACTTTATTTTCCGAAAATCTTCCGAAATATATGAGGTGTGCTATTCCTCCCAATGAAAAAGAAGTAACAATTAGGAATAAGTAAATTTGGTAATCTTTTTCTTTTAAAATAAAAGATCCATAAAATAAATTTAAAAAGTATAATATTATCAATATGATAAAAAAGTACTTGATTGTTTTTGTAAGTAAATCGACTTTCATTTTTAAAAATAAGATAGGTTACAGCGAATTAAATTTCTTTGTCCTTTAGCCACTTTTCCAAAACTAGCGGAAGTGTTTTTTCCGGATACTGAAAATCATATTCGTGATATAGTTTTCCTACTAAGTCAGTTTGTAGTGAATTTAATGTAGTGTCTTTTAGTAGTAGTACGTTCTTTTCCATGGCCATCATATATCCTATTTCTAATGATACATTAGGGTTGAAATATTCTGTTTTTACCCTATCAAAGATTGCTACTCCAAAATCACATCCATGCATATAGGTTCTAATATTAGAAAGTAAGTCATCCGCATACCATTTGTCATCAGCACGTAATAAGTTTATTCCACTTGACTTGAAGAAATCTCTTATCGTGCTTATTAATTTTAATTGAATCGGGGTATCTTCAAATTTCATCATCAAGAATGCGCATTTTGAATTTATTGGAAAATCTTTTCTGAACAATCTTAGTGATTTATTTAGTTCTTCTGGTATTACGTTGGAATTATGTGAGGTGAACAATTGTATGTCTTCTTGATATATTGAGAACTTGATTATGGTTTCTTCGGAAACTGGTTGGTCGTTATATTCATCAAATTTATTATTCTGTATATATTCTGGTTCTATTGTTAATTTCCCTTTTAATTGAATAGAATCCTTAAAACAAATAAATTGATGCTTTAACTCTTGGAGATCGACTACCCATTCTGAAGTTAAGTCTTTTAATGGCCTTAAATATGTTATGTTATAACTCGATAAGACTCTTTTAAATCTTCTAAGGATTTCATGCTTGCTTAATTCCTCTTCCTCTCGGTAGAAAATATAAATGGGAGATTCAGGTGGAATTCCTCTATGATTGGGCTCCTGTATGTCTAGGGTTCCTAAGAAGTTTTTAAAATGAAATGTGAACATTTTGTCTATTTATTTCAATGATTTTCCTTTTGAGTATTTATTAGCGTTAATTTTTAAAGGCACAATCATCTCTCCATCACCATCACCACCCGATTTGGAATATACAGATTAACGACTTGGTCCGAGTCGGTGGCATAGACGATGGCCTTGTCCAGTCGATCGAAGCCGCTGTATTCTTTTTCATCCGAATGCAGGGTAATGCGATAGTTGCCCTGCGCGGGCATGCGGATCGGAAATCCGAAGAAGGACTCGGTCGGGTGAAAGGAAAAGACGAAAACCAGATTTCCCCGCTCATACGCGATGATTTTCTTATCCGGATCCAGGTAAAGCTGGACTGCGGGAGGGGTGGACAGGAGTTGGTGATCCTTGGCTAGCTGGATCATGGCTTTGTCCCAAAGATCGAGCTGCTTATACCGGAGGAGTGGATCGTCTACCAGCGACCATTGGCGACGAGCGTGTTGGTAGCTCCAGTCGTTGCCCAGTCGCGGGAAGTCCACCCACTCGGGATGCCCAAACTCGTTGCCGATAAAGTTGAGATAGCCTTCGCCGCCTAAACTCAGTGTGATCATGCGGATCAATTTGTGCAGGGCGATGCCGCGGTCGACGACTAGGTTTTGCTCCAGCACGGTCATGGAGAAGTACATCTCCTTGTCCATCAGCCAGAAGGCGATGCTTTTGTCCCCGACCAGTGCCTGATCGTGACTCTCTGCGTAGGCGATGGACTTTTCCTTCTTGGGCCGGTTGGTCAGCTCATGCCAAAGCTCGAACAGGTCCCACTGCTCGTCCTGCTTGTGTTTGAGCGTCTTGATCCAAAAGTCCGGCACGCCCATCGCAAGGCGATAGTCGAAGCCGATTCCTCCGTCTTTGACTGTCCGACAAAGGCCCGGCATCCCGCTGACCTCCTCTGCGATAGAGATCGCCTGGCCGTTAAATTGGTGGATGAGCGTATTTGCAAGCTGAAAATACAGCAGGGCATCGTCATCTACACCGGCATCAAAGTATTTCTCCGCGGAGTCAAAGCCCGCGTGCCCGTGATGGTGATAAAGCATCGACGTCGCCCCATCAAAGCGGAATCCATCGAAGTGAAACTCCTCCATCCAATAGCGGATATTGGAGAGGAGAAACTGTTTTACTTCCCATTTCCCGTAGTCGAAAAGCTTCGAATCCCAGCCCTCATGATAGCCCCGGTCTCCGGGATGGAAGTATTGATGGTCGCTGCCGTCAAACTCATTGAGGCCCTCGTTGACATTCTTGACCGCATGCGAATGGACAATGTCCATGATCACCGCGATGCCCAGGTTGTGGGCCGTGTTGATCAGGGACTTGAGCTCCTCCGGTGTCCCAAAGCGGGAAGTTGGCGCAAAGTAGTTAGAGACGTGATAGCCGAAGGAGCCGTAGTACGGATGCTCCATCACCGCCATGAGCTGGATGGCGTTGTAGCCTCCGGCTTTGATACGGGGTAGGATCAGTTCCTCAAATTCGCGGTAGGTACCGACCTTTTGCTCCTCCAAAGCCATCCCGACATGCGCTTCATAGATCAGTGGCATGGCGGCAGCTTCGTTCAAAGAAAAGGCGTGGTCAGTCCAGGAGAAGGATTCAAACCAGAGTTGTCCTGCAAAGTCGTGCGTCGATTCATCCTGGACGACTCTTCGGATATAGGCCGGGATGCGGTCGAGTGAGACGTCATTGGCGCCGACAACCCGAACCTTAATCTTGCTCCCGTGGACAAAGGTTTGCTTGTATTCTTCGAACGGCAGGAAAATCTCCCAGTCGCCCCGGTGGTTTCGGCGCAGCGGGTGGGATTCCCGGTCCCACCAGTTGAAGTCTCCCGTGAGAAACAGCTGCTTGGCGGCAGGTGCCCACTCCCGATAAACCCATCCATTTCGCATCTTTTCGAAATGAACGCCATAGTACTCATGGATTCTGGAGAATTCTAAGATGCTGCCCGAAAAATCGATGATAGCGCGGAGTTCGGATTGGAACCGCTCATTCCGCTGAGTGATCACGGAAGCAAAAGGCTCCAACCAAGGTTCGTCGGTGACAAGGGCTAAGGGTTTTTGGCTCACAAAAAGTCAGGTTAGGTAGCGATGAAATTAGGAAAAAATGGGAGGAATGGAAGGGGAAATCTAAAATTGGATTAAACCCCCATCAAGGATTTAAATTCCTCTATATTTTTTGTGGAGACTTTGGGGAATTTTATGCGCTTCAGTTCCAACATGTGTCTGTCTTCGGTCAGAATGAAGTCTGCATTTGAGGCAATGGCACAATCGACAAATTTGTTGTCGTCAGGGTCAGTTGAAATGAGGTTAAACCTAAATACAGGAGACACCTGTGTGAGGTTTTCCAGATTTTCAATCACTGCCATTACGCTGTCCGCGGCGGCATTCCCTATGTGTCTCTGAATAATTTCAGCGTACTCTGCTAAAATTTCAGTGGAAACAACTAAATCAAAGTGCTTTCTTATGATCCCCTGAAAAATCCAATGGTGTGGGGATCTACTTGAGATACTTACTAAAAGTATATTGGTGTCGATTACAACCTTCATTTGCCATAGGGAGTCCTTTCGGAATCACTGAGAATGGAAGCGATCTTTTCTTCATTCCATTTTTTTTCATCCCATACCTTATCGGCCTCCAAAATTGCTTTTTTAGAAAAGTATTCTAACAACATGGCCTTAATCTCCTTAAGCTCAGTTTCGGAAAGATCATGGGAAAAAACCTTAAGAAGTTCTAATTGAAGGTTTGTAAATGGTGTTTTGAGGATTTCCATGTCACTCATTTTAATTTAAAACTCAATTTAAGAAAGAACGGTGCCATTCCTTTTAATGCCTCTCATACACCATCTCCGGCTCCCGAACTTCCACATTTCCTGCAGGGTTGATGGAGTCAAGCGTGACTTCCTTAAGTTCGTGGATAAGCATCGGATCGTATTTGGCGGCGACGCGGATGTAGTTTTCGGTGAAGCCGTGCATCTTGCCATCTTCCACATCGTCCTCAAACAACACGGTGAAGGTCTCTCCCAGATTTTCGTCGTAGAATTTCCTTCTCTTTTTCTCTGAAAGAATTCGCAGCATCTTGGAGCGCTCGTTTCGCTTCTTCAAAGGAACCACGCCGTCCATTTCCACTGCACGTGTATTGGCCCGCTCAGAGTAGGTGAAGACGTGGAGGTAGGAGATGTCCAGTTCATTGAGGAAGTTGTAGGTTTCCAAAAAAAGCTCATCGGTCTCGCCCGGGAAGCCGACGATCACGTCAACTCCGATACATGCCTTTGGCATCAGGGTTTTGATCTTAGTGACCCGGTCTTCGTAGAGTTCACGCAGATATCTTCGGCCCATCTTCCTTAATATCGTGTTGGAACCGGACTGAAGAGGAATATGAAAGTGCGGAACAAACCGCTTGGATCTCGATACGAACTCGATGATCTCATTGGTCAGGAGATTGGGCTCGATAGAGGAAATCCGAAAGCGGTTGATACCCTCTACTTCGTCCAGCGCATAGACCAAGTCCGCGAACCGCTCTCCACGTTTGCCGTCTACAATGCCGAAGTCACCGATATTCACACCAGTCAGTACGATCTCTTTGACGTCAGTGGCGGCGATTTCTCTGGCTGAAGCCAAGACTGATTCGATCGTATTGCTCCGGCTTTTGCCTCTGGCCAATGGAATGGTACAAAAAGCACAGCCGTAATTACATCCGTCTTGTACTTTCAGAAAAGTCCGGGTGCGGTCATTGATTGAGTAGGCGTTGTTGAAGGATTTGGCTTCGGTGATCTCGGAGGCGAGCACTTTGGTGTCTTGGACTTTTGCAAAGTCATCGAGAAGTTCGATCAGACGGAACTTCTCCGCCGCACCCAATACTGCGTCCACGCCTTCGATCTCGGAGATTTCGCGGGGTTTCAACTGCGCGTAGCAGCCGATGATAGCCACATAGGAATCGGGGGAGATCTTTTTAGCCTCTTTGACGATCTTCTTACACTTCTTGTCGGCATTTTCGGTGACCGAGCAGGTGTTGATGATGAAAATGTCCGGATTTTCCTGAAAATCGACTTTCAGGTACCCTTTTTCTTCAAATTGTCTACCGATTGTGGAAGTTTCTGAGAAGTTTAGCTTACAACCCAGGGTATAAAAGGCTACTTTTTTCACAATTGCGCTCCAAATATTGAGATTGCAAAGGTAATTAATCCCCGGCTTTTTTCAATTTTCCAATTTTTGGGCATAAAACACACTTTTTTTGACCAAATGGCTCTTGGAAGAGCATGTTTTATTGAAAAAAGTGGAAATTTTTTCAAAAATGACTCCGAAAATGGGGTGAAGTCTTTTTCGCGTGCATATTTTTCTATTTTTGTGGGTGTAATATTAAACCTCTTATTGTAGAAATGGCAACACTTAGACAGCAAGCCCTGGGAATGGTTCAGGCAAGACCGAGGGTGACAGTAACCCCTCCGTCTCCAAAAATTTCGGAATACTTTGGTACCAACGTCTTTGGCATCGACCAAATGAAGACCTCTCTGGCGCCATCTGCATATAAGAAGGTGATGGAGGCGATCGACAAAGGAACCAAGATCGATCCTTACACTGCCGAGGAGGTAGCAACCGCGATCAAAACGTGGGCACTTTCCAAAGGCGTTACTCACTTTACGCACTGGTTTCAGCCGTTGACAGGATCTACAGCAGAGAAGCACGACTCGTTCTTTGATATGTATGCCGGTGTTGAGAAGTTCAAAGCTTCGGCGCTGGTTCAGCAAGAGCCAGATGCATCGTCATTTCCAAATGGCGGTATCCGATCTACTTTCGAAGCCCGTGGTTACACGGCTTGGGATCCTTCTTCTCCGATTTTTATCTTCGAAAAAACTCTTTGCATCCCGACGATCTTCGTATCGTATACCGGTGAAGCACTTGACTATAAGACTCCATTGCTGAAGTCCATGGAAGCCGTCAATGACGCGGCGGTTGAGATTTGCCAGCTTTTTGACCGTAATGTGAGAAAAGTAATTCCTTCTCTGGGGATTGAGCAGGAGTATTTTGTCGTGGACAAAGCACTTTTCGCAGCTCGACCTGACTTGGTAATGGCTGGAAGATCTGTATTCGGTCACAGCCCTGCCAGAGGTCAGCAATTGGAAGATCACTATTTCGGTTCTATCCCTACCCGTGTGAAGGATTTCATGGTGGATTTCGAAATCGAAGCACATAAATTGGGCATTCCTTTGTCTACCCGTCACAACGAAGTGGCTCCGGGTCAATTCGAAGTTGCGCCGATTTTCGAAGAAATAAACAAGGCGATTGACCACAACCAGCTTTTGATGGATCTGATGGACAAAGTAGCCGAGAAGCACTCTTTGAAAGTCCTCTTCCACGAGAAGCCGTTTGCAGGCGTCAATGGTTCTGGAAAGCACAACAACTGGTCGCTGATCACTGACACGGGTGTAAATTTGTTCCAACCTAGCAACTCTGCCCGTGAAAACCTTCAGTTCCTGACCTTCTTGGTGGCGACTGTGAAGGCGGTTTACGATCACTCAGACCTGCTTAGAGCGAGCATTGCCTCGGCGAGCAACGATTTCAGATTGGGAGCTAACGAAGCACCTCCTGCGATCATGTCTGTATTCTTGGGCGGTACACTTTCGGATGTGTTGGATGAGCTGGAGAAAAACGGCAACATCAAGATCGAAAAAGGTGACAACATGTACATGAAGTTGGGTATCTCCAAGATTCCTGAGATCATCCTGGACAACACTGACAGAAATAGAACGTCTCCTTTCGCTTTCACCGGAAACAAATTTGAATTTCGCGCTGTGGGTTCTTCTGCTAACTGTGGCTTGCCAATGACCACACTCAACGTGATCGTGGCCGAAGTCCTGAAGGGAATGATCAAGGACATCGAAAAGGAAATGAATGCTGGCAAAGAGAAAAAGATCGCTATTGTCAACGTACTCAGAAAATACATCAAGGATTCCAAGAAAGTGAGATTCGAAGGCGATGGCTACTCCGAAGAGTGGGCCAAAGAAGCTGAGAAGAGAGGCCTTTCTAACCTGAAGTCAACTCCGGAAGCGCTCGATGTGTACGCGACGAAAGCTACCAAAGAGCTTTATGAGCGTCACAATGTCCTCAATCACATCGAGGTACATGCCCGTCATGAGATCCAGCTGGAAGAATACATCAAAAAAGTGCAGATCGAAAGCCGTGTGATGGGTGACTTGGCGCTGAACCACATCATCCCGACTGCTATCCTGTATCAGAACAAAGTCATCCAAAATGCAAATGGTCTGAAAGGCCTTGGCTTGGATCACTCAGCTGCAGTGGAGACGATCAAAGAAGTGTCTAAGCACATGGAGTCCTTGAAGTCGAATGTCACAGCGATGGTAGAGACTAGAAAGAAACTCAACAAAGAAGAGGATATCGTGAAGCGCGCTAAACTGTATCAGTCTGATGTGAAAGCTGCTTATTTCGACAAGATCCGTTATGCAGTGGACAAGCTGGAGCTGTTAGTAGACGACGAAAGCTGGCCTCTGGTAAAGTACCGTGAATTGCTGTTTATCCGCTAATTCATTATTCTTTCCATTTTCAAGAAACCATCCCTGGGGATGGTTTTTTTTTGTCCCTGTCGCTTCATCGTCCCCTGGGGCTCTGAGCTATTTTCTCTTCCAAACATGGGGCGAAACAGGCAAAGAAAACGCCCTAAAACCGAGCTCCAAAAGGCTCGGTTTTTTTTTGTGGAATCAACGGTACGTTTCATTTACAAATCGAAACAACGTGCACAGGGACTGGGGATTGTCCGATTACTTTTACCCACGTCACTTGAAAGATGTGCTAATCAATTTCGCCAAATGGAATTTGTCAAGACAATAAATGAGGTTTTTGTTCAGGAATCAATCTACCTCCGCAGTGATTTGAGTGTAGCCGGATTTGCAAAGATGCTGGGGATCGAGACTCGGGCAGCTACCCGGCTCATCCGTCAGCACTACGGTCACACCTTTATGGAACTGACGAACATGTATCGGGTCGAATATGCAAAAAAGCGGATTAAAGAAGGCTTTTTGGATAAGTCGACTCTTGATGCACTGAGCACCAGTGCCGGTTTTAGATCCCGAACGGCCTTTTTCACCGTCTTCAAAAAGGAACTTGGAATAGACCCCAGCGAGTATTGGAAGACTATGAGCCACAGGCTTAATGGAGAAACAGTGAATTGAATTGATTGTCGATTTTTTTAGCCTGCGTTGGAAACTACCGGACTGTGGCAAAGAAATAAACTTGTATTACCTGCAGTATGTAGACCGAAGCAAAGCCCGGAGACCAAATCTTCGGGTTTTTCGATTTCAAACCCTTTCTGGCTCAAACTTTGGGTTTGAAAATAATGGGTTAAATTTGCCCACCTTCATTCATCCCAGTCATTTCCGGTGCTATGCGATATCTGTTTGTATTCATTTTCTCACTTTTTGTAGGTCAGTTTTCACTGGCTCAGGGTCTTCCTGAGGAGTATCTAAAAGCAAAAAACACTTTGCTGGCGAAAGATTATTGGTCTGCGATCAATGCTTTCAAGCCGCTAACCGACGCGGGCAAATATGGAAATTTGTCGAATTACGCAGCTTTCCATCTGGCTGAGGCTGCACTTGGTGCCAACCAGCCTGCTCAGGCGATCAGTGCCTTGCAGCCGATCTACGGCAAAAATTGGAATAAGTCAGACGACGCGAAATATCTGCTGGCAGTGGCCTATTTTCAAAACAACCAAAAAACGGAAGCACTCCGGGTCGTCAAGAGTATAAAAATTGACGCAGTTCTGACACAAGCCTACAATGCGACTTTCGAGTTTCTGAAGGACGCCACGGCGAGTTATTTGGTTGCAAACCTGGAGGAGTTCAAAGCAAATGACGGTTATACAGCGGCGTTGGCTGGAGTGCTTCAAAAGCAATCCATCATGTCGCCCAGCGAAGTTGCGGCGTTGAAGCAGATCAAGGTCACAGCGCCCGGCAAGAATATGGCCAAAGACGAGGTCTTGGATTTGGTAGTGATCTTGCCCTTTACCGGATCCGCCTCGTCGAGTGTGTCCGATATCAATCCCGCCGACTTTATGTTTGAGCTGTATCAGGGTATCGAATTTGGCGTAGACCAGTTGAAGGCACAGGGTCAAAAAATCAATCTTCGGACATTTGATTCCAAAAGAAATTTGGAACATCTCACGAGTCTACTGAATGATCCGGCTGTGAAAGCGGCCGATGTGATTATCGGGCCTATCTACCCAGAGGAGAGTGACTTGGTCAGCGCTTTTGCAGAAAAGCAGGGGATTCCCTTTGTTCACCCACTTTCCAATTTGGGAGAGCGATTCGAAGAGACTGAGTATAGCTATCTGTTTAGACCTTCAGTCAATTCACTTTCTGCGGGAGTTATTTCGGGTCTAAAGTCCCAAAACTGGGGAACCCGTGTGGCAATAGGCTACAGTGGCAGTTCCAGAGATGAAAAACTGGGACTTTTGCTCCAGGAAGACCTACAAAGGGCAGGATTTCAGGTTGCCAAGATTCAAAAGATTGACCCGAGAAATGCCTCTACATTCCTACAGGATCTCGGAGTGAGTAGAGGGAAAACCGCTTCGGTAGATCAGATCATTTTGCTCGCTGACGACCCGGCCATTGGACAGGCTGTATTTTCCCTTATGGAAAGCATCACTACCTCCGTCCCCGTTTTGGTGATGGACTCTTGGCTGGGTTTTAATTTTGCAAACTATGAGATGCTGGATGTTCCCAACTTCTATTTTATCGCAAATAATACCCCAAAGTTCGATACCGAAGCTATGAAACAGTTTCGGGACAAGTACTACGAGCAATTCCTGGCCTATCCGATGATGAATACGGTTTTGGGCGTAGAATTGGTCAATTGGCTGGGCGCAAACTCGACGGCCACCTTTGACTATGACTTAAGGAGAAGCCTCGACCGGCAGCCATTTCAACCGGGTCAATTGACTTGGGGCTTTAATTTTCAAAATTCAAATAACAACAGCTATACGCCCGTATTCAAATTTGAGGCTGGCGAGCTGATTCCTTTACAATAGCTCATGCAGATTTCTGAAAGCAAGCGGCTTTTTGCCCATGCGAAAAACTTCATCCCCGGTGGCGTAAATTCGCCGGTCCGCGCCTTTCGTGCCGTAGGCGGAGAACCGATTTTCATCAAAAAAGCAGATGGAGCTTTTCTCCACGATGAAGACGGCAACTCGTTCATCGAGCTGATCAACAGCTGGGGGCCGATGATCTTGGGACACAATCATCCAATGATCCGAGAGGCGGTACTCGAAGCAATGGAAAACGGAACTTCTTTTGGAGCACCAACTGGCCGGGAAGTTGAAATCGCTGAGCTGATCGTCAGTATGGTGCCTTCCGTGGAGAAAGTCCGTATGGTCAACTCCGGCACCGAAGCTACGATGTCTGCGATTCGTGTCGCCCGTGGCTACACCGGTCGTGACAAATTCATCAAGATGGAAGGTCATTACCATGGACATGGGGATTCCTTCCTGATTGCTGCGGGATCGGGAGCGATCACCATGGGACATCCTGATTCGCCGGGAGTGACGGAAGGCACCGCAAAAGACACGCTTTTGGCGCCCTACAACGACCTAGATGCCATCGAAAATCTTGTAGCAGCAAATGATGGGAAAATTGCCGCATTGATCCTGGAGCCTGTGCCGGGAAACATGGGGCTCTGCCTACCCAATCCTGGCTACCTACAGGGACTGAGAGATATCTGTACCCGCGAGGGAATTGTTCTGATATTTGACGAAGTCATGACCGGATTCCGTTTGGCAAGAGGCGGCGCTCAGGAGCTTTTTGGAGTGATTCCCGATATGACAACTCTGGGTAAAATCATCGGCGGAGGTATGCCGGTGGGAGCTTACGGAGGCAAAAAGGAGATCATGGAGTTTGTGTCTCCAGCAGGCCCGGTGTATCAGGCAGGGACGCTGTCCGGAAATCCAATTGCGATGGCAGCAGGTCTGACCATGCTGAAGTACCTGAATACTCATCCTGACGTCTATAGCAGACTGTCAGAGATAGGAATCCAAATCGCAAGCGGCATCGCTTCGATCAATGAAAAGCTAGGGCTTGACTTCACTATCAATCAGATTGGAAGTATGTATTCGCTATTTTTCACCAGCGAAGACGTGGTAGACTTTGAGTCGGCAAAGACGTCGGACACGAACTTGTTTGGCAAGTATTTCCAAGCAATGCTGCATCGGGGAGTGTACTTGGCACCTTCTCAGTATGAGACCTTATTCCTGTCTACTGCTCTGACCGATGAGCTGATCGGGAAGATTCTTCTTGCGCACGAGGAGAGTATGAAGGAGATCTTGAATTGAGGAAAAAGGGTTGCCCGAGATGTTCGTTTTTTTAGAACGAGCTTTCACCATCCAGTTAGTTGATTTTATTAAAAACAACAGTAAAATGTCCATCAAAGTATACGGAATCAAGAGTTGTGACACCATGAAAAAGACCTTCGGTTTTTTGGAGGAAAAAGGAGTCAGATTTGATTTCGAAGATTATAAAAAGAAAGAGTTGACTCCTGAGCTTTTGGAGGGTTTTCTCGCAAAAACAACCTTGGAGTTTTTGGTCAACAAGAAAGGCACGACCTACCGCAAGATGGACGATTCTCAGAAACTGGCTCTGGAAAAGAACGAGACCGCTATTCCCGTTTTGATCGAAAACCCGAGCATGATCAAGCGCCCGCTGATCACTTACCCTGACGGGAGTTTGACGTTGGGATTTGTGCCAGATAAGATCAGCGAGAAGCTCTAATAGACAATAGTGTCACTCGGAATCGGCGGAAGGGAATATCCTCCGGTTTCGAGTGAAAACCTGAATTTTTTCACAGCTGGATTGCCCGAAAGTGGCGTGTCGTAAGCATAGACTTTTTCCAATGCAGGCAGTGATTCCAATGCCGCCAAATCCTCTGGATTGATCTGGGTTCCGTTCAGGTAGAGATGCTTCAGGTTCGGGCTTTGCTGGAGAGTGGCAAGGTCTTTTCCTTCGATCAAAGTGCTGTTTAGCTTGAGAACGGTCAGGTTGGGGAAGGCCGTGATTTGTGAAAGGATTTCTCCTGAAATCTGTGTGTCATTGAGATCAAGGTAGGCAAGGTTGCCACCAAGCGAGGAAAGTTTGCTGAGGTCGGCATCTTCAAAATCCGGAAAATTGAGACAAGAAACCTTCAGCAACGCAGATCCCAGATGAACCGGTTCTACGAAAAAGCCCATCTTCTTCAGAGCAGCGATTGAGTCAGCTGACACTTCCGCAAGTTCGGTTTGAGGATAGAAGGGAACTTCCAACCTTTCAAAAAACGGATCCAGAAGTTTTACAGCTGGTCTCGCTTCGCCCAATGTCCCTTCAAAGGATGCCCCTGTTTCCAACCAAAGTTTAATCAGCTCGATTTCCTCTTTTTGGGGCTGCCGTTTTTCTTTGGGAGGCATGTGATCATCATCATCCGATGGCAATACCAGACGGGAAAACAATTCACTTTTTTCCGCATCATTTGCGTGGAAAACGACACCGTTTTCTCCCCCTTTTTTCAGGCCTTCTAGGGTGCTCAGATCGAGCTCTCCTTTTTTGTTTCTCGGATTATGGCAGCTTTTGCAGTTAGAGTTTAGGATCGGCTGAACGACGTTTTCGTAGTATTTCAGATCTTCCCATCCAGATTCAGGCAGCGTGAGACCTTGCTCTGCGTCTGTCGAGTCCCCTAATAATCTTCGAAGTCCGTCGGGCAGGAGTTCCGTCAAGTACTCCTCACCATGTGTAATATTTCCTCCCAGGTGACCGGTGAAAAGAAGCAATACCAGCAGCGAAAATGACTTCCATCTGAAGCTCGTCCAATTGACGGTCTTTCTAAAATCCCAGGTCAAATAGAACCCGGTGACGGTAGTCAGAGCCCCCAGCGCGAGATGAAATTGTACCGTTTCCCAGGAGAAACCCTCATAGTGGTACTGCAAAAATCCGGAAATGGAGGCCAGAACAGCCGAGACACTTCCCACGAAAAATGCGAGCTGAATGGACTGCGAATGGCCGCTGTCTTTTTCCTTGGACAGGAAGACCATCAAGACTCCAAATAACAAGAAACCAATCGGCAGGTGAACAAGAATCGGGTGAAATCTCCCAAAGAGAGGTACTATAAAATCCATCAGTTTAGTCGCTCTTTTAAGGCATTCATAATCCAGACATTGGCCGCCCATTGATCAGCGATCGGCTCGTTGGTGAATGGGACGGTGGGTAGATAGGGTGGAGGGCCAAATTCCGTGGTGACAGTGAAGACGTCGTCGGGCGAATTGCGGATGATTTCTTCCCAGATATCCAAGTGGATATTTACCGCCTGAGTCCATTCGGGTGCGGCTGGATTGTTGACTTGTGGGCCTTCGGCAAAGCCCACACGGGCATGGATATGTTCTACCGTTGGGAGGATTTTTTGGAGAAAAGGATCAGTCTTCGAAATCAGACGCTCATGCACGACCATCCAATGACTCACGTCCAGCGTGTATTTCAATTCTTTAAATCGATCCAGCATAGCCAGGGCCGCGGGAAGCGAATAGGAAAACCTGGCTCGGTGTGTTTCGTGAAGAAGGGGGATTCCGACTTTTTTGGCGATTTTTTCACCGGTTTTCAGGAAGGCTAGATTCTGCTCAATGGTCCAAAAATCACTGCCTGTATGGCTGTTGACCTTGACCGGATTCCAGACAAGAATTTCCTCCAAACCGGATTCGTAGGCTTTTAAAGATTCAGAAAACGGTAGTCCTTTGTTGGTACCGTGAAGGAAGATCACCTTCAAGTCATACTTTTCGAGACCGGCCTTGAGTCTATCCTTGGCCTCCTGATCTCCCGGCATCCAGACCTCGATACCGTCGTATCCGTCTGCCTTGGCTTTGGCCAAAAATTCCTCGATCGGAAGTTGATTTCCCCAATCCGTCTGGAAAAACAGAACTTTCTTTTGGGCAAAAAGCTCCCCAGAAAACCAAATGAGGAGTGCGAAAAGGAATAGGTTTTTTGACTGCATACTAGGCTAAAATTTTCCGGATCAGTTCACCTTCTACATCCGTCAGCCGGAACGGCCGTCCTTGAAAGTCGTACGTGAATTTTTCGTGATCAAAACCCATCAAGTGCAGAAGAGTCGCGTGGAGGTCGTGCACGGAAGTCCGCTCATCCACGCCGGAAAAGCCAAAATCATCAGTGATGCCGTAGCTCGCTCCCTTCTTGATACCGCCACCGGCTACCCACATCGTGAAGGCATCCACATGGTGGTCGCGGCCTTTGAAGCCCTGCACTTTGCCCTCGCGGTTTTCCTGCATCGGCGTCCTTCCAAACTCTCCACCCCAGACGACCAGTGTCTCTTCCAGAAGTCCCCGCTGCTTCAAATCGAGCAAAAGTGCGGACATGGGTCGGTCGATTTCCCTGCATTTGTTTCTCAGCCCCATGTCAATGGATCCGTCGTGATCGGTGCCATGGGTATCCCAACCCCAATCGTAGAGTTGTACCACCCGTACGCCCTTTTCAACGAGTTTTCTCGCCAAAAGACAGTTGTTCGCAAAGGACTCCTCGCCGGGCTTGGTGCCGTAGAGCTCGTGGATGTGCTCGGGTTCATCGTTGATGTTCATGACTTCCGGCACTTCGATCTGCATGCGGTATGCCATCTCGTATTGATTGATCCGGGCGAGGATTTCAGGATCTCCAAAAGCTTCGAAATCTTCCTTGTTTACTTGATTGATGGCGGAGATGACGTTTTTCTTCATGTCGCGGGACATCCCGCTCGGGTCTTCGAGATACAAGACAGGATCGCCTTTGGATCGGCATTGGACGCCCTGATAGACTGAGGGTAAAAAGCCAGATCCCCAGACGCTTTTACCCGCATCGGGAGTTTTTCCGCCGGAAGTCAAGACTACAAATCCGGGAAGATTCTGGTTTTCAGTTCCCAATCCGTAAGTCACCCAACTGCCCAAGCTTGGTCTGCCCAATCGGGGCGAACCAGTCTGCATGAAAAGCTGAGCGGGTCCGTGATTGAACTGGTCAGTGTGCATGGCTTTGAGGAAGGCGACTTCATCGGCGACTTTTGAGAAGTGAGGCAAATAGTCAGATACCCAGGCGCCGGACTCTCCATGTTGGCTAAACTTGGCCTGAGGGCCGAGCATCTTGGGGACGCCTCGGATAAAGGCAAACTTCCTTCCCTCCAGTAAACTTTCGGGGCAATCCTGATCGTGAAGTTTGGCCAACTCAGGCTTGAAATCAAAAAGTTCCAGCTGCGAAGGTGCTCCGGCCATGTGGAGGTAGATGATCGATTTGGCTTTGCCCATAAAGGGCGGGGCCAAAGGAGCCAATGGATTCAGGTCCCGTTCGCTGAGGTTGAGTCCTGTTGGAGCTTTTGCAGAGGTTCCGGGTTCACAGCCGAAAAGCAGCGGTGCCAACGCCAAGCCCCCGACTTTGCTTACGCAATCCATCAGGAAATGTCTGCGGGTTTGATTTTGCAGCTTTTGTACCGACAGTTCGGCAAATAGTTTTTCCAGATTTTTCATTACGGCTTGGTTAGGAACTCATCCAGATTCATCATTGCATTAGCGACCACGCCCATGGCTGCGACATCGGGTTTTGCTCCGGGATAGAACTCGTGCAAGGCAGCAGAGTCACGCGAAAATTCAGTTTTCGCAGAAGCATAGAGCTCCAACAGCGTTTTCTTTTTGCTTTCGGAAATCGGATAGAAAACCAAACGCTCGTAGGTCAGCGAAATGGCTTTATCCGGATTTCCCGCACTTTTATCCCAGGAACTTTCGCCAAGTTTTTTGGCAGCCTCCAGGTAGACTGGATCATTGAGCGTCGCCAAGGCCTGAAGTGGCGTATTAGTGACGAGCCGCTTCCCAAGGCAAACTTCCCGGCTTGCTGCATCGAAGGTGATGAAAGAAGGGTAGGGGCTGGTGCGCTTTAGGAACGTGTAGATACCTCGACGATACTTGTCCTCGCCTTTGCTTTCGGTCCAAGATTCCCCGTTGTACACGGTTTGCCAGATCCCTTCCGGCTGCGCAGGTTTCACGCTTGGTCCGTACATCTTGTGACTGAGCAGTCCGCTCGCAGTCAAGGCCTGATCACGGATCTGCTCGGCAGAAAGGCGGAATTTCGGTCCTCTGGCGTACCAGCGATTGTCCGGGTCTTGCTGAAAAGCTGCCGCCGACACGATCGAAGACTGCTTGTAAGTCGCAGATGTGACGATCTCCCGGATGAGAGATTTCATGCTCCAGTCATGACCGTTCATCGTCTCCCATGCGAGGTAGTCCAACAGCTCAGGATGGGTTGGCGGCTCGGACTGGCTGCCCATGTCCTCCAGCGTTGCGACGATCCCTCTGCCAAACAACTGATCCCAAATGCGATTAACGAGGGTTCTTGAGGTAAGTGGATTTTCCGGCGAGGTCAGCCAATACGAAAAACCGAGACGGTTGGCCGGCCATTCGGCTCGCCAACCTCCAAATTCAGCCGGTGTCTTAGGACTGACTTCTGCACCCAATACCATCCAATTGCCCCGCTCAAATACATTTGTCTTTCGGGCCATGTAGGGAGGATTTTCGATCAGAATAGGAAGTTTCGTCCCACGGAATTTTAGAAGTTTATCCCAGTTGCTTTGAGCTTGCGCAAAGCCTGGCTTTTCTTTTCCTTTCAGGCTTGGGACGAAGGCCAGCCAGACAATCGTTGAGGTGTTTTGCTGCGGACCGGCGGAAGGATTTCTAGCCTCAATGTAAAGATTGACTTTTCCGGAAATGGGCTTAAAGGGAATCTCTTTAACCACTTCCCCTTGAGTTTTATTCATCACAAATGAAGCGAGAATCTCACCTGCAGGACCATCTTTGCGAATAGTCATTTGTGTACCATCCAATCCTGTCCAATAGTCCAAAAGTAGCTGATCTGAGCCTTGAGTGTCAATGTTTTTGTACAGAGCAGAGCCACCGGACCAGAGTCCAAGCCACTTCGTATCGATCAGTTCTGACTTGTTGAAGTCAGTCGCCAGATGCGCGGCATACTTGGGTTCGTAGAATTTGAGGAAATCGGCCCGGGTTTTTGCAGCCTTTTCGCCTTCGTTATCCTTTACCCAACTGAGCAAGGCGTCTACCTGACCCTGCTGTTCTTCTTCGTAAAAACGAAGTCTTGGCTCTTCATCATGCGTGTCTTCATCGCGGGTATTGTTGAAAAAAGCTGCCGATTGGTAAAATTCCTCATGACGGATCGGATCATAGGTATGGCTGTGACACTGCACGCAGGCCATCGTAGTACTTTGAAAGACCTCGTAAGTGGTGCTGACCCGATCCAGTAGCGCTGCGATTCGAAATTCCTCGTCCTCGGTTCCACCTTCGTCATTGTTCATGGTATTTCGGTGGAAAGCCGTGGCGGTCAATTGATCCTGAGTGGGATTCGGCAGCAGGTCACCGGCGAGCTGCTCGATTGTAAATTCATCAAAAGGTTTATCATCATTGAATGCCCGAATCACCCAATCCCGATAGGGCCACATGGTGCGGGACACGTCCCTTTCGTAGCCTTTGGTGTCTGCATATCTGGCAAGATCTAGCCACCAAGTGGCCCATTTTTCACCATAAGTATCAGATTCCAAGAGCTGATCGACGGCTTGCTCGTAGGTAATTTTTCCTTCGGAATAGTCCGCCACCAAGCTGCCTGAGGGAGGCAATCCTGTTAAGTCCAATGCGACTCTCCGAAGTAGTCGAAGCGGCTGCTCCTCCGGCGAAAACGACATTCCGTTTTCTTCCAGCTTTTCGCCGACGAACTGGTCAATCGGTGAAAGGCCCGAAGGACTTCCGCCGGTTCCAATTCCTGCTGTTTGTACCAGCTCCGGAGTTTTTGGTTTTTTCACGGGCTCATAGGCCCAGTGCTTTCCCCATTTTGCACCTTGTTTGATCCATGTTTTCAAGAGGTCAATTTCCTCTTCGGAAAGTGGCGCACGCTCGTATGGCATCCGCAATTCCGGATCGGAATGGGTGAGTCGCTTTATCAGTTCGCTGGAATTGGGACTGCCGGGAACGATGGCTGGAAGACCGGATTCATTCACCGCAAAGGCTTCTTCTTCGAATAGGATGCTAAATCCGCCACTTTGCTTCACTCCGCCATGACAGGTAATGCAGTGCTTGTTGAGGATAGGCTTGATCTCCGTGCTGAAGTCGACTTTCTCCTCCTGATTCCAAAAAAAGTACAGAACAGTGGCCCCGAAAAGCAGGGTAATCAATATGCTCAGCTTAGACTTACTCATTGGTTTTTTTGGGACAAAGGCCCTAAAATAGTCAAATCCCCAGGAATAGAAAATTTCCACCTGACGAATAAGCTAAAATAAAAAAGCCCGGTGTGAATCGGGCTTTTTGTGGGATTACTTTTTCGGAGGATAAAAGTTCGGTAGGTTTTTCAGAATATCCGCAGTCATTGCATCCAAGTCATAGTCGGGTTTCCATCCCCAATCAGTTCTTGCGCAGCTGTCGTCGATGCTGTCTGGCCAAGAGTCGGCGATGGGCTGCCGGAAGTCCGGTTTGTATTCGATCTCAAAACCCGGAACATGCTTTTTGATGCTTTCGAAGATCTCTTTTGGAGAAAAACTCATTCCCGAAAGGTTGTAGCTGGAGCGGATCTTGACCGATTCTCTTGGCGCGTTCATCAGATCCAGCGTAGCTTTGATCGCGTCCGGCATATACATCATCGGGAGGTAGCTGTCTTCACGGAGGAAGCAGGTGAATTTTTCCTCCGCCAGGGCCTTGTGATAGATATCTACCGCATAGTCCGTGGTACCGCCTCCTGGAAGGGACTTGTAGCCGATCAAGCCTGGGTACCGGAGACTTCGCACATCGACTCCGTGTTTTTCGAAATAGTACTCGCACCATCTTTCACCAGCCTGCTTGCTGATGCCATAGACGGTACTTGGCTCTTTCACACAGAACTGAGGCGTGTTGATTTTTGGGGTATTGGGTCCAAAGACGGCGATGGAGGAAGGCCAGTAGATTTTGTCCAACTTCAGGTCTTTGGCGAGTTCGAGTACCAAAAGCAAACTTTCCATGTTCAGGTGCCAGGCAAAAAGTGGGTTTTTTTCCCCAGTCGCGGACAGCACAGCCGCCAAATGATAAATCTGGGTCACGTTTTCTTCTTTCACCAGATCGCGGAGCGCTTCTTTGTTCATCGCATCCAAGACTTCAAATCTGCAGTAGTCGAACTCTAGCCTTGCAGAATCTCTGAGGTCCGTGGCGATAACTTGCTCTCCGCCATGCTGATCGGCAAGTGCTCTGGTGAGTTCCGAGCCCAACTGTCCGGCGGCTCCAATGATGAGGATTTTTTCCATGTCGTGATCTTTCAAAAAAGCCCCCAAGTCGCCTAAGGGGTTTTTGTTTATATTTGGGTTTGCTTGCGCAAAAGTACTAAAATTCACCTCTCCGCATAGGTTTTTGAGCAGCGGAAATCCTGAAAAACTATTTCAATTTTAATCTTTCGACCATGTACGACCAGTTTAGACCCAAATTGCAAGAAGAGCTAAAATCCATCGAGGAAGCGGGACTTTTCAAACGGGAACGAATCATCACCTCTCCCCAATCCGCTGAAATCACCATTGCAGGCGGGCAAAAAGTATTGAATTTTTGCGCAAATAATTACTTGGGACTTTCTTCTCATCCGAAAGTGATTGAGGCGGCAAAGGCTGCAATCGACACCCATGGATTCGGAATGTCCTCTGTGCGCTTCATTTGCGGGACGCAGGACATCCATAAGGAATTGGAGCGTAAGATCTCTGAGTTTTTGGGAACAGAGGACACGATCTTATATGCAGCCGCTTTTGATGCCAATGGCGGCGTGTTTGAGCCTTTGCTTGGAGCAGAAGATGCCATCATTTCAGATGCCCTGAACCATGCGTCGATCATCGACGGAGTTCGGCTTTGCAAAGCGATGCGATATCGCTACGAGCACAACAACATGGCCGATCTGGAAAAGCAGCTTCAGGACGCAGCGGCTGCCGGTGCCAAGCAAAAAATCATCGTCACCGACGGTGTTTTCTCCATGGACGGAACGATCGCCCAGCTGGACAAAATCGTGGAGCTGGCTGAGAAGTATGAAGCTTTGGTCATGACGGACGAGTGTCACTCGACTGGCTTCATGGGCAAAACGGGCAGAGGCGTTCACGAGCATTGTGGCGTGATGGGCAAGATCGACGTCATCACAGGTACGCTGGGCAAAGCTTTGGGCGGAGCCTCTGGCGGATTCACCTCTGGTAGAAAGGAAATCGTCGAGATGCTTCGTCAGCGGTCCAGACCTTATTTGTTTTCCAACACCCTGGCACCTTCGATCACCGGAGCGTCGATTGCGGTATTCGATCTGCTTTCTGAGACGACCGAGCTGAGAGATAAACTTGAGGAAAACACCAAATACTTCCGTGCAAAGATGACGGAAGCAGGTTTCGACATCAAGCCGGGCGAGCACGCCATCGTACCGCTGATGCTGTACGATGCGGTTCTTTCGCAGAAGATGGCTGAGAAAGTCCTCGAAAAAGGAATCTATGTGATCGGTTTTTACTATCCGGTAGTTCCAAAAGGTCAAGCCAGAATTCGAATCCAAATCTCAGCAGGACATGAAAGGCATCAGCTCGATCAGGCCATTGCCGCGTTTGTGGAGGTGGGGAAAGAGTTGGGAGTGATTCAGTAAGGAAAAGACTTTGTGTTAAAATGAGAAAAACCGGCAGGAATCATTTTCCTGCCGGTTTTTCTTTACTTGTCAGTGGAGAACTTCTTTTTTTATGTCCTGCCAGATGTAGCCAGATTTCGCTTGGTCGTCATGTCATACTCAGACAGATTCTCAAATCGATCATCCAAGTCTTCGTTGTTGAGGTAGTCGTTGATGATTTCTCTGATCTCTTGGAAGGAAAGGTTGTGAAGCACCTTGCCGTTTTTCATCATTGAGATCTGGCCTGTCTCTTCCGATACGACCAGGATCAGCGCGTCTGTTGCTTCTGACATTCCGATCCCAGCCCGGTGACGTAGCCCGAATTGCGCAGGAACTTCCCGCTCGGTGACTGGTAAGATACAGCGCGCGGCCTTGATACGGCCATTGAAGATGATCACCGCGCCGTCATGGAGTGGGCTGTATTTGTTGAAAATTGAGATCAACAGACGCTTCGAAAGTTCGGCATCCAAGATGTCTCCGCTTTCTGCATAGAACTTCAGTTCGGTATTGTTGGAGATGACCATCAGTGCGCCGGTGTTGCTTCCGGCGAGGTTTTTCGATGCATCGATGATCGGGCTGATGTTGAAGCTGGAGTTTTCTTTCTTTCTCCAAAAGAAAAGAATCTCTTTGATGACGTTGCCGTCAGAGAAGATAGAGGAACGGCCGACGATGAGTAAGAATTTTCTGATTTCCGGCGCAAAGATGATGATCGCGGCGATCACACCGACTCCCATAAACTGCCCCAAGATAGCTGAAAGCAACTCCATCCGAAGTGCTCTCACCAGCAGGTAGATGAGGTACAGCGACAGGAAACCCAAGAAGATCTTGATCGCGACACTTCCCTTGAGCAGTTTGTAGACTTGGTACAACAGCGCAGCAACAAGCGCTATGTCTATCATGTTGACGATAGAGATGTCCAAAAATCCTATTTTAAAAAGGAGGCTCAAGGGTATAGTTGTTCAAATAGTTTAATTGTCTCTTTAGCTTCCTTAACGTCGTGGACTCTGAGGATGTTCGCCCCTTGCATGAGCGAAAACATATTTAATGCAGTTGTTCCGTTGAGTGCCTCAGAGGCATCGATTTTCAGGGTTTTGTGAATCATGGACTTCCGTGAAATCCCCACCAAGATGGGCAATCCCAAGGACTCAAAATGCCTCAGATTTTTCAGCAGGAAAAAATTCTGCTCAATCGTCTTTGCAAATCCAAACCCCGGATCGATAATTACATCTTTGATGCCAAGTTTTTTAAAAAGATCCACTTTTTCCGAGAAATAATACAGTATTTCCGCTAAAATGTCAGAATAATTGGCATGTGACTGCATATTTTTCGGATTTCCCCTCATATGCATCGCGATATAGGGAATACCCAGCGAGGCAATTGTAGGAAGCATTGCTTCATCCAGATTTCCGGAGGAGATGTCATTGATCAGATCTGCACCGGCAGCCACGGATTCCCTAGCTATGTCGGATCTGAATGTGTCAATAGAAATGAGGATGTCGGGAAACTCACGCCGTATTGCTTCGACTGCTGGCACCACCCTGTCCATCTCTTCCTGAATGGAAATATCCAACGCGCCGGGCCTGGTACTGTATCCGCCCAAGTCTAGGAAGTCTGCTCCATCCTGAATCATTTTTTGCGCAGCGGAAATAATCATGTCGACATCTCCACTCATCCGACTTCCTGCAAAAAATGAGTCCGGTGTCAGATTTATTATCCCCATAATCTTGGGTTTGTCTAGGCTGACAAGCCTTCCCTTGATTTGAATTGAATGTTTTTGGGAAAATAATTTATCTTCGGTCGAAGAAGACGGACTTGATCCGGGAAGCATTAAACTAACTTATTTTGAAGACTGGAACCAGCAACGAATATAATCAAGTAATTGCCCGATGTAAAGAATTGTTCCGAAAGAAGACCTTGGATTATGGGACAGCCTGGAGAATTTTGAGGCTTTCGTCGATTACTGACCAGATTTTTATCAAAGCCCAGCGCATCCGGTCGATTCAAGAGAAAGGCAGCCAAAAAGTCGATGACCCCATCGTAGATGAATTTGTCGGTATCGTCAACTACTGCCTCATTGCGCTGATTCAGTTGAGTTTGAAAGACGACGACCGGATGGAGATTCCCTATCAGGAACTGGAGCCTGTCTATGACAGATGGTCAAATGCCACGAGGGGTCTGCTGGAAAACAAAAACCACGACTACGGTGAGGCATGGCGGGATATGCGGGTGAGCTCGATGACTGACATTATCTTGATGAAGCTGTTCCGGGTAAAGCAAATTGAAGACAATCAAGGCAAAACGATCGTCTCCGAAGGAATTGAAGCTAACTATCAGGATATGATCAACTATTCTGTTTTCTGCCTGATCAAACTGGGATATCATGAGATTGAGCATGACAATGAACGCCATTCGGCTGGATGATTTTTCACCACGTCGGATTCTATCAGTCTCTAAAAAACAAGCAATAAACTCATGAACAAGCAAACCTTACTTTGGATCCTTAGACTGTTGGTCGGAGGCCTTTTCATTTTCTCGGGACTTATCAAGGTCAACGATCCGGTGGGTACAGCGATCAAGTTGGAGGAATATTTCGATGTGTTTTCCAATGATATTGCAGGATTCTTTATCTATCTCAAACCTCTTGCGCTCTACATCGGCGTAGTGTTGGTGGTGGCGGAAGTAGTCTTGGGCGTGATGTTGATCTTGGGAGTCAAGTTGAGACAGACCGTCTGGGCCCTGGGACTGATGATCTTGTTTTTCACCTTCCTGACGTTTTTTTCAGCCTATTTCAACAAGGTAACGGATTGTGGATGCTTTGGCGACGCGATCAAGCTGACTCCTTGGGAGTCTTTCTATAAGGATATTATCCTTCTGATCATGATTACTGTTTTGTTCATTTTCAGAAAAGACCTTCCGGAGGAAACTCCCAGATGGGCTGGAATTTCGGCTGTCTTGACTTTGGTAATCTCCCTGGGAATTGCCGTTGTGGCAATTAGAAACCTGCCTTTCATTGATTTTCGAGCCTATAAAAACGGCGTAAACATTCCAATAAATATGCAGCCCTCGGCCCAGCTTCAGTACACTTATGTCATGAAAAAAGGGGATGAGACCTTTGAGTTTGATCAGTATCCGACTGACGAAAGCTATGAATTTGTTGAGATGGTATTACAGAACCCGGATGCCCTTCCGAAGATCTCTGACTTTGCCGCCTGGAACGCAGAAGGAGACCAGTCTGAGTTTCTTTTCGCAGGCAACAAGGTTATCATTCTCAGTAGCAATATGTCCAAAATGGCTGATTCAAACTTGGATAAACTGACCACTTTGATCAAGGATCTACAAGGCGCTCCGGTGGATGTGATCTTCATGGCTGCGGCTACGCAGGAGGAGATTGATGCGTTTTTATCTCAGCAGAACTGGAGCGTGATCGGTCTGCAAGCTGATGCAACGGTCGTTAAGACGATCATGCGGGCGAATCCCGGAGTCATGATCTTGAAAGATGGCGTGGTAATGGAAAAGTATCACCACAACAATACTCCCGAGGCAACAGATGTCTTGGACTTTTTTCTATGAGCAAAGACCTGAAAGTAGTTTTGGTAGGTCTACCGGGGTCTGGAAAAAGCACCTTTGGACGCCAACTGTCGCTGGAGTTGAAGTTTCCATACTTGGATCTGGATCATCAGATCGAGGAAAAATACCAAATGAAGATTCCCGAGATTTTTTCCCAGCATGGAGAAGGTAAGTTTCGGGAGTGGGAGACGGAAACGCTCGCCGAACTTCTCCAGCGGGAAGCCTCTTTTATTCTGGCCACTGGGGGAGGAGCGCCCTGCTTCAATGATAACATGGATCTGATCAACGAGTCGTCGATATCCGTGTACCTCGATGTGCCCTTGGACTCTATCTCCGATAGATTGCGAGCTTCCAAGGTTCAGAATCGGCCGATGTTCCAGGGTTTGGACCAGGGAGAGATCACATTAAAACTCAAAAGCCTGCTTGCTCAGCGGGATTTTTTTTACAGTCAGGCAAAAATAAAGCTCAGCGGTGAAGATTTCTCCGCTGAGCTATTGATGTATGAGCTGATCAATCAGCTTAAAAGCTGAATCCGACTGTCAAAACTCCTGAGGTGATGCTGTTTTTCATCTCGGTGACGGGTCCATAGTTAAAGCCATTTTCATCCAGCACCTGATAGCTTCGGTATAGGCCGCTATACTGTTGATTAACTACAGCCAAGTCGATGGAGAAGGCGTTTATCTTGGCGCCGATACCCCCGCTGAACTGCTGGCTGCTTTGGTCGAATCCGGGGGAATCCGCATAAGGGTCGCCAAAATAGCCATATCCAGCTCTTAGTCTCAGGACATTGAATCTGGCTTCAACCCCGATTCGGTAATTGATGGTGCTTGAATAGATGGACTTGATTACCTCATTGTCAGGTCCCTCATTGAAATCGTTAGAATTGATCCTTCCTGCGCTGTAGTCCACCCAATCCACATCTGCAGAGATGAAGCCGTTTTTGCCGACAAAGAACGTGGCGCCACCACCGATCTTAAGTGGGGTATTGAGACCGTAGTTGCTGATGACGAGATCGGAAATAGCATCCTGCTGTCCAAGCGTGATGTCCTCTTGTTCAAACCGATAGTCGTCATATATAGCAGTCATCGCAGCTTCATATTCCTCATTCAGTGAATACCAAGTGGGCGATTGGAACACGAAGCCGAGGTTCAGATAATCGACGGGCTTGTAGATCAATCCAAGATTGAGGTTAACGCCGATCCCGTTGATATAGAGGTTTTCTCTTAAAGTTGAGCTTTCCAACGGTTCGTCGATAAATTCCTCATTGTAGGTTTTGAAGGATGAGAAATTAAGACTTCTGATCCCCAGCCCACCACCTACAAAGATCTTGTGATTGAAGTTGGCCCCGTAGGAAAAAGTCATCTGATTGGCGCTTCCCTCCTGGGTGATGTTTTCATCCTGAAATGGTAGCCCCAAAACAAATGAGTCATAGGTATCGGGGTTCTCTATTGGATTTCCATTCTCGTCGAATGCAACAGGGTTGATCTGGTAGGTCTGATAGGCCAAGCCAGTCAAGCCGTAGTTTTCAATTTGGCTTTCCGGAATTCCGAAGGCGTCCTGCAGGTAGAAGTCAATAATGGAGCTTTCGCCCAATTCGTCTGAATAGTAGCCATACTCTGTGTTGAAGTTGGCTAGTCTTTGAAAACTAAGTCCGAAAGCTCCCCCTTTGAAAGCGCTGGATTCCATATCTCCCTTGGGACTTGCCATCACGTAGCTAGCGTTTGGTACGCTGAAGTTGGTGGTGTTGTAAGTCCTGGACTGGTCTAGATATTTGGTGTCGACTTTCCAATCCGAATAACCGAGACTCAGGCTTATTTCAGACTTTCTGAAGAAGCCCAAACCGGCCGGGTTTCCGGCGATATTGGACACATCTCCGCCTAGTGAATACTGCGTACCTCCAATTCCAATTATTCTTGCTGAACCTGAGGGGTTGGTGCGGCTGAATCGATAGGCATCTTCGTAGTAGCCGCTTTGGGCAAAAGCTCCTAGGATAGTAAACGAGCTGAGGGTGAGAAAGACTGTCAGAAACCTCATTAAATGATTGTTTGATGGTAAGGAATTAACGGCGCAAACAGATTTTTGTGCAGAATTATTTCAAAAAAAAAGGGGAAATTAATTCCCCCTTCCTCCTCTGGATCCACCGACGCTTCCGCCGGAAGATCCTCCTGAGCTTCTGCTCGGAGCACTAAAACTGCTACCTCCTCCAGTACTTGTTCTGCTTGGTGCGCTGAATGTGGATGAGTTATTATTTGACCTGCTCGGTGTCACCGATCTATCGTAAGAAGGCGATGTTGATCGGGTGTTGTAAGAAGGTGAAGAGCTTCTGTTATAAGAAGGAACCGTGCTCCTGTTGTAAGAAGGGCTGGAGGTTCTTGTGTTGTAATTTGGATTTGCGCTTCTGGATGGGCCAGTATAATTTCTGGAGCTACTACCCGGGCTGCTGGTCATAGAAGGTCTGGCAGATGGAATAGAACTCCTCGATCTTGTACTCACGGATCTATCTGCCGCTGCAGAGTTAGTGTTTCTCGTAGTGGCCACTCTGCTTCGGCTTGAATTATAGTAGTCGTTTTGGGAGCTGCCGAAGTCTCGGCTTGCCGTTCTTGCGTTATTAGAAGATACCAAGCTTCTTGATGAGGAATTTACAGCGTTGGCACTATTTCTTGCTTGTGCTCTTGCCGTGTTTGGCATTACACCTGCTTCGGCGCCTCTGACACCAGTATTGGTGAGGGAAGAACCCCTAGTTGGTCTGGCTCCATACACGACTCTGCGGTCCCCATACTCTCCACCTGGCAATACATAAGAAGGGTAGCCAGGGTAAATCGGGTTAGAAGCGTAGATTGGGTACCCATATCCAGGATACATTGGATAGCCGTACATAGGATATCCATAACCATACATTGGATAACCGTACATCGGGTAGCCATAGCTTGGATACATCGGATATCCAAAGCCGAATCCGATGCCAATGGACAAGCCGGGCATGAAGCCCATGCCGTAGTTGAAACCCATGTAAGGAGACATTCCCATTCCATAGGCACCATATCCAAATCCTAACCCCAAGTTAAAGTTCACATTTGGAGAGTTACTTCCGCTTTCGTTACCTGAGCTGGTGTAGTTGTCGTAGGCATTTACATTGCCGGTTGCAGTTTGGTCTCCAGCAGACTCGTCAAAGTAAACTACGCCATCTTCTGATGTGGTCGCATCTTCTGTAGCCTGATATCTGGAGATGTATTCTGGATTGACATTTCTCGAGCTGAAATTCTCCTCGGCCAAAGCCGGTTCTTGAGAGATGTTTTTGAAAGACTCCGGATTGTTGTTTGCCACGGCAAACTCAGTGGCCATCTTTACGTCCGATGCCATGAAATACAGATTGTCGTCAGCACCGCTTGAAGCTATTTTATTGGAACTGCAAGAAGATATTGCGACTGATCCGACGAGCAATGAAGCGATAATGAGGGGTGATTTCTTCATAGAAGGAGTTGATTGTTGCTTTGTTATACGGGCTGACAATCCAGAGGTTATTCTTTTTGGATTATATTTGCCAGCCCTAAGTAAGCAAATTTAAGGACATTTTAATATTCTATCCAACCAAATGAGTAAAGGACTTCCAAAGCGCAGTGAAGATTATTCCCTGTGGTACAATGAATTGGTAAAAAGAGCTGACCTGGCGGAAAATTCTGCAGTGCGGGGATGTATGGTGATCAAGCCATATGGATATTCCATCTGGGAAAAAATGCAGGCACAGCTTGACATCATGTTTAAAGAAACAGGTCACAGCAACGCTTATTTCCCGCTTTTTATCCCCAAATCTTTTTTGAGCAAAGAGGCTAGCCACGTCGAGGGGTTTGCGAAAGAATGTGCTGTAGTGACCCACTATCGTCTGAAAAATGCCGAGGACGGTTCAGGCGTGATCGTGGATCCGGAGGCGAAGCTTGAGGAGGAACTTATCGTTCGTCCAACTTCTGAAACGGTGATTTGGAGTACCTATAAAAATTGGGTTCAGTCCTACCGTGATCTTCCTTTGCTGGTCAACCAGTGGGCAAACGTGGTCAGGTGGGAGATGAGAACGAGGCTTTTTCTCCGAACGACAGAGTTTCTTTGGCAGGAAGGTCACACGGCCCATGCCACGGCAAAAGAGGCGATGGACGAAACCGTCCAGATGATGAACGTCTATGCCCAGTTTGCTGAGGAATTTATGGCTGTGCCAGTGGTTAAAGGTCGGAAAACCGAAAACGAACGATTTGCCGGAGCAGACGAAACTTTTTGCATAGAAGCAATGATGCAGGATGGAAAGGCGCTTCAGGCAGGTACTTCCCACTTTCTAGGGCAGAACTTTGCGAAAGCTTTTGATGTGAAATTTGCCACCAAAGAAGGTGGATTGGAATACGTTTGGGGGACTTCTTGGGGCGTCAGTACCCGACTGATGGGGGCGCTGATCATGGCGCACTCGGATGACAATGGCTTGGTTCTCCCTCCAAAGCTGGCGCCTATCCAAGTGGTGATCGTGCCAATTTATAGAGGTGAAGCGGAGTTGGAAGCGATCTCTGTGAAAGCAAAAGAAATCATGGCGGCACTGAAAAAAGTTGGTGTCTCTGTGAAGTTTGATGACCGTGATACCCAAAAACCAGGATGGAAATTTGCTGAATATGAGCTGAAAGGAGTGCCGCTTCGAATCGCTTTAGGTCCTAGAGACCTTGAAAACGGTACGATTGAACTTGCCAGAAGAGATACGCTGACCAAAGAAACCTTTGACTTGGCTTCCCAGCCTATTGCTGACAAAATCACCGGACTGCTCGAAGAGATTCAGGACAGTATCTACAGAAAGGCCTTTGATTTCAGAGCTTCTGTGACCACCGAAGTGAATAGCTGGGATGAGTTCAAGCAATTATTGGAAGATAAGGGTGGTTTCGTCTCCGCGCACTGGGATGGCACGTCAGCTACCGAAGAGAAAATCAAGGAGCTCACCAAGGCAACGATCCGCTGCATTCCGCTGGATAGAAAAGAGGAATCCGGTGTCTGTGTCTATACGGGAAGCCCGTCTGCAGGTCGAGTTTATTTTGCAAAAGCATACTAATATGAAACCCGGATTTTTCCGGGTTTTGTTTTTTTACAGCGTTAGTTTCTCTTGCATTGTTGTATTTTAGGCCTGATTCTACGCTATCATCTCCCGGACGCATGACAATTCTGATTTTGAGCACTCTTTTGATTTTGGGTTTGATTTTGATCCTAATAGAGGTCTTTTTGATCCCTGGAACCACTGTAGTAGGAATCGTTGGGTTTCTGGTCAGCCTTGCGGGTGTTTACTATGCATTTTTGTCGTTTGAGACCGGTACTGCGCTTTGGGTTACTGGAATCGCGGCTGTCGCAAATCTTGCGGCCATTTGGTATGCATTTACTTCGGACGTTTGGAAGCATTTTTCCCTGAAGAGTACTTTGAAAGGAGGAGCTTTTGACGGGAGAACTCTTGGATTAGCCGTGGGAATGATCGGCAAGGCGATTTCTGACATTAAGCCGTTTGGCAAAGTAGTCTTTGGAGACCAGATCTATGAGGTGAAATCCGAAGAAGGCTTCATAGAAGTAGGCAAAGAGGTCAACATTGTAAAAATTGACAACAATAAAATTCTAGTTAAATAATACATTATGGATCAATCTAGTTCTATGTTTTTGCTGGTCATTGCTTTTGCAGGGATCATCGTCTTATTCATCTTTTTGTATTTCGTGCCGGTCGGGCTCTGGATCACTGCGCTGTTTTCCAACGTTCGGGTCGGTCTACTGGAACTTGTCGGGATGAGGTTCAGAAAAGTTCCGCCCGGTGTGATTGTGAATTCCCTCATCACTGCGACTAAAGCCGGTCTTGAACTGACCACCAGTGATCTGGAGACGCACTATCTGGCAGGAGGAAATGTGCCGACTGTGATTAGGGCGCTCATCTCGGCCGATAAGGCAAATATTAATTTGTCGTTTAAGCAGGCCACTGCGATTGATCTTGCGGGACGTGATGTGTTTGAAGCGGTGCAGATCTCGGTAAATCCAAAAGTAATCAATACACCAAATGTTGCCGCTGTGGCAGCAGACGGGATTCAGTTGGTCGCCAAAGCAAGAGTAACTGTCCGCGCAAATATTGCTCAATTGGTGGGCGGTGCAGGTGAGGAGACTATCCTTGCCAGAGTAGGAGAGGGCATTGTAACTTCCATCGGTTCGGCCGCCACACATAAGTCTGTACTTGAAAACCCAGACAAAATCTCCAAACTCGTACTTAGCCGTGGCTTGGATGCAGGTACCGCTTTTGAAATCCTTTCGATAGATATTGCAGACATTGACGTCGGAGCCAACATCGGAGCAAAACTCCAAATCGACCAAGCCTCTGCCGACTTGAAAGTGGCTGAGGCCAAAGCTGAAGAGCGAAGAGCGATGGCTGTGGCCCTGGAGCAAGAGATGAAAGCGAAAAATGTAGAGATGCGCGCCAAGGTGATCGAAGCTGAAGCTGAAGTTCCCAGAGCATTGGCGGAAGCTTTCCGCAACGGAACACTTGGGGTGATGGATTACTACCGAATGGAAAACATCAAATCGGATACGTCGATGAGAGAGTCGATAGCCAGTTCAGATAAAGACTCGAAAGATTCGGGATCTGGGAAATCGGAAAAGAAATAGAAAAGGGAGCGTCAAGCTCCCTTTTTTCGTTTTGTACTGACTGGTTCCTCGATCAGGATGACCACCGGCGTATAGAGTTCCTTGGCCAGGATTTGATTGCCAGACCAATCCGCTACGATTTCCTGATAGTTGATCGGGATGATCACGTCCCCGTTTAGGTTTATTCCACCGACCAGCCCGTCTTTCTTTACGATCAGGAAGTCGGGCTTTTCTACCTGAATGTTTTCAAATTCAACAGGTAGAATCTCCTTGCCTGACTTGTCCAGCAGGCCTCTTTTACCGGATTTTTCAACCAAAAAGTAGCCTTCCTTTAGTCTGCAAACTTTTTCGTAACCGGAATCATTCAGGGCTTGGCCGAATTGATTGAGTAGGAAAAATTCTCCGCTGACTTTGGCGATAGCGATGTCTGCTGAGAAGTCGTTGATCTCATCCCACTTGGCTTCGCTGATGATCTGGCCATTTTTGCCGATAAGTCCCCAGCTGCTGGTGTTCCTGTACTTGGCGATCTGTTGGGAGAACGTACCCGTTTCTGCGAATCTAGGCTCGATTGCCCAGTCGCCGGAGGCATTGACAAATCCGGCCATGTCATCTTTCCCTGCGGGAAAAAGGCCCTCGCTTCCCGGTTTGACCCATTCCAGCCCGGAGGTTGGTGGTACTAGCCAGCCTTTTTTGCCCAAAAGTCCAAGTTTGTTTTCTCTGAATTTCACATTGTAGAGGTCCTTGCCGACCAACTGCACGGACTCCATACCCACTGCGTCGAGCAAGATTCCGTCTTCTTCCATCACCCTGCGGAGTTTGCCGTGGATGTATTCCAACATTACGTCGCCTTCTTTGCTGATGCGATGATACGAGTTGTAGGCGACGTCAGATTTTACCATGTCACCTTTGATAAGGAGGTATTGACTTTCGTCAAAGCCATAGAAGTAGTCACCCCGGCTGTGCTCCAATTGACTGACGATCGGCTCCATGACGTAGTCACCTTCGATGTTGATAATTCCGAAGCCTGTGGATTCTTTGGCTAATAGGTAGTCTCCCTCATTTTCCTCGAGTAGCAGGTAGGCACGTTCGGGGTCTTTGGAAAGAGGGAGAAAGTAGCTGCCATCTTTTTGGGTGATCAGCATCCCGTTTTTGGTCAGCTTGGCACCGTCGAGGTTGCCCAACGCAGTGATCTTGTCTTTTCCCTTTTCATAGAGCCAATACGCACCGCCTTTTTCCCCCAACAGCATGCTGTAATAAGTCTGAATCTCGTCGTATTCTAAGGGAAGGGCCTTCTGCCCGTATTCGTGAAATGCGCCGATTCCTTTCGGTCCTTTGACTAAAATCCAGGGAGCTAGATATTGGTAGATTTCCTGTCCCTCCAGGTCCACCACGGGTTTCAAATCGCGGGAAAGCATAGACAGACCATCTTCCCCTTTGCCGATAATGACCGTCTCGCTGAGCACTTCGATGCGGTCGTAGATGGCCCTGGATTTGAGCTTTCCCTGAAGGTCGTACACTTCCCAAGTCTGCGAAAAAAGAAGATTGGTGCTGGAGAGGAAAGCGAAAGCCAGAAACAGAGATCGGAGGAAGAGGGAAATCATGGAGGGAAATTCAATTTGGCCTAAATATAAAATGACCAAAGGATACCGTGTAACCTTTGGTCATTTCTCAGGGGGAAATATCCTGTTATTTTTCAGTTTTGATTTTTTCGAGATCGAAAAGGTCGGTGATGATTTCGATGAGTTCTTCTGCTTCGTCCCGCTGGCAAGCTGCCCTGAGCTGTACGACAGGTACCTTCAGGATCTTCTGCATCATGCTTTTGGTGATTTTGTCGATCAGCTCAAATTCTTTCTCATTGACATTTTTGAGGTGTCTGCTGAGCTCGTCCTGGCGGATTTGCTCCAGAGATTGCTTGAGTTTATTGATCGTAGGAGACACCATCATCTCCTTTTTCCAACCGTAGAATTCACCAATGCTCTCTTCGATAATGGCCTCCACTTTTGGTACCGCCGAAAGCCGCTTTTCCAACGCTTCAGACGCCTTGCTGCGGATATTGTCCACGTTGTAGAGGACTACACCGGACACGTCTTCCACGGAAGTTTCTATACTTCTGGGGACAGACAGATCTACCAGCAGCTTATAGCTTTGAATGTCAAATTGCTTGACGAGTTCCTTAGTAATGAAAGGCTCATTTTTCATGATTGAGCAGACGATCACGTCCGCCTCATTCATTGCCTCGATGCAGTTCTCAAAAGGCACCACTTCAAATCCCAATTCTGCCGCAATTTCTTCGGCTTTGGATCGCGTGCGATTTGTGATCTTTACCTTTGCATCTGGCAGGTGAACCATGTTTTTGGCCACGTCCTCTCCGATTTCTCCCACACCGATCAAGAGGATCCTTGGCTGGTAGATCGTAGAAGTAAGGCTGTCAATCAGCTCGATCGCGGCATAAGAGAGCGATGCTGCCCCGTCGCGAAACGTAGTTTCCTGAACGATTCGTTTGTTAGTAAAGAAAATCGTGTGCATCAGCCGATGTAGAAATGGCCCGGCCATGTTCAGATCAGCGGCAGTTTGATAGGCGCGCTTGACTTGGTTTGAAATCTGGATGTCTCCGACCACCTGGGCTTCCAATCCCATGCAGACACGATACAAATGGGTAATGGCTAGCCGGTCATCATTGAATACCTCGAAGTAGTCGAGATAGTTGACGACATCCGCCATGCCTTTTTCCAATCCGACCAACTTGATGATCTCAGTACTGAGGTCCTGTTCGTGGTTGTAGTATACTTCAGTGCGATTGCAGGTTGATAGTATCAACACGTCTCCCAGTCTGAAGAACTCTCTGAGTTTCAGTAGGATGCTTTGAATTGTTCCTTCGTCTAAGGAAATCAACTCTCTGATCTGAACAGGGGCGGTTTTGTGTGATAAACTTATCGCTCGAAACTTGTCGTGCATTTTTTCAAGTTTTGCAATGCGAATTTAACAGACTATCAGCCCTCAAAGGTTTCATTCCTGTAAATGCTTATTAATTTAGAATTCATCTAAATTAAATCCGTCCGATTCCAACGTGAAAAATGCCAAAGTTGGAATTAGAAACTAATCTGATTAACTTATCAGTTGCCAGATTTTTTAGCTATGACAGATCGCTTTTTTTACTGGATGAAGTTCTATCTCGGGTTTTCCGGAAAGGAATCCCGAGGGTTTCTGCTCTTGATTCCCTTTTTGATTATTCTCGGTATCCTGCCGACCATTCTCCGATCGATCAAAAATAGAAGTGCAGAAACCACCAATCTCAATTATCGGCACCTCCTAGACAGTCTCGAGCAAACCGAAGTAAAATTAGTCGCTTCGCCGTTTCCCACCTTTAACCCTCAAGATACAGTCAAGCTCAGCCGCAACCAGAAGCAGCTAGCTAACATTAACCGCATCCCTTTTTCTGAGGCAGATTCGGTCACTTTACAGATCGTTCCCGGCATCGGTCCGGGCACGGCTGGCAGGATCATCAAATACGGACATCAGCTTGGGGGATTTCATACTCAAAGCCAGCTGCTGGAAGTATACGGCGTCAAGGAGGAATTGCTGCCTACACTCTGGGAGTTTTTTGAATTCGATGCTCAGATCTTCAAGAGAATTGCCATCAACACCGCGAGCTTGGATGAGCTATCGTCCCATCCCTACATCAGCTATGGAGAGGCTAAAGTGCTGATCGCCTATCGCGGCCAGCATGGCAAATTTGAGTCCTCGGACGATTTGCTTCAGGTGAAAATTTTTAAATCAGAGTGGGTTGATAAGATCAAGCCGTATCTGGACTTTCAATAGGTTGGAGCAACTTCCGATTACGGGATTTTTGGCGTTTTAGAGATAAAAAAATAGAATCAGCAGCTTGTTTAAAAGAATTAGTTCGATTTTCCGAAATGATGGAAGTTCGATGTTGACCCCATATTTTTTTTAGTCATCTTTGACCCATGAGTGTTGCTCAAGATCAAAAAGTTAATCTTCCGGGATTGAATTTGCCTCGTTTCGAACCTGACTTGAAGCGGGTGGAGGACAAGCTTTGGATCTTTGACTCCCTTAGGAGGAAGCATTTGGTTTTGACACCCGAAGAATGGGTGAGACAGCATTGGATTAATTTTCTTATCACACATCAAGGATATCCGGGAGGGCTTTTTTCGTTGGAAAAAGGTTTGACTTACAATCAGTTAAGAAAAAGAACCGACCTCATTGTCTTTGACCGGGAGGCGGTTCCGTATTTGTTGGTGGAGTGCAAAGCGCCAGGTGTCAAGATTGATGAAAAGACGCTTGGGCAGGCGATGACTTACAATCAGAAGATAAATTGTCCGAATCTCATCCTTTCCAACGGCTTGACGCACATTTATATGTCCTATTCGGAAACAGACCAAAGGTTTGTCCAGCTCAATAATCCTCCTAAAAGCCCGAAATAAGCTTTATTAATTATATGATATTAGTCAGATATTTAATAAATTGTTTGATAGTTTTACCCGTAGACAAATGTCCAGTCACTCTCCCAACATCCCCTGTGCGCTTTGTTCCAGCCGAAAATTTTCACTTTTTTCCGATCTTCCAGAGGCTCAAATATGCGCGATTTCTGACCACAAAAATCTGATTTCCCATCGTAGGGGCCAGATTCTCTATTACGAAGGGACGAAACCCTTAGGGATTTTCTGTATTAATTCGGGCGTAGTGAAAATTTACAAGACTGCATCCAACGGAAAAGAGCAGATCATTCATCTGGCTCAAAAGG
The DNA here is from genome assembly GCF_000429445.1 of Algoriphagus terrigena DSM 22685. Classification (GTDB taxonomy): domain Bacteria; phylum Bacteroidota; class Bacteroidia; order Cytophagales; family Cyclobacteriaceae; genus Algoriphagus; species Algoriphagus terrigena. The sequence continues at coordinate 261,353 of NZ_AUBW01000003.1, forward strand.
GAGATTTTCTCGGCTATGCGGCACTTCTTGGTGAGGAAAACTATTCCAACTCTTCGATGATTATTGAAGATGCCAAGATCTGTTTTGTTCCAAAGGAGGTTTTTATCAATTCGCTCCTTCAGAATTCAGAGTTCTTTCGTCGGGTAGCTAAATCTCTCAGCCACGAGATCGGCGTAATGGAAGAGAAGCTGACCAATGCCACTCAAAAAAGCATCCGTGAGCGCCTCGCTTATGTATTGCTTCAGCTCGGCAACTCCTATGGAGTGGAGGGCGGAGGAAATCAGAGGATCGACCTTACGCTGAGCAGAGAGGAAATCGCCGGGATAGTCGGTACCGCGACCGAATCGGTGATCCGCCTGCTTTCTGAATTCAAAAAAGACAACCTGATTGAGCTGGAGGGGAAGAAAATCATCATCAAAGATCGAAGGGGACTTGCGCGCCTGTCGGATTTTTACGCTTGATAGAAACTATTGCGCCGTATTAGGGTTTGTTTCATCATGAGCGGATTATTAGTTGCCACCCGGCTTTTCAGCAAAGCCCGAATTTTCTTTTTTGGATTACTACTGATCTATACGCCCGCCGCTGCGCAATCTGCGGCGTACAAAGTGCTGTTGGAGGGCTTGTATGACAAGGATTTTCCCACGGTCACAGCAGATCAGATCGCAGATTTAGCCAACTATCAAATTCTCGATACGAGAGAAAAAAAGGAATTTGAGGTAAGTCACCTTCCAAACGCGATACGGGTGGGTTACGATTCATTTGACCTTAGCGCTACCGATGGGCTGGACAAAGGAAAACCGGTCTTAGTCTATTGCACGGTCGGAGCGAGATCCCAGGATATTGGCAGAAGACTCCAGGCTGCGGGTTTCACGCGGGTTTACAATCTCTACGGCGGCATCATCCAGTGGTCAAACTCCGGCAAAACCCTCGAAGCCGGGGGAATGCCGACTGATAAAGTCCATACCTACTCTAAGACCTGGGGGATCTGGCTCGAGCAGGGAGAAAAGGTCTATTAAATGTCGAAATGTCTTTTTGCAGACAGAACGCCAAATTCATTTACCCTACTTTGGCATTACTTCGTACATGCATATCAACTATGATCCCATGAAATCACTTCGATCCCGTCTATTCGCACTTATTTCGCTGGTGCTTTTTTCCTGCCAAAACCCAAGCCTGGGACTCGCTGGAACCACGCCGCCCAGTCATCAGCTTTGGGATCAACTGGTCAAAGCGCATGTAAAACCGAATGGATTGGTCAATTACAAAGGCTTCATCCACGACAAAGCGAAGCTTGACCAGTACCTAAAACTCATCTCGGAAAATGCGCCAGACCGTAAGACTTGGTCAAAAAATCAGCAACTCGCCTATTGGATCAATGCCTACAACGCCTTTACCGTCAAGCTGATCGTGGACAATTACCCAGTGAAAAGCATTCGAGACTTGGGCCCAGCCTTAAAAATCCCCCTGATCAAAGATGTTTGGCACTATAAGTTTTTCAAAATAGGTGGTGTGGAATCAAGTCTAGACGAGATCGAGCATTCTATATTGAGAAAGGAATTTGACGAGCCCAGGATTCACTTTGCGATCAACTGCGCCTCGGTATCCTGTCCGCCTCTGCTGAATGAGGCTTTTGTCGCGGACAAGTTAGATGCCCAATTGAACGGGGTCGCAACCACCTTTATCAACGATCCGACCCGAAATAAAGTCTCAGCCGATCAAGCCCAGATTTCATCGATCTTTTCTTGGTTCAAAGAGGACTTTACCAAAAAAGGAACGCTCGTCGACTTCCTGAATCTGTATTCCAAAGTCAAGATCAAGTCATCGGCTAAGATCTCCCATTTGGAATACAACTGGAATCTGAACGAATAGCACACCGTCAGAAATGTTTACTTATGATTTATAGTATATGAAAAGACTAAAATTCATTTTACTTTTTCTAGTCCTCTTATCGGAATATTCTGTAGGTCAGTCAATGGAGGAAGTTTTCAAGTCTATCCCGATAAATTATACGCCTGAACTATCGTCAGGTGGGAAAGATTCTTTGATTCATTTTGGAGTGTACACAATTCCGGGTGGAGATACACTTTCGACAATGGAGATAGCTGTCACTGAAAGCAAGCCGGATTTTATTCAATTCAACCTTTATTTTTCCACGGGACAAAAGATGTTTTCTATCACCGAAATAAGGACTTTTAAAAAGAAAGACGGTAGTACAATTGTTGTATTTGCGAAGTCTGGAGGATTGCAAAGAGCCTTTGATCAGTATTCGCTTTTGACATTTGAGTATTCTGACGGCGACGTTGTTCTAAGTAGGGAGCTTGGACTCCCGGAAACAATTGCATGGAATGAATTCCTAAAATCCAATTTGCCGGACAGTTTAAAGTTGCAAGAAATGACACTGAGTACCAGTTATGATCTGTACCCACAAACATCAAACGCTATCGCTTATTTGCTAAATCCACAAACTCAACAATTTAATGATTGGATTGGAGAAGTAGAATTTCTGTATGTCTGGAACGGAAACAAATTCGAAAGGAAAGTGCGATAAATCCAACCATCTTTAGTCCATGAACCAATCCCGACACATCGTCATCATCGGCAATGGAATCTCAGGTATCACCTGCGCCAGAACGCTGCGAAAGCTGGATTCCGACGTCAGGATTACCGTGATCTCCGGAGAGTCGAAGTATTTCTTTTCGCGAACTGCGCTGATGTACGTCTATATGGGACACATGAAGTTTGAGCATACTCAGCCCTACGAGGATCATTTTTGGGATAAAAACCGGATTGAGCTGAAGCAGGCCTGGGTCGAAAAGGTGGACTTTGATGGAAAATGCCTGATCTTCTCAGAAGGAGAAAAACTCGCCTACGATACGCTGGTGATTGCGACTGGCTCCAAGCCCAATCAATTCGGCTGGCCGGGCGAGGATCTCAAAGGTGTCCAAGGCTTGTATTCCAAGCAGGATTTGGAAGCAATGGAAGCAAACACCCGAGAGGGAGTCAGTCGGGCTGTGATAGTTGGCGGTGGCTTGATCGGGATCGAAATGGCGGAGATGCTAGCATATAAGCAGATTCCCGTCACTTTTCTCGTTCGGGAAAAAAGATTTTGGGGCAACATCCTGCCAAGAGAGGAAGCGGAATTGGTGGGAAGACATATCCGAGAGCACCACATTGATCTGCGATTGGACACGGAGTTGAAGGAGATTCTACCTGATTCAGCCGGTCGGGTCCGGGCAGTGATTACTTCCAAAGGAGAGGAGATTCCCTGTCAATTTGTAGGCCTGACGGCGGGTGTAAGCGCGAGTGTTGATTTCCTGAGAAATACCGAACTGGAAGTCAATCGCGGTGTGAAAGTGGATTCCTTTTTCCAGACAAATATTCCTGATGTATTTAGCATCGGCGACTGCGCAGAATTTGAAACGGCCCCGGCTCCAGACCGAAAAAACATCGAGCAAGTCTGGTACACCGGCCGCATGCATGGTGAGACCCTGGCCTACAATCTTTGTAAAAAGCCAGTGCCTTACCGTCCCGGAGTCTGGTTCAACTCGGCCAAATTCCTCGACATCGAATACCAGACCTATGGAGTTGTACCTGCTGGTTTTGATCCAGAAAAGGTTAGGAGTTTCTACTGGGAGCATAGTTCAGGCAAGATCTGCTTTCGGATGCTGATGGACTCGGATGGAGCAATTCTCGGGGTGAACAACTTCGGCTTTCGACTCCGGCATGAGTTTTTTGACAAAGCAATCAGGGAAAGATGGTCTGGTGAAAAAGTCATCGCGCAGCTTCAACGAGCCAACTTCGACCCTGAGTTTTTTGCTCCGAACTACATCGAGATTCAAAAGGCCTTTTTGGCACAATTTGGAGGGAGTTTCCAGCCTGCAAGGAGATCATTTGTTCAAAAACTATTTGGCGCGAAAGTATGAAATTAATTGAGAAAATAGGGTTGGGGTTGTTTTTGATCGGATTGATCGCCTTTCTGACGATTCCTTTTTTGGGTACTTACACTCTTTCGGAGGAGTTGGTTTTGGAAAATACCAAAGACATTCACCGCGACAAGATGGGCGAACTGCTCGCTCCGATGTATGGTCAGGAATACGGCTCAAGCTTCTCATTCATGGCCGCGTACCGCGAGAATTTCGATCCCTATAACGACGAACAGAAATCTCAGCAAGCCTGGGATCAGGTCATCTGGGATGATTATACTTTTCCTTTGGCAAAGGCATCTCTCGAAAGTCCTGTCAGAAACAGCCCTTGGCTTTTCTTCGGATTATCCATTGGATTGGCGGCCTTGGGTGGGTTTTTGTACAATTTCAGACAGCACGCTGAGGAACCTGCCGGGATCAAAAACAACGGGATTTTTCATTCCTCAATGAAGAATCGCGGCATCCTCGGCATGCTGACGGGCTCGCTGCTGATCCTCTTTTACATCGTTTTGTACTGGTTTCCGGCGTATTTGGTAAACTTAGTTTGGATGGTGGATCCCATTTCCCGGTTACTATCCGGTGGCCCAGCCAGCCAGTGGTTTCTCTACGGTCTGATTTATACGTTGGCGATCCTGGTGATGGGTATCCGGATGTTTCGCAAGTATCGCGGCAACAAATACCAACAGCTTCGCACCGCATCGGTGATGTTTTTTCAGACAGCATTCGCCTTTTTAATTCCGGAGATCCTCGTTTTGCTTAATCAGCCATATTTTGATTTCAAAAACATCTGGCCGCTCGACTACGATTTTTTCTATGATTACCAGATTGACACGTTCCTTTCCGCAGGTGGAGTGGGCATGTTTATGCTGATTTGGGGGATCTTGCTGATCATCGTTGGCGTGCCTTTGTTTACTTATTTCTTCGGAAAGCGATGGTATTGCTCGTGGGTTTGCGGCTGTGGAGGCTTGGCAGAGACGGTTGGAGATCCGTATCGACAGCTTTCTGATAAGTCTGTGAAAGCCTGGAAATACGAGCGATGGATCATCCATTCTGTCTTGGTCTTGGCGGTCGTGATGACCGTGTTGACAATCGTCAACTACTTTTCGGGCTTTGGTCTGTTGGGAAATGTGACCAACCAGCTACATTCGATTTACGGTTTTGCGATTGGATCGGTGTTTGCAGGCGTCGTAGGGACGGGCTTTTATCCCTTCATGGGAAATCGGGTTTGGTGCCGTTTTGGATGCCCCTTGGCAGCTTACCTCGGCCTCGTCCAGCGATTCAAATCACGCTTCCGTATCACGACCAACGGCGGGCAGTGCATCTCCTGCGGCAACTGCTCGACCTACTGCGAGATGGGAATAGACGTCCGCTGGTATGCGCAACGCGGCCAAGAGATCGTCCGCTCTTCCTGCGTGGGATGTGGGGTGTGCTCGGCGGTTTGTCCAAGAGGTGTGCTAAAACTGGAAAATGGCCCGGAAGAAAACCGAATCAACGAACTGCCGATTATCATTGGCAATAACTCCATCAAGATCAAGCTGTAAATGATTTTCCTCTATGTCCTGTGTGCGTTGTATGGCTTGGGGATGCTGTTTATCTTCATTTATAGCCTCGCGCAGGGACATTTGCTGTTTCATTTTCTGAAAGCAGAGAAAAGCAAAAGCAACACCCCGCCAAAATCCCCCGAGACCTGGCCAAAAGTGACGGTTCAGCTCCCTGTATTCAATGAGCTCTACGTCGTCGAGCGTCTGATTGAAGCTGTCGCAAAGCTGAATTATCCGAAAGGGCTCTTACAGATTCAAATTCTGGACGACAGCACCGATCAGACGGCTGAATTGATCCGGGAAAAGATCGCTGACTTTCCTGAGATTGATTTTCAATATATCCATCGAACCGTCCGAACGGGATTCAAAGCTGGTGCCTTGCGTGAAGGTTTGGAGAAGGCTAAAGGAGACTTTGTAGCGATTTTCGATGCGGACTTTGTGCCGGATCCTGACTTTTTGCTCAAGACGATTCCCTGGTTTTCGTCGGAAAAGATCGGCATGGTTCAGACTCGCTGGACTCACCTCAATCGCAACTATTCTGTCTTGACGCGCTTGCAGGCGCTTGCGCTGGACACACATTTCCTGATCGAGCAGACGGGACGAAATCATCAAGGCGCTTTTATCAACTTCAACGGCACGGGTGGAATCTGGCGAAAAAGCTGCATCTACGATGCGGGTAACTGGCACGACGATACGTTGACCGAAGACTTGGACTTGAGCTATCGCGCGCAGCGCAAGGGTTGGCAGTTTGTCTATCGTCCGGAGATCGAATCTCCGGCGGAACTTCCCCCGATCATGTCTGCGGTGAAGTCGCAGCAGTTTCGGTGGACCAAGGGCGGCGCGGAGTGCGCGATGAAGCATTTTGGAAAAGTGCGGCGGGAAAATCTGCCTTTCCGCATCAAGTTCCACTCCTTCGCCCATCTCTTCAATTCAGTGATCTTCATCGCCGTGCTGGTAACGAGCCTGAGCAGCATCGGTGTTTGGTGGGCGGGAGAGAAGGGGTCGATTCCTTCGGCTTGGGTTCAGATTTCAGGATTTTTCTTGCTTGGCTTTGCGCTCATCGCCTGCACCTACCTTGTTTCGTTCTTCTTCGGGGGACGCTCGCTTCTGAGATCTGCCGGGAGCGTGATTTGGCAATTGCCGCTGTTTCTTTCCGTGTCGATGGGTTTGTCGCTGCACAATGCGCAGGCAGTTTGGGAAGGCTTAACGGGAAAAAGATCGCCCTTTATCCGTACTCCTAAATTCAATCTGGAATCGGGGAAAGAGCGCCTTTCCGGCAATCGCTATCTCATCCACCGCATGCCTGTCACGACTTGGTTTGAGGGGATTTTGGCGCTGGTTTTCTGGGGGATGGTGGGATTGGCGTTTACAGCAGAGAACTTCCTTTTTCTCCCTTTTCATGCCATGCTCGCTGTTGGCTACAGCCTAGTCTTTCTCAAATCGTTCAATTCCTACGGTCTCGGCCGATAAGTTTACCCAATGCACAATCCCCCAATTATTGACGTCATCATCCCCGCCTACAACGAGGAGAAGTCGATTCCAAAAGTCATCGCAGAGATTCCTGCTCTTGTCAGACATATCGTCGTGGCAAACAACAATTCGACGGATCGCACTGGGGAGGTCGCCAGAGCTGCGGGAGCCGAGGTGGTCTTTGAGCCTCAAAAAGGGTACGGAAAAGCCTGCCTCACAGCCATGGCCTGGATCAAACAGCAGGCGATTCAGCCCGATATTGTTGTGTTTTTGGATGGAGACTACAGCGATTATCCCGAAGAAATGAAGGATTTGATCCAGCCGATCTTGAAGGGAAAAGCCGACATGGTCATCGGCTCACGGGCGTTGGGCGAGCGAGAAAGCGGCTCCATGACTTTTCCGCAGGTCTTTGGTAACTGGCTTGCGACGACGATGATGCGATACATGCAGGGAGCCAGGTTTACGGATTTAGGGCCTTTCCGGGCTATTGTATGGGAAAAGCTTTTGACCTTGAACATGATCGACCAAAACTTCGGTTGGACCATCGAGATGCAGATCAAAGCCCACAAAGCAGGTCTGCGTTACACCGAAGTTCCTGTCAACTATCGCAAAAGAATCGGTATCTCCAAGGTCAGCGGAACGGTCAAAGGAGTCTTTGGAGCGGGGTATAAGATTATTTTGACGATATTTAGGTATTGGTGAATTGAATCCACCTGTTGAAATTTCGCTATGGAAAACCTCAGCCCCTTTCTCACTTCCATCCAAGAGCTTTGTACGCTGAATGGAGTAAAAACATTGTATGCTTTTGGATCTGTCCTTACCAATCGATTTGACGAGGGAAGCGACATTGACCTGATCGTGGATTTGGAAGAAAAGGATCCGATCGAATACACCGAGAAGTATTTCAATCTCAAATTCGGGCTTGAAAGAATTCTAGGCAGGACTGTGGATTTATTGGAAGAAAGAGCTGATTTGAATCCCATCATTCGGAAGGAAATTGAACAATCCAAGGTCGTGGTTTATGAAGTCTAAGATTTTAAGTAGGCTAATGGATATTCAGATTGCTATTGACCAAATATTTGAATTTTTGCCTGAGCCAAGAGATTATTTCGAGTTCAAAAAAGATTTGAAGACTAGGAAAGCTGTCGAGCGTAATATTGAGATCATTGGGGAAGCCGTCAATCAGGTGCTCAAAGCTGATCCTGAAATTCAGATCTCTAATTCCCGAAAAATCGTTGATGCCAGAAACAGAATTATTCACGGGTATGATACGGTGTCGTCGGAGACGATCTGGGGAATAGCGATGAAGCACTTGCCTAAACTCAAAAATGAAATCAGTCAACTTCTTCAACAATATGGGGCGGATGATCAGCTATAGAAAAAATGCTTGGTGGCAAATCGGAGTTTTTTTCGCTTTGTTTTCCTGCGGCACATCAAGCCGTGATGTGATAGAAGAGGAGCAATTTGCCAAGTACTGGTATCAGGGTAAAGCTGAAATCAACGTCTTTGACCTTCAGCAAAACCGATACGGCGAGGTACGTCCAGGTAAGGCCGTGATGATCTTTGTGACGGAGGATTTTTCGAAGAAAAAGCAGGTCAAACTCGACGATCCCGAGAACAATTCCTCAGACGCACAGAAAGTCCTGAAACTCAACATGACCCGTGAATTCGTCACTGGCGTCTATCCGTATCACACCATGCTGTCGGTTTTTACACCGGTGTATGATGAAGAACTTTCTCCAAAAGTCGTCGCCTCGGTGACCGAATGGTGCGGACAGTCTTTTACCCAGCTTAATTTCAAAAGCGGAACCTATCAGGCAAAGCTGTTTTCCTACTTTGAGTCGGACATGGATTCGGAATCCAAGATCAGAGCCATGCCGGAGGATGAACTGTTCAACCGAATCCGCCTCAATCCCGATCTGGTGCCTACAGGCAATGAATTGCTCGTTCCCGGTTTGATTTTTCAACGGTTTTCCCATATCCCCCTGAAAGCTCAAAATGCAGAAATCATCAAGCGGGATGTCGGTTCCAATCAAGCCGAGATTGAGGTAGCCTACTCGGAAATTGGCCGAAAACTCACCATCCGATACCAGCAGTTTTTTCCCTTTGAAATTATTTCTTTCGAAGAAGTCTGGACAAAGGAAGACGGCAAACAGGAAGTCACCACCGCGACACGCACCACGATGAAAATGCTTGATTATTGGAATCAGAATGAGAAAGTCTTCGAACCATTGAGAAAAGACCTGGGACTTTGAGGCCGACGATGAAGCTTGCCGTTCAGGTTTTGGGGCTCATTTTGATGCTCGCAGGCGTATATTTTCTGGGAAACCTGATTCCCCGCACTGATTTCCGATCGACCATGGGACTTTTTGTGATGTTATTTGGGTTGATGTTTTTGATCTTCGGGCTTTCTGAAGAAAGAACCCCCTGGTTCTTCATCTTCATCGCTGGACTTTTGCTTCGGTTTTCACTTTTTCTGGCGATTCCGCAGTGGTCGGATGACTATGCGCGCTTCCTGTGGGATGGGGAACTGACCCGGATCGGTGAAAATCCCTACGCCGAGACACCGGCCGAATTTCTGCAAGATCATCCCCTGGAATCGACTCAGGTATTGCATCAGCTGTTTCCCTTGCTCAATTCCAAAGGATATTATTCTGTTTACCCTCCGATTAATCAGGGAATCTTTTGGCTGTCCGCCAAAGCTGCCAATGGCCTGCTCGCCAATGGTATTATTAGTCTTCGACTGCTCTTACTTTTGGGCGAGATCGGGGTTTTTATGCTTTTCCTGAAGCTGTTGAAAGCTTTTCAGCTTCCGCAAAAACTTCTCTGGCTCTACTGGCTGAATCCGCTCGTGATCTTGGAAATCACCGCGAATCTACACTTCGAAGGACTGGTTTTGCTACTGCTTTTGGCGACGGTTCTGGCCTTGAAAAATAACCAACCGTCGACGGCGGGTAGCTTCTGGGGACTGGCAATTGGCGTCAAACTGCTGCCGCTGCTCTTGCTTCCGGGCTTTGTTTTTTTTCCAGATACCAAAAAGAACACCTTGTTTTGGTTTGGGGGATTGGTAGCGGTATTGGTCAGTTTCTTCTGGCTGCTGCTGGATTCTTCCTGGGTGAATTTCTCCCAAAGTGTGATGCTCTACCAAGGCAAGTTTGAGTTCAATGCCTCCATTTACTACCTGCTTCGGCAACTTGGCTTTTGGGTTTTTGGATACAACACGATTGGAGTTTTGTCCAAGCTGCTGAGCGTGGTGACCTTGGGGTTGGTAGTTTATTTTTCTTGGAAAAAGAAACCAACCACACTTCTCGAGCTGATGGATTTGTGGGTGTTGATCTACCTGATCTACCTGATTTTGCAGCCGGTGGTTCATCCTTGGTACCTGATTCCGGCCTTTGGGCTGAGTGTGCTGACGGGCCGAAATACCTTTTTGGTTTGGTCCCTTGCGGCGATATTTTCGTATAGCGCTTATGGCACGGCGACCGTGACCGAAAGTCCGCTGTACCTTGCGATCGAGTACCTGCTGGTGCTTGGGGGCATTTATCTGGATTATTTTCTCCCGAAATCAAAACTTAATTTAAAGTCATGAAAATGCCGGGAGAAAAGGTTTCACAGAGGAGAATGATTTTCTGGGATAGGCTATCTGACAATAAAAAAAACAACTTTAAACACATGAAGTCACTGATTCGTCTTTTGGTATTGGTCGCGTTGCTGGCACAATTTTCCTGTGGAGAGAATCCTGAGAAACAAGCCCGTGAACTCCTTAGCAAGTCGATGGAAGCGCATGGAGGAGCTGAGAAATGGGAGTCGGTCACGAGCCTAAAATTCCGCAAATGGACGAAGTTGATCAACGAAGACAGCTCGGTCGAAAGCGAATTGAATCAGCAGATTGAGTTTCGGTTCAAGCCTTATTTTGAAGGCAAGATGACTTGGATAGCTGACAGCATTCAACATGTTGTGACTTGGGACGGATCGCAGATGCACTATCTCATGGGAGCAAACGAGGTGAAGAATCCAGGATTCTTAGCCGCGAAAAGGAGAGATCTGGACGCCGCGTTTTATGCAGTAGCGCAACCTTGGAAATTGCTGGACGAGTCGGCTCAGCTGGCCTACGAAGGTCAAAAAACCTTGGAAAACGGCAAGCTAGTCGAGTCGATCCGGGTGGATTACGGCCCTGACACGGACGTGTGGTACTTCTACCTTGATCCCAAGTCTGCGATGCTCGTGGCCAACGAAGTGCAGACGAAGGATCATCGAAGCCTGATCTACAATCTGAGCTTTGTGGAAGCGGGCGGCATGCTGCTTCAGGGAACGCGGGAAAGTTGGAGAGTCAATGAAAAGGGCGAGAAACAGTTCCTCAGGGCCGAGTATAGCTATACGGATTATGAAGTGACGAATTGAAATGAATTTGTACTCTTTTAATTTATCTTCCAAAATCCGCAACTTGATCAATCTATTCCGTAGGGGATGATTTCTTCCCTCTCCGGCCTACCGTCTTTTGTCTCCCGTTCCTATGAAACTTCTGCACCACCTCTTTTTCTTCCTTTTGGCTCTTCAGTTCTCTGCCTGCGATCAGCGGTCGGACGCGCAGAAGACCGTGGATTCGGCCATCGAGGCGCATGGAGGTGAAGCTTTTGAAGACTCGCAGATTGAGTTTGATTTCAGAGAAAGACACTATACAATCTACAAGACGGCGACGGCGTTTGAGTACATCCGCGAGTTCAGTGATTCCACCGGATCAGTCAAGGATGTGCTGAACAATGCTGGCTTTACCCGCACTGTCAACGGCGTGAAGATCGACACCATGACCGAAGAGCGAATTGGAGCCTTTTCCAGATCGGTCAATTCTGTGGCTTATTTTGCCTTTCTCCCTTATGGGTTGAATGACGAGGCGGCAATCAAGACATTTTTGGGCGAAACCGAGATCAAGGGCAAAAAGTACAACTTGGTCAAAGTAACTTTTGCGCAGCAGGGTGGAGGAGAGCATTTCGAAGATGAATTTTTGTACTGGTTTGGCAAGGAAGATTCGCTCATGGAATTCATGGCGTACAGCTACCATACAGACGGTGGTGGGCTGCGAATGCGGGAAGTCAGCGAAAAATCGGAAGTTGGTGGGATTGTTTTCCAAAACTACCTGAATCTCAAGCCTGAGGATGAAAAAATTCCTGTGGAAATGATGCAGGAACTTTACCTTGCAGGGAAACTGGAGGTGCTTTCCGAGATCAATCTGGAAAACATCACCGTCCGCCCAATACCCAATTAAGCCAGAAAACGATCCAACCCCATGAAGCCTTGGTCCAGCAGATATCTTTTCAGCACCGTTGGCGTGATTGTCTTGGGTTTGTTGGTTTGGTTGTTTGTTCCCGCCGAGCCTCTGATCACCAGCACCGAAAAATGGAAGGGTGTCTGCTGGGAAGGCAGCCGCCGACCGCTGCAGGGAGGGGAATTTGCCAAGCTCAAAGCAACCGGTGCCAATGCACTTTCGCAGACTCCATTCGGTTGGCAGAGCGGCAAAAACGACCCGCAGATCGGTTGGGACCTGAGCAACGACAAGCATTGGTGGGGCGAGACACCGCTGGGTATTCAGGTGACATTGGACTCTTCCGCGACCTATGAAATGGCTAATATGCTGAAGCCCCATCTCTGGGTGCGAGGTGGCTGGGTTGGAGAGATTGAGATGACGTCCGAGGCAGATTGGAAGACCTGGTTTGCCAACTATCAGAATTTTATCCTGGACTATGCCCGCCTCGCGGAAAAGCTGAAGATGCCGATGCTTTGCGTCGGAACGGAGCTGGAAAAGACTTCAACGCGGGAGAGCGAATGGAGAGCAGTCATCGCGGAGATCAGAAAAGTTTACTCCGGAAAGATCACCTATGCGGCGAACTTCACAGAATTTGAAAAGGTGAAATTCTGGGACGCTCTGGATTACATAGGCGTGCAGGCTTATTTTCCCCTAGCGAAAGGGCATAATCCCAATTTGGCGGAATTGAAATCGTCCTGGGAAGCTCATCTGCCGAAAGTCGAGAAACTCGTCAGAAAGTATAAGAAGCCGGTTTTGTTTACCGAGATCGGCTATTGCAATTCGGTCGATGCGGCCATGGAACCTTGGGTGTGGCCAAACGAGCGCAAAGAAATTCAGATCTCTGAGGAGGTTCAGGCGCTGTGTTATGAAGCATTTTTTGAGACAGCCTGGAAAAAGGAATGGCTGGCTGGTGTGTTTTTTTGGAAATGGCATCCGACGGATCACGAGCGACAACCGGATTTTACTCCCCAGGGAAAAGCGGCAGAAAAAGTGATGACTGCTTACTTTTTGGCTGATTGAAATCCTGAGCTACCTTCACACGAAAACCCGACCCTTGTTCCCGGCTTTTTTATGTGCTTTCTGACGATAGGTAGGGACTTCACTCATTTTTTTGTTAAATAGCCTTCGCAAACCCAAAAAAAGAATAAAATACTATGAATCGCAGAAGAGAATTTTTGAAGTCCACAGGTTTGGCTGGTTTAGGCCTTTTTGGAGCTGGCGGTGCGCTTGCCGGTAATTTTCAAACCTTGCCAATGGAGGCAAAATATGGTGCATCTAGGGTGCAATCCTTCAATATGTGCGGATTTGCTGCGCCAAAGATCGAAACCGTTCGCGTTGGAGTCGTGGGTTTGGGTCAGCGAGGACCGGGAGCTGTGGATCGACTGAGCAAGATCGAAGGCGTAGAGATCAAAGCATTGTGCGATTTGAGACCTGAGAAAGCCGAGGAAGCCAAGAAATCTCTGGAAGGAACGCCCCACAATCCAGAGCTTTATTCAGGAAGCGTCTACGCTTGGAAAAAGATGTTTGATCGTCCGGACTTGGATCTGATCTACATTGCGACTCCTTGGGATTGGCACGTTCCGATGGCCGTTTATGCCATGGAGGCCGGGAAACACACCGCTGTGGAAGTGCCTGCCGCCCGGACGCTGGAGGAATGCTGGCAGCTGGTGGAGACTTCTGAGCGCACCAAGAAGCATTGCATGCAGCTGGAAAACTGCTGCTATGATTTCTTCGAAATGATGACCTTGAAGATGGCCCGAGAGGGATATTTTGGCGAAATATTGCATGTCGAAGGAGCCTACATCCACGATTTGCTGGCGCTGAATTTTGCCAAAGATGGCTATCAGGATATGTGGAGACTCAAGGAAAACTTCAGAAACGGAAACCTCTATCCAACCCACGGCTTGGGTCCAATCTGCCAGATATTGAATATCAACAGAGGGGACAAGATGGACTACTTGACATCCTTGTCTACCAATGACTTTCAGATGAAAGCCAAGGCGGAGGAGCTGGCGGCTACGGATCCGTTCTTCGGATCTTTTGCATCCAAGTCTTTCCGCGGAAATATGAATACCACCGTCGTACGGACGAATCACGGCAAGTCGATCATGATCCAACATGACGTCACTTCGCCGCGGCCTTATTCCCGTCTACACGTGGTCAGCGGGACGGAAGGCTATGCCCAGAAGTATCCAGAACAGAAAGTCGCCAAAGGCCACGGCTGGCTGAAGGAAGACGAGATGAAGGAGCTTCAAGCGAAATATACTCCTGAGATTGTTCAAAAAGTAGGTGAGCTGGCCAAGCAAATCGGTGGCCACGGAGGCATGGACTTCATGATGGATTGGAGACTGATCGACTGTCTGAGAAATGGCTTGCCGTTAGATCAAGATGTATATGATGCTGCCACATGGAGCTGCATCACGCCGATGAGTGAGTGGTCAGTGGCCAATCGATCCAATTCGATTGATATCCCGGACTTCACAGGCGGCAGCTGGAAGACCAACAAACCTGTGCCGATCACGCTCGAGGGCGGCGGAACAACCAAGGTGAGAGTGTAAACCGTCCTGGGCCCAGAGGGTTTATCCCAATTGAATAGGATAGGGCTGAAAAAAAGCAGATATACCGCGTAAACTAAAAAAGGGAGGCAGACGCTTCCCTTTTTTGTTGATCCTTGGTGAAAAATTCACATCTTTTTCAGCTCTGCTTCCAGCCGATCCATGTTCTCCTCGTTTTTGTCCAAGACGTATTTCTTGAGTTTTGCGCATTCTTCAGCCGTTTCAAAAAGCTGCTTAAACACTACTTTGGTTTGGCCGGGAGACAGCTCTTCAAACGTCGCCAGGACTTGGAAAAGCGGTTTGGAATAGCGCTTCCAGGCGATTAGATCAGGTTTTTCGATCTTGATGAACTCGCATTTGTTTTCAAAATTTCCCTGCTCGGGAGCATGCATGGTGAAGTTCCATTTGCCTCCAACCTGGAAGTCAAACTCGTGGAAAGTGTTGGTAAATCCCGCCGGTCCCCACCAGTTTTTGAGATGCTCGGGCTCCGACCACGCCCGAAAAACCAGCTCTTGGGATGCGTCTACGATCCTTGTGCAGACGATCTCAGAGTCGGGTGTGGTATGTAGCATGGCTGTAGTCATGATGGTGATTTGTTGGTTTTTAGGATATCTCTTTGGGGACGCCAGAGAGGTAGATCAAATATGCTGGTCCTGATTTTATCCGCTCTGTTTTCCAGATAAATTTTTCATGGCCCTCGGTTTTTGAGATTAACTCATCCAGCTCCTGGACTGAGTAGGTCCGGAGTACCGAGACGATCCCGTCCCACCAGGTGAAAATCGGAACCAAGGGAATCAGGTAGGTGAAGATAATTCTCGCAACTGAAAAAGGTCGGATAAAGGGCGTCGCCAGAAGCACAGTCAAAGGCGAGAAAAACATCGCCAAAAAGCTGGGAACACTTCGTTCTTGTCCCTCAGCGATCAAGATTGCCTGATTGGATTTTACCGCATTTTGAAGAATTTGGATCGCGTCGTCGGGCTGGAAATGGTGGAAAGCCAGAAACATCGTCCGTACCCCATTTAGATTATCCGGGACATTTCGGGCATCTACCGGCGTAGGGACCGCTTCGAAATTTCGGGCCTTGCTCTGAGTAAACTGAAATGCCCGGTGATTGGGATAGAGGTCGGTGAGCAGGAATTTTACGTCCGGATTTACTTTCTGAAGATCTTCATTGAGTGAAAGCAATCCGCCGCCGCCACCTGATCCCATGTCGATCAATTGATTGGTTTGGGAGGTCTGCAGCAGCCTGTTGATCTCCGGTACCAAGGGCGAAAACATGCGGGTCTTGTTGGTCAGAAATTGGAGGAAATCCGTCATGTAGTTCCGGACAGTGGGCGGAAACCAGCTCTGGTCTTCCCATTCGAAGAGGTGTATTCTGCCCATTTTGGATTGGTTTTGGGTTTATCTCCAACTTCACCACTCGCTCCATTCCAAGTTATGAAATTTTGATTGTCCGTGATGATTTTCGTGGGTCAAAAGCCTGTGCCTGAACTTTTCCGGGAATTAAACAGTCCTCTTATTTTTTCTCCACTAGCCTGATCTTATAAAACAGGTTGTAATCCCGCTCGACTTCTCCATCTGTCGCTTTGACCAAGATTGATCCATCCTCAAGTCCCAGATTTACATCGCCATCGACAGGGAGAGTGTTCACAATCCCGATCTGCGCCCCATCTCTCACGACGATATATCTCGGCGTCCGATACTTGGCGATGACTTTGGGCCATTCCGGATCCCGATAGTAATCCTCTCCTTTGGCCCTGAACTCCTGATAGATTTCCTCCGGAATTGCAGTGCTGAACATCGCGAGTTGGTATTCACCAAAAGTCTTCAAGTCACTGAACGAAGGGTAGAGCTGATTTTCACGGGAAGGATCAGGGATCGGCTGGTTTCGATCCGGATGAGTAAGTGTTAGGGCCTTTTCATTTTGTAATGAATTGCCTTTCAGATCATACAAATAGAGCGCGTCGCCCAAGGGAGGAAGGACGGCGACCTTGCTGTTTTTCGGATCAAAAGTCAAAAAAGGAAAGCTCTGACCAATCCATCTGTTGGACTTGCGGGGCTCCCAGTTTTCAGGGAAAAGGTTGAGGTAGGTAATTGAATCTTGGCCGAGATCGTAGAAATAGCCCGTTTTTGCCTGATTGTAAAAATCCCCGCCCAGTTTCAGCGGGTCGATGCTGCCGCCGTCGAAGGCGTTTACCTCCTCGCCGAGGATGTACTTCTTGCCGCCTGTTTCGAAGACATGGAAAGTCTGCCGATAAAAGGAGATAAAGATCGCATTAAGTCCCACGGCTGGACCTTTGATCTTTTCTGTCTTTTGAAAATCAAGATCGTATACATGAAAATCCATCGTCGCGGACATTTCTTTGAAGATGTAGCCATCGTCGCCGAAGAACCTCCCTTCCCATATTATCGGGACTTGGTTTGGGCCTTCGCCGGCAAGCTCTTGATTGGAAAGAACGCTGCCCTTGCCGTCGGTGAGGATGATTTTTCCGCCCCGCCGTTCTTTCATCAGATATTGATCAGCCGACTCGAGGTAGTCCAAAATCGTCAGATCTTCCAAGACATCCACCCGGATGGAGTCCACCACTTCAAATTCCAACTCGGTGCTTGGGTCGGCTGTTTCCGGAGCTGGTTCTTTTTGGGAACAGGAGAAAAACAAGATGTAAACCGCGGGTGCAAAAAGCGCGGGAAAAGTAAGTTTCATAGCTAAAATTTTGAGAGTGAATGTGAGTCATCCATTAATCTCAAAAACTTGGTATTATATGACCAGCCGTTGAAAAAAAAGCTGCTTTTTGGACTAGCTCCCGAAAGGTGCGGCGGTCTCAAAACTTGCGACGTTTACGCCTTACTACTTTCCAATTCCTCAATCTCCCAGTTTTGTAATCCTCCTAGAAAGGATATCCAATCGCAAAGTTGAAGATCAGATTCTCCCTTCTCCAGGTCTTGCTGCCGATGTCAAAGTCATTGCTCCAGTGTTCGCCCTCCAATTCATAGGGGAAGCGGAGGGGAGTGGCTAAGTCCAGTCGAATCACAAAGAACTGGATGTCGACACGCGCGCCAATGCCCGCGCCGACAGCGATCTCTTCCCACCAAGTCGAGCTGAATTTACCGCCGGGCAATGCCTCATTGTCGTTTTTCAGCCAGACGTTTCCGGCGTCCATGAACAGCGCGCCTTTTAAGAATGAGATAATCGGAAAGCGATACTCGATATTTCCCTCCAGACGGATGTCACCGGTTTGGTCAAAGTAGGAGTTTGTGTTGTCTACAGGCGGTCGGTAGCTTCCCGGGCCGATGGACCGGATCCGGAATGCCCGGATACTGTGGGGTCCGCCGGAGAAAAATTGCTTGGAATAGGGGAGGGACAGGCTTCGGTTGAAGGGAAGTCCCAATCCCGCAAACAGCCTGGTGGCGATCGTCTGCTCCTTTGCAAAATTAAAATGATACCTGAGGTCCAAGTCAAATTTCCCATACTGGGCGTATTCGAGTCCCAAGATCTTTCCGTCGCTCTCGCCAAGGAGATTTTCTAGGCTGTTAGCCAAGTTTCCCGCAAAATCGGCCCCAAAACCCAGGAAGTACCCGTGGGTTCGGAAGCGATCGTTCAGCTTGTTATAGTTGAATACATAATTAATCCCAAGGATAAAGTTCTGTTCAAAGCTTTTACGCAGGAAGGGGTTTGCGTCGAGTATCTCCTCAAATTCCGGCGTAGTATAAGTGAGATTTACTATGTTGATATTGACTGGAGTAAACTCGTGGTAAGCATACTGGTTTGCGTTCCAGAGGTATCCGAAATTGGTGAAAAAGGAGTTGAGCCTATACAGGCCGCCTCGGCTTAGATATTCGGTTCCTATGCTGACCTTGGTCTTGGGTACGGAATAGCTAAACCGCTCCCGTATGGGTACGAAAAAGATGGTTCGGGGAAAGATCAAGTCACCCTGAAGTCCCAGCTCGAGAGAGTGGAGATTGGATTGGTCGCCGGATGCGACCTGAAATTCATAGCCCACCCTACCCACGATGTTGATCATCTCTCCTCCGTGAAAGAGGTTTCTGTTTCGGTAGGCCACTCCAAATGTGGGGCCTGCGAAGGAATTGGATTTGGACACACCGAGAAGTTCTGCCCGGACGGACCGTTTGGTCATTGGAGAGAGGTGGAATTCGGCGTTGAGATGCCCCGTGGAGTCAAAGATTTTTAGATCATCATACCTGAGATTGACAAACTTATAATTGCCAATGTTACTCAGCCTGTTGCTGCTGAGTCGGGATTTTTTGGGATCATAGCGTTCTTCAGTCCCGATGAGAATGTATTGGTCGAGCAGCTCTTCCTTAAACTCCGTCTTCTCCTGAATGAAGTATTTGTCATTGTACAGCACAGTATCGGCCGAGGTTTCTTCATCTTCGATCGAGTAGTTTGGGTACACTCTGATCGTGTCGATTACATAGGGAACCCTACCGGACTGGGGGACCGCATTTTTCATTCGTAAGTACAGTCGGAAGTTTCGCAGCGAGTCCGTGTCGTTGGTGTCGGCTTCGAAGATGAGGTAGTCTGCGTTGAAGTTGTAGTATCCTTTCAGTTTGACCAACGAATCGATCCTCTCACGCTCTTCCTTAAACTTGTCCAGATCAAAGCGATCGCCTTTTTTTAGCTTCGGTTTTTTCTGCGAAAGGATGATTTCCTGGTTGATTTGCGACGAGTCCCTTTCGATGATCAGTGTGTCCATCAGGTAAGGCTCGGAGACGTCGGTGGTGTAGGTGACGCTTGCAAACTTGTTTTTCCGAAACACCTCAGAGGTCGCTCGACTGTAAAAAAAGCCCCGGTTTTCCAGCCTGTTGAGGATCAGTTCCTCGGTCCTCGAGGGCGTGACTTGCTTGAAGTAGACGGGCTCCTCGCCCCACTTCTTGTTCATAAATCTGGGAATGAATCCGGCAGAATCTCCGCGGGTCTTGTAGTGCGCCCACAGACCGACATACATGCCAAGAAATTTTTTGTTGGGTTCGGGGCGGAGCAATCCCTCCAGCTCTTCGTTGAGATTTTTTTTCCCGTCGACTTTTCCGGTGTAGTTTACCTTCAGGTCAGCACCCTTGTAGAGAAATTCATCTTCGGGGATATACTTCTTGACACTGCATCCAACCAGAATCAGAAGCAGTGCGATCGATGCCCATATGTTATCGGTCTTGATCTTCATTTTCTGTCTTTTTATCTTTTCTGGCCGCTTTTTTCTTTTCTTTTTTCTCTTTTTTGGATTCTTCAGTCTCCTTCACGGGAGGTCTCCAGAGCTCTTTGAACTCGTTGAATTCCCTGTTAAAGGTCAGACCGACGCCAGTGACGAAGAGCTGGCCGTCGATGATGGATTCGAACTGGTTCTTACGAAACGCGCGGATTCTCCATCGGCCATCCTCTGTCAGCATGTACTCGAAGTTGATATTGGCCAGGAGCGAATTGCCTTCCTGTTCCTGCCCTTGGGAGGTTCCTTCCAGTCCCACCTGACTGCCCACCTCCACGATGAGCCGATCGTCGAAAAGCCTCTGTTGCGCATTGATGTTCAGGTCGGTGCGGTTTTGGGCGGAGCCGCTTTGGTAATCCTGGTAGCTGTCCACGTCGAAGCCGAGGGAAAAGCCGCTTTCCTCTCCAAAGAGCTTGCTTGACAGCGCGTTCATCTGATCGGAAAGAAGCTGGCTGGCGCTGTTTCTGGCAACAGCTTCAGCTCCGCCAGACGAACCGTCGCTTCCCTGTGATGGGAAAAACCGATCCAACACCAACAGCGAAAAAACCTGCTTATTGAGCTCATCTTCCTGGCCGTTGATCTGCAGGACTCGGGAGTAGACATTCCCGCCAAATTCGCCTCGTTCGCTCTCGGGCATGTCTAGCGCAAAGGTTATCTCAGGTTTGAGCAACTCACCTTTCACATTCAGATAGACGAGAAAAGTAAGTTTTTGCTGGTATTGCGTTTTTACTTCGCTGTCAGAGCCGGAAAGCTGGGCAGACATCAGGTCGGAGGCGCTGGTCTCCACCTCGTAGATGGCTCTGATATCCAGGGTGGCGTCCATCGGGTCGCCGTTCCAGGTGATCCGACTGCCCGGATTGATGTCAAATTTTTTGCTGATCAGATTGTAGAGGGACATTTCGTAGAAGCCGTCATTCACTTCATATGCTCCCGTGAGCGTCACCCTTCCGTTGGGATTGACATCCATCCGGAGCTCGGTGTCCCCAGCGATGGTGAGATTGTCTCCAGTGTAGGGGTCGATGACGACCTTGAAATTTGCTTTGGGATCTACCGCGAGGTTGGCGTGGATTTCATATCCCGAAAATGCGCTGGTGGTCTCGTCCAGCGTTCGGGTGAGGATATCGTCCGGATCGGATTTGTTTACAAAATTGACAACGCCCTCGCGCTCCACTACGTCCAGTTGCGATTCAGGAATGATCACCGTCAGGTCGGTATTGTCGCGGACACGGAGATTTGCCCGAACGATCGGCAGCGTCAAGTCTCCCTGAATGCTGATATCTGCGTCGAGAGAGGCTTTTCCGAATACGAGCTCGTTTTCTTCGTTGCTGGAGTTGATCGCCATGAAGTTTTCTGCATCCAGCTGCAGGTCGAAAGAAGGATTGGTAAAACTCTCCGTCAATACAGAGCCATCGATACTGAAGGTATTGCCGTCTCCGTCCCGGATCGTAAACGTATCGAAGTACACACCTTCGTTGTCCAA
This sequence comes from Algoriphagus terrigena DSM 22685, assembly GCF_000429445.1. GTDB lineage: Bacteria > Bacteroidota > Bacteroidia > Cytophagales > Cyclobacteriaceae > Algoriphagus > Algoriphagus terrigena. Next base: position 282,843 of record NZ_AUBW01000003.1, read on the forward strand.
CTTAAGGATTTCGTCGGACAGGATATATTTTGTACTCAATTGAGTCGGAATAAAAGACGCCTCGTTGAACCTGAATTCGCCCTCATATACGGGCTCTGTCGTGGTGCCTGACGCGGTAACTTTTCCGCTAAGAAATCCCTCTCCGTTGCTAATCTGACCCTGCGATAGGGAGGCGATCTTTTCCATGTCGATCCGCTTGAGATCCAGATCCACGTCAAATGTCCCGCCCGATTCATCTGCCACAAAGCTGCCGTCAAGATCCAGATCTACCCCTTCATCTTTCAGCCCAAGGGCGAGGACGTAATTGCCGAGGCTTTTTGCGGTGGCTTCAAGGGAAAGATCGCCCAGGTGCGTGTCCATGACCATCAGACCGTCCACATTCAGTTTTCCCATGATGCCCATCGCGTCAAACGGATTCTCTACGACGAGTTGACCCTGCAGGGCTCCTCCCGCGAGCGTATCGCTCGGATTGAGAATTCCGGTAAAAGTCTCCAGTCTGAAATTTTCGAACTCGACCGCGAGATTTTTTTCCGTAAAGCCTGGGATGTCGTTTTGGACAGTGAGACTTTGCTCCCCATTTCGTAACTCAAATTCCCGAAATTGGAGATTTCCTGTCGAGAAGGTAATGCTGTTGTCACCGTTGATTTCCCACGGAGCACCGTTCAGGGTCAGGTTCTCCGGGATGATAAGAACCCGGGTAGAGTCTCCCGAGATACCGATGTCAAATGGAATTCGGGCCAGGATTTCCTCTTCATGGTAGGTCAGGAATTCTACGTTCAGCAACGAATTCTGCATCACGCCCGTGAGACTGGTTTTTTGCATGGCAACCGGACCCGTGCTCAGTCCGAGGAAGCCGAGCTCCATATCCAAGTCCGTTCGATCCGCGTTGATCCTGACTTGGAGGTCGTCGATCTCGGTGCCGCCATAGTTGATGTAGGGGAAATCTATCGCCGCGACCAGCGAATCGGTCGCTTGGATGAAGTCGACCTTTACCCTCGCCGTGTCGAAATTTTCCAAGCCCGATAGCAAAACATCTGTCAAAAGCGGGTCGGGAGCAAGGGTCAAATCCACTTGCATCACCAACGAATCACCTTGCGGATTTCCCACCGAGGTCGAATCTAAGTAGTGGGCAAACAGCCCCGAAAGGGCATCTTGGAGCTCGTTTGTAGAAGAGTTGCTGCGGAGATAGCCGTTGAGGATCTTGCTGTTGATGTCCAAACTCGTGCTATCCGGCGTCAGATGCGCTTCTACATCGAGTTCACCGGTTTGGTAGTTCCTATCTTTGAACAGGATGTTGCCGTCATTGAGATGGGCGGTCAAGTCAAAAGCCTCCGGATTTCCTTCGAAATTGGCTTGCAACTGCAGCTTTGCCCGGCTGTTTTCTCCCGTCAGCCCAAGCTCCCGGAAGTCAGCTCCTTTGAGATCGAGGTTGAGATCAACCTTGGAGTTGACCGAATCCAGATCCAGTTTGGTCAATAAGTCAAAGTCCAAAAACTCCGCCTCGATCCACATCCGCACGTCGCCGACGCCCTCGACTAACTTACCCTCGAGGTTGAGTCCGCTGTAGTCGGTTCCGTACAGTCTAAATCTGTCAAACGCTGAGCTCAGCTCCGCGTTCATGGAGTAAATGTCCGTTCCTGATCCTGTGGCCTTGATTTGAAAGCTCACAGTGTCCAGTTCGGGGATCTTCAGCAATGTCCCAAGTTGGAGATCCTGTACACCCAAATCAGCGTCAAAAGCGATGGTTTGGCGGTTTTGGAAACCTCCGTCGAGCGTGACATTGCCAAGACTGGTTTTCAGATCTACGTTCGCCATGAGGTCATCCAGGGAACCACGGACGCTCGACCTGAGATTTAAAGCGTCAGGAAGCTGCACTCCCAGCGCCTGCTCATCCACAAATCGGATCAGGTCAGATCGGGTCGATATCATCCGGATGGAGGGCAGGTCTATCCTCAGCCGATCCATGTCCATGGGCTGTTCGATCGCGCCATTTGCGATAAGGCGGGTTTTAGACCAAGAGGCAATGAGGTTGTCGAGATTGATGTGTTCCAGATCCCCATCTAATTCAGCTTTCAAGAAAACAGGTGCTTTGGCAATCTCCCGGATCAGGGTGTCTTGTGCGAGCGCGGGAGAAAAGAAATACGCATCTCTGACATCCAATTTGGTGTCTTCCACCTCCAGCTCCACCTTGGTTTTCTCGGGAAAACTGATCAGATCATCGATTGAGGCATAGTTCAGCGTTGTACTCGCCGTCAAGTTGCTTCGGTTGGTTTGCAGAACCAGATCCGTGATTTGGGCGGATTCCTCATCCAGTTCCAGCTCAAACTGAAACTTGTCCAACTCAAATCCGCTGCCCTCTGAGAAATGGAATTCCTTCAAATTGGCGGCTACTTGCTGGTCTTGGAGTGACACCTCTTCCAGATCCAGTTTAAGTCCTGAGATGTTAATTGCCTCGGCGTTGAAAGCTCCTTTCGTCACTGGGACGTCTGCGGTTTTGTATTCGAGCTCAGTAGAGTCAATGTAGATTTTATCGGCCGAAACGACCCATTCAGGCCAGATAAAGGCGGAATCGCCTGATGGGATAGCGTCGTCTTCTGTCTCTGTTGCGGTAGAGGATTGAGAGAAATCGTGGTAGCTTAATGTGCTGTTTTTCAGCTCGACTTTGTCCAGACGGATGATTTGCTCGACTAGATTGGCTTCCGGCAATTTGACCAAAAACCAGCCGATATCGACCTTGGCGTCCAGCCGATCCGGTTTGCTGACGTAGTCGGCTTGGACGTCTGACAGGATCAATTCTTCCAGTATTAGACTCGGCATCGGAGTCTCGGTTTCTTCCTCTTCGGCTGGAGGAAAGGGTTTGGTTTGGAGATAAGTTACCTGTGTATTTTTGAGTGCGACTTGATTGATTTCGAAGAAGAACTCTTCCAGATCAATCTCGGAAATATCCACATCCAGCTCCCCAAGAAGGATTTTGGCGTCGATCCCCATCACTTCGTCTTGATAGACCACATCAAAATCCCTAAGACTGGCCGGCGCAATCGAGATGGAAATAGGGTCTGCGGCGGTCGTGTCCACCGGCGTGGCTGCCTGGGTGGTGTCTGAGGCAAATGCCTCGATCAGAAAATCAAAATTGAATTTGCCGGTCACCTCAGGCCTGCTGACTCTGGCGGTGAGGCCTTCCCAGTCGAGTTTAGTCACGTTGATATTTCCTGTAGAAAGGAGCGGGGCTATGGCTACTCCAGCTTCGAGCTTTCTGGAATAAAGGAGCGTGTCTTGGCTCAGGTCTTCGAGGTAAAGTTCTTCGAGGAAGATGTTACCGGAAAAGGTGATGAAGAGTTTTCCAATGCGGAGTTCGGTGCCTGTTTTCTCCTTGACGTAGCTGGTCGCCTTGTCCACGATGATGCCCTGCCCCCAAGGGCTTCGGATAAAGAGTATCAGGGCGATCAGAATCACCAGCAAGACTCCAATGACAATTCCCAGAATCTTAAAAATCTTTAGAAGGATCTTTTTAGTAGTAATAGCTTAAATAATTTTGTGGCTTAAAAGGCAGAATGTAGCGGTTTAAATCAATAAACAGGCCAAGGTAGGCTTAAGAAGGGAGACTTAAGGCCCAAGACCGCAGACCTCTCACAATTCTTACCGCTTACCAATCATTGGCGTCCCCCTTTGCGTCATGGCTGTCATCCATGGGCCGTCGACTATTGACCAAATTGAAACTACCACTTCGGCCTGATGCCCGGCGCCGTCGGGAACTTTCTGCTTTTGTATTCCTCCAGATCGCCGGTTGGTTTCTCTATCTCTGCAGGGAAAGGCCGCTTCGCAAAAGTCTCGAAGTACAACAGGCAGGAATTTCTCCACCATTCGGCTTCCTGCACTTGGATCGCCAGCAACTGGCGTACATGATCAAAACGTTCTGGGTCGATTTCGCTTTCCAGCGAATTCCAATTGGCCTGTATTTGTCGTGCGGATTTTACGCCTGCATCGTAATGCAAGCCGATCTCATCCCAAAGCGTTCTCCCCGAGGGAAGCTTGAAATCCCAGGGGAGGTGATGAAACCACAACAGGTATTTCTCAGGAATCTGAGTGGGATCTGACCATGCCTCCACGATCTCCGGCGCATATTGACCCAGGGCGTCGCTGCCACTTGCAGTCCGGTCAAACCCGATTCCCAGACTGTCCGCTTGATGATAATAAAGCGACGTCCAATCGGGTCGGCCACCGGTCACCCAAGGCCCCGGGCCATAGTGATGATCCCAGCCCATGATATGGTGCAGACCGAGTGGCATCATGTAGTTGACCGCGGCTTCGCGGGACTCGAGGAGGATTTCTTTAATCTTGGCCAGGGGCTCTGGCTTTTGGCCAAAGGTCATCTTCACCCATTCGTCGGCGATCTCTTCTGAGCTCAGTTCGGGATTCCACGCCATCCGCCCAAAGGCATACCAGTTGGACTGCGCCATGAGATGCCCGGTCCAGTTGCGGTCGGTGCCGATATTGGACACGCCCGCGACTAGGGTGAGTTTTTGGCCGGAGTCTGTACCGTCAACGATGCCGGCCACCGTTGCCGCTGGAGTGGGGCGATAGGTTTTGCTGCGAAAGACTTCCTCCCACATCGGAGCGAGGTAGACCAGCTGCGTTGCCTGACCGAGGTATTCCTGGGTAATCTGAAACTCCATCCCGAGGTTGGTGCTGTCCATTGCGCCAAAAAGCGGATGAAAAGGCTCTCTTGGCATGAAGTCAATCGCGCCGTTTTTCACCTGGATGATCACGTTTTCTCTGAACTTCCCGTCCAGCGGTTCAAATTCCAGATTGGCATGCTTGTGCCGGTCTTCATCCAATTCGTGAGAATAAACAAACGCCCGCCAGATTAACACGCCGCCATGCGGAGCCAGTGCATCGGCGAGTAGATTGGCGCCCTCGGCATGGTTTCGCTGGTATTCATGCGGTCCGGGCTGGCCCTCCGAGTTGGCTTTGACCAAGTAGCCGCCGAAGTCGGGGATGAAGGAATACATCTCGTCCGTCTTCTTTTTCCAGAAAGCAATGACCTCGGGATCGAGCGGATCAGCAGTCTTGAGACCGCCGATTTCGATGGGAGCGGAGAAGCGGGCCGTAAGGAAAACCTTGATGCCATAGGGTCTAAAAAGATCCGCTAGCACCTTCGCTTTTTTCATAAAGTCCGTCGTCAGAATCCGTGCATTGGCATTGACATTAGTCAGAGAGACGGCGTTGATTCCGATGCTGGCGTTCGCACGGGCGTAGTCGATGTAGCGGGGATCGATGTAGCCAGGGAGCTTGTGCCAGTCCCAGATCGAGAAACCCGCATAGCCCCGCTCGACCGTCCGATCCAGATTGTCCCAATGGTTGAGCATTCGGAGTTTAACTTTCGGACTGTCAGATTTTTCAAGCTTTGGATCGAAAGTTTCAGTTTGGATACTTTTCAGCCAGTCAAAGACTCCGTAAAGTACGCCGATGGGACGGTTTCCGATGATCGCGTAATAGGTTTTTCCCTGAAAATCGATCGTCCCCCTCCAGTAACCTTCCTCGCCAAGCTGCCGTAGTTCGGTCTGCTGCTGGAGTCCGAGCACCTGCGAAAGCTCCTCCCTCTTACCGAGCCAAACCTGAGTTTCAGCGAGTCGTTCGGTCTTGAATTGAGGAGCGCTTCCGACGAGTTTGGGAGCGGCGATTTGCAGCTCCTTTCGGATGACGTCATAGGTGGGACTTTCTCCAAAAAAATAGATGCCGGAGAAAAGTTGGCTGGCTTGGATTTTCAGGTTGGCATCTTCAATAGGCTGATAATCCAGCCAAAGTTTGTAGCCGTCATTAGCCGAGACTGAAAAAGTCATGGAAATCCAAAGCAATACAAACAACAGAGTTTTCATGGGTTTAGGTTTTTTGAGGATTTCAAATTGGCCAAAAATGAGGCGAAATCCAACCTATCGATATCATCGCGAATGAATAGATCAGGCACCGTTTTACGACAATTTTCGTCAACCTTTACTTTTCCCGAAAGGAAAAACAGCCCACTTTCCTATCTTGGAGGCTCGCCTTTTTTCCATGCAACGACGACCCTTTATCCTCTACAAATCCTCCGCCGGCTCGGGGAAGACCTACACGCTGACGCTGGAGTACCTTAAGCTGGCGCTGCAAAGCCCCCGGTCTGCGTTCAAACAAATCTTGGCGGTGACCTTCACCAATAAGGCGACACAGGAGATGAAGGAGCGGATCCTGACGGTGCTGGAGCGACTCACTAAAGAAGTCAGGCCGAAGGAGTTTTTGGATGCGGAACTCATGCAGTCGCTTGACCTGAGTCCTGCGCAACTTCAAAGTCGGGCCCGGGAGACCCTGCTCCATATCCTGCACGGTTATGGGTATTTTGCCGTGAGCACGATCGATTCCTTCTTTCAGCGGGTAATCCGGTCGTTTGCACGGGAGATGGATTTGCAGGCAAAGTTTGACCTGGAGATGGACACCGACGCGGTTCTGGATCGCTTGGTGGACCGAGTGGTAGAGAAGGTGTCTATCGACCGAAACCTCCGAACCTGGCTGATCGACTACGCCGAAGAGCAGATCGAGAATGAGAAGTCCTGGGACATCCGCGGAGGAATCAAAAGTCTGGGAAGAGAGATCTTTCAGGAGCGGTTTAAGGCGTTTCGAGGTCTTTTCCAAGAGAGCGTCGCCAACGAAGGCTTCTTGGGTGAGTTTCGAAAGTACGTGCAGGACGAAAAGCGAAAACTGATCGCCGAGGCGGAAGAGCTGCGGGAAAAGTCGGAACAGATTCGGGCGAATTCCGGACTGGAGTGGACGGATTTCAAAGGTGGGAGCAAGAGTTTTGCGATGCGATTTGCCCGGCAGGGCGATCCTCAATGTCCCTTTCCGAGTCTCACGGAGATCATGCTCAGAGACCTTCCCGAGTATTCGAACTGGTATAAAAAAGGAGACCGGAACGGTCCAGCCATCGAGTCAGCGGCGCAGGCAGGTCTGGCGACGATTCTTTTTTCCTGGCCGGAAAAAGTAACCCAATGGAACACGCTAGATGCGCTTCAGAAGAACCTCAATGCCTTTGGCGTCTTTCGGGACCTGATCCTGGAGTTGCGATTGCTCAAGGATGAGGAGGGAATCCTTCTGATTTCAGACGTCAACGACTTCCTCAAGGAGATCACCAAGGACAATGACGCGCCTTTTGTCTATGAGAAGATCGGCAACCAATACCGCAATTTCCTGATTGACGAGTTTCAGGATACCTCCGATTTTCAATGGTCGAGCTTCAAGCCATTGCTCGAAAACTCCCTGGCTTCCGGCAATACCAACCTGCTCGTGGGTGATGTGAAGCAGTCGATCTATCGCTGGCGCGGCGGTCGGCTGGAACTCTTGCTGGCGGAAGTGCAGCAGCAGATTCATCCAGACTTCATCGAGGAGAAAGCTCTCGCGACCAACTTTCGCAGCCTGCCCGGCATCATCCAGTTTAACAACGCGATCTTCGAAACCCTGCCCGAACTCATGCAGGCCGGAATGAAGGACTCCTTTCAAATCGATGCGGAAAACCTCCTCGTGGAGGCTTTTGGCGGCGTGAAGCAGTCGATTCCTTCGGGAAAGATGAGCTTGGAGTTTCAAGGAAAGATCCGGTTGGAATTCAACCAAAAGACCAGCTCCCGATCCACCGAGGAAACTGATGAGGAGCAAGAGGATTCGCATACGAAGGTTCTGAATAGACTTCCGCAACTCGTGATGGATCTTCAGGATCGGGGCTATCAGTTGCGGGACATTGCTTTTTTGGTGCGAAAAAATGCCCACGGAGCCGAGATTGCGGATGCCTTGATGGCCTATGGGCGAGATAATCCGGACTCGAATTACCGCTTCGATGTGCTGTCGGAGGAGTCGCTTTTCCTCGACAAATCCGCCGCCGTGAAATGTCTGGTGGCGATGCTGACCTTTCTCAGCAACCCATCTGACAGAGTTTCGCTCAAGACGATGTGGTTTTACTATGCGCTGCTGCACGACATTCCATTGAGTCATGATCTCTTTCACAAGGACAAACTTCCCGATGAACTCCGGTCAAAAGAATTGAAACTGCGTCAGCAGCTCGACGTCTTGACCCAGCTTCCGCTGATGGAGTTGTTGGAGGAGTGTGTGTCCTTTTTGGGAATGGTCGACAAGCAAAGTGACCTGGCCTACGTCTCGGGATTTAAGGAGGCGGTCTTTGATTTTGTGAAAAAGAACCGGGCCGATTTAATCGGATTTTTGGATTGGTGGGAGCTGAACAAGGGCAAACGCACGGTCAAGATCCCTGAGGATCATGACGCGATGCGGATCTTGACCATTCACAAGGCCAAAGGACTCCAATACAAGGTGGTGCTCATGCCGTTCCTGGACTGGCGGATCGTCGCTTCCGGCCTTCAGGCGCCTGTGATCTGGTCGCCGTTTTCGACCGAAACCGGCATTCATACCGTTATGCCGCTGACCCACGGCTCCGTACTGCGGGATTCTGCTTTTGCGCCAGCCTATCAGGATGAGATCCGGTTGGCTTATTTGGATTCGCTGAACATGTTGTATGTGGCTTTTACCCGTGCCGAGGAAGTGATTTGGGGTTCTACGGAATTTTCACAAAACCAGAAAGGTGAAATCAATCTGAACACGACTGGCAACCTGCTTTACTCGCTTTTTGCCTCCGGTTTTCAGGTGGCTGAGCTGGGAGAAAATCAAAGCTGGGACGGTGAAAATCTGATTTACGAGGCGGGTAACTGGGGAACCATTCCGCTGCTGAAAGATCGAAAACCAACGCATGAATCACTCCTTCGCTGGGAATCGCAAAATTGGAGATCGAAGCTGAAGACCAAGAAGAAGGCCTGGGATTTTTCGGAGTCGGGACTTCAAGCCCGCTCGCAGCGCAAGCTTGGCGTGATCATCCATGAGTTGTTAGCCGCTTCGCAAGACAAGAAGGACGCCGAGCTTTTGCTTCAGCAATACACCTTTGAGGGTAGGCTTGATGCCGAAACGGCGGCGGCAGTGGGAGAGCAGCTGAACGCGCTGTTTGTGTTGCCAGAGTTTGTCCGATGGTTTGATCCGAGCCTACAGTCGCTTGCTGAGCAGGGCATCTTGCTTCCCGGAGGAAGTCAAAAACGTCCCGACCGAATTCTGATCGGAGCTCATGAGGCTATTGTGGTGGATTTCAAGACGGGAGAAAAATACGCTTCGCACCTCGCCCAAGTGAAAGAATACATGGAATTAGTCGCCAGACTCAGCCAAAAGCCAGTCAAAGGCTATCTCTGCTATCTCGAACCCACCCAAATTTTGGAAGTATGATCCCCTTTTTGAAAGATACAGCAAAGCAGCTTTTGGAATCGGGACGCGATCTCAAAGACTTGGTCATTGTATTGCCCAATCGGCGGGCGGGCCTGTTTTTTACCCGCTACCTTGGCGAGCTGATCGCTGAGCCGGTCTGGATGCCGGAGGTGAGAACGATCGAGCAGGTCTTCTACGGCCTGGCCGGAAATACGCCTGCGGATGAACTGACGCTGATCTTTGAGCTGTATGAGCTCTACCGACAGGTGCAGGAAGAGCCGGAGGATTTTGACCGTTTTTATGTCTGGGGTGAGTTGATCCTGAAGGACTTCAATGACCTCGATCAGTTTCTCGCTCCCGCAAAGACGGTCTATCAAAACCTTGCGGAGATCAAGGAATTTGAGTCCGATCTAAGTTTTTTGACCGAGGATCAAAAAGCGCTGATTTCCCAGTTTTGGCTGGCTTTTGCCCGACAAAATGAGCAGGAAAAGGAGAAGTTTTTGCGTTTCTGGCAGATTCTGGGTCGCTTGTACGGAGACTTTCAGCACCGGCTCAAAACCGTCGGACTGGCCTATTCGGGACAGCTTTACCGGCAGGTGGCCGAGAACTTAAAGCAGATTCCAAGTCCTGAGAAGCATTATATTTTCGTCGGCTTCAATGCCTTTACGTTGGCAGAAGAGAAGCTTATCAAGCACTTTGTGAAGGAGTTTGGCGCGGAGGTTTTTTGGGACGTGGACGCATTTTACTTGGAGGACACCTTGCAGGAGGCGGGGTTGTTTTTCAGGGATTATAAGAGGGACGCCGTGCTTGGGAAGACTTTTACGGAGGAAATACCAAATCAGATCCGCCAAAAATCCGACAGAATTCAGACGCATTCTATTCCGCTAAAGACCAACCAATCCAATCTGGTCGGGAAGTTATTGGAGGCGCTCGGCCCGGACGAACGGCTGGAGGAGACGGTGATCATCCTGCCCGATGAGCAGCTGCTCTTTCCCGTTTTGCACACGTTGCCGCCGCAGATCGAGAAGCTCAACGTGACGATGGGTTACCCGATCCGAAATGCGCCTATCTATGCTTTTCTCGATGCTGTGCTTGACTTACAGCGATTTGTTAAAGTGAAAAATGGCGTCACCAGCTTTTACCACAAGCCGGTGACGGACCTGCTTTCTTTCCCCTATCTGAAAGCCGCCGCTTCCGACCATGTACAGGATGTGCTGGAGAAAATCCGGACAAACAACCTTCTCGAAGTGCCTCAAGCGATGTTGATCCAGCCTGAGACGATATTCGAATTGGTGTTCCGAAAAGTCAACCCGGAAGATATTTTTGATTATTTGGGCACCTTGATCCAGCATCTTGCGCAGGAGTTTAAAGACGACGAGATCCAGCGCAGCTACCTGTTTCAGGCCTTCAAGCAGCTCAACAGGATTCAAGAGATCTTCAAATCCAACAGCTCCAAAGGGCTGAAGATGGACTTTGTGCTGAAGCTTTTCAGGCAGATTTTCAGGGAACTCAAGTTGCCATTCGAGGGGGAACCGCTTCAGGGATTGCAGCTCATGGGCGTGCTGGAGTCCAGGAATTTGGATTTTCGCCGTGTGATCATCTGCGATGTAAACGAGGGGAGTTTTCCTCCCGGCGGCGGAATCAACTCAATGATCCCGTTTAACCTGCGCCGGGCGTTCAGGCTGCCGGTGCAAGAGCAAAATGACGCGATCTACGCCTACACATTTTACCGTCTGCTACATCGGGCGGAGGAAGTTCACCTGATCTATACGACTTCCTCTGATCAGGGCAAGGCGGGCGAGATGAGCCGTTTTATCCAACAGATGCAGGCAGAACTCGGCATCGCAGCGCCACAAGTGGCAATGGTGCCCGTGGACTTGACGCCAGCTGAGGAGATCACGATCCAGAAGACTCCCGAGGTGATGGATGCTTTGCGGCAATATGTGAAGACTTCTGATCCGACAGCTTTTTTGAAGTCGTTTTCCGCCTCTGCGATCAATATGTACCTGGATTGTAGATTGCGGTTTTATTTCCGGTATCTGGCTGGACTGAAGGAAAAGGAAGAAGTCGTCACGGGGATTGATCCGTCGACCTTTGGTACGATCCTGCACAATGCGGTGGAAAACTTGTATAAAGTGGCCGAGGGAGAGACAGCCCGGGCGATCGATAACCACGGGATTGAGCGCTTGAAGCCACAGATCCCAGCGGCGGTGGATGCGGCGATTCGGGCTTTTTACAATCGAAACGAAGAAGATGAAGCGCTGGAGCTGTCCGGGCAACTGGAGATTGCGCGGGCCATCTTCATCAAATATCTCGGAGCTATCTTGGACTACGACCAGAAGAATGGCGATTTTGAAGTCATTGGCACGGAGGAGGATTATCCCTCGGGGATCTGGGTAGATACTGCGGACGGCAGGGTAGAGGTGGCGCTTGGTGGGGTCATTGACCGATTGGACAGGAAAGACGGCGTGGTGCGGCTGATCGATTATAAGACCGGTAAGGACACCAAAAAGGTCAAATCGGTCGCTTCTTTATTTGATCGCGATGATACCGGACGAAACAAAGCGGCGATGCAAACGATGCTCTATGCCTATTTCTATCAAACGAAGCATCCTGGAAACCAACTTCCCCTCAAGCCGGGGATCTTCAACATCAAGGAGATCTACAATCCCAAATTCAATCCTTTTCTTCAGTTGGACGGTGTGGAGATCAACGATTACAGAGAGTTGGCTGAGGAATTTGAAGGAGGTTTGAGTGGCTTGCTGGGTGAGATCTTTGACCCGGAGCAGCCGTTTGACCAGACGACGAAGGTGGAAAAGTGCGTCTATTGCGCGTATAAAGAGATCTGTGGAAGGTGAGTCAGTGGGAAGTAGGCAGTCTGCAGTTTGCAGCCATACTGCACACTGTAAGCTGCCAACTGCTAAAAGCTCTTCTTCGTCACTTTAGGATAAAGCTCATTCAGCATCACCAACGCCGCTGAGCCGTACCATTCTTTCAAGTCCATCTTAAGGACTCCGGCTTGGATGGCGGGATCAGTTTCTGTCAAAGCTTTGGCTTCATCGATCGACTGCACGTCGAAGATGTAGAGCCCTCTCAGGTCTTCATTTCCGAAAAACGGTCCAGCAACCACCAGTTTGCCCATTTCGGCCATCTTACCGATGTTGGCCATGTGAGCTCCCTGGATTTCCTGTCTCTTTTCCGGGGTGTATTCACTCACGCGGTCGCCTCGGAGAAGGAACGCGATCACGTATTTTTTCATCCCATATTCATCGGCACCGACTTTTTGGGCAAGGACTTCGTCATATTGACTTTGGGCAAGACTGAGGGTGCAAACTCCAATCAAGAAAAGGACGAGCGTAAATAGCTTTTTCATCTGTCTATAATTTAATTTTCAATGGTCAGTTTGAATCTCCTGAATTGATAATTGTCTATATGTGGAGCTGCGACGTGCTCAATTTCAACCGGTTGGATGAGCTTAATGTAAAATGAGCGCAATCGTGTCAGCCTTTGTACGGATTTTTATCCAGTCGGAGAGTCTTTTGGATTCAGCCTTGGAAGGTTCTGGGGAAAATTGCGCATAGGCTACCAGCAAGGTATCGACTTTTTTCTTATCCAAATCCGTCATCAAAGATCTCCCGATGGTAAATTTCTTGAGGTTGGGGTGGTTGATCTTCGCTTCTTCGGCGATCTCAACGCTTAGTTTTCGGGTGTTGGCGTCGGCCAGTATCTCATTTTCGAGAAGAGCGATCTTTTCGTCTTTGTCCCGGATCAAGGTTTCATTTCGTTCGTAGAGATCTTTGAGAATGTCATTTCGAAGTAGGTTCAGGTCTGTCCCGTTACCACTTTGGAGAAATGTCAGGCTTGTCTCTTCCAACCCAAATCCCGGCAGTTTTGCATTTAATTGGGCTATTTCTTCCTCCGAAAGTTGCTCACCGATCAAGCTGACCTCGATAGTCTTGGGAGGGATATTGTAATGATAGCTGGCGGTCAGTACCTGCGTATTGGGAGATTGGATCTCCAGATTGACAAACCTTCTGGCCTGTTCGTTCCAGATTGACTTCTTGACGATCCCGTATGCCAGGTAGACACTGGGGATTATTGTCATCAGAGTGATGACCGTGATGTAAGTTTGTACACGCTTTTCGCGCTTGGTATCCAAAAATTGCTTCTTCGGATACTTCATAAATCGAACAATGAGGTAAGTCGAGAGACTGATAAAAACCGAATTGATAAAGAAAAGGTAGAACGCTCCGACAAAATAGAGGAGGTTGCCGGTCGCCAAACCGTACCCTGCGGTACAGAGCGGCGGCATCAGTGCCGTAGCAATGGCGACCCCGGGAATGGCATTGCTTTTCTCTTTTCTTGACCCGGCGACAATCCCGGCAAGTCCGCCAAAGAGGGCAATCAAGACATCCCAAACGGTCGGCTCGGTCCGGGCTAAAAGTTCAGATTGTGCAACGCTGATCGGGGTCAGGGAGAAGTATAAAGTAGAGGTCAAAATCGCGATAAAAACTGCCACGCCGAGGTTGCGGAAAGACCGCTTCAGGAGGTCGAAATCATTGATGCCGGCGGCCATCCCGATGCCCATGATCGGACCCATCAGCGGGGAGATCAGCATGGCTCCGATGATGACTGCTGTGGAGTTGACGTTGAGCCCGATGGAAGCCACGAAAATCGCAAAGATCAGGATCCATAGATTGGCGCCCCTAAACTCTACGTTTTTTGAAATATACTCAATGGTTTCCAGCTCATCTTCCTTCCCTTCCTCCAGGTCAAACCGGTTGGCGATGTAAACGAAAAAACGAAGAATACTGCTCCTCTTTCGAGGCGGGGGAGTGGTGGTAGCCATGTAGGGGTTGAGACAAGAATATGGGTGAAAGTAAGGATTATAGGAAAAATCTATGATGATTTTTTCAAAAACAGAGGGAGGTCGGGGTAAGAGCCACCAAATAATTTGGCGGAAGGGTACGATGTGAAAAGCAATTATTTTCCTCTCCATCAAGTTATCTTTGGGTTTATAAGAACTGATATAACTTACTGATATTTAAATTTATAAATCTGATTTAGATCTTTCGAAAAATGGGCTAGCTAAAAAGATTAGTCTAGACTAAAAATAACTTGAGATAATTTCATATTCCGATATCTAAGAATAAGCTATAGTTTTAAAAACCAATCGTGGATCTCGTGACTTAAGGAGGTCTAAAAAGTCTTTAAAAAAACCAAAGTGTCGAAATGCTCAGATTAGTTTACTTGGATGATGACAGGATTCAACACTTGCTGATGAAGAAATTGGTCAAGATTTATCTTCCAAACTGCAGTATGGAATTTTTCAACGAGCCGGAAAAACTGGACTTGTGGCTGGATGAAAATCACGTTGATTTGATCTTGTCAGACCTCAACTTTGACAGCTCCTCCGGTTGGGATTGGGTGGCTAGTTTTAGCTCGAAATCCTCCGCGCCGATTGTCTTCCTTACTGCCAGTTCTTCTCCCGAAGACAGACGTCGGGTCGGTGATTTTCCGAGTGTGAAATGTGTGATGGAAAAGCCGATTTCCGAGGACAACTGGAATACTCTGAAGGCGCTGATATAAGACTTCAAATGCGTTGAATTTTCCCTGAAAATGGCCCTGGATTTTGGGCGGATTTTGCAGGGATTTTTGTCAACCGAACTAGCCTCCGACGCGTCTCAATTTATTGCGAATTGACTGTTGGTTCGGCTTCGACGTTTCCTTTTCAACCCAAAAAAAGGCATCGATTAATTTTTGCACTTGCTCTTTCCACTTCTAAAAAATAAGCCGGTGGAGGAAAGGGTTGGTTTGAATTTTGTTTTCTTTGTGGTGTTTGCCAAATGTCTCATGGCTGTGAACTAAGTTGAAAGAATTATGGCCGAAGAGTCGGAAGATAGAAAGCCCTTGCTTTCAAAAAAGATAGATAAGTTTTTTACGGGATTGGCGGATGCTTGGAATTTTGTCCGACGTTTCTTTCAGGAGGTGTTTATGCCGCCGTATGAATTCAAGGAAATCATCCAGCAGTGCTACCGGATAGGTGTGGAGTCGCTTCCGCTGATTTCGTTGACGGGATTCATCGTCGGGATCGTATTTACCAATCAGTCCCGGCCCTCGCTTTCAGAGTTTGGAGCGGCATCCTGGTTACCCTCGCTGATATCCATCGCCGTCGTCCGCGCGATGGGGCCCTTGGTGACGGCGTTGATTGCAGCCGGCAAGGTGGGATCGAGCATCGGTGCCGAGATCGGTTCGATGAAGGTGACTGAGCAGATCGACGCGATGGAGGTCTCAGCCACCAACCCCTTCAAGTTTTTGGTCGTGTCGCGGGTGTTGGCGACGACCTTGATGATCCCGCTGTTGGTGATGTACACTGACTTTGTTGCTTTGATGGGCTCGTTCCTGAGTGTCAATGCAAACGAAATGGTTAGTATGACCACCTTCTTTGTACAGGTGTTTGAAGCGATCACCTTCCTGGATATCATTTCATCAGTATTCAAATCGGTGCTGTTTGGTTTTACGATCGGGATCGTCGGCTGCTACAAGGGATATAATTCCTCCAAAGGGACGGAAGGTGTCGGGCGCGCTGCCAACGCTGCGGTCGTCATGGCGATGTTCCTGATCTTCATCGAGGAATTACTCGTGCTTCAATTGGTCAATGCAATCAGAGGGATGTAAGCTATGGAAGAACGGGAAAAAGTAGTTGAGATTAAGAATCTGAAAAAGTCCTTTGGAGACCTGCATGTACTCAAAGGGGTGGATCTGGATCTATTCCGTCAGGAAAATCTCGTGGTGCTGGGGAAATCCGGCTCTGGAAAATCCGTACTGATCAAGATCATGGTAGGTCTGCTGAGACAGGATTCAGGCAGTTTGAAGGTCTTTGGAAAGGAAGTCGCGTCGCTGAAAAAAAAGGAACTCAACGAACTTCGCCTGAAAATCGGCTTTTCATTTCAAAATTCAGCTTTGTACGACAGTATGACTGTACGCGAAAACATGGAGTTTCCGTTGGTCCGAAACGAAAAGAATCTGACACGAAAGGATATCAACACGCGGATCGAAGAACTGCTCGACAGTGTGGGCCTGCCCCAGACAATCAATCAGATGCCTTCGGAGCTTTCCGGTGGTCAAAAGAAGCGGATTGGTATTGCCAGGACCCTGATCCTCAATCCCGAGATCATGCTCTATGACGAGCCTACGGCCGGCCTTGATCCGATTACCTGCGGGGAGATCAATAACCTGATTTTGGAAGTGAGGGAGCGGTACAAGACTTCCTCCATTGTGATTACCCACGATCTGGCCTGCGCTAAGCAGATCGGAGACCGGATGGCCGTGTTGCTCGACGGCCAGTTTGATGCGGTAGGGACCTTCGAAGAAGTGTTTCCGAATGCAGAAGACGAGCGAATCAAATCATTCTACGATTATAATTTTATAAACTCATGAGAGGGGAAAATAGGAGATCCGTCATTGTTGGCATATTCGTCTTTGTTGGGATTGCCATCCTGGTGGTCGGCGTGCTGACGCTGGGCGGCCAGCAGAAGAAATTTGTCAAGGCGATTCAGCTCAAGACGGTGTTTGACGACATCGGAGGACTTCAGACTGGCAACAACATCTGGTTTTCCGGTGTCAAGATCGGAACCGTGAAGAAAATCAACTTCTATGGCGACGCGCAGGTTGAGGTCGAGATGAATGTTGAGGAAGCAGTAGTTGAATTCATCCGCAAGGATTCCAAAGCTACCATCAGTTCCGATGGACTCATCGGCAACAAGATCATCGTGATCTACGGCGGGAGCACCGAAGTGGCCCAGGTGGAAGACGGCGACCGACTTGAGTCGGTGATGCCATTGGATACCGATCAAATGATGGAAACGCTTCAGATCAACAATGAAAACCTGGTGGAAATCACCGGTAATCTGAAGGAACTCACTGGCAAGATTGCTGCAGGCAAGGGCATGGTCGGCGCAGCGATGACCGACTCCCTGCTTGCGGACAATTTCAAGGCAATCATGGCCAATCTTGACCGTGCGGCAGCCAATTCCAACCGGGTTGTCAATGATCTGAACACATTTACTGCGAAGCTCAATCAGAAAGGTTACCTGTTCAACGATCTGGTCACGGATACCACAATCGTGAAAGAGCTCAAAGCCAGCATGGCAAGCCTCAACGCCACTGCTGCCAATGCGCAGCAGCTTACACTCGAGCTTCAAAAGGTAAGTGAGAAGCTCAGTTCCACCGACAATTCGATGGGGATGCTTCTGAATGATGCCGAGTTTGCTGAGTCGTTGAGAAGCACCTTGGAAAACACCGACTCTGCCACTTATAACCTAAATAAAGGCATGGAAGCGCTGGAATATACCTGGCCGTTTAATAAAGGCTTTAAGCGGAAAGCCAAGGCCGAGGCAAAAGAAGCCGATGGAAATTAAAAATCATCCAAATGAAATCAAAAGCCGGTCAGTCCTGATCGGCTTTTTGGTTTTCTTGGGCGCTAGCGATTTTTTCCTCCGCTTCTTCCGCCTCTTCACTAGTCGCCGTTTCTGTGTCGGTTGTATCGTGAGAGGTGAGCGTTGCCTTCATCTCGATCGGAAAGTGATCTGATCCGATTCCCCTTAGGACTTTAATAGAGGATAGTCCAAAATGCTTACTCAAAAAGACATGGTCGAGTGGCCAGCGAAAGAGCGGAACCTTAGCATGGAACGTACTGAAGAATCCCCGCCCTCTTCTCGGATCAGCCAGTTCGGAGGTCTTCAGGAAAAGTGAGGTCGTGTAGCTCCAAGCGACGTCATTGAGGTCTCCGATGACCAGAGAGGGTTTGGGATTAGCTTTTGATTTTTTGCCGACGATCAGGATTTCCGCATCGCGGTCTGTGCTAGTCGGATTTTCATTCGGGACAGGAGGCGTCGGGTGAATGGCATAAACCGTGATGATTTTCCCGCTTCGCAATCTTAAATCCACCTCCAGCGAAGGGATTTCTTCATCGATGAGATGCAGGACCTTTTTACTGACCATAGGGAATTTGGAGTAAAACGCCAGCCCATACGTGTTTTCGAGCGGGCAGAGAATCCGGTGTGGATAGCGCTCCTCCAGCGGCTTCAACTGATCAACCCATTCCTGATTCGTCTCCACCAAAAAGACCAGATCAGGATCCCGCTGCCGGATCAAATCCAGCAGTTTCCGAGTATGTTGATTGTACTGGTAGACATTTGCGACAATGACGTGGAGTCCATTTTCCCTCTCAAAAGCCACTTTTTGGATCATTTTTTTTCCAAAAACGGTATAAGGATACACTTGGGTAAAGATGTAAATCGCTCCAATTCCAAGCAGTCCTGTCCATATAAGATTTTCAGTGATGCGTTCTCCAAAGATCCACCAGGCCAGGATCAGCAGAAGATGGATGATCAGCTTTTGGAACCTCGGATAGTCAAAAATCCGGATCGACCAATGATCCCACTTGATGAGGGGGAGGTAGGCGCTGGCAATGAAAAATACAGTAACGATTTTAAGGAAAAGCATAAGTTGGTGTGGAAATCAAGGCCCAAAATAGCTGATAAGAATGATTTCCAAGAGGAGTTTATTTTTCCCTTCCATGGTTTATCAATTGGGATCAAACTATTCGACTGCGTATCCAGAGGTTCGCTCTGGCTTGGCTTGTAGGTTAAGGTCCGAATTTCTCAAAAGCCCCATGAGATAAACTACTTTTTCTTTCAATATTCGAAAAGCAGCACTTCATAGATGTTGTCGTAAACCTCCGATCCGTTGCGGGTGATTTGCTGGACTGATTCTATTGTACCCCAGCACTCGGTCTCGCGCCGGTCAAAAAATGCCTGAAGCGTGTCGATATTCCCGTCGGGATATTCCAGATACAAATCCCCCTGGACGCCGCGGATGTCGGCGGAGATTGCACTATATCCAAGGGTGAGTTCAAGCTCATAGGGAATGAGCGGATGGGAGACGCGGTCCGTTCCTCGGAAGCTGTAAAGCTGGAATCCGTCCGGATCGAGGGTGGCGTTTTCGCCAAAGATCAAGTCCTCTCCCGTCTCACGGTCCACCACGGTAAATTCGAATTCATACGTTGAGATGGGAGCATCGGCATTTCCACACGGACTACAGGAAAAGAGCGTCCAAACCAAACCCATCACGATAGGATATCGAACAGCGGCACGTAATGTCATAGAGATAAATTTAATCATCAAACTAAAGCCCAGATTAATGAAATCCAAAGCCTTTCTTCACAACCCACACAGACAGTTTGGGGAAAAGATTAGATGGAAACTTTGAGAAGCAAAAGATCCTTTTCCTTCATTCCCTTCAGAATCCTCTTATTTTTGTCTTTTCCCTAATTTCTACCTATTCCCTATCATGAACGCAATCAACCCCACCACCACACCAGCCTGGACCCGACTTTTGGAACTGGTCGAAAAGCACAAAAACGACACCATCGCCTCTCACTTTCAATTCCCCGGAAGATTCGACGAGTTCAGCGTAAGATTCGAGGATTTGTTGGTGGACTTTTCCAAAAACAGAATCTCTGACGGCATCTTGGCCGCGTTGATGGACTTGGCTCGGGAGACCGGTGTCCATGAGGCCATCGAGGAGATGTTTACCGGTGTGGCGATCAATGAAACCGAAAACCGGGCGGTACTCCACACGGCCTTGAGAAATAGAAAAGGTCATCCCGTCTACGTGGATGGCAAAGACGTGATGCCGGATGTGAATGCGGTTTTGGCTCAGATGAAGGGCTTTGCCGATCAAATCCACGGCGGCAAGTGGCTCGGATATACCGGAAAATCGATTAAGTCTCTGGTGAACGTCGGTATCGGTGGCTCGGATCTTGGTCCAGTGATGGTCACCGAAGCATTGAAACCTTTTCAAAACCCAGAGCTGGAGATCTTTTTCGTGTCCAACGTGGACGGTACCCATATCGCGGAGACACTAAAGAAAGTCGATCCTGAGACCACGCTTTTCTTCATCGCTTCCAAGACATTCACGACCCAGGAGACGATGACCAATGCCCACACGGCTAGATCTTGGTTTTTGGAGAAAGCAAAAGACGAAGCGGCAGTTGCCAAGCACTTCGTAGCGCTCTCAACAAACGCTAAATCTGTCGAAGCCTTTGGCATCGATACGGCCAACATGTTTGCGTTTTGGGATTGGGTGGGCGGAAGATACTCGCTTTGGTCTGCCATCGGGTTGCCGATTGCCTGTGTGATTGGATTTGATAATTTTGAAAAGCTGCTTTCCGGCGCCCATTCCATGGATGAGCATTTCCGTCATACCGCTTTTGAGCGAAACATACCCATGGTTTTGGCCATGATCGGAATCTGGAATACCAATTTCCAGGGAGCAACTTCCGAAGCCATCCTGCCTTACGATCAGTACATGCACCGATTTGCGGCCTATTTCCAGCAGGGAAATATGGAAAGCAACGGCAAGTACGTCACCCGCTCCGGCGAATCCGTCAACTATTCGACCGGGCCGATCATCTGGGGTGAACCGGGCACGAATGGACAGCACGCCTTTTACCAACTGATTCACCAAGGCACACACCTGATCCCTTGCGACTTCATCGCTCCGGCTATCTCCCACAATCCGATCGGCGACCATCATCCAAAATTGCTTTCGAACTTCCTTGCCCAGACTGAAGCGCTGATGAAAGGAAAGTCACTGGAAGAGGTGAGTGCAGAGATGAAAAAAGCCGGGAAGTCAGACGAGGAAATCGCAAAAATCGCTCCACATCGGGTTTTTGAAGGCAACCGTCCCACTAATTCGATCCTGGTCAAAGAGATCACGCCGTACACGCTGGGTCAGTTGATCGCCATGTACGAGCACAAGATCTTTGTGCAGGGGGTGGTGTGGAACATCTTCAGCTTTGATCAGTGGGGCGTGGAGCTGGGCAAAGTCCTGGCTAACGGAATTCTGCCGGAACTGGCTGGCGACGGGGAAGTGACTTCCCACGACTGCTCCACCAATGGGTTGATTAATGCCTACAAGGTGATGCGTAAAGGCTAATCCTGCAATATTCCTGTCAGGTCCAACTCTGACAACCGCTGGGGAACACGGAGACCGCCAAAGTTGATTTGTTCTCCAGCGATCTTTACCCTGAAATCGCTGTTGATGGTGATTCCTTCAGTCTGGCTGGTTTGGGTCAGGCTGCCCAAATGCATCGTTTTTAATGTATTGCCGGACAGAGAGGGAAGCTGGGGGTTTTTGATAAAACTCAGGATTGACCGCGAAGCAGCTCCGGCATTTTCATAGCCGATAAACACGATATTTTTCCCATTAGAAGTCAGATCGGCTCCGGTGATCCAGCCTTTGGTGTCAAATGTGCCTGCGAATCTGGCGGTCTGGGTTCCGGGATTTGGATCCAAGGTATAGCTATCACTTCCCTGTGCTTTGCTGGGCTTGGTAAAAAGGAGCAGCTTTCCCTGGTAGAATACCATTGCCTCACAGTCAAACCGGTGATCTGTCGTTGGCTCAGCTCCCGTTTGCCTGTCATAGCTAAAGGAAATGATCTCAGCCTGCACTTCAGTTTTGGTCAATGCGTCGTTAACCGGAATTCTAAGCACTCGTAGATTGGATCTTTTTCCCAGGTTGTTTCCAAAGTCTCCGATATAGAGATAATTGTCGCTCACCGCCAGCTCTTCCCAGTCGATGTTTTGGACGTTAGTCACTTTTACAGTGCGGATTGCATCACCGTTATCAGGATTCAATTCATAGATTTCAGCTAGGTTTTCCTCGTCGTTGATGGCGAAAAGTCTTCCCTGAATCCACTGCAAACCGGAAGCTTCATTGACTAGATTGGAGTGTTCCACTTGGTTGAAGAGAGCCATGAAGTCCGGTACCGATTCATCGTCTAGGGTTACAGTTTTTTGGGTTAGGTTCAGCACCGGATCCACAACTGTAGGATTTGATGTTTCTCCCGACGAAGTATTGAAGTTGAATAAATTGTGTTCAAAGGGCTGGGCGTTGACTCCCCACCGGAATTTCTTTCCGTTTTCCAGTGTCAGCCCGGATTTAAGGAGTTCATCAGCTTTGATATAGGCATAGTAAAAGTTGTCGTAAGAAAACATGGAGGCTTCCGCCGGTAGTAAGAGCTGAGGGGCATTTTTTAGATTGTTTTTTGAAAAGCTCACCAGCTGGAAACTGGTCTTTCCACTGAGCATCAGTGAGGTAGTGGGGCCAGTTACCTGCATGTTTCCCTCCAGTTGGACAGGTAAAAAAGAAGAAACAGTAGCCTCTTCGGTGCTACCGGAATAGGAATAAGTATCAGGAGGAAGGAGGATTTGCGGAAGGTCGCCGGAAAAATCCGGCTTAAAGCTCACCGGGAAGGTTTCTTGGTTGGTTTGGGATACAAAGGTCAGACTTACCTCTTCGCCAAAGTTGTGTTCCCAATTAAGTGTGGAGTTGATTCGGCCAGCTGGATTGGCAGCGGAGATGATAGTGAATCCTTCTATAGTCACCGGAACCCTTCCATTAGGATTCTCATCTTCTTTGCATGAAAAAAGTAGCAGTACAAAGCTGAAATAAAACGTAGGCCTCCTTAATCGGTTCATGTCGGTTTTTCTGAAAGTTAAAGACTTGTGGCTACAACCAAAGCAAGCTGCTGTCTCCGTAACTTAAAAAACGGTAATCCTTCTCTAGAGCCTCTCCGTAGACTTTTTTCCAATCCTCGCCGAGGATCGTCGCAATCAGCAGAACCAGAGTCGAACCCGGTTGGTGGAAATTGGTGATCAGCCCCTCGATCATCCGGAAAGTGTAGCCTGGGAAGATGAAGATCTCCGTTTGACCCAGGATCGATTCCTTTTGACAGCTATCTATCCAGTCCAGGATCGCCTGAAGAGACTCTGTTCTGGAAGGAGTGGTTTCCCGCTTTTCATAGGCGAAAAGCTTTGAGATGAAGAAATCCTCGCCTTTTCCCTCGATCAGTTTGACCCCAAACCAATACAGACTTTCGAGAGTTCGGACTGACGTCGTGCCGACCGCAACCATGGTTCCGGAGTTTTCCAGGAGCTGTATGATCGTTTTCCGATTGATCTGGATTTGCTCGCTGTGCATCGGATGTTCGAGCACATTGTCTACTTTGATGGGCTGGAAAGTGCCCGCGCTGACGTGAAGCGTGACTTGTGCTTCGCGGATTCCTTTTTTGCGAAGCTGATCAAAGACCTCGGCAGTGAAATGCAGCCCGGCTGTCGGAGCTGCCACGGCTCCTTCCTTTTTGGAATAAACTGTCTGATAGCGATCTCTGTCCTCGGCTTCGGGCTTGCGATTAAGGTACGGTGGAAGAGGGATCTCTCCACTTGCCTCGACCAGATCCACAAAGGCGACGTCCGCGTCGTTCCAGGAGAACTCCACTTGCTTCAGTTCCCGGTCCATAAGCTTCGCGCTCAGGACGACTTCTCCGTCAGCCACGCTTACTTTTCCCTGCAGGACTTCTCCGTCTTTCCATTTTTTGGCGTTGCCGATCATCGTCTCCCAAGTGACCGGATGCTTGGCCAGCATGATCTCGGGAATGACCGTGGTTGGCGCAGTCGGAGCCAGCAGGAAGATCTCGATCTTGGCTCCCGTCTCGCGCTGGAAGATCAGCCTGGCCGGGATGACCTTGGTATCGTTGTAGACCAACAGCGTGTCGGAGGGCAGCAAGTCTGGGATGTCATAGAAATGAAAATGCCGTATTTCTCCTTTCTGATAGTGCAACACCTGCGAGCTGTCCCGTTTTTCCAAGGGAAACTTGGCGATGCGCTCGTCGGGGAGTGTATATTCGTAGTCGCGTAGGTCGATCTGAGGGATATCCATCGGATGGGCTGATTTGGGTGCAAATATAGGCATCTAGTTTTACCTGAAATCCACCAATTCCCGATGAGAGCTTCCGCAAGACTTCAGTTTTCTTACATCAAGCGGACGCTGGATTTCCGCTTTGAGGCCGGGACGTCCCGGGGGGTGCTGACGACTCGGAATGTTTTTTGGATCAAAGTGATTGATACCCAGCAGCCTCAGCGTGTCGGCTGGGGAGAGGCGGCACCGCTGGTGAAGCTCAGTCCGGATCATCGACCTGACTTTGAAGAGATCCTTCGGAAAACGTTGGACTCTCTGAGCGGAGTCAAGTTTGACTTGGAGGAAAGGGCGATTTTGGAGCAATTGAAAAGGCTGATTCCTTTTGATCTGCCGTCCATCCGATTTGGGCTGGAGACCGCATTGCTGGACTTGGCTATGGGTGGGCAGAAGCGGCTCTTTCCCAACCGTTTTTTTGACTCGCAAGAAGGTATCTCGATCAATGGACTGATCTGGATGGGTGACAGGGACTTTATGCTGGAGCAGATCGACCAGAAGCTGAAGGATGGCTTTGACTGCATCAAGATGAAGATCGGAGCGATCGACTTTGAGCAGGAAGTAGCGCTTCTGCGCTACATTCGGAGTAGATTTTCAAAAGATCAAATCACCCTCCGCGTGGATGCAAATGGGGCCTTTTCACCAGATACCGCGCTCGAAAAACTAAGTCGGTTGGCAGAGCTGGACATTCACAGCATCGAGCAGCCGACCCGTGCCGGTGACTGGGAGGCAATGAGAAACCTTTGCCAAACCACTCCGTTGCCGATTGCTTTGGACGAGGAACTGATTGGAGTGAGCGAAAAGCAGGCCCTTTTGGACGCCATTCGGCCGCAGCATATCATCCTGAAGCCGACCTTGCTTGGCGGAATCATGGAGACGAGAGAATGGATAGAACTGGCAGAAGAGCGAAACATCGGCTGGTGGATGACTTCGGCGCTGGAAAGCAACGTTGGGCTAAACGCTATTTCGCAGCTTGCTTCCGCGCTGAATACGACGATCCCCCAAGGCTTGGGGACGGGAAAACTCTACCACAACAACTTGGATTCTCCGCTTGAGATCAGGGCCGGGAAGATTTTATACAATCCGGCCAATGGCTGGGAAAATCCTGCTTAGTCAGTGAGTCGGTGAAGGTAAACCGGCTTGTGAACGCTCGCTTTCCAAAGCGTTTGGGTAAGCTTTCCGGTGAATTCATCCCGCTCAAAGATCACGATGTCATTGCTGGCCTGATGGGCTGCGAGCAGATATTTGCCATCGGCAGTCAGGTTGAAGTTTCTCGGCATCAGCCCTCCGGAGGAGATGTTTTGAACGCGTAGATATTCGCCCGAGGCATTTTTGCCAAAAACCGAAATCGTGTTTGCATCACCCCGGTTGGAGACATAGACCTGCTTTCCGTCGGGAGAAACTCTGATTTCGGCGGCTCCGACAGCTCCCTCAAAGCCCTCATCCAACAGTGAAAGACGCTGCTTTGGGGCCAAGACTCCATTGTCATAGGAATAAACAGCCAGTACCGCGGTCATCTCTTCCACGACCAAGACTTCTCTTCCATCCGCTGAAAAGGCCAGGTGCCGGGGCCCATCTCCGGGGCTCATCGGGAATTCGCCGGAGAGGCTCAGGGGTTCAGCTTTACCAGGATCAAAGTCGTACACATAGATCTTATCGGTGCCCAAATCGGCGACCAGGACTCTCTTTCCTTCGGGATCAAAGGTCGTGGAGTGTACGTGCGCTTTTTCTTGACGATCCGGATTGACGCTTTTACCGGTGTGCTGGATGAGTTGCACAAAGTCCAACTGGCCTTCCGGCGTGACTTTGAATACGGACAGATTTCCTCCTGAGTAATTCCCCAAGATGACAAAATCTTCATTGGGCGAAAGTGAGATATGGCAGGGATGATCGCCCATCGAGTCGTCCTGATCCATGAGCGTGAGTGAATTGTCTGCGGGATTTCGGGAGAAAGTCAACACTTTGCCTCCCTTGGCTCCGGCCTCCTCTTCCAACGAATAGACGACTTTCCCCTCCTTGTTGGCCAACACAAAGGATGGATTGGCGATTCCCGCAGCCACGGTCTCGAGAGTCATGAGATTTTCCGAAGGTGAAAAAGAAAGAAAATTGATGCCGTGATTCATAGAATCGGTATAGGTGCCGACCAGGAAATTGTAGCTAACAGGAGTATCTGGAGTTGGGGTCACTTGGGTTTCTTGTTTTGGAGAGGAGCAGGCGGCAAGGGCCAAAACTGCGGCTAGGGTCGGAAAGAATTTCATCCCATTAAATTAAGAGACTATTCGGGAAATCATGCAAAAGATTTTTCAGAAACCGAAGCGGATTAATGGCGAATTGGATAGTCTTATTTGACTGGCAAGCGGTTGTATTCAGGGGCTCGGCCATCTTCCAAAATGATCTTTTGATTCCGAGTTTTACCAAAATATTATATCTGCCGGAAAGCAGTGTTTTTCTGAAAAATTACGGATAAGTTAGAGGATAGAATAGATTGTTTGCTTAGTCTGTTGGTATTTGTCAATAATTTACAGCTAGAAGCCTTCTTTACCTTAAATTTTCTAGCTTGATCACGAAGTCGATTTAGTGAATTTTAATTTTTAGTCAACTCAGTAACCCAATGCAAGCCCAAGAAACCCACATTCTCAACGAATGCCTTCAAGACGAGGCCTTGCTCTGGAGTCAGTTGATCGAAGGAGATAAAGCAGGGTTGGAGATGATTTACCGCCGATATTCCCATCAACTTTTTAGATACGGCATGGCGATCAAGTCCAATCGGAGTTTTATCAAAGATTGTGTTCACGAACTGTTTGTAGATCTCTGGAAATACCGAAAAAGTTTGAAACGGACAGATAACGTTAAGATCTACTTGTTCAAGTCACTTTCCAACAAGATTGTGAAAGAGGTTTCCCGGGACCGAAGGATTTTTTTGGATCAAGAAATCTCTGAATGCCAAACAGTCGGGCTGGAGGAGTCCGTGGAGGAAAAGCTGATCGTCCACCAATTCAACGAGAGATTGCAGCAAAGACTGAAGGTTGCACTTGAGGAGCTTCCGGTCCGTCAGCGGGAGGTAATCCAGTTGTTGTTCTTTGAGAAGCTCTCCTACGAGGCAACGTCCAAAGTGCTGGGGATTACGGTCGATTCCAGCTATACGTTGGCTTGGAAGGCGATCAGCAGAATGAAGAAAGCCATCCTGGTTTTTGTGTTTCTGATTGCGCTTAGTTGAGTGGAAAGGCCAGCTTGCCGAAAAGTTTTTAAGTAAAAAAGTTTTAAACGGAGCTTCTCAAAATAGGGATAGTTTCGATTTTTTTTCCCAAAAAATGATCCAAAGTAAGTGTGGTAGTATCTGATTTTTGTGGAATGATCTTTTAAGTATAATGCCGATTTAGAAATTAAAGCTTGTAGTTGTTATTGGATTCACAATGATGTATTGATTTTTTAAGAATACTGTAAAAGTGAAAAAAAATCTAAAAAACAGAGGATAGAAAAGGAGTCCGGCTGCCTTTCATTAGAAAGAGAATAGTGTGGATATATCAGAGTTTTCAGTAGAAGATTTTGTCTTGAATCGAGAATTTAGAATCTGGGTATTGTATCCGGATAGAAATTCAAATATCCTATGGAGGAGTTTGCTTGAAGAAAATCCGAGCCAAGTCACCAAGGCTAAGATGGCAAGGGCGCTGATCTTAAACCTGAGCTACGACAAGCAAAGCCTCTCGGAAATGGAAGTATCGCAACTCTGGGATTTGATCGATGCTGAGACAGATGACTTGGAGTCGAAATCGGATGAATGCGAGGTAATCCCTATCAGTGCAGTATCAATATTGGACGAATACGACAAACGACAACGGCCGTTTTTCAAGTACTCCCAATGGCTGGGTGTTTCGGCGATTTTGGTTTTGGCTTTTGCTCTTGGTATCAGTCTCAGCATAATCTTCCCGGAGAGCACGCCGATAGAAATCCCCAAGATAGTGACCTATGAGGAGTACACGACGCCTCCTGGTGTGAAATCCACGATGACGCTACAGGATGGCTCCAAGGTGATGTTAAACTCAGGAAGTTCGATCCGGTTTATCAAAAATTTCGAAGCGGATCAGCGGGTATTATATCTAACAGGCGAGGGCTATTTCGAGGTCGCGAAAGACTCGCTGCGGCCTTTTTCGGTGATCACCGAGGGCGTGAAGACGACCGCGCTGGGGACGGCATTTAACGTCTCGGCTTATGCGGATGAAGAGGTCAATGTCTCCCTGGTGGAAGGAAAGGTGGCTCTGGAGGTAAATGGAGCAGACTTGCCGCAGATTTCCCTGGAGAAGGGAGAGGACCTGAGATTTGATGCCGAGACGGGACTACTGAAGAAAGGACAGTTTGACACTGAGTTGGTTTTGGCGTGGACCAAGAAGCGGATCATTTTTCAACAGGTGAAGATGATGGAGGCGATCCGGATACTTGAAAACTGGTACGGGGTAACTTTTACACTGAAGAATAAGCCGAAGTCAGACCTGTTGGTGTATGGGATGTACGAGGATGAAATCCTGGAAAATGTACTGGAAGGACTGAGCTACACGGCAAGATTTGACTATAAAATAGTCCAAGATGAAGTAGAAATAACTTTTAAATAACCCTAAAATATAGATGCCTATGATAAGATGACCAGACTAAAAACACGAATCGGAGGTGGGTCAACATCACCGGTTCAGGAAGTAAAGGATACAGGAAGTTAGCGCTAGACTGTACCGTGTTAGTTATAATGAACCATTATGCAATAGCCAAAGTAAACCATGCAAGAATATGAAAAACCGTTTATTGTTATTTGTAGTTAAAATGACTAAGCTTTTCACTTATGCCTTTTTGATCCAGTTTCTTTCGATCACTGTACTGTACTCCAGAGACGGAGTATCCCAGATCAAAAGCATAGAAGAAGTGAATGTCAAGATGAACACTAAGGAGACTTCATTGCTGAATGTCTTCTCAGAAATTGAAAAAGCGACAAACTTCAAGTTTGTATACACCAATAAAGAAGTCCGCGATTTGGGGAACGTAACCCTAAGCGGAGAAGAACAAACTTTATATGATGTACTGGTCTCGATCTCAAAGCAAACTCAATTGGAGTTTAAGCAGGTCAATGAGACGATCAATGTCAAGAAGTCTGACAAGTCCGGTGCTGATCTCGTGACCGTCGCTACCGTGATGGACAGAAGTATCTCCGGCAAAATACTGGATGAGAACAACCTGCCGCTACCGGGAGCAACAGTGCTGGTAGAAGGTACCACATTGGGCACCGTCACAGATGTAGAAGGTAACTTTTCACTGACTGTACCGGATGACGCTACGCTCTTGATTTCTTACATCGGCTACACTTCCAAAAGAGTAGTAGTTGGCCAGCAGTCAGTAGTCAACATCTCACTTGAAGTGGATTCTACTTCTTTGGAAGAAATCCTTGTGATCGGATATGGTACTGTTAAGAAGTCTGATTTGACGGGTTCCGTGGGACAAGTGGGGGCAGAATCCCTGCAGGAGAGACCTTCTCCATCCCTGAACCAAGCCCTGTCAGGAAGAGTCTCCGGAGTGCAGGTAAATACCAACTCAGGCCGTCCGGGAGGAAGAACAACGGTCAGAATCCGTGGATTTAGCTCGATCAACTCGTCAAACAATCCACTCTATGTAGTAGACGGCGTGATGCTTCCTATGGGCAACCAGCAGCAGGCGAGTAACGCGATCGACTACATCAATCCGAACGACATCGTCTCTGTAGAGGTGTTGAAAGACGCATCTTCCACCGCAATCTACGGCTCCAGAGGTGCTAACGGGGTAATCTTGGTCACTACCAAAAAAGGTAAATCAGGCGAAGGTACCGTCACCTACAACGTCGACGTCAGTGTACCGATCATCGGTCCTAACAGACCTGAGGTACTCAATGCAAAAGAGTATCTGGCAACAGAAGATCTGGCTTGGGCAAACATGGAGAAATATGATCCAGTAGGATGGGCTGCGGGCAAGTGGGCCTATTTGAACCCAGCGCTGAGAAGAACTGATCGAAGAATCTTTGACGAAAACCAACAGCCTCTTTACGATACAGATTGGTTGGAGGAAACCACACAGAGCACGGTCTCTCAAAACCATCAACTGGGCTTCCAGGGAGGAAACGAGCGCACTACTTACTCTTTGTCATTGGGATACAGAGATGATCAGGGCTTGGTTAAGACCTCTTACATGAAGCGTTACTCGGGCCGATTTACCGTCGATGATCAGGTGAAAAAATGGTTGAAAGTAGGTGGTACCTTGAGCTACAACAATCAATCCGAGAACTTGGTAGATACCGGTGATGCGGTAGCAAGACAGATTGTGGAAGATTTCCCTTTCCTTCCTGTGAAGTATGAGGATGGTACATTTGCCAACAACAGGGATTATCCTTACGCAGAAGGCACGATGAGCTCCATGCACAGATTGTATGGCACCAAGTACATCCTGAATACCCAGACTACGATAGGCAGTGTTTACACCAATATCAAATTTGCCGAAGGACTGGAAATGAAAACCGTCTTGGGAGCTAATGTGATGACTCAGGAAAGAGACCAGTCTCAAACCAGAACTCTGGCAATTTCTCAAAATGGTACTGCTTCCAAAGCGATGCAAAAAGAGACTTTTTGGTCTCTTGAAAACTACCTGACCTACAACAAGGTCTTTGCAGAGCGTCATGGACTGACTGCGATGTTGGGGATTTCTTGGCAAGAAACAGCCTTCACCTCGATGAGTGCCAGCGTGCAGAATTTCTCAACAGATTATTTCACATTCAATAACCTGGGTGCAGGTAGCCAGTTGCCTGGAGTCGGATCCAATGCGCAAAGCTTTGCCATGAATTCTTACTTCGGCAGGGTCAATTACAGTTTGGACAACAAGTACTTGGTGACTTTCACCGGCAGAGCTGATGGATCGTCTAAGTTTGGAGAGAATAACAAGTACGCCTTCTTCCCATCCGCTGCATTAGCGTGGAAGGTATCTGAGGAAAGCTTCATGAGCTCCAGCTCTACGGTTTCCAACTTGAAACTGAGAACCAGCTACGGTCTGACAGGTAACTCTGAGATTCCTCCCTATTCGTCTCTGTCATTGCTGAGCTCTAACTACGCGGCGATCTACAACGAAACCCGCGTAGGCGGTACAGGTCTCAACAGATTGTCTAACCCAGATTTGAAGTGGGAGAAAACTGCTCAGTTTGACGTGGGAGTTGAATTGGGTCTATTCCAAAACAGAATCGCAATGGAGCTGGATTTCTATTACAGAAAGACCACCGACATGCTATTGGATGCTCCTGTGCCACGCACAAGCGGCTATTCTGTGATTCGAAGCAACGTAGGATCTATGGAAAACAAGGGGATTGAGTTCAATCTGAACACAGTCAACATTGAGAAGGAACACTTCCTCTGGAACACGACTTTGATGGTCTCTGCCAACAGAAACAAAGTGCTTTCCCTGGCTACTCCTGCCGATATCTTCGGTGTGGGTGGACCTAACTTCACCAACCAAACCAACATCATCCGAGTGGGTGAGCCGGTAGGTTCATTCTGGGGTCTGGTCAGAGAAGGTACTTGGAGCGAAGCAGAACGTGCTGAAGCTGCTGAATTTGTGAGCTACAGAAATGGCTTGACCATGCTGCCAGGTGATATCAAGTACCGAGATGTGAATGGTGACAACGCGATCAATGACTCCGACCGGATGATCATTGGTAACGGTTCGCCTGATTTCTGGGGTTCATTTATCAACAACTTCCGTTTCAAAAACTGGGACATGTCGGTTGACTTGGCATTCTCTGTCGGCAATGATATCCTGGACATGACCCTTCACCCAAGTGAAGACCGTCAGGCATTGGCAAACAGCTACAAGTCTGTCTTGACAGCTTGGACTCCGACTAATCAAAACTCGCCGATTGCAGAGATCCGTGATACCAGAGCAGGATATGTGACCAACGTGGATTCACACTGGGTGAAGGACGGTTCTTTCCTCAGAGGCAGAAATCTCCTGCTAGGCTACACGTTCCCGACAGCAGTGACTGAAAAGATCAAGTTGTCGAGATTAAGAGCCTACACTACCGTTCAAAATTTCTTCCTCGTTGTAGGGGATGATGTAGTGGGAGATCCTGAGCAGACACCGATCCGTGGTGGCAATGGAGACAACGTCTTCTCTCAAGGGATGATCTGGCATGGATATCCAAAGCCAACCACGTTCCTGTTTGGTCTTCAAGTGACCCTTTAAATCCTGTTATACTTAAAGAGATTTTAAAATGAAATATACCAGATTTTATAAAGCATTGAGTCTGCTCTTCGCAGGAGCTTTTATGACCGGAATCTCAGGCTGTTCAGATTTTCTTGAAGAACAGGATCCGTCTAACCTCACGCCTGAAAGCTACTATACGATTCCAGATCACGCCGAAGCTGCCCTTGCGGCAGTGTATGCAGATACCCGTTTTATCGGTAACGATGGAGGGATTTTCTCCTCCACTTGGCAATTGTTGGAGGCTCCGACAGGAACTTCAACTACTGAAACAGCGCAAAACTCGGATCTGAACAACCTGTATGGACTGATCTATGATGGCAGAACCCAACACCTGATCAACTATTGGAACGGACTGTACCGAGTCGTTGCGAACGCGAACTTGGTGTTGGACAAGGTACCGGGAATCACTCCGATGGATGATGCTCAGAAGACAAAAGTGTTGGGCGAAGCAAGATTTCTACGGGCTTGGGCATACTTCTATTTGGTCAGACTTTGGGGTGATGTTCCGATGATTACCTTGCCTCAGACAGCCGCTTCGGAAGATTTCAGGCCAGCGCCTGCGTCAAAAGAGGCCATATACGATATGATCGTGGAAGACCTGAAGATTGCCGAGGCAGCTGGACTGCCTTGGACAGACGTCAGTGGCCGTGCTTCTCTTGCAGCTACCAAATCGCTCATGTCGCAGGTTTACCTGACGATGGCAGGTTTTCCGCTGAGCAAGGGGGCTTCTCACTACCAGCTGGCAGCTGAGAAAGCTGAAGAAGTGATCAACTACTCGATCGGAAATCCATTGGCAATCAACTTGTTTCCTGACTATGCCAATCTTCATGACGAGAAGCTTGACAACAGGCTGGAGCACATCTTCATGTTGCAGTACAATGTGGTTGTAGCCGGAAATCCGATGAACAATATGTACCCTAACTTCAAACCGGTGACTTTTGCAGGTCCCTCCGGAACAGGAAGCACGGTGCCTACCACGGAGTTTTATGAGTCCTACGAGGACGGTGATCTGAGAACTGTGGATCAGAAAGGGTTTTTCTACACGTCCTACTACACCAATGGCAGCGGGGCACCGTTTGACTTGGGGGCGCCCTATATCTTTAAGCACTTCAATCAGACCGCAAACGGTACCAAGGATGTTCCCGGTAGCAGAAACAACAACCTGAACGTGCCTTTGATTCGGTTTGCGGAAGTGTTGTTGATCTATGCAGAGGCTCAAAACGAACTGAGCGGTCCGAATGCGCTTGCTTATGAGAGTATGAAGAGAATCCGCGACCGAGCTCAACTGACTACTCCGGCGATGGGAACCTATACCAAGGACTCATTCAGAGACGCGGTACTGAGAGAGAGATGGCATGAGCTCTGCTATGAGCAGATCACATGGTTCGATATGCTTCGCTTGCGCAAAGCTTATAACGAAGCCACCAACGGATTTGATGAGTTTGTGGGCCATGTAAACCAAAGCTCCAATCAGGCGCTTCAGGCCAAGCACTTGCTGATGCCTTACCCGCTTCCTGAGATGCAGAACAATCCAAACCTACAGCCGCAGAACCCAGGCTATTAATTGGATAAGCTTTCAAGCAACTTTGATTTCTAAACAAACCCAGACCCCGGTTGATCTTTTCGACCGGGAGTTTGGGTTTGCTTTCTGTAAACCCACATAATAACCTTTTGATTTGGAAAACAACTCACACAGTGATTCCAGGAGGAAGTTTCTGGCAACCACTGCAACCCTGATAGCTTCTCCCATCTTGTTGAATATTCCGGCATTTGCCGGGACACCTGATAAGAAACTGAGACACGTGTGTGTCGGAGTGGGAGGAATGGGCAGACATGATCTGCAACGTTTTATTGCTCATCCCGAAGTGGAAATAGTCGCCATCTGTGACGTGGATGAAGAAAGGCTCAAAGCAGCCGCCGAACTCGTTCCCGGCGCCCGTCAATACACCGATTGGCGGAAATTGCTGAAGGAAGAATCCAAAAATTTCGACTCCATCAATGTCAGTGTGCCTGACCACAACCATTTTGCGGTCGCTTACAGCGCGATCAAGATGGGCAAGCACGTCTATTGTCAAAAGCCCATGTGCCATGACGTTTCCGAAATCAGAAAGCTGACCGAGGCCGCCACCAAAGCCGGAATCGTCAGTCAACTGGGAACACAACACGCCTCCGGCAAGGGAGATCGCATTGGAGTTCAATGGATCAAAGAAGGCCATATTGGCAAGATCAAGAAGGTCTACCTCTGCTCCAACAGGCCCGGCGCAACAGAAGCCTATCGGTTTCCAGGCCCGCGACCGGCTGGGGGAGAGACGCCGCCTGCGACACTGGATTGGGAAATCTGGACAGGTACGGCTCCGCTTCGACCTTATCAACCTGCCATATACCATCCTTCAAAATGGAGGGCATGGCAGGACTTCGGGACCGGATGGTCAGGCGACATCGGCTGCCATATCTTTGATGCGGTATGGAAAGGAATGGGGTTAAAAGCTCCGCTTTCGGTTCATGCCAGAGTCCAGGAATCCTGGGAAAACTCTCCCGAAAGACGCGGGGATACCTGGCCGCAAAGCAATCACATCACCTGGGTTTTTCCCGGCAACGAAATGACCGAGGCAGACGAATTTACCGTCGAGTGGTTTGATGGTGAATTCTATCCCCCTGAGGAAGTCAGGGCCTTATTTTCCCTGACAGATTATCCCGCCGAATCGGCAATGCTGGTCGGCACTGAGGGTGCTTTGCTGATTCCGCATACCAAAATGCCTGTTTTGTTGCCTGCCGAAAAGTTTCAGCAAGTGGCCAATCCGGAGCTGGAGGAGCGTGATCACTACCATCATTTCGTCGATGCCTGTCTGGGCAAAACAAAGACTGAGAGCCACTTTGCTCAATCCGGACCAATGACTGAGGCGATTATTCTCGGTACGGTCGCGATCAGAGTTCCACAGAAAACACTGGAATGGAATTCGAAAAAAATGAAGATTCCCAACTCTTCGGAAGCAGAGGAATATTTGAGCCGAAAATACCGAGCAGGTTGGGACGTTTAACTAGCCTTTTTCCACTATTTGCAAGTATTCCTTTGGAATTCCTCCCGGGGAAATGATTAAAACCACTTAACAATAAACTATATGAGTTTTCAGATAAAACCAAGTAAAGACTCTTATGATGTCATCATCGTCGGTTCAGGCGCGGGAGGAGGGATGGCTACCAAAATCCTCGCGGAAGCGGGACTGTCAGTGGCGGTAGTGGAGGCCGGAGGAGATTGGGATCCTGCAAAGGAGGAAGACCGGACGCAGCTGAGATTCCCTTGGGAGTCTCCCCGTCGCGGTGCAAGCACCCAGATCAGGCCATTTGGCGATTTTGATGCTGCCATCGGCGGCTGGGATATGCCGGACGAACCCTATACCCGAAAAGACGGGACAGAGTTTGACTGGTTCAGATCCCGGATGCTTGGCGGCCGAACTAACCACTGGGGGAGGATTTCCCTTCGTTTTGGCCCGGATGATTTCAAGCGAAAAAGCATAGACGGACTGGGCGACAACTGGCCGATCGGCTATGATGACGTCAAGCCCTATTATGACAAGGTTGATAAACTCATCGGCGTGTTCGGTTCCAAAGAAGGTATGAGAAATGAGCCGGATGGCCTTTTTCTTCCTCCTCCTAAGCCAAGACTTCATGAGATGTTTATGATGAAAGGAGGCAAAAAGCTCAATATTCCGGTCATCCCAGCTCGATTGTCTATCCTCACCAAGCCGATCAATAAGGACCGTGGAGTCTGCTTTTTCTGTAGACAATGTAATCGGGGCTGCCAGGCCTACGCCGATTTCTCGGCGAGTACGGTGCTGGTGAAGCCCGCTATGAAGTCCGGACAGGTGGATTTATTCACCCATTGCATGGTCAGAAAAGTGACTACAGACGCATCCGGTTTGGCTACTGGAGTTTCCTATGTAGACAAGCGCGACATGCAGGAGTACAAACTGAAAGGCAGGATCGTCGTGTTGGGAGCTTCCGCCTGCGAATCTGCACGTATCATGTTCAACTCCAAGTCTACCATTCACCCGGACGGCATTGGCAATTCCAGTGGAGTGCTTGGCCGGTACCTGCATGACTCGACCGGAGCCGGCAGATCGGGAATCATTCCTGAAATGATGGATCGCAAGCGATACAACGAAGACGGGGTAGGCAGCAACCACATCTACTCTCCTTGGTGGCTGGACAATAAAAAACTTGATTTTGCCCGTGGCTATCACATCGAGTATGGCGGAGGATTAGGCATGCCGTCCTATGGTTTTGGATCCAATATGGACGTGATCAGAAAGCACGTGGAGGATGAATTTGGCAAGCCGAGTCCAAACGGAGGCTACGGAGCAGGACTGAAAAAGGACATCAGATCTCTGTACGGAAGTACCGTGAGTATGTCCGGCAGAGGCGAAAGCGTGCCTCAGTACGACAACTATTGTGAGATCGATCCCACAGTCGTAGACAAATTTGGTATCCCTGTCCTGAGATTTCACTACAAATGGACGGACAACGAGATCAAACAGGCCAAGCATATGCAGGACACTTTTGAGGAATTGTTGCTCAATGCTGGCGCAAAATTGCTGGGCACCAAGCCGGGCGCTGATACACAATACGGACTTTTGGCTCCTGGACGGATCATCCACGAAGTGGGTACGACCCGAATGGGAGATGACAAGGCAACTTCGGTGGTTAATTCAAACTGCCAGACACATGATTGCAAAAACCTCTTTGTAGTCGATGCAGGCCCGTTTGTGTCTCAGGCGGACAAAAACCCAACCTGGACCATCCTGGCGCTTTCCTGGAGAACCTCTGATTTTATCATCAATGAAATGAAAAGCAAAAACCTCTAAGCACTACGATCATGAACAGAAGAGAAAATCTCAAGCTTTTATTCGCGGGTTCGTTGGGTACCGGCTTGGTACTGACGGCTTGTAGTCCAGAGGAGAAATTAGCCGATCTTTCGCCCAAGATCGCAGGTACTCCCGGCGGGAGAATTCCGGAGGAAATAAAACGGGACAATGACCTGCTTTCGGACAAGTTTTTCACCGACCATGAAATGGCCATGTTGACCGTATTGGTGGACATCGTCATTCCAAAAGATGAAGTATCGGGCAGCGCGTCGGAAGCCAAAGTTCCGGATTACATCGAATTCATGATGAAGGATCAGCCAGCCAATCAGACTGCCTTTAGAGGTGGATTGATGTGGGTTGGCTTGCAGGCCACGGAGCGTTTTTCTAAACCCTTCACCGAGATCTCTGCCAGTCAGCAAATGGAAATCATCGATGAAATCGCCTGGCCTGACAAAGCTGCCAAAGAAGTGGAGGCTGGCGTGAAGTTCTTCAACCTGCTGAGAAACATGACGGTTTCCGGATTCTACACCACAGAGATCGGCTTCAAGGATATCGGCTATGTCGGAAATACGCCAAACGTCTGGGATGGACCTTCCAAAGAAGTAATGGATCAGTACGGCCTGGCGCTGGACGAAAAGTATCTCAACGTCTATCTGACTCCGGAAGGCAGAGGAAGCATCGCGACTTGGGATGAAGAGGGGAATTTGATTTCCTGAGCTAAGAACTGACTGTCTTATTGATACTTGACTCGAACCCGAGGCCTTGTTGAATTTAGTTTCAGCAAGGCCTTTTTTGCTTTTACAGCTTGGCGAAAAATGCCCCACTCCAGCCGGAAATCGATTTTTTAGCATACTGGAACTATTTGATTTATATTCAGGTATTTATATTTCAAATCTGATTTCATTTTGTCGGCTTAGTATATGAATGATGCTCCGTTTTCTGCACACCTGGATTTCCAACTTCTTTTTAAACAATGGGAACAAAGGTCTGATATCTCCAGAGCAGACACCTGTCTGTACAGAGATCTCCTCAACAGGGTCAAGCAATACCCGGATCTGAACCAAAGTCCAGTCGATCCGGAGTCGTTGAAGAAACCTGAAAACTTCCTGGGCTTCGGACTGATTCTGAGCTCACTGTTTCCCATGTCAGGCCAGCAGGAAAAGCGGATCATCGCGCTGACTGCCCCTTTTGATCTAAAACCGATTTATTCCACGCCTGCCTTCAGCGAGCTCTTTCTCAATGAAGACGGAACGGTCAGAATCCCCAAAGACATGGATGTTGATCGGATTAATTTTAGCAAGATGCTGAATATGTACAGCAGGATTGTGGATCAGGTCTATGGAATCAAGATGAATCAGGGACACCCATTGGTTTTCAAATATCGTGGCCCTAACGGGATCGCGCGGCATTTTCAGATTCGGATGAATTTCCAGTTTGTGCAGGTGACAGCAAAGGGCCCGCTGCCCAATATCCATGACAAGTCGGAGATCTGTACCAGTACAAGCCCTGATCACTATGATCTGGATAACTGGCTCAAAGTTTTGCCTTTAAGCCTGTTTGATTTCAGCGGTTTCCTGTTGCTCGAGGCGGACGACATCACCGTGTCTCAAAGTGTGGCCACGCTCAATGAGGCCGTGCTGAAACAGGAGGAGATTTCCAACGAGGAATTCTTGGAAGTGGTCGAGGATTCAGTAAAATCACTGCTGGGAATCTCCGAGATCAAGGTCGGATTGGCTGCTTTGCGGCAGATCAAAGGCAAGCTAGTTTTCTCCAAAAACCGTCTGGCCAACAGCTACATTCTCAAGATGCTCTGCACGACTGGCAGCGAGCTTCCCTATCAGGGGATTCTCAATTTCCTATCGACGATTCAAAAACCTGTGCTTCTCACCGAGCTTTCGATGGACTTCCCAGAAAGCGAGTTTATGTCCAAGGTAGTCGAATTGGGGGTGAAAGAAGTGATTCTTTATCCCCTGAAGCACCAGGGAGAACTGGTCGGTGTACTGGAGATCTGCTCGCTCGAGCACGATGCCTTTGAGCCGATCATGCTCCATCACCTCGATATGCTGGCACCGTCGCTCTCGATCGCTTTCAACAAGCAGGCGGACCAACTGGATTCCAAGATCAAGTCGATCATTCGCAAGAAATTCACTGCGATTCACCCGGTGGTAGAGTGGAAGTTTGACGAGATCGCGCTGGACTATGTACTGGAAGAGGAGGAGGGCAAAACTCCTGAGATCGCGCCGATCAATTTTCAAAATGTGTTTCCTCTATATGCCGCTGTTGATGTGAAAAACTCTTCGCAGGAGAGAAACAGTGCGATTCAGCGTGACTTGCTGATTCAGCTTGGGCTGGCGAAGAACGTACTGGAAAACTCACGGGCAGCGCATTATTTGCCGCTTTTGGATCGGATGGTGGAAAAGATCGAGGAGTTTGAGGAGCGGATTCAGCTGATACTTGACACCGAGGAGGAGGTGAGAATCACAGAGTTTTTCACCCAGGAATTTGAGCCGACTTTCGATCATCTGAGCAAAACTTTCCCGGATTTGCTGGCGTCAGTTCAGGAATATTTCCATGCCGTCGATCCGCAGATGGGGGTCGTGTACATCCATCGAAAAGCCTTTGAGCAAAGTCTGAAGGAGATCAACGTGCTGGTCGGACAGTATCTGGACCGAGAGGAAACCAAGATACAAAAGATGTTTCCCCACTATTTTGAGAAGTTCAAGACGGACGGGATCGAATACAACATCTATATCGGACAGTCGCTGGTCAAGGACAAGATTTTTGACCCTATCTATCTCAAAAATCTAAGGCTGTGGCAGCTTCAGACGCTGATCGACATCGTGAATTTGGTTAAGGAGAAATCCCCTTCCCTGGATGTGCGTCTCGAGACGACCCAATTGATCTTGGCTCACAGCGCACCCCTGACGATCAGCTTCCGGCTGGACGAACGGAAGTTTGACGTCGAGGGAGCCTACAACATCCGGTACGAGATCATCAAGAAGCGGATTGACAAAGCGCTGATACGGGGAACCAACGAGCGGCTGGTCCAGCCGGGCAAGATCGCCGTGGTCTATTCTCAGCCCAAGGATGCGAAAGAATACCTGGACTTCATCCATTTTTTCCAAAACAGGCAGCTGCTGGAAGAAAATATCGAACAGCTGGAACTGGAGGACATGCAGGGAGTGCACGGAATGAAGGCAATTCGAGTCACCGTGATTCCCAAAAAACTGCTCAATCAGAGCGGAAAATCAGAACTGATATCCGAAACTGAAGAACGGTAAGGTTTCCTCTTTGTTGACCCCGACGGAGAAAGTCGCTACAAACTGATTGATTGGAGCGATCCAGATGCCTCCTCCGAGGGAATTGTGCCAAGTGCCTGAGTCTTCCGTTTTCAGCCATACCCGGCCGACATCCCAAAAACCGAGCATCCCGACGGTAGCGGGAAGGACGGGAGTCTGGAGATTGAAGAGTTGAAGACGGAATTCCAGATTGTTGTAGAACATCGCGTCGCCGTTGTAGCGATACCTTCTGTGACCGCGGAGATTGTTCATCCCGCCAAGAATCTGACCCTGGAAATATTCGTAGCTGCCAAAGTTTTTCCCGCCGCCGACCCGGTTGGCCCAGACCATCTTAGATGGATATCTAAAGGCCCAGTACAGCCTCAACTCAGCGCTGGCTGAAGTATAATCTTGCGCGTATTTGCTGATACCCTGGAAGTGCTGGATTTCCTGTCTGTAATAGAATCCCCGCGTGGGCATACGCAGATTATCCCGCTTGTCAAACTCCAATAGGGCGGTCAATCCTCCGTAAAACTTCGCGTGGTCGATCACTTCGGGATCCACATCGCTTTCGGGAGAGGTGATGAACTTGTTTTCGTTGTCGTCAGGGTCAAACCGATACACCTGATAGCTCGGCCCGACAGAGAATCGACCCACATCACCCAGCTGGGTTTGCAGACCTGTGCTGAGCTCGTACCAGCTAAATCGCGAGCGATAATAGTTGATGCTGTGTTCCTCTCGATCGTACTGGCTCTCGTTTCCCGCTCCGAAATAGTTGAAGACATAATCTGGAGCCTTCACGTCGGCCAGCCACACCAAATCCCAACTTCCAACCAGATCGACTGCCCGTCCTTTGTATTCCAGATTGAAGGCGCCGGTTTTCATGGCATAATTTCCCGTCAGGGTATGCATCGCGGCGTAGGGTTTCTTTTTGAAGCCGTGCTTTTCCCAGAGGAATCCCGCACCCAGAAATATCCCGTCATCGTGGTTGAATTCGACTGACGCGAGCGGCATGAGCTTGTCGTATTTGAATGCCAGCCGATCATAGGAGAGATAGTCCGGATTTGGCGCTTGTTTGATCTTCAGGTTTGGGCCCGAGATGGTCGATTCGCTTTTTTTCGGAACATACACGAAGTGCTTTTTTCCGCTCAGGGTAGCAGAATCGAGGAGTTCCTTTTTTCCTTCCCCAGGGATCACTCGGATTAGAATTTTGTTTTTGCCGTCACCTTCCCAGATAAACCTGTCGTCACCCTTCAATCCGTAAAGCCGGATTTCATCCGTTTCTTCAGGAGAGAAGGTTCGGTTGTAGATCCGCTGCTCGAGCTCGCCGTCCTTGGCGATCTTTCGAACCTCGACCTCGACTTTGCCATCGGGCAGATGTTTGATTTCAAATTCTTCGTTCTTGTTGGTGCCTACCACGTCGACGCTATTGGACAGGAAGTCATAATATTCCAACGCCTTTTCCTTTAGCCAGGATTTTCTGGCCAAAAGCTTCGCCTGGATCACCGGAGCGTCCTTTTCGCTTACTTCCTTAGGCCAGTCCTGAAAGGCTCCAGCGATGGCGTCGTCGCTTAGCTTGGGCAGGAGTTGGTCGATCTCTTCCTCCCAGTCTTTTCGGTCCAGATCTGCCATGAAGCTCCTGTCAAAATAGCGCCCGTTAAACATGAATCCATTAACGTTTTTCAGTTCATAGTCAAAACCCTGAAACTTCGGGTTGGCCCATTTTCGGCTGGCTATTTTTGGAAAAAAGCCCTCGTTCAGGAAGAAAGCCTGGTCTCGGTCTCGAGGCATGGGACTGAATTCCAGCCCATTTTTACCCTTCTCAGCCACCCATCTCCACTGATCGTCATGCCGGTCCCAATCCGCAATCCAGAGGTCAAAAAGCCGCGCTTTCAACACGTGCTTTTGCTTCACCTGATGGTCGTTGTCTTTGTGCAGTTCCTTCAGCATCTTGTCTGTGCTGTAGAATTCGACTTCGTCAGAGGCTTGCGCACTGGCAATTTCCCGCTCCTCGAAGAGATAAAGAGCATCGGCAAAATCCTGCCTAAAAACTCCCAAAAGCGGGTCATCCGGCAGATAGACGATCTTTGGATTGGTGTGAATGATCCCCACACTCTCTGCCAAACGTGCCACGGCTAGGGAAGCGTACGGGTGGGAAGCGGAGATCTGGTCCTGTACGATATCCTTGGCGATAGTCTGGCGGAGGGGAGCCGGGATGGCATTTTCCGGGTATTTGTTGACCGACCTGAGGACAAATTCCTTTCCGTTGGGATTTTCCACCCGCAGAGACTTGGTCTGCATGCCCCCGCCGCGCTGGAGGATGGTCAGGCCGCCTTTTTCTTTCGTGAGATCCAGGGTTGGGAAAGTTGCAGGAATGGCCCAAGTTTCCCGATAGTTTGTCCCTAGAAACGCCCGATGAAATTTCCCTTTTTGGTATTGGAGCGAAATGGGCTCGGTGACGCTCGCAGGGATTTTTCGTTCAAAAAGTTTAAGCTCTTCCGGAACCAGCGCAAAGGGCTGGATAAGATCTGTCTGATGAAGGGGAGCCTCTTTGCTAGGGTCGAGAAAAGTCAGACTTACCCGATGGTTCTGATAGAAATCCAAGTAGGCATAGCCTTGGTTGTTGTAGGTGAATTCTGCCGGATTATGCTTCTTGATATAGGTGTTTTTTGCGCCCGATCCGGATACGACGTAGTGATTACTACCTTCCCGTGTATAGAAAAGCCCGTGCTCGTGGCCAGAAAGCTGGATCACGTGCGGGTGGAGTGCAAAAACTCCCTCCAAAGCCCCGATAAAAGCCTGATATTTTGGATGGGGAATATCCTGAATGTCACCAAAGAGTGTCCGATAGATCGGGTAGATGGAGCCGATGACTGGGAGCGGGATATAGAGGTTTTCCTGGGCGGCAGTCAGCGGAAAAAGGTGGTCTTTCAAGCTATATGCGCCATTGTGAGGGCCATAGGCTCTCATGGGGTGATGCATCGCAAAGAGGACAACCTTGTCCTGGTTTTCTTCCAGAAGATAGGAAATGGCTGCGATGATCTCCTCTTCGGTTTTGAACTCGCAGTCAGAGTCCGCGCCTGGCCTATCATTCGTGTGAAACCACCACTGGCTGTCCAGCGTGATCAGAAGTGTGTTTTCGTCGAGCGGGATCGCGGTCGGTCCGGGACAGGCGCTTTCCGGAACCCAATGAACCCGGTCTTTTGGGAAGTTTTCCCCGATGAATTCTTCCGCCCGGAGCACCGCATTCCAGCCGTCGGATTTCCCTTTTTCCCAATCGTGGTTGCCGGGAACCATCCAAATCTGGCCGGGCAGTTCAGACCAAATGTCCAGTTGAGCCCGCAGAATTGACTCTGCTTCCGCCCGGTTTTCGGCATCCTCAGCCGGCAGTCCG
Organism: Algoriphagus terrigena DSM 22685; assembly: GCF_000429445.1. GTDB lineage: Bacteria > Bacteroidota > Bacteroidia > Cytophagales > Cyclobacteriaceae > Algoriphagus > Algoriphagus terrigena. Next base: position 326,729 of record NZ_AUBW01000003.1, read on the forward strand.
AGTGGATAAATGTTATCACCCAAGTAGATCAAATGGGTCGGGACAGTCGGTTTCAAAAGTAATCTGGATCTGAGATTTTCGACTACGGGATGCTCTCCGTCCTCCATCTCTCCTGCATCTCCGATGAGGTAAATCCGCATCTTCAAAAGTGAATCCTGCGCCTCTGCCTGCCATGAGACGAGCAGTAACAGCAAGGTCAGTAAGACAATCGGCCTCATGGCTGGTAGCTGAAAACCAAAATATTTGCTCTGCCATCTCCAGCCTCGTTGGAGATATAGAGCGTTCCGTCCGGAGCAAAAGTCATCCCCTCAGGTTGCTTGAAAAGAGAGGGGTTTAGAGGAAAAACCGCTGTTGGCTTCATGGTTTTGTCCAGAGTCATCAGCCATTTTCCCGTGGAGGAGAGCAGAAAATACTCCTTGGTCAGCGGATGGGCGGCTACTGCCGAAGGCTGGAGCTTAAGTCCGTCCAGCACTTTGTCGGAAAGTAAACCAGTCAGTTGGCTTCTTTCGATTGTTCCCGCAGGCAAAGAATCAAAGCTCATAGTTTCCAGGTCAAATTTGAAAAAAGAGGAGTTGTGGGAGTTTTTGTCCCATTCACAGACTTTACAAAAAACCCAAATAAATGGTTCGCCAATAGCCGAGGTGAAAGCCTCCAAATCGCGCTTTTTATGCACTGGAAACTCGAAAATCACGGTTTGGCTATCTTTTTCCCTGAAATCTACAACTTGGTATAGGTTGCCGTTACTCCTCAACACCCACGCTGTATCGCCTCTTACTAGGACGTCTTCGATGTCCTGGTTTTTTTCAAACTTCTTTTTCTTCAGGATCTTGCCCGTCTCTGGATCGAGCCGATAGATGATGGAGGATTCGTCCTCGATGGCCAGCAGCTCGTTTTCCTGCCAAGCAATGCCCGAGATCTCTTCCATCTCGTCAGGTAAAAGAATCCGCTCCATCCGATCCAGCGAATAGCCGGGCGGAAGACTGAAGGCGGGAGGAGCCTTACCGGCGGTCTGATCGCAGGATTCAAAAAGGACCAATAGGAAAATGAGAAGGGGGTATCGCATCGTTTTTAGATCAGAACCAATTATCTTCCAGCTGCGTGCAAAAGTTAAATCAACCGAAGTGAATATCCTATCAGAAAAGTTTGAAGCCTGGATTCGGGACATGTTTGCCAGTCGGCAAAAAAAGGAGGTTTGTTACCATAACATCGGCCATACGTCCTTTATGGTACAGAAAGTTCGGGAAATGGGAGAGTTTTACCAGTTTTCTGATCAGGATCAGGAAGATTTGTTTTACACCGCCTGGCTTCATGATGTGGGATATTGGGATGGGGGCGCAGAGGGACATGAAGCACGTGGGGCTGAGATGGCGCAGGATATTTTGACTGACTTTGGCCTACCGCAGAGTCGGATCGACCGCATCAAAAATGCGATCATGGCAACCCGGATGCCCCAGTCTCCCGCGGACCTCTTTGAGTCCATCGTCTGTGACGCAGACCTGTATCACCTCGGCACGGAATCCTACTACGATCAAACGCTTTTGCTTAAATGCGAAAACGAAAATGCAGGAACACATCCCACGGATCTAAGAGACTGGCTGGTCGAATCCAGCAAATTTACCCGCAAGCACCGCTACCATACCAGCTTTGGGCAGCGCTACCTCGAGCCGGTGAAAAGGGTCAATTTGAAGTATCTGGAGCTGAAGATCGAGCAACTGGAGTCAGAGGCCCACGGCGGGAAGGAAAAGAAAAAGGACAAGAAGGAGAAAAAGGACAAGTCCAAACCCGAGCGTGGTGTGGAGACGCTCTTTCGGGTGACTTCGGCCAACCACATGGAGCTGTCGGCGATGGCGGATACCAAGGCCAACATCATGATCTCGGTCAATTCGATCATCATCTCTATCGTCGTGACGATCCTGATCCGGAAGCTGGAGGAGTTTCCCAACTATACCATCCCGGCGATTTTGCTGATCAGTACCTGTCTGATCGCCATGGTGTTTTCCATCTTGGCGACCCGGCCAAAAGTAACCAAGGGAGTCGTCACCAAAGAAGATATTGCCAATAAGGAAGGGAATCTGCTCTATTTTGGCAACTTCTATCAGATGTCTCTCGCGGACTACTCAGACGGCATGAGCAAGATGCTGGGAGATTCAGACTATCTCTATGGCACAATGACGCGCGACATCTACTACCTGGGCAAAGTGCTGGGTAAGAAATATCTGATGCTCCGCAAAAGTTATAATGTGTTTATGTTTGGCTTTATCATCTCGGTGCTGGCCTTCCTGATCGCCAGTTTGTTTTTTGAGGCGCAACAATACTAAGCAGATTTGGGGGCTGAGGAGGTCTGATTTTGTATTTCATTTGTCTGACTACCCTGTATTTTCCGGTATCTCAAGGACTTTCCCCTGACCAAAGTTCAAGTCGGGTGCTGTCTGTTGACGGATTATCTACGCAAAACCCCGCTCCATCTTCTTGGACACTATAATGATGGACTACCATGAGTTATTTTTACGCCCATGTAGCGGCGGAGTATTTTGCTGCGTCATGGATGAAAATTGATTAATGAAAGCTGTTTTCCGCTATCTCCTTTTGCTATTCCTTGTGAGCTGTTCCTTGGAGGACCCGGACGACCAGTCGGGACCGGCCGGATTTTACTATGTGCAGGGCCCGGGATATCGGTTTGTAGTGGATATGGGCAAATACCAGCGACTGGATTTCAACCGTAAAGATCCGTCTCTTTGTCAGGTCAGTTTCGAGATTAAGGGTGTCAAAAGAGATGGAAATGAACTATCTCTTGAGATACAACGTCCTAAAGGTTGTACAGGGGTTTATGAATTAGTTTGGGATGGAATCTGGCAGGAATCTTCGCCCCGCAGGATGCAGCTCTACCTCACCGGGCAGTTTACCTCCTGTACCGGAGGTGTTGAGAATGAGATTGATGTGATCAAAGTTGACTTGGCCAAGGCATTGCTTAATGCGCCCGACGATCTGTTTACCATTTACCTCAGAGAGCATTGCGGTTTTCGGGATTTCAACTGCGTCGGAAACTGTGATCTTACCCTTTAAGATGTCAACCGGCAAAGCACGATCTACCGGACATGGATGGGTTGGAGGACGACTGACAGGAAAATTGATTAGAAATAGAATATAGCGGAAAGTTGATTTGAACTGGTCTGACCAAGAGTTGATTGACGGTTGCAAACGTCGGTCAAAAAAACACGAGGAATTTTTTTTCAAAAAGTACTATGGCTATGTCATGGGGATCAGTCTGTCCTATTCCAAAACCCGGGATTTGGCGCAGGAGATCACCAATGACTCTTTTATGAAATGCTTTGACTCATTTCAGAAAATGGACGAAGCACCCTCTCTCAAACCTTGGCTGAGACGGATCGCCGTCAACACCGCGATAGATTACTACCGGAAGGACAAACGCTTCCAAAATCACCAGGAAGCAGATGGCGAGACTCCGGTATTCGATGAAGTATACGCTCCGGATCAATTGGCTTTTGAGGATATTATCAAACTTCTCAAGCTGTTGCCCCAGGATCAACAACTGGTATTCAATCTCTATGAGGTCGAAGGATATAGTCATCGGGAAGTCGCTGATCGGCTCGAAATCACCGAAAGCTCCTCCCGGGTTTACCTGACGCGCGCGAAAACCAAACTGCGTCAGTTGATACAACAACACATGAAAGAATATGCAGGAAGATAAATCATCCAAATGGTTGGCTGACCAGCTGCGAAAGCAGCAGGAAGAAAACCAGCTTCCTTACGAACTGGGGGCTTGGGAGGCTTTTGAAGCCAAACGTTCCGCTTTGGCCAAGAAGAAGACAAACTACTACTGGATCTCGGGAATCGCTGCAGCATTGACACTGCTTGTGGTGGCGGGAGGATTGTGGATTTCGCAGGAGACCACCGAGTCAGGAAGTCCAAAACTAGCTGACCAGATTGCTTTGCAGGAAAAGGCCGTGGAAAATTCCCAAAAAGAAGTCACTCCGATCACATCCGAAACTGAAGTCACCGAGGCGCGAGAACTCCCTCCCCAAAATCCAGAAAAGAGCGAACAAAAGAAGGGAACCCGTTCACCTTTGGCTCAGAGTTCACTTGACCAGCCTACACGGAAGGCAGTGGAGCAACCAACACCAAACCCGGTGACAACCTCGACAGCAAAAGTGGATTCTGGTCTACAGGACTCAAAGTCAACTGAAAGCCGGATGGTCGCGGAGCAGCCGATTAAAGCTGAGGTGCCGGTTAAAGAGGAAGCTGTTCCCACAATCGTGGGAGTAGAGACATTCGTCGCGACTAACGATAAGACAGGAGAGGAGAAAGCCTCACGGCCAGAAGACGTGAAGCCACAAGACGAGAAGAAAGATGTTGCGCTGGCTGTCGTTCCCAAAGATCCTCAACTGAGTGACGAAGAGATCAAGGAAATCCTGGAAACGAAGTCCTTTGCAAGTATCGCGATGGGGGTTTCACCGGGCTTTGGCTCTTCCAGCGGTTCCGAGCAGGCGACCAGCGGATCCAGCGTGGGACTTGGTGTCATGGTTGATATGGAAGTCACAGGCAAACTGATCATGGGATCCGGCCTGGCGGTCAACTACCTCAATCAGGCCAGCGAAAGCCAGAATTACAACTATGGCGGCGCGAATGCCTTAGCATTGACCGTGACTGAGACGGATGAAATCAAGCAAGTGCAAGTGGATATCCCGCTTTACGTGAAGTATCCCATCACCCGTAATCGAGCCATCTCAGTTCAGGCTGGATTCTCCAACCTGATCACGTTCAACCAAGGTGCTGAGCAAGAGTCCTCCTACACCCGACAGGTGGCGGTCTATGACGCCATGGCGTCCAGCTCATTCAGGCTTCAATCTGAATCTGTGACGCAATCCCAGGATCTGAATGTGCCCAATCAGAAATTCTATCCTTTCGCCACAGCCAATCTGGGTGTCAACATCCGCTTGTTTCAAGCCAAAAAGACCAGTTATGAGGTGATGCCTTTTTACAACTACCCACTTCAGGAGTTTTCAGGATATGGAGAAAAGCTCGGCATGTTTGGAGCGTCGTTTAAGGTGAACTTCGGAGCGATGCAAGGGAAATAGTGACAAGATCAATCTGTCAGGAAGCTAGCCAGCTATTGCACGAGCGAATGGGTCGTGAATTCAAAATGAAACAAACCAAAGAAAAATAAACTGAATACTTAACCAACTAGAGCCATCCGGGAGAAATTTCGGATGGTTTTTTATTGTTCGGACGAAGGGTTTCTTCAGCTTCCCAGCCTGGTATTTCAGTCCGTTTGATTGCCAGAAATACCCCCTTCCTTTTCGTTTTTTTTAATTTAACTTCATACGCTAGCCGATCCTGAATATGAAGAGAATTCTACCCTTTTTTTTGATTTGTATTACTGTCTTGTCACTCGGAAATGAGGTACATGCAAAGAATATTTTTCAGGACAGTCCCGCCGTTCAAGCCGATGTGGAGACCGCAAAAAGTGCCGATCCCATCGGCTATCCGGTCTTGGGAGCCATGCAGGATACGCTTTTCCAGATCTTCTCCAGATCAGGTTCACTCACTCCGAAGGATCGGGCCAGTCGAATTTCCAGCAGAATCCAAGTCTTGGCCGAAAATGATCTCTATCGTTCTGATTCCCTGAAGGTAGAGGAGTTGGAGGGGACTTATGATATTCTGTACGAAGACCAGATTATCCTTTCGATTACTGCTCAAGATGCAAAAATCCATGAGATCGGCTTGGATTCGCTTGCCACAGAGTGGCGAGAAGTGATCAACTCGGACCTGCTCCACTATCAGGATGAAAACAGGCTGGAGGCCTGGGCGATGCGGGTCGGGCTGACACTGGCGGCAATCCTGACGGCTATCGGGATCTTCTTTTTTGTGCAGAGAGCTTCCCAAAAGCTGATTGAATGGGTGACCCTCAGAAGGGAGCGCTTATTCAAAAACCTGGCCTACCGGAGCTATACCTACCTGACTCAGGATCAGGAGCTGGCGGTAGTGTTACAGTTGATTCGGTTTTTCAAATGGTTTGTGATTTTGGTCATCTTGTACCTCCTGCTTCCGGTCCTTTTTAGCATTTTCCCCATGTCCAGAGACTGGTCAGAAGCCATCCTTGGGCTGGTGATGAGACCGATCCGTAACGTGCTACATTCGACCTGGAACTACCTGCCCAATCTCTTCAGCATCCTGGTGATCGTCATCTTCATGCGATATTTGATCCGATTTATCCGGTTTATTTTCAAGGAGATTGAAGCGGAGAAACTGGAGATCAACGGCTTTCACGCCGACTGGGCTATGCCGACCTATAACATTGTCCGCTTCCTGCTCTTTGCTTTTACCCTAGTCTTGATCTTCCCTTATTTACCGGGTTCGGACTCTCCGATATTCAAGGGAGTCACGGTGTTTGTCGGTATCCTGTTTTCCCTGGGTTCTTCCTCCGCCGTCACCAATATGATTGCCGGGCTGGTGATCACTTACATGCGGCCTTTCAAACCCGGCGATCGAATCAAGATCGCAGATGTGTCCGGAGATGTCATCGAAAAAACCCTGCTGGTCACACGGATCAAGACCATCAAAAATGAAATCATCACCATTCCCAATGCCTCTGTGCTGAACGGAAATACGGTGAATTACTCGGTGCAAGCTGAGCAGCAGGGGCTAATATTGCACACCACGATCACGCTGGGGTATGACCTTCCCTGGCGCAAAGTTCACCAAACGCTGATCGACGCTGCTCTGGCGACCGATCTTGTGGAGAAGGAGCCCAAACCGTATGTGCTTCAGACTAGCTTGGATGATTTTTACGTTTCCTATCAGCTCAATGCCTACACCAAACAGGCGAGCAAACAGGCCTTAGCCTATTCAGAGCTCCACAAGAATATCCAGGATTTTTGCCGGGATCGGGATATCGAGATCATGTCGCCGCACTATCGCGCCAACCGCGACGGATCGGATATCACCATTCCAAAGCAAGAATTGGATCATGGGTAATTGGATTGATTTCCGTTGGAAAGCTTTGCGCAGGGAAGTTAAAAAAGTCTTTTTGGTCTCTGTTCAAATGAAGTTTTGTTCCTAAAAGTGCTCTGGCACTTTGCAATCCCCGGCTTGCGTACGAAGGAGTCGGAGTGATTTTACGTTTCGGGTCGATTAGATTCAGCTCCGTTTGTACCTTTGTCTCGATTTAAGGATAAACACCTTACCATGAAAAAGACATTTACCCTTCAGTTGAGTCCCGAAGAGGCTTACGATCCGAACGTTTTTGAACGGACTGTTCTCAGCAAAGCCGGACTTGCGGCTGACACTCCCAATGCTTTTGCCCGGCAAATCCGCAGATCCATCGATGCCAGAGGTCGAAGAGTTTTGGTCAACGTCGAGGCGGAGCTTTTCATCAATGAATCGCCTGGATCCTTGTTAGACCATCTTCCAAGCTATCCAGATGTAAGAAATTCCGATCCTATCATTATCATTGGGGCTGGCCCCGCGGGGCTATTTGCTGCGCTGAGAGCGGTCGAACTTGGCGTGAAGCCTATTGTGATCGAGCGGGGGAAGGATGTGAGGACGCGACGGCGTGATTTGGCTGCCATCAACAAAGAGGGTGTTGTCAACCCGGATTCAAATTATTGTTTTGGCGAAGGTGGAGCAGGAACCTATTCTGATGGGAAGCTCTATACCCGATCCAAAAAGCGCGGCGATATCCGTAGGATCATGGAAATCTTCGTGGCACACGGAGCTACCGAGGAGATCCTAGTGGACGCGCACCCACACATCGGCACGAATAAACTTCCTTTGCTGGTTTCAAAACTCCGCGAAACGGTCCTCGAATCCGGTGGCGAAATTCTTTTTGAAACCCGGGTGGACGATCTGATCTTGGAAGGCGACGAGATCAAAGGCGTCGTGACCAATCATGGAGATCAAATCAAGGGGCTGGGTGTGATCCTTGCTACGGGACATTCTGCAAGGGATATTTTCCATCTTTTGGATCGAAAGAAAATTCTGATCGAAGCCAAACCCTTTGCGCTTGGCGTTCGCATAGAGCACAGCCAAAATCTGATCGACAAGATCCAATACCACTGCGAGGTGGATCGTGGAGCGTTTTTGCCGGCTTCGGCTTACTCGCTCGTCCAGCAGACCGAATACCGGGGCAAGCAAAGGGGCGTTTTCAGTTTCTGTATGTGTCCAGGCGGATTTATCGTGCCGGCTGCGACTGCTCCCGGAGAACTGGTGGTGAATGGCATGAGTCCGAGCCGTAGAGATAGCAAATTTGCCAATTCCGGGATGGTCGTTTCGGTGGAACTGGAGGACTTGCCGGAGTATCAGAAGTTTGGCGCACTGGCTTCCATGCACTTTCAGGCTGATGTGGAAAAGAGAGCTTGGGAACTGGGCGGCAAGACCCAAGTGGCACCTGCTCAACGGATGATGGATTTCGTCAACAGGAAGTCCAGTTCCACTTTACTGGATACCTCCTATCAGCCGGGCTTGGAATCGGTCGAGATGAGAGAGGTCCTGCCAGACTTTATCTCTGCAAGATTGGCCATGGCTTTTAAGGCTTTTGGACAGAAAATGAAGGGCTATCTCACCAATGACGCCCAGCTGATCGGTGTAGAAAGCCGCACCTCCTCGCCGGTCAGGATTCCCCGTGACCGCGAATCCTTCGAGCATCCTCAGATCAAGCGGCTTTATCCCTGCGGAGAGGGTGCAGGCTATGCAGGGGGAATCGTCTCAGCAGCGATGGATGGAGAGCGCTGCGCTGAAAAGCTGATTGCGGCCTATGTGAAGGCGTAATTAAGTGCCGAGATTTAAGAAGCAAGAGCCAAGAAACAAGAGTCAAAGATCCAAGTGAAGAACTTCGGTCTTCCGTCATCCAACACCGGACATCTGTCTCTTCATTCCCCTATGTTATACTCCGGTTTCCAGTCTTTGATCTCGCCCGAGTAGAGCGATTCATTGGCCAAGGCCACTGAGATGGCTGTTTTGCCGCCGGTATTGACATTGGATTCCGGCATTTGAGCCGTTGCCACAGATTTATAAAATGCCTCCAGGGCATAGATCGTCCCGTCCTGAGTGGGCTCCTTGGTGAGCTGGATGCCTTTTTTATCAGCCGCCCAGATCAAGGGAGTGGCGCCGCTGACACCGTCGACTTCCTCCAGCGCCGCACGGCTTTCGGGTTCGGGATAAAACATCCCCTCGTTGGTCAACAAATTGATCATGCCCTTGGAACCCTTAATCATGAAGGAATACCCTTCATGCTGGTTGGCGCAGGTGGCGCCGAAGTTGCCGACCATCCCTGCATCGTCGTATCTCACGGTCAGTTGGACATTGTCAAAGGTCTCGCGTCCGTCTTTGTAAAAATCGATGCCGCCGGTGCTGTAGAGGCTGCTTGGGCTGGTTTCAAAAGCCCAGTGGATGAAGTCCATCTGATGGGAAAGCAATTCGGCCACGAGTCCTCCGGAGTAGTCTTTGTACATTCTCCAGTTAATCTTCCGTTCCAGAGAGGGATCGTGAACAGGTCTCTTCCAGTTCCAGTTTCGATCCCAGCGCGCATCGATGGACGTAACCTTACCCAGGTAGCCTTTTTGGATGTAATCTTTCACTTTGAAGTAAAGCGGCGAATAGCGGTACTGGTGCCCGACCTGCACGATTTGTTTCGGATACTTTTGGGTGATCTTCTCAAGTTCCAAGGCCTGATCCAGCTGAAAAGTCATGGTCTTTTCGAGATAGAGATGCTTACCCGCTTCCAAGACTGCTTTGCCATGCTCATAGTGAAGGTACAGTGGCGTAGAGACGACGACCACATCCAGGCTTTTGTCTTCGAGCAGTTTTCGGTAGTCTTTGTGAAAGGCGACTGCCTTGCCTGAGCTGGCTTTTTTGGCGTTTTCTAAGCGGAAATCCAGTTCATCGCAGATACTGATGACCTCGTATTTGTCCGAAAGCTTCAAGAGCGTATTGTAGATTCCGGAACCCCGATCACCGAAGCCGATGATTCCCACATTGAACTTTTGATCGACTCCCTTGGCGATGCTCCAAAGGCCTGAACTTCCCAAAACTGCCGTCGCCAATCCGGCTGACTTGATAAACTGTCTTCTTTCCAAAACTTAAGCGGTTTACTTCTCCGGCTAAAATAGCGAAATCGGAGCGGGCAGTGTCCTGATTTTGATAGGAAAGGAAATCAGATTCGGGATAAACTACGCAATCGATTTCATACCTCTGGCCTCACGAAACATCCGGCAGTCGCGTGAATACAGTTTTAACCGCTGTCCGTCATTTTGCGTCAATGCTTCCTGGATACTAGTCAATTGCCTTACCTTTGTGTGTGGAGTTTGCCATAGTAGATATAGAAACAACCGGAGGATCGCCGGCAGGTGGGGGGATCACAGAGATCGCTGTGGTCGTCCACGATGGAGAGGAAATCGTTCGGGAGTTTCAGACGCTGATCAATCCGGGGCAGTCTATCCCATCCTACATAACGGGTCTCACAGGTATCGATAACAGCATGGTGCGCGACGCCCCGACCTTTGACGAGATCGCTGAGGAGCTCTGGGATCTGCTGGAGGGCAGAGTCTTTGTGGCTCATTCGGTTAATTTTGACTACGGATTTATCCGAGAAGCTTTCCTGAAGCTGGGGCGGGAGTTCAAGCCGCCAAAACTTTGCACGGTGAGACTTTCCCGCAAGGCCTACCCTGGACTGACTTCATATAGTTTGGGAAGAATCTGCGAAAATCAAAAAATCCCTATTCTGGCGAGGCACAGAGCAATGGGGGATGCCAAGGCAACAGCGATACTTTTTGACCGAATCATCAAAGATTCTTCAGAAATCGTCTTTTCCTCCCTGAAGAAAAACTCAGGCGAGTCCTTTCTTCCGCCAAACTTTTCGCTGGCTAAGTTTCGCCAGATCCCCGAGTCCTGTGGTGTGTACTACATGATCAATGCCAAGGGGAAAGTCATCTATGTCGGCAAAGCCCTCAATATTCGGGAGCGGTTTAAAGGGCACTTTTCCGGAAGTGTGCTGCCACATCTCAAGCAGCAGCTCAAGGCGGAGGTCACGGATCTGCAATGGAAATTGACAGGCTCTGAGGTTATGGCTTTGCTGGTCGAGACGCTAGAGATCAAGCGTCTGTGGCCAGCATTCAACTCAGCATTGAAGTTGCCAAAGACGCTCTGGGGACTGTTTCATTACCAGGATGGCTCGGGCTATAATCGGTTTCAAGTCGCGAAAGTGACCAAAAATCTCCGGCCGCTGGAGACCTTTTTCTCCTCCGAGGAAGCGCTGCAATTTTTGAAATCGGGGATCGAAACCTACCAGCTCTGTCAAAAACTCTGTGGATTGAGAAAGGTTACCTGCGAAGTGGTACAGGATGAGTCCTGCCTGGGTGCATGCAAAACCTCGGAGCATGCCGCTTCCTACAACGCGCGGGTGGAGGACTTTCTAAAACTGATACTCGAATCAAAAAAGGATCTGATGATCTCGCTGCCTGGAAGGGAAGGGGAAGAGCGAGCCTATTGTTTTTTTGAGGGAGGGATGCTGAGCCGCTATTCTTACCTCACTTGCGACGATTTCCCGGATCCAGATGAGCTGGAGGTCGTCCCAAAAGTCCCCGAGACCTTCTACATCCTGAGGCAGTACATTCATCAGCTGGAAATGGATCAGATTCGGGTGTTTTCGACGCATTAAGGCGGTATGCCTTCCAGATTTACTACTTCCAGACCCACTGAGTTCCGACTTCCCATTCCCCCTCGATCACGCTGTAATAGATCGTGTCCCTCCGCCGTCCGTGCGTGAGCAAGGTGTGGCTTCGGAGCACGCCTTCCTCTACCGCGCCCAGCTTCAAGAGCGCCATTCGGGCGGGCATGTTAAGGACGTCGGTTTTGATTTCAACCCGCTTTAACTTCAGCTCTCCGAAGCAATAGTCGAGCATCAGTTTTTTCATGTTTTGGTTGACGCCAGTTCCCCGAAAAGCCTTGCCTAGCCAGGTCCAGCCGATCTCCATTCGTTGATCTCTAGGCGAAAAAGTCCCAAACGCGGTAGCGCCAGCTATCTTTCCGGTCGTCTTGTCAAGGACCGTAAACTGCAATCGCTCCTGCCGAAAGTGCGGCTCGGCCCACTTCTCAAACTCTGCTCCGATGCTGAGATCAAAGGTGAAATAGATCCACATCGCAGGATCATCTGCAATGGCCTGCAGCGCAGGGAAGTCCTCTCGCGTCATCGGACGGAGCAGGATTTGTTCATTTTCCAAGATCAGGCTGTGATCTACCATCAGCCGAGTACTTCTTTGATAGCCTGATTGTAGAGCGTGATTTCCTCGATCGTGCCGGTGGAGATGCGGCACCAGTCGTTCAGTGGAGGAAACGGGCGGCCGATGATAAAGCCTTTTTCGGCCATCGTTTTGCCGAGCGCTGCGATGTCTCTGCCGGCCTGGAAAAAGACAAAGTTGGCATGGGATTCCAGATAGGGCAGCTTTAGTTCATCTAACGTGCCGGTGATCAGTGCCTTAGCCTCTTCATTTTTTTGCAGGGAAAATTTGTAAAAGTCTTTGTCGGCGAGTGCCGCCTTTCCTGCTGCTATCGCCATAATATTCGTGTTGGCTACGATTCGGTCGCTCAATTTCTTGGCTAATTCAGGCTTCGCTATCAGATAGCCGATCCGAATCCCCGCCAGTCCGTAGACTTTGGAAAGTGTGCGGGATACGACCACGTCGTGGCCTTTTTTGACCAACTCGACCATACTTGGATAGTTGGGTTCGGTGATGTAGTCGTAGTATGCTTCGTCGCTGAAGACCACCGTCTTTTTGCTCACCGTTTCGCAGAAATCCACCACGCGATCAGCAGGCAGAAGCTTACCCGTGGGGTTGTTGGGATTACAGAGGAACACTAGCCCAGTTTCAAAATTGACCCGCTTTTCTATCTCGTCCAGGTCAAAATCCAGGTCCTTGTTGAGCGGAACCCAGTTGATTTCCGTTCCCCAGAGTTCGGCATAATCCATCATTGATAGGAAGGTCGGGGCACAGGTGATGATATCACCACTCTTTCCAAAGGTGAGCCCGGCGACCTTGAGTCCTTCCGTCGAGCCCGCAGTCAGGACTACGTGGTCTATTGGTACACCTTCTTTTTCCGCAATCATCTTGACCAAAGGGGCGTTTTGGCTCCAGGGATATCGACAACCTTCGTCAAATGCAGTCGTCATCGCCTTGCGCATCGATTCAGAAGGACCGTAGGGGTTTTCGTTAGAGCCCAGACGTATCGGTCCGGCCAGCGGGCGGGGGTTGTACTTTCTGATTTCCTCTGCACTGAGAGAGGGGACGATTGCTGCGCCTCCAAGCAGTGCCAACCCGCCTCCCAGCGAAGTAGTTTTTATCCAATCTCTTCTTGATAGACCTTTCATATGATTATAATTTTTTTTCAGAGGCTATATGGAATCTCGCATGGTTGACAATCGTCCCGGTGAGTGACTTTTTTCGTCCTGCTCGATTTCATTGGATATCCGTTTTGATTGTTAAAATACTAAGGTTTTGCCAAGTGTGTTAGAAATATTTCATTTTTGCCGATACTTTATTTAAAGGAAGTTTATGTCGGGAAATGTGCTTGAAAAATGTTTTTATTCTGAAAATTGATTTTTTGCAGAATAATTAATTAAATTATTGGAAGCACAATAAACCCTAAACCCCCAAAAAAATGAAAAAGCTATCAATGCTCTTGCTTTGTGGGTTGCTATGGACGGGAGTTCTCAACGCCCAGCAAACACAGTATATGGTATTCGAATTCATCAAGGTGGAGAAAGACCAGCTTTTTGACTACATCGAGTTCAAAGATCTCATGGAAAAGGTCTATCGACAGGCGCTGACTGACAAGCGGATAAAGGGCTGGGATTTTTGGTCACTTCAGAATGGCGGTGACGAAGCCGATTTTCAATACATCATGGTGACGACCTATGACGATCCTGTCAAGATGATGAACGGCCTCGACGAGGAGTCCCTGATGGAATACACCAAGATTGCCTATCCCCATCTGAGTGCAGGACAGGTACTCACCTTATTTGAGCAGTCGCTGGCGATGCGGGATATGCCGATGCGGCTCTATATGCGTGAGGTTGTGTCGACTGAGGACAATTTTCAATTCAAGCCTGGAGCTTTGGCGTCGTTTGATCTGATGAAAGCAGGCGAAGGCAAGTTCGATGAGTATGAGCAGGCAGAGTCTGACGTGTTTCGTCCGATCCATCAAAAGAGGATAGAGCAAGGTTTGATGGGCCACTGGAGCTTTCTTCGTACAGCACTTCCCCAGGGCTCCGAAGCCAAATCGACCCATTTGACCATGAATATGTATAAGGACTATGTGCAGTTTTTCAATGCGCAGGCTTATGAGGATCTATCCCAAACTGCGGCGCAACGAGAAGCAGTCAATGAAGGCTTGAACTCAAGAGATCAAAAGTGGGTTTATCTCGCAACCCTGGAAAATGTAGTTAGATAGTAGTCCGGTTTGACTATTGATCGGAGAGGCACTCGAAAGAGGCCTCTTTTTTTTGCAATGAAAAAAGCGTTGATATCGAATACACCCTTCAATATCAACGCCTTCGGTGTTGGATGTTCTGTGACTTAGGCGCCTAAGATCGACTTGATTCGTGAGACTTCTTCGATACTGAATTCGGTATTCTGAATCGCTGCAACGTTGTCATCCAGTTGCTCAGGCTTCGATACACCGACCAGTACGGAAGTGATTCTTGGGTCCTTCAGCAGCCAGGCGATGGCCATCTGAGCCAGCGTCTGACCTCTTTCGAGCGCGATATCATTGAGTTTGCTGATCATTTCCAGCTTTCCTGCTTCCAGCTTATCCGCATTCAAATAGCGTCCGTCTTTCGCAGCTCTGGAGTCTGAGGGGATTCCTTTGAGGTATTTGTCGGTGAGCATTCCCTGCTCCAGTGGCGAGAAGGCGATGCTTCCGACGCGCTTTTCGCCCAGGACGTCCATCAGGCCATTTTCTACCCAGCGATCCAGCATGCTGTAGCGCGGCTGATGGATCAGCAGCGGCGTACCCAGCGATTTGAGGATGTCATACGCTTTTGCGGTGTCTTCGGCGCTGTATTGGGATATGCCGACATAGAGTGCTTTTCCCTGCCGAACCAAGTGATCCAGTGCGGCCATCGTTTCTTCCAGAGGGGTATTTGGGTCAGGCCTGTGGTGGTAGAAAACATCCACATAGTCCAGTCCCATACGCTTCAGACTTTGGTCACAGCTTGCGACCAGATATTTTCTAGAACCGTAATTCCCATAGGGACCCGGCCACATATCCCATCCGGCTTTGGACGAAATCAACAGTTCGTCGCGATGGGGCAGAAAGTCTTTTTGCAAGATTCTGCCGAAGTTCTCTTCAGCGGAGCCAAAGGGCGGTCCGTAATTATTGGCAAGGTCGAAGTGGCAAATACCCAGATCAAAAGCTCTTCGCAGGATTTTTCTGCCCAAAGTCAAATCCGCATTGTGTCCGAAGTTGTGCCAGAGACCAAGGCTGATCTCGGGCAGCATCAATCCACTGTTGCCACAATAGCGGTACTTCATTTGATCGTAGCGATCAGCGGCAGGTTGGTAGGGAAGCAGCGGGTTGTGTTCGTTGATATGCATAGGTTATAGGAATGGGTTAAGCAAACCAAAATAAGGCAAGAATCGATGAGATCAAACCAATTCCCAAGACGAGTAAGAAGCTTTTCCATACATAGTTGATCCACTGGTTGTAAGCCACCCCGGCGGCGGCGATGACAGCCATCAGTGCGCCGTTGTTTGGGATGATCAAGTCCATCAGGCAGCCAGCATACTGATAGGTCAAAACAGCGACTTGGCGTGAGACGCCCAGCAAATCAGTCAACGGAGCGGCAAGGGGGATCGTCAGTACGGCCTGCCCGGAAGTGCTCGGGACGATACCGTGAATAAGGGCTTGGCTGAAGAAAATCCCGACAGTCGCGAAGGCCGTTGGGAGCGTTTCCAATGGAGAAAACATCCCCTGAATCAGCGTGTCGATGACTTGGGCTTTCTCCAAAATCAAATAAACACTGCGCGCAAGTCCGACGATAATTCCCGCAAAAATCAACTCCGAAAACCCCTGTGAATAAGCCCGAGCTGTCCCGTTTAGTCCCAGTTTCCCGATCAGACCACAGGAGATGCCGATGACAAAAAACAAGGCAGACATCTCGTTGTATCCCCAGTCTTTTTGAAGGATTCCCCAGGGCATGATGACCATACCTGCTGCGACCAGAGCCAAGATCAACCCGTTTGATCCAGAGATTTTGACCGGTCTGAGTTCCGCTTTTTCAGCATTGAGAGCTTTGGATCTGCCCCACCGGAGGTGAAATCCGGTCCATATCACAAATGCAACGACGGCAAATACGATCCGGTAAGCGAACCCCTGCTCAAAATCTACTTCGGCGATTTTCTGAGCGAGCAAGCCACCAAAAGGATTGATCGGAGAAAAGGATCCGCCAACTAATGCAGAGCCCAGGGAAAGGGAAATCATAGCCCGAATGTCAAAGTCGACCTTTTTGGACAACAAGATCAGAATAGGAACCATCGCGATGACTTCCTCCTGCATACCAAAAGTGACTCCCCCCAAAAAGAAAAAGCCACTGAAGATCACCAACAAAACGGACTGGCTGTTTCGGAAGCGATACACCAGCGCTTCAATCCCCAGCGTGAGCGCGCCGGTTTTTTCCACTACATAGAAAGCTCCACCGATCAGCAGGATCAAGACGATAATGTCGACTCCGGCGATGATTCCCTCGGGTATTGCGAGAAGGGTGTCGTAGAGATTGACGTTTTTGTCTTCGGTGGGATGAAAGCTGCCGGGCACGACGATCTCCCTGCCGGAGTTCTCATCCAATATCCGGTCGAACGTTCCGGACGGAATGACGAACGTCGAGAGAGCCGCTAATAGGACGATACTCAATAAAATGACCAGGGGATGGGGAAAGGAGAATTTCATGGCGGGATTACTGGGCGATTATCTTGAGGATTTCAGACGGGATCTTCTGGCGGAAATCATAGTTGTCTTTGGCGTTGGTGAGCAGGAAAAAGCCGACTTCCAGCTCGGAAGAATAAAACAGGATAGCGCTAAATCCACCTTGCTCACCGAAATGACCGACGAATTGCTGGTCATTGAGGGTGATCTTCTGAAAGCCCGCCGGAGTCTCAGACTCACCCTCAAGCCACCGGAGTTCTTCTGCAAAATTGCCCATGTCGCTCCGACATAGGTGAAGTAGCGCCTTGGACAGGTCTTCCGCTGTCACGATCAATCCAGAGGAGGGAGAGGGGTAGCGCTCAGTTTTCAGCTTCGTAGACTGGAGTCGCTTCCACAGGAAAGTATTCTTGTATCCGACGGTCGGGAAGGAGTCGCTTGGCTCTCTGGATAAAAAATAACTCCGTTCCATTCCGCCAGGGATCAGCGTATTTTGGTGGATCATGCTGTCAAAGGGAACCTTCGCGCAATTCTCCAAGACGTATCCGATGAGATCAAAATTGATGTCGGCGTACTGAGTTTCTTTGTTCTCGTGCGGCGATTTCAACATCTCAGGAAGGTTGCGGAGTTGTCTCTTTTCCTCTCCGACGAGGATATTTTTCAGTTTTCCGCGGTCAGAGAGTCCGGAGGTGTGCTCTAGCAGGTCTCGGAGGGAAATGTCATCAAATTCGGGAGCGAGTTTCCTGTTTTTGGGCAAGAGCAAATTGAAAGCAGTGTCCAGAGAGAGCCCTTTTTCCAAGGCGAAATTTGCCAGACTCAGCGCGGTGAAAATTTTGGAAATGGACGCTACAGGAAGCTCACTCTGAAGTGTCAGCGTGTCCTTGGTCTCGAGATTTCCGTAGCCAAAGGCTTTGAGATAGGTCACTTTGTTGTCCTCAATGAGTCCTAAAGCCACGCCGGGGATCAAATATTGCGTAAGACTTTGGATCAGCAGGGAGTCGATCTTTGCCTCTTTAGATTCAGGAAAAGAAATAGGAGTAAGACGAACCCGCGGAAAGCTTTGCCACCATTCCCAAGCCAAAAAGAGCGCAAGCCAAAAAACGACGGCCAGAATAGAATAGTTGATCTTTCGGTTCATAGACGATGGAGCATTTTTTTGGGAAAAATGCGTCTGGTGAGAAATTGACCTATTTCTGCTATGGCTTGCTTCATCGTACTTGGCGCGGCATCTGCGGAGAACTTTTGTCGCTGTTGAGTGTTTCGGAGGCGAAGGTCACGGTTGGAAAATCAACTCGATGACTCGTTCGGTTTCTTAAGGTAAAGTAAAAAATCCAAAAGCTGGGGGGAAATAGAGGTCGAAGGATGGCTGCTAGAACGGCAGACTATTCAGTTGGGGAGGAGAGAAGGATCTTCTCCAATACTTTCATGCCAGTGCTGGCCTTTTCCTGGATGCAATAGACATCAGTCCCCAGTTGAAAGTCCGGGATTTGAGGGTCGATCAGGAATTTTTTTGCAGCCCGAGGGACATAATCGATCAGACTGGCTGCCGGATAAACCTGCAACGAAGTGCCTAAAACGAGGAAAATGTCAGCCTGCTGTGCGATCCTCATCGCGGGCACCATCATCGGTACAGCCTCGCCAAACCAAACAA
The DNA here is from genome assembly GCF_000429445.1 of Algoriphagus terrigena DSM 22685. GTDB lineage: Bacteria > Bacteroidota > Bacteroidia > Cytophagales > Cyclobacteriaceae > Algoriphagus > Algoriphagus terrigena. The sequence continues at coordinate 345,312 of NZ_AUBW01000003.1, forward strand.
TGAAAGGGCGGAGTTGACTGCCTTTTTCACATTTGTCGCCGACCTTAATCTCCCAATGATCCAGCTCATAGACCAAGCCCGGGTCGACCGAACTCTGAGCCTTCGTGAGCTCGCCATGAAGGTGGAGCACGTGACTTGATCCAGCCCGCTCGTGAAGGTCATCGACATTTTGGGTGATTATCTGCACGTCGAAGTGATCTTCCAGCCTCGCCAACGCCAAATGCGCTTCGTTGGGTTGGCAATCTCTGGCCTGTCGCCTGCGCTGATTGTAGAAATCCTGTACGAGTTCCCGATTTTTCCGCCAGCCTTCGGGCGATGCCACTTCCATGATGTCATGGTTTTCCCAAAGACCATTGCTGTCTCTGAACGTCCGGATCCCGCTTTCTGCGGAAACTCCGGCACCGGTTAACACGACGAGTTTTTGCATTTTTTTTTCTTCTAAAAGTGCCCTGGAGATCAGGAGGCCTGTATGCTTTCGGCCCTCCGTATCGCCGGTAGTTTCCGACTCGGAATTTTACCCCAGCCCTAAAAATACAAAAACTCTCCCTGGGATTTTAAACCCTGGGAGAGTGAGGTCTTGAGCAACCAGCCGAAGAAAGGCCGTTTGGTCTTTCGAATTAGGTCGAGAGTATATTGGCAACACGCAGATCTTCTTCATCCACTGCTTTGTCGTCGACGATTGCTTTGACGATAGGGGTAAAGACGACTTTGTTGTTGATCATGCCTGCCATTACATCGTATTTGCCCTGCATGAGTCCTTCGACCGCTGCCACTCCGAGCTTGGAGGCGAGGAGTCTGTCAAAAGAAGTCGGGGCACCGCCACGCTGCAAGTGACCGAGAATCGTGACTTTGATGTCGTAGTAGGGAAGAAATTTCTTCACCTTGTCCGCAATCTCTTGTGCTGAACCACTTTTTCCTCCCTCAGCCACAATGACGATGTTGGAAGTTTTCATGGCCTTGGACCTGGACTTGAGCTTGTCTACCAGATTCTCGATGGGAGTTTTGTTTTCGGGAATCAGGATCGCCGCTGCGGCGCTACCGATACCGGCATTGATGGCAATAAAGCCTGCATCGCGGCCCATTACTTCCACAAAGAAGAGTCGGTCGTGGGAGGTGGCGGTATCGCGGATCTTGTCAATGGCCTCAATGGCCGTATTGCAGGCGGTGTCGAAACCGATGGTCGAGTCCGTGCCTGAGAGATCATTGTCGATGGTGCCGGGAAGACCGATAGACGGAATGCCATATTCTTGATAGAACAGATGGGCACCGGTCAATGAACCGTCGCCACCGATGACTACCAATGCGTCGATTCCGTGATTTTGGAGGTTGTTATAGGCTTTTTTACGGCCTTCCGCCGTGCGGAAATCTTCACTTCTGGCAGATTTGAGAAACGTGCCGCCGCGCTCCAATACGTGGGTGATGTTTTTGGAGTCGAGCTTCTTGATATCGTTTTGGATCATGCCTTCGTATCCACGATAGATCCCGTACATTTCAAGATTGTAATAGAAACCGGCTCGGACGACTGCACGGATCGCAGCGTTCATTCCCGGAGCGTCGCCACCAGAGGTGAGGACGCCAATTTTTTTTATGGTTTTAGCTTCCATTTTTAAGATTGTGTTAAAGCTTTGAACATCAGGGCCGCGGATGCAGGGTTGGTTGCCAGCGGGATATTGTGCACATCACAGATCCGCATCAGCATCTGAACATCCGGTTCGTGGGGATGCTTGTCGAGTGGGTCGCGAAAGAAGATCACGGCAGCCAACTTTTTCTCAGCAGCCATCGCTGCGATCTGAGCATCACCTCCCAAAGGGCCGGATAGCAGACGCTCAACTTGAAATCCCGCCCGCTCGATATGTGAGCCGGTGGTGCCAGTCGCCACCAGATCAATGTCAGTTCGATGCAGGGCGTCCCGGAATCCGCTTAAAAAATGTACCATGTCGGCTTTTTTACCATCATGGGCGATCAGGGCAATTTTCATGAATGGGTGATAATAGGTTCGAGTCAAAGTTAGGAAAAATTCGCATTCCCATCCCGTGGCCTACTTTTAATAACATGTATATGTAAATGAGTTAATCTGAATTTTGATTTTACCCTCATTATCAAGACTTTATGAGTGAAGCTATTCTCTTTGGATTTTGGCCTCGGCCTGGCTGTCAATTTTCCCTTCCAACATCAGCAAAAAGGCATATTCGAGTGCCAGCTCTTTCAGCGCATTGAATCTCCCGGAGGCTCCGCCGTGCCCCGCTTCCATGTTGGTTTCCAAAAGCAAAAGGTTCGAATCCGTTTTCATTTCCCGCAGTTTGGCCACCCACTTGGTCGGTTCCCAGTATTGGACTTGCGAATCATGCAGTCCGGAAGTCACAAGTAGATTTGGGTAGGCTTTAGCCTCAATATTATCATAGGGAGAATAGGACAGCATGTAGTCGTAGTAGTCTTTTTCCTTTGGATTGCCCCATTCCTGAAACTCCCCGGTAGTCAATGGGATGCTTTCGTCCAGCATCGTCGTCACCACGTCCACAAAGGGGACATTGGCGATCGCACCGTTGAAGAGCTCCGGTCTCATATTGATCACGGCGCCCACCAGCAGTCCACCGGCGCTTCCGCCCATGGCATACAGATGGGCTGCTGACGTATATTGGTTGTTGATCAGATGCTCTGCACAGGCGATGAAGTCTGTGAAAGTGTTTCGTTTGTTGAGCATTTTTCCCTCCTCATACCAGTGCCTTCCCATGTCCTCTCCTCCGCGGATATGTGCGATCGCAAAGACAAAACCCCGGTCCAACAGGCTGAGTCGGTTGCTGGAGAAATAGGCATCCATGCTATAGCCATACGAACCATAAGAATAGAGCAGGAGCGGATTTTTTCCGTTTTTGGAGAAAAGAGACTTCCTGTACACCAACGAGATCGGGACCAGCGTCCCATCTGCTGCTTTTGCCCAGATCCGCTCTGAATGGTAGAGCGAAGGGTCATGCCCTCCGACGACTTCCTGCTGCTTGAGCAAAGTCTTCTCTCTTGAAATCATATCAAAATCAAAAACCGAGCTTGGCGTCACCAGAGAGTTGTAGCCAAAGCGGAGCAAATCGGTATCGAACTCCGGATTGGTGCTGATCCAAGCGGTGTAGGTCTCGTCATCAAATTCAAGACAAAAACGCTGGCCCTCCCAGGGTTGGATCTGGATTTGGGTGAGTCCGTTGGTACGTTCCTGAGTGACGAGGTAGCGGGAGAAAAGGTCAAAGTCCTCCAGTAGCACTTCCGGACGATGCGCGATGACGTCGACCCAGTGCTCTTTGGCAGGAGATAAAACAGGCGCTTTGACTAGTTTGAAGTTCTGTGCGTCTGCATTGGTTTTGATCCAGAAGAAGTCGCCAAAATGGTCAGCAGCGTACTCGAGGAAAGGGATTCTTTCCTGCAAAACCTGAAACTCGCCGTCAGGCTGATCAGACTTTAGAAATCTCATTTCCGAAGAAATTGTGCTTTCTGAATGGATAAAGAGGTATTCCTCGGTCTTGGACTTGTGAACCATGCAGGAAAACTCGTCGTCGCTTTCTTCAAAAATCAACTCATCCAACTGGCTGTCAGTGCCGAGTTTGTGCTTGTAGACGCGATCAGAGCGAAGGGTTTCGGGATCTTGCTTGGAGTAGAAAAGTGTCTGGTTATCCGCTGCCCAGACGAAATTCCCCGTGATCTCCGGGATCGACTCGGGATAGATTTCGCCTGTTTCGAGATTTTTAAACCAAATCGTGTAGATCCTTCGGCCGACTTCGTCTGCGGCAAATGCCAGGATCTTTTGATCCGGGGTGGTGGAAGTGCCTCCGACTTGGTAAAAGGATTTTCCTTTTGCCAGGTCGTTTACATTGAGGATGATCTCTTCGACTCCGTCGATGGAGTCCTTTTTCCGGCAGTAGATCGGATATTCGTCGCCTTTTTCGTAGCGGACATACCAGAAGTATCCCGATTTGAAGTAGGGAACGGTCTGATCGTCTTCCTTGATCCGACCTTTCATCTCTTCGAAAAGGCTCTTTTGAAATTCTTCAGTCGTCTGCATCACCGATTTGGTGTAAGCATTCTCCTCCTCGAGATAGGCGATGACTGCGGGGTTTTCGCGGTCGTTCATCCAGTAGTACTGGTCGGTGCGAGCGTGATCGTGGATCTCTAAAAGTTGGGGGATCTGGGGTGCAACAGGGGTTTTCATCCGAGGTGATTTTGTTGCAAGGTTAAGGAAAAATCAATGAGCTTGGTTCAAAGTCTCCCAGTCAAACCTTGGTTTTTCGATTGGATGTAAATGATATTTGAGGAGAGTGTTGCACAAAAGCGTTATTTTCAGAATATTGATCTATACTTCAACCAACCGGATACTTTATGGGATTATTGAAAGAGTTTAAAGAGTTTGCTGTCAAAGGCAATGTCATAGACCTTGCTGTGGGTGTGATTATCGGCGGGGCTTTTGGGAAGATTGTTTCCTCTTTTGTCAACGATGTGGTCATGCCTCCGATAGGCATCTTGATCGGTGGAGTTGATTTTAAGCAACTGAAGCTGGTTCTGAAGGAAGAAACCGTCAACGCCGCCGGCGAGGCAGTGGCTGCTGTCACGCTAAACTATGGGATGTTTATTCAAAACATCGTGGATTTTACCATCATCGCCTTTGTGATCTTCATGGCAATTAAGGGGATCAACCGGATGAACAGGAAGGAAGAGGCAGCTCCAGCCGCACCTCCGGCACCGCCTGAGCCAACCCACAGTGAGAAACTGCTGGAGGAAATCAGAGACTTGTTGAAGAAAAAAGAATTGTGATCAGTTTGCGGTCGCAGTAACCTGGTCTTCAGCACGCGGTCAAATGAAAAATCCTTCGGGGTGTGTAAGCCTCGAAGGATTTTTCATTTTAGAGCTAGATCTGCGACTGCAAACTGAGCCCGAACACTGCTCTCACTGACCACTGATCACTGTCCTACTTTCCGTCTCGGCCCCGCTGATACAGTTGCCGGTTGAAATCCCGGGCGATGTTGTTGAGCATCAGGATTTGTTTGGATGTCAGGACTTTGGCAGCCTCGGTGACAAAGATTTGCTCTTCTTTCACCAATTCACCCTGAAGTTGGAGCCTTTTTTGAATCCTGGACTTGGCTTCCTCTTCGCTGATCGTCTCCAAGTCCTTTCCCAGATGGGAAATCTGGCGCATGGTTTTTTCCCGGGAGTCGTTGAATTCATTGAAGATTGGCCAGAATTTTTCGGCCTGTTCTGGCTTCAGATCGATCCGGGTAGTGATGAAGGCGATTCTTGCCGCCTGCAGTTTTTCGCGATCGATCTCGGGTCTCTGTGCAAAAGCACCCCAAGTCAATGCGAAGAACAGAATTAGGAAAGTGATATGATGTTTTTTCATAGCGATTAAAACCAGTTTGATTCATCTTCTACCCACATCTCATCGTAGGCAGGCATTTCTTCTTCAATAATTTGATCTAGCAGGGCGTTGGGATTGTCGGTCAGGCTCAGCACATCCTCTGCAGTCCACACCTGGCTTTCGATATACAGATTTGCCTCCTCGTCCATGGAGATCGGCTGGTCTTCTAGATCGAATCCTCCGAGCTGCCAGGTCAGGCCCAAGCCAAGCAAAACAACCGCCGCGGCAGCATATTTTGTCCAAGAATAGGATCTTCGAGGAGTGGCTTTTGCCAGGATTTGGTCAGGAAGCCGGTCAAAGTAGCCCTCGGGCGTTTGGAAATCTTTGAGTTTTGGCAGATGCTTCATCGTAAGTTAGACTTGGGTGAGAGGATATAGTTTACTCAGACAATACATATTGTTCTATTTTTTTGACAGCATGATGATAGCTGGCCTTCAATGCCCCGACGCTGGTGCCAGTGATCTCTGACATCTGCTCGTAGGTCAGCTCCTCCTGATACTTCAAATGAAAGACCAGACGCTGTTTCTCAGGAAGTTTTAGAAGTGCTTTTTGAAGTCGTAGTTGGATCTCATCGCCATTTAGATTTCCGTGTTGGTCGAGGTAGGACTCCATTTTTTCCTGATGATCCTCGATTGGCAAGAAGAAGCGTTTCTTCTTTTTCTCCAAGAAGCTCAGGGCTTCGTTGGTTGCGATCCGGTACAGCCAGGTAAACAGCGAGGAGTTGCCTTCGAACTTATCCAGACTGCGATAGGCTTTGATGAATGTGTTTTGGGTGAGGTCATCTGCATCCTCGTGTATGATGACCATGCGGCGAATGACATGATAGACCTTTCGCTGGTAGGTTTCGATCAACTGCCTGAAGCCCATTTCCCTGGTAAAGGGAGAGCGGATTTGCTCCAGTATCTGCTGATCGGTTTGGTTCATTCTTGGGTCATTAGACTTGGGGAATGGAGGATGGTTTAAAAATGCTGGATGTCAGGTGTCCAGTGTCGGATGTAAAGCGCACCTGACATCCTGCAGCCGATCGGTTTTGACCAAGTCAAATCTCCAAGATGTAATCCAAAATCCCGGCGTTTTTGCCCTTTGGACGGGTGACCAGCAGCGGCAGGCTATCGTTGAACTGGATCAGGCGCTCCGCCATACTTCCGATGAACAGCGCCGTGGCGGCTGTCCGGCCTTTAGCTCCGATGATAATGGCGTCGGCTTCGATCTCCAAAGCCTTGGACACGATCTCCTGCACGGGATCATCATCGTCGTCTTTGGTGTAGATCGGGGTGATTTTGATGCCTTTGGTGTCGATCTTTCGGATAAATTTCCGGTAGTTGATCTCCGCGTGCATCTTCATGATCTCGGTAAATTCCTCGTAGCTTTTGCCGGTGAAGTGATATCCTGTGGGGACGGTGAACACGTTTTGACAGACGATTTCAGCTTTGCCGCCGTGCCTTGCCACGATCATGATCGCTTCCTCCAGCGCATCTTTGGAGTAGTCTGAGAAGTCGCTGGGGACGAGCAGTTTATTGATCTTTGGTTTTGATCCTTCTGGTACGATCAGGAGGGAGCAGCTGGCTCTTCTGGCCAGTCGCTGCGAGGCCACTCCGGTACCTGGGAGGTCCACCTTGCGTCCGATCAAGATCATGTCCGCGGACTTTTCCTCGGCCAGTTTCAAGACTTTCTTGGAGAGATTTCCTTCTTTGACTACATAGCTGATGGCCAGGCCTTTGATCTCGGGGAAGAATTCATTGACCAGTTTTTCCATGGCTTCCTTCCGCTCGTTGATCATGTTTTCGATCAGATTGGGGAATTCCTCCAGGACTTCCTTAGGGATCGAAAGGTTCTTGATCACATTGGTAAAGTAGATTTTCTTTACCTGATTGACTTTGGCGATAAATACTGCATACTCTATTAATGTCTGATCTAAAGGGGTCTGATCGAGGCAAACAATCAATTTTTTAATCAAGTACATGGTAACCGTGGATTTGCGGTGCAAAGTTATTTGAAGACCTATAATCTATTGAGAAATTCGCAAAATAAAATTCCGATTTTGATAGGCGGACGGGTAAAATCCTCATCCTGACCGGAAATGGTAAGATTTGGGAAGGAATAAAATTTGGAAGAAAACTGCTAAGATCCTGCGACAGGCAAAATTCGCCGCGGCGCACTTGGTTTTTCTACCCGTATTTGCCCAACTCTACGGTTTCGATCCCGTATATTTGTGGAGTCCGGGTCGCCGACTTGTTCAAACTTCACAATTTAATTACGATTACGAGTAAAGCCCTTTCCAAAAACAGGCCTCACCCCGTGAAAGCGGGGCCTCGCACAAAAGGCAGGATAACAGTGGAAGTTTGCGGATTTAAGGCAGCTCAAATCTTGTCAGTACGGAGGTTTGTAACACTCTAAGGCCCGGACTTTTTTAACCTTGATTTGATCCAGCTCCATTCTTCTTTTCCCACTCCAAGGAGCCAGGACATTCCCACAAACACACCTACTATCAAGACCGATTTGATGGGTATCATGAACAGGGGAGCGATTGCTTCACTTTTGAAAAACATCATCGAAAATGCCGGAACTCCCACCAAGAGGATCTTTAGGGTTTCCTTACTGAAGGGATTGAGCTGAAGGCGAATTTTCAGATAGAAGTACTTCACCAAATTGAAGGCCAGCATCACGCCGGCGGAACCGATCGCCGCACCCTCAATGCCAAAGACCGGGATGAGCCAGTAGTTGGCTGCGATGATCAGGATGCTCATACCGATCGTCAGGACAAGGTTGAATCTGTAGTAGCGGGAAAAGACCAGAATCTCTCCGTTGACAGAAAAGGCGACATCGAGGATCTTGCCCAGCGCGATGTAAAAGACCACCCATTTGCCTGCCTGGTAGATTTCCCGGTTTGGAACAAAGTGGTAGATGCTGTCGATGTTGCACCAGATCAGTGCGAAGAGCAGCAGACAGATGTAGAGTTGGCGGTTTGAAATCTGCCGATACAGACCGTTGATTGCATGGATCTGATTCTTGGCAAAATGGTCGGCGATGACTGGCATCGCCACCTGCGAAATCGCCCTTCTGGGTAATTCTACGACCAAAGCCATATAAAAGGCAATCGAATAGATGGCGTTGGCCTCCAGACTGACCATCGAGCTGACCATGATGCTGTCGATCTTCATGATCAACGTGGAGGCGGCCGTTGCAAGAAAAGTGACCAAACTAAAACGGATAAATGAGGACCTAAATCCCGGTGGAAAGTGGTTCCAGTTGAAATCGAGCTGGATTTTTCCCAGCCAGATCAGGTAGATCAACACTGCAAACAGCGCTAAACCGTAAACCACGACCAACCCTTGCATTACCTGATCAAAATTGATCCATCCCAGCAGATATACCCCCACCAGAATGGATGTGAGCAGTCTAAGGAATACTTCTCTGAAAAACGTCGGGATGGCAACTTTGACATAAGATCGGCTGTAGGCATCCAAGACGCTGCTTAGTAATGCAAACAGCGTAACCAGTAAGACAACCCCCAGGAAATTGATCACTTCCGGCGAATTGGTGGCGAACAGGCCGATGAGTTGGTCTTGGAAGCCAAAGAAAATCCCACTGACTGCGCCGAATCCCAACAGCGAAAACGCGAGACTGTAGGAAAGAAAGGCAGATTGGTTTTGCTCGAGTTTTGGAAAAAAACGTGTGATCCCATGTCCGACTCCCAGCTGGGCGAAGGGCACAAACAGCAGCCCTAGATCCTGAATCGTCCGGAAGGTTCCCAACTCGGTGGCGTCCAAGGCGTAGGGATAGAGCCAAAGTACATTGATGTAACCCAAGACCACTCCGACGTAGGAAAAAATGGTGGTTTGGATACTTTGTTGGGCGATTTTGCTCATTGTCGAAAAGTAGAAAAAAACCGGGGATTCCTTCGAATTCCCGGCTTTTTAACCCGGATTATGCATTAGGATTCGTAGCGAGGGTTCAAACAGCAAGAAAATCAGTCACTTTGGAGATCGAAGCGTAGCACCGCTACGTTGAGATTGAAAAGTGAAGCGTAGCTACTGATTTTGAAGCTGTTTGGAGCCGAAGTAGATTTTCTAATGCATATTTCGGGTTTATGGTTTTGCGCATTTGTCGCAGCCAGCCTGTTTCTTGGGTTTGAGAAAGTATTTTCTTCCCAAATAGACCAGCGCGGCTAGCACCAGCAATCCGACACCAATTTCCTGCCACATGATCAAGAGAGGAGTTGATAAGTGATCAAAGCGCCCACATAGGCCAGAATGGTCATATAGGCGGTCTGGATGAGTGGCCATTTCCACCCTTTGGTTTCTCGCTTCACCACCGCGACCGTACTCATACACTGCATGGCAAACGCATAAAACACCATCAGCGAGAAGGAACTGGCGACGTTGAAGGTTTTTTCCCCGGTATTTGCATTGATTTGCTGGTCGAGTTTTTCTCGGATCGTCAGCTCATCTTCCAGGTCACCTCCGATGCTGTAGATCGTAGCCATGGTAGAGACAAAGACCTCACGGGCCGCGAATGAAGTAATCAAGGCGATGCCGATCTTCCAGTCATAGCCCAGCGGCTTGATGGCAGGTTCGATCGCTCTTCCCATGATTCCTATGAAGGAGTTTTCCAATAAGTGCGAGCTCGTTTCGGCTTCGATCTCAGCGATTTGAGCTTCGTCGGTTACGTTTTCAAGTCGGGCTTCACCTTCGAGTCGGATTTGGTCCATTCGTGACGGCGGACCGTAGGACGCCAACACCCAAAGTACGATGGAGATCGCGAGGATGACCTTTCCGGCTTCCATTACGAAAGTCTTTGACTTCTCAAACATCGTGATCCCGACGTCACTCCAGCGTGGGATGCGATAGGGAGGAAGTTCGGTCAGTAGGAAACTTTTTTCGGCGGTTTTTAGGATGAATTTCAAAAGAAAAGCCGTTCCAAACACACCAACCACGCCGAGGAGATACAATCCAAGCAAGGCAAGGGCTTGCATATTGATGAAGCCGAAAACCATCTCATCCGGAACTACCAGGCCGATCAGAATGATATAGACGGGCAGTCTCGCCGAGCAACTCATCAGCGGTGTGATCAGGATCGTGATCATTTTTTCTTTCCAGTTGGAAATGTTCCGGGCAGCCATCACACCAGGGATTGCACAGGCAATACCGGAAACCAACGGCACGATGCTTTTGCCATGAAGGCCAAAAGGTCTCATCCAGCGGTCCATCAGGAACACGACCCTGGACATGTAGCCGGTGTCTTCCAAGATCGCCAAAAAGCCAAACAGCATTGCAATCTGCGGAATGAAGATCACGACGCCTCCGATACCCGGTACAACGCCTTCGGCAAGGAGTCGGGTGAGCGGACCGTCAGGGAGAGCGGTGGAGATCCTGGCACTGATGTCGGCAAAGAGTCCGTCGATCAGATCCATTGGATAGGAAGCCCAAGTGAAGATGGTCTGGAATATCAGAAATAAGATGCTGAAAAAGACCAGGTAGCCCAAGACCGGATGAAGGAAAATCTTGTCGAGATTCGACTTCGCTTTTGGTTCCGTTTTCTTGGTCAAAGCTACTGTCACGATCTCCGTGATTTTTTTGTAGCGGATCTTGGTCTCTTCGAGCTGTGCTTCTTCCAAGTCAAAATCCGCAGTGCGGGTGAGGTCTTCCAGCCAAACTCGGTCCTCCGCGGCAATCGCTTTGTCTTTGGTGCCAAAGCGGATCATCTGGTAGGCCTGATAAGAATTTTCCAGTTGGAATCTCTTCTGCACCTCGTCGAGCATGTCCACAGGGATTACCTGCTGGATGTCAATGAAGCTGGGAGCTTTGGTAAAGTTGCGCTGACTGATGAGGTTCTTGACCTGATCGAGACCTTTTTGATTGCGCGCATCGGTGTTGAGTACCGGGACACCGAGCGCTTTAAAGAGCTCATAAGTCTTGATCTCGAGCTTATTCTTTTCGGCCAGATCGGCCATATTCAGGATGATCGCCAAGTTCACCCCGAGGTCGATCAATTGGGTAGCGAGGAAAAGACCGCGGGAGAGCTGGGACGAATCAATGATCATCAGCACATGATCGGGACGTTCCTCGAGCTTGGTGTGATTGAGTACGCGATGGGCGATGATTTCGTCTTCGGAATTTGGAAAAAGGCTGTAGGTGCCCGGTAAATCCAAGATTTCAAAAGTTTCACCATTGATCTGAACAGATCCTGATTTTTTGTCCACCGTCACGCCGGGATAGTTCCCGATTTTCTGGTTGAGGCCGGTCAGGTAGTTGAAGATCGTGGACTTACCTACGTTGGGGTTACCTACCAGAGCGATGCGCGAGGTAACAGTTTTTTGTAAAAGGGTAGTTTCGGCCATGAATTTATATCTGTTCGACGCGGATCAGGGCAGCTTCGGATTTGCGAAGAGCCAGGAGAGTGTCTTCCATCCGGAATGCCATCGGGCCGCCTGATGGAGCCAGATGTTGGAGCGTGATTTTTTTGCCCGGTAGAAAGCCCAGCTCCATCAGATTAATCTTAAGCGGGGAGGGCATTATCTCCAGAATTTTTCCGGATTTATTCAGAGGAAGGGTGTCAGCTGTCATGGATGTGGAATCTCCTGGGGGCAAAAATAGGATTATTTGGAATCAATCTAAGTGGAAAGAGGAGATTTTGTCGGACGGTTTGTTTTGAATCTGGATAAATCCATGGTGCGCATTTCCTGAAGATCAATTGTCTTGTTGTTTTTAGCCAGAAAATTCAGCTAAAGCGAATAGATAAAATCGACTTACCGCGCTCCGTTTGTCCTCAGCTTCAACTTCTTTTTTGTTCATTCAACGAAACTTAAAAGTTGGAAAATCAGCTGTTTACCAATTTTTTTTTCTTGTTCATTTTCCAAAATTATGTTTAGATTGACTCACTATTTTTCAACGGGCAATCGATTTCGAGTCAGGATTTTTTAGGTGGAGGAAGCAATCAGTCTGTAGTTGACAAATAGCTTTTGTTTCAACCCTCAATTTTTTATTACATGGAAAAAGACTTAATCCAAACCCTGTTGGCCCAGTTTTTTGGCCAACTCAATGCAGAATCTGCTGCGGAAAAGAAGAAGGTGGATGAAGGAATGCTTCAGCTGGCTAGGGCCTTGCCCGCTCAAATTGGCGGCACGGCATTTCCCGAAAAGCTAAACCTTCAGACTTCCGATCTTTTCTTCCAATCAAAAATCTCCAGCGCACAGCGAATCAAGCTGGAGCAGGTGATCGTCGAGGCAGAGAAAGAGATGAAAGTGGTAGACGATCCCGGAACACGCGTTTTCATCCGGGAAACTCCAATCAAATCCTCGCAAATCCCGGGCTCCGTGCCTACCTGGGCACAAGGAGCGAAAGTCGACAAGACCATCGGGCCGATCAAGCGCATCGATGGTGTCGATGTTTTTCTGGATGTGTACAAAGTCGTCAAGCTGATTGCCCTGCGGAAACAGGGCACCAACGAGCCGCTGATCCTTTTCAAGGCGCAGTTCTCGACCTCAGTTATCCAGAAAGCTGGTGCTCCTCCCATCGAGGTGACCGACACCTACAAGGTGGTAGCAGGAAGTGTCTGGATCAAAGCCGGACTTTTGGCTGCCAATTCTCCAGCGGACCGCTATGTGGGCCTCCAGGTTAAATCCGGTGAGGTCAAGCTGTCTGCAAAACCGACTCTCCAGGGTGAAAACCTGATCCTCGGCGCTGCAACGACGGCAAATGTGACGCTCCAGCTTCAGGAAGCCAAGGAAGTGGAAGTAGCCAAAAAGAAGTATGGCAGGGATGCACTTGCTGCCAAGGTTGTGACACCACCCACGTTTGTATTCAGCTTTGGTGGTCCCCAGCTACCAAAAGTCACTTCAGTAGGAAATGCTTTCCTAACCGTCTATGGACAATCTTCTTCGCTGACCTTTCAGGCTAATAAAAATCCGACCTATTCTACTCAGCTAAACCGCGTTTTGATCCCGATGATCAGCAATACGCAGAAGTTTGCGCCGCAGAAGCAGGTAAGTACTCTTCATGTGTTGGAAGAGTCTGCAGATCTGAGCCAGAGCTGGTGGGGAATTCCTGCCGCTCAGCTGGATGTGAACGCCCCATTGGAAGTCGACGGCACGGGCGGTATCGTGCAGGATCTGAAAGTGGGATTGAAATCCACGTGGTCGGGCAAAGACGGAAACGCGATGGAACTCGGCACGGTGCAGCTGCTCGTCGATCCGGGACGGATTGGCATCACTGCTCTGAAGGGGAGTTCGATGGACAGCTTCCAAAAGCTGGATCACTGGAAAGACAGCCTGAACCCCCACGGAACGAGTATCCTGCTAAAATATCCGGAGGAAGCAGCCTTTATCTACAATTCTCTCGCGGAAGGTACTGAGCTCATTATGACCCAATGCCATGCCGACGTCCAAGTGGACCGACCCAAAAAGGTCAACGGACATGCGGTCGATGTGAGGACTAAAAACTCGATACTGCTCCTCGCAGGTACAGAAAATGGAAACATCGTTTATCTGATCGACGACAATATACTGTGGGATCACAAGCTACCGCTGGACAAGGCTCCGAAATTCAAAAATATAGCCTTGGCGCTGGAGAACGCCCTGTTTACGGTTTCACCTGTCAATGGTGTGGTGATTTTCGGCAAGTGCAATTCTGAATGGACTAGGATCGTCGAAAGTCAAACCTTTTTGACTTTTGGCCTCGTCAGCTATCTGCCCACGCTTCCAGATCCGTATCTGGCAAATTTTGGCTTTTTGGGAAGGCTTGCAAAAGAAGGAGGAAATCTGGACCAAATCATCAACTGGCTTTTTTGCAGAATAATCCAAACGCCGCTTTCAGAGGACGAGGACAAAGTTTCTGTAAGTTTTCATTTTGGAAATCCACCGGCAGCCCAGTCGACTGCTCCAGCTGAGTCAGGGAAAAAATCCACTGCCAAAATTCAGGAGTCAGCTGCAGTTACCGAGTCTTTGGTTGGCAAAAAGGCGGGGATCAGAGAGTCAGTGGTATTTAAGGGGGCCAAAGGCCTCAAGGAATCTGCTGTAGTAAAGGAATCTGCGGTGATCAAAGAGTCTGTCGCAATCAAGGAATCCGTACAAATAAAGGAGTCTGCGGAATACAAGGAAGCAAAGATTGACACCTCGACTTTTTCAAACAAAATAGCGGACAGCATCTTACCGGAAGGGCCAGTCGGTGTGCTCAGAACCATGTCTATGGTAAATAGGGATGTTCCCAACTACGAGGAGGATTACAATGGAAGAGTAGCAGTGATCGAAAATGACTACTTCGCGCTACTTGATGTCAGCTCCAATGCCAATCAGGTCGGAGTTAGCTTTGGACAAAATCCCCTAGGCAGGGTTCCCGGTCGGGAGACCACCGGATTTGCCAGAAATGTCGGGGAAAATGAGGCCCAGATAGAGCCTGCAAGCGGTGAAATCATTACCGTGGAAGGTATGGAGGTCAAAGTCCCGGGGCAATATGCGAGAATCTTCTTGATGCCACAAGTGGCTTGGGAGCCTACCATCAATACGTTCGAGCCCGTGATGCCGATGGATCCTCCCAGCGGATTTAACTATTATCCCAATGACGGCGGGCCGACGAGGCTGATGAACACCAGCCCCGATAAAGTCACGCTAGCGCCGATTCCGCTGACAGATTTTCTGATCAAGAAATTTAAGGAGCAAAAGTCCGACGTCTTTGCTCAGTTTACCCTGCCTTTTGGATTGAAGGCATTGGCGAAGCTGGATCACAGCGCCGCCTACAACAGCAAGCCGCCTAAGGTGGAGATGAACAGCCCGTCCTTCAAGGATTCGTTGATCGGTGGGATTCAAATCCGTGCAATTGGCGGTGATGCAGGAGCTATCTGGCCTCAGGAGCCGCATCTGAACGATTCTCCGATGTTTGAGGGGATGACTACTCAGTTGAATAATATCCTCGATCTGTTTGGGAATCCGACGGGCGGCAGCACCTTGGGAGATTCGGTGGTCCGGATTTTCAATGGGGAGTTTGGAGTCACAGCTCCGCAGCCAAAAGGTGTCCCGGTCAGCTACATTGACTTCACGGGTTACGGCGCCAGCACTTTTTCAAACTGGCTCAGTCCCTCTGCCGCCATCGCCCAAACCAGCCAGTCCCGCTTTGATATTATGATGGGTCGGACTGCCCATGAGGTAATTCAAGTGAAAAGCTTGGTTTATCCTTGGGGTATTCGGGTCGTACGGACAATTACCCTTTTTCGAACCAGTTCCGGGTTCGTTTACCGGATGGACAGTGGCTGGCAGCCAGAGACTGACGGGCAGTTTGATTTCCGATACAAATTCAAGATTAATGGAGTCACGCAACCTGACCAAATTCCTTACGACATACATCCCGGCACTTTACGTGGGCTTTTCAATATCAAAAACATCAAGGAGGATCCGAGCCTCGCGGATTTTAGCGTGACGGATACGAGAAAAACCAACGATGTGTACATCGATGTCGATGGCAATCAGCAAACTTGGTTGGGAGCCAATGAACCGATCCCGGTGTTCTGCAGGCCTGTCTGGTTTGATGCGGATGTGGAGTTGGAAAACCTCGTCCAGGGTCATACCAAGGGAAGAACTCCTGCCAAAAAGATCCTGGGATACGTGCAGCTTGCACCGTCTGGAGTTCCTTTGTCTCCCGCACGATTCAAGGAACTGTTGAACCTTCAGGGCGGACTGATTGGCGGGGACATCGACTGCATCATGGATTTGAACAAATCCGGACAGCAGATGAGAGTCACCCGCTTTGACTTCTCCCATGCGGGTAAGCCCGGAGCGCTCAATCCAATATTTGTAGCCTCAGCTCGAGGAAGTGTGATCCTGCCAAAGACCGGAAGCTGGAGCATGGTGCAGCACAAGGTTGCCAGTGGGGAGGTAACCCAACTGCCTAATCATATACCGGTGCCGGTGATCCGTGAAGGAATATGGACACCCAATTTCTTCAAAACTCCGCTGGATGTTCCCCAGATCCTGTTGAGAATGGCGTCCCCTTCCGAACTCTTACGGCCGCCGGGGACAGCCACCGTCAATTTTGGAATCCTGCAGACCACTTCGACCCAGAAGGCATTGATCCTTACCCCGGCTTTTGAAAAAGCTAAATCTAAGCTATTGAGCAAGATTCCGCCCCTCTATGCGGATGCCTATAGTTTGATGTCAGGAAATTCGATCTTCCCGAACGCCGGAAATGCCATTGACGAATTTGGCAAGGCGATGCCGATGCTGACGGGTACGGGTAGCGGACTGAACGCGGCGAAAGCCTTTGCCGAGCGCTCGGATATCAAGGATGGCTTGTCCAACGTGTATGAGCTTTTGGAAGTTCAGGTTAAAAAGGAGGGCGCCTCGATTGTTGATCAGGGATTTAAGCTCTTGGCTGGCAAATCCAATGATGCCATCGGCAAGGCATTGGCTTTTGATATTCCGCCATTTAAGACACATCTGGTGGACATGGAAGGTCTCAAGATCTACATCGAGTACGCCACCACCGAAAAGCGGAAGGGGCAGGCCGATAAGTATGTGGATTCGAAACTCAACTTTGACATTGAGTCTCTAGCAACTGACGCCACCAAAACCTGGAAAAGCCGCATGAACAACATGGCGATGGTCGTGGACTTAGGACCGATAGAGGGATTGATGAAGATCAAGGGGAACTTCGATGCCAAAAAAGGCTCTGAATCGGGCTACAAAGGAGATCCGGATTCGGATTTCCCATCGCTTGGATATCCCACCCCAGACGTAGAGTTTCACGAATCGCTCCAACCCGTCATTGATTTGCTGGAGATCCTGGCCTCGCTGGGACAGGGCAAATACGCCGATGTGGTCAAAAAAGGCCTGGAGATCGCCATGAGCAACGCCGGTGAGATCTGGGAATACAAGTTTGAGGCGAAAAAGGAGATACCGCTCGTGCGATTCCCGCCTGAAGAAAACCTCTACAACGCACCGACGACTCCACTGAAGTTGGAAGCAGGCTTAGAGCTGGGCGTATTTTTCAATGCAGCCCTCAAAGTCACGACCGACCCCAAGCAACTTCTACCGACCGCCGGAGCCTATATCGAGTTCCGTGGTGGACTCGAAGTGCTCTGCGCCTCAGTGGGAATGGGGACCATCTATGCCGTGGGACAGGTTTCTCTCAAGCTCGCGTGTGATACCAAGATTGGGCCAAGTATCCTGATGAAGTTCGGGTTTGGGATATCCATTGCGGTGGGATTGCCGGTCGTCGGCACGGTCTCGGTGACTTACATCGTCGGCTGCGAACTCTACTTTGCCATGCCGGACTTTTCCATCACAGCTTATATGCTGTTCAAGGGAAAAGCAAGCATTGCCGGTGGACTGGTCAGTGTAACGATCTACATCGAAGCAAGCGGATCTGTGGCCAGAAAAAACATTGGAACTGCCCAAGAACGGACGGAATGTACTGCCTCGGTGACTTTTGGCCTAGATATCAGCATCTGCTTTATCATCGATATCAGCTTTGAGGAGACTTGGCAGGAGAGCCGTCAGATCGCTTGATTTTTTACCCATAAAACACAGAACAACATGGAACCGAATAGACTTTTAACACTGATTGCACTTCCCCAGCGATTTGACGGAGAAAACCTCCACCTCAACATCGTCCTGATTCCCCGTAACAAAAATCCGGAGACTACTTGGCCGCTGACTGTTCCCGGTCCGGCGACCTCAGTTCCGGGGTTTTCGGATTTTCATCCGGAGTTTACCTTGGCGATCGTCAAGGGAACCAATGAATTCCCCATCCACGCGCCGGGAAATGCGGCTTTTACCCCGATTGATGTGCCTGTCACCGTGGCTAAAGCAATAGACAAAGCGCAACTGATCAAGGAAGTGGCCGCCAGCTTCAACATGACGATAGGGGATGACGCAGAGATTCTGCAAGCTCCGAAGCCGGAAAGCAAAACGATCAAAAAGTATCTGCCTGCGACCTATCGGAAGAGCTTTAACTTCACACAGCCCCGCCATACCAATGCTGTCACAGATGACAGCTACGAATGCGCTATTCGGGATAAAACGCCTCCCGGACCGATCGTGCCGAGGTCAAAACTGAGTTGGGGAAAGGTGTTTGCCCATATCCTCCGTCAACCGTTGCTTGCCAAAGCCTGTGGGATGATCTACTCGGTTTCGGTCAAGGTCGACGAGAGCTGGTTTAAAAAAGGCGGCTACATCTATGTCAATGTAAAAAACGATCCCTATGCCACCGCGCAGACCAAGACGCTGGATTCACCGAATTCAGCGACCAACGGGCCATTGATTAAGAGGTATGCGGCAAGGATTCCGGCCTTGAAGCTGGGGACGGAGCGGCCGGTATTTTCTGCGGTTACTTTTCCGGTCATCTATAAAAAGCCAGCAGATCCCCAGGCAGTGATTCCTGAAGCTCCTTGGGATGAGTTGTTTTTGGAGGCAAGGACCTACGATGACGGATTTGCCAAGATCGTCCATGCCAATCAGCCGATCAGCGGCAATATGCTGGCCGAGAAAGCGGATGGATTTGCCCCGCAATCCGAAACGGGTATCCGCCTCGGTTGGGATGATGAGCAGATTCTGATCTGGTACATCCGGCAGTTGACGGATTATCCGCAGGGCTCCGGCAAGCGGATCGATGCCGCGCTCAGCGTGATGGGCTATCATATTGACGTCCGCGAACCGGGCAACAAATGGGAAAGTCTCAATGCCGTGGAGTTGTCCAAAAGCAATCCGATGGTCGCTAAACTGGAAAGCAATAGAACCGAATTGCCTTATCAGGTTTACCCAAACAAGGTCAATGGGCCGCTGGATGAGCTGTTTTGGATGCCGATGTACTATGCTTCTTGGTTAGGGCAAAGTATGGTGACCGAGGACAAAGACGCGATTTCTATCTTTAAGACAGACCAGCCGTACTCGGAATTTGCCAAGGAAAACCCCAACAAATCAGGCGTCACGCCCAATGCTGTCATCCAACCGGTTCCTCTGACCACGGACTTGCGCTACGGCGGCACGTTTGAATTCAGAGTCCGACTCGCAGATATCAGTGGAGGAGGGCCCAGTGTGGAGGACGAGCGGATCTATGACGCCCCAAAGCCAGACTACTCGGTTTCGTTTAGGAGATATATCAACCCTGGCGTGCTGGTGATTCAAAAGCCCCTTCATCTCGTGCGGCAGCAGTCCATGATCTTCAACGCCGTGGACGAAACCGAAACCGACTATACCGCCAATACCGTCCTGAAGGTCAATCGACCCATCTTGGAGTATCCAGCGGTGATCTTTACCAAAAAATATCCCAACGCGATAGACTTGCTCAAAGCTCAGACTTTCGCGGACAAAAACATCAAGCCCGGACTTCCGGATCCTGATGTGACCAAGGTTTTTGTCCGCGTGGAGGTGAAGTCGCTTCGGATGGACAATGCGTACAGTCAAAATGGTAAAGACGGCTACATCACGCTTTACCGAACATATAGGTACTTTCCGGCCGACTTCTCCGAGATGTTGGACATCCCGGTCAACTTCATAGATGTCCCGGTATTGAACCTTACCAATGAAGCCAATCCATTCTTCAGGGAGGATCTGAAGAGCTCTGATCTGGATGCAATGGAGGAACTGATCCTGCCTACGGGAAGGAATGTGCGGCTGACCTTGCAGGCTGTGGCAGAAGTAGACGGGGATGAAGATGAATATTTTGGCGTCATAGATGATGATCCGGAGCTTGATTCCCGATTTGGGAAGACGACTTTGCTTACTTTTTACCGGCCACCGTTTGAGGAAGCGGTTCCGCTGCTGGTACCTTTTGGCAATGTTCCCGAGATCCAAGGGATCTATCTCAAGTCGGATGAAGTGCCTACGCTGAAGAAGAATGCGTTTTCGGCCGTTATCCAGCGGATTGCCGAGATCAATGAGTCTGACGCAGTGAAGCGACTCGCAGACGCGATTGGTTGTGAATCCAAGGGGATGACCATATTGGCTCCGAAAGGACAGCGAATTGCCTTTGGCTGTAGCAACCGGATTCGGCATTCTCTGGCACCAGACAGCAGTAGCATCACATTTGCCGCAAACTCGGAGTTGCAAAACCACTGGATCGGGGCATTGAGCTACCAGATTTCACGGGATTGGGCTTGGGATGTATTGGAAAATGACGCCTTTGAGGTCATTCGATCCCATAAGTTCAGAAATGACAGCAACAGCGAACTGCGGAAAAACATCTCGGTCGGTGAGATCGAACTCAAGCATACCGTTTCCTTTGAGGCAATCCAGGACGACCGCTATGGGCAGGTCAATCGCGGTTATACCCGACTGGTTTTTCTGGATGCGCTGGAGCCAAAAAACGACCTGACTTTCGGAGATATCCCGCAGCCAAGGTATCCGGATGAGATCTGGGCTGAATACAAGATCGTGCCCAAATTTAAGCCTAACCACCCAACCGTACCTCAGACGAAAACCAAGTGGCTTGCCTTGCCGACCGTTTTGCCTCCTGCTCAGGTGCCAAAAGTCAAGAGTGTCGGATACGCCTTCTCCCCGTACCAGCGGGCAGATGACTACAGCTCTACCGAGGCGAGGAGAAGGCACCTTTGGGTGGAATTTGAGCAACCACTGCTCAATGCGGATGACATGTATTATTGTCGGGTCCTGGCCAATGCGCCGGATCAATTGCTGTCAAACAACGCACAGGAGCAGTTCATCGCGCCGGAGGAGAGTCCGATCAACCTCGATCCGGAGGTGATACGGATCATTACGCCAGGCCAAAGCAACGACTTAGCCGGGATGAATGCGATGCAGCAGATGATTCCGTCTACGGATTCGGACCGACACTTTATCCTGCCATTGTCTCCCGGATTGCATGCCGAGAGTCCTGAGCTGTTTGGTTTTTTTACCTATGAATTCCGGGTAGGACATGGACACTTTTTGGACAGGGAAGCCGTGGACAAGGCGGTTGACTGGGTCAATTTTGACCCGACACCCCTGTTTGCAAGCAATGAACCCGTGCCGAAAGGCAACCTCTGGTCTACCGCCCAGGGCCGCTATGGTCGCCCGATTCGCGTGACCGGAGTTCAGCATCCTGCCCCAAATCTATTCAGCACGCTCAATCGGAGCTCAGAGAAGATGTACGTCTCGGCACCATTTGCCAAGGCTGTGTTCAACGGGAAAAATGTCACCTCCAAGCCGCCGAGGACGAGCCTGTGGGCGGTGCTCTATGCGCAGGTCTATCAGGCGGATGGGCTGGATTTCCGAAATATCCTCTTGGGGGAAAAGGAAATGGTGACCGGCGTGAAGATCGATGCCAAGAAAGGGGAGGAGGATAAGTTTAGGGAGTTGGTAAGTGTCAGCTATCTGCCCAACAAGGTGCCGACGGCGATCCAGGCTTCATTGAATCTCAACCTTCAAAAGATGGCTCTTGGACACCAAATCGCCCAGATCAAAGACCTCCAACCTTCCGGCACGGCCATCTTTACTTCGGAGGAGATCGCGGGTCGGTTGAATATCTTTGGCTTGCCCGAAGACAGTCCGCTGAGCGTGCTGATCGTCGAGGTCTTTGGCAACATCACCAACATCTTTGACCATATCGACCTGATGGGGCTAATCCGCGACAATGCTACGCCGGAGATGGAGAAGATGGCAGAAGCCGCTGGCAGAGGCCGGAAACCGGAGGTAAACGAAAACTCGGTCACACGTCCGCTAAGTAGGAGCCTGGGCCACTATCGCATCCTCAGGACATCGCCGCTCACCAAGGTGCCATTTATCTGCTGTCCAACCTGTGAGTAAATGGAAGATCCATTCCTAGTAGAAAAGCCCAGCCGGAAGGTTGGGCTTTTTTGTAGGTTTAAGAGCTCGTGTCAGAATTTTTCAGGTTTCGAAAAAATTTCCTTTGTGAAGAATGTAGGTAAACGAAGAAACTGTATTTTGGGGAATAATCTGGAAAGGACTAGTGGGGCTTCGAATGTAAAGATTGAGGTTCCTAAACCACCGGCGGCGGCTAATGAGAAATAGGCGCAATGCGTATATACCACGTTACCGCCAATGCTAAAAAGGCAACGACAGTGAACAAATTGAACGACAGAAATAAAATGCCAACCGCACATTCAGGCACATTTGCTTGCCCCAACACACGGGCGACCGCTTCGCAATCAAAAGAGCCTGAATTTTCCTGCCCGCAAGACCCAAATACTAATGATTCAGAATTTAGACAATGTTAAAAAGACTCGTTATACTTCATTCAGACATATATTCAAAAGCTGACATCGAGTTAGGCGATTGCGATTCATTACAAATAGTTGGACCTAATAACATTGGGAAAAGCACTCTAATTTATGCCTTAAACTTTCTGTATATCATTGACGGAAAACAAATGACATTTAGTGGTAATCGGACAGGAGACAAATCGACAATTAATCATTACTTCCCTTCTATCAATTCGAGTTACATTATTTTTGAGATTTTCAAAAAGCGGTATTACTGCATCTTAGTAAAGAAGAATGCAGAGGGAAGTTTAGATTATTACAAAATTGACTGCGATTATAAAGAGGAGCAGTATTTTGAACAAACACCAGAAGGACAAAAACTTAAGAAATTTGATTCATTACTTGCTGAATTTTCTTCATCAGGAGTAGAATACAGTAAATATTCTAACAGACGAGACCTTTTCAATTTTGTATATCAAAAAGGAAAGAAAAATAACGGTGTTGTGTGGTTAAACGAAGGAGCATCACAAGACCAAAGAGAAATCAGCAACAACTTTTCTAAAATTTACCGCTACCTAATAAACTCAAAACTTATTGACAACAAAACACTGAAAGAATCATTGATTATTGCCGACAATAAAGAAGATGAACAAGTTGAATTTTCCAAGAAAAACCAAAAGGACATTCAAACACTTTTGAAACATAACAAAGAAATCAAGGTAATTAGAAGTATTCAAAAAAGTTTTTCCGACTTCAAGGAATTAGTCAATCAGTACAAAGCGAAAAATCAGATTTTATCTGAAATTGTATATGCGTTTGAAGTACTTTATTCATCTGTGAATATTGATATTAACACAAGACTTTTCGAGAAAAAGAATGAACGAGATAAAAATAGAACACAATTAAGCGAAGACTTAACCCCGAAACAAAACAATTTAAATCAAACTATTGGAAAATTAGAAGCAACCATTTCTCAAAAAGGTTCAGCAAAAGAATCCCTTGCCGAAAAAATCCGAAATATAAAATCGTATGAGGGAATTGACTTTTTAAAACAGTCATTCAGTAATTTAGACACACAAAGAAAAGACATCGAAAGCCGATTAACTCAAATTGAAAATCAAAACCTAAACAGTCGAGATTTAGAAAACAAAATTTCTAAACTCAATCAAGAAATTTCAAAACTTGACGGACAAATTGAAACTTACTCAAACTTGCTCATTCATCAGATAAGCAAAAATGGGAAAGACAAAGAATTGCTAAACGCAATTCTTTCCGATTCCATTACTGCACTTCCGAAAGAAAATATTCAATCGGGAATTGAAAATCTATCTGATATAATGAAAATCTTTGACGGAGCAATTACAATTCCGAAAGACTTTAAAGGAAAACCAATTCCGTCTATTGATGACTTAAAACTTCAACGAGAAAATGTAATCAAAGAAAAAACAAGTAACGAAAAACTTTTACCGATAGCGAAAGATTTAGAAAAATATCGTTCTGAACTTTCTTCTGTTCGAGCAAAAATTAAAGAAACAGAAAAGAAAATTGAAGAACTTAATTTGTTACCCGAACTTGAAAAGAATCTTGCAGAGTTAGAAGAAGAACTAAAAACTCTATTTCAAAATCAAGAGAACATAGGAAAGGAATTAAAACAAACAACGGAACTTATTGCGAGAATTAATGAAGCTATAAATATTCTTTTGGGAGACATCAACAAAGCAGAAAATCGTATTAAGGAAATTCAAGGTTGGAAAGTAAAAGTTGAGCAATCGGGAATAATTCCAATTGAATATCAAACGAACGAAACTGTTGACAACCTTTTCAAAAATTTTGAAAGAAACTCTTCCGAACGAGAAGGTATCAAAAACAACAAAGAAAGATTATTTGAAAATCTGAAAACAAAAACGGAAACCGTTTTTGCTTCGGAAGATGAGTTTATCAAATATCTTGATTCTGAACTCGCAACGCTTGAAGATAAGCAGAAAAGTATTGACGCATTATTGAAAAACATTTCAATGCAATTTTCAATTCCGTGCAAAACACTTCATTCAAAATTTCAAGAGTTTGAAGCGTTCATCAATAATCAATTCAATTCTAAAATCCGAAAAATTAAAATCTCTGACATAGATTCTTTGAGTATTGAAATCATTCCGAACGAAAATCTAATAAAAGATTTGAAGAAGATAATGGATATTAGAGATTTAACTTCTGAACTAATCTTTGACGACCAATCGGAAAACCTTAATATTCTGAACAGATATTTGGATAATCAATCCGTAATTGATTTTAATAACCTTTTTGACATAAAATTACATCTTGACAAAAAAGGACAACACAAAGTTGTTGATTTGAGAAATCAAATTGAATCTGACGGAACGGATAAAATGATTAGAATGGTAATTATTATGTCTATAATTCACCAAATTGTAATCAATGACGAAGAAAACAAAATTGTAATTTTCGTTGATGAAATCGGGACAATTGACGAAGCCAACAGAATTGAAATTTTGAATTTCTGTAAGGAAAATAATTTTGTTCCTATATCAGCTGCACCATTGCACCCATATGACGGATTTGACAAATACTACTTAGTGAGAAGAAGTAAGGGAAAAATTGTTTTAAGTGAAACTAACGGAAATGTAATATACCGTAAAAAGAAAACAGTGTGAATCAAACAGATTTCAGAACATACAAGAAATTAAAAGAGGATTCTTTTCTTACAGAAAAGTCAATCCCTAAAACTGTTTTGAGTTCGCCAACTTTTAAAGGCTTGGTTTCTTCATTAATTATTGAAAAAACTAGGTCAGGAAGAGGTTTCAGATATGAAATAAACAAGCCAACCGAATTTGATAATTTCTTTAAAACCTATTTTCCCGAAGATATTGAAATCAAGGACAAATCAGATAATGTTAGGAAATTTAGAAACTCTAAAGTTCAAAAAACAGTTTCTACACCAATCTTTATGCTGAGGGGCTTTGAAACAATTAGGATAAATGGCAATGAATTGAATTTAGAGAATTACACAAGTAAATTTCAAATATTCGCTTGTAACGCTGAAAAGATTGAAGCCAATCACATTTGTATTGTTGAGAACTTAGACACATTTTTAGTTGCCGAAAATCTTCTAGGCAAAAATTATGTATTCCTTCATAAATATGGTCGAATTGGCAAAGAATCACTAAACTGCCTTTCTACAAAACACTTACTTGTTTTTGTTGATTATGATTTTAACGGTCTTGAAGAATTTCTAAGAATCAAAGAAGTTTTTGACTTTGCCCAATTACACATACCCGAAGATTATGACGAACTCTTTAATAAGTATTCTCAAAGTCTAAAAGGCAACAAAGCCGAAATGACTAATAGAATTAAGCAAAGTAGAGACATTAGCGTAATTAGAATTAGAGAAACGATAATAAGAAATAACCGATTTTTAGAGCAACAATATTGGAAATATGATTAAGTCAGAACCAAAATCAATATTGCAGTTTATGGCAAATCATTACGATTTGCTACGAGACCTTTTTGACATACAGGTTAAGAATGATATTATTACCAGAGAAGCTCTAAATATTTGTTTAGAAAACTATGACAAGAATATACAGACACAACTAACCGAATATCAAATATTGGTTGAGCAGAATGATGACTTTGCATTTAACGAGCCTTATTTGATTCTTTTTGAGTTTATTCATCAACAATTCAAACCTCTCTTACCTGAAGAAATAGAACATTTCGGGCAATCAATCAGGACTTTATTTCTAAAAATCAAAGAAGGTATAAATGATGATAAGAACATTTTGTTGGAAAGAATCGAAGCCTTATCAAACCAAATTAAGAAGTTCACAAATGCTGTTGTAAATAATACCAAAAGTTTGTTGACTGAATCAAAAGAACTAAAAGCGAACAATAAGAAAATTGACTATCAAGAAAAAATTCATAAGGCGCGATATCTTATAGAAAATTACATTTCTCCACTCAATACAATTTTAGATGTAAATCATAGTCAATCTATCTACAACGAATTGCTGAATGTCTCTCAATTTTCCAACGTAAAAAGATTTGATTATAGAGATGAAAGTATAAGACGAGAATTTGAGAAACTTTATCATCTACTTCGTCAAGTAGGGAAAGACCTAAATACTCAATCCGTTATTCTCACCAATGAATTATTACCATTAATTGAGCGAATAAAAACTGAAAGCCAATATTTGAGGGGTTTTCATCACTATCTAAATAATGGGAATTGTTATAAAGGTATTGAACCACCTCGAATATTCGTTTCTACTCGTGATAACATCTACAACAGATTTGTTTATGAAAACACGAAAGAATACTTTGAACAGTTCAAAAACGAAGCTGAATTAATTATCGTAGAAGATGCACAACAAACAAATGATTGGCTCTTTGATAAATCAAAATATAAAGAGACTTTGAACAAAAATTTGCCCGTTAAGGATTTTTTTAAATGGTGTGAAAGTTCTATCAAGCAAGAAAGTGAGAATTTTTCCTTTGACAATTTTTTTATGGTAACCAGCTTACTTTTTGAAGATGATTATGAAGTTACAGTAAACAAACAAGGAAATAAGATTACTGTTTCCAATGGCGAATCAGAACTTATTATGCCAAAACTTACAATTAAGAAACAAGAAGATGTATCCAGATAAACACAAAGAAATAGTCACTTCCTTAATGGAAGGGAAGTTCATAACAGTTGAGGATTTTTTGTTTGAGACAATCAAGAAGAATGAAGACTTTTATATCAATTTTTTTGAGACTTCTTTTGGCTTTGAAGTAATTGGTAATCACAACTTCTATTACTTGGTTTCAGGCGAGACAAACGAAAACACATCAAGAGATATTTCTATTTTCTTTTCAATTCTATGCTATGAACTTGACAAAGACGGTAAGAATTTCTTAGAAGAACTTAATTATACGGAATTTTATATTGACGATATACTCGAATACTTTAAAAATTCATCGTGGTTAGACGTAATCAAAGCTAACAAGCAGCTAAACACAGACGACAGTTTAAAGCGACATATTGGAACTATGGTTAAGAGAAACATAGCAGTAAAACAAGGCAACGACAGATATTCATTTACAAAAGCACATAAACTATTTATTGACTTTGCAAAAGACTTAATAAAAGATGACAAGAATGAATCCATCGCATAACAGCCACACACATTGCCAAGACGCACAAGCCGAAGCACAAGCCAAAACTTGACAAAGAGTGTGTCTGTCCAACCGCACGACTGACCGACAAACGGACGAAAAAAAAGAGGCACTAGGCGGTAACATCACCTGTACGCAAGCAGGGGTTTCGTGCTTCGTAGGACAGGAAAGTAGTAAAATTAAAGTTCATTACTTCGTAGGAAGTTCAGTGGTAAAAATCCCTGCCTGCGTATAGCTGAGAACCGTTAACTCTTCGCTTCTCCAGTCACTCCAAAAGGCCCGATAAAACAAGAAAACCGACCTTCAAGTCGGTTTTTTCATTCAATAGATCATTTCTTCTTCGCCGGAAATTTCCCTTTTTTCTTGCCGGCATCGGGCTGGGCTTCGATGATTTCGAGTGTCTCTTTGTAGGTCAGCTGCTCGGCTTCTTTGCCCTTGGGGATCTTGTAGTTGTTTTTACCAAACTTGATGTAAGGTCCCCAGCGTCCGTTTAGGAGCTGGATTTCTGGATTTTCGTCGAAGGTCTTGATGTGTTTTTTGGCATCTGCTTCCCGCTTGTTTTGGATCAGCGTGATCGCTTCTTCCTCGGTGATCGCCATGGGATCCTGACTTTTTTCCAGGGAATAGAATGCGCTGTCGTGACGAATGTAGGGTCCAAACCGGCCGATGGCGGCAGTCATCTTTTTGTCCTCAAAGAATCCTACTTCGCGTGGCAGTTTGAAAAGTTCAAGTGCATCTTCTATCGTTACATTTTCGATGAACTGGCCCTTTTTCAGGCTGGCAAACTGCTTGTCTTCGTCTTCGGTTTCACCGATCTGCACCAAAGGCCCAAATCTACCGAGTCTTGCGTAGACGTTTTTGCCAGAGGTGGGATGCTGCCCGATCAGTCGGCTGGAGTTGACATCCTGTCGGGAGACCTGCTCCGTCTCTTCCACGCTCTTGTGGAATTTGCCATAGAATCCGTCAATCATATCCTGCCAAACCTGGCCTCCAGCGGCGATGTCGTCAAATTCCTTTTCCACCCTAGCGGTGAAGTGGAAGTCGATCACATTTGGGAAGTGCTCCACCAGGAAGTCGTTGACGACCATGGCGATATTGGTAGGGAAGAGCTTGTTCTTTTCAGCTCCTGTGTTTTCTGTCTTGGTCGCGTCGGAGAACTGCCCCTTGGCAATTTTCATCTCGACGTAGTTTCTTGGAGTGCCGTCTCTGGCTTCCTTGACCACATATTCCCGCTTTTGAATGGTAGAAATCGTCGGTGCATAAGTGGAGGGACGGCCGATGCCAAGTTCCTCAAGCTTCTTGACAAGGGAAGCTTCCGTGTATCTCGGAGCAGGTCTGCTGAAGGTTTCTCTACCTTTCATCTCCTGCAGGTTCAGACCTTGACCAATCTTAATTGGAGGCAGAAGCGACTTATTGCCTTCCTCGTCCTCTTCCGGTTCGTCATCGGTGTCTTCCAGATAGACTTTCAGAAAGCCATCAAACTTGATGACTTCTCCGGTTGCTACCAGGTTGAGTGGGGAATTGGAGATGGCAATCGTGATGACGGTCCGTTCCAGTTCCGCGTCTGACATCTGCGAGGCGATGGCGCGCTTCCAGATCAGTTCGTAGAGGCGCTGTTCGTTTCGGTCGCCGGAAGCTTGGGTCTGCGAAAAGTCCGTCGGACGGATGGCTTCGTGCGCTTCCTGAGCACTTTCGTTTTTGGTGGTAAACTGCCGGGATTTATGGTATTGTGCACCAAATGAGTTCTCGATGGCGCTTTTTGCGGCAGCCTGAGCGTCCTGAGACAGGTTGGTGCTGTCGGTACGCATGTAGGTGATCTTACCTGCTTCGTACAGTTTCTGGGCGACAGACATGGTCTGGGCGACAGAAAAGTAAAGCTTTCGCGAAGCTTCCTGCTGAAGCGTAGAAGTCGTAAATGGCGCTGCCGGGGTTTTTTTGGTCGGCTTTTTCTCCAGATTGGCTACGGAAAAATCCGCCTCCAGACAGCTTTTGAGGAAGCTTTCGGCTTCTTCCTTGGTGTCAAATTTCTTGGGAAGTTCGGCTTGGAAAGTTTTTCCTTCTACTTCGAAGATCGCCGTGATCCGGAAGGAGGACTTGGCCTTGTGGGCTTCGATTTCCCGCTCTCTTTCCACAATCAGCCGAACAGCCACAGATTGCACGCGTCCTGCAGATAGACCGGTTTTAATTTTTTTCCAAAGGATCGGAGAAAGCTCGAAACCTACCAGACGATCCAAGATCCGTCTTGCCTGTTGGGCATTGACCAGATCGTAGTCGATCCCTCTCGGGTTTTCGATGGCCTTGATAATTGCGTTTTTCGTGATTTCCCGGAAGACAATGCGCTTTGTATTCTTTTCATCCAGCTTCAGGACTTCTTTCAAATGCCAGGAAATGGCTTCTCCTTCGCGGTCATCGTCACTCGCCAGGTAGACCATTTCGGCTTCCTTTGCGAATGCTTTGAGGTTTTTGATCACCTCTTTTTTATCAGCGGTGACTTCATAGGTCGGTTGGAATCGATTTTTGATGTCTATTGCTTTATCGCCCTTGGGGAGATCCCGCACGTGACCGTAGCTGGAAACTACCTTGAAATCCTTGCCCAGGTAGCCTTCAATGGTCTTTGCCTTGGCTGGGGATTCGACGATGACTAGATTTTTTGACATAATGAAAGGAGGAAATTCCTGGCCCTTTGGCCAATTTTGAAAAGCTAAAAATAGACGGCCTAGTCTTCTCCTCCAAATAATAAAAAAATGAAGCCTTTAGGTTTGGATGGGTTTTTGAGGTTTACGACACTGGATATCTGGCAAAAACGATTTCGTAATGAAATATTTAATTCTTCTAAGGCATGGTGAGGCCGGCTTTTCGGACGGAGTGGACTTTCAGCGGCAGCTGACCCCCTTGGGAAAAGAGAATCTGAACCGCCTCGGCGGAATCCTGAAAGCCGGTGAGATGAAGGTTGACTTTTTGCATTGCTCGGCTGCCACGCGCACGAGAGAGACTGCCGAGATTATCAAATCCTATGTGGAGATCGGAGACGCCGAATACACGCGGGAGATCTATGAAGGTAACTTGGACTCTTTGATGAGACTGCTCGAGCATACGCCCAGAGAAGCTAATTCCTGCATGTTGATCGGGCACAATCCGACGATCAGTCTATTGCTTTCGCATCTGACCCACGAAAGTTACCTGGGCCTGAAGCCCGGAATGATGGCCATCGTCGAACTGGAAATCACTGACTGGTCGATGATCGGACTCGGGACGGGGACTTTGAAGGAGGTGTTGGAGTGACGGGTCCAGTAGGCGGTTTTGGCAGTTTGCAGTGATCAGTAGGCAGAGTTCAGTTGACAGACTGCCAACTGCACACTGAATATTGCCAACTTTACTGACTCACCCAAGTCCTTCAATATCCGCCTCTGAATACCTTGGGGTTCCTCCTTGCTTAGTCGCTACAAAAGCACCGATCTTGCATGCGAAATCCAGAATGTCTTCCGGTGATTTCTCTTCCAAATAGGTCTTGATAAACCCGCTTAAGAAGGCGTCTCCTGCTCCGATCGAGTCCTGCACCTGCACCACATAGCCGGGATGATCAAACATCTTTCCTTTCTGATAAATCAATGCCCCCTTGGATCCGCGGGTCACGCAGATGATCTCCATTGGGTAATGTTGGTCGAGGTAGAAGCAGAGGTCTTCGATCGTGGCTTCGGTCTGGAAGTAGTCTGCAAAAATCTCCAGTTCGTCTTCATTGATCTTCAGGATATCTGCAAAGCCAAGCAGCGTCTCGATCACCTCAAAATCATAAAAGGGAGGACGGAGGTTTGCGTCAAAAATCCTCAGGGTGGGATGGTGGAGCAGCTTGATAAGTGTCTTCAAGCTTTCCGCATTTCGTACGCCTAGGGTGCCAAATACAAAGGCATCGGCTTCTTCTACGGCTTTGTCCATCGACTCATTCCAAGTGACAAAGTCCCAGGCCACAGGAGACACGATGGTGTATTTGATGTTTTCCGGATCGGAGGTATCCACTAGAACCTTGGAGGTTTCGTGATCTTCTTTCGTCTGGATCAGATCCAGAGGGAGGCCAAAATCACCGAGGAATCCTAGAAGTTTCTCACCGTCTTCGTCCCGTCCCACGGCTGAGATTAACCTGGAATTCAGCCCAAGCTGGTGCAGATTGAGGGCGACATTCATGGGCGCACCACCGGCCACCGGACCTGAGGGCAGGCAATCCCAAAGCATTTCCCCAAATATTACGACGTGATCACGCATGGCTTTTGTGTAAGTCTTTTTGAATTTCCTCCAGAGATCTTCCTTTGGTCTCCGGCATCTTGAACGTCACCCAGAGAAGCTGCCAGACCATCATCGCGCAGAAGAATGCGAAGATATACCCCGGCCCAAAGCTGTTGGCAAAGAACGGGAAAACATTCGCGATGACAGCGGCGAGGATCCAGTGGGTGAAAGAACCCAGCGATTGCCCGTAGGCGCGGAGTTCGTTGGGAAACATCTCGGAGATGAAAACCCAGATGACGGCACCCTGGCCGACCGCATGGGAAGCGATAAAGCCGAAGACGAAGATCGGCAACCAGAAGGCGGGAATGCCCGGTCCGAGGAAATTGTAAGCCATCAAGGCGAGGGAGATGATGTAGCCGCAGGAACCGATGTACATGAGGATTTTGCGACCTAGCCGGTCAATCAGGTACAAGCCAAAGAAGGTCGCAAACAGGTTGATCAGGCCGATGCCGATGGTAGAAATCAGGGCATTTTCCGAAGAAATACCTGCCATTTCGAAGATCCTTGGCGCAAAATAGATGATGGCGTTGATTCCCGAGACTTGGTTGAAAAAAGCAAACATCACCGCCAGCATCGTACTTGAAAAGAACCTCGGGCTAAACAAAACTC
Source organism: Algoriphagus terrigena DSM 22685 (assembly GCF_000429445.1). GTDB lineage: Bacteria > Bacteroidota > Bacteroidia > Cytophagales > Cyclobacteriaceae > Algoriphagus > Algoriphagus terrigena. The sequence goes on from NZ_AUBW01000003.1 coordinate 377,911, forward strand.
CAAATCCGGACTTCTGCTTCATGCTCTTTTCTTCCTCGATGGCCAACCGAATTGCCTCATCTACTCCGTCAGGATCGGTTCGGGTCAGGATCTCCCGGGCTTTCACCTGGTCGTTGAATTTGGAAATCAGCCAGCGCGGACTTTCCGGGATTCTGAAGATCATCACGCTATAGATCAGCGCCGGAATCCCCTCGACTCCCAGCATCCATCTCCAATCTTCGGCGATTCCTGCCGTCCCGATCAGGTAGTTGGAGAGGTAAGCCATCACGATGCCGAAGACAATGTTGAACTGGTACAGGGCGACCAACAGGCCCCGATTTTTGGCAGGTGCGATCTCTGAGATATACATCGGCGCCACGACTGAAGAAGCTCCGACTCCCAATCCTCCCAGAAACCTAAAAAAGGTGAAGGAGGTAAAATCCCAAGCTATCCCTGAGCCGACTGCCGACACAAGATAGAACACGCCAATCCAAAGCAAGGCTTTTTTCCTTCCCCATTTATCTGCCGGAATACCACCGAACAACGCTCCGATTACAGTACCGTAGAGTGCAGAGGCGATCGCCAGTCCGTGCATCCAATCGCTGAGCTGCCAGACCTGCTGGATGTCCCTTTCGGCACCCGAGATGACAGCTGTATCAAAGCCAAATAAAAAGCCGCCCAAAGCGGCTGTAATGGAAACAAAAAAGGCGTAACGATTGGAGGACATGGAGTATTTTGGGTCGAATCTGCTACTAAACTAAGGAGAAGGATCACAATTCAAAACCCCGCTCGGCTTAATTTTCTTATATTCGCGGGCACAGAAACTGATGCCTGACCGGCTATTATTCCGTCAGGAATTTCCCAGGCAAGAAAATATAAACCCAACTCATGGCTACTGCGACTGAGATATACAAACCCAAAAACCACATTCGAATCGTCACCGCGGCGTCCCTTTTTGACGGGCACGATGCAGCGATCAACATCATGCGGCGGATCATCCAGTCTACGGGCTGCGAGGTAATCCACCTCGGGCACAATAGATCCGTACAGGAGATCGTCGACTGCGCGATTCAGGAAGATGTGCAGGCGATTGCGATCACGTCCTACCAAGGCGGTCACGTGGAGTTTTTCAAGTACATGTATGATCTGCTTGGCGAAAAAGGAGCCGGGCACATCAAGATCTTCGGCGGGGGTGGGGGAACCATCCTTCCTGAGGAAATCAAGGAGCTGCAAGGCTACGGCATCACCCGCATCTATGCGCCGGATGATGGACGGGCTATGGGGCTTCAAGGCATGATCAACGACTTGGTGCAGCGCTGCGACTTTCCGATAGGCGACGAATTGCCGGAGGGATTTACGCTGGTAAAGGAGCACAAAGAGCATGTCGCCAGAGCCATTTCAGCTTTTGAAAACTTTCCGGACAACTCAAAAGTACTTTTAGAGTCCGTCAGAAAGGAAAGCAGCGCCGCTACGACTCCAGTCTTGGGAATCACCGGGACGGGAGGAGCGGGGAAGTCTTCGCTTGTCGATGAATTGGTCAGAAGATTTATTCTTGATTTTGAAGATAAAACTCTGGCAATCATATCGGTAGATCCATCCAAGCGAAAAACAGGTGGAGCACTTTTGGGAGATCGGATTCGCATGAATTCCATCCATCATCCCCGCGTATTCATGCGCTCTTTGGCTACACGACAGTCGAACTTGGCGCTCTCCAAGTACGTGCAGGATGCCGTCGATACGGTGAAAGCCGCTGGATTTGACATGATTATCCTCGAGACTTCGGGGATCGGGCAGTCCGATACCGAGATTATCGAGCATTCGGATTTGTCACTTTACGTGATGACCCCGGAGTATGGCGCGGCTTCCCAGTTGGAGAAGATTGACATGCTGGACTTTGCGGATGTGATCGCTCTCAACAAGTTTGACAAGCGTGGGGCTTTGGATGCGATCCGCGACGTGAAGAAGCAATTCAAGCGCAACCACAACCTGTGGGATATCGAGGACGACAAGATCCCGGTCTTCGGTACGATCGCTTCGCAGTTTAACGATCCCGGGATGAACCAGCTCTATCGGGCGGTCATCGGCAAGGTAAGCGAGAAGTTTCAAGGCTGGGAAAGCAGCTTTGAACTGACGGCCGGTACGTCTGAGAAGATCTACATCATTCCGCCGGCACGTACGCGCTACCTAAGTGAGATCACCGAGAATAACCGCAACTACGACAAATGGGTCGAAGAGCAGAAGGAAATCGCCCAGCAGCTCTACAGCATCAATAAGTCAATCGAGACAATCAAGGCTGCCAAGGTGGCTGACAGTGATCGCCTGGCTAAAGAACTTCAGGAGGTTTGCGCCCAGGTAGAGTTAAGTCTGGATCCGAAAAACAAGAAATGGCTGGAGGAATGGCCTGCCGAAGCCGCCAAATACGGGGAAGACTTCTATGTATTCAAGGTCAGAGACAAGGAAATCAAGATCAAGACTTATTCCTCATCGCTTTCCAATTCCAGGATTTCAAAAGTGGCTTTGCCAAAGTATGAAGCTTGGGGCGAACTGCTGAAATGGGGCTTGCGCGAAAATGTGCCGGGCCAATTTCCATACACGGCTGGAGTTTTTCCTTTCAAAAGAGAGGGGGAAGATCCTACCCGGATGTTTGCTGGTGAAGGCAGCCCTGAGAGGACAAACAAGCGTTTTCACTATGTTTCGGCGGGAATGCTCGCAAAGCGCCTTTCAACTGCCTTCGATTCGGTGACGTTGTACGGGGAAGACCCGGACTATAGACCTGATATCTATGGCAAGATCGGCAACTCCGGCGTGAACGTCTGCTGCCTGGATGATGCCAAAAAGCTCTATTCCGGCTTCAATCTCGTAGATCCGATGACCTCCGTCTCGATGACGATCAACGGCCCTGCGGCTACGATGACGGCCTTTTTCATGAATGCAGCGATCGACCAGCAGTGCGAGGTTTACATCAAAGCCAACGGCTTGGAAAGCGAAGTTCAGGCAAAGATCGATGCGATCTATAGGAAGAAAGGGCTGAAAAGACCTGTTTATAACGGCGTCGTTCCCGAGGGAAATGATGGCCTGGGCTTGATGCTTTTGGGCGTGACGGGTGATCAAGTTTTGCCAAAGGAAGTCTATGAAAAGATAAAAGCGGATACCGTCTCCAAAGTAAGGGGCACGGTGCAGGCCGATATACTAAAGGAAGATCAGGCACAAAACACCTGCATCTTTTCCACCGAGTTTTCCCTGAGATTGATGGGAGATGTGCAGCAATATTTTATTGAGCAGAATGTCCGGAACTTCTATTCGGTGTCCATCTCTGGATATCACATCGCAGAGGCCGGAGCCAATCCGATCACGCAGCTTGCGCTGACACTTTCCAACGGCTTCACTTACGTGGAATACTACGTGTCCCGCGGGATGAACGTCAACGACTTTGCGCCAAATCTGTCCTTCTTTTTCTCCAATGGAATTGATCCGGAATATGCGGTCATCGGCCGGGTGGCGAGAAGAATCTGGGCCAAAGCTATGAAGTTGAAGTACGGTGCCAATGAGCGGTCTCAGATGCTGAAATATCACATCCAGACTTCAGGTCGCTCGCTCCACGCACAGGAGATTGACTTCAACGATATCCGCACCACCCTTCAGGCGCTGTATGCGATCTATGACAATTGCAACTCGCTGCACACCAACGCCTACGACGAAGCGATCACCACACCGACTGAAGCGTCGGTAAGACGCGCGATGGCTATCCAGCTGATTATCAACAAGGAACTGGGGTTGACCAAAAACGAAAACCCACTACAGGGCGCGTTTATTATCGAGGAATTGACAGACCTCGTGGAGGAAGCGGTCTATGTGGAGTTTGACCGAATCACCGAACGAGGAGGCGTGTTGGGCGCGATGGAGACGATGTATCAGCGTGGAAAAATCCAGGAGGAAAGCCTGCATTATGAAATGCTCAAGCACACGGGCGAATTCCCGATCATCGGCGTGAACACCTTTCTTTCTTCCGAAGGATCACCGACAGTGACTCCAGGCGAAGTGATTCGCGCAAACCAAGACGAAAAGGAGGCGCAAATTCAAACCTTGAGGAACTTACAGAAGACGTATGAGGGTTTGGAACATGAGCTGCTGATGGAGCTGCAAGTTGCGGCTGTCAAGAACGAAAACGTCTTCGCGAAACTCATGGAGGCATCCAAGTTTTGTTCACTGGGACAGATCACACATGCGCTCTACGAAGTGGGAGGGCAGTATCGCAGGAATATGTGATGTGGGATTGGAAAACTGGAACATTGTAAAATTTGAAAATTACTCACGTAACTAATATTTAAAAACCGAAAGTACGGAATTTCAGAACTCGACTAAACCGATCAAGCTTGGACAGTTGAAATGGCCTCGTACTTCGTAAATCGTATATCGTAAATCAAAATGGCAAATAAGAGAAACGTCACCGTTCGCATGAAAGCGGATCTGGAATATGAAGCCCGCAATTTGCAGGGCAACCTTGTCAACATCGACATGTATGATCCTGAGCACAAGCACGCTCAATCCCCAATGGATTTGCTCCTTTCTGCATTGGGAAGCTGCGCTTCGGTAGATGCGGTGCTGATGATGAAAAAGAAGCGAAGAGAAATTGTCGATTTTTATGTAAGTGTGGAAGGAGTCCGGAATGACGGCGTACCGGCGTATTTCACGGATATCGAGTTGACTTTTGTCCTTGTGTCCCCTAATGCTACCGAAGAGGAGTTTGCCAAGGTGGTGGCTCTCTCTGTAGAAAAGTACTGCTCGGTCGCATCCTCGCTGAAGTCCAATATTACGTTCAAATCAGAAGTTAAAAAGCCCGAATGAGAGTTGTCAAAGAATTGACCCGGGAGGAAGTGCGGATCAGCATTTTCTCCTGGAACAATAAGTATATCCTCAAGTTTGAGCTTGGCCCGATGGAGCAGACTTTTAAGCTCAGTGAGATGGATGTTTTAGAGGAAAAAGAGCTGGATTCCTTTCTGGGAGGAGATTTTTTTGAAAAAGTGAAGGCGAGATTTGATGAAATGGGCAAATCCTTTCGTTCGCAGTTGGAAAATCTCTAATTTCCCTGAAACAGGATTGAGTTATGCGCCTTTGTGGGAGAAGCCCTTTTATTCTTGCAGCGATTGTATTTTTAGTGGGTTGTGGTGCTTCGGAGGAGAAAATTCCTGAGGCAGATTTCCAGAAGATAAGAGATTTGATCAATGAAATGGAGGGCCAGGGCGCTGCCATGGCGGAGCAACTGGACACGGTGGCTCATTACTACGAATACATCCTTTCAAAGAAAGACTCCATTCTCGCCAGTGCTGCTCCGAGCCCGTACAAGTTTGACGGTGCGATCTCTACCAACTTGCCGGAACAGGATTCCTCGCTTAGTTCGATTATTATTCTTAATTCAACTCCCGATCGGCAAAAGGCCGAACAGGAAGTCGTGTTGACCAATCTTATGGACGGCATGTTTTCTTCCTTCATTGCGAACAATCCCCGAGCCGCCCAGATTTATTCCAACTCGGCAATGCAGGTCAGCCGGGTATATCCAGCCTATGATGCCAGAAACATAATAGATCCGGAAATCGACGTGACCAAGTTCAATTTTTACTATGAAGCAGACTTGGCCCATAATCCATCAAAGGGTTTGGTGTGGATCCAGGATGCCTATGTCGACCCGGCGGGAAAGGGCTGGATACTTTCGCTTTTGCATCCGATCTACGATGGAGATGAGCTTTTCGCCGTGTTGGGCGTCGACTATACTGTGAGCGATCTGGTCCAGAGATACCTAGACGCGCTGGAGGGTGAGTTCATCCTGGTCAATTCCAAGGGGGACATAGTCGCTGGTAAGACCGAAGCAATTGAATCGTTGAGTATGCCTCCCTTGAAAAACCACGTCTATCGTGAGACAGTCAATTCCGACTTTTTTCGGGTTTCTGATTTCAATCTTTTCAATAGTAAAAGCTTGGAAGTAAGGGTGATGGCTCAGCAATTCCTGCTGGAGAAGAAAAGCGAGTTTAGATTTAGGGAAGAGGCCAATTTACAACAGGCGATTTGTCTTCAGTTCAACGAGATAAATTGGTTTCTTATAGAGGTTTTTCCCAATTACTGATGGCAAGAACGCTGATAGGCCGCTCTAATTTTTGGCTCATTTCCGTCGTAGGAAGCTTGCTGGTGGTGCTGGTGATCGCTCTGGGATTTAGTTTTTTTAATGCGATTTATTTTTCTCAAGTCGACTCACGGAAGGAGTTTTTGGTCAACCAAACTGAGCTCGCTGCGCGGGGCTTGGAGATCGAGATAAACCGCTTCGAGGAAGAGTCCAAGACGCTGGTGTCTTTTCTTGAGGATCCGGATCTGGATGATGAGGACTTTAGAGGAGACCTTACAGTGACTGCAAGGAGGACTTTTATGAGCTTTCCTGGCATGCTGGACTCCGTGCTGGTAGATATGGTGGATTCCACCATCGTGTTTAAGATGTCCGAGACTAATAATTTTGTACGGAAAAGACATTTGGGGTCATTCCCTAGCAAAGTAGGCAATGATCAACTCTTGGTGACCGGCAAAGCTGGATTTAGAATTCTCTACACCCTGGATATAGAAGGGTACAGCAAGGAATATGTCACCAATTTTTACTTGGATCCCGGGGGAGAAAAATTTCTTTTGCGTGAGTCCAAGTTGATTTCGATCGGTCAGAGAGCGAATCAAGGGACAATTTCTCTTGACGAGGGCGATTTTGAACGGATCAAGGCGGACGTTGGCCTTGGGCTCAAGGGTTACTATGAGATCAGTGGGAAGAAAGGGGAAGAAGAGTTTTCGGGAATCTTGGTTCAGTATCCATTTTCCTACGCCAACTCTGATAGACTTGCTTCCCTGGTCTTCTTTGTTCCCACGGAGGGACTGACCTCCGGGATTTACAGTACGTATCTTTTTCTATTTGTTGGCACAGTCGTCCTTTTGATAGGTACCGTGGCCTTTTTCATTATTTCGCTAAAAGGAAATGTAGACTCGATCAAGATCCAGGAGGAAAACCTGAACGAGATCTCTCGGTTATTTGACCAGCAGAATTTGCTTTTGCAGGAGATCAAAGGGTTCGTCTTTTTCCACGACTACCGGGGGGAAATCACCAAGGTGTCCGATGAGGTGGAAGATGTATTGGGCCATTCCAAGCAGGAGTTTTTCGAAGCTTTCAAGGTAGATTCTGTACATCCGGCGGCCAATATGGTCAAGGAGGAAACTATTAAGGCGCTGATGGAAGGAAAGTATCTGGTGGAGCTCGAATATGATTTTGTCAAGCCCAGCGGAGAGAAAATCAGAGTGAAGGTCTTCGAAAAGTTGCTCTTTGATGAGCTGGGGAGGTTCTCCGGTGGCATGGGGATCGGCACGGATATTACCTCGCAGTTTTTGGCCCGTCAGGACATCCTCCATAGCGAAAACCGCCTCCGAACCCTGATCAGTAATATTCCGGACACGATATTCATCTATGACAACGATGGCATCGTGCTGGATTATCACGTGCAGGATAAGAAAAGTCACTTGGATGCCAGCCATCTTTCCCTGGGCAAATCCCTTCCTGAATCGGTGCCTCAAGATCAGGCTGAAGATATCCTGCGCGTATTCAATCGGGCTAAGAAGACCAACAGCATCCAGACGATCGATGTAGTCTGGAAGAGCCCGACGGGTGAAAAGCACTACGAGATGCGTTTTTTTCCGCTCGACCAAAACCAGATCATGTCCATCTCCAAGGATATCACGGTGCAAAAAATCTGGGAAAAGGGTCTTGTGGAAGCGATGAATGCCGCAGATCAGGCCAGCCGCGCCAAGTCGGAATTTTTAGCCAACATGAGCCATGAGATCCGAACTCCGATGAACGGATTGCTTGGGATCATTGACCTGCTGGAAAGCACCAACCTCAACAGGATCCAAAAGCAATATGTCGAGATCATCAAGAACTCTGGCAATTCGCTTTTGAATATCATTCGTGACATTCTTGACTATTCCAAGATCGAATCAGGCAAAATCGAGATTCATCCCGTCGCTTTCAAGCCGGTGGACGAGTTAGAAGATCAGATCAAGATTCTTTCAGGGCTGGCAGTCAAGAAGAAGATCAAGCTGAAAGTCTCCTATAGCGGATTTGAGGCTGTCGTGCTGGAGGGGGACAAGGGGAAAATCAACCAAGTACTGATGAACTTGGTGGGGAATGCCATCAAGTTTACTCCGGAGCACGGAACCGTGGGCGTGAAGATGGACGTCAATTCTGTCGATGATTACCTCTCCATGCTTTCATTTAGTATCTCTGATACCGGAATCGGTATTCCACAAGAGCACGTAGATCGCCTGACGGACCCGTTTTATCAGGTAGAAAGCTCCAATACACGGGCCTATCAAGGTACAGGCTTAGGCCTGGCGATTGCTAAAAAAATCGTCGAACTGATGGGCGGACAACTCGAGATTGAGAGCGAACTGGGCGTGGGGTCTGTATTCAGTTTTTCCGTGATTGTCAAGAAAGTCGAACAGGACATTGCTCCTGTAGAACGCAAGGAATTGACCTGGAAAGATATCCGGGAGATGGGGACGGAGTTTCCACTGCGGATACTTTTGGCCGAAGACAACGATCTCAACCTGCAGCTGATGACCTTGATGTTTCAACAGCTCGGGTTTCAGTTTGAGGTGGCCCAAAATGGTGCTGAGGCAGTCGAGAAGGCTAAAAACCAAGAATTCGACGTCATTCTGATGGACGTGCAGATGCCAGTCATGAATGGATTGGAGGCCACCCGGGAGATTCGGAAGATCGAAGGGAGAGACAATCTGGTGATCATTGGCCTCTCGGCCAACGTTTTTGAGGAGGATCAGAAAAGAGCACTGGAATCGGGGATGAATGACTACCTCACCAAGCCGATCCGCCTGGCCTTGCTGGCGGACAAACTGGAGTTCTACTACCGAAAAGTAAGAGAACGGATGGGTTGAAAAAAAGAGAAGGCTCCAAATCGGAGCCTTCTCTTTTTTTATAGACTGGTGTGAAGATCAAACTCTTCCAGATAGTCCGCCACCCTCCGTACAAACATCCCTCCAAGTGCTCCGTCGACCACACGGTGATCGTAGGAATGGGAGAGGAACATCTTGTGACGGATGGCGATCACATCGCCAGTTGGGGTCTCTACGACTGCGGGTTTCTTCACGATGGCACCGACGGCCATGATCGCTACCTGAGGCTGAGGAATAATGGGAGTTCCCATCACGTTTCCGAATGAGCCCACGTTGGAGACGGTATAAGTTCCTCCGGCTAGATCATCGGCCACCAGCTTGTTGTTTCTAGCGCGATTGGCTAGGTCGTTTACTTTTTTGGAAATGCCCACCAAGTTCAATTGGTCGACATTTCGGATGACCGGGACAATGAGATTGCCGGATGGGAGGGCCACTGCCATACCGACGTTGATGTCTTTCTTTTTGATGATCTTATCACCTTCTACCGAGATATTGATCATCGGAAAATCATGGATTGCCCGGGCGATGGCTTCGATGAAAAATGGCGTGAAGGTGATGCCTTCGCCATATTTTTCTCTATAGGCCGATTTGTTTTTCTCTCTCCATAGCACAATGTTGGTCATGTCAGCTTCCACAAAGGAGGTGACGTGAGCCGAAATTCGCTTAGAGTCCACCATCCGCTGGGCGATCATCTTTCTCATCCTGTCCATCTCGATGATTTCATCCGTAGCGGAGATGCTCAACTGGACTTTCGGCTGGGAAATGGATGGAGTGACTTTAGGAGTCGAGACTGGTATGGGAGTATGATGCCGGGTTTTGAGATAGGCAAGCATGTCTTCCTTCGTGACGCGGTTTTCCTTCCCGCTGCCAGGAATTTTGGAAAGCTCAGCCATGGAGATTCCTTCTTCCTTAGCGATGTTTTTAACCAAAGGAGAGTAAAATCTCCCATCTTCAGACACTATCTCCTGAGCTGAGACGGGCTCAGCCAGAATCGAGGCCGTGTTTGCCGGAGCTGCCGCGACCAGTTCTTCTTTTTGAGATTCAGGAGCCTTCGTCGGAGAGGTGTTGGCCACTCCGTTCTCTGATACAGTTTCGATGACAGCGATGGGAGCTCCCACGGCGACGATGTCACCTTCCTTGGCAAGGATCTTTTTCAAAACTCCACCATGTGTGGCGGGAACCTCCGTGTCGACCTTGTCGGTAGCGACTTCTAGCACAGACTCATCCGGCTCGATGAGATCACCTTCCTTCTTCAGCCAGGTGAGGATCGTACCTTCTATAATACTTTCACCCATTTTGGGCATCAGCATCTCTACACTTGCCATAGCGATTGAAGTAATTTAATTGGGTTTAAATTCAAGTTTTAAAATTAAATTTTCTTGAACTCCTACCCAAACCTTGATTGTAAAATTTTATTTGTTATTCTGAATGAAGCAAATCCTTAGCAAATTCAAAACAGCAACGGCGGTTATTTGAATATTCAGCAACCGGTCTTGGCCCAATTGCAGTTTTTTTGCTTCAGAAAAGCCTTCACCTGCGCAGGCAATCCAGACCGTGCCGACTGGCTTCTCTGCTGATCCACCGTCCGGACCAGCGATCCCGCTGGTAGAAAGTCCGTAATCCGACCCGAACAGTTTTCTCACTCCGGCAGCCATCTCACGGACTGTCTCCTCACTCACCGCACCATGAGCCTTCAGTGTTTCGGCAGTGACGCCGAGGATGTCCTGCTTAAACTGATTGTGATAGGGAACCACCGATCCGTTAAAATAGGCAGAGCTTCCGGGAATACTGGTCACCAGATGCGATACGTAGCCTCCGGAGCAGCTTTCGGCCAAAGCTAAAGTTTTCCCTGAGTTCTTCAAAAGAATTCCAATCGCGGATTCGAGGGTTTCATCATCGTAGCCATATACGTAGTTGCTGATCTGCGGTAATACCAGCGCGATCTGTTTGGCGACCTCTGACTCCAGCTTTTCCCGATCCGATCCGAATGCAGTCAGCCTTAGTCTAACTTGCCCCAGAGAAGGCAGGTAGGCCAGTCGGATATGCTCTGGCAACGCATTTTCCCAGTCTCTGATCAGATCTGCGAGCCAGCTTTCGCCGATTCCCACGGTTTTGAGGACCTTGTGATAGATCACAGGAAGTGTGAAAAGCGAGGGCAATTTCGGCAGGACAAAGTCCTTCATGAGTTTTTTCATCTCATGTGGGACTCCGGGCATAGACATCCAATAGGTGCCGTTTTTCTCAAACCACATCCCAGGCGCCGTCCCAACTTCGTTGGGTACGTAGGTACAGCAGGAGGGGAGGTGGCCCTGTAAGATGTTGAGCGGGGTTATTTCTCTCCCTCTCTGCTTGAAAAAAGCCGTCACGGCCTCTACCGCCTCCGGCACTTCGACGATGCCGCAGCTAAAATATTCTGCCAAAAGTGGCTTGGTGAGATCGTCCTGAGTCGGGCCGAGTCCACCGGTGATCAGGATTAAGTCCGCCCGTTTTTCAGCTTCGGCGAATGCGGTTAAGATATCGGTCCGGTTGTCGCCCACGGTGGTTTTCCGGACGACTTTGACGCCTACCAAGTCAAGCTCCTGGCTGATCCAGTGGGAGTTGGTGTCCACGATCTGTCCATAGAGCAATTCATCTCCGATGGCAATGATTTCTGCTTTGATGAGTTTCATTCCCGGTTTGGGTTTATCTGACTTTGGCTTTTCTGATAATTTTTGAAAGAACGGTGGGAAAGAAGCGCTTGATGTAAAGTGCCAAGGTTTCTTTTCCTCCGATATAGACTTCTTCTTTTTTTCGCGTCATGGCTGAGAAGATCTCTTTGGCGCAAGCCTCCGGACTCATGCCGTTGGCCTGTGCGTCGTCCATCTCTCCCAATGTCGACCCATCGGCCGTGATAGCGTTCACTGAAACATTGGTGCGGATGAAGCCTGGACAGATCATCGTCACGGCGATGTGATCCTTGTAATGCTCGGCTCGCAGCGTGTCGAAAAACCCATGCAGCGCATGCTTAGATGCGGCGTACGAGGAGCGGAAGGGAGAGCCGATGATACCAACCAGTGAACTGATCACTCCAAACTGTCCGGTTTTTCTGGAGATAAAATGAGGAAGGAGCGCTTTGGTCAAAGCAACGGTCCCGAAGAAATTCACTTCCATCAGCTTGCGATCCACATCCAGACCCGTTTCCCTGATCAAGGAGCGCTGACTGATTCCGCCGTTGTGAAGCATGAGATCCACCTGTCCAAAAAGGCCAATCGCTTGCTGGACTTTTGCGTCAAAAGTCTGAATCTCCGTCAGATCAAGCGGTAAAACCCGAACCGCCGATGGATCGGCACACTCAGACTTGACCCGGTTCAGTTCTTGTTCTTTCCTCGCCGAAATGATCACACTATACCCCCGCTTTGAAAATTCCTTTGCGGAAGCTTCTCCGATACCGGATGATGCCCCTGTGATCCAGATGACCGGTTTTGTCATGATTTGGTTATTTTTTCGTAAGTCACAAAGGAAAAAGGATACTCGTTTTTCTCGTCTGCGGGATGATCTTCTCTCCCTGTTTCTTCCCAAATAGCTAGGTCAATCTCAGGGAAAAAGGCGTCGCCCTCTGGTTCTGCGTCCACGTCAGTGATTTCCAGCCGATCGCAGAGATTGACTGTCTCGGCATAGATCTGCCCGCCGCCGATGATGTACAACTCGTCGATTCCGGCTTTGTTGCAAAAAATAAAGGCGTCTTCCACCGACGAGAAGGCAAAATGCCCGGTGGGGGCCTGGAAGTCAGGGTTTCTCGTGATGATGATGTGAGTACGGTTTGGAAGGGGCTTTCCGAGTGACTGAAAGGTTTTTCTCCCCATCAGGATATAATGTCCGGAAGTCAGATTCTTAAAACGCTTGAGGTCAGCGGACAGCTTCCAGATCAGTTGATTGTCTTTGCCAATGACGTTGTTTTTTGCTTTGGCGGCGATGAGGATGATTTTCATCTGGTTATGATTTGATTTCTAAAGGCCAGATGGAATCTCGCTGGATTGGAAATCCTCTTTTCAAGTGATGTATTTTGTAGTGCTCGATTTTCACAGGGCTTCAAAGTTTGCCTTGAAGTTACCAGTCTTTGGAAAGTAAAAAATGAAAAAGGGTAGAAAACTACCCTTTTGCTGATCGATTATTAGTTGGAGTCTGCCATCATGTTGGGATAGTCGGACATTTGAAATTTTTGCGAACTACTCGTCTCCAGTTCTACGACTTTCATATCGGTGACGGCACCTTCCTTGTCCGTGAAGATCATCTCCATGAAGCTGCCCTTTGGCGCACTGGAAAACATCGAGGAGTAGCGTTCGATCGTTTTGCTGGAGACCATCGGGTTACTTTGGGGTGAAAACATTGAAAACCCCTCAATTGGCTTTTCCGTCACCCAATAGTTGCCATCTCCATCTTCTGTCTTGACAAGATATTCTTCGCAATGATAGCCAAGTATCGTTTTTGAATTCCCAGTCTTGGTGATGCTGTAGTCAGGCTGTTCCATCTGATCTACCGCTTCGTCATCTACCATTCCCTGTACTTTGTCGTAGTCCATCTTCATGGCCATACTTGATTTTTTGCCCTTGTCTTCCAGCAGGATTACCATTGCCTGGTTTTTGGAGTCCATGATCGACGTGGTCGTCATATCGGGTTGTTTTGGGTCTGCAAAGGCCATTCCCATGAACTGGGTGTCGTCCGAGAGGAGATACTTTATCCTCATCGGATCCTCCGATTTTCCTTTTTTGTCGACACTCGTCACTTCCATTACCATGTAGCCGCTAAACTCATAGGTACTCTCGGTCGGCGCTGGCGTCATCATGCCTCCCAATAGGCCGTCTATCGCGTTGTTGGTGGCTTTTTCGGAAGATTGTTTGGCTCTGTTGGTGGTGGCATTTTCCACACCCTGCGCAGCTGCGTTTTGGATTTTTTTTAAAAGCTGGGCCTGAGCCGGAAAAATGGACAGCGACCCAGCAACAACCAGGATACTTAAGATTGATTTTTTCATGATCTAGTAAGTTAAAAATTCGACTCAATTTCCTAAAAATGAGCCGGATAAAAAAGAGTTGACAGCATTCAGTTTGCAGCTTACAACCTGTTCATTGCAAACCGCTCACTGGCTCACAGCTTCATGCCTCTGAGCAGATCTTGGATAGCCATTCGTTTTTTGCCCTCTAGTTGGAGTTCGAGCACTTCCAAGGTGCCGGATCCTGTCTGAAATTTCAAAAACGTTTTCCCGTCTGACTGCCATTCTCCGGGTTGTTTTTCGGACATGTTCCTGTCTGAAAATCCCGACTTGAAGATCTTGCAGCTCTTACCCTGAAATTCCGTCCAGGCGGCAGGATAGGGGGACAATCCGCGGATCAGATTGTGGATTGACTCAGCTGAGTTTGTCCAGTCAATCTTGCCTGTTTCTTTGAAGATCTTCGGGGCATGGTGGAGGGCTTTGGACTCGTCCTGTACGCTCGGATTGACTTCGTTCGTAGAGATTGCCTCGACCGTTTTAACTACTAGCTCAGCGCCGATGGTCATCAGTTTTTCATACACTGAGCCGAGGTCGTCTTCCGCGAGGATAGGGACTTTTTCCTGGAAAATGATACTCCCGGTGTCGATCTCATGCTTTAGAAAAAATGTCGTGACTCCGGTCTCGGTTTCTCCGTTGATGATGGCCCAATTGATCGGGGCGGCACCGCGATAGTTGGGAAGTAAGGAAGCGTGGAGGTTGAATGTGCCCAAAGGCGGCATATTCCAAACCGCTTCGGGAAGCATCCGAAAGGCAACGACGATCTGGAGATCGGCCTTGAGTTCTCGAAGCTCCTGCTGGAATTCCGGGCTTTTCAGGTTAGTTGGCTGGAGGATGTGCAGGCCGAGTTTCTCTGCCGCTTCTTTGACGGGCGAACCGACCAATTTCTGCCCTCGGCCCTGAGGCTTGTCAGGTGCGGTGATGACGCCGACGACATTCCATCCGTTTTCGACGAGTTTTTCAAGTGCAGGCACGGCAAATTCCGGCGTGCCCATGTAGATGATTCGGAGGTTTTTTCCTTTTACTTCAGTATTCAACATTCAGTGTTCGATGTGCGATATTACGTCAATCCTAATCTCGTGTTTATTAAACACTTCGTAATCGACTTTCTATATTCGTTGTATTTTATACAAGTTTGTTAGATTCTTAAAACTCAATAGAGATTTTAACCTTTCCGCCCAATCCTTTTTCCACGATTTCATAGAGTGTTTTCAGAGTCAGATTGCTGCCGTTATTCTCGATTCTTGAGATATAAGCTCTATTTTTATCAACCAAATCTGCAAGTTGTTCTTGGGTCATCTTTTTCTCTTCACGGACCTTTTTTAACATCAAGCCAATTTTGAACGACTCAAAATCCCGATCTAACCCGTCTCTTCTGGGAGTTCCCTTTTCTCCATAGATCTCGTCCTTGATAGTACTCCACGATTTAGTGCTCATAATTTCCCGTTATTTGATTTTATTTTCTTCGAAATACTCATCCATTAACTTTGAAGCTTTTTCGATTTCCTTGACTGGAGTTTTTTGTGATTTTTTCTGAAATCCGTTTAACAGAATTACTAATCTGCCTTTGTCAAAAAAGCAAAACACCCTCCAGATGTTTGAACCAAGTTGAATCCTTGCTTCAAATAATCCTTTTTTAGTTTTAATGGCCTTTAGGTAGGTTTCAGGAATCCTTTCTAAAGTTTCAATTGCTTCGATCACCTTAAAGATCTTATTCTGAACCTTCTCTGGTTGATTTTTTACAAAGACTTCAAAATAGTCTTTGTAAACTACTACCTCTCGGATCTTTTCCATTTTGACAAATGTAACTTAAAAGTAACAAAAATTGATTTGAAGATAGATCGGGTTTTGTTTAAAAATAAAAAACACGTTAGCCCAGATGAATTTTAGATTTTCAAATCACTTGTAAATCAGATATTTATCTCTTTTCGTTTTGTACGCATCCAATCCAGCCTTCCAGCTTTCCCGAATTTCAGCCTCGCTTTTTCCGGTCAAGATCTGCTTTTTTAGCTCGTCGGTGCCGACCAGCGTATTGAAATAGTTGTTAAAAAACTTCTCTTTCATGCCTGACTTGCCATAGGCGTCAAGCAGGTATTTAAGCGTAAAGTGATGGTCCATCGATTCTCCTCTCAGATCCACACCGTAGCAGAGTTCGTCTTGAAGCGGTGGAGTCTTGGACATGCCGTCTATGCTGACGGGTGTAAAGGTGAAGTCGCCAAATTTTGGGTCAGGATAACCATACACCTGAAAAGGAAAATAGGTGCCGCGTCCGAGCGAAACAACCGTGCCTTCAAATAGACAGGTGCTCGGGTAGAGCTTGATCGAGAGATCGCTTGGAAGATTCGGAGATGGCTTCACCGGAAGATTGTAAGGCATCGAGTGCGTCCAGTTGGCTACGGGAATCACTTCCAAATCTACCGTCAAACCGCCTTTGAGCCATTTTTCCCCGTTGATCATTTGTGCGAGTTCGCCGACTGTCAGCCCGTGGACAATCGGGATGTTGTGCATTCCGACAAAGGATTCGAAGCCGGGTTTCAACATCGGCCCGTCGATATAGGCGCCGTTCGGATTGGGCCGGTCAAAGATGATGACCTTTTTCCCCTGCTCGGCACAAGCTTCCATCACATAATGCATGGTGCTGATATAGGTGTAAAATCGCGTTCCGACATCTTGAAGGTCAAAGATCACCACATCCAGATCGGCGATCTGGGCGGCACTTGGCTTCTTGTTGTTTCCATAAAGGGAAACGATGGGAATTCCCGTCTTTTGATCAATGCTGTTGTCCACTTTTTCGCCGGCGTCTGCTGTGCCGCGGAATCCATGTTCCGGAACGAAAACCTTCTTGACTTGAATGCCTTTCTCCAAAAGAAAATCCACCACATGCTTGTTGGCTGATTGGGGCATGATGCTGGTTTGGTTGCCGACAACCCCAACTTTTTTCCCCTCCAAAAGCGGAAGGTAAAGTTCGGACTGTTCTGCACCGGTCAGAATGGGCTGCTGAGAAAAGCTAAACTGAGCCGAACAAAGGGTAAGTGAAAACGCCAAAAAGTAAATCAGGAATGAATTTTTCGTTTGCTTCATGCTATTTTGCGGGGATTTCCAGACAAATTAATACAAGCCCTTGAACCTTTCCTATTTCATTGCCAAAAGAATCAGTTTCAAGCAGGCCGGAGGGTTTTCGGGGACTATCCACCGGATAGCCGTTGGAAGCCTGGCCTTGGGACTGGGTGTGTCGATCTTGGCTTTTATGGTGTTGGGCGGATTTCAGGACACTGTTTCCGAGCGGGTTTTTGGCTTTACGGGCCACTACCAAGTTCAGCGGTTTCAGATGAGCAATGCCTTCGAAGAAGCTCCTTTTTCGCTCAATTCGGAATTCATCCAAAACTCGGAGAAACTCAATTTTCTGACCCGGATCCAGTCTTTTGCCCACAAAGCAGCACTGCTCAAGGGTGACGATGAAGTGGAAGGGATTCTGATGAAGGGAGTGGGGAAGGACTTTGACACCCTGGCTTTTTCGGAGTATCTCGTGGAGGGCAGGATGCTTCATGTGCCGGATTCTGGTGTGAGCAATGAGGTGATGCTCAGCAGCTTGATCGCAAATAAACTGACGCTGGAAGTTGGAGATAAGGTCACCATGTACTTCGTGCAAAATCCTCCGCGGTTCAGAAGGGTAGAGGTCGTGGGAATCTTCGAGACTTATCTCGAAAACTTTGACGAAAAGATCGTGGTGGGGGAACTTCAGACGATCCGAAACCTTAACGGCTGGACTCAAGACCAGGTGGGCGGCTTGGAGATTTTCGTGGATGATCCGAAGAAGACGGAGACCTATTTTCCCCTCATCGAAGACCAAATGGATCTCAATCTCAAGCTGGTCAATAGCCGAGACAGGTTTTTGGAGATCTTTGACTGGTTGACTTTGTTGGATACTAATGTAGTGGTATTTGTTTCCCTCATCGGCTTTGTGGCGATCTTCAACATGGGTGCAATCCTATTTATCCTCATCATGGAGCGGACGCAGATGATCGGATTGCTGAAGGCTATGGGCGCCAGAAATAATCAAATTCGGAAAATATTTTTCTGGAACGGCATGAAGATTCTGGGGAGAGGCTTGATCTTGGGAAACTTGATCGGAATCGGGATCGGCTTTTTGCAATATCAGTTCAGGCTGGTGCCACTCGATGCGGCCAGTTATTACATGAGCTATGTGCCGATTGAATGGAACTGGCCGGTCTTTTTAGCATTAAATGTCGGGATCGCGCTCTTGACTTCCTTGGTGTTGTGGATTCCGGTGATGGTGATCTCCAGGATTGACCCGATCAAATCGATTCGGTTCGATTGAGTCGGTAGGGAGAAAAGATGCTCTTGATCTTCATCCAGATTACCCCCAAAACCGCTTCTTTGAAGATCCCGGAACTCATCTTGGATGCTCCCTTTGTACGGTCGGTGAAGATAATCGGAACCTCGATAATCTTGAATCCCAACTTCCAGGCCGTGAATTTCATCTCGATCTGAAAGGCGTAGCCAATGAATTTCACTTCCTTCAATCTAATTCCATCCAACACACTTCTGTGGTAGCATTTGAAGCCCGCCGTGGCGTCCTTGACTGGCAGACCGGTGATAAAATTGACATAGACGCTGGCGAAATAGGACATCAAAACCCGTCCGATCGGCCAATTCACCACGTTAACTCCGGTGATGTATCGGGATCCAATAGCCAAGTCGTAATCTCTTCCCTTCACCGCCTCGTAGAGTCGGACTAAATCCTTTGGGTCGTGGGAAAAATCGCAGTCCATCTCAAAGATAAAGTCGTAGGATCGGTCTAGAGCCCACTTGAACCCGGCGATATAGGCGGTGCCAAGACCAAGTTTTCCGGTCCGCTCCATCAGGTGAAGTCGGTCAGGATAAGCCTGTTGGAGGGATTTGACGATAGCTCCGGTGCCGTCTGGCGAGCCGTCGTCGATGACCAACAGCTCAAAATTACCGCTCAACTCCATCACCGCCCGTACCATGTCGCGGATATTTTCCAGCTCATTGTAGGTTGGGATGATGACGAGTTTTCGGTGGGTCATAGTGCTATCAAAGGCTAAAAGTAAGGTTTAAGGCGGATTTTTTGAAGAATGGCCGTTGTGAATTTTGCTTAAAAGCTAGTTTTACGAAAAAATCACCCATGACACAACTCGTCGCTATTGTTAGTTATTTGTCTGTCGGAGCGTACGATACCGACACGGTGGATGAGGACCAGATACTTTCCTCTATTTTGAGCAAACTCGACATCGACCATGAGATTCAGATCTGGTCAGATCCCGAGGTGGATTGGAGTCGATTCAGCCATTTACTATTAAAGTCTCCCTGGGACTATTTTGACTACTATCCGGAGTTCTTGAAATGGATTGATAAGATCAAAGGATTGGGAATTCCTGTATTGAATGATCTGAATACGGTCATTTGGAATTCGAGCAAGGAGTACCTGCTGGAAATTGAGCAAGCCGGTTTTCCTGTGATATCGGGGATGATCTTGCCGCAGGGGAGTGTTCCTGACTTGCAGGAAATCCAGAAGAAGGTCAATTCAGAGACGATTGTCGTCAAGCCTTTGGTCAGCGGAGGTGCAAAAAACACGGTGAAGATTCCGGTTAGCAAATGGGCCGAATTTGAGGAGAAAGTGGGTCAGCTCGTTCAAGAGGAGGACTTTTTGGTACAGCCCTTCATTTCCGAAGTCGCTGAAGTGGGCGAGTATTCATTGATTTTCTTCAATCGAAGGTTTTCCCATGCGGTGTTGAAGACGCCTGCGAAAGCTGATTTTCGTGTGCAGCACTACTTCGGAGGCACCATTCAGGAGATCGAGCCGAGTCAGGCAATGCTGGATTCCTGTCAGAAGTTGATTGATCAATATGGTGCCAAGACGCTCTATGGTCGAGTAGACGGTGTAGAGATTGATGGGGTTTTCCATTTGATGGAGCTGGAGCTGATCGAGCCATATCTGTTTTTGGCTTTATCCGACAAGGCGATTCCAAACTATGAGGCGGCGCTGAAGGAGAGGCTTTTGGGCAAGTAGAACGCCCTTGTCTTTCATACCGCTGAGTTCCAACTTCCGGCTTCCGCTCAAATTTCCTTTGCTGCTCTGGGCTTTCGGAGTTAATTTCCACCCCAATTACTTATTCTCAAAATTTTATGTTCTCAAACCAAAAATCGACTTGGATGGGAATGGCCTTGTTTTTTTCGGCCATCTCTATCCAAGCGCAAACCAAGCTTCAGCTGGCTTCCTTCGAAAATAACAAGGGAAGTTGGTCAGAAGTCGGCAAGGTCTGGGCTGATCCCCTTCAGTCCGGCCACGAGCTCCTTTCCGAAGGGAAAGGAAGCATCATCCTCAACACTCCAACCAAAAAGAAACCTGGTGTCGATATCGTCTCTACCGAGAAATTCGGCGACGCCGAGGTGACTTTGGTCTACATGATGGCTCCCGGCTCCAACTCGGGCATGTATCTACAAGGCCAATACGAGATCCAGTTGCTCGACAGCTGGACCAAAACTTCGGTCAAAGCTGGGGACAACGGCGGAATCTACGAGCGCTGGGACGAGACCAAGCCCGATGGACAAAAGGGCTACCAAGGCTATGCGCCTCGCCTGAATGCCAGCAAAGCTCCGGGAGTTTGGCAGACGTTGAATGTGAAATTCAAAGCTCCGAGATTTTCTGCTTCCGGTGAAAAAATCGAGAATGCCAGAGTGATGTCAGCGACCTTGAATGGTGTGACGATCCACGAGGACGTGGAGCTTTTTGGCCCGACGAGAGGTGCCATGGCAGGCGGGGAAGTGGCTCTTGGCCCGATACGCATCCAAGGCGACCACGGAGCCATTGCGATCCAGTCTTTGGAAGTGAAGCCTTATCAAACTCCAGCTCCAGAATTTGGCGAGATTTCCTATCAGGTCTTTCCGGGATCTTACAGAGAGCTTCCTGAAGTAAGCACACTGAAAGCTTTTTCAACCGGCAAAATCGCGTCTTTCGACGATTTCGTAGCGGGACTGACCGAGACCTCTTTGAGCAAGTTTGAAGGAAAGATTGCAGTGAAAAAGGCCGGAAACTACACCTTCAGGATGATGGTGCCCGAGGGATCTGGCGCGATCCAGATCGGAACTGACGGCGACGTCGCTCAGCTGAGAGAAGGAATGATCTCTGCCGAGAAATTCTTGGCAGAAGGCGAAGTCCCCTATGTGATCTGGGTTTCCAAACCGTCCGACTGGACTGCGCAGGGCTTTACACTGATGGCTTCGGCTGACGGCATGTGGCCACAAACCTACAGCACTCCCGCAGGTGCGGACTTCTGGTCCACCGATCCGATCTTGGTGAATGCCAGCGAAACTCCGGTGCTCAGATCCTTCATCGAGTTGCCCGGCCGCAAGAAGATCTCGCATGGCATTTCTGTGTCCTCAACCACGGGAGCTAACTACTCTTACGATCTGAGCTCTGGCCAGCTGCTCAGGGTATGGAGAGGTGGATTTTTGAATGCGACACCGATGTGGGATAGCCGTGGAAACGGGGTTTCTCAACCAATCGGAATCGTGACGGAGTTGAGCGATGGATCACCCTTGCTTCACAACGCAGACTACAGCGCAGTTTCCAAGGAATGGCAGGCGAAAGGCTATCAAATCTTGGGAGACGGCGCGGTGAGATTTTTGGCCAAGTCCAAGGATGGAATCGAGATGAAAGACCAAATTAAGGCCAAAGCCGACGGAAAGGGCATCGATCGCATGCTGGAGCTTACCGGCAATAGCGCAGCTATGCTGGTGCGTGTCGCTCCAGGCAAAACGCTTACAAAAGTGTCAGACAATATGTATCTGATCGAAGAAACTGGAATATTCGTTGTTTCCGCTGATGCTCCCAAAGCCGGCGCTGAGGGCATCTACTTGCCAGTCACTACCTCGCTCACCTACAGCCTCCTGTTTTAATCCTGAATAGAAGAAAAGATATGTTTCGATTGAATATTAATTTGAAATCGTTGACGCTGGGCGCCATGGCGCTCGGAATGAGCCTTTCTTTGCTTGCTCAGGAGTCACCAAAAGAAGAGGATTTCTTCAAGATCCTCAAAGTTCCCGCTCCCGAAGGCACTCTTCTGGAAGTAGGCGGATTGGCTATGCTTCCCAACGGGAACCTGGCTGTTTCGACTCGTCGCGGCGATGTGTTCGTTGTAGCGAACCCCACCTCCCAAAGACCTTATTTTACCAAGTTTGCGTCGGGGCTTCACGAGATCCTCGGCTTGGCCTACCACGAAGGTTCCATGTACATGGTGCAGCGAGGTGAGTTGACCAAGTTGACCGATTTGAACTCCGATGGGAAAGCAGACTGGTATGAAACTGTCGCCAGCTGGCCACTTTCGGCACACTATCACGAGTACAGCTTTGGACCAAAGATCACTCCAGACGGTTCGTTTATTGTCACTACCAACGTCGCTTTTGGTGATCAGGAATGGTGGAGAGGCGAGAGCAAGGTGCCGTTTAGAGGCTGGACGCTGAAGATCCATCCGGACGGAACCATCGAGCCCTATGCTACCGGGATGAGATCTCCCGCTGGACCTGGAGTTTTGGACGGCGAAGTGTTCTACACCGAAAACCAAGGCGATTACATGGGTTCTGGTGGACTTTGGCACTTGGAAAAAGGCGACTTTTCTGGTCACCCGGCCGGCCTTCGCTGGTCTGATTTGCCAAACTCACCGATCAAGATGACTACGGCAGAGTTTGACGCTGTGGTAGATCCGATGAAGATCGAAAATGGAAATGGCGGTTTCCGAAAGCCTGAGTATGACGTCAACGCACCTTTTATCACCATGGCGGAAGCTAAAAAACAGCTTCCATCCATCAAACTTCCCGCAGTTTGGTTGCCGTATGGTATCCACGGAATCTCCAACTCGGAGCCGATAACGATTCCTGACAACTACTGGGGACCTTTTGGAGGACAGATCTTGGTGGGTGATCAGGGACAAAGTAAGATTATGCGGGTCATGATGGAAAAAGTCAATGGCGTCTATCAGGGTGCTTCCATTGACTTCAGAAGTGGATTTCAGTCCGGTGTCTTGAGAATGGTATTTGCCGAAGATCAGTCGCTTTTTGTCGGTGAAACCAACCGTGGTTGGGGTTCGGCGGGTGATGCGAATGAAGGCTTGCAGCGCTTGGTCTGGAACCGTGAGGCTCCGTTTGAGATGAGAGATGTGAAAGCGAAGCCGGACGGTTTTGAGATTGAGTTTACCAAGCCGATTGATAAGAAATCTGCGGAAGATCTGACATCTTATCTAATTACCAGCTTTACCTATAAGTATTTCCCTGTCTACGGAAGTCCTCCGGTGAAGCAAATGACCCATGAAGTCTTGGGAGTGGAAGTGTCAGAGGATGGCAGAAAAGTAAGGATTGCCATCAGCGATCCCCAGCAGTATCATATCCACAAGATCAGCCTGCCGGGTATCCGTGAGGCTGTCAATTCCCATGAACTCGTTCACATGGATGCCTACTACACGCTGAATGAGATTCCTAGCGGAGACAAGATGGTGATCAAGCCTAAGCCGGTGGTCGCGCCTGTAGCTGATGTGAAGCCTGCTGCAACTGCTGCGAAAACGACCGCCCCAGCTACCAAACCAGCTGGCGCCGCAATCCCAACGGAAGCTGAGATCAAAACCTTGCTGGCAAAAAATACCTGCACCGCTTGTCATATGAAGGACAAAAGGGTCGTGGGGCCAGCTTTTAACGAAGTTGCTAAGCGGAACTATACGCCTGAGAAGATCGTGGAGCTGATCTACAATCCGAAGCCGGAGAACTGGCCGGGCTATGCCACTCCGATGGCTCCGATGCCTCAGGTGCCGAAAGAGGAAGCGTTGAAGATCGCTAGATGGATTAATTCCTTGAAATAAATAGTTGGCGGCCGACAGACGAAAGTCTACGGCCGTCTGATAGAGTCAAAGAGGCTGTCTCATAAGTAGGGACAGCCTCTGATTTTTACGGGGAGGGATCTGAATTCAGTCCCGAATATTCAATTCTCAGGAAGCTCATTTGAGTTTTGAGACAGCCTCTTTTTTTGTAGAAAAATCCGAGAATGATGGCGCTGAAAAATAGCTGTACTGTGCGTTGACCTGTCTTCCAAATCGTTAAGTTCGGGGAGAAAAATATAGTAGGCATTCACTTTAGGGAAAAGGAAACAATCAAGAGATTAAAAAGTGCAGTTAAGGATATTCTAAATAAGCTTCCCTACATCAGCGGTCTCTACCAGGAAAATCATCAGTTTAAGACTAACTCCTGTTTTCCCGCTGGTCATTATTATTCGCCGATAGTCTCAGTAGCATATGTGGAAAAAAGAGTGGCTTCAATATGGGAAAGCCAAGCCGTAGACGGCATCAACGGAATTGATTTGAAGAAGGAGGAACAGCTCGCATTGGTACGAAACTTCTACAAATACTATGAGGAAATTCCCTTCGGCGATCATAGGAAGGATGGACTTAGATATTATTTCGTCAACGATTTTTACTTGTACACAGATGCAATAATTCTGTACTCGATGATGCGGCATTATAAGCCAAAACACATTGTTGAAGTAGGTTCTGGTTTTTCTTCAGCTGTGATGCTTGATACAAACGAGCTGTTTTTTGACAATCAGATTAAATTGACGTTCATTGAGCCTTACACGGAGCGCTTGAATACCCTGCTCATTGAGAGCGATAAATCGGCGACTACTATTATCCAGCAGGGTGTTCAATCAGTTTCGCTGGAAGTTTTCGACCAACTCGAGGCAGGAGATATCTTGTTCATCGACAGTACGCATGTGGTTAAGACCGGAAGCGATGTAAACTATATTGTTTTTGAAATCCTTCCCCGTCTTAGAAGTGGCGTTTTGGTACACTTTCATGATATTTTCTATCCCTTCGAATACCCTAAAGAATGGGTTCTTGAAGGTAGAAATTGGAACGAAGCTTATTTTTTAAAAGCGTTTTTGATGTATAACGAGGGTTTCGAAATCAAGGTGTTTTCAGACTATTTGCACCGACATCATGGAGAAGTGTTCGATGGTATGCCGCTGTGTTTCAAAAATAGCGGAGGCAATATTTGGTTGGAAAGGAAGTAGCTGCAATGCCACTGATTCGTGGTTGAGGAAGTCGGATTGACATGAAAAAGCCCCCGATTCTGTATCAAGGGCTTTCAATGTTCTTGGTTTTAGTTTTGGGTGTTGCAGTCCTTTCGCAGACTGAGTTGAAACAATAGGAGGATTAAAGCATTTGCTCTCTGAGCATCAGCTTGGCTTTGATCAGATGGTTTTTGACGGTGTTTTTGGAGATCATCAGTTTTTCGGCGATCTCCTGGTAAGAGAGATTTTGGAAATAGGAAAGTTCGATTACTTTTTTACGTTGAACCGACAGCCCTTCCAGGGCATATTCCAGGTTTGCAAAGATCTCTTCTTCCTCAGATGCGGTCATTGTGTCGTGGGACTCGATCCGATTTTTATAGAAATCCTCGATTCGTTCTCTGTCTTTTTTGAGTTTTTTGAAGTAGTCAATCACCTCGTTTTTGGCAATGGTGAAGACGTATGCATTGATCCCCTCGTCGGTGCAGAGTTTTTCACGCCTGCGGATGATTTTCATGATGACCTCATGGAAGATACTTTCCGAGTCATTGCTGTCCTTGACCATGGATACAATAAAGCGCATTACCGGAGCCTTGTAGTAAGAGTAGACAGCTTCTATGGCATGTTTTTCTCCGTTCCTGAATGCTTCGAAAATTGTACGATCAAGTGGGCTCATTTTTTTTAGTTTTTCTTTCGTCAGAAATTTTCAAAAAAATTAACACAAGTAATTACGCATATCGCGAATATCTAACCTCAATTTGCGTAAATCTGAAAAACGGAAGATTAAGCTTTTGTGACTTAGAAATCAGGTAGTTGTAATAGTGTTACCCGAAAATTAGCTTTTAGAAAAATTTTAAGGCGATTGGTTGTGAAAAATGCAGCAATCGACCCTGAATGTTACCGAGTTGTTTCCTCTTTTTTCTTTTCACAAAAAAATCAAAGTGAAGCTTGGTTGCGTCGACGAAACCCAAACCTGCCTTGTCAAGAACAAAAAAAGGGAAGCAAGAATCCTGCTTCCCTTTTCGAACTAGTAATCCAACTTATTTGATCACCTCCAGATATCTGCCCATCCAATAAGGAAGGAGCCAGATATCACCGGCGCTATATTCTACTTTGCCCGCGTTGCCGCCATCTAGCGAGAAGCGGTTTGCGTTATGTCTTGCAATGCGGGTTTCACTTGGAGGGAGAACTTCTTTGGTCAACTGCCCTCTGAAATTCGCTTCAAGCAGTTCGATGTCTTTTCTGTGGCTGTTTTTGGTCGTCCAGCTGATCAGGTCGATGGGATGTCTCTCCAGAAACCAGATGGATTCCTCCAAGTCGAAATTTTCAGGCTGCACAAGCGCCGTCATAATATTCCAAAGGCCTTCCTTCTCCGGTCTTTCCGCCTCCCAGTGATCCACGATGCTCTCTTTGTACTTTGCCTGAAGGTCTTTGTCAAAAGCATAGCGGTAGAGGCCCCAGTATCCGACGTAGTACATCTCGTCATCGGAATGGTTCCAGCCGTCAGACAACATCTTAGCCCAGTCGTCGCTTCCGTCTCCGGATCGGCCGATGCCAGCCATCGGACGCATCATGTTTTCCAGGTATCCATACTTGTTCATCAGCTCGAAGGCTTTGTCCTTAAACATTTGCTTGCCGGTAAAATGGTAAGCGGTCTGAAGCATCGCAGTGATATTGGAAGAGTTGAGCTTGCGGTCGCCCACCGATGTGGGGAAACTGTTGACATAATCCGGATTCCACTTGCCCCAGAGGGTTGGCTTACCGTCAAAGTCAATCAGGTACATGTCATTTTTGACAATATGCGTCATCACAGCATCGAGCAATTCGATGGACTTTGCTTTGATCCATGGATCGTCCACGATCTCCGCCATCACGCCAAATACAAAGACGTGACCAATGACTTCGTCCGAAGAAGTTGTCGATTTCCAATCCCATTCTGGGTCGGAGGCGTGTTGCCATCTTTCCGGGTCGGAAAGTTGTGGGATGTATCCACTGCGCTCAAATGATCTGGAAGGAAAGCCTTCGACATCGTTGACCGTGTACAGTCTCTCCATGGCCTCCAGAGATTCTCTGCAATTTTGCAGTGCCTCAGGAGATTTAGTGACAGCGTAGCGGAAAGCTTCGCCGGCGAGGTACATCGTCGTCCAAAGACCGTCATTGTCCGAGTCGTCTAATTGGCCTGTTGCCAGATTGCCGGCTTCCATCAGATCGAGAGAGGAGTTGAATCCATGTCGGATATGGCGCTCACGCATCTGTTTTTCGAGGATCTCCGCTTTTTGTGCGAGAGTCATTTCTTCGAAAACAATTGTTCCGAGACCATTCTCCGTCAATACGTGGGTTTTGTTGCCCTGTACGATCAAGTCTTTCACCTGCTCACCCGGCAGCCAGCGATCTCCGTAGTAATAGCTGAATTTGCCATCAGCGTCCATCTTAAACACTCCCATGGTAGTGCCAAACCAGAGGTTTTGGCCGTCGCTCTGCACCGTGGAGATCTCTGTCCAAGGCAGTTTTTGATTGGTTTCGCTTTTTTCACTAACCTTCAGATCGTAAGTGAAATAGCCGTTTTGGGTTCCGACTACGAGTTGGTTTTTGACTGAATGAACTGCCAAAGCGGTCATCTGCGCTCCAGAGAAGGCTTTTGTCAAGGTCTTGCTAGCTGGCGCAAAAGAATAAGTCTCGCTTGAGCTCAGGATCCAAAACTGATTTTGGCCCGCATCAAATACGATGTCCAATACATCGGCTCCGGCCGGTAATTCGAAGGAATATGCTGCTTGGCCTTTTTGCAGCAACTGAAGTTTGTTTTTGGCTGCTACCACGAATGTAAATTCATTGCCTCCGGCGAATGCTGTCGGACTGCTGAGCGTATGCTTCAAAAAGACCACTCCTGCCCAGGCATTGCTGAATACCGCTTCGTCATCCAGGTAGACCACGTGATCCTGGTAGCGATCGATGGCCAGTACATTTTTGTCCTTCATCGGGAGATAGGTCAGGTCAGGGACGATTTTTCCATTTTGCTGAAAATAGCCTCCGAAGGGCTTGACGAGTTGGTTTCCCTCCAAAATTTGAACGACGCCGTTTCGGTCACTTGCCAGGCTAAACTGGCTGGTGGCTCCAACTTTGCCGACATTCTTGATGGAATAATCCTGCAAAAATACCCGGTCTTTATGAACCTGTTTTGCGGGGCTTGGACTCTGCGCCGATACCTGAATACCCACTTGGGTAGCCAAAGTAAGGGCTAGAATCAATTGTGTCTTCTTCATTTTAATTTAGAGTGATTCAGGATTGATGCTTTTATATACAATGGTTTTGCCGGTCGAGAAGTGGCTGGAATAGGTGATATGGATGATGCCTTTGGAGTCCTGTATGAGCGAAGGGTAGGAGAAGCTCCCCTTTTTGGCGGCGTCATTTTCCAGATAGAGCGGCTTGTCCGGCCAGGTCATTCCCTCGTCGTCGGAGACCCAAAGAGCAAGCTGGTAGCGGCCGTCGTGGATGTCATTGCCGACCAAGATCCATCTGCCGTCTGCAAGCTTGAGCAACTCGACGCTGGCCGTGTTTGGGAGCGTAGTCTTAGTCGCTGCTGACCAGGATTGTCCCTGATCTTTGGAGATGCTCTGTTGGATGAAGGTCGGTCCGTCGCCCGAATCTCTCGCCAGGGCGACGATATCGCCGTTTTTGCGCTGTGCCAAAGCAGGCTGAATCGGGCCTCTCCCTACCAAAGGAAGGCTTGGTTTCCAGGTTTCTCCAGAGTCTTCCGAGATCGCCATCAGAGATAGGTTGAAGCCGTCAGAGTAAAGTGGCAGGATGATCTTTTCTCCCAAAACCAAGGGCTTGATCCGCGTCATCCATCCGATGCTTCGGTACTTGGAGTTTTTGGCTGCCTCGATCGTGAGCTTGTCGTAGTCCGGCGCATAGGCAGACCAGCCGTGATGC
The DNA here is from genome assembly GCF_000429445.1 of Algoriphagus terrigena DSM 22685. GTDB lineage: Bacteria > Bacteroidota > Bacteroidia > Cytophagales > Cyclobacteriaceae > Algoriphagus > Algoriphagus terrigena. The sequence goes on from NZ_AUBW01000003.1 coordinate 406,923, forward strand.
GTGTCGGGAAGTTCTTTGAGTCTTGCCTGCACTTCCGTGAGGAATTCTTCTCCCGGCTGCAGTAAGATATTGTCTTGCCAGTTCCAGATTGGTGCACCGGCTTGATCGTAATTTTTGCTTTTGCGGGTTCTTAGGATCGAATGCTCCCATTGATTGCCAATCACTGCGATCCAGACGAGCGTAAGTTCGTTGTCGGAATTGAGGAAAAGCACCGGATTGCAATCAGGAATGCCCGGGGTGTCTGCCATCAGAAACGGAGTCGACCACGTCGTGGCGGATTTTGCTTTTCTCGAGCCCATGATTCTGACATCGTTTGCGGTTCTTTCACCAGAACCTTGAAACCATGTTGCGAGCAAGTCTCCGTTGGGCAAGGCCACGATACTGCTGCCGTGAGTGTGCTCCGACTGAGGCGGGAAAATCTCCATGGCGGACTTGGTATTAATATTGGATTGGGCGAGGAGATTTTCTGTGCAAAGCAGTAAAATCAGCGCCGCAATGCATAGAATGAATGGTGTTTTCAATTTCATTTTTAGAATATTATTCAAGAAGAATCCCTTGCCCTTTTCAAAAAGGGGGAGTTTTGGGGTGAACGTCGACCCTTTGTGAGGGCTAGAGATCTTGGCGATATCTATTAGTTAGCAGCTTCGAGTCCTTCGACCTTGAATTTCCAAAACGCTACTTTCTTTCTGTTCCAAGTGTAGGTCATAACGAGGTCTTCGCCGTCAAGTGTGATACTGGGATAGGAGAATTCCGTCTCTGGATCTTCGCCCTTTTCGATGATTTGGTCGATAGCCCAGGTTTTACCATTGTCCAGTGAGATGGCCAGATTGATTGGATTTCGGTCGCCCCAGTTTTCACCGACCGGATTGTAGATGAGTGCAATTTTTTCTCCGCCAAGATGCGCGACATCTATTCCGCTATTGTTGTTTGGCAGGTCGGTCAGATAGATCGGCGACCAGGTTTTTCCATAGTCTTTTGAGTCCGTACGAGCGATTTCCCCCCCGGAAGTTCTGAGGAGTGCGTGGACGTTGCCGGGAGAGGATTCCCAAACGGTAGGCTGGATGACACCCTCTTCAGGGACGAGTGTTCTGTCCAATTCTATAAAAGGCGTGGCTTCCCAGGTTTTTCCGCCGTCAGTACTTCTGTCCATAAATGCGTTCCACACTTTGTTTTTCTCATTGGAAGCAGGCGCGAGCCACGTGCCGTCTGAAAGTACGATGTTGTGATTTCGGACAGGGCCTCTTCCTCCTTTGTCACCCGGTACCAGTTCCACAGGCGCTGTCCATGTTTTCCCTTTGTCTTCGGAGGTTTGAACCCAAGTTTCCCAGTCGTCAATCTCTTTGCCTACTTTGAAATAGAGGTAGATCTTTCCGTCAGGAGCATTGAAGAGAACCGGGTTCCAGTGAGGATCATTTCGGATTTTGGCCACTTTCTGTGGGACTTCCCAGGTAGTGCCGTTGCCTCTTGACATCCAAATGCTGACGTCATCGTGTTTTTCGTAGGAGCCGCCAAACCAAGCCACGAGGTATTCATTTGGGGCGACTGTGATCACGGTCGAGGCATGACCCTGAGCAAATTCGGGATGACTGTCAAAGATCTTGCTGGAGCTGACCTCGACAAGCCGCAAGGAATCTGCCGGAGCGTCCGCAACCACTTCGGTGTTGGAAGAATTGGCACATCTGACAAAAAGTAGGGTGAGGGCGAGGATGCAGCAGGAAAGGCTGAGCATCCGAAAGTGGTAATAGGTCATTCGTTTCTGTGATTTGGTTTAAATACTAGCGTGTGTTCAATTAGGACTAATCCGCTCAAATAAAAATAGGTTTTGGGAAGAAAAATAATCCTCTTTGAGCGTGAATAATTAATATAATCAATCCAATATTGGGCATCCGAAAATTGGACTTTCCTCCGCGATGAATAAAAGAACTTCTCTTCTCCTGCTGATTTTCCTGATATTTTTCGTGATCTCCCTGATGTCAAATATCCTGGGGCCGATCATACCCGATATTATCAACAGCTTTTCTCTGAGCCTTTCTCTGGCGGGATTTCTTCCTTTTTGTTTTTTCGTTGCTTATGGGGTGATGTCTCTGCCTTCAGGACTATTGGTCGAGCGGTACCGTGAAAAGCCGGTTCTGCTTACTGCATTTGCCTTGGCGACGTTGGGAGCTTTGGTTTTTGCTTTCAACCCGCAGTTTAGCTTTGCATTGATCTCGCTGTTTGTCATCGGATTGGGTATGGCAATGCTTCAGGTGGTGATCAATCCGCTACTGAGAGTAGTTGGGGGCGAGGAGAATTTTGCCTTCAATTCGGTGCTTGGTCAATTGGCTTTTGGAGCGGCGTCGTTTCTCAGCCCCTGGCTCTACAGCTATTTGGTGCAAAACCTTCACACAGGCAACGACGCGTTCTATTTTCAGTTTTTAGAAAAGATGGTTCCCGCTGACCTTTCTTGGGTTTCGGTGTATTACCTCTTTGCCTTGCTTGCGGTGCTGATGTTTTTACTGATCAGCCGAGTTTCATTTCCTAAGGTCGAACTCAAGGAAGATGAAAAAGTAGATTTAGGCAGTTCTCTTAAAGCGCTAATGGGCCAAAGGAAAGTTTGGCTGTTTTTCATCGGTGTTTTTTGCTACGTGGGCTCTGAGCAGGGGATCGCCAACTGGGTGAGTAAATTTCTGCAAGAATACCATGGGGCAGATCCTGCGACGACTGGAGCACAGGTGATTTCCTACTTTTGGGGATTGCTGACTGTGGGCTGCCTGTTGGGGCTGCTGTTGCTTAAGTTGATGGATGCAAAGCATGTGCTGATGTTATTTACCCTTGGAGCTATCGCAGCGCTGATTGTCGGATTGACCGCCGAGGGCACGTTGGTGCTGGTTGCTTTTGCCTTGACGGGGTTCTTTCTGTCGGTGATGTGGTCTATTATCATCTCGCTTTCACTAAATTCGGTAGCGATCGCACACGGTACGTTTGCAGGATTGCTCTGCTCGGGCATCATCGGCGGGGCGGTGGTTCCCTTGCTGATCGGAGCGCTGGCGGACGGCATTGGGCTTAGGGCCGCGATGTTTTTCCTGCTGATTCCGCTGGGGTATATTTTCGCTATCGGCATCTGGGCCAAACCGCTGGTGTCCAATGCCCGCGTCAAGTCTCTGAAAGAACTTTTCTCCTGAACGGCCATGTATAAAGTCATCCTGCTACTTGACTTTGGCGAGGAGTACAGCAAGGCTCTATTGAAGGGGATCAGTAAATACTCCTCGGAAAACGGCAACTGGAGTTTTTGCCGTATGCCGCTCTATTACCGGGAGACAATGGGGGTGAAGGGCATCGTCGAATGGGCAAAGGAATGGAAAGCGCACGGGATCATCGGTCAGCTGTACAACGAGATGGAGACGGAGTTTTACGAATCACCGTTCCCGGTGATTGCGCAGGACTTCAAGGAGCGCTTCAAAAAGCTGCCAAACATCACGGGACTCTATCACCAGACCGGTAAGATGGGGGCGGAGTATTTTCTGAAAAGAGGCTACCAAAACTTTGCCTTCTACGGCTTCAATAATATCGTATGGTCGAGGGAACGCGCGGAGGGATTTGAAACTGCTGTGAGCAAGGCTGGATTTCAGGTGAATTACTTTGAGCACAAAAAAGCCAGGTCGACAGACATCTGGTATTACAAAAGTAAGTCACTGGCCAAGTGGCTAAAAAGTCTTCCCAAGCCGGTCGCATTGATGGCCTGCGATGATAATCAGGGAGTGCACATCACTGAGACCTGCAAGCACAACCAAATCCGGGTGCCTCAAGAAGTGTCGGTATTGGGGGTGGACAATGATGTGATGCTCTGTGAGCTGTCTGATCCGCCGCTCTCCAGCGTCGAGCTGGATATTGAAAAAGGCGGATACGATGCCGCCCGGGCATTGGATCTGATGATTCAGGGCCGGGTGAAGTTTTACCGGGATATTCCCGTGCCACCGCTGAAAGTCATCACCCGGACTTCGACAAACATCTTTGCTTCTACGGACGATCACGTCGCACAAGCGCTCGATTTTATCCATCGAAATATCGAGACCAATCTACAGGTGGCTGATATTGTGAAGGAGGTCCCAATGTCGCGAAGATCCTTGGAAAAACGGTTTTTGGAAGTCACAGGCATGCCGGTTTATAAATACATCTCCAACCTGAGAATTGAGAAGATGGCGGAGAAATTGATCAGCACCGATCAGACAATTTTTGAAATAGCCCTGGATATGGGGCTTCAGGATAGTAAAAATATTGCGCGGCAGTTTCGGCAAGTGATGGGGCACACGCCGGTGGATTATAGAAAACTGTTTGCAAACAAGAAAAGCGGGATAACTACTAAATAAGGTGGACACACCCGGCGAACCACAGGAGGGATTTTTATGAACCGGATCACGTGAGATCTGAATGGAAATCATCCGATGTCACAGGGTTTTAATTTACCCGCTCTATGACATGGCAAGAGTGTTTGCCAGGAGGATTTCGCAGGGTAAACATCCCATGACTGCGGACAAGATCCAAGTTCAAATTTCTGGATGCGGATGGGTTTCAAATGCAATCATGTGGTTTTTATGTAATGATTTTTGCATTTGGAAATATTTTTTTTGGCTTTTGTTTCAGGTGGTTTTTCTTGCAATATCGTGCTTCCAATCCTTTCTGGGATAGTACTTGGATTGGGATTTTTTACTGGAAAAAATTACTCTGAAATACATGAAAAAAGAGTGAGGAGTGCTCATAGAGTTTTGGAAATCAGGCCTTTGATTTCTTCTCAGAAAGTAAAATTGAAAGTCGATAAGCAGACCGTGGACTCAGGAAGTATGAGTTTGAATTAGTGATGAGCGCTTTCCATATGAATAAAAAGAGCCCAAAAAATGGGCTCTTTTTTCATTTGCACCTATTGGGGTTTGGTTTGGTTTTTGTCTTTAATGTATTAAGTTTATCCGAGTCTTCCATTCACCCTCGATTTAAATGGCTTATACCCTACCGCTTTCGTTTCCGGTTTTTGATGGGAATGAGGCGCATTACTTAAAACAGGCGATTGGTTCCGGACAGTTGGCTACAAATGGTGAATTCATAGATAGATTTGAAAAGAAACTCTGTCGAAAAATGAAGTCCCACCAGGCTGTGGCTTTGAATTCAGGAACTTCGGCGCTGCACCTTGCGCTTATCTTACTGGGCGTGGGGCATGGAGACGAAGTAATCTGCCAGTCTTTTACTTTCTGCGCTTCTGCCAATCCAATCGTCTATTTGGGAGGAACCCCCGTGTTCGTGGACAGTGAGGCTGATACATGGAATATGTCTCCGGAATTGTTGGAGGATGCTGTATTAAGCCGGATTTCACTTGGCAAGAAACCAAAAGCGATCATCGTCGTGCATCTCTTTGGCATGCCAGCCAAGATGAAAGAAATCATGGAAATATCCGTGAAGTACAATATTCCGGTGTTGGAGGATGCTGCAGAAGCTGTGGGAAGCATGTATAGAGGAGAGAGTTGCGGTTCTTTTGGGAAGATTGGGGTTTTTTCCTTCAACGGGAACAAAATTATTTCTACAGGTGGAGGCGGAGCATTGATTTCTAACGAAGTAAGTGTCATCGAAAAAGCCAAATACCTGTCCTCACAAGCTAGGGAAGATCTGCCGTATTATCAGCATCTGGAAATAGGCTACAACTACAGGATGAACAACATGGCTGCTGCGGTGGGACTTGCCCAATTGGAAAAGCTACATGACTGTATTTCAAAACGAAGAGCCGTCAACGCCCGGTATAGAGATCTTTTCGAGGATCTTCCCGGAATAGAATTTCAGCCTGAATTGGAAGAATCCACTCCAAACTATTGGTTGAGCGCGATTTTGATTAACGGGGAGAAGACAGGTTTCTCCAATGATCGACTTCGAATTATGCTTTTCAAGGCTGGTATAGAATCAAGATTTTTATGGAAGCCTTTACATCTCCAGCCGGTTTTTCGCGGCGCGCCATTTTATGGAGGGCAGGTAGCTGAGAAGTTGTTTTTAAAAGGGCTATGTCTGCCAAGTTCCGAAAATCTCAGTTTGGAAGGTCAAAAGAAAATAACTGACATCATCGAGCGGGAACTTAGTAAAATTAGCTAGTGTGAGTTATCCTGATTCCGGGAAAAGAGCGCTCGACCTCGTTCTTGCCACGCTAATGTTTATTGGGTTGTTTCCTGTTTTTTTGTTCTTGTTTCTTCTCTTAGCTGTTTATTTCAAGGGGAGGCCCTTTTTTGCGCAGGAGCGCCCCGGAAAAAATGGCAAACGATTTTGGATCTTGAAATTTAAGACCATGACAGATGCCGTGGACGAAAACGGCAATTTGCTAGCCGATGACAAGAGATTAACCTCTTTGGGTAAGATTGTCAGAAAGACCTCGCTGGACGAAATTCCCCAACTCTTCAATGTACTGCGGGGAGATATGAGTTTGGTTGGGCCGCGGCCACTTTTACCGGAATATTTGCCGCTGTATAATGAGCGGCAGGCTCGGAGACACGCCGTGAAACCCGGTGTAACGGGATGGGCCCAGATCAATGGAAGGAACGCGATTAGTTGGGAGCAAAAATTTGACTTTGATGTTTGGTATGTCGATCACCTGTCGTTTGGGTTAGACCTGAAGATACTGCTGGAGACGCTGTGGAATGTGATTCGGGGAAAAGGAGTAAGCCAGCAGGGGCATGTGACGGTTGGACGTTTTACCGGAAGAATTGCTGACAACGGCTCTTGATTAATTGTCATGCCTGACTTTTTTCGATTAGACAACTCAGCTGAATCTTTCAGATTCCAAGTCAGATATATTTAATGCACCTAATTTTACCTTTTTTGATGTTTGACTTATTTAAGTCGCTTTTTAAATTAGTTAATTTGGATTTTGTAAATTGGTGTACCAAAGTTCAAATTTCAGTAATAACTGAAAGTTGAAGAAAATTAAAAAATCTGTTTACTTTGTATCTTGAAGATAAATTAATAGTGGACCCCATCAGTTTTTGACTATTTGAAAATATTTCTACTATGAATTTTTTATCCCGGTTGAAGATCCTTCCAAGATGGATCATAGCCACTCTTGACTCGCTGATTCTTTTTCATTGCGCATTATTTGGATATTTGGTTCGGTTCAACTTTGAACTGGAGCTGATTGAACAATACGACGCTTTCGCGGGAAGTTTTACTTTCATGATCGGTGGACTCTTGGTTATGCAAAATACCAGGAGCTATGAGGGTATCGTGAGGCATACTGGCTTTAGAGACGGTTCTAATATTTTCAAGACAGTTCTGCTGAATTTTACGCTGTTTCTTTTTCTTAATTTTTTCCATGGAAATTTCCTCAATGACAGGTTTCTACTGCCCACCTCAGTTCTCATCATTGCCAGCTTGTCGGCAATGTTTATGCTGATTTTTTACCGGTTGTTAGTGAAGGAGCTGTTTGTCTATATCAAAAACGGATTTGAGGAGAAAGAGCGACGGCACGCCGTGATTTTTGGAGCTGGGGAATCCGGGATTATTGCCCAAGAGGCCATTAAACAGGACAGCAAGAGCCAGATGAACATTGTCGCTTTTTTGGATGATGATACTAAAAAGGAAGGCAAAAACATCGACGGAAAAAGAATCTACAAGGGTTTGGAGGATTTGGAAAAACTCGTAGGCTTGTACGGGATCACTGATTTGATTATTGGCGTCAGAGATCTCTCAGTTTCCCGCAAAAATGAGATCATAGACGAATGTCTTAGACTGAATGTCGCTGTATCGGTGGTGCCTCCTGTAGATCAATGGATTAATGGGGGACTTACCGTAGGGGCCATCCGGGAGATTAAGATTGAAGATCTCTTGAGCAGAGAACAGATTATATTGGATAATCCGCGGATTGAGGAGGATTTAAAAGGTAAAGTTGTTTTGGTGACGGGTGCAGCTGGGTCTATAGGCTCAGAGCTGTGCAGACAAATTTCCTATTACCATCCGAAGCTTATTATCATGCTGGACATCGCAGAGTCACCACTTTACGATGTGGAGCAGGAGTTCAAAGAGCATCATCAAGGCTGTTCAATCAAAATCATACTCGGGGACGTGAGGAATAAGAAGAAGATGAAAGAAGTCTTCAGAGAATTCAAACCGAATGTGGTGTTCCATGCTGCTGCCTATAAGCATGTCCCAATGATGGAGAATTATCCTGAAGAGGCCGTCCATTCTAACGTGATTGGCACCAAGATTTTGGCTGATTTGTCGGTATTGGCGCAGGTCGAGAAGTTTGTCTTTGTATCCACGGACAAGGCCGTAAACCCGACCAACGTCATGGGAGCAAGTAAGCGGGCCGCTGAGATGTACGTGCAGGCGCTAAACCAATATCTGGACACTAATCACAAGAAAATCCACACCAGATTCATCACAACCCGATTTGGGAACGTATTGGGATCGAACGGTTCGGTCATTCCGCTTTTCAAAAAGCAAATCCTGAATGGCGGACCGATGACCGTCACGCATCCTGATATCACTCGGTATTTCATGACTATTCCAGAAGCTTGCCAGCTCGTGCTGGAGGCCGGGGTGATGGGAGAGGGAGGAGAGATCTATGTCTTCGACATGGGGGAGCCGGTGAAGATTTTGGATCTGGCTAAAAAAATGATTCGGCTTTCCGGGAAGAAGGTTGATGTCGATATTAAGATTCAGTTTAGTGGATTGAGAGAGGGGGAGAAGCTGTATGAGGAATTACTGAATGATTTTGAGACTGTAAAGATCACTCACCATCCAAAAATCAAGATAGCGCAGGTGCTGCCATCATCTTATCACCGAATCGACGGACAAATCGAGTTTTTCCAAGAACTGATTGGCAAAAATAACGAAACCGATTTGGTTAGACACTTGAAAGCACTGGTCCCAGAGTTTATCTCCAATTCCTCGAGATTCGAAGTCTTGGACAGAATGAATTAGAAACCGTTTTCGATAGGCACACATTTATCGAAAAAAGCTTGAAGAACGCGACTTGGTTAAACCCATGTGCGTAGTCAAACTGGCAAGATTGTTAACCAAAGAAGTCAACAGAAAATAAAGCCGTCCTCTTTCCAAAGATTGCGGCTTTTTTGTTGACGTATTTATCCTGCTGAAAACATGCCGATCGAGGTTAGTCTTTATAAGTCTTTTTTGCGGGAGTCTCTGGGTAAAAAAAGATCCCGAAACTCGTGAAAGTTCCGGGATCTGGAAGTTAAAAAAATGAGGCGTCTTTAGTAATTAACAAAGTTGGTGATCAGCTGAATGTCAAGCTTTTTGTCTCCGGTAGTTTGACTTGCGAGGCCTCTCAGGACCAACGTGTACACCCGGTTTCCCCTCAATTCAAGTGTTCCCGATTGGATCAGCGTTTCATCTGTTTCACTGGACTTCACTTTTAGCGTAAAGTTTCCAGTGTTCAATTCTTCGAAATCCGAGACTGACTTGAAAGTCGACCCAGTGACCAGCGGAGTGGTTGTACCTGATACTTCCAGATATACGTTATCGGCATCAGGAGAAAGGTGGACGAATCTCAATTGCGCTTTTTCCGCAGTTGGCATTTCCCAAACGTCTTTCACCAAAACGGCATCAATTCCTTCGGCTTCAGCAGCAACAAAGATCGAATAAACCGAATCGGCTTTCAGCACTAGGTCTTTTTCAAGCAGGGAAGTAGCAGAGTTGAAGGCCGAAAACCGGAAATCTCTGGTCCCTGGGTGGTAGGGGCTGTAGGGCAAAACCTGCGCGTACTGGACGGGCTGTTGGTTCACACGATTTTGGTTCGCGAAAATGTCCATCGCAGGTGCATCCGTTGCACCCTGGAAAATAGAAACATAAGCTGCTGGTTGCGGTTCTGGAGATTGGACATCGTCCATGCAGCTGGTCAATAGGAAGGAGCCGGCAATGACTCCTGTTACAATCAGAAATCCCCTGCGGGTACTAGTTTTGCTTTTGGAAATAAAGCTCATACGTGTTGGATTTAATTTTCAAATACGATCCCAAGACGGACCGAAGCCGGATTTCGCTTCAGGCAAGCGGCTAATACCTTGAAGTTTTTCTCGTTACTTGAGCTAAATAATTTAGATTCAGCAGCATAACAGGTGAATTTATTTTGAGTAGATAAGTGTTACCTAGCAGGAAATCCAGCCGGAGAAAGTCCGGAGATTTTAGGAAATTGCATTCAATTCCAAGCCATTCTATGCCCACCGTAACCGCTCAGATTCAGCACCAACTGACCCTGCTTGATGAAGCCATGTCCTGTGTTCAAAAGGATTTTCCAGAAACGCTGGAACGGGTTCATCCTCAAAACAAAAAGTCTGCTCTCAACTTTTTAAAATATTTAATCTTCCGAAAAAATGACGTTCGGAAGCTGCAGGATCAACTTCACGCCAACGGACTTTCTTCACTGGCCAGTGGCGAAAGCCACATTCACCGACAGATTCAGGTTACCCTACAGCATTTGGGCGATCAATTCGCCAAGCTTGACTCTTGCACCTCAACATTTGGACGTAAAGAAATTGAAAAAAGTAGTATCAAGCTTTTTGGTGAAAGGCATGCAGAATGGCCCTCTTCGGTCATGGTGACCTTTGATGCCTCCTTTTTGGAAGAAAAAAAGCTGATAGCTGAGTTGCTGAAAAGCGGAATGGGAGTAGCCAGGATCAACTGTGCGCATGACGATGAGGGCATTTGGCTCAAGATGATTGAAAAGATCCAGGCAGCAAGCAAGCAGACCGGGATTCCCTGCAAGATTCATCTGGATCTCGCGGGTCCAAAAATCCGGACGGTTTTGTTGGGAAAAGGAAATAAGAAGGGAAAAGTAAAGATCGAAGTCGGTTCGCTGATGTGGTTGAGCGATTCGGTAGACGGTTTTAAAGAAGAAGATGTCGTCATCAGCCCGAATGAACCCGGGATCATTTCCAGTCTTAAGCTCGGGGATCGAGTGTTTATCGATGATGGGATGATTTATGGAAAAGTGGACGAGCTCCGTTCGGGTAGTGTCTCGGTGAGGATCGAGCGGATCTCTTCCAAGAAGCCGGTAATAAAGGCCGGTAAAGGGTTAAACTTTCCCGATTCTACGTTGAACATTCTCTCATTGACGGACTTCGACCGAGCTTGCCTGCCGTTTGTCTGCGCTTATGCTGACACGGTCGGACTTTCCTTTGTCCGAAAATCACAGGATGTCGTCGATCTGAGAGATGCGATGAGGGAAATAAAGACGACAATTCCCCCCGTTATTCTTAAGATTGAAACCCATGAGGCGGTCGTAAATTTTCCGGAACTCATCCTGGAAGGAATGACCGAGCCGGATTTTGGCGTGATGATTGCCCGGGGTGATTTGGCGGTGGAGATTGGATTCGAGCGACTTGTCGAGATACAGGAGGAAATATCCTGGCTATGTGAGGCGGCTCATGTGCCGGTCATTTGGGCGACCCAGGTGCTGGAAAGTTTACATAAATTCGGCCTCGCATCCCGGGCGGAAATCACCGATGCGGGACGGGCCGCTGCGGCTGAGTGTATTATGATCAACAAGGGGCCGCATACGCTGGAATTGCTTCGGACGCTGCAAAGTATCGCTACACGTATCGCTGGGATACGGACCAAAAACCGCCTTTCCCTGCGTCCGCTGAAGATAGCAGCTGATTTTCTGGGGAAATAGGCAGGCAGCAGCAACTTATACGACAGTACACAGCATGTTTTCGGTGCCTGATTGAGATGCCAAGTCGATAGGAATACTGGAGGAACGCTTTTTGTTTTAGCAGTTTTTCCAAAAAGAAACTTTGAAATTGGACAGCGCTTTGTGAATTGAAACTTAATTTGGGTTTCAATTCACAGGATTTGTCCCTAACATCGCATATGCTTCAAGATACCTTTGGACGTGTTCACGATTATCTGCGGATCTCCCTGACAGACAACTGCAACTTCCGCTGCACCTACTGCATGCCGGTGGAGGAGATGCAATGGATGCCTTCTTCCAAGCTCATGAGCAAGGAGGAAATCCTGAAGATGGCCGAGGTCTTTGTTGGCTTGGGGGTAAATAAGATCCGACTGACCGGAGGTGAGCCGCTCGTGAGAAAGGAATTTCCGGAAATCCTGCAGGGAATCGCCAAGCTACCCGTGGAAGCGACTATTACCACCAACGGCGTCTTGATCCACAAACACCTCGAAGGCCTCAAGGCTGCTGGTGTCCGTTCGGTCAATGTCAGTTTGGACACGCTCAACCGTGAAAAATTCCAGAAACTCACCCGCCGGGATCAGTTTGATCAGGTTTGGGAAAATATTTTGCTGCTTTTGGAAGAAGGCTTTAGGGTCAAGATCAATGCGGTTGCCCTGCACGGGATGATTGAAGAAGAGATCTGTGACTTCGTGAGAGCTACCGAAAAACTCCCGATTCACGTTCGTTTCATCGAATTTATGCCTTTTGCTGGCAATCATTGGTCTAGCAAGCAGGTCGTAACAGCCAAGCAAATGCTTGATCTGGTCACGGCGGAATATTCAGTAGAAAAGTTGGTGGACGAAAAGCACGACACCGCAAAGAAATATCAGGTTCCAGGATTTGCGGGAACTTTCGCCTTCATCACCACGATGAGCGAGCACTTCTGCGGCGACTGCAATCGGCTGCGACTGACCGCCGACGGCAGGATCAAAAATTGCCTTTTCGGCAAGGAAGAGCTAGACCTTTTGGGAGCGATGCGAGCTGGACAGGATGTGATTCCGCTGATCAAAACCTCGGTGACCAGAAAACATTCGGCATTGGGAGGGCAGTTTACGGCGGATTATCTACAAGCCGATCCCGACAAGATTGACAACCGGAGCATGATCACTATTGGCGGCTAGATGAAAGAATTCATAGACGTTTCCGAAGCCAAAACCATCCTCAAATCCCTGCAAATGCAGGGAACGCCGGTCTTTTTACCGCTTGAGAAAAGTCTCGGAAGATTCACCTCCCGAGCGATCTTCGCTCCGATGGACGTGCCTTCTTTTGACAATTCGGGCATGGATGGTTACGCGATTGCGTGGAGCGAAGCGGGGGAAAGCAGGGAAGTCGTCGATGTCATTCAGGCTGGAGCAAATCCGGATTTTGATCTCGAACCCGGAAAGGCTGTGAGGATTTTCACCGGAGCGCCGGTTCCCAAAGGAGCTGATACCGTGATTCCGCAGGAATACATTGACCGAACTGGAAATGAGATTTCTTTTGAGCCCAATCGATTTTCCAAAGGGAATAATGTCCGGAAGAAAGGTGCTCAGTGCAAGACAGGAGAAGAAATCGTAGCGGCTGGCTCCAAGATTACCCCGGGCACGATCGGTCTGCTGGCTTCGCTGGGGATCGGTGAAGTCGAAGTTTTTCACTCACCAAAGATCGCTCTGATCCTGACCGGAGATGAGATCGTCGACTTGGGGAATCCCCTCCAAGCCGGACAGATCTATAATGCAAATGGTCCGGCATTGCAGGCTTATTTGGAGCTATTGGGGATCAGCGAGCTGACGATCTACAAGGCAAAGGACGAGGAAAGCGAAGTGACACGGGTAATTGGTGATGCGCTGGCTAACTCAGATTTTCTGTTGCTCACCGGGGGCATTTCTGTCGGTGACTATGATTTTGTCAAAGAGAGCCTGGAAAAAAACGAGGTGGAGCAGCTTTTCTATAAAATAAAACAACGTCCCGGAAAGCCTCTTTTTGCGGGTAAAAAGGGAAATAAATTAGTTTTTGCGCTGCCGGGAAATCCGGCTTCAGTCTTGTCCTGTTTTATGCAATATGTCAAACCTTGCCTAATGGAATGGATGGGTAATTCTGCGGCTTGGGCTGGCCCGTATTATCTGCCGATCGCTCAGGATTACAACAAGCGCACTGAGTTGACTTTCTTCTTAAAAGCAAAGATCGAAACTGGAAAAATCACCTTGCTTTCCGGTCAGGAATCGTTCAATTTATTGCCTTTTGGCGTTGCAGACGGCCTTGCCGAGATCCCCCTTGCCCTCGAACATATTCAGAAAGGAAGTCTGGTAGCGTTCTATCCGTGGTAGTGTAGCGCGATTTAGGCCGACCTTGTATTATCTTTAAATTCAAAATTGGACGCACAAATGCCCAATACTATTCATATCAAGGCTTTTGGAATGGTTGCCGAGCGGATCGGAGCTACTGATCTGGAACTGGCTCATTGCCTGGATTCGGAGGCACTGTTGGAGACTCTTCGCGCAAAATTCCCAGAATTGACAACCACAAAATTTAGCCTTGCCATCAACAAGAAGCTGATTTCCGGAAATCAGGAAATCCCTGAAAATGCTGAGATAGCCTTATTGCCACCCTTTTCTGGAGGATAAGATGAACCGATTCGAGAGACAAGTCATACTTCCCGGATTTGGGATCGATGGCCAAGCCAAACTTCGAAATTCCTCAGTTTTGGTCATCGGAGCCGGCGGACTGGGGTGCCCGATTTTGCTCTACCTTGCCGCAGCAGGCGTTGGGAAAATCGGTGTCGCAGATGGCGATAAGGTAGCGCTGTCCAACCTTAACCGACAAGTGCTTTTTGGGGAAAAAGAGCTGGGTAAAAACAAGGCTGAAACTGCCGCCCGGTATTTTCAAGAAAAATACAGTGACATCAAATGGGAGGTTTATCCGGAATTTATCACCACCGAAAACGCGCAAGAATTGATCTCAGGGTATGATTTGATGATCGATGGGACAGATAATTTTCCGACCCGATACTTGGTCAATGACGCCTGTGTTTTAATGGGAAAACCTCTGGTTTTTGGAGCAATTTACCAACACGAGGGCCAGGTTTCTGTTTTTAACCTAGGCGAAAATGCCTGCAACTACCGGGATCTATATCCGAAGATGCCTTCAGCTTTGGAGATCCCGAATTGTGCAGAAACCGGTGTAATCGGGGTTTTGCCGGGAATCATCGGGAACCTGATGGCCTTGGAAGCTATCAAGGTACTGAGCGGTCTGGGTAAGCCGCTGAGCAACCGAGTGCTGTTTTTCAACAGTCTTACCTCCCAGACCTACGAAGTAGAGATTTCCCCAAACTCGGAGGCACAAGAAGCCATGCCAGCGTCGTTTGCCTCGTTTGAAATTATGGACTACGAACTCGCATGTGAAGGCATCAAGCAGCTTACTTGGTCGGATGCCATGAAAAAAATGAATCATGATGTAGCTTTCGTGGATGTACGCGAACCCGGAGAAATGCCACCTTTGGAATGTACCGGCTTGCTAAAAATCCCGTTTTCTTCGCTTTCTACCCAATTTGGAAGATTAGCGGATTCTGAAGAGGTGCTGTTCTTTTGCCAAAGCGGGATCCGAAGTCAAAATGCCGCCCGGCAGCTTCAGGAAGCCTTTCCTGATAAGAAAATCTACTCAATCAAGGGCGGTATCAACGCATTGAAAACAAATTGACATGAGCATGGAAAAGGAACGCAACCCCAAAAATATCTTTGTGCAGGGCGCTATCTCGCCAGAAGCTGTCGCCAAATCGATAGCCAACCACGCAAGCAAGACCGATATCGGGGGGCATTCGATCTTCTTGGGGCAAGTTCGTGCTGACGAGAAACCCGAAGGGAAGGTGATCGCCATTGACTACACCGCCTATGAGGAAATGGCCTTGGAGAAGGCTTTTGAGATCCGGGAGGCCATTTTTGCAAAATATCCGCTGACCTGTATGCACATTTACCACAGTTTGGGGGCGGTGAAAGTCGGTGAGCTGTGCCTTGTTGTATTTACCTCGTCCAAGCACCGCAAAGCCGCGATGGACGCCTGCGACGAGCTGGTTGAGCGGATCAAGGCCGAACTTCCGGTTTGGGGAAAAGAGATTCTGGATTCAGATAATCATGTCTGGAAGGTGAATGTTTAATGCAGGATGTTAGAAGCTGAAAGACCGGAAACGGAAGAGGACCAACTCCTTGGAGTTAGATGTTTTCTCTAAACCCTAGATAGCAGTCGAGTGTCGACTGTTGACCGTTGACAAAACAAAGAATCATGATCAACATCACCCATAAATCATCCACACTTCGCAAAGCAATCGCCCAGGCGATTGTCTGTGTCAGCAAGCCGGAGACGATCCTTGCGGTAAAGAACCGGACCGTTCCGAAAGGCGACGTCCTGGAAATGGCCAAAACGGCCGGGCTTTTCGCGGCAAAGCGTACAGCGGACATGATTCCTGATTGCCATCCGCTGCCGATCGAGTTTACAGCAGTGAGCTACGAGATCGGAGAGATGGAAATCCAGGTGGTCGTCGAAATCCACACGATCTACAAAACCGGAGTCGAGGTGGAAGCGATGCATGCGGCTTCGGTCGTGGCGCTGACGATGTATGATATGCTCAAGCCGATCGACAAAGGGATTAGCATCCAACACATTAAACTTTTGGAAAAACGTGGCGGAAAGTCAGATCAAAAGTCGGATTTCAGCAAGTTGAAGGCGGCTGTGGTAGTGTGCTCGGATTCTATCTCTCAGGGAAAAGGAGAGGACAAATCCGGTAAAGTCATCATTGGCAAATTGGAAAGTTTCGGCGTTCAGGTGTTGAATTATGTCGTGATTCCTGATGATAGCGACCAGATTCAAAATGCTGCCCATGACGCGGTAGCGCAGGGGATCGACATTCTGATCTATACTGGCGGAACAGGGCTGTCGCCACGAGACATTACGCCGGAGTCATTGTTGCCGATTTTGACTCGAAGAGTGCCGGGAATCGAAGAGGCAATTCGATCGTACGGACAGCAGCGGGTACCGACGGCGATGATGTCGCGCTCTGTGGCTGGAACGATCGGAAAGATGTTGGTTCTGGCTCTGCCTGGTTCGACAGCCGGTGCTGGAGAATCAATGGACGCTGTTTTTCCGGCGGTTTTTCACGTGTTTCCTGTCTTGGCAGGAGCCAGGCATTGAAGGCTGCCGCATCAAGAATCAAGATACAAGAGCCAAGAATCAAGATCCGAGAGAAAGTGTAAATGTCCTGCCTCGCTGGAAGCAGGAGATTTCGTTTTCGTGCCTAAGCCAGTTGAGGCCTTAGTAATTCGATCTCGCTCTTCAATTCCTGAAGTTGCAGCTTCATTTTTCCAATGATTTCTTCCGAATCCACATGGATCGAATCGACCAAATCCTGGTAATAGGCGAGCCCGAGGTTCAGGTTTTTTCGAAACTTTTCGAGGTAAGCTTCCTGCTTGGTCGAGGCCTCAGGAATCAGCTTTTGAAATTCCTTTTTTAGATAATCCATATACAGCTGAGCCTCTTTGACAAAGACATGCGGCCGATCTGATTCTAGCTTCAGTGAGATCTTTCCATAGATGTGATCTACCATTTCCTTGAGGCTGAAAACCCCTTTAAAATAGGCCAAATTTGGGCCGGGACAGATGGTTACCGCATTGAGGTTTCGCCGCGGAGTTTCGCCCTGAGCGAGGATCGCCGGAGCGCTGAGTCCTTCGCAGAGGCAGTCTTTCTCCAAGATGTCGTTGAGTTCCTGCTTGCTGATCTTGCCTTGGTCAAACAGTTTGGACTTTAAAACCTGATATTGTCTTGACGCCGTGCAGATCGGCTTCTCGGTAAATTCCGTGCTGAAGCTCAAAAACTTCTTGTAGCAGGGACTTCCTGGCCGGTCTTTTTCGATTCGCATTTTGCGCTGATCTTCTCCGCTGCTCGTGCGCAAATTGTTGAACGGAATACCGAGAGGTGAAGCGTGGCTCAGGAAAAAGTCGGATTTTTTGGCCTCGATAATCCGCTGGATTGTCTCTTCGTCGACGGATGTGGCTTCCGGAACTAGCAGAAATGGACTTCCCCAACCCGTGCCGTCCAGCTGGTAGTGATTTCTGAGGAAGCTGTCTTCTCCGGCGGTACCGATCCCGCCTTGATAGGTGATTTTGATGGATTCACTTTCTGGCAAAAGCGGTTGTTCTTTTTGGCCCAATGCCAGATTGCAGCTCTGTCGGATGGTTTCGATCAGCTCTTTTCGGTTGGTTTTGAAATCCTCCAGGATCGGTCCTGCCAGGAAACCATCTGTTGCAAAAGCATGCCCGCCACAGTTTAGACCCGATTCGATCCGGAATTCAGATACCCAAAGTCCTTTTTTTGCCAGGAATTTCCCTTGGATCAATGCCGACCGATAGTCGCTTACCTTGAGGATGATCCGCTTTTTGATCTTGCCATTTTCGTCAGGAAAAAAATCGGCAAATTGCTCAGCATAGCTGTAGAGGGCGGGATTCATGCCTGCGGAAAAAACCAAGGCCGCTGTTAGTTTGCTTTTGGCGAAGCCTCTCAAGGCTGACAAGGCATCGGAATACTCCCGGGAGAGCTCGTTTCCTTCTTTGTCGTAGTTAAGTTTATCGACCTTGGTCATGATGTTCACGTCAACCGATCCGGGTATCACTAGCTCTGCAAGCTGGGCTTTTAGGCTGTTTTTTTCGGAAGATTCCGCCGCCAAGTATTGATTGAACAATCGCGTGACCTCACTTTCCTGCGGTAGTAGGGCGATCAATTGACTCATCGAACCGGCGACTTCCCAATTCTCGTTTTTCAACTCTTCCATCTGGGTCTGGATGACCTGATGCAGCATATCGAGATAAGCTTGGACTCTTTTGGCCCGATAGTCGGCTTCTGATTCCAGGATAGGGGAAAAAGGCAAGCTGAGTATTCTGGAATGGATCCTCCGCATGTCCTCCAACAGGAAATCATCCATGATGGAGACGACGCTGGATATGCCGAATCTGGCGACCTTAAGCGGGGTGTCGACTGTATATCCCAAACCCATCACTGGGATGTGAAAGGTGTGGAGCGTGGCAGACTGGTACATAAATGGAGCGGTAATGAATCTGATGAAGCCACAAAACTACCTCGGACCTGGTCTCGAAAGGATGCTTTTAGCTTGGTGCTAGCCTGACATTAATCAGAGAATAATCTGAGAAAAAACACCGTTCGGCATTCTGGTTTTTAGTGACTAATTTGATCACAGGCTTGAAAATCAAATTTTTATGATCGAAAAATTCAATTTGGGTTTGCTGGATTTGCTGTCCTTACTTCTACCGGGGGGCTTTTTGTTGGGCTTGGCCTGGCAGCTAGGAGGACTTCGGGACTCGTCCATGCTTCGTGAGATCCCGGAAGGCTGGGCGTCCGGGGCCGTGTTTGCGGCCACAGCTTATGTACTCGGGCATTTCATCCACATGGTAGCCAGTTACTTGGATGGGCTAGTCTTTGAGAGAATCAAGAAATCCAGATGGCCAGACGAGACCTTAGTCAAGAAAGCCATAGAGATTAAGGACAGTGAAATCGGTGAGATCGACCGGAAGTATTTCAATGTGTTCAAGTGGTCTTTGGCTTACTTGATTCAGCATCAGCCGCTGATGTATCAGGCGGTGGAAAAGCATATTGCAGAGTCGAAGTTTTTCCGAAGCTTCGTAGTCGTGCTTCTGATCGCAGGGATTTGGGCTTTCTCGAAAGGGAGCTGGGGAGGAGGATGTTTGAGTTTGATCCTCATGTTCCTCTCTCTGGTCAGATATGTTACCCAGCGACAAAAATCCATCGAATCGGCCTATCAGTACGTGATCGCTGCATGGGGAAAGAAACGGTAGGCTAGACAAGAGGTCTGAGAAAGAAAGCTTACTTGCGTTCTCGTCAGAGGCCTTCGCCTCGGATAAACTCCAGTTTTCGTCAAAACTCCATCTCGATGCTTTCTCCTGCTTTTAGCTGCAGGTCGATTTCGGAACCATCCGCAAAGAGAACGACCTTTTTGCCTTTTGCAGAGTGAACCCTTAGCGTTTTCACTTGTCCATCTTCCCAAGTGAAATCCAGCGTGAATCCTCCGCGAGCCTTCATTCCGGTTACTTTGCCGGATTTCCAAGCTTTGGGCAAAGCAGGCATGACCCGGATAATTCCTTCCTCGTGAGATTGCAGCAGCATCTCAGCCACACCGGCTGTGTAGCCGAAATTTCCGTCAATCTGAAAGGGCGGATGCGCATCAAATAGGTTGGTGAACAAGCCAGTGGCAAGAAGCTTTTGGATGTTGTCATAGGCCATCTCTCCGTCCATCAGCCTGGCGGAAAAGTTGATCAGCCAAGCGCGCGACCAGCCGGTTCCGGCGCCACCATTAGCCAGCCGGTAGTCGAGGGCCTTCTTCACCGCTTCGAAATGCTCAGGTGTGGCGTCTTTGGTGATGGCAGCGCCGGGATGAAACGCATAAAGATGTGACATGTGTCGATGGCCTTTTTCGGGCTCTTCGTATTCCCGATCCCATTCGAGGATCCTGCCGTCCGAACCCAATTGAATTCCGGGACGAAGCTGGGCGAGTTGGGTTTGGATCTTGTCGGTCAGCGCGGATCGTTTGCCCAGAATTTCATTGGATTTCAGATAGATGCTGAAAATATCTGAGATCAGTTGTTGATCCATTGCGGCTCCCATTGTCGAGGCCGCCTGGACGCCTTTTTCGTCGATAAATTGGTTTTCCGGAGAGGTCGAGGGCGCTGATACCAGTGTCCCGTCCCTTGGATCTGTAATCAACCAATCAGAGTAGAATTGGGCGATTTGCTCGAAAGCTGGCAGGGCTCTTTTCTCCAAAAAATCCTTGTCCTGAGTGAACAGGTAATGCTCCCAATAATGTCTGCCTAACCAGCCGCCCGCCCCGATCCAACTCCCCCAAAAGGCTGTTCTGGACTGCAGAAAAGGGATTTTCCAAAGATCCGTCGTGTGGGGAAGCATCGCTCCTTTCATGTTGAAATTCACGGAAGCGGGCTTCTTACCGTTCTCGATGAGCTCATCCGTAAAGTCAAATAGAGGCCCATGGAGTTCACTCAGATTGGTGACTTCCGCCGGCCAGTAATTCATCTGAAGGTTGATATTGAGATGGTAATCGGCATTCCACGGAGCGGAGATGTGCTGGTTCCAAAGTCCCTGCAAGTTGGCAGGATTGGTGCCAGGTCGTGAAGAGGAAATCAGGAGATACCGTCCAAAGTCAAAAAGGAGTTTTTCGAGATGTTGATCGGTTTTGCCCGACTTTACATTTTGGATGCGTTGGTCAGTGGGTGTTTCGTCCGCCGTTTCCCGGCTTAAAGTCAGACTCATTCGGTCAAACCACGACTTGTATTCCCGCTCGTGCGCCTGCTGGAGCTGCCCCCAGCTGCTAAACGCGATCTCGTCGAGTTTGGCTTCGGCCTTTTTCTCAAAGTCTGCCTCATAATAGCTGGTCTCGGCAACCAGTTTTAGGTAGATTTCTTTGGCTCCGCTTACCTGCAGGCCTTCCGATGTAGCTTTGATTTGGCCATCTTGATTTTGGGCGAGCAGGAGAACCCGGAATTTGACGCCGTTGAGAATTGGAAATGGCTTGGAATCGATCTGTCCATTGCGCTGTGTGACCATGCCTTTCATCTCGAGCAGGTTGTCATTCAGAGCTTTCGATTCCGCCGTCGGGTGATTCTGGTCCATCGGACGATCCATTCGGATCAGTCCCCGGAACCCATCTGGATGAGTGGTGAGGAGTTTGATCAAGATGGCTTGATCGGGCGCTGAAGCGAAGATTTCCTGCCTGACGCTATGCCCTTCACTTTTGAATTCGGTCAGGGCTATGGCGGTGCCCAGATCCAGACTTCTCTTGTATTCTGTGACTGACTTCCAATCGAAATCCATCCAAAGATCCCCCATCGTCTGATGAGATCGGGTGACTTCTTTTCTGGAAAATTTTAAGACCAGCAACGAGTCGGCTTTTTGGTGATCGCCCGCGATCAGATATTCACGGATTTGAGCGAGATCGGCAGGAGTTCCATCCGCCAAGCCCCAGTCGTCCGGGCCACCGGGCCACATCGAGTCTTCGTTAAGCTGGATATGCTCCTTGCCTGGAATTCCGAAGACCATGGCTCCCAATCGTCCGTTCCCCAGGGGGAGCGCGTCTTCCCATTTTTCGGCTGGCTGATTGTACCAGAGAACGGAATTTTGGGCTGAGGTAGAAAGCACAATAAAAAATGCCCAAAGGACTAAAATGGGAGACTTTTTCATGGGTTACTTGGGTATGGTCCAAGATTACGACAAATCCTCAACCCAGCCAACCTGTTCGGGGAAAAAATGCCTCAAACAGACTCTGAACGGCATTGAGTTCTATAAATCCTTCAGAAAATTCCGAAACTCATCCGTATTGAAGTTGCTCATTCCCTGCTGATAAAAGACGATTTTTCCTTCCTTGTTCACTACCAGAGTTGTGGGGATGGACTCGCTTTGTAGACTTTGATTTAGCCCGAAACTCGCATGGACAGAAGGAAAAGCCCAAGATTTTCCCTCAATAAATTCTCTACTTTTCTCGATATCATTATCTAATCCGATCATCAGGAATTCGAGATTGGGAGTGTCTTTGACTGATTTGTAGAGTTCGGAAATATGCGGCATTTCCGCCCGGCAGGGCCCGCACCAGGAAGCCCAGAGGTTGATGAAGACCGTTTTGCCCCGGTAGTCTTGGAGGTCGATTACATTTCCATCGAAGTCTTTGAACTGCGCCCGATAGTCGAATTTTTGATCGGTCAGATCGGGGATTTCGATCTTGGGTTTCATCAAGCCGGTCGAAAGCAACACGGACTGCATGCCGCCCTGAATCACCGGAAGTAAACCTGTGAAGTAGAGAAATGCGAAAAAGGCCAGAATCAGGCCCCAAGACTTAAATTCTTTTTTCATTTTAATGTATTAAGTACGACGTACCAAGTACAAAGTATGAGGCTTCTAGAACCTCTAAAGTTTGGGTTTTGGTCGTTAATTTTCTAATCCGACAATATCGAATACTGAATGTCGAATATCGAATGATGAAGTTTGGAAATCCGAAATCAAAATTACTTCCACAATCCCAGACTCTTAGTGACCAAGCGCACATATTCCCCTTTTTCAAATCCAATGCGGGCTTAACTTGCGGCGTTGATTAGAAGCAAAGTATTCCCAAACATATGACTTACGAGATTAAAATCGCATCTGAACTGGGTATTAAGCCCCATCAGGTAAAAGCCACCATCGAGCTTTTGGACGGTGGAGCAACGGTTCCCTTTATTTCCCGCTATAGAAAGGAAGCCACTGGAACCTTGGACGAAGTTCAGGTCGCTGGGGTTCGCGACCGCATCGAACAGCTCCGCGAATTGGACAAGAGACGGGAGGCGATCTTGAAATCTGTCGAGGAGCAGGGCAAGATGACGACCGAACTGAAGAAGGCCATCGAAGGTGCCGAGACCATGTCAAAGCTCGAAGACATCTATTTGCCCTATAAACCCAAGCGAAGAACCAAGGCGACGATTGCCAGAGAAAAGGGCCTTGAACCACTAGCTGAGCGGATTTTTTCACAAACTTCCTTTGACCTTCAGTCGGAAGCAGCAAAGTATCTCAACGATGAGTTGGAGGTGAAAACTGCCGAGGAAGCACTGCAGGGTGCCCGAGATATCATTGCGGAGTGGGTCAACGAGAGTGCGCCAGTTCGCGAAAAGATGCGAAAGTTGTTTTTGGATGAGGGGATGTTTACTTCCCGCGTAATTCCCGGAAAGGAAAACGAAGCGGTCAAGTACAAGGACTATTTTGACTGGTCCGAGCCGATCAAGACCGCACCATCCCATCGGGTTTTGGCGATGCGAAGAGGGGAAAAAGAGCTGTTTCTGATGCTGGATTCCTGTCCTGAGGAGCTTTCTGCTTTGGCTAGAATTGAAAAGGAGATTTTGGAAGATGCTGCAAACTCGGCTGTCGATCAGGTGAGAATCGCTGTTAAGGACTGCTATAGAAGATTGCTCAAGCCAAGCATGGAGACGGAAGTACGCTTGCTGACCAAGAAAAGGGCGGACGAAGAGGCCATTCGTGTGTTCGCGGAAAATCTCCGCCAGTTGCTTCTCGGTGCGCCATTGGGAGAGAAGTCCGTGATGGCGATTGATCCGGGATTTCGGACAGGTTGCAAGTTGGTATGCCTCGGCCCACAGGGTCAGTTTTTGCATTATGAAGCGATCTATCCGCACGAACCACAGCGGAGAACTGCCGAGGCAGGGATGATCGTGAAAGGCTTGGCGGAGAAATTTTCGGTGCAGGCTATTGCCATCGGTAACGGGACTGCAGGTCGTGAGACGGAAGCTTTTGTGAAAAGTCTCGGCCTTCCCAAATCGGTGATCGTGACGATGGTCAATGAGTCTGGCGCTTCAATTTATTCCGCGTCGGAAGTGGCTAGAAATGAGTTTCCGGATCTGGATTTGACGATCAGAGGCGCCATATCCATTGGTCGCAGACTGATGGATCCGCTGGCGGAGTTGGTAAAGATCGACCCCAAGTCCATCGGCGTCGGACAATATCAACACGATGTGGATCAAAACGCGCTCAAAAATGCGCTCGACGATACGGTGATGTCTGCCGTGAACGGAGTTGGAGTGGAGGTCAATACCGCTTCCAAGGAATTGCTCACCTATGTCTCCGGATTGGGGCCGGGTTTGGCACAGAATATCGTGGACTTCCGGGCGGAAAATGGCCCGTTCTCCAGCCGAAGCCAACTCAAGAAAGTGCCCCGATTGGGCGAAAAGGCATTCGAACAGGCAGCTGGCTTCCTGAGAATTCGGAATGCCAAGCATCCTTTGGACAGCTCGGCGGTTCATCCGGAGCGGTACGAGCTGGTCGAGAAGATGGCCAAAGACCTCAAAGCCTCGGTAAAGGATTTGATGGGTTCGGAAGATTTGCGCAGCAAGATTGTCCTAAAAAACTACGTATCTGAGACAGTCGGTTTGCCAACGCTTCAGGATATTCTGGAAGAGCTCTCCAAGCCGGGGCGTGACCCACGGGAGACTTTTGAGGTCTTCAATTTCCAGGACGGAGTTAACTCGATGTCGGACTTGAAGGTCGGCATGAAGCTGCCTGGAGTTGTGACGAATATTACGGCTTTTGGGGCTTTCGTGGATGTGGGAGTGCATCAGGATGGCTTGGTTCATCTGAGCCACTTGGCTGACCGATATGTCAAAGACCCAAATGAGATCGTCTCTGTCAATCAAAAAGTGCAGGTGACGGTGATGGAAGTGGATATCCCGAGAAAGCGAATTGCATTGAGCATGAAGGCTGATCCTTTTGCGGAGCGCGGAAAAAGCCAGGCCAAGCCTGTTCAGAAACCTGTGAAAACGGAAGAACCTCAGGGCAGCATGGCTGATAAGCTCGCAATGCTGAAGGGGAAGTTTGGGAAATAAAGCTTATTAAGTTATAGGTTATTTGTTATTTCGCTTCGGTTAGTATCCTCACTTAATGCACCATCGTTGGAAACGAATGGGGAGACTGATCGAGGCGATTTCTATTAAACAAATCGGCGGGAATCTGAAAATCTATGAGGACACGAGAACCACAGCGTTTTTTTAGGCAGTTTTTATTCCTTTCCCTTTTGTTGGCGAGTGGCGGTGTTTTTTCGCAACAGCTATTTAAGGGCACGATCGTCGATGCCGCCCGGGATGAACCGATTCCTTACGCTACAGTCTTTTTGACCAATACGACCTTTGGAGTGTCAGCAGACGAGGAGGGAAGGTTTGCGCTGAGCGCTCCTAAGGGAAACTATGATGTGATTGTCAGAATGCTTGGCTATGAGCCCTTGACGTTTTCGCTGAATACTACAGAGATAAAGCCGCAGGGTTATCGAATCATGCTCCAGCCTATCGAAGATGAGTTGGATGAAATTGAAGTGGAGGACGCGCGGGATCCTGCTTGGTATCGAAATCTGGAGATTTTTAAATCCTATTTCTTGGGAACATCAGCAAATTCTAAGTACGCGGAAATCCATAATGAAACCGACCTGCGCCTGGATGATCAGTCCACGCCAGGGGTTTTAGTGGTAAAGGCTGCGGATGTTTTAGAGGTTGAAAACCCAAATCTGGGCTACGGAATTCAATATTTATTGACTGATTTTAGATATGATCGGAGCAAAGGATATACTTTTTACGGCGGGAATCCCCTGTTTTTTCCGGATTCGACACTTGGTCCGGCGAAGCTAAAGAAAGTAGAAAAGGCCCGAGAGGAGGCCTACCGGGGCAGCTTGCAACATTTTATTCAGGCGCTCTATCTGGGAAAAGTCAGGGAAGAAGGCTTTGAAATCCGGAGACTCGACCGACTTCCGAAAGACGGCGGGTTTTTAGATCAACTGACTTCCGAGATTGTCGATGAGGAGACGCTGTTGTCACGCGACAGGGATGGTAGAGTGATGATCAGCTACGATTTTCACTTGCATATACTATATAAACTCGAGAAAGAATCCATCGAATATGCAGGTGTGATGAACGGGCCAAGATCCAGTAATCAAACTACAATCATGAAACTTGAGGTGGACTCACTTGAGCTCTATGAAAACGGCGGATATTCGGATGCTTTTGGGATCATGGTGGAGGGATACATGGCTTGGGAGCGGGTTGCGGATTTGTTGCCGCTCGATTATCGCTCTAAGTCACTGGGGAAATAGCGGATTGTAGATTTCTCTCCTCGCCTCAGACAGTTCAGAAAATCAGAGAACTCCCACAGGCAAAAACACAGACGGATGCCTTTCAATACATCATTCCAAACACCCAGAGCGGAATCTTTTTCCCAAAACCGTGTTCAATTTCATCAGCGGCAATCAGATAGTTTTCAAGGTGTTTGACTTGGCTTGCATCTTTGTTTTTACCACCCACTTCGATCACCAGGTCGTCTACTTTGAAATCACCTGATTCCGGCAATCTGACTTCTTTTTTGATGTTTTTGAGTTGGTTGAGAAGGAATGTCTCCCTCACAGAACCGATGTCAGGATTGGCCTTTAATGCATAGGAGAGGTTGGTGTTTTCCAAATATACTTTATCCGGCTTTTGTAAAAGTGAAACCCCTTTTCCATCAGCAATGAGGAAATTGAGCAATCTCGCTTTTTCCAGTTGAGTGAGCCATTCGTACACAGAATCTCTTGATGTTTCCACTTTGCGGGAGATAGCCGATACATTTGGCTTGAAAGGAACAGATTCCGCCAATACGCCAAGTAGTTTTTTGACTTTGTAGGCGGTACCGGCATTGTAGTCCGCAATGAAGGCCAGGTCTGATTCGACTACCGTGTTGATGATTTGCTGGAGGAAAACCGGAATAGTTTCTGGATTTGACTCAGTGATGATCGGAAGGTAACCTCTCTTGAGATATTCCTTGAATGCCGGAAGCGGTTGGAGTTTAGAGGTGATTTCAGGGGTGATTTGTGAATGCGAGTTTTGGATTTCTGCCAACGAAACTGCTTGAAAATTCTGATTCTGAGTCAAATTCAGGTATTCCCGAAATGACATTCCCGGCAACTCATAAGTGATCACCCGACGGCTCAAATCGGACTCACCTCTATAAATATCCAAGGCGGAGGAAGAGGAAAATACTACTTTCAGATCAGGAAAGGAATCATAGATGTTTTTGAGTTCGCGAGACCAATTTGGATATTTATGTACTTCGTCAATGAACAAGAACCTGCCGCCGTTTTGATAAAAATCGGCAGTGGTCTCTACCAAATTGTGTGTGTAAAACCAATAGTGGTCAGCTGAAAAGTAGAGCGCTTCATTGGATTGGGGCTTTATCCCATATTTGATCCGCTGGAGCATGAGTGTGGTTTTACCGGATCCACGAGGACCTTTGATGGCGATCATGCGCTGGTTCCAGTCAATCTCCGAGAAGAGATATCGGAAGAACTTGTCGTCAATCTGATTTAACAGATTTTGGAAGTTTGAAAACAGAATTTCCATTTTTGTAGAATCTATTCTTCAAAAATATGTAAATATTGTCGAATAAAAAAGACAAAAATATAGAAAGTATGACATCTTGAATCGACAATGTCCCACTTAAATTTCGTGTATCGAAAGCATTTGGAAATTCTTTGCGGCCTACTAGGTGCTATCATCGATGGTCTTTTATCGCAAGGGGAATGGAAAAATTCAGAGAGGCGGAAGGAATTGCGAGATTTAGTTTCGACACGCGTAACGGTTACTTATAAGACTAGGTGTGTGGATGATTAATAAATTTGGAGGCCTTGCCCAAATAAGTACATTTACGACATGAAGCCAGCTGTCCGCAACATTCTCATTTTGACTCTGATTACCGCCACTCTTGCGGTTATTTATTGGTTGGTGATTAGCTTTTATAATGAAAAGAATCGCACCGATGATGCGCACGTGGATGGAAATATTGTGCCTGCGATAGCCCGTACGGATGGTTTTGTAGATTCTATTTTTGTAGAAGACGATCAGTATGTCAGCGAGGGAGATCTACTCGTACAGCTGGACACGATTGATCTTTATCTGCAATTAGAGCAGGCACTGACCGCTTTGAGTATCTCCAATACCAATGTGAAAAGAGCGGAAACGGGCATCGAGGTGATGGAGATGGAGAAGAAGATCGCGGCGCAAAATATAGAAGCGCAAAGCGTCTCTGTAAGTACTTCTGAAAGCAACTATAAGCGCAATAAAGTATTGCAGGAAAAGGGCGTGGTGTCAGTGCAGGTGTACGAGAAGACAGAAGAAAGCTTAAAAAGTAATGAGGTAGCGCTTCAGAATGCTTATAACCGGCAGGTACAGGTGACGGCTCAGCTGGAGGATGCAAAAACGCAGCTGCAACTTGCCCATCAGAACATCACTGCACAGATGAATCAGATTGCAATCATCAAACAAAACATTCAATACGCGTCTATTAAAGCTCCTGTGAGCGGTTTTGTGTCGAAGCGAAAGATCCAGGCTGGGCAAATGGTTCGCACCGGGACTCAAATCTATTCCATTGTTCAGTCGGATGAATTGTGGGCTACGGCCAATTTCAAAGAGACGCAGTTGGCGGCTTTTCCGGTCGGCAAGCGGGTCGAAATCATCGCCGATGCCTATCCGGATGAGGTTTTTTATGGTATTGTAGAATCGATCGGCAGTGCCACAGGGTCCAAGTTTGCGCTTTTGCCGCCGGACAATGCCACTGGAAACTACGTAAAGGTCATCCAGCGTGTCCCGGTACGGATCAGATTTGAAGATACTGAGCTTGCCCAGAAGATGCTGAGACCGGGATTTAGCCTCGTGGTATCTCAATGATCACTTGTTTCCCAGAATTGTCTATGCAACAGGTAAAAGGCGCCGCTTAATGTTCGCAGATCCTAAATTCTGGACACGCTTTTTTTTCTTTGCCGCCTTGGTCGTGGGCAGCTTCAATTTCCTTGGGCAAAGTCTTTCCTTCAGTTATGTGCAGGGACACTTTGGCGTATCGTCAAAAGACGCCACCTGGCTGCTCCGCGGATTCCAGGCCGGTACCATTATCACCGGCATCGCGGGACTTGTTTTTATCAAATGGTTTGGCAACCGGAGTCTGTTTATCGGCTCTTTGACAGTATTCCTGATTGCTACTTTTTTCTCATTCACTGCAAAGGAGTTTAACATCCTGCTCGTAGCGAGAGTCGCGGCTGGTATCGCTAACGGCTTTGTAATCGCGGTTTCGACTCAAATGTTCCTTTCCACCTTTGAAGGCAAGACAAGAATAATCGGCTCGCTCTATACCGTGGCGGCCAATATTGCCGGGCTATGTTTGGGGATGCTTTGCGGCAGCCTGTTTACCGAGGATTACGGTTGGCAGTTCAATTATTTTCTCAGCGTGCCAGTGGTGTTAGTGCTGCTGGGTTTCGCATTTGTGTTTGTGCCTGCTACGCAAAAGAATGAAGAGATCGAAGAAGACTGGATCAGTCTGATACCCTTTTCGATCCTTATTGTTTCACTTTTTTTCCTGGTGCTTTTCCGCGAGCAATACGAAGGGATTAGCAACCCGAAAATATTGGTTTCATCCATCATCGCTTTATTGGCTGCGGTTACTTTGTTGATTCGGGGACTTATCCATGAAAAGCCGCTATTCGACACCAAACTTTTGCAGTATCCTGAGTTTGTATTGGCGCTGTTGATCTCCTATCTGACCGGCGCCGCTTTCGTTTTCAATGTTTCCATCCTTGCAAAACTGCTTGGCGGAATATTGCAGATGCCGATGGGTGAGGTCTTTCATTTCATGAACTTTCTTTTCCTGGTGGTATTTGTGATGCTAGTCTTCACCTTCATCTTGATCCTGAAGAAATTCAATGCGCATTGGCTCATGATCGTCGGCTTGCTGGCGATCGCTTATACCGCATTTTCGCTATCCAGGCTGAGTCCGGAGTTTAGCTTTGACAGCATTGTCGCCCCTTCGCTGATTGGAATCGCGGGGGCCGGGGTGGTCGCCACGAGTGTGATCATCATCGCAGTCAAAAGCGTCCCTCAGCAGCATATCAGCAAGGTTGCCAATTTCCGCAGCGTAGCTTTTACCTTGGGTATTGCCCTTACCGCCACAGATTTGGGCAGGCTACTCAATCTTGAAAGTACCCGGAATTTCAACCTCATGATCAGTTACACAGATCCCGGAAACCCCTTGGTGCAGGAGCGGTTGAATATGCTGCAGTCACTGTATCAAAGCAACGGGCTTGATGCAGACCAGTCCTATCAGGCCGCTTTCAATGGTTTGACCGGCATGGTAAACCTGCAATCTTTCTTCCTGAGCATGAGTGAAATTCTCTGGATCGGTTGTGTCTTAAGCCTTGCACTTGCGCTGGTACTTTTTATAGTATGGACAGCGCGTAATTATAAAACGCTTTTCCACTTATTCAATTTTAAAGAAGCCGGAAAATGAACATCTTGAAAGCCATTAGACTGGGTACGCTGATCGCCGCGTTTATCTTACTTTCTGTGGCGCATTCGAATGCGCAAAGAGAGTTTACGCTAGCCGAATGCATTGGGTATGCTTTTGAACATAATCCGGCACTCAATGCCATCGCAAAGGATACGCTGATCGCAGGTCTCGGCACGCAGCGGGTCTCGGGATTGTATCTGCCCCGGGCAAATTTTGCGTCAGCATTTCAATACTACATCGCTACGCGAAAAACGCTGGTGGAAGGTGGCTCAGCCCTGGCACCGCCTTCGCTTCCGGAGGGTGAGCCAATGGCACTGGATGTAGGATATAAGAACAGTTGGTATCCGACATTCAATGTGAACCAGCTTATTTTCGACCCGTCGTATCGCAACAATTACAACATCGCACTGCAAAATCAGCAACTGCAAAGCCAGGAACTGGTCAGCTTCAAGATTGATGTGGTCACCGGGATTACCAAGGCTTTCAATACCTGCAAACTGCTTGAATTACAGGCTCGGTTTCTTGAAGGAAACATTACGCGGATCGACTCACTGGCGGAATTGACCAGGATCAAGTTTACTGAGGGTGCGGGAGTGAAGATTGAAGTCAACCGGGTGGAAGTAACCGCCAACCGGATGCGGAGCGAGCTTGCCAATGTGCAAGGCAGCTACAACGAAGCTTTGGTGGCGCTACAGTTCCAGATGAATTATCTAGAGGCGGAACCGATGATTCTGACCAGCAATCTGACAGTCGGCCAAATCGTGGATGATTCGGATGAACTGTTACTGCAACTCTCCCAAGGAGCACCTGATCAGCGCATCGAAAACCAGTTGCTCCAAACTCAAATCTCTCTGGCCGATGAGTCAATCAAGTTGGAGCAAAGCAGGGCATTGCCTGTAGTCGGCGCTGACGGCTCAGTTGGGTTTACACCAGGTGCAAATGAGTTCAGTAACATGTTCCAGGGCGAACGATGGAGACCGTATTCGTATATCGGGATCAATGTCGGCATTCCAATCTTCAACGGGATGGATGTGAAGCGGGCGGTGGATCAGCGGAAGTTGACGGCGCAGCAGTCACGGGATTACCTAGATCAATTCAACATTCAATTTGAGTCCGAAAAAGCAATCACGGAGGTGCAGATACAGATGGCGTTGGAGCGATTCAAGTACGCTGACGCGAATCTCAAACTCGCAAACAACAACATCGAATTGCTGCATGAGGCCTTTGTAAACGGCGTCGCGGACAATCAGGACATGATCCTGGGTGAAAATGACCTGTATGACAACCAGGCGAGGTATTTCAACGAACTGCTGCAATTGATGCTCAGCGAAATTGAGGGGCAGCGGGTGGTTGGTTTGTTTAATTCTTTGGCAGGATTGTAGCCGTCAACAGTTCACAGACGACAGTCCACCGATGGTCCAAAGGTGGTCCAATGGCTTTTCCTTTGTCAGGCGTAAAGTCAGCTAAACAGATTGTAAGTTCGCCCTCATTTCCTCTACCAATTCTTTCAGTCGGGATTTAGCCTCGGGAGGTGAGATGATCCGAACCCCGTCTGCCAGACAGATCATCCAGCGAACAAATCCTTCGAGATGGGAGGTCATGAAGGTCATTTCTACGCGATTTTCCAGTCTTTTCTCCATCACAAAGCCTTGGTTGTACTTCTGCTCGCGAAGGTATTTTTCCATGGAAGATGGAACCGAAAGGACAATCTGGATCAGGTCTTCGGCTGCACGAACCTTGTCGATGTATTCCTTCAAGGTCGGGTGGGCCTGCGGATCGTAGGTTTCATCCAGAGTTTTCAGACTGTTGATGCGGTCCAGGCGAAAGGTCCGGTAATCTTTTCTCAGCCGACACCAGCCGATCAAGTACCATTGTTCCGTGGCATAGTAGACACCGACGCTTTCCACATTTCTACTGCTTGTCTTTTCCTCCGCAAAGGTCGTGTAGTTCAACGCCAGCAGTCTTTTGGAACTCAGCGAGTCCAAGATCACCCGAAGGTGCTCGTCTTTTCCCTTGAGTTGGAGTTGATTTCTGTTTCGAAAGACAGCTACCAAAGGCGACAACTGATCAAGACGGTCTTTTTCTGAGCTGCGCAAGACGGACTTGATCTTCAGCATGGCGGAGTGAAAATGCTCGCCGCTGCTACGGTCGGAGAGTTTTTCGAAGATCTTTTCAGCCACCACAAAAGCTTGCGCTTCCTCTTGCGTGAACATCACCGGAGGCAGGCGGTAGCCTTCCACCAAAGAATAGCCCTGTCCGGCCTCACCGATCACCGGGACTCCGGCTTCCTCCAGCGCGCGCACATCCCGATACACGGTTCGCAGGCTGATGCCAAATCGATTGGCGATTTCCTGCGCTTTGGTGACACGCTTGGATTGGAGCTGGGTGAGAATGGCCGTCAGTCGGTCGATCCGGTTCATGGGGTTGATTTTTTTTAAGAAAAATGAAAAATACGAAAACCCTACTGACATACTGTTGTCACTGGTCGGTAGTTTCTTTGTGTAACATAAAAACCTAACCACAAAAAAACATGGAAACTCAAGTGAAAAACGAAACGCTGATTTCAAAAGAACAACTGCTGGCACACTGGCAAGGACACCGGGCTTTGACCCGCAGAGTGATCGAAGCTTTTCCCGAAAAAGAGCTCTTTTCCTTTAGCGTCGGAGGTATGCGACCCTTTGCGGAGCTGGCGTCTGAGCTGATGGCGATAGCTGGTCCAGGGGTAAAAGGCCTCGCGACTAATGAATGGAAAGAGCTCGACGAAAAGGATCCTTCCAAAGGAAGCAAAGCCAAATTGCTTGAATTCTGGGACAAGACTACCGCAGAGATTGATGAGTATTGGCCACAGATCGAGGAGGGAAGATTTCAGGAAACGATGCTGGCTTTTGGAATGTACGAGGACAAGGGCTACTGTACGCTGCTGTATTTCATCGACAATGAAATCCACCACAGAGGTCAAGGCTACGTGTATCTGAGAGCTTTGGGTATCACTCCTCCGAATTTCTGGGAAAGATAAATTAGTAGGCAGTTTCCAGAGGGCAGCGATCAGTCGCAGTGTTCAAAATGTCCAGCTATTGTGAGTAGTAAGGAGGAAGTAGTAAGTTGTAGCGACCCCACAATTTACATCTTACCACTTACTACTCACAGATGCTGCCTACTGTGACTGCCAACTGAAGTTTAATTATTCTGGTACATCTGATTGTAGTCGCCTTCGTCCATTCCCTTGCTGAACCTTCGCAGGTTGTAGGTGAAGGACAGCATCACATACTGCTGGAGAACATTGGTCTGGACGTCTTCGATGTAGGACTCAGTGATGTCTCTGCGGACGTTGGCGTTTTGACCCAGGAGATCGTAGACCATCACGGAGATTTCGCCGCGCTGATTGTTGAATACTTTTTTGCCCAGACTCATATTGATCAGGGAGAAGTTATTGTCGTAGCCCTCCGAAAGCCCGGAGTTGATCTGATGGTTCAAATCCAGTCGATACACAAAACCCGCCCAGAAGATCCAGTTGAAGTTCACCCGGAAACGCTGCTGGAAGAAGTGGTTATTCAGGCTCGAATTCAGCGTGTTTTCGACGTCGTTGAACGAAGATCTTGACCAGATGTTGAAGTCTACCTGATCGCTGATGCTGGAGTTGAGCGAGAATCCACCGCTGATTCGCTGCGAATTGTTGAAGCCTGTCTCGTCATTGACCAGACTGGGTCTGTTGGAGACGCCTCCGCCGACGTTGAGGTTGAGTTTTGATTTGATAAAATCCAGCGGCATTCCGTAGCTGATCCAGGTTCTCAGATCTACGAAACCATCAAGATTGACCGGTTTGTTGAGCTGGGAGCCTTTTTCCAAGATAATTCCGTCCTGAATCTCGGTCGGCTCCTGGGCAATGAAGGAGCTGTTTGCGATGTAGTTTTCTACCAGATTTGCCTGTGCATAGACAAACCAGCTCTTGTCCGTGTCGGGATTGTTGCTTCGCATTCTCATCCTAAACTGATTGCTGTAGGATTGATTCAAGTCGGGATTTCCCGTCCTGAGCTGGAGCGGGTTGGAGTTGTCGATCACCGACTGGAGTTGGTTGATCTGAGGTTCGTCGGTCTGCGTGTCGTAGTCCAGCTGAATGTTGGTATTTGGGGAGAATTTGTATTCCATCCTGACGGTGGGAAGAAATGCGCTGAACTGGCGCTTTAAGTCAAAGGGGTCAGGGAATTCCTGCTTGTTGTCAAGTTGGGCATCCTGATATTGGACCTCAGCCTGCATTTTCAGTTTTTCGGTGCTATACTGATAGCCGAGCTCTAATTGCTGAGTCAGGTAGTCGCTTTGGAAGGTGTTGCTCAAAGCCGTGTCCAAAACGAGGATTCCGGTCTCGAAGTCGCCGCCCTCTACGTCGTAAGTCAGCTTGTCTGATTCGTTTGAGCGGTTTCCGATTTCATATTCAATCTCCATCTGGCCTTTTTTGCCGATGGTCTCGGTGTAGGAAATACCCGTTTCCCATGAGTTTCCGGTTCGCTCTCGCGTGGTGCGCTGGTCAAGGGTTTCATTTCTCGGGCCATCCTCCTCGTAGTAGGTGTTTCGGGCTTTGCGATCCGAGTCGTCCTCATTCCACCCCATGTGATAATTGGATCTCCAGGTCAATGTCCTTCCCGGTTTGTCAAACTTATGACTGTAGAGTAACCTGTTGAAGAAATCGTAGTCGTTGTAGGTTCCAGTTTTCAGGTTGTCTACCTCGTTGATCAGGTTGACTCCGTCGTCCGTTTGCCCAGTAAAGGCTGAGCGTTCGGTTTCGAATCTTGCAGACAATCTGGGGATATAGAGAATCCTGTTTTTCTCATCGATGTTGTAATCGAATCTGAAATTGGCCTCATGCTGATTGCTGACGCGAACATCGGTCGCTGTTTCGTTATAGAATTGGTTTGTGTCGTCGGTGGTCACATAGTCTCTGTAGCGATCCACAACTCCGACATTTTCATAGTTTGAATAGACGTAGCTGCCACTGGCTTTGATTTTTTTGCCCCAAAGATCCGAGTAGTTCAATCCCAGAATATTGGTGGTGATGATGCCTTCCTGCGGATTGGAGTTGTCTTGGGAGTTGGGGTCGCTCGAATAATTGAGCATGTTGACATTGTTGGTCAGGCCGGTGACCGTGATGCGCTGGTCTTCGTCGAAAGCATTGATGCTGGCTCCGACCAGGTATCGGTCGTCGGTGCCGTACCCCGCCGTAGCTTTACCAAACTGGCCTTTTCTGCGGTTTGCTTTGGTGATGATGTTGATGGTCTTCATTCTTTGTCCATCATCAAAGCCACTTAGCTGGGCTTTTTCACTTTTCTGATCAAAGATCTCGATGCTCTGAATTACCTCTGCGGGAAGGTTTTGCAGGGCGTTTTTGACGTCCGTACCAAAGAACGGCTTGCCATCCACGAGGATTTGGGCGATGTTTTCTCCCTGAGCCTGCAGCACACCGTTTTCGGAAGCCACGCCGGGGAGCTTCTCGATGAGCACTTGGGCGCTGGCATCCTTCATGGTTTTGAAGGCGTCCGCATTGTACATGGTGGTGTCGCTTTTCTGTGTCCCGGTCGATCTTCTGGCTGCGACTACTACTTCATTCAGCGCCGTAGCCTCTTCACTGATAGAGATGGTTCCTACGTCCAGATCTTTGGTGATCTGGACGTTTTTGAATGCATTTTGGTATCCCAGGTACTGGATTTTTAGAATAAATTCCCCCTCATTTTCCGTGGTCAATACGAAGCTGCCGTCCGGATCCGATATAATCCCAGTGACTTGCGCGGAATCTGTGGCCGATAGGAGCAACACGTTGGCGTAGGGGATGCCTTGGCGGGTTCCGGTATCCTGTACTTTTCCTTTGATGCTATGTGTTTGAGAAAATGTCGACGACAGACTCGCTACGAACAGTGCTAGGAATAATAGGTATTTCATGGTCTAGGTTTATTTTCTCTTTCGAATTAATCGGGTGTCAACTGTAGTACGGCCGATGAAAAACGAAGGACTACAGGACTACAAAGGAACCTAGATAATAGCAGGAAGTCAGGCCGGAATTAGTTGAGCGGTATAAATACCGAATGAACAGCTCCTTTTAGAAATTGAGACCGTAGCATCCTGCGGTGTGCTGATAGTGAACGAGTTGAGAGCTTCTGATAAACTCCGACAAAAATTGTCACGATAAGATGTTTGTTTTTCGATCATTTGTATGTTTATAAAAACAACATTTATAACTTAGCTCACGTAAACTGAATCACTTATGGAAGCCGTAGAGAAAATCAGCATCACCACCAAGACACTTGCATCGGGCAATTGTCAGGTCAAGTTTTTTGTCGAAGATCAGCAAAAGCCTCAGTATGGCTACCTGCTCGTGACCGAACCCAAGCCCGTGGGTGATATTATCGAGGAGATAAAAAACCGACTTGAGCAGCGCAGGATGGAAGCAATGAACCTCAATCCTTTTTTTCCGGTGCCTCCCACTTCAGTTGATCCTGATTTTTACTTGTTCTCAGCATGAGTTTTCTGGCTTCAAACCTCCGGTTTTTGCGAAAGCAAAAAGCAATCACCCAAAATGATCTGGCGGATCAACTGGATGTGCAGCGTACGATGATCTCCGCTTATGAAGACGGACGATCTGAGCCTAAACTGGCCACTTTGCAGACACTTTGCGCGATTCTAGAAGTTGGCGTAGAGGAGTTGCTGGAGCATGACATTGAAAAGCTCGGAAGAAAAGCTGTCCAGAAACGCGGTGTGCAGATTTTGACCATCGCCGCTGACGATTCGGATAAGGAAAACATCACACTTGTCGGTCAAAAAGCGGCTGCAGGTTACCTGAACGGCTTTGCCGATCCGGAATATATGGAGACGCTGCCGCAGTTTCATCTGCCAAATCTTTCGAGGCAGGCCACTTTTCGAGCTTTCGAGCTTTCGGGTGATTCTATGCTGCCGCTAGTCTCGGGGACCATCGTGATCGGGTCTTATGTGGAGCAGTTAAAGGAAATCAAAAGTGGTAAAACGTATGTGCTGGTCACGCAGACTGAAGGAGTCGTTTACAAAAGAGTTTTTAATTACCTGGAGGAAAACGGAAAGCTGTTTTTGGTCTCAGACAATGATCAATACAAGCCCTTTGAAGTGAGGGGAGAAGAGGTGGTAGAAGTTTGGGAAGCGAAGGCTTTTATCAGTACCGATTTTCCCAATCCCGGCGACAAGAAGAAGCCGTTAACGCTGGATGACCTCGGGGAAATGATTCGGGACATCCACGCGGATCTGAGAAAGATTAAGGGCTGATTTATCTGGTCAGTTTCACTTCTGCAGTGACGCCGTTAGAGGGGAAGTAGATAGTTCCGATCCAAGTTTGGCCTTGGTTGTCCGTGCTCAGGGATATCGTGCCAGCGATGTCGGTTGCGGTAGAATAGTAATCCATCGCGAGATATTCGCCATCGATCTGCCCCTTGCCTTCTGCGGTTCTCTGGTTAAGCAGATCATATTCATAATATGCGACGTTCGGGCCCTCTTGGTTGAAAGCAAAGATGCTCACTTTTTGACCGTTGAGATAAAGCGACCATTCCCCCGCTATGTCATGCACTGATTGATTGGTATCGGTGCCGCCTTCTGTGTCCAAAGTCAGACTTTCATAGATCTCATTTCCTTCGGGATTGGTGACGCTGGGGTCTTGATTAGGCGATGTTTCCACCAAGGCTTCCGCGTCTTGGACCAACTGATCCTTTGTGGTTGAGTCTTGGTCGACCGGAGTGATGTATTCCTCGTCCGGGACGCACATCCCGACTAAGATCAGAAAGCCAACTAAGCCACCGATCATCCACAGGTAGTTTTTTGCCCACCAGCCTTTAGGCTGAGGGATTGGAGGCGAGAAAGTGTTTTGATTTGGACGAAGTTGCGGTTGCGGTCCTGGCTTTTTAGCAACCATCTTCTCCAATACCTTGGAAAGCTCCCGAACATCGTAGTTCCATCTCGAGCTGGATAGCTCTTGGGCATGCTTGAGGGAGAGTTCTTTTAAGTCTTCCGGCAAATCTTCCGGATTGGGCATTTCAGCACCATTGACCAATATCGGGATCACCCGAAGATTGCGCTTTAAAGCCTCTGTGATTTCTTTTCTCACCCAATCGTCCGGCTTTTGAAGCCGTGCGATTCCCTTTGAGTCAACCACTTTCAGCCAATGCGGACCAATCATCGCCAGAAGAACTTTGCTTTCTCCGAGTGCTTTGGCAATTGATTCGTCAAAATTTAATCCAGCTTCAAGGGTTTCTACGTCATAGAAAATATTCTCCTGGCCAAAAACCTGCTCTAGTTTGTCCTTTAATCTGCCGGACTCGCCAGAAGTATCTTCTCTTCTGTAGCTGATGAAAATCTTTCCACTTGCCATAAAAATGCTCGATCTATATCCTGCTAAATTTAGAAAAATCAGGCAGTTTTTATTCAATCAGGCAAATTTTATTCGTGTAACAAGTCGCGAAAGCCGGATTTGATTTTGCCGACTGCGTCAAAAGATGGGTCAATGTTCACAACACCTTTCCCGAGCTCATGCCAGTATCCATCTCCACATTCGATGTAGGCCCCGCGTTTTTTACCCGGTTCTTCTTTGGCCATTTCGTAGTGGTAATCCGGGGTGAATACGATCTTCATCAGCTGAATAGCATATTCCCAGTTGATGGTTCTGGATTTCCCCAGTTTTTCAAAAATCACCTCGCGGTTAGAGAAATGAACGGTCACACTGCAATCAGAGATCGCATCTTCCTCCACCAACCGGTAATGAACCTGCAGCGGAGCTTCCTTTTTGACCGTTTCGTAAATGGCCTGAATCAAATCTTGCGCCATCAACTGCCATTCCTCTTGATTTGAAGGGATTTTGACTCCTTCGTCTTTGCCTTTTTCGAGCGCACTGACAGTGATTCCGCCTTCTTCAATGTCCTTATTCGTCCATTTGCTTTTGTCAAATAGCAGCTGTAAAGGCTTGATCCAAACAGTATTCAAAGCGCCTTTGTAGCTGTAGTCGTCGTTTAGCGTGAACCCCTCGTCCAAGATTTCCTCGTTGGTCAAATCCTCCCTGTCGGTGTAGTGAAGATCCAGGACTACGTCAAGGTCACCGTTTGACCAATCTAGCATAAGGCGAAAAACGTGGCTGTAAGGCGGCGGAACGATACCCGAATCGTATTCTAATACCAGGCCGGTGAATGTATTCTTGGAAGGAGTCATGTTCTAAGCTTTGCGCAAAAGTATGGTTTTTCGGTCAATTAAGTGGTTATTTTGCAATGCTAAACCGAGTCCTATGGAAGAACTTCTGGATCATATTTCCGCTGAGATTTACCAAAAATCCTATGTCATCGTCGATGATTTTGTGGATGAGCCCTTCCGAAAAGCCCTTCTGAAAGAGCAGATTGAACTGGTGAATCAGGGAAAATTCCGACATGCGGCAGTGGGAAAGGGAGGGCAGAAGCAGGTGCGAACCGAGATCAGAAGCGACGAGGTGCTGTGGATGGATGCGAACGAGCTGACTCCGCTTCAGGCGGCGTATTGGGAGAAGATCGAGGAGGTCCGGAAAGTGCTGAATCAGCGTTGTTTCCTCGGTTTGAGATCGTTTGAGGGGCATTTTGCAAGATATCCTGTGAGATCATTTTACAAGAAGCATCTAGACCAGTTTCAGGCGGTACCTCATCGCGTGGTGACGGTGATCCTTTACCTCAATGATTCTTGGACAGCCGAGGATGCCGGTGCATTGCGGATGTATTTTCCTCAGGAGGATGGCTCAGAACTGATCGAGGATGTGTTGCCCCTGGGTGGAAGGCTGGTAGTGTTTCTGAGCGGTGAGATTCCTCATGAGGTGCTGCCAACCAACAAAGAGCGGATCAGCATCACCGGGTGGCTGAGAAATATCGACTAGCGGAGTTTGATGTGAATTGTTTTGCCGCCACTACCAACCTGCACCGCTGATTTTTCGAAGCTTGGAGGGCCAAAGTAGATCTTTGGATTGTTGGAGAATCCGTATTTCTCCTCGGGAAGACCGACAAAATTTGTGGTCATGATTCCGTTATCATCTTCGTCATGGAGGACTGTGATCGCATATCTTCCCGCAGGAATATCGTCAAGTCTTAACTCGGCTTTGCGGTCTTTCGGATCTAAAGCAAGTTGTCTGAAGGCCTTGTCGACTTGTTCAGGAAAGCCGTCTTCGTTGTCAAAAACCAAGACCAGAATCTTGCCCTTATCAGATCGGGCGTCGTGAATTAGGACATGAGTTGAAGCGGGAGGAATGCTAAAAGATAGAGCCGACAAAGTCAAAAAGATAAAGCTGAAGATCAAATTCATAGGTTTTCAAAGGTCTGACTTCGGTTGATTTTTCCATTGGGAGTCAGGACAAACTCCCGGCTAAAATAGACTTCCTTGGGGACTTCAAAGCGACTCAAATTGTTTACCAAAGACACTGTTAATTTTTTCGATGTTTCAAGGTTGGGCTCGTTTTCCAGAATCAAAACGAGCTTTTGACCCAGTTTTTCATCGAATTCTCCGAAAAAGAAAAATCTTGAGCCAGGGAAAAATTCCTGAATGACGGACTCGGCTTTTGACTCCAGCAGTTCGGGATGCAGTTTGATTCCACCCGAATTGACCACAAAGTCGGCTCTGCCTAACCAGAGGAAACCGTTTTCTGATTTCAAGTCCACGAGGTCGTTGGTCTGGATTTTTTCAGTCCGGCTCATCGGTGATTTGACCCAAAGCGCGCCCCGCCCGTCTTGCCCGATTTCCACGCCGGGAAGTGTTTGGTAGAGAAGGTCTCCTTGGGTGATTTTAGCCAAGGCGATGTGGGAAACGGTCTCGGTCATCCCGTAACTCTGCCAAGCTTCGATGGAGTTCACAACCAGTTTACTTTTTAATTTTTTGGAAATGGAGGCTCCGCCGATGATCAAATGTTTGACGCCCCGAAGGGTTGCCACAGACGGTGGGTTTTCAATTGCTTTTTCCACCTGTAGCGGAACCATGGCGACAAAATCAGGGACGAAACTGATAGCGTCAAGCTGAATTCCACTCGGCTCCACTAGCCAAATTGGGCAATCCCATACCATCGCCCGAACCAACATCATCTTTCCGGCGATGTATTCCGGGCTCAGGCAACAGAGGAGTTGAGTGCTTTCGTTTGCATTGAAGAAAGCTCCCGTTGCTATCGAGCTTGCCAGCATTTGCTCCCGCGTGACTTCGATTTTTTTGGGAACTCCGGTAGAGCCTGAAGTCTGCTGCACGAAGGTTTTTGCCCCGGAAAGCCAGGCGTGACAGAAGGTAAAAGCCGCTTTGGCGAAATCAGGAAGTGCTTCCAGATCCCGCTCGAAGTCGCTGAGATCACTGAATACCTGATTGTCAAAATGAAGCTGAAACATCTGAAACGGCTAAATTAGAAAGGGATTTTGGTGTCAATAAATTTCAGACAAGGCTGTTATCTTGCACAAAAATCGGATTTTTAACCAAAACGAAAACCATGGAGTGGATTACTGCCAAAGTTTACGAAGATATCACTTATAAAAAATGCAATGGGGTCGCCCGGATTGCTTTCAATAGGCCGGAGGTTCGGAATGCTTTTCGCCCCAAAACTACCGCGGAATTGTACGATGCTTTCTATGACGCGCAGGAGGACACTTCGATTGGGGTGGTGCTGCTGAGTGGAGAAGGACCTTCGTCCAAGGATGGGGGTTGGGCTTTTTGCTCAGGTGGCGACCAAAAGGCCCGCGGAAAGCAGGGCTACGTGGGAGAAGATGGATATCATCGACTGAATATTCTGGAAGTCCAGCGGCTGATCCGTTTTATGCCCAAGGTGGTGATTGCGGTCGTCCCAGGCTGGGCAGTTGGAGGCGGACACAGCTTGCACGTGGTTTGTGATTTGACCTTGGCGAGCAAGGAGCATGCGATTTTTAAGCAGACCGATGCCGATGTGACGAGCTTTGACGGCGGCTATGGCAGTGCTTATCTGGCCAAGATGGTCGGACAAAAGAAAGCACGAGAGATTTTTTTCCTTGGAAGAAACTATTCCGCTCAAGAGGCATATGAGATGGGTATGGTGAATGCGGTGATTCCCCACGCCGAACTTGAATCCACGGCCTACGACTGGGCTCAGGAGATCTTGGCCAAGTCACCGACGTCGATCAAGATGCTCAAGTTTGCGATGAACCTGACCGATGACGGGATGGTGGGACAGCAGGTGTTCGCCGGAGAAGCTACCCGATTGGCTTATGGAACTGAGGAAGCGATCGAGGGCAGAAATGCCTTTTTGGAGAAAAGAAAGCCGAATTTCAAAAATATTAAGTGGATTCCTTAAGCCCGATCACAACTTACTTTCGTTTAATTCAGTCGATGAAAGGTAGTTTTTTCGGTTACTGATTTGAATAAGGAAAGAGACAAAAAAGGAGTCTGGCGATTGACCAGACTCCTTTTTCGCTATTGCGTCACAAACTTTTTCCGCACAATATATTCCACTGCGCGGGCAGCCAGTCTCGCTGTGGCATTGTCCTGATCAAACTGCGGATTGAGC
The DNA here is from genome assembly GCF_000429445.1 of Algoriphagus terrigena DSM 22685. GTDB lineage: Bacteria > Bacteroidota > Bacteroidia > Cytophagales > Cyclobacteriaceae > Algoriphagus > Algoriphagus terrigena. Next base: position 450,014 of record NZ_AUBW01000003.1, read on the forward strand.
TCCACTACATCCAGGCTAATCAGTTTTTTGCTTTTCACGATCAGCTCAAAAACCTTGAAGGCGATCTGCGGATTGAAACCCATTGGCGACGGTGCCGATACTCCCGGCGCGAAAGCGGAGGAAAACCCATCCATATCGATGCTAAGGTAGATTTTGTCGACAGAATCGATAAACCAAAGAATTTGCTCCTGGATAAATTCCCAGTTGTGAAGTCGGAAATCCTCCATCACGATGTATTTGGCTTTCAGTCTCTCTGCTGTTTCAAACAGTGATTTTGGGTTGGCAGCACGCTGAATTCCGAGCGCTAAGTAGTTGAAATCGTCCGGGTTTTCCTCCGCGAGCTGGAGAAACGGCGACCCCGAATGGCCTTTGCCTCTTACCAAGGGGCGAAGGTCGAAATGCGCATCCAGATTGATGACGCCCAGTTTTTCGTTCTTTTCTCTAACAAAATTCAAAACTCCCCGTCCATGTGCAAAAGCAAGATCATGGCCTCCGCCGAGCAAAACAGGAAAGTGATTGCTGGATAGTAGGTCGTAAGTGATCTTTGAGATCACCTCATGGGAAGATTCCATGTCCTGATCCAGGGTAAAAATATCCCCATAGTCCAGAATCGGCAGATCTTCCGGCAGATGAAGTGCGATCGAACCCAACATCTTTCGGATCGCAGAAGGCCCCTCTATCGTGCCGGTTCTGCCTTGATTCCGAATGACTCCTTCTTCGCTCGCATAGCCCAAGATTCCAATTTTGTGGTTAGAATCTTGGCTGAGATTCAGGTTGGAGATCGTTTGGACTGCCTGATGCCAATATTCGGTCTGATCCGACTTTCTGCCTGACCAGTGGAAAGGAGAGGGATTTTGGTTTAGATTCATAAGATTTCGATTCAGAGAGAAAGTATATTTATGCTAACTTAAGAAAAGTTACGTGTTAGTTTTGATGACAAATTAAGCTTCTGATCATGAAAGAGTATCGGATCCCACAAAAGGAAAATATCGACTTGGATACTTTTCAAGAGCCCAGTGATTCATTTGCCGGCTACAGCTATGCAGATTACCTCAAGTGGGATTTTGAAGAAATCGTCGAGCTGATCAAAGGGAAGGTTTTTAAAAAAGCAGCAGCGCCCAATCGAAAACACCAGGGGGTCTCCAGAGATCTTACGCTGATTTTCGGAAATTTTCTCAAAGGTCATAGATGCAAGGTCTATGCAGCTCCTTTTGATGTTCGACTTTCTAAAGATCCTGACTTTAAGAAAATTGATTCAGTTATCCAGCCGGATATCTCTGTGATATGCGATCCATCCAAATTGGACGATAAAGGGTGTTTTGGCGCGCCGGATCTGATCGTGGAGATCCTCTCACCAAGCAATAGCCGGGTGGAACTTCAGAATAAATTTGAGTTGTACGAGGAGTTTGGGGTTAGGGAATATTGGGTGATCCATCCCGTTGAATGTTCGCTTTTGATCTATACGCTGGTTGATGGAGAATTCCAGCCTTCAAGGCTTTTTACATCCGGGGATAAAATCAAATCAATCGTGCTTCCCGGTTTCGAACTGGATTTGGAAGACGTGTTTTCGGAGGATTGAACGTAAGGCTTTTCGTAAGTTCTAAACTTTGGAAAGGCTTACTTTGTAGCAAGTTTTGATTTTCCATCTAGAAAATCCCTTTCAATACCTCCTCATCCACCAAATTTGGAACCGTCACTTTCAGCCCAGGACTTCTGTCCATTTCCCGCTGAAGAGCTTCCATCGAACCGGGATTTCTTGCCCAAGCCCTTCTTGCGATTCCGTTATTGACATCGTAGAAAAGCATCGATTTCAGTTTTCTTTCGGCTTCCTGACTTCCGTCAAGCACGAGACCAAAGCCCCCGTTGATCACTTCACCCCAGCCGACCCCGCCGCCGTTGTGGATCGAAACCCAAGTGGCTCCCCGGAAACTGTCGCCGATCACATTGTGGATCGCCATGTCGGCAGTGAAGCGACTTCCGTCGTAGATGTTGCTGGTCTCACGATAGGGGGAATCTGTGCCGCTGACATCATGATGGTCTCGCCCGAGAACGATCGGAGCAGAGATTTCTCCTTTTTCAATGGCCTGATTGAATGCCTCAGCAATTTTGGCGCGTCCTTCCGCGTCTGCATAGAGAATCCGAGCCTGAGATCCGACCACCAATTGATTCTTTTCCGCTTCTTCTATCCAAGTGATATTATCTTGCATCTGTTGAGAGATGGATTCGGGAGCTGTTTTCATGATTTCTTTCAAAACTGAAGCGGCGATCTCGTCGGTTTTTCTTAAGTCTTCTGCTTTGCCAGAAGTGCAAACCCAGCGGAAAGGTCCAAAGCCGTAGTCAAAACACATCGGGCCCAGGATGTCCTGTACATAGCTCGGATAGCAGAAATCAATGCCGTTTTCGGCCATCACGTCTGCTCCTGCTCTGGAAGCTTCAAGCAAAAAAGCATTTCCATAGTCGAAAAAGTAGGTGCCTTTTGCCGAATGTAAATTGATAGCAGCCGCGTGACGACGAAGCGATTCTTGGACTTTTTCTCTGAAAAGGTCCGGCTGACTCGCCATCATTTCATTGGATTCTTCGAAAGAAAGCCCGACCGGATAGTAGCCGCCTGCCCACGGATTGTGCAGGGACGTTTGGTCAGAACCCAACTCGACAAAGAGATTTGCGGCGTAGAACCTTTCCCATACTTCCACCACATTTCCAAGGAAAGCGATTGATACCACTTCCTGATTGAATTTGGCTTCAAAGACCCGCTCAACCAATTGATCTAAGTCTTCGATCAACTCATCTACCCAGCCTTGTTGATGACGCTTTCTTGCAGCAGCGGGGTTAACTTCGGCGCATACGGTTACGCAACCTGCGATATTTCCTGCCTTCGATTGGGCGCCGCTCATGCCGCCCAGACCCGCTGTAAGGAAGATCTTGCCGCTTGGGGCTACACCGTTCCCGAGTTTTTTCCGGAAGGCATTCATCACCGTGATCGTCGTGCCATGGACGATCCCCTGTGGGCCGATGTACATGTACGAACCTGCGGTCATCTGTCCGTATTGTGTCACGCCGAGGGCGTTGAACCGTTCCCAATCGTCGGGTTTGGAGTAGTTTGGGATCATCATCCCATTGGTTACGATCACTCTTGGGGCTTCTTTGGATGAGGGAAAAAGCCCCATGGGATGACCTGAATACATATGGAGTGTCTGCTCTTCGGTCATTTCCGATAGGTATTTCATGGTCAGCAGGTATTGTGCCCAGTTTTGGAAAACCGCACCGTTTCCGCCGTAGGTGATGAGCTCCTCAGGGTGTTGCGCCACGGCTTCGTCCAGGTTGTTTTGGATCATTAGCATGATGGCGGCAGCTTGTTGTGACTTGGCGGGATATTCTGTAATAGGCCTTGCAGAAATCTTGTATTCCGGTATGAATCGGTACATATAAATCCGTCCATATTCCTGTAGCTCAGTCAGAAATTCTTTGGCAAGTTCTTCATGCCATTCCTTCGGGAAATAGCGCAAGGCATTGACCAGAGCCAGCTTTTTCTCCTCGGTGGAAAGAACGTCCTTCCGCTTTGGAGCATGGGAAAGATCCGGATTTCTTTCTCTTTTTGGAGGCAAAATGGAAGGAATGCCTTGACGGATTTGATCTTGAAAATTCATCGGATTTGCGATTTTTGATTTACGTTTTACGAGCCAAATTTGAACTTTCGAGCTTTGTTTTGAAGTCTTGAGTCTTAAATCTTTGCTCCCTTTTTCCAGACCTGAGCAGGTTTCAATTTTCCCTGTTGATATAGAATCTCGCGGTAGTCAGCGGTGGGGAAAAGAACAAAATCGGCGAGCATCCCCGAGATCAGTTTTCCCCGATCTGCTAATCCTAAAGCCGTCGCTGCGCGGAAAGTGATTGCGGCGAAGACTTCTGCGGTGCTGAGTTTTTCAAAGGTCGCCAAGATCGATGCCTGCGCGAGTAAATCTCCCATCGGCGCAGAACCGGGATTCCAGTCCGATGCGATTGCCAAACCACCGCCCTGATCGAGGATCTTTCTTGCTGGTGTAAAAGCGCAACCCAAGCCAATCGACGCTCCCGGAAGTGCTACCGCGATCGTGTCAGATTTTGCCAAAAAGTTGATTTCTTTTTCAGTCGAAGCTTCCAAATGATCGGCAGACTTGGCGCGAACCTCGACCGCGACAATAGATCCTCCCACCGTAAATTGATCCGCATGAACGGTGAGATCAAATCCGGATTCTTTGGCTTTCTGAAGGTAAGGAGTTATTTCTTCCGGGGAAAAAGCGCTCTTTTCCACAAATGCGTCCACCCGTTTGCACAGCTTTTCCTCGATTAAAACGGGGAAAAGTTGGGCTGAGATCAGATTTAGATAGGATGTGTTGCTTCCTTCGAAGTCACGGGGTTTCATATGAGCAGCCAAGCAAGTTGCGATCAAATCCGCTGCGGTTGATCTGTCGGCTTTCTGGATTGCCCGAAGCATTTTTACCTCTTCTTCCAAAGAAAGTCCATAGCCGCTTTTCACTTCGATGGTGGTGACTCCTTCTGAAAGGTGGCGATTAGCGTTTTGGGTTGTGATTCGAGCCAATTTTTCCAAACTCAGTTTCCGGGTTTGGGTGACGGTATCCCAGATTCCTCCGCCGGCTTGGGCGATCTCCAGATAGGTTTTACCTGAATTTCTCATCGCAAAATCCTTTGCTCTCGATCCTCCAAAACAGATATGGGTATGACAGTCGATCAACCCGGGAAGAGCAACAAAATCAGCTTTCAGTTCTACTAGTTCTGCCTCTGGGAGATCTTTTTTTAATTCAGTCCATGAGCCCACTCTCAGTATTTTGTCACCGTCTAGAAGAATTCCGGCTTGGGAAATGATCTCCATCTGCTCGTCCCTCAAAGCTCCTTTTAGAGGAAGTTTGTCCAGCGTCAGCAGTTGGGTAATTGGGCCGATTAGTTTCTTGTTTCCCACGGATTTTCACAGATTTGATTCACAGATTCACACAGAATGATAGCGATAGAGGCTTCGTGATTTGTGCTTTTCTCGGTCTAATTTAAAAATCAAACAACTCGCTCCATTGAGTATCGAAAGCTAATCCTTCCGAACCGGCCACCTGCTTGGCCAAAGTGATCAGCTCACCGCTTTTAATCAGCTCAATCGCCGTCTCCATGTCCTCGTACATAATCCGGTCGGACACTACCGGTTCGATGTCTTTTCTCACCCGCTCATAGATCGCAGTCATGATCTTGCCAGACTTGAGTGGTGCATGGTAATCCATGGCCTGTGCAGCATAGAAGATCTCGATTCCGAGGATTTTTTCGACGTTTCCGATTACCCGCAGTGCTTTTCGGGCCCCGATACTTCCCATGCTCACGTGGTCTTCCTGACCAAGGGAAGTTGGGATAGAATCAGCCGATGCAGGAAAGCAAAGTCCTTTATTTTCCGAAGCCAGAGCCGCTGTGGTGTACTGAGGAATCATCAAACCCGAGTTGAGTCCGGTTTCTTTGAGCAAAAGTTTTGGCACTCCCGGTGTGTCACCTTCAATGGAAAGATAGATTCGCCGGTCTGAAATATTGCCGATCTCCGAAGCGGCCAGGCATGCGTAGTCCAAAGGCAAAGCAATCGGTTGACCGTGGAAATTTCCGCCTGAAACGGTGTTGTCCGCGTCGAAAACAACAGGATTGTCGGTCACCGAGTTGATTTCGGTTTCGATGCATTCTTTTAGGTGCAGCCATGCATTCCAGCTCGCTCCGTGGACCTGTGGCATGCAGCGCAGAGAATAGGGATCCTGAACCCGGGCACAGTGCAGGTGTGAGTTGACGATTTCCGACTCGTGGAGGAGGTTTAGGATGGTCTGTGCGACATGCTGATTTCCTGCAAAGGGCCGTAGTTGATGCAACTGGGCAGTAAATGGTTTGATTGAACCCATCAGTCCTTCGATCATCATCGCGCCTGTGATGCTGGCGTGTGTGAGCAGATTGTGCAGCCGGTCGACGATCTTGACTCCATGCGCTGCCATAAATTGCGTTCCGTTGATGAGCGCAAGGCCTTCTTTTGGACCGAGTGGCAAAGCAGGCTTGCCAAGTTGCTGTAAAACCACATTTGCCTTCTGAATTTTTCCCTCAAAAAACACTTTCCCCATCCCAATCAAAGGCAAAAATAAATGGGAAAGTGGTGCCAAATCTCCTGAGGCCCCAACTGATCCCTGTTCAGGGACGACCGGGATCACGTCGTTTTGAAGCATCCAATCAATTCTGTCCAAAGTTTCCATTCGGATGCCGGAGAATCCCTGCGCCAAGGCGTGGATCTTCAATACTAGCATCAGGCGGGAGATCTCTTCTGAGATAGAATCGCCAAGGCCGACCGCGTGACTTTTTAGCAGATTTTCTTGCAAAGTGGTGGTGTCCTCAGCTGATATTCTGGTGGTGCAGAGCGGACCAAATCCCGTATTGATGCCATAAACGGCCGCTTCACCCTGTGCAATCTGGGCGACAGCTTCAGCGGATTTGGTCACTTTCTGAATCGTCTCGTCACTGAAGACTCCCTTAACTTCTTTGTGGGCTAGTTTCAAAGCCATCGAAGCTGTGAGGAGATCTTGGCCGTAGTGGAAAGTTTTCATTTCTGTTTTTGACCTGGCAGGCTTTCAATGCCGGCCAGGTCTTTGGGTTTTTATTCTTTCCAAAATTAGCTTGAAATAATGATGCTTATTGATACTATTTTTGTCAATAATCAATAACTGTTGAGCATCAATGGAACTGAGACATTTGATTTACTTTCAGGCAGTGGCGGAGGAATTGAACTACCGCAAAGCGGCGGAACGGCTATTTATCTCCCAGCCGGGATTGAGCAGGCAGATTAAACAATTGGAGGAATTACTGGAGGTTCAGCTTTTTGAAAGAGATAAAAAACATGTGAATTTGACGGCTGCGGGAGCCTATTTAAAAGGGGAGGTTGACTTTGTGATCAATCACCTAGAAGCTGCCAAGAGCCAGCTGCTGCTCATCGAGTCAGGAAAAGTAGGGGAGTTGCGGATCGGCTTTCTCGGCTCTGCATCCAACCAGATCCTGCCGGATCTACTGAGCAGACTCAATGCCGCGGAGCCTTTGATCACCACGAGCTTGGAGGAGCTGAGCAACTCGGTGCAGGTGGAGATGATCCAAAAAGACAAACTGGATCTGGGCTTTGTCCGACTGGCATCCGTGCCCGAGGATCTGGAGATCAAGCCGGTGTTTCGGGATACTTTTTCGCTCGTGGTGCCCGAAAATCATCCCATTCGTAACGAGGACTTTCGATCTGTCTCCCAGTTTAGCGAGGAGTCGTTCATCCTTTTTTCAAGCGATTACTCCAATTATTATTACGAGCAGATTATGGGTATTTGTCGCGATGCGGGCTTTTCTCCCAAGATCAGACACAAATCTGTCCATGCGCTGACGATTTTCAGACTGGTCGAAAATGGCTTGGGTGTGGCGATCGTTCCGAGTTCCCTAAGGGCTGGATACGATCTCAAGGTACGTTTTATGAAGATTCACGACATTCCCCAATTCACTGAGTTGTCGGTGATCTGGAAGCCGGAAAACCGGAATCCGGCCCTGAAGCGGATTTTGCCTTTGATCTAGGCGAAAAGCAATCTGATCGGAGATAAAATCGGAGTCGCTTACGGAAACGCCATCACTGCGACTGTCGCTGTGACGACCGAAAGCAATATGCTTATCGCCAGTAGTTTGGAGTAATTTGTCTCCCAATGTTTGTCGTTACCCGCCGGGCTTTGAACCAACTTTTTTACCGGTTTGATCACCAGTTGGACTATCGCCAGACAACCCAGAAAGTAAAAACACAAAACAATCAAGAATGTAGCGACGGTTTCCATTATCTCCATAGCCTCAAATGTAAATCGGGCTCGGCGCAAGAAAAATAAGAGGCAGCAGACTTAACAATTTGTTAATCTGGTTTTTGTGTCAGGAGAAAAATAGACGCGGTAAGTCAAAAAAAAACCGACGCCCCGTAACTGGGCGTCGGTTGATTATTTGAGGATTGGATTTTCGATCATCACACCGGCTCGGATTTTTTCATCTAAGGTGCTGCCGACATCTTTCCTGTCGAGCTGCTGGAATCTCGCTCCAGATGGGGTTCCCGTAATTTGAGATACGGCAGTTCTGAGTAGCAGTTCATTCAGGTCACCGAGAGGCTGGAGACGTTCCTGGGACTCTTTTACCGGGAGATTTGGAGCAAATCCGCCGGTGTAGTCGCTTTGGTCAAGGCTGTTAAAGCTTTGCGAGACGATCGGCAGTATGCCATAGAGATTCTCTTCGTTTTCTTCGTCCTCAAAGGCTATTGAGCCTACATTTTTTCCGGTAGTCAGATCACCGATGAGGTAGACGTCCATATATGGCTTCAGTCCGTTGATGATCAACTCGGACGCTGAGGCAGTCCGGGTGGAGGTAAGGATATACACCCGATTTCCAGTCAGCGTGTTTCCGAGGTTCTGGGCTTTTGCCAAGAATGTCGTCTTGACATTGCTGAGTTCGGGTATTTCACTCATCAGGAAATTATTGTATTTGGTCTTGGAGAAAACACTTGTAGCACTCACTCCTGGAGCGATCAGACTTGCCAGATTGACTGCTGAGGTCACATATCCTCCGCCGTTGTACCTGAAATCCACGATCAGGTGATCGATCCCTTCTGCTTTGAAATTGCCAAAGATTTGGTCCACTTCGGTGTCATAAGCGACGCTGTTTTCGCCGGGGCCTGGGGCGAAGAAGTTATAGATTAGGTAGCCGATTTTCTCGCTGTTGACAGTGTAGACAGTATCGAGGAAGATCGGATTTTCCGCCAATTGTACGGCAGTAAGCGTGACATCCGGTTTTGGAACAAATGTCAAAGCTCCATTGTCATATCTCAAATAGGAAAGTGTATGTGTCCCACCGATTGCATCCAAAAGTTCCCGGTAGTTGTCCAGTGTCATCACCGTACCGTTGATCTTGGTTACGAAATCGCCACGCTTCAGATCGACAGCTGACGCCGGACTGTTCTTCTTGATGTAGGAAATTTCCGCAATCACATTATTGCTTGAAGAGCTTTCCCGATAGAGTGTAAACTCATATCCCGCATCCAGATTAACCCCATTGAGCGAGTTGATCAGCTCCTGATAGTCCGGATATATAACCGAAAAACGGTCGGTCGGTCGATTGAGAAGCGCTTCGAAATAGTCTTCGGGGTCCGAGGTTACAGCGATAGGGGTACCTAGATCGTCCAGCCAGAGATACACCTCATCCATGACGTCCAATATCCAAGTATTGGCAGCCTCGTTGGAAGATGGATCCACTGTAGGCGCCGGATCTTCTTCCTTGTCACAGGACATGGCAACGATTGCTGCCAGGATAAATAGGAGTGATTTGGCTTGTCTCATGGTTAGTTGTTTGGTTTTAAGCAACAGGACTGTGATTACTTTTTCTGTATATCGTCCGAAGCGTTAGAAGGCCGAACCAAAAGACACATCGTGAAGCTGACTGTCCAGAAGTTTTCCTTTTTCACATTTCAAAACACGGTAGGGGAACTTACGAAGTAATTCATGGTTATGGGTTGCCATCAGGATGGCAGTTCCTTTTTTATTGATTTCCTGAAAGAGTTTGAAGATCCCATCCGCCACATCCGGATCAAGGTTCCCCGTCGGTTCATCTGCCAGCAGGATAGAGGGTTCATTGAGCAAAGCCCGGGCGATGACCACGCGTTGTTGTTCGCCACCTGATAGTTGATGGGGCATTTTCTGTAGCGAATCGGTCAAGCCGACTTGGATCAGTACCTCGCTGATCCGGTCTTTGATTTTGACGGGATCCGTCCATCCGGTCGCTTTGAGGACGAAGGAGAGGTTTTCGCGGATCGTCCGGTCACTGAAGAGCTGGAAATCCTGAAAGATGATTCCGATTTTTCTCCGGAGATAGGGGACTTCACTGTTTTTCAACTTTGTCAGAGAGTAGCCCACAATCTCTCCAAAGCCTGCCTGAAGCGGGAGATCTGCATAGAGTGTCTTGAGAAGGGAGCTTTTGCCGCTTCCTGTCCTGCCGATGAGAAACACAAATTCATGCTGCTCAACCGAAAAGTTGATATCGGAGAGGACGGGATTTTCTCCCTGAAATATAGTGGCTTGAGTGACCTGGAGCACAGGTTTAGTACTGAAATCCATGCGTTAGAGTTCTAATTTTTGAAGTTTTCCAAAGGGAAGGTTCTTGATCACTTCCTCCAGCTGCGGTTCCTTGCCTCCCAATCCAAATTTCTCAATGCTTTTGAGTGGTCGGTCCGCACGGAAGTACGCCACCAAAACGAAATTTTCATCTCGGATCTGGATGTAATCGGGGATTTTTGCTTTTCCTTTTACCTTGATAATATACATGGGGTGAAATTAAAAAAAAAAGAGGCTGTATCTTTTAAGAAACAGCCTCTCTTGAGTTTTATTTTCCGGCCGCCTTCGCGTGATCAGCCAGAAACTGTGCCAGGCCCGAATCGGTCAGCGGATGCTTGAGCAATCCAGTGATGACTTTGAGTGGACAGGTGACGACATCCGCGCCGAGTTCGGCACATTTGATTAAGTGCATGGTGTGGCGCACAGACGCCGCTAGGATTTCTGTTTCAAAACCGTAATTCTGATAGATGTGGGCGATCTGAGCGATCAGTTCCAATCCATCGTAGGAGATATCGTCCAGTCTGCCGATGAAGGGAGAAAGGTAGGAGGCGCCGGCTTTTGCTGCCAGGATCGCTTGACCTGCAGAGAATACCAGTGTACAGTTGGTTCGGATTCCTTCGCTGTGGAAGTATTTGATTGCTTTGATGCCGTCCTTGATCATCGGGATTTTCACGACGATCTTGTCGTCGATCTTCGCAAGGATCTTGCCTTCGCGGATCATTCCGTCGTAGTCTGTGGAGATCACTTCAGCACTTACTTTGTCATCCACGATGTCGCAGATGGCCTTGTAATGTGCCATTACGTTGTCGTCGCCACTGATGCCTTCTTTGGCCATCAGGGAAGGATTGGTAGTCACGCCGTCCAAAACGCCCAAATCGTAGGCTTCACGGATTTCGTTCAGATTGGCAGTGTCAATAAAGAATTTCATGAGATAGGTTTTTTGTTAAGACTTATTCGAGGTCTTAGGTTGAGATTGATTTATAATAGGCTAACGGACAAAGTTAGAAGATAAATCAGGATTAGGAATTCCTAAAAGTGGTGGATTTGGAAAATTTAGGGCAAAAAAGAAGCGGCATCGCACCGCTACAACCGCCTACCCTTGCTTCCTTCCGGACCTGGGGGATTTAGCAGGAGCTGGTCGTGCCGCTAGGTCACAAAGGTAAAGTAATTTTCACTGCATCCAACGGCGTCTACCCAATTTGATCCTATGCCTCAGAAAATCAACCGGTAAATTTTTATCTTAGGACACCTAATGAGTTTATCTTCCCTCACCCAAATCAGAATCTATGAATAGCGCACGAATCGCCACCTTAATGGCTTTGGCATGTCTTTCGGCTTGTCAGGCACCACAGAAGCCACCTTACACATTTCAGGTCGCGGACATCGAACCCAACCTGATCACCTTGTCATCGGATGAGTTTATGGGCCGGATGCCTTTTACCGAGGGGGAAAAGATTACCACAGATTTTTTGGAGACAGAATTCAAAAAGTTGGGCCTTGAGCCTGGCAATGGCGATTCTTATTTTCAGGACGTCCCGATGGTGTCGATATCCTGCAATCCGGCGGAGACGATGGAGTTCAAAAGCAAGAGCGGAAGTCTGTCCATCGAAGGGCTCAAAGATTTCGTGGTCTGGACGCAGCGGACGGACAGTCTGGTGGAGGTGAAAGACGCCGAAGTCGTATTTGCCGGATTTGGTATCGTAGCGCCCGAATATGGTTGGAATGACTATAAAAATATCGACGTCAAAGGCAAGATCGTCGTTGTCCTGGTCAACGATCCTGGATTTGGAACGGAAGATGCGTCGCTTTTCAAAGGAAATACGATGACTTACTACGGACGATGGACTTACAAATACGAGGAAGCCGCTCGACAGGGAGCGCTGGGCTGTCTGATCGTGCATAACACCATTCCGGCAGGATATGGATTTAATGTGATCCAAAACAGTTGGAAGGCATCCAAGCTTTACCTGGACGACCGGGGAAAAGAGCCGTACAAGCTGGGATTTGAAGGCTGGATCACGCTGCCGACAGCCAAGAAGCTGTTTGAAATGGGTGGGATGAACGACTCTGAGATGCTAGCGAAAGCTAGAAAGGCAGATTTCGAACCAGTTTCTATGGAGATCTTCGCTTCGGGATCCATCCAGGTGGAAGCAACATACAACGTCTCCAAAAATGTAGTGGCCAAGGTGACTGGAAAAACCCGACCGGATGAGTACTTGGTCTATTCAGCACATTGGGATCACTTCGGGATTGGCAAACCGGATGAAACGGGCGACAGCATCTATAACGGCGCACTGGACAATGCTTCCGGCACAGCGGCGTTAATCGCTTTGGCAAAAGCCTTCAAGACCGATCCACAGCCAGAGAGAACTGTGGTTTTCCTTGCTGTCACGGCCGAAGAGCAGGGGCTCTGGGGCTCGGCTTACTACGCGCAAAACCCGATTTACCCAAAGGAGAAAACCGTCGCGAACATCAATATGGATGGAATCAATCCTTACGGTAAGATGAAAGATGTCTCGATCATCGGTGCGGGTCAATCCGAAATGGAGGATTTGCTCAATGTGGAGCTCGAAAAACTGGGTCGCTACAGCGCTCCGGAACCCAATCCCGTAGCGGGATATTATTTCCGCTCAGATCACTTCAATTTTGCTAAAATCGGAATTCCTGCCTTGTATTTTGGGACTGGAATTGACCATTTTGAAAAAGGTAAAGAATACGGAAAACAACTCCAGGAGGACTATACGGCCAACTACTACCACAAACCTAACGAGGAGTATGACCCAGCCCGCTGGAACTTGGACGGAGCAGTGGACGATGTGCAGCTCCTCTATAATGTGGGAAAAAGTCTCGCCAATTCGGACAAATGGCCGGCATGGAAGCAGACATCGGAATTTAAATCGGTACGGGACAGCTATATGAAAAAATAAAAACAGAGAGCCGGATCGATAAGATTCGGCTCTCTGTTTTTCAACCCACTTTTATGCCCCATTTTCCCAACAGCCCCGGCAAACCGTCCAGATCAAATCTCGCTCCCTTGATCTTGTTTCGTTCCGGGTCGATGCGGTAGTTGACCGCTTCCCGGAAGTCGGCTTTTTCCACAATCGTCTGGTCAAAAACTGCTCCGCTGAGCTCAGAACCCATAAAGTTTGCGCCACTCAGATCAGTCTCTGAAAAGTCCACCTCCAGCATTCTGCAATTGTTGAAGATGGATTTTTTAAGCTTGAGGTTGAAAAAGTTACAGTAGTCAAGTTGGCAGCCTTGGAAGTTGAATTCCAAGAGAAAAGGATTCGCGCCGTTGAAATGTACACCGAGGATTTTGCAGGTTTCGAATCGGACGGTTTGAAAGGAAACCCCGGTCACCTTGGCGTTGCTCAGATCACAGTTTTTGAACGAGCAGTTTTCGAAGCTTGATCCGTGAAAATTCAGATTGGAAAAGTTGCAGCCGACAAAGTGGCATGCATCGTATTCACCGATTTCGAAATCAGCAGGTTGAAGATTTTGGAAGGTTTGGTTGGCGGAGAAGGGCATGGATTAAGAATAGAACTTGAAAATTAAAAGCTTTGGACCTTTGCGGTTTTGACGGCAAAAGTTTTCATTGATTTCGTACCTCAAAGATCGCAATTCTAAAGGCCTGCCAAATCCCACTTTTGGATGGTTTCTTTGATCAGGTTTGCGACTTTGTTATTCACTTTTTCGAAATATTCCTTCGCTTGTTTTTCGTCAAAGTTGGGGTAGCCCTGACCTTCTTGGTAGAGTCCGATTGAGGAAGGAAACGGTACCGCTGACCAAGTGCCTGCCTTTGGGTAAGCCGTCACCTGATCGGGATTGTATCGTTCCTTGTGGACCAAGGTTGGATCAATTGCCTGGATGTAGGCGGTTTCATTGAGCCCGGCATGCCCGCCGTCTTCCTTGAATACTTCCAGAGTCACGTCAGAGGCATAAGACCACCAGTTGATGACCAGCGTGCGGACGCCCATTTCATTAGCGACGTCGGATGCGACTTTTTGCAAAACAGCCGTCTGGCCACCGCCGTGGCCGTTAAGGATGATGATGTTTTTGAATTTGTTTTTTGCCAAACCCTTCATAATATCCCTGATAAATAGCGCGTATGCTTCCTCGGAGATCTGAAATGCGCCGGGGTAGGCCGCCATTGATCCCGTGATTCCGTAGTTGAGCGTGGGTGCGATCATCGCGTTCAACTCTTCGGCGATGGTCCTCGCCATGGCTGTCGGGGCGGTGTTGTCTGCGCCGTTGTTGATGACACCATGCGGTTCCAGGGTGCCGGTAGGCAGGAGGACGGTAGTGATCTTTGCCGGTACCAACTCCGCGAACTCCATCCAGTTGATGCGATCCATTTCGCGGGTGGAAGGCGATTGCGCCAGAGTCGAAATCGAAACAAGCACGAAAATCAGGAAGGAAATCGATTTTTTCATTGGGTCTGAGCTTTCCCGGAAAAGTACGGCTTTTCAGCAAAAAGCTACTCGCCGCTGAAGGAAGAGATTCCTGCTTCGAAGTCCACTGTTTCCCTTTTTGCGAAATCTAGCCCGCTCTTTGACTTGGTTGATTTTCCGAAGGTCAGATGGGTCTAACTAGCCGGTCGGGTTTTTTATTTTGTCCCAATATTTTCAAATTCACAGCCCTAAGCGGTCGTATAGAGAACCAAAAGGGCCGACGAAACTGAAAGCGAAAGTATGACCACAATTGGATTGGATATCGGAGGCTCGCATATCTCTGTAGCACAAGTAGTTTGGGATGGGAGTCAAGCCAAAATCAATGCGTTTCATGAAGCTGACGTGGATACACATCGGTCTGCGGAGGAAATCATTGCCGACTGGACGGACTTGATCCGCAAATCAGCCCGATCGCAGCCTGACATTCAGCTCGGGATCGCCATGCCCGGACCATACGATTATCCCAATGGAATTTCGCTGATCAAAGACCAGGGGAAGATGAAGTCGCTGTATGGTCTCTCTGTGAAAAATCTTCTGGCGGAAAAGCTGCAGATCGATCCGGTGCAAATCGTCTTCACCAACGATGCAGAAGCCTTTCTTTTAGGAGAAAGCTTGGCCGGCGCTGGACGGGGATTTAAGAATTCTATTGGATTGACGCTTGGTACAGGGCTGGGTTCGGCGTTTAAAATGGGCGATACTGTCAACGATGCTAAGCTGTGGACCGCACCGTTCAGAGATGGAATAGCGGAGGATTACCTGGGAACCGGGTGGATCAGGCGCGCGGCAGAAGAGAAGCTTGGGCTGGAGATCTCCGGCTTGAAGGATCTGCTTTCGGGAGATTTTGATTCTGAGGCTGTCGAGGAGATTTTGGCTGAGTTTGGAACAACCCTGGGTGAGTTTTTGTCCCCTTATATTATCCAGATGAATTGTCAAGGAGTGGTGATTGGAGGAAAGATCGCCAGAGCAGCGAATCGTTTTTTGCCCTACACCCATGCCTATTTGGAGTCGGTGGGAAATCCAATTCAGATACGAATTTCAGAATTGGAGGAGAAAGCAGCCATGATAGGAGCCTGTCATCCTTTTCTGGCTGCAAAAATCGTCGACCGGGAACCGCTTTTTTAAATTGAATTTGCTCAAAATCTTCGGTTCACCTAAGCTTCGTTTATTCTATTCTTCCCGCTTTTCGGTTGTTTGACCCCTCTTTGCCAGTCAAAGCATCGCCCAAGTCAGCCCTTGCCAAATCGGCGAAGCCATTCATTTGAGCTACTATCTGAGGGTTTTGGGCGGAGACGTCAGTAGTTTCGCCCGGATCTTTTGTCAAGTCAAAAAGGGCAGCTGAATCGAGTTTGACGTTGGTGTATTTCACCGGGATGCCGTCATTTCGCATCTCTGTGTCTGTGGGAATCGTGCGATAGGTGTGGGCTAAGACCAATTTCCATTTCCCGTAAATCACGGCCTGAAGTTCGTTTTTGTTGTAATAGGGGTAATAGGGTTTGGGTTGCACTTTTTCCCCCTGGATTATCGGCCAGATATCGGATCCGTCAATCGGAAGCGTCGGGAGTGTTGATCCGGTCACTTTCGCCAACGTGGGCAGGATGTCAATCGTCATTGCGGCTTGGTCTCGAACTTTTCCAGCGGGAATCTTGCCAGGCCATGTAAAGATCGCCGGAACCCGAATGCCACCTTCCCAAGAGGTGCCCTTTCCTTCTCTCAAGCCAGCCGTGAGTCCTGCATGACCGCCGTAGGAAAGCCAAGGTCCATTGTCTGAAGTGAAGATGATCAGTGTGTTTTCATCAAGGCCGAGTGCTTCCAGTTTTTTTCGGATTTCGCCGACCGACCAGTCGATCTCCATCATCACATCGCCATACAGTCCCTGCTCGGATTTGCCTTTGAACTTATCCGAGACATAGAGCGGCACGTGCGGCATGTTATGGGCCAAGTAGAGAAAAAACGGCTGGTCCTGGTTCTTTTCAATAAATTCAAGCGACTTGTAGGTGTACCAAGAGGTCAATTCCTGCTGATCTTCCAGATAGGCAATGGTTTTTTCTCCTTCGATCAAAGGAAGTGGAGGATAGTAGTTTTTACTTTCGGGATGATTAGGCCACATGTCGTTGGAATAGGGAAGTCCAAAGTAGCTGTCAAATCCCTGTCTCGTTGGCAAGAACTCTGCGTGGTGGCCCAGATGCCACTTGCCGACCATTCCTGTCTGGTAGCCGTTTGCTTTTAGCATTTCAGCGATAGTGGTCTCTTCAGGATTCAGCCCGTGCTTGGCCGAGTGATCAAGGGCGCCATACAGCTCCAGTCGATTGGCGTAGGTGCCGGTAAGCAGTGCCGCTCGCGATGCCGTACAAACTGCATGCGGTACATAAAATTGGGTAAATCTCGAACCGTCCGCGGCGAGCTGATCCAGATTCGGTGTTTTCCAGCCTTTGGCACCATAAGCGCCCAAATCCCCGTATGCCATGTCATCCGCAAAAATGAGGATGATGTTGGGTTTAGGGTCTTGTGCTTTTTCCTCCGGAGTCAAAAAGAGAAGACTCGCCAAAATCGGAAAAGAATGGAAAAGCGTATTCATTGGAATCTGTGTACGTAGTGAAAGAATTCGGTAGGGGGCAACTGCCTAGCTCAGCCTATTGATGACATCTTCAAACAGCTTCTCGTTGACGACGGCCACACCACCCAATAGGCCCACATCTTTGCCAAGTTGGTAGAGTGCCAATTGTGATTTTTCGCGGGACTTGGCCATGCTGTAGATGTTCAAGGCCTGCTGAATCGGCGTGATGAGATATTGATTGGCCTCGGCTACAGATCCGCCTATGATGATCAATTCGGGATTGAGGAGTTGGATTAGGATTGATATCCCCCGACCGAGATCCAATCCCGCTTCCGATAGGATGGTGATCGCGCGCTGATCGCCCGCCAAGGCTGCTTCTACCACCAATCCAGGTTCAAGATCGCCTTGATGATCTCTTACCATTCTGGCCAAGATGCTGTCTTTGTCCAACTTGATGGCGTCTTCCGCCATTCGGACGATGGCTGTCCCTGATGAAACTGACTCCAGACATCCCTTTTTTCCGCAGGTACAGGTCACATCTCTTGTTTCAAAAATCGGTGAATGCGAAAACTCTCCGGCAAAACCTGAGGCCCCATGATAGATTTTGCCGTCGATGATGATGCCCAGTCCGATGCCCCAGCCGATAAAAATTCCCAAGACGTTTTTATGGTTATGAACAGATCCAAATTTGAATTCGGCCAGTGTCATGGCCCTGGCGTCATTTTCAAGGAACACTTTCTTCTGAAAACGCTCCTCCAGGCTCTCCAATAGCGTCTTTTTGCCAAATCTCAGGTAAGTGTAATTGACCCCGCCGATAGAGTCTACCAAGCCCGGCATCGAAAATCCGATGGCGATGATCTTTTCCGGAGCGATCTTAGTTTTTTCCAGGTAACTGTCGATCAGATCACAAAGCTGGTCGAAGGTCTCTTTTTCGTTGTTTAGGACGATTTTATGATCCTCTTTTTCATACGCCAACTCATGATTGCAGGAATACAAAGCCAGATGCATGTTGAACTTGGACAGATCCACCGAAAGCACATAGAAGGCATTCTCGGCCAATCGGTACAGATCGGGTTTTCTACCTCCCTGAGATTCGGCTCGACCTTGCTTGATCACTTCGCCGGAAGTCATCAGATCGGAGAGAAGAGCGTTTACCGTCGGAAGCGAGATGCCGACTTCATTGCAGATTTCACTTGCCGTATTGGCTTCTTTGAGGTAAAGATTTTTGATGATCTTGATTTTATTCAGGTAGCTTTTTATTTCTACCACACCTTCCATTTTGGAGATGAGTTGTTGCGGGTTTATTAGGTTCATAGCAGATAGGAATGCCTGAATTAAATGAAATTTTAGATTTCAAAAAAGACTTCCTGAAAAAAATTAAATAATGGAAGGGAATATCTTGAGGGAAATTCGAATTATTAGAAAAGAGAGGTGGGTTTTCTCGAAAGAATTGAAAATTTCAAACTTGGATTTTCCCATATTTGAACATTCCTTATGTTTGTCAAAATTTTTAACACACAAAATGCCCTTGAGATAAGTTCTCAAACGGGGAAATGATTTTTCAGGGCATTCCCCCGATGCGCCGTGGCGGATCGGAACAGACTATCTGATAGCTAAAAATCAAATTATAAAGATGAATTATCCACAAATAGAAGCTCAGTTGAGCAAGTCAGCGGTTTTTGAGAAAGTAGCGCTTTTTCTAAAAGAACTAGGGTTTGAAATTTCATCCAAAGACATGGACCGTCCGTGGGGCGGATTTTTTGTGTTGGAAGAGTCGCAAATCCTGAAGTTTAAATCCGAGTTTTTTCCGGAGGTTGCCCTGTCGGATGCCCAGTTGAAGCAAAAACTCAGTCCGAAGTTCCTCTTGGTGGCGCCTGACGCGCGACTTTCTTGGCAGTACCACTTTCGTAGGGCGGAGCTTTGGAAACTCATCGCCGGAAAGTCTGCGATCTGCAGGAGTGATTCAGACGAGCAAGGACCGGTAGAGCCAATGACACCGGGAGCGGTGGTTTCTCTCGAAAAAGGCGAGCGCCACCGATTGATCGGAACTGATAATTGGGGCGTGGTTGCGGAGATTTGGATGCATTCTGACCCTGAAAATCCGTCGGATGAAGAGGATATTGTGAGGCTTCAGGACGACTATTCCAGAAAATAAATAAGCTCGGGGTGTTACCCCGAGCTTTAAAAATCTAATGTTTAGTCCGTAGCTCAATCACCCTTAAATAAACTACTCAGATCAAAAAACGACTGCGGACAAGCCGAAAGAAGTAGATGAATCTAGCTATAATTTTTTGAAATTCAATTAATTGGAATTCAAAAAAAATCTCTGTGTTGTGAAATTTTTTCGACGCACGGCCTCGCTAAAATAGAAGGTTAGTTTACACACTGTGGAGGATTTTTACAGATTACTTCCCTCGGGCCGCACTTCCGTCACAGGCAGGACGCGTGCTATTGGGCTTCGACGATTTGGTCGTTTTTGAAATTGACCAGATCTTCCAATCTGCCGGCAGAGTTGTAGTATTTCCAGGGACCTTCTTTTAGGCCATCCTTCATGTTGCCTTCTGATGCCTTGCGGCCGTTTTCATGGTAGAAAATCCAAAGCCCATCGGCCTTGCCTGATTTGAAAGTGCCTTCAGATTCCTTTTGTCCAGTGACATAATAGGTGATGCGTGTCCCGTCGCCATCTTTCAGAGTCCCCTTGTCCAGTTTGGAACCGCCATTGTAGCTAAAGTATTCTCCGACGTTTTTCAATCGGCCATTGTCCCAAAATTCCTCTTGGGTGAGCTGTTTGTTGTCGTAGAAAAGTCCCCATATCCCGTTTTCAAAACCCAAGGTGTAAGTTCCGACTGACTTGAGCTGGCCGCCGTCGTAGTAGTAGAACCACTGTCCATCCTCCATCCCCAGTAGGTAGCTACCTTCTGCAACCAAAATCCCGATCTTGTTGAAATACTTCCAAAGGCCGGTTTTGAGATCGTTCTTATAGTCCCCGATGGAATAGATTTCCCCGTCGGGGAAGAAGCTTTTCCAAGTTCCGGTTTTTGCGCCGCTTTCATAGCTTCCCTGGACCGAGATTTGTCCCGAACTGTGGTACTCGAGGTATTCACCGACAGGCACTCCCAACTCGTATGTCTTTCGTTTGGATAGGGCTTTGTTTGGGAAATATTCCTCCCAAATGCCTATCGCAATGCCATTCTCGTACTTTTCGATTCGGGCCTCTCTTCCGGTTTCATAGTAGTATTTCCATTCCCCGGTTTTGTTGCCGTTTTGGTCGAAATATTCTTCCGCTTCCAGGGATTTTGTACCTGGAAAATACCGCTTCCATGCGCCTGTCTTTTCGCCGTTTTTGTAATTGCCCGTTTCCTGCAGGATGGAATACATATTCCTTTTGAAACTCCCTTCCAGCTGTCCTTTGACATAGGTGGCTTCTGTGATGACATTCCCATCAGGGTCGTATTCTATAAAAGGCCCTTCCCGCAGTCCGTTGACATAAAATTCCCTTGCTGCCAATTCCCCGAACTCGTAGTAGGTTACCCATTGTCCGGATCTCAGACCGTTTTCATATTGACCTTCGAGGCGGACTTGCACTGGATCGATGTAAGAGGGATTGCCGGTCTTGCCGAAAAACTCCGTGTACTTGCCTACCAAAATACTGTCTTGATAGATCAGCTGTCTTTTGATCGCTCCGTCGATGTCAAAATATTGGGCTGGTCCCATAAGCCTCCCGTCGCGATATTCGGCTACTTCCATCCGTTTACCATTGGGGTAAAACTGCGTCCAGGTTCCATCTTTTTTGCCGCTGGCAAAGGTGCCTTCTGCGATCTGGGTATTGGTCTTGGGATTGTAGAATTTCCATAGGCCTTCGCGTAGTCCTTTGGTAATCACTCCAGTGCCCATCAACGTGGAGTCGGAATTGAATTGCTGGATCAGTTTGGGGTCCTGGGAGTAGGCTGAAAAGTATAAGAAGATAAAGGCTGCCAGAAGCAAATTTCTCATGTTGGGTAGGTTTCGGTGGGGTATTACGCAGGCTCTAAGCAAACGGTCGAAAGAATGGATTCGATATATTTACTACGTACGAATCGATTTCCTGTTTAAAATTAAGTTAATTCCTGCTTTGTTCGCCTGGAACCTGGAGGATACGCACGATTTTTTTTACTTCTTCCTGAAGTGCCAAGACATTAGCCGTGGGATTTCCGAGTATTTCAAAAGGCTTGATCCAGAGGTGAAATCCGAGATCAGACCCTTCGATGGTCTCTGGGTTATCCGTTTGATTCTTATTCAAAATCAGGTCAGGATAATCCCATTTGTTTTCACTTAGTCCAAATGAAAACCCTTCCTCAAGGAATCGTTCCGAGAGACTTTCTCTGTTTTTTCCCATCAAGGCTGTGATAAAAAATCCGTTTCCAAACCAGTTGAGCAGGCGGATATTCACTCCATCTAGAGAGTCAAAATCACGGATCAGATCCAAAACCT
Organism: Algoriphagus terrigena DSM 22685; assembly: GCF_000429445.1. Taxonomy (GTDB): domain Bacteria; phylum Bacteroidota; class Bacteroidia; order Cytophagales; family Cyclobacteriaceae; genus Algoriphagus; species Algoriphagus terrigena. The sequence continues at coordinate 471,649 of NZ_AUBW01000003.1, forward strand.
GGTAAGGGAGTCCGAGCAGGTCATTGCCTTTGGATATCTTTGATCCCCGTGATCGTTGCGAAATTTCCGTCAGTTCAAAGTTGGAAATGGCGTTTGCTACCTCCTCCAAGATGCCGACAAATTGTTTTTTTAGCAGATTTTGCCGGCGAACCAGATCGCTGTCCAGCCAAAGGTTGAGATCTAATGGATCTTGCGGATCGGCCATTTTACCAACGTAGTAGGACCGAGGCCCACGCGAATCCAGACCCAAAAGCAGCAAGACACACCAAATCCCCTTTCTTTAATCTTCCTTGCTCCCAGGCTTGGGAAAGTGCAATCGGAATCGTCCCGGCCGTGGTATTGCCCAGATACATGATATTGTTGAAGACCTTCTCGTCGGGAAGCTCGAGCTTCTGCTGCACGTATTGGCTGATCCTCAGATTGGCTTGGTGGGGGACGAGCAAGTCAATTTCGTCTTTGGTGTATCCGTTATGATTCAACGCCTCGTTAATCACTTCCATGAACCGCACGATGGCATGCTTGAAGACGGTATTGCCATTCATTTTGACAAAAAAATCACCCCTGTCAATCATCTCTTGGGAGAGTCTGACCTCGCCGCTGGAGCTCGGCGCAATGCAGTATAGCTCCTCCGCAAAGGCACCGTCGGAGTGCAGATGGGAGCTGAGAATGCCCGGTTCGCTCTGTCCGACGGCACCCAAGATCACTGCTCCGGCACCGTCAGCGAAGATGACTGCGCTGGATCGGCCCTCGTCACTTTTGTCAAGTGCTGAAGACTGGATCTCGGCACCCACGACCAGGATCTTGCGATACATCCCTGTTTTGATAAATTGGTCGGCGACGGTCAGCGCATATAGGAAGCCAGAGCAGGCATTTTTTACATCCAAAGCGCCGATGTTCGCCAGTCCTAATTCCCGCTGAAGCAGGACACCGTTTCCCGGAAGAAAATAGTCCGATGTGATCGTCGCGAAAACAATGAAATCTACCTCTGAGGGCTCTATACCGGCTCTTTCCATTGCCATGCGGCTGGCTTTGGCTGCCATGTTGTTGACCGTGTCGACTCCCGGAGTAAACCAGCGCCTCTCGTGGATACCTGTCCGCTCCACAATCCATTCGTCGTTGGTATTCATCATTTCAGAAAGCTCCTGATTGGTCACAATCCTCTCTGGGACGTAGTGTCCAGCTCCAAGAATTCGGGATCTATTCATTGTCATTCGGGTCTATGTTGGGGAGAATACTTTGATCGGCAATATCGATACTACTTGGCATTCCCACAAAAAGGCTACAAAAAGCGGCAGTTTTTGGCTTACCCGAAAAGTGTATAGTTACCAAACTGGTCCATGGGTGAAATCTTGCGGATAATTCCCGGTGAATCATTCTGAACAGAGTTGACCAAAGAGGAGACGCTATAGCTCATCATCATCTCAGCGGGATAGGGCTTGAGGATCTTCAGAAGATCTGACTCAGAGGTGTATTTGTCGAGCCACTTTTTTTCGTCTCCCCGGCTCAAGATCACCGGCATGCTGTCATGGACTTCTTCGATCACTTCATTTGCTGACGTGGTGAGAATCAAAAACGTATGTTGGGTTTCTCCGGAGACAGTTTCGTACTCTTCCCAAATGCCCGCAAAAGCGAACAGGTCATCCTCCCTGAGTGTAAACCGGTACGGGATTTTGGTCTTTTTTCCCAGTTTTTTCCATTCGAAGAAGCCATCAGCAGGAATCAGGCAGCGTCTCTTCTGAAAAGAACCTTTGGTGGAGAGTTTCTCATGAATCGTATCAGCCTTTGCATTGATCAGTTTTTGAGTGACTGGTCTGTTTTGTCCAAAATCCGGAGTGACTCCCCAGTAGAAGTACGAAAAACCTTTTGGGCTGTCGGAGGTGATCACCGGCACGAGCTGCGTGGGCGCGATGTTGAACCTCGGTTTGAAATCTGCCAGCATTTCCGCCTGAAATCTTTCTTCCAATTCGATTCTACTTTTGCTGAGAGAGTATCTACCGCACATGATCAGGGAGTTAAATTATTCGGGTGGAAGTTAGAGATCGTGGCTTATAAATTCAACAGCCCGACACTCAGAGTAGTAGCTTTTTTCTCGGGAAGGGCCGGAAAATCCCACGTGACCTCCATGTTTTGGGAACTCAAAATGAACCAAATCCAATGTTTTGGCGAGTTTGTGTGGAAAACAAGTGTCGCTTAGAAAAGGGTCGTTCTGCGCATTCAGCACCAGAGTTGGGACTTCAATCTGATCTAAAAACTGCAGCGACGAGTTGACTTCGTAGTATTCTGCCGCGTCCTGAAAGCCATGTAGCGGTCCGGTGTAGAAATCATCGAAATCCCGCAGGGTCCTGGTCTTTTGGAGCATTTTCAGATCCAGTTCCCGCGGGAAAGTTTGCGATTTTCGGGTCACTTTCTCTTTGAGTGTAGTCAGAAAGCGTTTGGAATAGATGATGTTTTCTCCGGTGGAGATCTTTTCGCAGGATCTTGCCAAGTCAAGGGGAACGGATATGGCAACAGCTTTTTTGATTTTGGAGTTAGGGAATTTTTTCTCTCCCAGATATTTCAGTGTGAGATTCCCTCCCAGACTAAATCCCACCAAGAAGATTTCGGAATAGGTTTTCTCAGCATGCTTGATCACGGTGTCCAGATCATAAGTGGCGCCGCTATGATAAAAGATGGCTTTTCGATTCATCTCTTCACTGCAGCCGCGAAAGTTCCAACTTAGGACATCAAACCCTTTTTGCCAAAACTCGCGAGCCATTCCCAGCATGTAGGGCCGGCTGCTATTCCCTTCCAAGCCATGGCTCAAGATCACCAACCGTGGGCGATCAGCCCTAAACCAATCCAGATCCAGGAAGTCTCCGTCCGGAGTTTCGATTCGTTCGCGCAAAGGTTTTCGAAGTTCTACCTTGCGGAAAAGTGCCGGGTAAATGGTTTCTAAGTGGCCGCTAAAGAGCCAATTAGGCCTTTGATAAGAGCTTTCAGAAGTCAGTGGCATAGGGTGAAAAGGCCTAAAACAGCTCGGAAAATACAGGATATAAATTTGAATAAAGCGTATTTAAAAACTATTTTTGGTCTCTTTAAAAACGAACAAGCTCAAAATTACCTATGGCCGAAATAATCAGAATGCCAAAAATGAGTGACACAATGGAGGAGGGGGTGATCGCTGCATGGTTGAAAAAAGTGGGAGATACTGTGAAGCCCGGAGATATCTTGGCGGAGGTAGAAACCGACAAAGCGACCATGGAGTTGGAATCTTACGAAGAAGGTGTCCTTTTATATATTGGAGTTCAAGAGAAAGATTCAGTACCTGTGAACGGTGTCATTGCTATCATCGGGGAAAAAGGCGAGGCCTATGAGCAATTGCTCAATGGATCTGCTGCTCCGGCTGAAGCCAAAAAAGAAGAATCCAAGCCGGAAGCTAAAGCTGCCGAACCTGAGAAATCAGAGGAAGCTCCAAAAGCAGAAGCTCCTGCGGAAAAAATAGATACCTCCAGCATCAATGCAACGGTCATCACCATGCCAAAGATGAGTGATACCATGCAGGAGGGAACCATCGCCACTTGGTTGAAAAAAGTGGGCGATGCAGTCAAATCCGGTGAGATCATTGCCGAGGTAGAGACAGACAAGGCGACCATGGAGCTCGAGTCTTATGAAGACGGGGTTCTCCTATATATCGGAGTCGAAGCTGGAAACAGCGTCGCTGTGGATGGAGTCATCGCGGTGATCGGAGAGAAAGGCGCCGACTATCAGACTTTGCTGAAAACACAGCAGGGCGGAAGTAAGCCTGCAGCTCCGGCTGAAGCGAAAGTCGAACCAGCACCGGAAGCAAAAACTGAAACGCCGGCTCCAGCGGCAAAAACGACCGCAGCACCGAGTGCTCCGGCAGCGGCAAACGGCGAGCGAGTGATAGCATCTCCGCTGGCTAAGAAGATGGCCGAAGAAAAAGGTTTTGACATTCGTCAAGTAAGCGGATCAGGCGAAGGCGGAAGAATTATCAAGAAGGATATCGAGTCATTCGTACCTTCTGCAGCGCCTGCAGCTGCTTCGGCAACTGCCTCAGCTGCCAGCTCAGCTCCGGCGGTAGGTGTGGAAAGCTTCCGTGAGGAGAAAGTTTCTCAGATGAGAAAAGTGATTGCGAAGCGACTTGCCGAAAGCAAGTTTGGCGCGCCTCACTTCTACCTGACCATGGAGATCAACATGGACAAGGCGATCGAAGCCAGAAAGAGCATGAACGAGATCTCTCCCGTGAAAATCTCCTTCAACGACATGGTGATCAAAGCTTCAGCGGCAGCTTTGCGTCAGCACCCAAAAGTAAATTCCAGCTGGCTTGGCGATAAAATCCGCTACAATGATCACATCCATATCGGAATGGCCGTAGCAGTGGAAGAAGGTTTGCTGGTGCCTGTGATCCGATTTGCAGACAGTCTGTCTTTATCCCAGATTTCCAATCAGGCGAAAACACTCGGTGGAAAAGCCAAAAACAAAGAACTTCAACCCAAAGATTGGGAAGGAAATACATTTACAATTTCCAATTTGGGAATGTTTGGCATCGACGAGTTCACTGCGATCATCAATCCTCCGGATGCCTGTATCCTTGCTGTTGGCGGGATCAAGGAAACCGTAATCGTGAAAGAAGGTCAGATGAAAATCGGCAATATCATGAAGGTGACTCTTTCCTGCGACCACCGAGTCGTAGATGGATCTGTAGGTTCAGCATTCTTGATCACATTGAAAAGCTTACTTGAAGATCCGGTCAGGATCTTGGTTTAATAGAATAACTGCCAAAAAGTCCTGTTTCGACAGGACTTTTTGCTTTTGTATGGTTATTGGAGAAAGGGTTGTTCAGTTATTGGCTATCAGTTACAATTGCTCTGATCAAAACTTGCAAAGCCAGATTGTTGGATCCAATAACTTGAAAACTAATAACCAATAACTTTTATCCATGGAAAAAATCAAATCAACCACCGTCGTCGCCATCCGACACAATGGACAAGTGGTCATAGGAGCAGACGGACAGGCGACGCTCGGCAATACGATAGCAAAGAGTACGGTCAAAAAACTCCGTGTGCTTCAGGGAGGAAAGATCGTGACGGGCTTCGCAGGTTCGACAGCTGATGCATTTACGCTGCTGGAGAAGTTTGAAGAGAAACTCGGAGCATTTGGCAACAACATGAAGCGCGCTGCGGTTGAGCTGGCTAAGGAATGGCGCACGGACCGGATGCTGAGCAAGTTGGAGGCAATGATGATTGTCGCTGACAAAGAAGACATTCTGATCATTTCCGGTAACGGCGACGTGATTGAACCAGACATGGAGATTGCCACGATTGGTTCGGGAAGCATGTTTGCCCAATCCGCAGCCCGGGCGATGAAGAAGTTTGCGCCACATCTTTCAGCCGAGGAAATGGTCCGGGAAAGCCTCCATATCGCGGCAGATGTCTGCATCTACACCAACCATAATCTGGTGATCGAGCAGGTGAAAAGTTGACAGTTTCGAAAAGAAATGAGTTAAAAGCCGGAAGTTGACTTCGGCTTTTTTTCGTTTTAGGTAAACCTCTGGAAGAGATTGAGAGTTATCAGAATGTAACTCAAGCTTTTCCCATGGAAACTACAACCACTAAAAAGACTGTAAAAAAGGATTATCGAAAACTGATCTTGGAAGGTTATGTAAATCATGTTTTGGAACATGGTGCTGAACCGGCCTCAGTTTTCAAGTTTGCGAAGGATTTGAAGATGAAGGAGGAAGAGTTTTATACCTACTTCACTTCATTTGAATCCATCAAATCATCAATTTGGGTTTCAATATTCGATTCTACGCTAGAACAGATCGAAGCCCAGGAAGTATTCAAAGAATACAGCGTCCGGGAAAAATTTCTCAGCTTCCTGTTTACCTGGATCGAGGAGCTTAAGAAAAACCGATCCTACCTACTGAGTTTATACCAGGACAAAAGCAAAGCTTTCAAATCGCTGCCGTCAGATACCAGAGAGTTCAAAGAGAAGTTTAAAGACTTTGCCGGAGAGTTAATTTCGGAAGGGAGGGAAAGCCAAGAAATCGCGAGCCGGCCAGTGATCGCCGATCGGTACGACGAGGCGCTTTGGCTTCAGGTCGTATTCATATTCAAATATTGGCTCGATGACAGAAGCCCACGATTTGAGAAAACCGATGCAGCCATCGAGAAATCCGTCAATCTCGCCTTTGATCTGATGGGAAAGAGCGCACTAGACAGCTTTTTGGACTTCGCGAAATTTCTCTACCAAACGAAATAAACATGGCCAGTAAGGTAAAAGAACAGGAAACCATCCCGGTTTCCAAAGTGCAGCGAGCGGCCAAATTTATCTCCACGGGAGCCAAAGTTGGTGGGAACTACGTGAAGCACTATGCCAAAAAGATGGTCAATCCATCGATGGATAAGGAAGAACTGCACTCCAACAATGCCACCGATATCTATAATTCGCTCAGTGAGCTGAAGGGGTCAGCCCTGAAAGTGGCTCAGATGATGTCGATGGATAAGAATCTCCTGCCGAGAGCTTACCAGGATAAGTTTACGATGGCGCAGTACTCAGCGCCGCCTTTGTCTTATCCTTTGGTGGTGAAGACTTTTCAAAAGTACTTCGGCAAGCCACCGGAAGGGATCTTCGACACGTTTACACGATCTGCTGTCAATGCCGCTTCCATCGGTCAGGTCCATCAGGCTACCAAAGACGGAAAGACCTTAGCCGTGAAAATCCAGTATCCAGGGGTGTCTGATTCGGTCAGTTCGGACTTGAAATTGGTCCGCCCTTTTGCGCTGCGACTTCTCAATATGAATGAAAAAGAGCTCGATCACTACATGGAAGAGGTGGAGGAGAGGCTCGTGGAGGAGACTGATTACACGCTGGAAGTGAAGCGCTCCCGCGAGATTTCGGAGGCCTGTGCGCATATTCCAAATCTAAGATTCCCGACCTATTATGATGAATTCAGCTCAGAAAGGGTGATAACCATGGACTGGATCTCAGGTAAGCATATCAAAGAATGGATGGAAACCAATCCCAGTCAGCAGTCCAAAAATCAGGTTGGGCAGGCGCTGTGGGATTTCTATCACCACCAGGTACACAATCTAAAGCAGGTTCACGCAGATCCCCATCCAGGCAATTTTATAATCCAGGACGACAGTCGATTGGGAATCATCGATTTCGGCTGTGTTAAGGTGATTCCGGAGGATTTCTATCGGGGCTATTTTCCTCTGATGAAGAAGGGTATGGTCTTGAGGGAGGACGAGTTGAATCAGATCTTCTATTCGCTCGATTTTATTTCGGATCGCGATACCGAGGAAGAGAAAATTTACTTCAGAGGCGTGTTTAAGGACATGATTTCGCTATTGGGGATGCCCTTTCACGTGGATCGGTTTGACTTTGCTGATGACGGCTACTTTGAGCGGATTTTCCAATTGGGCGACAAGATCTCCAACGATAAGATGTTCAAAAAATCGCGTCAAGCACGGGGTTCCAGACATGGCCTATACATCAACCGAACCTATTTCGGGCTCTACAATCTGCTCAATCAACTGCAAGCCGAGGTGGATACGACGAAGCCGGAATGGTTAAAGTGAAAAAAGGGAGGTTTTTAGCCTCCCTTTTTTTAGTTTACTTCGAATAGGTCACCCGATAGATACAGTTGGCCATATCGTCTGAAATCAGCAGGCTTCCGTCAGGAAGTTCCTGAACATCCACAGGTCTTCCCCAGACTTCCTGGCTCGCATCGTCCAACCATCCGGTAGCGAATGTTTCTTGCCCGGTTACTTTTCCGGATGCATCCATTTTGGCCAGAACAACTTCGTAGCCCGCTTTTTTGCTTCTGTTCCAGCTGCCATGTTTGGCGATGATTGCGTTGTTTTTGTAATCGGACGGAAACATTTCCCCTTCATAAAATCTGATTCCAAGCGGAGCATTGTGTGGGCCGAGTTTTGCGGCCGGTGCCACATAGGCATCTGCTTCTTTCCCCTTATCTCCAAATTCCGGATCCTTGACCGTGCCTGCATGCCAATACGGATATCCAAAATGTTGTCCGGCAGCAGTTGCGCGGTTGAGCTCGCAATCCGGGGTGTCATCACCGAGCATATCGCGACCGTTGTCGGTAAACCACAACTCTTTGGTCACAGGATGCCAGTCAAAACCGACCGTATTTCTTACGCCATGAGCATAAACCTCCGGTTTTGACCCAGGTTTGTTCACGTCCAATCGGGTGATGCTGGCGAAAATTTCCTCTTCCGGATCACAGATGTTGCAAGGCGCACCAACTGGCACGTAAAGCATTCCGTCGGGTCCGAAGGAAATAAACTTCCAGCCATGGTGACTTTCAGTCGGGTAGCCGTCAAAAACCACCTCAAACTTCGGATTGTCCAGGTTGTTTTTGATGTCTTTGAACCTTAGGATGCGGCTAACTTCAGCCACATAGAGGTCGCCGTCCTTGTAGGCGACACCATTGGGCATGTCAAGATTTTCGGCCAAGATGAACTTGGAATCGGCTTTGCCGTCGGCATCTTCATCCACCAGAGCATATATATATTCTTCCTGACGGTTTCCCACGAAAACAATTCCGTCGTCCGAGATGGCCATCGATCGGGCATTGGGCACATCTGCCGCCCAGACTTCGATCTTGAATCCGGGTTGCAGTTTGATTTGATCCAGTTTTACATCTGCTTTTGCGGTGCGGATATCCTGTTTATTGGGGCCGTTTGAAGCTGAGACGGGAGAAAGCTTTCCCTGGCAGCTCGCACCCAGACTGATCAATCCGAGGGCAAGACTAAAAGCAATTGGCTTTATGTAGTTCATGGATTTTTTCTTTTTTACCCAAATAAGCTAATCAAATTGAGAATGTTTTCCGAGTGGAAGCTGTATAAACGGGGCTTTGGTTATTTTTGCGCCATGTTATCGATTTCCAACCTTTCTTACTTCATCGGCGGTCGCCCGCTTTACGAAAACGCCAACCTGCATATCAAGCCGAAAGATAAAATCGGGCTTGTGGGTCAAAATGGAACCGGCAAGTCCACCTTACTAAAGATCATCAACGGCGACTATCAGGCGACCACAGGGGAAGTACAAAAAGCGAAAGACTGCACGATCGGATTTCTGAATCAGGATCTACTTTCCTATCAGTCTGACGAAAGCATCCTGAATGTTGCCTTGGCGGCGTTTAAAGAAACTTTGGCTCTACAGGATGAGATCGAAGAAGTCCTGAAACTGATGGAAACCGACTACTCGGAGGAGATCATCAATCGGCTGGCTCACCTTCAGGATCGCTTCGAAAGCAACGAAGGCTACACGATCAAGGCCAAAGCCGAGGAGGTTTTGGAAGGAATCGGCTTTCAAACCAAAGATCTGGGCAAGCCACTGCGACAGTTTTCCGGAGGATGGAGGATGCGGGTGATGCTGGCGAAACTCCTTTTGGAAAAGCCCTCCCTGCTCATGCTCGATGAACCTACCAACCACTTGGATTTGCCCTCCATTCAGTGGGTGGAGAACTACCTCAAAAACTATGAAGGCGCCGTTGTCGTGGTTTCCCACGATCAGACCTTTCTCGATAATTGCATCAGTACGACCGTGGAGGTCTCCAATCAGACTTTGACGTCCTATCCTGGAAACTACTCTTTCTATAAGGAGGAGAAGAAGATCCGAATGGAACTTCAGCAAAACGCCTACGAAAATCAGCAGCAGATGATCAAGCAGACGGAGAAGTTCATTGAGCGTTTCCGAGCCAAGGCGACCAAATCCAACCAAGTTCAGTCCAGAATCAAAGCACTCGACCGAATGGATCGGGTCAATGAAGTGGTCAATGACGAGGCATTTGTAAACTTTAAGTTTAAGTTTTCCCAGAAATCAGGACGCGATGTCGTGATCTTGGACCATGTCTCCAAGTCGTATGGTGATCTGGTGATCTTGAAAAATACAACGGCCAGGATCGAGCGGGGAGACAAGATTGCATTGATCGGAGCGAATGGGAAAGGAAAGTCCACACTGCTGCGGATCATCGCCGGCCCAGAGCAAACGACAGGCACTAGAACGGAGGGACACAATGTGATCAAAGCATTCTTTGCGCAGCATCAGCTGGAAGCCCTGACCTTGGACAACGAGATCATGCAGGAAATGGCTCAAGCTGGAAGCAAGAAATCCGAAATGGAGCTTCGTGGCGTTTTGGGATGTTTTCTTTTTTCCAATGAAGAAGTATTCAAAAAGATCAAAGTTCTATCTGGAGGTGAGAAATCCCGTGTCGCATTGGCAAAGACGCTGATCTCTGAGGCTAACTTCCTATTGCTCGATGAACCTACCAACCACTTGGACTTTCAGTCGGTTAATATTCTCATCCAAGCTCTACAGCAGTACGAGGGGACGTTTATTACCGTTTCCCACGACCGACATTTCATCAAAGGCGTGGCGAACAAAATCTGGTACATCGAAGATCACGAGATCAAGGAGTATCCCGGAACCTACGACGAGTACGAGTTTTGGAGAAGCCAACAGACGGAGGTGAAGACCACTCCTGTTGTCGAGAAAATTGAGAAAAAGCCTCAACCGGCATCGCCTCGAAATACCCCCGAGACACAGCAGGCGAGACGGGATCTGAAGAAGCTGGAAGAACAGCTCCAGAAGATCGAAAAGGAGATTGAATCATTGGATCTGCTGAAAGCCGAAACAGAAGCCAAGATGGCAGATCCGGAGATGTATGAGGATGAAGCGAAAGCTCAAAAAGTGCAAGAAGGCTACCAGCGCATCCAGAAAAGCCTCGATGATGCCAATGCTCATTGGGAGCAACTGGTAGATCAGATCTCTTCGCTTCAGGAATTGGCCGGATAATTGGCTTGGCTTTGAGGTAAATTCTTTACTTTGAACTCATGTCTAGAAAGTATTCGATTCTGATTTTCTTCCTGTTTTTAGCCAGCGCAGGCATCGCGTTTTCACAGGTACTGGAGGATAAAGTGTACTCGGAGCATATCCAGTCGGTGAGGTTGTTTCCTTTGGGATTGCAGCAAGACAGTCAGTTGGATGCGCCTGTGGTGGGCATCTCTGATTCCAGACCGTTGATGTTGCTCTTTGACGACGTTGCGTTCGACCCGGAGCAGTATTCTGCCAAATTGATTCATTGTGATGCCAACTGGGAAAAGTCCGGCCTTCGCGACAATGACTTTTCTTTGTCTTTTAACGAATACAATATCACGGAGTACAACTATTCCATCAATACCCGAATTCCCTACATCCATTATGCTTTTCCGGTTCCCCGGGTGACCAAATCGGGGAATTACATCCTGAAAGTCTACCGGAATCGGGACGAGAACGAGGTGATTCTGACCCGGCGATTCATGGTCTACGAAGAGCTGTTCACGGTAGGAGCGTCGGTAGTGCCGCCGACAGAGACGGAGGATCGAAGAGCCCTCCAGCAGATCAATGTGGTGGTTAACTATTCAAGGGTGGATTTGTCCGATCCCACCACTCAGGTGAAAGTCCTTATTAGACAAAATCAGCGCTGGGACAATGCTAAGCTACTGATCAAACCCACTTTCCTCAATCAAAATGCGAAGAGTATACGGTACGAGCCCTTTGACGGATCGAGTACGTTCCGGGCGGGGAATGAATTTAGGTTCGTGGATTTGAGGTTTATTCGGGCGACAGGGGTAAATGTCGCTGAAGTGAAGGTGGAGGAAACGGTGATTTTGGCGAGTGCACTCCCGGACAAACCGCGTCCGGGCGGAGTTTATTCCCAGTATCTGGATCTGAATGGACAATACATGGTGTATACCAATGATCGACCGGGAGGAAATCCAGAGGTTGAAAGTGAGTATATGTATACCACGTTTTATCTCGAAGCTGACCCCGGGCGGGATATCAGGATGCTTGGATCCTTGACAGGATGGGGCAACAGTCCAGAGTCTAAGATGAACTATGACCCAAAGACGGGACGATACAGCACGTCATTGCTGTTGAAGCAGGGCTGGTACGATTATCAATATGGTTTTGTGAGCGAGGACGGTTATGACTCCGACCCGATCGAAGGGAGTTTTTTTGAAACCGAAAATGAATATGAGGTTCTAGTGTACTACCGCGCCTTGGGATCCCGATACGATCAGCTGGTCGGATATGTGTACCTGCATCCAAACCGACGGAGGATTTGACAGATTTCTAATTCTCGCGAAATTCCACGTGAGACTGGGAAGGCCCAAGAGCGGCGTTTTAAGAAGGTCTTGTGCTAGCCTGAGAATGTATATAAAAGAAAAATCCTCTCGATTTGAGAGGATTTGATTTTTATTGCTCTTCGGAGGATTCTATTTCGCTTTCGCCTTCTTCAGAAGTTGGCGCAACATTTTGTCTCACACGATCAGTCGGCTTGTAGGGAACGAATCCCTCGCGCTTAAACTTGTAAGTTGTAGTGCGGTTTCCGGAAGGATGATTTGCGAGATCCAGCATTCCAAATCCTTTGTGGGTAAAAGCACCCAGTCCACACTTAAATACAAAATCCTGAACTTCAGGCGCTGCATAAAGTGTAAATGGAAGCGTATAGCCTCTCACCTCGTACTTCACATCCATATCATAGACGGCATAGATTCGAGCAAATTTCTTCTGCTGTTCCTTCAGTTTATTTACATAAACCATGTCAGGGACGACTTGGAACTTGAAGAATGATTCCATCTGCTCAGGCGTATACCAGCCTGACTTTTCCATACGGGTCAAGGTAGATTCGTACAGCAAATCGGAAAACTCATCGCTGTCTGGATTAATGAATCGCTTGCCGGCTTCTTCGTTGAAAGCCGGAGTGATCAACACCAGTGGGGAGATACATACGAATTTGTTGTTGGTCTCCAGCGTTGGCTCAGTTTCCAATTCGGTGTATTCCGGCGATAGGATCAGGTTGCCGAGTTCGATCTTTGGCGTAGCAAAAACCTGCTCCAGCAAGTAATCCATGAAGTCCTCGCTTTGAGACGAAAGGACGAGCGTCACCAAACTGGAATAATAATGCAAACCACTTCTACTCACTTTCGTCTGGCCTTTCAAACCAGAGAAATTGAAATAGTTGTAGTTGAAGAATTCTTCTCTTCCTCCTTTCACAATTACTCCTTTGAGAAATTGCGCCAGGATATACTGGTGATGAAAAGGCAAATAGGAGCCTTTGTTTTTAAGTGAAAATATAAGTCTGACTCTCACGGTGATTTAAAAATAAAATGAGACAAATGGTGAATTAAAATACTTACGTGTTTGGGTGTATAAGCAGGTGTCAAAAGTACAAATAAAATTCAAAAAAAGTCAAACGTTGAATCTAAAATGCATAATGTCTCCATCTTGGACTACATATTCTTTACCTTCAATTGCAATTTTCCCATTTTCACGGCAACCTGCTTCTGTCTTGAATTGCGTATAGTCCGCAAGCTTGATTACTTCCGCCTTGATAAATCCACGTTCAAAATCGGTGTGAATCACCCCCGCTGCCTGAGGCGCTTTCCATCCTCTTTTGATCGTCCAGGCCCGTACTTCCTGCACGCCCGCGGTAAAATAGGTGATCAAATCCAACAGGGTGTATGCCGCGGCAATCAACCGGTTCATACCGCTTTCTTCCAAACCATATTCGGAAAGGAACATGGCAATCTCATCGGCATCTTCAAATTCCGCGATCTGGGATTCCAACGCTGCGCAAAGTAGAATAACTTCCGCATTTTCTTCCTTCACTTTAGCTTTCAGCTGATCTACAAATTTGTTTCCGGTCGTGATACTCGCCTCGTCTACGTTGGCGACGTACAGCACCGGCTTGATGGTCAGCAAATGCAGATCTCTCACAGCTTCCAGCTCTTCTTTGTCGACTTCGATAGCGCGGGCATTCAATCCAGAGGTAAGTCCAGTCTTAAACCGATTGAGGATTTCAAGCTCAACTCTGGCCTTTGCATCACCTGCTTTTGCCACCTTTTCGGTCTTTTGAATCTTCTTTTCGACTGATTCCAGGTCCTTCAACTGTAGCTCGGTGTCGATGACTTCTTTGTCGAAGACTGGATCAACTCCGCCGGCGACGTGGACAATATTATCATCTTCAAAGCATCTGATGACGTGGATGATGGCATTTACTTCCCGGATGTTTGCCAAGAATTTGTTGCCGAGTCCTTCTCCTTTGGAAGCACCTTTTACCAATCCTGCAATGTCCACAAACTCGATAATAGTAGGCACGACACGCTGCGGATTGACCAGTCCTTCGAGGACCTGGAGCCTTTTGTCAGGCACTGAAACCACGCCTACATTTGGCTCGATCGTACAGAAAGGGAAGTTTGCTGCTTCTGCTTTGGCGCTTGACAGCGCATTAAACAAGGTAGACTTGCCCACATTTGGAAGTCCAACAATGCCACATTGTAATGCCATTAATTCGTTGCTTTAATTTTAAAGATTCGGTAGGACTTATACCCTTCATAAAACTCCATCACGGAGACTCTGAAGATGGTATAAACCGGAATTGCAAAGATCATCCCTACGATGCCGGCGATTTTTGCCCCGGCAAAGATAATAACAAATATCTCAAGGGGATGTGCCTTCACTGATTTGGAAAAAATCATTGGCTGAATGACCACGTTGTCAGTGAGTTGCACGACAGCAAATACTGATAAAATCTTGAAAAGAAAGTAGGTGTACTCCGCGTCGCTGGAAAATGTGCCTGTCGAGATACCCACCATGATCCCAAACGAAGCTCCCAAGATAGGGCCGGCATAAGGAATCAGGTTGGCGACGGCGGCAAACAGCGCGATTGTCAACGCATAGTCTACGCCCACAATGGTCAAACCTAAACTCGCGATCGAGAAAAGAAACAACATCTGGATCAGGAGGCCAAAGAGGTAATTGGAAAGTAGCTTCTCCACCTTGGTAAACGTGGCGACAGAAAGCTCGAAGTAGGCGTTTGGTATCAGGTTTAGCAGGTTTCTTCTCAACAGGCCATTTTCCAAAAGAAGAAAGAAAGTGATGAATGCCACAGCCATTGTGCCGATAATCAGACTGCTCGTCACATTGACAAATCCGCTGATAAAGCCACCAAAATCAAATGATTTAATGAAGGCGACGACGCTACTTTTCATCTCTTCAAAAAGAGACCCAGGTTTGTTTTCCAATAATTGATAACGGAAAAGCACCCGCTCCACGCGCTCTATAGGCTCCTGCACTTGCAGGTAGATCCCCTCCAGATCCATCTCGGACAGGATCACCAACTGGTTGTTGATCAAAGGCAAAAAAAGTAAACTCAACAAGAATATCAGCAGGATAATCGATGCATACGAAATCAGGATCGCTAACCATCGAGGGATGTGCTGTCTGACCAGGTGAAAGTCATTGAGCTGATTGGTAAGTGGGCGGAGTAGGGCGGCGATGACCAGCGACAGGATGAGATAGAGCGTGATATTGGAGAAATACCACCCGAACAATAGAAATGCTCCAATGAAAAGAATCAGGTAAATGAAAAATCGCTGCATAAAACAAAATACAAAATAAAAGGAGGCCAATGCCTCCTCGAATATACTTTATTCAACGGCGGATAAGCAATCGCTTATCCAATAGGAATTTACTCCCATTTGAGGTCATCGTTGACTTCGGTTTCTGCATCTTCATTTTCAAACTGTGCGAAATCAACTTCTGGCATCAGGTCGTTTTTCACATGATCCACGGCCTCATTGAGTGCATTGGCAAACTTGAAGAAGTCCTCCTTATAAAGAAAGATCTTATGCTTCTCGTACGTGAAGTTGTCGCCGTTCATCCGTCTTTTGCTCTCGGTGATCGTGATGTAGAAGTCGTTGGCGCGGGTAGACTTGACGTCAAAAAAATAGGTTCGTTTTCCTGCTTTTACTTTTTTTGAGAAAATTTCCTCTCTGTCATATCCTCGATTGTCTTCCACTGGGCTTCCGGATTTAGGTTTGGGGTTTTATAGATTTTAGTGATCTAAGATAAAGCAAAAGCAAAGTAGAAATCAAAGTGAGCTACTACTTTTTTTAGAAACTCCATATATAATAAACGCAAAGAGTTAAAAATCAGTAAAAAAGTATCGGGCTTAAATAAAAAAAGTGGCTTTCGCCACTCTTATTCTCCATGCATAAATGCCTTCTTGGCAAGCAATTCTTCTTCTGTTTCCGGATTGTCAGGATCGTCTACACAGCAGTCGACAGGACACACTGCAGCGCACTGAGGCTCCTCGTGAAAGCCGTTGCATTCGGTGCACTTTGCAGTCACGATGTAGTAAAATTCGTCCGACACCGGCTCTTGCTTTTCGCTGGCCGACACGACCGACCCGTCTTCAAGAGTGACTTCTTTCAGCGCGGTTCCACCGCCCCAGGTCCATTCGACCCCACCTTCGTAAATCGCTGTATTTGGACATTCAGGTTCGCATGCACCGCAGTTGATGCATTCGTCTGTAATCATTATAGCCATGGCTCAATCAATTTGAAGCCCAAAAGTACAATCTCATTAGCTGCAAGGCAATAAAAAGTTGTCATACTAATTAATTTAATTTTATTCTAAGCTGGGCCTCTTTTGATAACTTTGCCGCATGACAGCAGGATTATCGCCCCAAAACAGGACTCAAGTTTTCATAGACCTAGGCAATTTGCTCAGGAATTTGGATGCCGAGGAAAAGGAGACGCTGTTTCGAAGAGCTCATAATCAGAATACTTGGTTCACGCCGATTTCGATGGAGACCGCGCTTGCCGGCCTTTCCGCAATGTTGGCGAAAGAGACCTTGGAGCTTTGGCTCGCCAAGTACACTTTTCCGGAAAACACTGTCGCAAAAAAAGTCGGAATCTTGATGGCAGGAAATATTCCCGGCGTGGGATTTCACGATCTGATGTGTGTGCTGCTTTCCGGAAACATTGCCGTGGTGAAGTTGAGTTCTTCGGATTCTTTTTTCTCAAGTTGGTTGATAGACCGTCTCATCCAGCTGGAGCCGGAGTTGGGCGACTTCATCCAAATCGAGGAGATGCTGAAGGGTATGGATGCTTACATTGCGACGGGAAGCGACAATTCGGCTCGCTATTTCAATTATTATTTCGGGAAATATCCAAGTGTCATCCGGGCCAACCGGACTTCCGTAGCCATCTTGACCGGCGATGAGTCGGAAGCGGAGCTCGAAAAACTCGGATTAGATATATTCCTCTACTTTGGGCTGGGATGCAGAAATGTGTCAAAGATTTTTGTGAAAAATGCAGCCCAACTTACGCATCTATTGGACATCTTGGAAAGGTATAGCTGGGTTGCCCAAAATCATAAATATGTCAATAACTACGAGTACAACAAATCTATCTATCTGGTCAATCGTGAGCCCCATCTTGATAATGGTTTTTTGATCCTGAAGGAAAGCAACGAGCTCGTTTCTCCTATCGCAGTACTGTTTTACGAGATCTACGAAGATCAGGAAGCGCTCCTCCAAACGCTGGATGCGAGCGCGTCTAAAATCCAGTGCGTAGTGGCTGATCCGCAAAAAGTGCCGGGTGCTATTGCATTCGGGGAGGCGCAGCGTCCCGCGCCTTGGGACTATGCGGACAACGTGGACACTCTGAACTTTCTATTGGGGCTGAATTAGGAAGGCGATTCAGGCGGGTCGATTTTTGGGAGGGTAATGCAGAATTTTGTGCCCTCACCGATGGTGGAGTTGATAGTCAGCGTGCCGCCGTTTTTGGCGATATATTCCCTCACCAGCAGCAATCCAAGGCCTGTGCCGCTTTCGTTGGATTGGCCTCGGGTAGAAAATGAAACTCCTTCATTGAGTTTTTTCAGATTTTCTTCCGAAATGCCAACTCCATAATCCCGTACACACAGTTTCAATTTGTCCTTCTGCTCTTCACACGAAATCAACACCTTGGAGTCGGAGTTTGAAAACTTGATGGCATTAGAAATCAGATTTCTGAGGATAAGCTCCAGCATGTTTTTATCAGCGTTTATCCAGGTGTTTTCAAATCCCTGAAGCTCCAGAACGATTGATTTTTCACGTGCGATCCGGTCTAAGAGATTTTTTTGGCTTTGGATCAATTTGTTAAGGTCCAACACTTGCGGCTGGATGTATTCTCCCCGAAGCTGTGAACTGGTCCAGGCCAAAAGGTTCTCCAACAGGATGGCTACGTGTTCCATGTTTTTGGAGATCTCAGGCAGCATCTCCAGAAATTCATCTTCGGTCACGATCCCGTTTTGGGTTAGGTGAATCAGCTCCTTGACTCCGAAGACGGGCCCTTTGAGATCATGGGAGATGATGCTGAAAAACTTATCCTTCAGATCGTTTAATTGCTGAAGCTCGGCAGCCTGTTTTTTTAATTGCTCGTTTTTTTGGATTTGTTCTGTGATGTTTTCAAACAACAGTAACACACCCGAAACGATGGCTTTGTTTTCAGAAATCGGAACGGATTCAATCTTCAAATCCCAAGCGTCATTCCCGTTTGAGATTTGACATTGGAGGAATTGATGTTCTTGCTGCAGCAAGAGCTCCATAATCTCGGGTTTTGATTCAAAGAGCTGTTCTGCGGAACGGCCGATTTTCAAGTTTTCGGGATTTTCCCAAAAAGTTTTAGCAACCCGATTGAAGTCTACAATCTTGAGTCGATGATCGAAGATAATCACTCCCCGTGTCATGATTTCGAGGATTTTTTCGCGGGCGACTGGTTTCAAATCGAACAAATTGAACCTTAGGATCGCAATCGAAATCAGCAAGTAGGTGAATAGGAACGCGTAAGGAGTCGCATCCAGTCCCTCGAAAGGCTTGAGCCAGGAGAACTGATATAAAATATTGATAATCAGTGGAAAGAGCCCAGCTAGGATTAATAGACGGGTCTGGCGACGGAAGTGTATGTTGGCATGTTGGAATCTCTTCCAGAGAATGAATGTGCCAACAAAATAGAAAGCGTAGGCATAAGCAACCTGAACTGGGTACCAGATCCCTTTCTCTATTCCCAGAATGGGAAAAGGGCCGCTAGTGATCAGCCAGTTGCTTTGATAGTGCAGATGGTGCCAAGAATTTGTCAGGACCATCAGGTGGGTTAGCACAGGTAAAAAGAGAATGCTTGGATAAATCCACGGTTTCCTGGAGGTGTCGTACTCTGTGTATTTCAAGGAAAAGATGACCCAAAATGCCGGCGCCAAGACCAAGCCTATGTATTGCACTTTGCTCCAAATGAGCATGTCCTCGACTGTCTGAACGGTCAGCTCCACCCCGTAAAAGAAGCCCCAAACGGAAATCGACAGCATGGTGAATGCGATCCATCTGACGGAATCTTCCAGTTTCAGGCCGATGTAGACAGAAAGTCCCCCCACCATCAAACTGGAAATGATCAGGGTTAAAGCGTACGGGTTTAATACGAATTCCATGAAAATTACTGGCTGCCGCCCGATGTTTTGGACAAGGGCAAGGGTTTGTCAAATCAATATTAAATGATTTAATCTAGCTTTAGAAACTTCGTTGAATTCAGCGGCAAATTTTGTTTTGATCTCCCGGAGCTGGATCAAAGCGCTGGCCGGACTTTACTTTTTTGATGGGATATGGGGAAAGCCTGTGACGGCCGCCGGCTTGATTTTATCTTTTGGTAAATTGGTCTGATTGTTTCATGTCGAAAAGAGAAAGTAAAACCTCACAGAGTCCTTGGAAGCCGGATGTTACGTTAATTACTTGGCTAATACTGTGAATACAGATCACATTCAGTTACCTTTTTTGAGGGCTTTTTCCTATATTCGCGTTCGAAAAATCGAACCTAATATCCACATAAATATCCAAAACAATGGCTTTTGATATCGAGATGATCAAAGAGGTGTATGCCCGGTTTCCCGAGCGTATCGCTGCAGCAAGAAAAGTTGTGGGACGACCACTTACTTTGACCGAAAAAATCCTTTATGCTCACTTGACCGAAGGTCCTGCTTCTCAAGCATATAAAAGAGGTGCTTCTTACGTCGACTTTCAGCCAGATCGAGTAGCCATGCAAGATGCAACTGCTCAGATGGCATTGTTGCAATTTATGCAGGCCGGCCGTGACCAGGTGGCTGTTCCCTCGACTGTTCACTGCGATCACCTGATCCAAGCTGAAATCGGTGCTGAAAAAGATCTAAGCAAGGCCAAGGATAAAAACAGAGAGGTCTACGACTTTTTGGCTTCTGTATCCAATAAATACGGCATTGGCTTCTGGAAACCGGGAGCAGGGATTATTCACCAGGTAGTTTTGGAAAATTATGCATTCCCTGGCGGAATGATGATCGGAACGGATTCTCATACTCCAAATGCCGGCGGTCTGGGAATGATTGCAATCGGTGTCGGTGGAGCAGATGCATGCGACGTGATGGCTGGACTGGCTTGGGAGCTGAAATTCCCAAAGCTGATCGGTGTGAAGCTTACCGGTAAGATGTCGGGCTGGACCTCTGCCAAAGACGTGATCTTGAAAGTGGCCGGTATCCTGACTGTGAAAGGTGGGACCGGAGCTATTGTAGAATATTTTGGTGAAGGAGCCCGCTCTCTTTCCGCGACAGGAAAAGGCACCATTTGTAACATGGGTGCTGAGATTGGTGCGACGACTTCTATTTTCGGTTATGATCAGAAATCTGCAGCCTACTTCCAAGGAACTGGCCGTGCGGATGTAGCAGCGATGGCGGATGCGATTGCTGAGCATTTGACCGGTGATGTAGAGGTGTATGAGCAGCCGGAAAAATATTTCGACCAAGTGATCGAAATCAATCTTTCCGAACTCGAACCGCATGTCAACGGCCCATTCACGCCAGATTTGGCTTGGCCGATTTCCAAATTTGCAGCAGCAGTCAAAGAAAACGGCTGGCCGGCAAAGTTGGACGTGGGATTGATCGGATCTTGCACCAACTCGTCTTATGAGGATATCTCCAGAGCAGCATCGCTGGCTCAGCAGGCAGTAGATAAAAAACTGGTTGCGAAATCTGAGTATACCATCACTCCGGGTTCTGAGCAAGTTCGCTTCACGGTAGAGCGCGATGGCTTCCTGGACACCTTCGGGAAGATGGGCGGAGTCGTATTGGCCAATGCTTGCGGACCTTGCATCGGTCAGTGGGCGCGTCATGGCGCTGAGAAGCAGGAGAAAAACTCTATCATCACTTCCTTCAACAGAAACTTTGCGAAGCGTGCTGATGGTAATCCAAATACCCACGCATTTGTGGCTTCTCCGGAGATCGTCACAGCTTTGGCGATTGCCGGTGATTTGACGTTCAATCCCCTCATCGATACCCTGACAAACTCCGAAGGCAACGCTGTAAAACTGGATGAGCCAACTGGATTGGAGCTTCCAACCAAGGGATTTGCTGTAGAAGACGCGGGCTATCAAGCTCCTGCAGAGGACGGTTCCCAAGTGAATGTCCTCGTAGATCCTGCCTCAGACCGCCTTCAATTGCTTGCGTCCTTCCCGGCTTGGGAGGGCACGGACCTCAAAGGCTTGAAGCTTTTGATCAAAGCCAAAGGCAAGTGTACGACTGACCATATCTCTATGGCAGGACCTTGGCTGAAGTTTAGAGGTCACTTGGACAATATCTCCAACAACATGCTGATCGGCGCGGTGAACTATTACAACGACTCGACCAACGCTGTCAAAAATCAGCTGACTGGCGAATACGGTGAAGTGCCTGCGACTCAACGGTACTACAAGGCGCAGGGAATCGGTTCTATCGTCGTAGGTGATGAAAACTACGGAGAAGGATCTTCCCGGGAACACGCTGCAATGGAACCAAGATTCTTGGGAGTTCGCGCGATCTTGGTGAAGTCTTTTGCCCGTATCCACGAGACCAACTTGAAGAAGCAGGGGATGCTGGGATTGACTTTCGCAAATCCATCAGACTACGATCTGATTCAGGAGGATGACTCCATCGACATCTTGGGCTTGACCACATTTGAACCGGGTAAGCCACTGCAGATCGTGCTGAACCACAAAGACGGAAGCAGCGACACCATCTTGGCCAATCATACTTATAATGAAGGTCAGATCGAATGGTTCAAGGCAGGCGCTGCGTTGAACTTGATCAAGGCTCAAGCCTAATATCTTTAATTATCAATCTTTCAAAAGCCGTGACTCTGGTAGTTGCGGCTTTTATTATTTCCTATGAGAAGATCTTTATACTTTATTTTGCTGCTATTGAGTTTTGTTCTGGTTTTCAACCCCGGATTTGCTCAAAATGAATCGGACGAGCGAGCTCTTATCAATGTCGACAAAGGAATCAGTATTTCTAAGGATTCCCTTTTTCTGCTCAACCTCCGTTTTAGAATGCAAAACAGGTTTGGACTGAGATCCGAAAGTGGAGAAGACCTGTCCATCGAGCAGACAGATTTCAGGGTAAGGAGGTTGCGATTACGGTTTGATGGCTATGTTCTCAGTCCTCGTATACAATACTATATCCAATTGGGCTTTTCCAAAGCGGATTTGGATCTGGAAAGTGGAGACTACGCCCAGCCAATCAGAGATGCTTTGATTTACTATTATTTCACCGACAATCTCTATGTGGGCTTCGGTCAAGGGAAACTTCCGGGCAACCGGGAGCGGGTCGTTAGCTCCGGAAATTTGCAGTTTTCCGACCGGTCTCTGGCAAACGGTACTTTCACGCTAGATCGTGATTTTGGTTTTTTTGGCTACTATACGATTCCTACTAAGGGGCGGGCAAACTATCAAATCAAAGCCGCAATAAACACAGGAGAGGGCAGGAATCCCTCCCCGGGCGATGCCGGGCTGAGCTATACCGGAAGATTTGAATACCTGCCATTCGGCAAATTTGTAAATTCAGGAGACTATTCTGAAGGTGATTTGGAGTTTGAAACCACTCCTAAGCTTTCAATTGGAGCCTCCTACAATTACAACGACGAGGCAGTGCGGGCGCGGGGGCAACTGGGATCACACCTATGTGAGGCCAGGGATTTGCAGGTCTTTATTGCGGACGCGATGTTTAAATACATGGGGTGGGCGATGATGGCTGAGTATTTTCAGCGCACTGCAGCGAATCCGCTGACACACAACGAGGCCGGCGATACCAAAGCCGTCTGGGTGGGCAAAGGGAACAACATCCATCTCAGCCGGATGATCTCCCGGAAGTCCGAATTGGCTCTGAGATATTCTTCAGTTCGTCCTGATCAAGAGATTGAGATGTATGAACACCGCGCAGAAGAAACCGCACTTGGCTATACGCGATACATCAACGGTCACCGGATCAAAATCCAGGGGAATCTGGGCTACGCATGGGCTGATGATGAGATCGAACTGGTAAATACTGCGAACTTTTGGTTTGCTACATTCCAAGTGGAGTTTGGGAT
Organism: Algoriphagus terrigena DSM 22685; assembly: GCF_000429445.1. Lineage (GTDB taxonomy): Bacteria > Bacteroidota > Bacteroidia > Cytophagales > Cyclobacteriaceae > Algoriphagus > Algoriphagus terrigena. Next base: position 494,903 of record NZ_AUBW01000003.1, read on the forward strand.
ATGATTTTTTTGCAGAAAAATGTATTTATAATAGATTAAACTTGTCACGAAATACAAATTGCTGTATGTTTACAGTCTGAGTATGATCGAGTCGATCATTTCGCTGGTGAACACGAAGGCAATTTCTATTCGATGCAAGACAAGGGAATAAACAGTACGTTTAAAAAGATCATTTACGAGTCATCGGAGATGGTCTTTCTTGCTGACGATTCCTATCCGTATTCGGTCTTTTACGCCAATGAGTCCTTTGAGGACCAGATCGGCGAGACCCTGAAAGATAGGTCGTTGGTAGGTATGGGGCTGGATATCAATGCTTATATCTTTAAAGAGGAGCTGATTCTTTCCCACGACAAAAAAGACTACTCCTTTAAGCTCGAATTGCCGCAGGACAGTGGCTCCAACTATTTCCTTTTCTACAAAGGGAAGGAAATAAAAACGCACGGGCTGCCTAGCAAAAAAGAAACCTACCAGTTTTTCACCTCCAAACTAGATCTGATCGGTATCGGCAAATCCGATCACCTTACCTACCTGAGTCCGACGGCTTTGCCCATGCTCGGATACGGCTCGGAGGAATTGCTCAATACGAATCTTTGTCCGCTGATTCACCCGGAGGATTTGACAAAGCTCCAAGAAATCTGGAAGTCACATCAGAAGAGTCAGGAAGTAGCCCTTTTTGAATTTAGGTTTGCGGGAAAGGACGGCAGCTACCGTCACTTAGAATGCTCACTTCAGTTTAGTCCCGAAACCTTCTTTATCATCGCCCGGGATATTTCCCATCGGGTCATCAGACAGGCGAACGACAAAAGACTCCTCGCCCTTAGAGAGAAAACACCTGAATTGTCCAAAACGGGCACTTGGAAATTGGATCTGGGGTCAAGACAATTGAAACTTGAGACTGGTGCTGAGCACATTTTGTCAGACTTGCTGGGTGAAAATTATGAAATAGATCGAATCGAGGAGTTGTTTTTGGTTCAGATCGGTGACTTGGTCTCTTCTTTGAACGACTCTAAATCTGAATTCGAAGGCGTTCTAAAGATTTCAGATGAGCGAGAAGTTGGTTTTTCAGCCTTTCTTCCTGAAGCGAGCCCTGGAGAAATTTGGGGAATAATCTCGGATGGCAGACAGCGACAAGCGCTTCAAGATGAGCTGGAAATGCACCGAAATCTCTGGACGGAAGGCCCAGAACCCACGATGATTGTAGAGCCGGACGGCACCGTTTTTCTTGCCAACAAAGAGGTAAATAACCTTTTTGGGTTGGATTACACCGAGCGGATTGCCCATTTGGAGGATTTGAAGGTGTATTTTGCAGAGTCAAATCGTTGGTTTGAATGGGTCGGCGCAGCGCCCACTGACCGCTCCGTTCATCGCTATTCGACTCATTTGATTCATGAAGACGGGAAGAAGCTGAGCTTGGAAGTCGCTTCCCGAAAGGTCGAAATCAATCAGAAATCCTACGCTATTCTTGCTTTCAGGAATATTTCGGAGCGGGTCAATCTGGAGAAGAAGGTAGAAGCCAGCAGCGATTTTCTGATGAATCTGACCGAGCAGGTGCCAGGGGGGCTATATCAGCTGGTGTTGGATGCCGAAGGCCAAATGAATTTCTCTTTCCTTTCGAAAGGAATCAGTGCTGTCCTGGGACTTTCTCCAGAAGACATTCATCAGTTTACTGATATTTCGGCTGCGATTTCCAAAGTACATCCTCAAGATTTGCCATTAGTCATCATGTCCTCTGTGGCTTCAGCGCGGAAGATGGAGCCTTGGCAATGTCAATTCCGAGTAAAGTCAGGAGTCAATAGTCAGGAGTACCGCTGGGTACTCGGTGCCGCGAGGCCTCAGGCTTTGGCGACCGGAGAGATGGTGTGGTACGGATATCTGACCGACATTTCGAAGCAAAAGGAATTTGAAGCGAAGCTCGACGAGGCCCGACTGGCTGCCGAGAAAGCAAACCAGATCAAGTCAGACTTCTTGTCGATGATCAGTCACGAACTGCGGACACCACTGAATGCGATTTCGGGGTCGGTGTATTCACTTTTTCAGGAGAATCCTACAGAAAGTCAGCAGTCGGCGCTTAGCACGATCAATTTTGCAGTCGACAACCTGATCATCATGATCAATGACTTACTCGACTTTCAGAAAATTGAGGCTGGTAAATTAACCATCGAAAGCAATCCACTGAACTTGAAGCAAGTGGTGGAGCAGGTGATGAAGGGCCTTTCGTTCCATGCGAATGACAGCAAAAACAAGCTGGAGCTGCATCTCTCGGAGGGACTCGATATCTATGTCAAAGGTGACAAAACCCGTCTTTCGCAAGTGCTCAATAATTTGATCACCAATGCGCTCAAGTTTACACACGAAGGAAATGTCGAAGTAAGGATAGACCTGTTGAGCCAAGTCAAGGACAAAGTCCGGGTATATTTCTCGATTAAGGACACAGGAATTGGCATTGCCAGGGAGAATCAGGAGAAAATCTTCAACGACTTCGACCAGGTGAAGCCTACCTTTAATTCCAAATACGGTGGGACCGGCCTTGGATTGTCGATCACTCGAAAGTTGCTCAAGCTCATGGGTGGCACTATCCAACTGGAGTCCGAAGTTGGTAAAGGCAGTCGATTCTATTTTGAGCTGGAGTTTGATCGTACGCAGGTCGAGCATATCCCGGCGGCGACCAATGGGCACTTTTCCAGAACATTTGATGCCCTTCATCTGCTGATGGCTGAGGACAACGAGGTAAACGCACTTGTGCTGGGCAAGATTATCAAGAAGTGGGGCTACACCTACCATCGCGTTCACGACGGGAAGGAAGCAGTAGATGCAGCCCGAGACGGCAAATACGACTGCATCCTGATGGATATTCAGATGCCGGTGATGGATGGCTTTGAAGCCACTTTGGAGATCAAAAAGTTCTCCGATACGCCGATCATCGCACTGACCGCCGCCGCCAAACTCGAAATCATGGAACGGATCGATGAGTGCGAGTTTGAGGGTTTTGTGGCCAAGCCGATCGACGCCAACGAGCTACTCAAGAAAGTGAAAGAAGTGACCGCTCACGGAAGCTATAGAGCCTGAGCTTTGGCGTAGTATTCCTGCACCAATTCCATGTCAGGATATTTTTTGGCGAGGTCTTCGAGGTAGCTCAGCGCTGAGATTTTGTCGCCCTTCAGGACATAATAAATCCCCTTATTTCGCATCGCAAACGGATTTTTGGAATCCATCTGAATGCTCTGATTGATGAGGTCAAGGCCTTCCTCTGGCTTGTCCAGAAACAGAAGATACAGCCCCTTGTTGTTGTAGAAATAAGCCTGCTCGTTGTCCAGCGCGATTGCTTTGTCCACCGATTCCAAAGCTCCGTTGAGGTCTTTTTCCTCAAAAAGAATCATCGACCTTAGGTTATGGAGATTGGGTTCAGCGGGATTGATTGCTTCAGCCCGATGGAGGATTTCATTTGCTCTGCTGTATTCTTTTTGGTAGAAAAGGATCGTGGCCTGATTGACCATCAGGTCAGAATTGCTGGGGTCGATAGCGGATGCCTTTTCGAAGGCTTGTAGAGCTTCGGGATAGTTCTTGAGTTTTTCCTGACTCAGTCCTGCAAGAAAGTGAGACTTCCAGTTGTTCGGGTCAAGCGAGAGGAGACGATCCGCGTCTTCTTCGGCTTTGTAGAATTCGCCGTTGTCCAGGTAGCTGAGCCCTCTTTGGAAGATCGCTTCGAAATAGTCCGGACGAAACTGAATCGCTTTGCTCAAATCTAGAATCGACTCCTCAATTTGATTCAGTTGAAGATGAGCCATTGCTTTGTTGAAGTAGGCGTCGGAATAGGTCGAGTCCAGGGCGATTGCTTCCTGATAAAAGCCCATCGCGGACTTGGGGTCATTTTCCTCCAGCTTTTCATTTCCTTTGAGAAGGAATCGGCCTTTTTTGTCTTCCAAGCTGTCGCAGCTTGAGATTATAAAAATGATTGCACAGGTAACTCCAAGCTTAAGTAGTGTCGTCTGTTTTCTCATTTGCTGTAATGAATTCATTCTCGTCTTTTTCTTCACCCAAAAGTAAGGCAAAAGGCTTGGTGTGCTCCGAAAGAGCAAATATTTCTCGCAAAATCGCCATTGCCGGGATCACCAAAATCATACCGGCGATCCCCCAGATCGAGGCCCCGACCAGCAGTCCCAGAAATGTAATGAAGGCATTGAGATTGACATTGCCGCCGACGATTTTCGGGGTCAGGAGATTCCCTTCCAAGATCTGGATGACCTGATAGGCTCCAAAGATAAGCGCTGGATAGAGTATGCTATCCATGGTCAAAAAGGAGTAAATCATTGGCAACATCACTCCGATCAACGGACCGACGTAAGGGATAATATTCAGTATCGCGCCGATCACCCCAAAGAAGATCGCATGCTTCACGCCAATGATCGAATAGGCCGTAATATTCAAAATCGCCAGAATCACCATCACCTTGCCGACGCCCACGATGTAATTCTGAACGAGTTTTCGCAGGTTGGTAATCCTCATATTCACCAAAGCAGAGTCCCTGTCCCGGTAGATCATCACCATCATTTTGGTCAAATGATCCCGGTAGAGCAGAAGAAAAAACATAAAAATCGGAATCAATACCAAGCCCGTGAGCGAGCCGATCGAATTCAAAGCGAATGCCGAGATGCTTTTGCTGTTCTCGTTCAGCATAGTTACGAGGTAGTCCGTTTCTACCTTTTCTGCGAGGTTTTCGTTAAGTCCGAAATTCTCAAAGGTCCATGTGTCAATCTCCTGTGCCATGGTCACCAATCTTCCGGATACATCATCAAAATCCTTGGTAAAATTCACCACGTTGCTGATAATGAAACTGATCAATCCCACAACGAGCGTCATCATCACCAAAAGTGAAAGGACACAGGTGACCGCCCTCGGTACTTTGTATTTCTCCAGAAAATTACTGAACGGAGTCAGGAGAACCGCAAAAAATCCCCCCATAAAAAGCGGTATCAACAGGCTCTTTCCGATAATCAGAAAGAAGACCAGGACAATAATGAATATCATCACCGTCAGTGCTTTCAAATAGGGTGGAAGGTAAAAGAGCGGTTGTCTCATAGTGTTGGATTAATTGTAAGCACATGAAAGTAGAAGATATGCCTTCCTGAGTCAAATTGCAATTATGTCCCAACGAGTCCCGATCTTTTCAATAAGGCGTCCGGTTTTGGATCCCGACCTTTGAATCGTCTGTAGAGCACACTCGGATGCTCGCTTCCTCCCGCGGATAGGACGTTTTTCTCAAAGGAGCGAGCAGTTTCCTGATCAAAAATTCCTTTTTCTTGAAACAATTCAAACGCATCGGCATCTAATACCTCGGCCCATTTGTAGCTGTAGTAGCCAGAAGAATAACCCCCTTGGAAGATGTGGGAGAAGCTTGTGCTCATCAGTGTGCGAGGCACTTTTGGCAGCAAATCGGTTTTTTTCATCACCGCTTCTTCAAACTCAGCGATGTCGGAGATCGATTCCGGATTGCTGCTGTGGTAAGCCATGTCCAGCAGCCCAAAGCTGATCTGCCGCAACGTCATGTAGCCCTGTTGGAAATTCGCGGCATTTTTGATCTTTTCTATCAAGTCTGCAGGAATCGTCTCTCCCGTTTGATAGTGCTTCGCAAAGAGATCCAGACATTCTTTTTCGTAGCACCAGTTTTCAAAAATCTGGGACGGAAGCTCCACAAAATCCCAGAAGACGCTTGTGCCGGAGAGGCTTTCGTAAGTGCCCTTGGCCAGCATGCCATGGAGCGCGTGGCCAAACTCATGGAATAGCGTCGTCACTTCGTTGAAAGTCAGAAGGCTGGGCTTGCTTTTGGTCGGCTTGGTAAAGTTGCAAACGATAGAGACGTGAGGTCGGTGATCTTCTCCGTTTTGGACGTTTTGACCGCGGTAGGAGGTCATCCAGGCACCGTTTCTTTTTCCAGTTCTTGGGAAAAAATCCGCATAGAATACCGCCAGATGATCTCCGTCGCGATCTTTTACTTCATAGGCGGAGACTTCCGGATGATAAACCGGGATGTCGGAATTGGGGACAAAGGTGATCCCGAACAGTTTTTCCGCAGTCTGGAAAACGCCATCGATGACCTTTTCGAGTTGAAAGTAGGGTCTCAGCAGCTCATCATCGAGCGCATATTTTTCTTTCTTGAGCAGCTCGGAATAGTAGCCAAAATCCCAGCGCTCGAGGTTTTCCAGTCCGTCTGTCTTCTTTGCATAATCGGCTACTTCCTGGACATCAACTTCGGCCTTTGGCTTTGCTTTTTGCAGGAAGGACTCCAAGAAATCCATCACGGCTTTTGGGCTTTTGGCCATTCGCTCCTCGAGGACAAAGTCTGCATGGGAAGCATAGCCCAGCAGATTCGCGCGCTCGTGACGGAGTCGGAGCAGCTCTTTGATCGTTCCTTGATTGTCGAGCTCGTCGCCTTTTGCCGATTTGGTGTTGTACGCCAGATAGAGCTTTTCTCGCAATTCCCTGTTTTTAGCATACGTCATCGCCGGCACGTAGCTGGGGTAGTCGAGCGTAAAAGCCCACTTTCCGCTTTGCCCTTTTTCTTCCGCGATTTGAGCAGCGGCTTCTTTGATACCATCAGGCAGTCCGTCCAGTTCTTGCTCATTATCTACAAAGTGGACGTACTTGTTGGTTTCTGCGAGGACGTTCTCGCCAAATTTCAAACTTGATTGCCCCAGTCGACGGTCAATCTCACGGAGCTTGGCTGCGTCTTCAGTACTCAACTTTGCACCGTTTCTGACAAACGATTTGTAGGTTTTCTCCAATAGCGTAGTCTGCTCAGCGCTGATCGAGAGGGAATCCTTTTCTTCAAAAACATGCGCTACCCGCTGGAAAAGCTCTTGGTCGAGCAGGATGTCGTTGGAGTGTGCAGTGAGCAATGGAGAAATCTCACGAGCTAGCTTCTGGATTTCGTCGTTGGTTTCGGCCGAGTTGAGATTGAAAAAAATAGCTGAAATCACTCCAAGCTTTTTACCGGACCGGTCCAGCGCCTCAATGGTGTTTTCGAACGTCGGAAGCGGTTCGGCTTTGATCTTCTCAATATCTGCCTTGGCCAGTTGGATGGCTTCCGTGACGGCAGGAAGATAATGTTCGGGTTGGATGAGTTGGAAAGGAGCGGTATCAAATGGAGTGGCGAAATCAGCCAAAAGCGGGTTTGTCATGGGATTGGGTAATCGTTTGAATACTTAATTCGGAGCAACCCACTTTGGTTCGAGGAGGTGCCCCACTTTTTTCATTTCAGCCTCCAATTTACCGATTTGTTCGGTAAAGCTTTCCAGCTGCCAAGGGTGGAAAGGTGTGTTTTTTGACTCTTCCAGGGATATTCGATAGGTTTCAAAATTCCCAAGACCAAAACTTGCTTCCGCCCGGTTGACTAAAATCCAGTATTTCTGACTGTTGTAGTATTCCTGGAGTTCTTGTCCGTCTTTGGTGCCGTCGTTGATGAGTGCCTGATCGTTTTTTTCTTTTTCCTGAATCAGCTTCCAATCCCGGTCGCAGAGGTAAAGCACCCTCGTCCAAGTCCGCTGCGCGAAAATCAAGTCAGCGATTCGGTCTTGGTCATTTTTTGCCAGATTGGAGGTGGCATGATAGAGCAGCGTCATCGCGAGATTGATGCCATTGTAGCGGTTGTTGAGCAAATAATAGCTTCTCTGGTAATATAAAATGGAGTTTTCCAGATGCTGATCACCTTCGCCGCATTCGTAGAGTTTTTTCTCCACCGCACCAGCCGAGGAGACCGTTTCGGGGTCGTTTGAAGTGTCCAGATGGATGGATTGAAGCAGTTCCAGTGACTCATAGAGCGCGCTGAGCAAGTTTGGCTGGGCGGCTTTGTAGGTGGTAAAAGCCAATCGGTGAATGAGGTACGTGTCTTTTTGGGCAGAGTTTGTGCTGGAAAGCATCACAGCAGTCTGAAAGAGATTCTTGGCTTTGGCATAGTCCTTAATTTCAATTGCATCTTCTGCCTCCTGAATGATCAGGGAAAGTGCTTTGCCAATTTCAGGCATCGCTTCTTTTTTCTCAGATTCTACTACGGCTTTTTCGATTTGCTCCTGGAGTTTGGGTGGAATCAGTGAATTGAGGTAGGTATAGACTGGGCTATCGGCTTGATTTTTTTCCAAAACAGATTGAATCACATTGCCCAACGCACCTCTGAAGCGCTCCACTTCCTCATAGTCTATTGCATCACCAAGGTGCTGATAGCTGTGGATCACCACGTGGTTGAGATCGAAAGGATACATCAGTTTATTCTCTGAAATCACAATCGTCGTGAAAGGCCGGAGTGCGTGTCGGACTCCGAGCTCATAGAGCGCATTGGCATTGAGGGTCGAGAGATCGGCGATCACCAGATCGGCCTGCAGCAGCTCCTGATACATCTGCACATCGATGGAGCCGGAGTGGGTGATCTCATCGGCCCGGACACACTCGATTCCTTTGGCCTCTACCACAGGCTTGATCAGGAGGCGGTAGGACTTGTTCAGGTCTAGCTTGCGTCCGTTGATGTAGTCTGTTTTGATTCCAAAACCCATGACGACGAAGCATCTTTTTTTGTCGTTTGCCATAGCGAAAAAATTAACTTTTGTGAGTGAAGGTTATTTGCAAATATTCTGAAAGGTAAAAATTTACAGAAAATTCCAAGCATCGAATTTTGCACGGACGAAATCTAATGAGCCTTCAAAGAAAAAGCCCGGAGAATGTGTCTCCGGGCTTGATTTTCAATCTTCAATACAAGTCAAAATCGCAACTCATCTCGTCCATCCCGATGGGTGCTCCATCGGGAGTACTGAGGGTTTGCTGCGGTGTCCATTCTTCGGGCAAATCCAGAAAAGCTTCGATCTTGTCGTGCAGGTATTCTCTGTGAGCGAGCAGTACGCCGCTGCCGCTGGTCATGTCGCTGATTTTATCCAAATGCATTCGGGTGATCGCCCGGACGGTCTGCGAAGCGTTTGCGTCTTTGGAAAGTTCGAGCAGTCGATCTGTCAATTTAGCCTCGGTCATGAGTTTGATCTCACCTTGCAGTCCCCCTGGAAGGGAAGCTGAAAACACTTGTGCAGTGATTTGATCCAAGACTGACTGGTAGCTTGGAAGGCTTTTGTCCTGCAGATTTTGCAGATAAATCCGGTTGACACGGCCGCTTTCGAGCAGGAAGCCGAAGGTCGCGTCCACGATATTTTCGGCGGGTGCGATGGGATCAAAAGTTGGTCCTGTGCGGGAGGGGAAAGTCTCCCGGTTTCTCCCGTAGCCATAAGGTCTCGGCGGTATCAAAGCCAGTACGTGGGCGGGTACTTCAAGCTGTGCTGGGGAAATAGTGGTCAATAACGCGCTGAGTGCTTCATTTTGATCTTTCGCAGGAACCCACTTTTGCTCGGGCTGATTGTCTCCTTTGATCTTGTAGGTGTAGTCCAGACCGCCGATCACCTTGCTGGTCGCTTCCAACTGGTAGCGGTGCATCAAGTACAGCGGGACAAAGACCTCTTCCAACAAGGCTTGGGGTTCTCCTGTTTTGATAGCGTTCAGCCCAAAGGATTTCATGCGGTTTTCTCTCAACTTAAGCAGTCGCATCAGTTCACCGGATGCGGTGGCGCCATTGTCCCAGAGGTGGGAGCGGGGATGTACGCCGCTTGGATTTCTGGAGTCTGAATCCGTGATGAACTCAAAGCCGGCAGCGTAGGTGTCTTCCAAAGTTTTCTTCAGAAAATCAGCTTCACTCTGTCCTGCGGCAGGCGTTCCATAGCCGTATTTGATGGCCCATTTGTCCCACTCACCGATCTTCAGGTCGTAAGCCTGGCTGAGGTCGAGTTTGCCATCTGCTCCTTCAGTAATGAGCGGATGGGGATAGTCCATCACGGATGACCGGTTGTTGGGAGAAGTAGCATAGCTGTGCGCTACACCGATTGTGTGTCCGATTTCGTGGGCAGATAGCTGCTTCAGCCGGTCCAAAGCCAGCTGCATTGCCTTGGGATCCGCAGGTTTGCCTTCTTCGAAAGGTTGCAGCAATCCCTGAGCGATCAAGTAATCCTGTCTTACCCTCAAAGATCCCAAGGACACGTGCCCTTTTAGGATCTCACCGGTCCTCGGGTCTCTGACGCTTGATCCATAGGACCAACCTCTCGTCGAGCGGTGTACCCATTGAATCACATTGTTTCTGACGTCCATCAGATCCATTCCTTCTGGAGCCAGCTCCACGCGAAAAGCATCTTTGAATCCAGCTGCTTCAAACGCCTGCGCCCACCAGTTGCCTCCTTCGATCAGCGCGGACGCGACCGGCTCGGGAGTTCCTCTGTCGAGATAGTACACAATCGGCTCAACCACTTCCGAGACGGCTGCAGTTGGATCTTTTTTCTCCAACCGATGTCTTGAAATGAATCGTTTGATCAACGGCTCGTCGATCGGAGTAGTGTAATCCTGGTAGCTGATCGAGAAAAATCCGCCTCTCGGATCAAATTCGCGCTTGGTGTACAACTCCGGAAGCTCGATGAATGAATGTCTCATTCGTACCGTGACCGCTTCTGCCGTCGGAGTCACGGATCGCAAGTTGCCGCCGGCACCGGTGCCGGTCAGGGTGATGGTAGCTTCTACTTCCGTGTTTTGGGGGAAATTTTTGGTGGTCGGGAGATAGAGGCCGGATCTGCTCGCTTCCACCCGATAGCTGCCTTGGCGTGAGCGGGTGAGTGTCTCTGCTACGCCGTGGGCATCTTGCAGATAGAAATTGGTGGCGTCCACGATTAGCTTTTCGCCATCTTTTTGGACGACTTCAAAACCCCAAAGTACGGATTCTGCAAAAGCATCTTGAATCGATTTGGCTTCGTAGGGATTGTCGGTGTAGGCTCTGAAGCCGAGGTTTTTGTGAACCAAAAAGACTTTGTTTCCGGTCTTGCGAAACTCGACCAGTCTCTCGTCTCCAAGTTGGCCCCTGTCCAGCCCAATGTCATTGGAGCCGACACCTGCAGTCAGGGAGTTGACGTAAAGAAATTCCTTGTCGAGATTGCTGATTTCAAGGTAGATTTTGCCCTTTTCCTCATCGAGGTAAAAAGGCACGAATCCGTCATTTTTGCTCATTTTGCTCAAAACCAGGCTTTGGGAGAAACCGGAAAGAACACAAAGCATCAAAAAACAGAATGAGAGTAGTGGTTTTTTCATAGGGTATTTTTGTCTTGTTCCAAATTATCAAAAAGCAGAGGGACTTCAGCACCACTAATGGAAAATCACCGAAGAAAATATCGAATCATCAACGCAGTGTCCGTTTGCTTCGACCCGTCAATCGCCTGAAGGCCACTGCTGATCTCATCCCGGTCTGTGTAGGAAGTGCGGGAAAAGCGCAGGTAGGCAGTCAATTTTGGTCTGATTTGGTATTGACCGAGCAGATAGTAGCGCATCCCCTGACCTGAAAAGGCCGGGATCGAAAAAGTCCACAGCACGTTGTTTTCGAACGCGTAAAGCCGGTTGTCATAGGTTTCTGTATCGAAAAGCGCCACTCGGCCGGTCAGTCGCCATTTATCTTTCCCATACTGTACATCCTGAAGGATCATAAAGCCGTGGGTGACGTCGCCCTGGATGTCGACTCGACTGATGAGTATTCGGGAGCGAAGGAAGAGATCTCGGGTAAGCTGGGACTCCAGGCTCAGCAGTCCATTCAGTTTCTTGACTGGCTGGACGTAATAGGGCAGGGAAGACTCTCCGGTGTCGCTGAGATTCCTGTCTTTTTGCTCTTGGCGAATTTGGGCAAAAGCGGTCAGGTTTCTGGTCGGCTGGTAGCTGACGCGGGCGAGCCACTCGTAGCCTTGTGAGGGCGCGTAAACGCGGTATTTCAGCCAGGGAAACTTGAAATAATCGTAATAGGCATTGATTTTCCAGCGCTTGTCTGGTTTGATCTGGATGCCGAGATAGAGGCCTTGCTCATTGATGGGGCGGGTGTTCTCAGCAAATCCGGAGGCGTAGAAGCTATGGAAATCGCGGTCATATTTTCTCCAAAGCAAGGAGAGGTCAACTTGCTTGCTCAGACTGCTCACGAAGCCCAACACGGTTCCGCTGCCACCACTTTGAGCGACAGCGGACTCTCCAAAGAGAAAGAAGTTCCGCCAGTTGTAGTTGAAATATAAGCTAGAGACGAGATTGCTTTGGCCGGCAAATTCAAATCGGTTATAGATCTGTGCTGATCGAATCCAAGGTCTGTCAAACTGGGTGAAAAGGGAGTTGGCTCCCAGTTGAAACTTTCCCGAAGGATGAGAGTATTGCACGTTTCCACCCAAATTGGATTCCTGAAATTGATTTTTGGTAGCCAGTTCGCTGCTGGTACGATGTAGTCCGGATTGATTAAGCGTGCTGATGATTTCACTGGCGTCGAGGGTATCCAAAGAAACCGAGATCCTGCCGTCGCGGGTGGCATGGGATGCAATCAGAGACGCTTGCCAGTTTTTAAATTGCCGCGTCACGCCGATTCCTCTGAAAAAGCCGAATTCCATCGCCGCCGTGTAGGGCAAGATGCCGATGCTGCTTCGTCTGACCGTAGGCACTGTTTCTGAACCTTTCCCCAGCGTATAGCCAGCGCCAAATATCAATCCCTGCCCAAAAGAAGCTTGAAAATCACCCAAAGCGATGGTTTTCCATTTGCCGACAAAGTAGCGGGTGAAGTGAAAGGAAAGAAAGTTGAAGCCATAGCGGGCAGTCTTTCCATCCCAGGTGAAGGGCTCTCCGGCGTCTTTGTCCAGGGTGATCCCCATACTGAAGTCTCGTGCGTGCTGAATGCGGAATCTCAGGTACACGGTGTTTGGATCGCCAAGATATCGGCTGGAGATGGTTCCGGTGCTACTGGTGTCAGCGGGTGTGAATCCTTTTCGGGTTTCCCAGGTGCGCTGATGACGGAATAGGATGTAGGCTTGCTCCTCGCTTTTGACCCGATCCCAAAACCTCCTGCTTTTTGCCCCTGAATCGCCAATCGTGACAAATGGGAGCAGGCTCTCTATCGTCTGTACATCAAACTCCGGAATGGCTTGGAGCTCATAGATCGATAGCAAATCGCCGAATTCATTTCTGTAATCGATTAAATTGCTGATTTGCGAGGGATTCAAAAGGTAGGTGGCCTGGAGGATTTCCGCGTCGGCCCGGTTGACGTCGATGGGATTAAGGTAAAGCTGGAACAGCACCTCGTAGATCGATTCGTAGTCCAGATCCTCTTCCTGGACTGGGAAAAGCCGCTCCATAAAGTTTTCCAAGTCTATTGGCGTCTTTGGTGGACTTTGGGAAAAAGTCCAAAGAGGGAAAAGGATAAAGAGGAGGATACCGGGGATCGCCTTCATTTTTCACCGAGTTTCATGACCAAACTCAGATGATGCGTGCGTCCGAGAGAAGTGTTTTGACCATAAGCATAGTCAAATCCGAATTGATTTTTTCTCATACCCAACCCAAAGCTCAGCCGACTGGGATTACTGCTGATGCCGGTCCTGAGGTAGATCCAGTCTCTCAGTCTATATTCTATCCCGGCTTTGAACACCGGATCGATTTCGATGTCTTTCTCAACTTCAGCCTGGATTCTCAGCGATTCACTCGGAAGATAGGAGATGCCCAGTTGAACTGCCGTTGGGAGTCTTTGCTCGCTGTTGTTGCTGATCTTTGCCTGATTGAGGTTGGAAAAGTTTGCCCCAAGGAAGAATTTTGGCCCGAGCTCTGCGACTCCTCCGAGCGAAAAAATCAAGGCGTGACCGGTACCAAACCCTTCGATTTGAGTTTGAAACCAGTCGATCTTTGCTCCCAGACTGACGATCCCCAGCGTATTTGAGAACCCCAGTCCGATCAGCTGCTGGTTGAATAGCTTTCCTCCAAACCTTGAAAGACCGAGCCCCAGGGTCCCGAAGTTGTTTTTCCATCCCACAGCCAGATCCACTGTACTCAATTCGGAGATGCCATATCGGTGGTCAAACCCGGCAGAGATTTCGGTTTGCTCGAGCCGATCGAGCGCACCGATGTTGTTGAAGTAGGTCCAGGCATCGGGGAGGATGACTTTCGCACTTCCCATCCCTTGACTCCGGGCTCCATGAGCCTGGGAGAGCGGGTCGGTCTGGGCTTGGCTGATAGTAATAGCCCAAAACGAGAAGCACAAAAAAAATAATTGCTTCATCAGGTTCGAGGAAAAAAAACGCTGAACCTAATTTAGTTAAAAATTGAAACTAAATAAATGAATTTCAGAAAATTAAAACGGAGCCCTGAAGTTGAAGAAGAAGTTTCCTTCTCCCTGATTGTTAAGCGAATACTCGAACCTTAACACCATGTCGTAGATAGCGACGATATCCAGACCCGCGCCATATCCAAACAGGTATTTGTTGGCAAGTCGGGCGTTTTCGGGGATCTTGTTCCGGTCTGTCACACCTCCATGATCGAAGTTTGCGCTCAGGTAAGCCCTAAAGGGAACGGTACTGAATTGGTCCAAAGGCATAAATCTTGAGATGTCGAAAGACAGATCAAAGAGCTTGTAGCGAAGGCTGTTTTTCTGCACATAGAGCTGCTGCCCTTCGATCACGTTTAGTTCATATCCGCGGATGAAGTTGGGTGAATAGCCAATCCCTCTTACCAAGGTGTAGGGCTGCTGAGGACTCAGAAACCACACCCCAGTCAAGCCGGCTGCGTAGTGGAACTTGTCACTGATCGGAAAGTACTTGTTGGCAACGAGATTGACTTCTACTTCGTCGAGATCTTCGGTGAAAAAGATGCCGTACTTGGTGGCCGTGATCTGGAGAAGCTCTCCTTGGGTGGCATAAGCGGCAATGTTCCGGTTGTCATGACGGAAGGAATACTGAAGAAAGAGGTATCGCAGATTATTGTTTTCGGGGTTTTGTAGATAGGCCGGATTCTCGACCAATACTTCCGGGTTGATCCAGGTATAATTGTATCCAAGCGTAAGGAAGTGATAGTTGTAAAAGGTCCTCCTGTGTGTGTATCGCAGTGCTGTGGAGAAATTTTTGCGCAGCACAGCCTCTGTTTCACTGGTGTAGAAAACCTGCCGGTTATTTTCAGATTTGATGGGAATCGTCTTTTGATCAGCATAGGTCAGCTGGACGGCAAAGCCATGCTTTTGTTTCTTGTCGATGTAAGGCTTGGAATAGAGGATGTCGAGTCCTTTGGTGAAGCCCATCTGACCTGAGAATCGCAGCTTTTCGTTACGGCCTCCCACGTTGCTGTGGCTGAGTTTTAGTCCGAAATTGACACGTGACCAATCTCTTCCCTGATTCGTCCACCATTCGGAGAAGTTTCTGTCTGCCAGCTGGAAGATGACCGAAGGCAACACGTACCAGCGCTCTTTGACAGAGATCAGGACTTCAATTTCGTTCTCACCTGTAAAGAGCGGCGTGACTTCCACTTCCGTAAACAGCCTCAGGTTATAGATCTTTTGCTGATCGGCCTGGATGATCCCCATGAACGTTTCCCAGTCGTAATAGAAGTCGGTCGAGAAGTCCAGTTCCCGGAGGATGACGCTTTTTTGCGTCTTCACGTTTCCGATGATGAAGATGTTATTGACCCTGACGCTGTCGGGAGTGGGAGGATTTACCGGCTCAAGTGTGGTGTCTTGCGCCCTGATCTCTCCGATGCTCACCAGCAGGGTAAATAGTGATAGGGTGAGTATATTTTTAAAAAGAGAAATCAAAGGAATTGTTATTGAGTAATTTTGGTTGCAACTCAGCGTACCTGGCCAAAAGGTATGACAAAGTTTTACACCGATGAAAAAGATAGCCATATTTCCTGTTTTGGTCTACCAATATCTGATCTCTCCGCTGTTGCCGGCTGCCTGTCGATATACACCTACCTGTAGCCAGTACATGATCGAGGCAATCAACAAACACGGCGTGATCAAAGGGGGGCTGTTGGGATTTAAAAGAATCGGCCGATGTCATCCCTGGGGAGGACATGGCCATGATCCGGTTCCTTAGATCTTTTCCGGCTGGATTCCTTTTTTCAGCGCCAATCCAACGAGTACAAATCCGATGATAACCAAGGGTACACTCAGGATTTGACCCATGTTGAACTGCATGGATTGCTCAAAATCCACCTGAACTTCCTTCAGGAATTCCCATACAAACCGCATCCCAAAGACCGAAATCAGGAAAAGTCCCAGCAGCAAACCGTCAGGAAGTCTCGACTTGTATTTGGCCCACAGCGCAAACAGGATCAGGAAAATAACAAAATAGGAGAGTGACTCGTAGATCTGAGTCGGGTATTTGGTTCGTCCGAAGGTTTTCACCTGGACGAGGTAGCCATCAGGCTGCTCGGTGATTTCGAAATTGAGCGGAGTTTCTACGGACTCGGCGAGGTATTCCTTTGAGGATCGGAATTGAGTCAGGGCATATTTGATATCCCGCTCCAGGATGTTTGACAAGTCTTCTTTGGAGAAATTCCCCTTGTTGATCTTCAGCTCAAAGTTCACCGGCACGATCCCATTACCCTTCATTTCTCCGGCTCGATCTTCAGGTTTATACGCCTCGATTGACTCAATCGGCACTTTGAGCGTCTCCAGAATTTCTTCACTATCCCGAGCAAAGACAAATCCGCTGTCCGTTCCGGTGTCTTTTCCACCGATCTCAGAGTTCATCAGGTTTCCAAACCGGATCAACGCGCCAGTCATCGCCGTGACGATCACGATTCTGTCCACCACCCAGAGGTAACTTTGCCCCGGAGTCCTTTTGGAATAAAGCCAAAGTGCCAGCAGGATCGCGATGGCAGCGCCGTGAGACGCCAAACCGCCTTCCCAGACTTTGAGGATGTCGATTGGATTGCTGAGGTATTTCTCAGGCTCGTAGAAAAGGACGTGACCTAATCTCGCACCGATAATGGTCGCCAAGACCATGTAGATCGTCAGCTTGTCAACCAGCGATTCGTCCTGCCCCTCTTTTCTGAAAAAGTAAACCATGAATTGTTGGGAGATGATAAAGCCCAAGGCAAAAAGCAAACTGTACCATCTTAGTCTCTCAAATCCGGCGAAAACCGCCTGATTGGGATCCCATACTACATAACTCAGAAAAGATTCAAGCATAATGTCTGATTAGAATTGGTCTAATTGTTCAAGTTCTTCGGCAAAACCTCCCGACAAGATCGGAAAGCGATACCAGGTTTTTGGGTCGACGTTGAATTCGTCCAGGTGAAAAGACGGAGCCAATCGCTCCCGCTTCCATTGGTTTCGCGACCAAAGTCGGAAGAATTTTTTGATATAGTCCTTCAAGATGGATTCTTCGATCTGGAGTTCTTCTTTCAAGATGAGGAAAACATCCAGCGGAGATCGCTTATCGCGAATCGCTTGTCGCTCGATTTCCAGCAGCACCACGTAGGGCATGAGATCCTTTTCGTCGGTCTGAGTGCGCTCTAGAGGACGCAATTCAGCGGTCGGGGTGAGTGAGTTGACATACGAAAGTCCCGGGCGGTTGAGGTTTTTCTCGGCCCACTGCAGCCAGTGGAGGACAAAGTGCTTGTCCACTGCGGCGATGGGAGATATACTGCCGCTGGTGTCGCCGTCCATTGTGGCATAGCCGACGTCTCCCTCACTTCGATTGGAAGTAGAAAGCAAAAGCGCATGGTTGATATTGGCGAGCATCCAAATGATGGGCGATCGGGTACGCGCTTGGATGTTTTGAAGCGTAATGTCGTCCTGCTCCCAAGTCAGCTTCCGGCCGATTGCCGTCTCGATTTTGTGAGTGTAGGAGGCAACTTCCTCGTCGATTGTCCACGAGTAGAATTTCGCACCAAGGCTTTCAGCCAAGGCTTTGGCGGAGTTGAAGGTGTCACCAGAGGAATTCTTTGTTCCCTGATAGGCGGTGGTTAACAGCTCTCCGACGAGTTCTTTTTCGGGATTTTCGGTTTTGGGAGAAAAAGGAATTCCCAGTTTTGTCACAAACTTTTCCAATCCCAGCTCGGCAATTCCCCTTCTGACCATCTCGGCAACCAAAACGGCGATTGTCGAGGAATCTGCTCCTCCCGAGAGCGAGAGGACAAACCCCTTGCTTTTGCTTTTCCGCAAGTAGTCAAAAAGTGCAAGCGTAGAAGCCTGGACAAACTCCCATTCCTTGGGCTGGACCGGAGCGATTTCTTGTTTTTTGTTTTCCAGAGAGAAAGTAAAAAGCTGGAAGTCCTGGAAGGAAAGCAGTTGATTTCTGGACAGGAGTTTGCCGTCTTTTGCCAACAAAATCTCTCCGTCAAAGATCATCCGACCGGCTTCATTTCCCAGTAAATTGACGTAAGCATAATAGCAGCCAAACAGCTGGGAGCTATTTTCGACCAGTTCCTTGCGCTCTAGTGACTTGCCCATTGCAAAATGCGAAGCGCTTGGGTTCAAGATCAAGTCGACTTTTCGCTTGCAGAGACGGTATCCGGGCCGAGTATCGCCCCGCCAGGCGTCTTCGCAGATTTCGAAACCGTAGTGGATGTCCTTGTGCCGAAAAGTCAGGTCACCAAATGGAACCGTTTTACCCTCAAACTCAAGATCAATGACCTGATCTGCAAGCCAGGGAGTAAACCATCTGAATTCGTAATGTACGCCGTCTATGGCCAGAAACTGTTTGGCTACAATGCCTTTCAGTTCAGCGTTTTCGATCACGGCGACGGTGTTGTAGACTTTGTCCTGAATCCTGACAGGAAGTCCGACGGCCACCGTGATGTCCACACAATGCGGGATGAGTTTTGCCAGTTGGGTGAGCGCTTTTTGGGGATACCAATAGCTCAGAAACAGATCCTCGGATCCGTAACCGGTGATTGCCAATTCGGGAAAGCAGAGGATTTCGACTTGCTCTGATTTTGCCTGGTCGAGTGCGCTCAGAATCCGCCCGAGATTACCTTCCCAGTCCAGGGAAGTTTGATTGACGGTAGCACCTGCTATTTTGATCTCAGCCATAGTTGGTGGAGGGGACAGAAGATTACTGCTAAACGGCGATGTTCAGGATTTCACAGGCGTGTTTGGAAGCTTCCTGCTCCGCTTTCTTTTTGGTGCCGCCTTTGCCCTGAGAGATGGATTCACCGTCTACGTTCAGCTCGACAACGAATTCCTTGAAGCGTTGGTTTCCGTTAATCTTGAGGACTTTGTATTCGACTACTTTCGCCTCTTTTTGAGACCATTCAATGATTTTGCTTTTGTAGTTGGTCACTGTGCTGACCATTCCGTCCACGTCCATGTGGAGGAGAATGCGCTGAAGGATGAGTTTTTGGGTAAATTGATATCCGCGATCCAGATAGATCGCGCCTACGAATGCTTCCAAAATATCCCCAAACAGGGACTTGTTGCCGATAAACTGCCGGTTGCTTACGACCTGCTCGAGTGTGGTTTTCAAGCCGATCTTGATGCCGATGTCGTTCAGCGTTTCCCGATTGACGAGTTTGGACCGGGTTTCGGTCAGGAATCCCTCGTCGCGGTAGGGGTATTTTTTGAACAGATGCTCGGCAATGACTGACCCAAGCACTGCATCACCCAAAAACTCCAGTCGTTCATTGGAAATCTTAAAGCCCTTGGTAGTTTCCTCCCCGAGCCCGGACGGGGTGAGCGCCAGTCGGTAGAGGGACAAATTTAAAGGCTTGCGCCCAATGATCATCTTGATCGAGGATGCAAGCCTTTTGTCTTTCGAGCTAAAGAAAAGAGTGTGGATTCCGAGTCTCTGGAAGAGTTTCACTCTGATCAGTTATATTTTTTGAAGATGACAGAGCAGTTGTGTCCGCCAAATCCAAAGGTATTGCTTAGTGCATAGTTGACTTCTCTCGCCTGGGCCTTGTTAAACGTCAGGTTGAGTGCCGGATCAAACGCTTCGTCATCTGTAAAGTGATTGATCGTAGGCGGTACCAGGCTGTTGTTGATGGCAAGGATAGAAGCAATCGCCTCTACAGCTCCTGCTGCCCCCAACAGGTGGCCAGTCATTGACTTGGTGCTGCTGATGTTGAGATTGTAAGCATGCTCTCCAAAGACTTTTTGGATCGCTTTGATCTCTCCGACATCACCAAGTGGAGTGGACGTCCCATGGACATTGATGTAGTCAATGGCTTCTGGTTGCAGTCCGGCATCTTCCAGTGTGATCTTCATGACACTGCTCGCTCCCAATCCTTCCGGATGTGGAGCAGTAATATGATAAGCATCTGCTGTCATACCACCACCGACTATTTCAGCGTAGATTTTTGCGCCTCTGGCTTTTGCATGCTCCAATTCTTCCAGAATCAACGCTCCGGCTCCTTCACCCAAGACAAAGCCATCGCGGTCTTTGTCAAATGGACGGGAAGCTGTCTGTGGAGATTCGTTCCGTTGAGAAAGTGCCTTCATTGCATTGAATCCGCCGATACCTGCTTCAGAAACAGCCGCTTCTGAACCTCCGCTGATGAACACATCGGCTTTGCCCAGACGGATGTAGTTGAATGCATCAATCAGCGCATTGGTCGCCGAAGCACAGGCTGACACGGTCACAAAGTTTGGTCCTCTGAATCCGTATTTGATGGAAATGAATCCTGCGGAGATGTCCGCGATCATCTTGGGGATAAAGAATGGATTGAACCGTGGCGTACCGTCACCTCGGGTAAAATCGGCCACTTCCTCCTGAAATGTCCTGAGGCCTCCGATGCCGGAACCCCAGATTACCCCGGAGCGGGACTTGTCAATGGAATCAAGATCAAGCCCTGAATCAACAATCGCCTGATCGGCGGTAATCATTGCGTACTGGGTGAATGCGTCCATCTTTCGCGCCTCTTTCCTGTCCATAAATTGGTCGAGGTCAAGATTTTTGACCTCACAGGCGAATTGTGTCTTGAAAAGTGAAGCGTCGAAGCGTGTAATAGGCGCAGCACCACTCACACCATTAATCAACCCCTTCCAGAATTCTTCTGTGGTGTTTCCTATGGGTGTGAGGGCACCTAAACCCGTTACAACAACTCTTTTTAAATTCATATAATGAATTTAGTAGTGCTTATTTTACGTTTGCCTCAAGGTATGTGATAGCCTGGCCGACAGTACCGATTTGCTCAGCCTGGTCGTCTGGAATAGAGATGTTGAATTCTTTTTCGAATTCCATAATCAATTCCACAGTATCCAGAGAGTCAGCTCCTAGGTCATTGGTGAAGCTCGCTTCCATAGTCACTTCAGACTCTTCTACGCCCAGTTTGTCAACAATGATGGCCTTTACTTTTTGTGCAATTTCAGACATTTTGTGATCAGTTTAGTTAATAACACTCCGCAAAGAAATATATTTAATAGCTAATTGACAAAGAAATGGACGAAGTAAATTTTTAAGTAAAAACCCCGTTCGCCCCGCTCAATTTTAATTTCTAACTTTGCCCCGATCACGATTCTTCCTAAATGAAGAAGACCAAATTATTTATAGAACCCACATTTGATTTCGAGTTGCTAGGGCTTGTCTCGCCTGTCAAAGACTATAAAATGGCGTGGCTGATCAATCGGGATCTGGATTTGGATTTGGTTCGCGCAGAAGACATTCAAATCGAGTTTCTGTCCTCAGCTAAGCTGGAAATCGCTCAATTTTTCCTTTCTTTACCGCATGGTTATATCCAACTTTTGAAAAATAAAGCAATCAACACGTCGCAGCAATTGGCATATTTGATCCCGGAATTGCGAAATTTGGACTACTTCCTATTAGTACAAGACCACACACAGCAACTCAGTATTACTACCTTTGTGGATAATCTCGCCCAAAACCCCTTCATTCAAAGCGTAGTAAGACTGGATGTTTCAAAATTGAAATCGAAAGAAAACCTATTAACTTATTAAAACCCGATGAGCCACTTGCCTTTTAAGAAAACAAAAATTCTGGCTACAATAGGCCCAGCCTCAAACAATTACGAGATGATCAAGAGCCTGGCTGCCGCCGGGGCCAATGTCTTCCGACTGAATTTTTCCCACGGTAGCCATTCGGTACATCAGGAAGTCATCGAAATCATCCGTAAAGTAAATGCTGAACTCAACACCAATCTGGGCATCCTTCAGGATCTCCAGGGACCAAAAATCCGCGTCGGTGAAGTCGAAAACAACGGCGTGGAGATCAAGCCGGGAGAAAAGATCACGATCACCAATGACCCTGTGATCGGAACGGCCTCGCTCGTGAGCACCGTGTACCAGAATCTTCCAAACGACGTCGTGCCAGGCGACAGAATCCTGATCGACGATGGCAACTTGGAAGTAGTGGTGAACAGCACAGACGGAAAGAACGTCAACGCGACGGTAATCCACGGCGGAATCCTCAAATCCAGAAAGGGAATCAACCTTCCAAATACCAAGGTCTCGGCACCGTCGCTGACCGAAAAAGACATTGAGGATCTAGCGTTTGGCTTGGAGCAGGATGTGGATTGGATCGCTTTGTCGTTTGTAAGGTCTGCAGATGATATTGTTGATCTGAGAAACAGAATAAAGGCAGCCGGCAAAGAATGTAAGATCGTCGCCAAAATCGAAAAGCCGGAAGCGCTTGACAATATCGACGCCATCATAGAAGCTACAGACGCCATCATGGTGGCCCGTGGCGACTTGGGAGTGGAAGTTCCGATGGAGATTGTCCCGCTGTGGCAGAAGAAGATGGTGGAAAAGTGCAAACTGGCCTGCAAGCCTGTCATCATTGCTACGCAAATGATGGAAAGCATGATCCAAAACCCACGCCCAACCCGCGCTGAAACCAATGACGTGGCAAATGCAGTGCTGGATGGAGCTGATGCCGTGATGCTATCTGCCGAAACTGCCTCCGGTAAATATCCGGTAAATGCAGTCAAAGCCATGACCAGCATCATCATGTATCTGGAAGTAAATGCTGAGATCTACCATAACCTCTACAAAATCCCTGAGGAGGAAGAAACTTTCCTCAGCGACAACTTGATCCTGATGGCCGCCAGACTTTCCAGAAATGTGAAAGCAAAGGCGATTGTAGGTATTACCTATTCCGGCTTCACCGGATTTAGATTGGCTTCTCACCGTCCGCTTGCAAACATCTTTGTGTTTACAAGCAATCAAAAACTCTTGACGCAGATGGCGTTGGTGTGGGGAGTGAGAGCGTACCACTACAGCAGCCAGGTGTCAACGGATGCGACTTTTGAAGACATCGAAAACACCCTGAAAAATGACAAACACGTCCTTTCGGGAGATATCATCATCAATACGGCAAGCATGCCATTGAAGGAAAAGGGTAGAACCAACATGCTTAAAATCCACGTGGTGGAGTAAAAAGTAGGGTCTCATAACAACGAAAAAAATGGAGGATGTAAAAATTCTCCATTTTTTTTTGGCTTTATCTAAACAAAATGTTTAACAAAAAGATTTAAATGTTAAACAAAACTTACTAATACCCATGATAAAACCTACCAAAATCCTTCTTACTATGTCATTGCTGTTCGCATTTGTGTCATGCGATGACTCAGATGAAATGCCAGTGGACAATCCGTCTTTGACAGAAGCCGCCACTGATGCGGGTTTGACCACGCTACTAAGTGCAGTGGACGCCGTTCCGGGATTGGGCGCCGCCCTGCAGTCCGAAGCAGCGATTACTGTTTTTGCTCCTTCCAATGGCGCCTTTGAGGCTGCATTGGATGCTTTTGGTGTCGATGACCTATCTCAGCTCGTGACCAAGATCGGCGGAGAGGAAAATCTGCAGACGGTCCTCGGATTTCATGTCGTTCCTGCCGTTGCGTTTTCAAAGGACCTCTCGGCAACAAACACGTTTACCACGCTGGCCGGACAAGATCTGACTGTCAATGTGAGTGGTTCGGGGGTGACGGTGACCGACGCAACGGGAAATACAGTAAATGTGATAGCAGCAGATGTCGCTATCGACAATGGCGTGGTACATGTGATCGACGGCGTCCTTCTACCGGAGCTGGATCTTCCCACGATCGTAGAAGCGGCTACTGCGGCGAACCTCACTGTACTGCTTGACGCTGTGAATGCTGCCGGCGTAGGGCAGACGCTTCTGGATGCAGAGGCTGTTACAGTCTTCGCGCCTACGAATGCTGCGTTTGTGGCACTCTTGGCGGAACTCAATGTCAGTTCGCTGCAAGAACTGATCGGAGCGATTGGTGCGGAAGGTGTCCAGAAAGTCCTCGGTTTTCACGTCGTTCCGGCAGTCGCATTCTCTTTTGATCTACAGGAAGGTAGTCAAACTGTTCCGACCTTAAGCGGCGAAGAGCTGACCGTCGTCCGTACTGGAAGCGAAGTGACTGTGACCGATGCCGGCGGCAATACCTATCGTGTGGTGGCTGCGGACGTAGCAGTGGAGAATGGTGTCGTACATGTCATCGACGGCGTCTTGCTTCCGACTTTGTAAGCACATTCTGCCAAGAATTGTCGTGAAAGACTGGCCCAAAAAAAGGGTCAGTCTTTTTCTTTTGTACTCGTTGTGAGTTCGCGGATTCGATTTGAAATAATAGTAACCGAACCGGGTAGGCCTACGATTTTCTGGCGGAGGTTTCTTCGTCTGGGCCTACAGGCGGCACCAAGATCACTTTTTCCCGATCTACCATCACCGAACCCGGCGCTGACCCCTTGACTTTCCGTACAAATTTCGCCTGGGTATAGATGACCGGGGCCAGGGAATCGGTCTTTAATTTGGAGTAGAAAGCCGCCAAACCCGCAGCACGCTCCAATACGGAATTGGGCAAAACCGAGATTCCTTTCATGCGGATTAGAACGTGGGAACCGGGAACCTGTCTGGCATGCAGCCAGAGATCGTCTTTGTGGGCAAATCCCCGGAGCATCTCGTCGTTGTCTTTGGCTGACTTTCCGACCCAGATGGTGAAGCCTTCAAATTCGAAAACTTTGAACGGCAAACCGCTGGCTTCTTTGGTGATTGCCTTGTCCTCTTTGTTGGTCTTTTGATAGTTCTTAAGGCCTCTGAATTCGCCAATAGCCTCGATCGCGCTGATTTTTTGTTCCAGCTCGGCCTTGAGATTGAGCTTGGATGCGATGGTCTTGGCGATTTGATCCAGCTCGATCTGTCGGTTTTTGGATTTTCGGTAGAGCGATTCGGCCAGTTGCTGGGGCTTCTGGTTGTGTTTCAGTGTGACTTTGACAGTATTTCCCGTGTAAAAATCCAAAAGCTCGGCTTCCTGTTTTCCATCTTGAAACTCATGCAGGTTCGCCATGATCACGTCAGCCAGTTGGCTCGGTGAAGCTGAATTTCTAAGTTCGTCCAACTTCGCGCTGGATTTCAAGATGTAGGAATCGGTCTTTTTTAGCTGATCCTGATAGCTTTTAAGCAGGCCGTTCTTTTCTTTTTCAAAGTTTCCCTTGACCAAAGCTGCATAAAAAAGCTCATTGGTCGCTTGGATGGGATCGGAAAGTGTCTTGATCGGGTGGATTTCAGGCAAAAGACTCAAGTGGACTTCTCCCTGCTTTTCTGCCAAAGCAAAAAGAGGGGCATCCAATAGATCCAGCAAGTCCTGCATCAGCGCCCATTTCGTTTCTATTGAAGCCTCTGGATAGCCCCGTTCCTTTAGCCAGGCGCGCGGGATGGCCCCCAAAGTCGGCAGAAATTGAGAAGCATTTCCCTCCAATTCGATGAATCGCTCTTGGCTCAGATCCAACGGCTTTTCCAAACTTCTCCAGTCCAGATCCCGGTCTTCTTTGATTTCATTTCGGAAGAGTAGGGAGGGAGCCGCAGCCTTATCTTGGTACAAAAGCACATTGCTTCGGTTGCCATGGAGCTTGAAGACCAGTTTTTTCCCTGATTGCAGATCGAAATAAAAGGCCCGCTCAAAGCTGAAAACCGCGCATTTCAGGATGACCTCGCCGATCAGTTCAGGAAATAGGTCGATGCTGTTGCGCTTGGCTCGGTGAAAATCCGCCGGGAAACTCAGATAAACCTGAGGAGGAAGCAAATGTGCTCGGATAAATAGACTTCCGTCGGCACCATCCGTCTCTAGTATTAATTCATCCTTGTTTTGTGAAAAACAGGCGACGAATTGGTTTCCCGCCAGCCTGTCATTCAGGGCAGGGGTGAGGTACTTGAGAAAATGGTAATTGAGGTGCATCAGGCCAAAGTTAACTCCAGCCCATCGTAGGCCAAGGCCATCCCCTCCGGGATTTGTTTGTCAACCGCATCGTGAAGGCCCAGACGGTGGGAAATATGGGTGAAATAGGTACGTCTGGCACCTATTTTTTTGGCCACGGCTATGGCTTCATCCAGTGTGAAATGAGAAATATGGGGAGTAATCTGAAGCGCGTTCAGCACAAGAACCTCTGTGCCTTCGAGTAACTTCATCGATTCTTCGGGGATGTGATTGGCGTCGGTGATGTAGCTGAAATCACCTATCCGAAACCCAAACACCGGTAGCTTGTAATGCAAGACGGGGATTGGAGTCACATCCAGCCCCTTCACGTTGAAGGGATTTTCGGTAATCTCCACCGGCTCAACCTGAGGCACACCAGGGTATTTTTTTGAGCTGAAGATGTAGGCATATTCACGCTGGACTTGATCGAGTACATTCCTGGCAGCAAAGATCGGGATATCCGTTTGTTGCATGAAATTAAACGGACGGATATCATCCAGGCCGGCAGTATGGTCCTTGTGCTCGTGGGTGAAAAGGATCGCATCGAGCCGCTGGACCCCGGCGCGAAGCATTTGCATCCGGAAGTCGGGCCCCGTATCGACGACCAGCGATACGCCCTCGGCTTCTACATGAATCGAGGTCCGAAACCTCTTGTTTCTAAAATCCAGCGACTTACAAACCTCGCAATCGCAGCCGATCACGGGAACTCCCTGAGAGGTACCGGTTCCTAGAAAATTGACTTTCAAAATTTCAGCGAGGTTTGGCGGAGGTCGTTCAAGAAGTCTTGGTTGGCTTTCTCTTTGAAATCCTTGGGATCGAAATTCAGCTCATTGATGATGTCAATCAGCGCATTGATCTTTCCTTCCAGGGGAAAGTATTTGTTGACAATGACGATTTTGGTCTCGTTAAGTACACAATAGCCGGATTTGAAGTTCCCCTTTTCATACCTCAGGATGTAGTCCGAGGCGGAAAAGAGATTTTCCATCTTGTCCAAAAAATGCTTGGTGTACTTGATCGCCATCAGCTCAGGAATTTTTTGACAGTGGCTAGGACTTTATCGTAGTCGAGCGGTTTCTGGATGAAATCATCAAACCCAAATCTGCGAAATTCCTCCGGAGTGTAGTTGTTGATATTGCCGCTGATGGCAATGATCGGGAGTTTGCTGATCGATTCGTCGGCCAGCGCTCGGATTTGTCGGGTACATTCCATTCCATCCATGACCGGCATACTGATGTCCATCAGGATCAGGTCAAATTTTTCCTTTTCCAGCAGTTCAAGAACCTGTTTCCCATTTCTGGCCGCTTTCATTTGATAATTCTCAAATGCCAGGACATTTTTGGTCAGGTTGATGATGATGGAACTGTCCTCTCCAACGAGGATTTTTTTAGCGTCGCTCATAAACCAAAAATAGGCTCTTGGTGGAAAAAATCACGGAATTGCCCCATTTCATTTCTCAGTTTTTTGATTTCTTTGCAGAATTCTCCGGTTTTACCGCTTCTTCCGTATTCTTCGGCCTTAGCGGCGTGTTGGTAGACACGCATCGCACCCAGCGTCCCCGAATTTCCTTTCAGGATGTGGATTTTTCCCAGTAAGACCTCGATGGGAGAGTTCTCATCAAAACTGTCGATCAGCTCTTCTGTTTCTTCGCATTCCGTGAGAAATTCGGCGAAAACTTTTTGAATCGCCTGCTCGGAGTTGTATTTGAGAAGTTGCGTCAGGATCTTCTTATCCATGACCAGAGCCTCTTCTTGCGGGGCTTCGGGTGACTTTATCGTCCCGGATTGACCTTTTAGATAGCCCTGTACCAGTTGGATGAAATCCTTCGGCCGGATTGGTTTGGTGACAAAATCATCAAATCCCTGCTCCAAAAAGCTCTCCCGATCAGATTCCTCTGCATAGGCTGTGACCGCCAGGATCGGACAGGTGAGATTGGTTTCCTGCCGGATTTTCTTCATCGCGGTGATGCCATCCATCAGGGGCATCTGGATATCCATCAGGATTAGGTTAAAATCCATCGCCTTTGCCAGTTCTACCGCCTCCAGCCCGTTTTTGGCGGATTCAACAGAAAAAAGTTGCCCGATCAGATTTTCAAACAGCTTCCTGTTCAGGTCATTATCATCTACAATCAATACTCTTTTGCTTTTCATCTGCTTATGATTGATTTTTAATGGTCAGATAGTGGATTTTTGGTGGATCAAAATTTGAAAACTTTGGCGGAGGAAAAAGTTCTTATTCTGGTAATTGGGCCCACGGCGGTAGGTAAAACCGACCTTTGTCTAAAGCTAGCCAAAAAATTTGACACCGAAATTGTGTCTTGCGACAGCAGGCAATTTTATCGGGAGATGAATCTCGGTACAGCCAAACCCACAGAAGAGGAGCTCCTGCAGGTCCCGCATCACCTGATCAATACCCGCTCCATCGAAGAGGACTACGATGTGAAGCAGTTTGAAAAAGACGCCTTGGAGATCTTGGACGAGATCTTCAAATTCAATTCAGTCGCGATCATGACGGGAGGCTCAGGACTTTTTGCGGATGCGATTGCCAAAGGATTTGACGAAATGCCAGACGTGGATCCTACGATCCGGACAAAGATTATCGGGGAATTTGAGGAAAAGGGACTCGCGTGGCTTCAGTCGCAAATCGCTGACGCTGATCCTGAATATTACAGTCAAGTGGACCGCCAAAATCCCCAACGATTGATGCGCGCGCTGGAAGTTTATCTCGGCACGGGAAAGAAATTCAGCAGTTTTCGGGTGAAAAAGCAGGCGGAGCGTCCCTTCAAAATCATCAAGATCGGGCTGGAGAGAGACCGGGAAGAGCTGTATCAGCGGATCGACGCGCGGATGGATCAGATGATCGCTGCAGGCCTGTTTGACGAGGCGGACGCGCTCTTTGGCAAACGGCACCTGAATGCCATGCAGACAGTCGGCTATTCGGAGATTTTCGGATATCTGGAGGGCAACTACGACAAAGAGGAAGCCGTCCGACTCCTAAAACGAAACTCCCGACGGTATGCCAAACGTCAACTTACCTGGTTTCGCCGGGACCCGGAGATCCGCTGGTTTCACCCTGACCAGGTCGGCGCAATCCTGAACTGGATCGACACTCAGATCGCCTGAAAGCCGCTCATGGTGGCCACCCAATTGTAGGGCGCTTTTTTGATCAGGGAGTTGTACTGATGTTGGTTGACTTTCATCTGGCGGACGATCTCCAGACTTTTCTTGGAGATCTTACTCTCCGGATTCGACTTTTTTAAGCGGTCAAGTACGGTATCCGGATCGGTGATCTCGCCCAAGATCAAACCCAGCTCAGGGTGATTCAATCCTAGTTTTGAAACCAGCTCACGCTGTAGATTGAGCTTGCGCTGCATGCTGTTTTTCACAGTGAGAAAAAAAAGTATGCAGGCGCCGCCCAGAGTGATAAACAATGGAATAAATCCCATATCAAATATTTAAGATTTCCATCAAAGCAAGGTGGTCGGGGTGGAGTGGTTTGTGCTTGCCAATGCAGTCAGCAAAGGGCGTATAGACCAGTTCGTTGTTCATTAAGCCGGACATACAGTTTGTCTTGCCGGCGATGAGCCCGTCCACCGCGCCCATTCCGCAGCGACTGCCCAACACACGGTCGCGGGCCGTAGGGCTGCCTCCGCGCTGGATATGACCGAGCGTAGTTACTTTAAATTCCCTCGTTGGGTCTTGGATTTTTTCCTTCACTATCGCCATGATGTGGTCGGCATTTCCCAAGTCGTCTCCTTCAGCGACCACGATGATGCTGGAAGATCTGAATTCGCGGTGACTTTTGAGGGTATTGACGACCATGTTCAGGTCTGTCTGGGTCTCCGGTACCATGACAAATTCGGCTCCGCCTCCGATTCCTGATTCGACGGCGATGAATCCGGCATCCCGGCCCATCACTTCCACAAAGAATATCCGGTCATGCGCCGCAGCGGTATCTCTGATCTTGTCGATAGCTTCCAGCGCAGTATTTACGGCAGTGTCAAATCCGATCGTGTAGTCGGTGCCATAGATGTCGTTGTCGATTGTGCCGGGGCAACCAATTGTCGGGATGCCATATTCCTCAAAGAATATTTTTGCTCCGGTGAAAGTCCCGTCACCTCCGATAGCCACCAAACCCTCGATTCCAAGGGCGGAAAGTTGCTCATAGGCGGTCTTTCTCCCCTCGGGAGTCCGAAACTCGCTTGATCTGGCCGACTTAAGCATGGTGCCCCCACGCTGGACAATATTGCTGACCGAGTGGGAATTCATGAGGAAGATATCTCCTTCGATCATCCCTTCGTATCCCCGGTTGATTCCGTAGACTTCGAGTCCTCTGAATATTCCGGTTCTGACCACCGCACGGATGCAGGCGTTCATTCCGGGAGAATCCCCACCAGAGGTGAAAACGGCTATTTTTTTCATGTTTATAGGTTTAATGGCACGCCAAAAATAGAGATAATAGCAGAAATACTTTAGTGTGGTTTCAAAATTGAAACGGAAATTAGCCAGACGAACCCAGATTTAAGTATTAACAAATTGAATTCAAGTCCGGAGAAACTTTAACCAAAATACAATGTCCAATTCTTCAGATTCAGTAACTCTTCGCTTACCGCAGATCGCTTTGGGTTGCATGTCTCTGCCCGAACCCTATGCGGAAGCAGAAGAAATCCTCCAAAGCGCCATCGACTCCGGGATCACTTTTTTTGACACAGCTGATCTGTATCAACAAGGAAAAAATGAGGAGAACATCGGCAAAGCACTCAGATCCAAGCGTTCCAGTCTCGTCTTGGCTACCAAGGTAGGAAACCAATGGAATCCGGATGGGAAGTCCTGGTCGTGGAATCCGCGAAAAGAATACATCCTGAAGGCCGTGGAGGAAAGTCTAAAACGTCTTCAGACGGATTACATCGACCTCTATCAGCTCCATGGCGGGACGCTGGAAGATCCCTGGGAGGAGACGCTCGAGGCGTTTGAGTTGTTGAAAAGCCAGGGGAAGATCCGGGCGTTTGGGATTTCGTCGATTCGGCCGAATGTGATCCGGAAGGTCATGGCCATGATTCCTCCGGTCACCATCATGATGCAATACAGTCCCCTGGACCGCCGTCCCGAGGAAACGGTTTTTCCAATGTTGCAAGAGACCGCGACACGTGTGTTGGTTCGGGGCAGCCTGGCCAGAGGAATCTTGATCGACAAGCCAGCCGCGAGCTTTTTAGATTTTCCGAAGGAAAAAGTCTCCGAGATCAAGGCCGAAATCCAGGATTCACGCTTTTCCCCGGAAGCGATCTTGATCCGCTTTGGGCTGAGCGAAAGAGCAGTTTCGTCATTGGTCATCGGCGCAAGCTCGGTGGAGCAAGTCGAGAAGTTGCAAAAAGGGTATGAAGAAAGTCGGGCGATCCCTGATGAGTTGGTCCTGTGGCTCAAGGCAACTTTTCCAAAGAATTTCTATCAAGACCACCGGTAAGAAATCTTTTGCTCTCGCTTTTGAAAACCCCTATTTTCGGAAGACCACCATCCATTACCCGACTCTCATGCTTCAAAGACTCACGCTTTTCGTTTGCTGTATCGCCTTTTTCTCCTGCCAAGCCGAAAAAGACACCTCGGAAGAACTCAGTCGTTGGGAAGCGCACGCTGAGCGCGTCGAAATCCTGCGGGACGACTTTGGTGTACCTCATATCTATGGCAAAAGCGATGCGGATGCTGTCTTTGGACTGCTGTACGCGCAGTGCGAGGATGATTTTCGCAGAGTCGAGCGAAACTACGTCTGGGCCATTGGCCGACTGGCTGAGTTGGAAGGGGAGGAGGCGCTCTATTCCGATCTCCGGGCAAATCTCTACATGACCGAAGCGGAGGCCAAAGCCGCCTACGGCACCGCACCCGACTGGCTCAAGACGCTTTGTGTGGCCTTTGCCGATGGTGTCAACTACTACCTACACACGCACCCGGAAGTCAAGCCGCAGGTGATCACGCACTACGAGCCTTGGATGCCGATGTTCTTTTCGGAAGGTTCGATCGGCGGGGATATCGAGAGCATCTCCACCGAGCGATTGCAGGCCTTTTACGAGCAGGATTCGGCTTTGGCTTGGAGTGAAACGGACGACATTCTGGCCGAACCGCAGGGTTCCAACGGCATTGCTATCGCTCCAAGTCTTTCCGAATCGGGCAACGCCATGCTTCTGATCAATCCGCATACTTCCTTTTATTTCCGCCCGGAAGTCCACGTCGTGAGCGAGGAAGGTCTGAACGTCTACGGTGCGGTAACGTGGGGTCAGTTTTTTGTGTATCAGGGATTCAATGAGAAAACAGGGTGGATTCACACCTCGACTTTTGTGGATTTCAGAGATGAGTTTGAAGAGGAGATTGTCGAGTCTGGCGACAAGATCCAATACCAATACGGTGAGGAGATGCGCGATGTGGACCAACAGAAAGTGACCCTGAAGTACAAAGACGGAGAGGGGTTGAAGGAGAAAGAGTTCACCTTTTACCGAACCCATCACGGGCCGATCACCCACAAGACCGGCGCAAAGTGGGTGGCGACCAAGATCAACTGGGATCCGGTCAATGCACTGTCCCAGAGCTATACGCGCACCAAGCTGGCCAACTACGCGGAGTTCAAAAAGATGATGGACATCCGCACCAACTCGTCCAACAACACGGTTTTCGCGGATGCTGAAGGGAACATCGGCTACTTTCACGGCAATTTTATCCCCAAACGGAATCCTGAATTTGACTTCTCCAAGCCGGTAGACGGCAGCAATCCCGCGACCGATTGGCAGGGACTTCACACGGTGGACGAAAGCATCCTGATCCTGAATCCCGGAAATGGCTGGATACAAAACTGTAACTCTACCCCGTTCACAGCTGCGGCCGAGTTCAGCCCCAAAAAAGAAGATTACCCGGCCTATATGGCGCCAGATGCAGAGAACTTTCGTGCCGTCCATGCGGTGAAAGTCTTGGAGCAAGTGGAAAAGCTGACTCTGGACAGCTTCCTTCAGTTGGCGTATGATCCGTATCTGCCGGCCTTTGAATACCTGATCCCCGAACTGCTTGCCGCTGTAAAAGATGGCGGGAACGCGGAGCAAAAGCAGGTGTTGGAGCTTTTGAAAGGCTGGGATTACCGCACTTCGAAAGAATCCGTGGCGATGTCCGTGGCGCATTTCTATGGGGAAAACTATCAACGCGAGTTCCGCAGCATGAACCGGTTTGTGAATCCAATGCCAACCGCTAAGGTTCCCACAGCAGCGGAAATCCAGGCAGTTTTCGAGAAGACGATCGCACAGATGAACGCTGATTTCGGGACTTGGAATACGCCTTGGGGTGAGATCAACCGCTTTCAGAGACTGAGCGGCGCGATTGACGCTGGTTTTGACGATGACAAGCCTTTTGTGCCGATCGGCTTGGCTTCCGGCAACTGGGGCGCACTGGCCGCCTACGGCGCAAGAGCCGGAGAAAACACCAAAAGACTCTATGGCTATCGCGGCAACAGCTTTGTCGCAGTGGTGGAGTTTGGAGATCGGGTGAAAGCAAAGACGATCCTGGCTGGTGGCCAAAGTGCAGACCCAAGTTCTCCGCACTTCTTTGACCAGGCCCAGCGCTATGCGGATGTCAAGTTTAAGGACGTGGCTTTTTACAAATCAGATGTAGAGAAACGGGTGGCGAAAAGGTATCATCCGGGAAGATCCGAGTAAGACCAGAGGATGTCTCCAAAGAGCTTACGTGTCAGCCTGAGCGGAGTCGAAGGCCATTTCCAAGGAGCTGGATTATATTTCGACTTCCTGCGTACCGCAGGCAGGCGCTCAATGTGACACTCGGTATCTATGAGACAGCCTTTTTCATCTTTCTTCCTGACTTTTATCAGAGATAGGGCATAGGAGCGGGTTTACCTTGTAGCAAAGGTAGTATTAAGATGGACTCGACTCAGCCAGGACACAGTTTTCCCATTGGATCTTTCTATTCAAGGGAAGGCGTCAACTTTTCGCTTTTCTCCAAACATGCCACAGGAGTGGAACTGTTGTTTTTTGACTCAAGAGAAGATCAAGAGCCTGCTTCAGTGATCAGTTTGGATCCCAGAGTCAACCGTACCTATCATTATTGGCACGTATTTGTACCGGGTATCCAACCGGGTCAGCTGTACGGTTACCGGGTTTTGGGTCCGCATGATCCGGCCCAGGGGCTGCGCTTCGATCCGGAGAAGATCTTGCTCGATCCATATGCAAGGAGCGTGGTCTTTTCCGACTCCTGCCCTAAATCTGTGGTCGTAGATCCGGACGCCTACGACTGGGAGGGAGATCTGCCACTCGCGCGACCTTTCTCCCAGACCATCATCTATGAGATGCATGTGGCCGGTTTCACCAAAAATCCCAATTCCGGTGTATCTGAAGCCGTCCGCGGCACCTATGCCGGGATGATCGAAAAAATCCCCTATCTCCTGGAGCTCGGCATTACCGCGGTGGAGCTGATGCCGGTGTTTCAGTTTGACCCAAAGACCAGCGACGGAAGGATCAATTACTGGGGCTACAATCCCGTCTCGTTCTTTTCGGTTCACGAGGGATTCTCCAGCAAGAAAGACCCCATCGCAGCCATGGATGAGTTTCGGAATCTGGTCAAAGCGCTACACAAGGCGGGAATTGAAGTGATCCTGGATGTGGTCTACAATCATACCGCGGAGGGCGGCGAGGACGGGCCGACTTATTCCTTTAGAGGCATAGACAACCTGATGTATTACTCGCTCGAAGCCGACAAGGCCAAGTACAGCAACTACTCCGGCTGCGGCAACAGCCTCAATGCAAACAATCCCATCGTCCGGCGGATGATCCTGGACAGCCTGCGGTTTTGGGTGAAACACATGCATGTGGACGGCTTTCGCTTTGATCTGGCCTCGATCCTGTCGCGGGATGGCAAGGGGCGACTGATCGAAAATCCGCCGATTCTCTGGGACATCGAGTCCGATCCGGTCTTGGCGGGCACCAAGCTCATCGCCGAGGCTTGGGATGCGGCTGGGCTGTATCAGGTGGGGACTTTTGTCGGAGACAGTTGGAAGGAGTGGAACGGTAGATTCCGGGATGATGTCAGAAGTTTCATCAAAGGTGACAACGGGAAGATCAAATCCTTCATCAGCCGAATGATCGGCAGCCCGGATATCTTCGGGCATCAGGAGCGGGAGCCGGAGCAAAGCATCAACTTTGTGACCTGCCACGATGGATTTACGCTCTACGACCTGGTGGCCTATGAACACAAGCACAACGAGCTCAACGGAGAAGGAAACCGAGACGGAGCGAATGACAATCTAAGCTGGAACTGCGGAGTGGAGGGGCCGAGCAGTGATCCTGGGACGGAATTTTTGAGGGAAAAGCAGATGCGCAACTTCTTCGCCACGGTCTTGCTGGCCGTGGGGACGCCGATGCTCTTCATGGGGGATGAGGTCAAACGCACTCAGCTCGGCAACAACAATCCCTACTGTCAGGACAATGAACTGAGCTGGTTTGACTGGGATCTGGTCGCCAAGAATCAGGGACTCTTTCGATTTGTAAAGATAATGACCGCCCAGCGGCTTAAGCGCGACGCCAGCCAGGTGGAAAACTCCATGAGCCTGAAAGAGCTGCTGGACAAAGGCCAGATCACGTATCACGGAGTGAAACTGAACGCAACAGACTGGTCGGATCAGTCGCATGCCATCGCTTTCAGCGTGGAGTCTCTCAGCCAAAAGACCTCGATGCACATCATGATCAATGCTTACTTCGGGACATTGGAGTTTGAAGTGCCTCAAATCAGCCAGTCCGGCAAAACGTGGCGGGTTTGGGTGGATACCGGCAAGGCCGCGCCGGCGGATATCTATGAATGGGGCAGTGGGCCGGAGTTTGCCGAGTCGCACGTTTCGGTCGAAGGGCGCTCGATCGTGATCTTCGTTTCGTAGGCTTTTTGGGCGCGGATTTTTGCTTTTACAGGATGCCAACTTGCTCCGAGAGTGCGACTGGTCGATCGCAAAACGGTCACTTATTTAATCCTATCCGTTCTCCGTTGACTCAAAGAAATTACTTTTCGTTTTCAGGCAAACTGATATCTTTAGGGATTGAGATTATCATATTGCCGATTGAGTGCCTGCCTGGCGGCAGCCAGGTCCCCACTCACTTCCAGCCCAAATACCACCGATTCCTTTCATGACCACAGCCGAATACCTCGTCGCCCTCAATTCCCGCTTTCGCCTTGGCAATGCCACCGAACACACCTTTCGGGGCGATCTCCAAAATCTCCTCGAATCCCTCGCTCCCGGCATCAGCGCCACCAACGAACCCAAGCGCCAAGCCTGCGGTGCACCGGATTACATCCTGACGAATAAAAAAGAAATCCCCGTCGGTTACATCGAGGCCAAGGATATCGGCGATTCGGATTTGCATGGGGTGAAAAAGAACGGTAACAAGGAGCAGTTTGACCGATACAAAGGCTCGCTGGACAACCTGATCTTTACCGATTACCTCGAATTCGTCTATTTCCGTAATGGGGAATTCGCTTCTTCCGTTCGCATCGGCACCATCGACCAAGGCAAAATCCTTCCCCTTCCGCATAATTACCCGGCTTTCGAACTGCTGATCAAAGAGTTTACCACGCACCTCGGGCAGACAATCAAGAGCTCCAAAAAGCTCGCCGAGATGATGGCTGGCAAGGCGCGGCTTCTCGCCAATGTGATCCAAGCCGCTCTCGAAAGCGACGAGGAGCATCAGGACAATTCTACCCTGAAGGATCAGATGAACGCTTTCAAGGAAATCCTCATCCACGACATCACGCCCAAGCAGTTTTCCGATGTCTATGCACAGACCATCGCCTACGGGATGTTTGCGGCGAGACGTTACGATACCTCTTTGGATACCTTTAGCCGACAGGAAGCGGCCGACCTGATCCCCAAGTCCAATCCTTTCCTGCGAAAGCTCTTCCAGTACATCGCAGGCTATGATCTCGATGCCCGGATCACTTGGATCGTGGATGCGCTGGCAGATATCTTTCGGGCTACAGATTTGGAAGCGATCCTTAAGAATTTTGGCAAGGCCACCAAGATGGAGGATCCCATCATCCACTTCTACGAGGACTTCCTGACCCAATACGATCCCAAGCTTCGCAAGCAGCGGGGGGTCTGGTACACGCCCCATCCCGTGGTGAACTTTATCATCCGGGCGGTGGACGAAATCTTGGTCACCGAGTTTGGCTTGCCGATGGGCTTGGCCGATACCTCCAAGACCAAGATCAAAATCCCCATTCCCACGCATGATCAGCGCTTCAAGGGCGGTATGCGGGAGATCGAACAGGAAGTGCACCGGGTGCAATTCCTCGATCCGGCCACAGGCACGGGCACCTTTGTGGCGGAGGCGATCCAGCAGATCTATGACAAGATGAAGGGGCAGCAAGGACTCTGGAACAGCTATGTAGAAAATCACCTGCTTCCCCGCATCAACGGCTTCGAACTGCTGATGGCTTCCTATGCCATGGCGCATCTGAAACTGGATCTGCTGCTCAAGCAAACCGGCTATACCGGAACCAAAAATCAACGATTCCGCATCTACCTGACCAATTCTCTGGAGGAATACCACAAGGACACCGGAACCCTCTTTGCCAACTGGCTATCTGCCGAAGCTTCCGAAGCCAATCAGATCAAACGCGATGCGCCTGTGATGATTGTGGCGGGGAATCCGCCGTATTCGGGTGAAAGCTCCAACAAAGGAGAATGGATTATGAATCTGATGGAGGATTACAAAAAAGAACCCGGAGGAAAGGAAAAGCTCAAGGAACAAAATTCAAAGTTCATCAATGATGACTATGTCAAGTTTATCCGATATGGTCAGCACTTTATTGAGAAAAATGGAAGTGGTGTTCTAGCATTTATTAATCCTCATGGCTTTTTAGATAATCCCACTTTTCGCGGTATGCGCTGGAATCTATTAAAGACCTTTGATAAAATCTATACGATTGATCTTCATGGGAATTCAAAGAAAAATGAGCAAACTTTGGATGGTCAAAAAGACGAAAATGTTTTTGATATAATGCAAGGTGTATCAATAAATTTTTTTATAAAAACCAGAAACAAAAAAGACACAGAACTAGGGAAAGTATTTAAACTTGATCTTTTTGGAAAAAGAGAGTTTAAGTATGAATACTTGGCTGAAAACAATTTACTTTCTTCATCCTTTAAAGAAATTAAATATTCAGGTCCTGAATACTATTTTGTAGAGACAGATTATAATTTAAAAGAAATTTATTATCAAAATTTTTCTCTTAGAGAGTTGTTTCAAATTTCTTCAATCGGAGTATTAACAAAAAATGATTCAATTTCAATTGCCTTTACTAGAAAAGAAATATTAAATACAATTAGCGATTTTAGACAATTAAATGAAAAGGAATTAAAGCAGAAATATAAAGTTAAGGATGATAGTAGAGATTGGAAGCTTTCTAATGCAATTTCTGACGCACAAAATCACAATAATGATTTTATAAAAAAAATTGCTTATCGACCATTTGATGAGCGCCAAACTTTTATTTCTGGAAATTCTAGAGCTTTTGTTTCTTATCCTCAAAATAAAATTAGAAATCAATTCGAGAGGGATAATTTAGGACTTATTAGTACCCGGCAACTGGCTTCTTTACCATTTGATCATATTTTTATTTCGAATATTATTTCTGAACAGTGCTTTATTTCCAATAGGACAAAAGAAGGTGGTGTAGTTTTCCCCCTCTATCTCTACCCCGAATCTTCCGGTCAGTTGAGTTTAGGTTCGGCCGCGACCCGCACCCCCAATCTGAATCTGGAAATCGTGGATCAGATTGCGAAGGGCTTGGGGTTGACCTTTGTTCCTGAGCCCTTCGACTCTGCTCAGGGTAAAAAAGGAGGAGAAGTTTGTTTTGCGGAAAGTGGAGAAGTGATGCCAGCCTATCGGCAGACCTTTGCGCCGATAGATTTGTTGGACTACATCTATGCCGTGCTGCATAGTCCAAGTTACAGAGAAACATACAAGGAGTTTTTGAAGATCGACTTCCCAAGAGTGCCCTATCCGACGGATGCTGGGCAGTTTTGGAAGTTGGTGGAATTGGGCGGAGAACTCCGACAGCTTCACCTGATGGAAAGCCCCACACTGGCTCAGTTCATGACCCAATATCCTGTGGGTGGGGAGAATGAGGTGGAGAAGATCAGGTTTGAAGATGGCAGAGTCTACATCAACTCCGACCAACACTTTGACTTCGTACCCGAGATTGCCTGGAACTTCTACATCGGCGGCTACCAACCCGCCCAAAAATGGCTCAAAGACCGCAAAGGCCGAATCCTGGATTTCGAAGACATCATGCATTATCAGCGGATCATCAAGGCATTGACCGAGACGGATAGAGTGATGAAGGAGATTGATGGGGTGGGGTTATTATAACTTATAGGATATGGAAGCATTAAAGAAAAGAGTTGAATTTTTACAAGAAAAGGCAAAAGTTCATTTTGAGAAATTAAAGAAGAATGAAAGTGAATTCAATTTAGGGGCTTTTTCAGACCTTAAATTCCATGATGAATCAATGGAGATTTATTACGGAACTATTTCAGTATTAGATAATGTTTATGGGAAAAATTCATCACATTTAAAAGAATTATTATTAGTCAACAACAAAATATTAACAATTAAATACAAGTCAGTTGATGGTAGAGACGCTCTTTTATTGAAATCAATTATTGGGATTTTATCAAATTTAATTTATGAAATTGAAAATGGGCTTTTAACAAGTATAGAGAAAAAAATCTCAAAAGAAATATTGACTGACTTTGTTTCGTTTTCAAAAGAACAATTTGGCAATGGTGATTTAAAAATATCATCTGTGCTAATATGTGCAGCTTTGGAGGATTCATTAAAAAGAATTGCAGAAATTAATGGATTAGATGTTGATAGAAAATCTATGGCACAAGTCGTAAATGCTTTAAAATCCAAAAGTTTAATACAAAAAAGTGTCGGAACACTTTTGGGTAATTATACAGATTTAAGAAACAGGGTTTTTCATGCAGATTGGGGTAATTTTGATAAATCAGAAATAGGCAGTTTAATAGGTTTTACAGAACAGTTTATTAAAGATAATTTTGAATAAATTTTAACCTAGGAATAGTATAATCTTTATTCTTCGTAGTCTACTACCTTCCTGCTTTGAGGTTCCCACCTCGGCGTAGTCTACTAACTTTCAGCTTTGAGGTTCCATTGACGCTAGGTGTAGATTGTATCTACACGGTTCTATTTTTCGGAATTTGTAATTCCATTTCTAAAAAGTTCAACCCCATTCGGGGTTGTCAAGCACCGTCTTGATTTCCTTTTTCCCCCGGTTTCACCGAGGGCTATTCAGAGGTTCGACCACTTCGTGGTCATTATTCCCAAATCATCGATTCAATTCCCGACCCCTGATAGGGGGTCAAACTTCCCAATAGCCGCGGGTGTGGTTGGTGAGCGAAGTCGAACCAAAACCCGTGGAAGGATACCACCACACGATTCCCACGACCCCGAAGGGAGTCGAACATGTTCTCTGTGCTGGGTGTGATTTACAATCAACCCAACTATTTTTTATGTCTGACAACCATCGATGGTCCAAAACCTACCATCAATCCTGATAATTTATTCATCGCCCGGTAAACCAACAGTTAGGCTGAGTTTCAGGTCAATCCCAGCAAAGCGGAAAGGCGCTGATTTATAAAATATAATTTTTCATTTTTTAGAATTACATCCTGCTTTTTGCCCCAATTCTGATTTTTTCAATCAAAAAAACGTTTAAACGGCAGGAAATACACCCGGACTTATGAAAAGATGATGTCATTTCTACAAATCTTCACGAAAAAATCATGCTACAGCATCAGCATTGGTCCAAAATGGTCCATCGTTGGTCAAAAATATGGTTCTACCCTTAAGTTAGTGAGGATATAAGTTTAGGCCTCCATGGAAGAATAAAATAGCGCTTCTAAAGTTGGCGAATGTTCGATAGCCTTTTCCCACTGTTTTGAGTTCCTGTATTTTACCGTTTAGGCGTTCGGCCATTGCATTGTTTAGGTTGGTGAGTAATGCATTGACCACTCCGGAAACATGCCTGTTAAACATCTCTACGACCTTGTCTATTTCTTTGATTTTTCTTTGAGTCGCATCGGTACTCCATCGGTTAAACAACAGTCTGGCGAAAAGCTTTC